>CAVYXX010000110.1:0-72208 GCA_963772355.1 uncultured Alphaproteobacteria bacterium | reverse complement strand
CGAGTTGCCGCCAGTCCCGTTCTCTCCCGACGTAAAGTATCCGCCGCCGCCGCCACCTGCGGCGTCTGGATGTCCGTCATCACGTTAGCGGTGCCATCGCCGCCGCCACCGCCCGTGCCGTTGGTACCTCCCAAGCCCCCCAAGGTGATCCCCGAAGGGCCGTTGGCGGCATTCGACCCGGTAGTTCCAGCCTGCCCGTCGCCTCCCGGTGCCGAAATGGCACCTGCACCTCCACCGCCTCCGGCCGCGAGAAGAGGCTGACCAAGAGCATTGGCTGGATACACAAAGGAACCACCACCTCCGCCACCAGAGTAAATCGCCTGCTGGCCTTGGCCACCAGCAACGATATTCAGCATCTCCCCAGCCGTCAGTTGAAAGTCTCCGCCAACCTCGGCGCCCTTGCCCGGGATACTTTCGCTATCTGAAAACCCGCCCTGAGCTCCTTCAGCAACGATGTCATAGGTGCCAGTTGTAGGCACGGTAAAAGTTTGCAACTTCCCTGAGTATGAGAAAACGGTAGTGGCGCCATTTCCGGAGCCTACGCTTGGCGAACCGGCCTGCGGTGAGGGCGAAACCCCCTGAGATAGCTGAGGCGTCGTGACGACGTTCCCAGACATACGCCTGGTGACGTTGATCCAGGCGGCCCCCCTGATGACGTTGCATCCTTGGGCATGACGTTCCTCCATGATTAAAGGAAGCGCGAGGTCCGCGCTCCGCTGTCTTCGATTAGGACGTAGTGAGCCGGAATAAAATGAAGTTTGAAAAATGGGAAGAGGTGGTCGCATCCAAGACCTGTCAACGGGCGTTCGAACGCGCCGTGACGGTCACCGGAGCGGCGGTGACTCATTGCTTCTCCGTCTCAGCGCTCCTCAGTGCAGCATTCAGCGTGTGTTCTGCCACCAGTAGTTTGGACACACGGCAGGCGTTAGGGGTCACCACACGATTTGTACAAAACTGCACGCTCTCATGTCCGTTTTCAAGGCGGCTGGACGCGACAACGCGCTCACCGGTTTTGCCGATGTTGGGAATTCTGTGACTGCCGCCCATGGCAGGAGGCGGGGCTGTGTGACGACGGTTGATCATCTCTGATGCGCGGGTTGGCTACCGCATGACCTGGGTTCGTCGCGGAGCTGCCCCTGTCTAAGATCGAGCGTCGGACGGATCCGGCTCATAGCGTGCCCGGGGATTCTCCTGACCGTTGCCCCGCCTCCGGCCTTGGGCGTCAGTGATACCTACTGGTGTGGTGCGCTCCTCTGTTGTCGGTTGCGATGGATTGGGCCGTCAGGCGGCTTTCGCTGCGCCGACCTGACGGGCGATGGCCCAGACGAAGCCCAGCAGTTCGCGGGCGATCGCAGCCACGACGAGCGGGAGCGGTTTGCCCTTGGCCGCCAGGCGCCGGTAGCGGGCACACAGCCGGACCTGCGCCTTCCATGCGATGTCACGTATCTCCACCGGCAGCCCCTCCAGGCGGTCCAGGAGGATGCGACCCACGCGGGCGGGCAGTCGGTAGGTCCACGCCGCCTCCACCATGACCCGCCGTGCTTCGGCGTTGCCGGTCTTCGTGAGGCCGTTCCGACGGGTCGTTGCCCCACTCGAATGCTCGGAGGGCACCAATCCCAGATGCGACATCAGATCGCGCGGGTTGGCGAAGCGCGTGAGATCCCCGACTTCGGCGACCAAGGTGACGGCGACGACCATTGCCATGCCGCGCAACGCCTGCAGGGCCGTCACTACCGGCGCCATCGACCATTCCGGATCAATTCGCGGATCTGCTCGGTCAAGGCGTCCCTCCGCTTTTCGGCGTCCTGCGCCGCGTGCATGTAGTCCTGGAAAACAATCCGCTGCGCCGGATGGTCAAAGCGTAGGGTCGTCAGCCAGTGCCGATGCGTTCGCGTCCAGGCCTTGCCAGTATGGACGAGACCGTGTCGCAGCAAAAAGCCGAGTAACTGCTGTCGCGCCCGGCGGAGACCGCGCACCGCGACCAGCCGTGCCCGGACCAAGTCGCGCATGGCCTCGTGTGCCGCGTCCGGAACCCAAACGGCGCTCAACTCTCCCGCCCGATGGAGCTGTGCCAGCGTGACGGCATCCCGACGGTCGGTCTTCACCCGGTCGCCCGCGCGCTTTGGGATCAGCGACGGCGCGACCACCAAGCACTCGTGGCCAAGGCCGACGAGGTGACGATAAACACCGTAGCCGCAAGGGCCGGCCTCATAGCAAAAGCTAAGTCTGGCGTTCGCTCGTCTATACTTCTTCGCCAACTTACTTAATGCCGCCGAAGTATTTTCGATCTCGCCAAAGTAACGTGCTGCTTCTCGTCGGCCGCCTTCAGCGATCGCCACCGCGATCGTCGCCTTATGGACGTCGAGGCCAATAAACATGGTAGTCTCTTCCATGACCCGTCTCCGCTATGCCTGAGGCTCGGCGCCGGCCTATCCAGCGCAACCCTCGTTTCCGGCATACTTAAGTGAGACGGGTCGCCCCGTCCGCCAAACGGACATGGGGTCTAAGGCGAGACGCGTCTGATTACCCCCTCTCACTGAGGGTTTCAGATGCCGCTTGCCTTTGAACTCGATTCTGAAAGAGGGTTTTGAAAGAGAAAATCCGGGGATTTGTCGTTTAGTTTGTCGCGTTGTGACCCCGGGATGTGACAGTCTCAATAACGCCGTTCGATTCATGGCGGGCAGTATGGTGACGCATGCGGTGGCAGGCAAACGGTCGGGTCAATGCCGCCCGACGCGGTTGACCGGACCGCCCCGGTTCGCCGGTGTGCCTGGTGCGACCCCGACGCCAGGAGCGCCCGCGCCGACGCCTGGTGCGCCCGCGCCGACGCCTGGTGCGACCCCGACGCCAGGAGCGCCCGCGCCGACGCCTGGTGCGACCCCGACGCCAGGAGCGCCAGGCCGCGCGACGCACCCCTTCGGTACGCCGACGGACTTGCAATAGACCATCGCACCGGCGTCGGTGCTCAGCGCCATCATCGCCACGAGAGCCGCCGCCACGCTGACATGATAGCTCATTCGCTTCTCCCCTTCGGCCACATTTGTCGATGAAATCAGCGCGGGGGCCTGCCGCTTTGGCGTAAGTCTAGCGCCCCAGAGAGTCAGACGCGAGATGTTTGCTTGAGCGCGTCATGACCCTTCCATATTCCGATTGCCTTTGGACGTGGTTTTGAAAGGGGATTCTGAAAGCCAAAATCGGCGGAAATCCGTGCAACCTGGACCCCAGAAACGCGTCTGATTGAACGTGCTTTTCGACTTAACTGTAGCGGCGCGCAATAATAAACGGCCCGACGCGCAATAGATGGCCCTTTCCAGCGCACATTATCTGAGACGGAAGCGGGCGTCCGACGCACAATCGTTGAGACACAACGCACATTCGGTGAGACGGACGCGCAATAGATAACTCGCAGCGCTCGGCGTCCGATATCTCGCCGGAAGTCGGCGGTTCTTGCGCCAATAGGGTCAAGACGCTGGGATGCCAGCGTCCCAGAATGCCGCAAGTAACCCTATTGAGGCGTGGAAAGTGTCTCATGCCGACGCCTCGCTGGCGTATACCCAAATGAGGCTATGGCCGCTTGGGGTCGAAAGCGGCAGTCGTGCGCCGCCAGTCATCTATTGCGCGTCGGGCCGTTTATTCTTGCGCGCCACTACAGATAGACGTGTGTTTGGTCGTCTGGTTCTGACAACCTTACCGTGCTGCACCTGCCCAGGCGTGAGAGCGATGCATCCGCACCACACGCGGAAGCGGAAGCCAGGCGCATAACCAAGCGTAAGCCCATGGGGTGGAGTATACCTGGCCGATGATGCTTACCGCCCCTCGACCAGCAGCTAGTCGACCCTGACGGGGGGTGGAGGTGGGGGCGTCGTCAGCTATCGCCGTAATCACCGCCCTACCGCGCTGGAAAAATATAGCAAAATCAGAAACATATCTCCGCTTTGATGCCGGAACGTATACCTATGTCTAAAAATGCTCCAGCAGTTTCGTTGATTTATCGCATCTATACAGCATCGCGCGCTGTCGATACGATATTCGGCATGCCGACAAAAAAATACGCCGCAATACTACGGCATCGCTCGTAGGAGACAGAGATGGTGCCGACCGATCTCGAGCGGACATCGAGGCACGGCCATTAAGCCTTTGAAATCATTAAGGCCGCCTGCCACGATCGGCGAAACCATTTATGGACACCCAGCTGAAATCGCCGACTGCATTTCGAGCGGGGCGCGTCGGGGCTGCGAGCCACTGAGGCGTAACAGATTGTTTTGTCGATGTCTTCTGTCAGCCCCCATCGCTGTGACAACATTTTACACTCTTCAGGTTACCCGAGCCTCGGTCGCAGCCCACACGCCCTGGTAGCCAGTCTACACAGCAGACCATAGGTGGACAGGGGTTACCTGGCTCAACACGAGCGTCTAGCAGACCTTCGTTGCTCGTCCCCCCGTTCCCTCCGGTTTCCGGCAACGGCGGTTCCGGCGCCCGGTGATCCCACGACCGACAACTGGCGATCGAGGTCGACCTCTCGGGGGGGTCTTTGATCGAGCCGGCTGACGACCCTGATCCAGCATCCTGACCCCGGATAGTGCCCTGAAATGTGTGAACGGCAGGCCAGCGGGCAGCGCCAAGGCGAAAATTCTCCATCCGAATCACACTTCGTCCGCCGAGCCGCCTCAGCGAAGGGCTACGTCCGTATCAAGTTGCACTGACTTTCAGTGAGCGGCCGGAACGCCTCCTCGCCGGGCGTTGTGGAGAGCATCTTGTAAACATCGTCGGCATAGGCAGATGCCGTCGGCGACTTGACCTGCATCAGATACATCTTCGACAGCACGCGCCCGTCATCGCGGATGCGGACGGTGTCATTGTACATGTCGTTCACAGGGAGCGCGCGCATGGCCGTAGCGATAAGCTTTGCGTCCCGGCTGGTATTCTGGCTGGCGCGGATATAGTGGCGCACCGCGGCATAGACAGCCGCCTGATTTATAGTCGGCACGCGGTCCTTGTGCTGTCGAAAACGCTTGGTCCAGCCTCGCGTAGAGTTGTTGAGGTCCCAGTAAAAGGATGTCGACAGAACCAAGTCTTGGGTCGTTGTAAGGCCCAGCGCCACCACGTCAGTGATGAATAACAGCAGAGCCGCTAGACGCTGTCCGCTCTGCTGAAGGCCGAACTCGCTGGCCTGCTTGATAACGTTTTGAGCATCCGTGCCCGCATTGGCAAACGCGACCACCTTCGCGCCTGACGCCCGAGCGGCCAGGAGATAGCTCGAAAAATCGGCGGTGTTGAGCGGATGCCGTACCGAGCCCAAGACCTTGCCACCGGCCTCGTTTACAAATCGCGTCGTGTCGCGTTCGAGCGCATGGCCGAAGGCATAGTCGACTGTGATGAAGAACCAGGTGTCGGCACCTGATTTCGTCAAGGCACCCCCGGTGCTGCGGGCCAGCGCGAAGGTGTCGCAGTTGAAGTGGAACCCGAACGGCGAGCACGCTTTGTTGGTGATGTCGGAGCTACCGGAGACGGATAAGAGCAGAATGCGTTCCTTCTCCCGCATCAGCGGTTGCAGGGCGAGCGCTGAGCCTGAGGTTGCGCATTCCACGATTGCGTCTACGCCTTGGATGTCGATCCAGCTTCGCGCGATGGATACGGCGAGATCTGGCTTATTCTGGTGGTCGGCGGAGAGGATTTCGACCGACGGAAACTTCGTGCCTGCATTGACCTCTTCGGCGGCGAGGCCTGCCGCGATTACTGCCCCTGGCCCGGCAAAATCCGCGTAGGGACCGTTCATGTCACCTAACACACCGATCCGGGTGGGCTGTTTTGGCTGGGTATACGCAGCTGCGGGCATTGCCGTTGCGGCCGCGTAAAGCTGAAAGAAATTACGCCGAGCAATGTGCATGGCTACCCTTTCCGATGACGACCGGATCGCCTGGGCGGCGAGAAAAGCGTGCTCATCCAACGGAAAGAACCATCAATCCCCTTTGCGACCCACGTCAATAACTCTTTGAAAATTTCTGATATCGCTCGCCGCGGGCGGCAGCGGCCTCATCACCGGCCAGCGCTTCAACTTACCCCTTATCGCGCTGCGCGATCCGGATACTTCGTCGGCAACCCGTCGGTAATCGCCTACGTGCAGCGCGCTGGAGTGGGGTAGGGCGGCGTGTAGGCGGTTTGCAACAAACCAGCGCACCGGAACAGACACGCCGGCGTAGGCGGGCTGCCACGGCTGCGCCGCTATGGGATAAACCGCGGCGCCCAAAGCGATCGACAGGGTGACACCACAATCAGAGAAGGACGTTACGTTTCCCGATGGTGGTTACCGAGGGTCAGGGCGGCGGTCGGTCCGTAGAACTGCCAAGGCCGTCCGCCCCTCTTGCGCTGGACAAGTCTCCGCTGCGGCGATCATCATGCCGCCATACGGGAAGGCGCCGCATGGATATCGCAGATTGGCTGCGAAGCCTGGGGTTGGAGCAGGTACGAACCCGCCTTTCGCGACAACAGCGCCGGTCGGCGGCCAGCCCGTTGCACCAGGTCTCGGCCTGGGCATTGAGATCATCGAGATCGGTGAAAGTACCAGCGGCGAAGAACGCATCACGTGCGTAACGTATGGCTCTTTCCACGCGGCCTTTTTCGTTGCCGCGCGCCACCGCCGCCGGGCGGGGTTCATAACGGTAGTGGTTTGTGGTGCGCCAAGTTCGCGGATCGGCGCGCAGACGCGTAGGAACAATGCCCGGCAGTTGCTGACCGGACGTCCCCATTGCAAATATTGAGCAATCGCTTCGCCGACGTCGGTTGGCAACGGTAAGACCGCGGCTTGGTCCCCCTTGCCGACCACCGCAATGGAACCGGCCTCCCAGTCGATGCTGTCCAAGGTCAGCGCGACGATTTCGCAGGATCGCAGGCCGAGGCGGGCCAGCAGCAGCAGGATCGCATAGTCGCGCCGTCCAATCGGCGTATCATGCGGGCACTTTGCAATGACCGCCCGAAGGTGCTCCGGGGCGATCGCCCTCGGTATGGCGGTCATCGACCAATTGGGTACGGTCGGAACCGCAGCGGCTAGATCAAACCGGGTCTCTCCGCAAAAGCGGACGTAGCGGAGAAAGGAACGCAACGCTATTGTCGCGGCCTTGGCCCGGGCCGGACTAAGGCGAGCTGCCTGTTGTTGGACAAACTTTATGGCGTCCAGGCCGCGAAGAGTAGCGAGATTAACGGGCCCGATTCCAAATCGCTCAGACAGAAAACTTTCAGCAAACGGACAATATTGGGCCAACGTCCTGGTGGACAGCCCCTGTTCCTTCCGTAAGTAACTGGCATATGCCGCAACTATCTGTTCGATCGGCGTCGGCTCGCTGATAGCGCTCGGCACGCCGCAAACACCCAACCGACGAAGCAAATCGATCAACCGTCGCAGCGTGGCAGCCGCACCCTGCCGAACCCATCCCTGGTGTACGGGCTCCTTCAGAAAACGCCGCGATGTTCGTCAGTCAGGGCTTCTGCAGCGATGTGCTCAGACTGGAGCCAGTGACTGAACTGGGCTGCAGCCCGAACTTGGCGACCCAGCCAGTGACGTTCGAAGCCTTGTTCGTTAAGCCATCTCGCAAAAGTATCAAGGTATCCCACCAGTGGTCCCTCGGGGTCTCGCGCCAAGGTCCACAATCTGTCGTCGTTCGGTTGCATTCTCGCTCTCCTTCCGAAGCTGGAAGGAGCAAAAAACTATGCCGACCCAAGTATTGTCAGTTGGGCAGATAACTCCGCCGTGTCCACGATGCTCGGCATAGTCCCGGAGTCGGCATAGTGGGGACTATGCCGGGCCCGGCATAGTCCCCAGTCAACTTGTCCTCTTCCCCGGGAAGCGTGCGCAAACGTAGATACGCCTCGGCTTTGGGGCGCGGCCGGTGGCAGGCGATCAAGTGGCGGAAGTGATCAGGGCTGCCGCGATAGCCGCGTCCGTAAGCCATGACATACAAGCGGCTGGCGTTCAGCGTCGGGAAGCTCTCCAGCGTCTGGCGGATGAACGGCAGATACGCGTCGATCTTCGACGGGCGCGGCGGTGGTCCGACCCGCGGCAACCCGGCTTGCGCCAGCACCCGCCGCACCACGCTGTGATGGATGTGCAGCTGACGCGCGATGGTGCCCATCGTCCACTGCTCGGCGTGATAGAAGCGCAGGATCTGTGCCTCGATGTCAGGCGGCGTCACCATCTTCGGGTCCCATCCGGTTGGGTCGCGCTACAGCCGGTCTCGGTGGTGACCGCGGCGGCGCAGAAAACCCTGGCGGACGAATTGCGGGCACCGGCGACCACACCAATGACAGTGCGTGATCGTTCGCCGAGGCCGATCCTCCGGAGCGGCTGCGTCGCTCGCACTCATCGGCGAGCCAGGCGTCAGCAGATCATCCGTCGGCGATAGGGGTGAACCGTGATGCGTCACTTTTTTGTCGCGCGCCCGCGCATCGCCTCACCTGAAATGCTCCCCAGTGTCGGTCTGTTGCCTCACGTAATTTGCTCCCCGCCGGGGTTCGGCGGGGGCGAGCATGAGGCGGATCAGCATGGCGACACGGGATGAGTTGGTGGCGGTGGTGGCGGAGCGGTACGCCCGGTCCGCTCGCAAAGATCGCAGCCGCATTTTGGACGAGTTCACAGCGGTGAGCGGTCTGCATCGCAAGCATGCGATGCGTCTGCTTCGGATTGGCAGTGAGCCCTCCGGCCCTCGTCGGAGACGTAGGGTTTATGACGACGCCGTGCGCGAGGCGCTGATCTTGGTTTGGGAGGCGTCGGACCGGGTATGCGGCAAGCGGTTGCGACCGTTGATACCTATCCTCGTTGAGTCAATGGAGCGGCACGGTCATCTCAAACTCGCGCCGGAGGTGGGAAGCGGTCTGCTGGCAATGAGCGCGGCGACAGCAACTGCGCACTTGTCCCGGTCGTGCGCTTGCCCGGGCTGTCGAACACGTCAGTCCACATGTCGCACATCTCGAGCATATAGAAGCGCCCCCCCGAATCCGGCACGCTGATCAGCAGCGGTTCCTGCGACACGTCGAACCACATCAGCGAATAGAGCGTGTCGACGTTCGGCCGCACAACATCCGTGTAAGTGGCGTCAGGAAATGCCGGCAAATTCGCAAACTGGTTCATCGGCGCCCTGCCGAACGTTCGAGTGTCGGCGACATTGGTGCTGACCCGGCGGGTCATTTCCATGAGAATGAGCGAATAGGCGTAGATGTAGGCGCTGGTCGCGATGTCGCCGATCAGATCGGCAGGAACACCGTTCGAAGCTGCAGCAGTCGCCTGGGCATCGGCCGTGATCAATGCCCCTCCTATGAGGGTCGATGCAGCGAGCAGCGAACCGCCGCTCAGGATCAAATCGCGGCGGGCAATGCCTTTGCAATCGTCGGAACGATTGTTTTGCCCCCCTTTTCTGCCAACGCGGGGCGTAGTCATGGGGCCGCTCTCCTCTCTGACGGGTTCCGTTCGACCTTACACGTCCGCACGCTACGCTTCGATCCCTGTTCGCCCTCGGGCCGTGCCCTTATGCGACCGCAGCGGCGCGGGGCACTGCATCCAAAAACTCATCCCGCAGGTGCGAAGGCATGCAATTGTTTCCGGCCATCTTTCGCGCTGTCATGATTTAGCAAAGGAAAAGCCCATGACGGGACGCATCATCCCGACTTTCGCACTCCTCGCTGGACTGACGGCGATCACTGCCGCACCTGCGGAGGCGGTCGTCTACTGTACCTACATCGGCGTGCCGAAGGGATGCGTTGCAAGACCGGGAGCTACGTTGCATCCCGCGCCCGGCGTTGGCGCGCCGGGGGTCGGCGCTGCCCCCGGCGTGGGCGGTGGCGCAGCGGGACCCGAGGTGCTCCCCGGCACACCTGCGAATCGCGGTGGCCCGGTTAATCGCGTAGGGCGCCACTAGAGGGACGCTCAACCCAGTCCCTCTTGGCTCGTCGCCCGCTGATGGCGGAGATCCACCCGCTAAAGATGTGTGCATGCATAAGTTTTGCAGCGCGTTGAACGCGGAAAACCCGAAATCGAGTGCACGAGGATAATGTCGAACGGATGCGCCGCCGACGTCGCGGCATCGATCATCCGCGGAACTCAGGCCAGCGGTCGCCGAGGATCGCGGCCGCCCAACCCCGTGAGCAACACCATCACACGCCCCGAACCGCCCCAATCCAACACCTCCAGCTTCACGGCGGGAGCGACCGTAACAAATTGCACCTTGTGCGGGGTGTTGTCCTGACAGACCGGCGGCTTGCTTCCTTCGCTCGGTTGGGCAGAACTAAACGAGCAAAGCCCGAGTAGCAGTATAACGGCAAGAGCCGCTGTAACTGAACGTTCCCGCAGCCTGTGACTGCTTCATGTGACACTCCGCGCGGAAGGGTGGCGCCACGCGCCCCTCGGAAGGGTGAAGGCTCTACTTGGCGTAAGCGCTAAAATAAGGTTTGACGTAAGCGATGCTCTGCCACCCTTCGGCCGTCAGCGGCTTCAGGATGGGTGGTCGGGCTGCCAGTTCCACGGCATCAGCTCGTCGATGCGTTTTTGCGGCCAGCCGTTGACGAGGCGTGTCAGCAAATCCGTAAAATAGGCCTTACACGGGTGAAAAGACCGCATTCCCTCAGGCTTTCGTCACCTATCGGGCACAGTAGTCCCAGTAGCCTTGCGTGTGCGCCGGGCTCGACCAGAACCAGCACAAGGCTGGTGACGGTGGGGGCGGTGGCGTCGCGGCAGCGATTACGGTGCCAAGTGTCACGCCCGCCACGACGGCACCGTAATAGGGTGCCGCGACCCATGGCCTGTAGACAGCGCCGGCATAAACCGGGCCGCCATAAACGGGCGCACGGTACGCGGTTCCACCGTACGGACCGACGGCAGCAGCGCCACCGTAGGGGCCTCGCACAGCCGCAGCGCCATTCGGGCCGTAGGCGGCACCGGCGCCGGCAGGACCGCGGTAGGCCGTACCGCCATTCGGACCTTGCGCGTAGCCGGCGCCCCTTGGGCCGCGCGCCGCGGTGGCGCCATTCGGACCTTGCGCGTAGCCGGCCCCCCTCGGACCAGTAGTGGCGGTGCCGCCGCGCGCACCGGTCACAGTTCCCCAGCCGAATGCCTGCAAAGGAGCGGCAAAGCCAATCAAAGCAGCGAGCGAGATCCGAATGAAGCGGTTCATTGTGGAGCTCCTGCGTGCTGTTCGCTGAGAGCTGCGCCGAAGTCCATCTCCTTGGCGCCATTTGGTGGAGCGAAAGCAAAGTCTGCATCGGCCGGATGCTCGGCGAAGTCCCAATCGGACATCTCGGCGATGAAGTTCGGCTTATCGGGCAAATCGTTGTCGGTGACGATGAGTCTTCGCGGCACGCCGCGGTCGGCCTCAAGCCAAAGTTCCAGTGCGATGCCTGGCGGTTGGGAAAACATCAGGTGGACGCATAGTACGCCGTCGATCGTCACCTTGTTGACCTCACGGCCGGACGTGACGCCATACAAGAATGCCTTGTCAGGCGCGTCGGTGAGAAAGTCGGCCAAAGGAAAGTCGAGCCCGAAGCGACCCATCACAACGTGCATCATCATCGTGATGGTGTCGGGAACCGGCAGGGTCGCGTACTGGCTGCCGGCGGCATCGAGCGCGAGGACGACGGTCTTGCCGTCGTAGAACAGCTTGCGCGGTCCATCATCGCCGTTAACGTCGATCAGCAACCGATCCGGCCGACGAACCGTGATCTTGAAGTCGTGCTCGATATGCAGCAGCACACCGTTCTCGTCTGCATAGGGCCGGATAGTTTTACCCCGAAACGAGAATTCTTTGGCGAGCAGCGTCTTGCCCATCTGTGCAAGAGCAACACGTGCGTCTTCACTGATCGTTGCTTTTGGCGGCGTGGCGGCGACAGCAATTGAGCCACCGAGCATCGCCAGGCCGATGGCAATGCCAACGTAAAGGCCCGTGAGACCCGTCGCCATCTTGCGTTTCATGGCTCTTCTCCAACAAATCCCCAAACTATGGCGCTCAGCCTTGATTCCTCAGCATATCGCACTGACGAAGCGGTGCCTTGCTATGAGAGGCGGTTAGTTTAGAGCGTTTCAGACGGTCGGAATAGTCCGTCCCGTCAGTCGGCGTTGTCGCGAACTTCGTCGCCCGCTTCAAGGGCATCAATAATTGTCTACACTACGGCCTCCACCGCTCGGCTCGCTTCTCGACGATGTCAGAATGATTCACGGAATAGAACCTCTGTATGGTTTACGGGGGTAGGCTATCGATGAGACGTCCGCAGCGTGACGGTCATGCAAGGGCCTCCAGACGCGGCGTTGCCGTCTCCACCGTGCCCTTCAGCCTGGCCATGCGGCCGACTTTCGAGCGGTTCCGTTCACGCACGGCCGCTGCCATCTCCTCCGGAGACTTGCGCCACCAAGCCATGGTCACGGCGTGGATCGGGGCGCGGCTGTGCTTTCGATCGACTTGCATCTGGACTCCAAGATCCGACAGACCATTTACCTCCAACGTAGCTGGATCGATGACAAACCGCTGAAAATCGGGTCCGAGCTTGTAAGTGTCGACCTTGACGCCGAGCATTTCCCTGAAGCGTTCGATAGTGAAGGTCTCGATGCACCTATCCATGTTCCGGCGCAGCTCGAGCATTTCATATAACGCCATGGCATATTTGGATTTCATCGCACAGAAGACTTCTGCCTTGATGCGCCCCCAACGCTGCGAGCGCTCAAGGACAGCGATTAACTCGCTAGAGATGCCGTAGCGCAGCGTGGAACGTGCCGACAGATCCTTGCGGGCAACGTCAAAGAACTTGAACAGCCCGGCGATTATAATCCGTTGCTCGCAGTCCTTGCCCACATAGCCGACCCGAACCACGACGCGCATCAACGCGACTAAGCTTTCTCGGAGGCGGTCGCCGCTTTCATGTTTGGATAGGGCCGTCCGCAGAGTGGCCATTGGGATTTCGAAGACCGCATCCGGTTCGGTAAACCGGCCGCTATCGTGGGCGTGCTGGTACAGCAAGTTCGAGATGGCGCGTTGCGACGCTTCCAGGTCCTCCAGGCCGGTCATTTCGATCAGCTCGCCCGCCTTAGGGTAGCCGTCCGGATTGCTGCGCTGTTCTAGGGTCCGGCTCATTAATCCTCGCCATACGATGAGAGGAACCGATTTGCAACTCATATCATGATCGGTCATGAGGTCCGCCCGTTTCCTCATAACTGAACACCATGGCGAGCCGCGGCATTGCTCAGTTTTCTTTCCGTCCGCCCGTTTTCTCATATCCGCTCGCCCACCTTCTCATAACCGTCCGCCCGTTTTCTCATAGGCAGTTGCCCGTTTCCTCATGTTTACGAGCCATAACAGATTGAAACTTCGGCATGATTCTCGTCCTAATTTATGAAGTTAAGAGAATCTGAACTTTAGGGTGTGGATAAACTTGCTTGGGCGTGCTCGTAGGAAGCAGGCAGGCGGGCAGCTTGCCAGCACTGCCGCCGGAGAGTTCCGGTGGTGGTTCGCCCTGGCTGATGGTGGCCGTAGCCTTGGGATTGGCGGTGGGTGGTACCGCGGTGACGTTCCTGCACTAGCTGGCCTTAGTGCCGGGGCAAACAAGTGCGGGGATCGCCCTGACGGAAACCGGCTGTATTGGATATCGGTGTGGGAAGCGGCTGCCGCCTGCGGGCAAGTGAGCCCTGCCCTCTCAGCGCCGGCAGGGGGTCGCGTAAGCGAGGGACCCTCTCACCCCTCCTTCGGCCAGTTAAGGATTGGGCCGTCATCCAAACTAAGCGCTTCGGTTCAGTCCGTGTTTCGTGAACAACAGGTTAATCGCCTCCTCACCAAGGGCCTGCGTCGACGTGTCGATGTCTAGTGCCAGTTGGCGGATCTGCTTCCACGCCATTGGATCGAGATAGATCGATAACACCCGCTTACCGGCTCGGCTCGGAGGGCGCGCGATGGCAGGCTTCTCGGTAGCTGGCGAAGGGATCGCGGCTATCGGAGGAGTAACGGTTTCTTCGGCCTTAGAGGCGAATAGGCTTGGACGCTTGGGCATGTGGTCATGCGGCTTTTCTGGTATGCCTACGTGTGGGCATGTCTACAACGCCACATAGCCACTTGTAAAGCTGATCGACTTCCTGCGCCGCCTTTCCAGTAGGTTCGAACTCTTGGGCGGTCCGGCCGTCAATGACGCCGTGAGCAAAGGCGGCGCGATGGGTAAGATAACACGGCGCAACCTGAGCGCCCCGCTGAGCTAGACCACCCGAAGCTTCCTTTCCGATTGAGCTCCGCGGCGGTACCGCGTTCAGGATGACATAAGCCGGCTTAGCGGCAGACTTGGCCAACAGGAGGGTCGTCTCTATTGCCTCGAGGTCAAACGCCGCCGGCCGGCAGGGGATCAGGACCAGGTCAGCGGCACGCGCAGCAAGCGATGCCGTCTGGTCAGCATTGGGTGCCGTGTCCAGGACCAGAAAGTCAGCGCCGTTTTCCTCTGCCGCTTTTATCAGCGCCGGCAGCCTCACAGCTTGGCCGCTGACGACCTCAGGCGCGTCAACTGCGCGCCGGTCACCCCAACTGGCGGCTGTGGCTTGAGGGTCAAGGTCAATAATAGCGGCCGTGCGCCCGGTCGCCACCGCTGCAGTGGCCAGGTGGACAGCCAGGGTCGTCTTCCCTGCCCCGCCCTTCTGGCTGATGACGGCGACAATCTTCATTGTGTTCCCCCGAATCAGGTTCAAAGATAGTCGTATCGGGATGTCCCCATGTCCAAAAGCAGCTATCGCCACATGCCCGCATCGCCGCATGACACTGTGACAAAAAGCCCACAGGAATACATCCCCGCATGTCCACACACCCACATGCCTACCAAACATTGGCGCATGAGGTGAAGCCACCACGTAACCAAGCCGAAACCTACGCCGCCGGCTGTGGCTCAGCCCGTGTCGGTGTACCAGCCTATTCCGACAGCCGCGCCACCCGTCCCGGCCAAGCGCAAGCCGCTGTCGCTCGGTGGCAAAAACTCCGAGGGAGGACCAGATCGAAATTCTGGAGCGGATCGTGAAAGCGCTGATTGTAAAAACTGGATAAACTCCCAGCTACGCGCGACAATCGCAGATACAGCGCGCATTACAGTTAGTTTGGGCTAATATCTACAGAACGTAACGGTCTGTCCACACCTACAGGGCCTTGTCGTAACCTCCGTGCCAAAAGTGCCGATCTGGAAACCTCGTTATTTCAACGCGTTGCAAGACACATGACACGACAACATTTTGATATAGCTCACGATTTAGCTTTTTTCATTGCGATAGGCGGTCTCGGTGGCGAGAGATGCTGGGCGAAGCAGGCTGGACGCTGTACCGCGCGAGATCGAACGTGAGGATGCCGCGCATGTTGATGTGCTTGTGTCCGATCGGCGCTAACCGGCTCAGCACATCGTCGGGATGATCGCTCGGCGCCCGGTCGATCACGGCCTGGATGCGATGGGTGTTCCAGGCCATGACGATGTTTGCGAGCAAGGTCAGGGCCCCCGAGATGGCGCCGAGTTGCTCCGTTGTGCGACCGTGTTTCGCGGTGATCATTCCGTTATGGATGGCGCGCTGAAGACTATGGACGGCCTCGCCCTGATTAAGCAAGTCAAGAATTTCCGTGCGGAATACTGGGTTGCTGAGATAGTCACAGAGATAAAGGGTGCGGAGCAACTTGCCCAGCGCGTTACCGGTTTCGTAGACGGGATCGCCGGCGGCGGCGGAGCCGAAGCGGTCGAGTGCCTCCGTCGCAGGGTACCAGCCGTGCTTGACCGAAGCACCGAGCCGAAGAAATCCGTCCCAGCCCCGGCCGATGGCGCGGCGGGACACGGTTTCGGCGACGATCGGCTGCAAGATCTGCGGAACGTCGAGCCCTTTTGGCAGGTAGAGCCTGCGTTTCTTCAGCCTGGCCAGTCGCGGACACAGATCGAAGCTGACGGACTTGGCGAGCGCCATTGCAAAATGTGTGAAGCCATGCGTGTCGACCGCGACCCGCTCGAGTTGATTAACCTGACGTTGGCGCAAGGCGCCTTCGATAGCGGCACCGGCTTGCCGGCGGTTCAGGACGATCGGCTGATCATATAGGATGCCCCACTGGTCGAGCACATGGGCGTAGGTCCCGATCGCATAGGTTCGCCGCCGTGGGTCGAGCCGTGCCGACCAGAGATAGCGCGTTGCCTCCAGGCTCATCATGTCGGCCGAGGCGAATAGACCGCGTCCCCAGAGGCTCGCCACGCGGTGCTCGCGCATGAAGCGCAGCACCGCGTCATTGGCTGCGCGGAGCCGCCCGTCGGCTTCGATCCTGAGCACCATCTGCCCGAGGCTGTCGGCCGCGACCGGCGTCACCATGCGGGTGAGTTCGGCTACGGAAAGATCGGAGCCGAGGCCGAGCAGACCGGCATAGAGCGTCACCAATTCCTGCTCCGACCAGGCCGGACGTCCGAGCAGGACCCAGGAAAACCGGGTCAGGCCATCGATCTCCATCAGAACGTCCGGAAACTGAACGTCGCCGATGGCTCGCGCGAGCGCCTGGCGTGCCGGTTCGACGCGAGGGTCCTTCGGATCCGGCTGGCGGCGGGGCAGCCGAAGTTCATCGCCATCGATCGCGACTGTGCCGGCTTCGACAGCCTCGGCCATTGCCGCAAGCCCGGCGGTCAGGCCTGCTTCGAGGCGCTGCAGATATTTCTCTGGGCTAGCCGGCAGATTGAGATCGCGGATGAAACGGCCATGGCTGCGCTGCCAGAGTTTCAGCGGGATCAGCTTGTCCTCGGGTGCCCGGTGGGACAGGCTGTGAGCGACCGAGATCGAACGGTTTCGAAGCGCCCGCTTGAGCGCCATCAGGGTCGCCGCGCGAAAGCAGCCGAGCGCCGCCGCCCGATCCGGCTGCTCGATAAGACCTTGCCATGACAAACCAAACGGCTGGGAATCTCCGTTCGGCAGGGTGGCGGCCGACGACGCCGCAACGGCATCGAGTGTCGCGAAGGCGGCGGTGAGCTGATGGTCGGCCGGAACCGCCAATGCCGCCGCACGCGCCGTCTTCAAAAGCCGCGCCAGGTCCTGGGATTTACGTCCGAGTTCTTGGCGAATGGCGCTGACCTGGGTCGTGTCGCGCTCCGTCTCAAAGCGAGCGATCAACCCATGCAAACGTGACCGCAACTCGGCGGCGTCGAGCGCTTCGTCACCCGCCAGCCCAGCAAGGTCGCCGAGCAACTCACGGAAGCGTCGCAATCGGCTCGCCCTCGCCTCCTCGGCGCGTTCCCTGGCGGCACGCCACAGGGCCGCGATCCGGTGATCGAGAAGCGTCAGGCTTGCATCCGTCACCCGCAGCATCGTCAGACGCAGGAAGCAGGCGACCTCGATCGTCCGATGCGGATCCTTGATCCGCGTCAGTGCCGCAGGCTTGCGCGACGTCATCCGTCGGGAGAAATGCTCTAGCCCCACGAGCGGCAGATCCGGCAGGATAAGCCGGTCCGCGCCTAATTCCTTGAGGAAGGCGACTTTCTCGATCTGCTCCTCGAGGCCTTTAGTGGCCCGGCTTGACGGCACTGCACCCAGCCACTCGAGGTGGCTGACCTCACCACCCTCGATCAACCCCAAGAGACGCGGCACCCAATCTTCCCGCTCGGACGGCACGGTCGCGGCGATAACCTTGAACAGGAGATGCTCATGGTTCCGCCGCGCGGCGATCACGTGACGGCGGATGTCCCGCTCACGCAGCAGAAGATAATCATGCTCGACCAGCCATGTACGGGCACACGCCATAAGGTCGACCTGGTCGAACACGGCTGTCGCTTCCCGACGAATATAAGCGACGAGCCCACGTTCCGCATGCGAGGTGAGTTCGCTGCGTCCGAGCAGCCGGAGCGCCGCGGCATGATGCTCAAACAACGTGCGGCGGCGCCGGCGATAGAATGCCCGGATCGAGGCTATCCGCGGCGGCGTGCAATCGAGTTGTCGGCCGAGGCGATCAAGGATTTCCGCCGGAATGCGCTCCACAGTATTAAGCGTGTTGCCGGTCATTTTGAGAAAGCCGACGTGGAGCGCGAGCGCCAGCCGGTTCAAGGGACCTCGGCGTTCTCGAACCCGGGCAAGTTCCTGCTCGTCGAGCGTGAAGAAATGTTCGATCTCAAGTGCTGACAGCGTCTCAGGGAACAACTCTTGACCCAGGTACCGATGTTCCCACCGACTGAGCGGCGCCTTCTGTATCGGACTGACGGCGGGGTGCGGAATGGCTACGATCCGGTAATCGAAACTTGGCGCCGGCCCGATGACCGTCGGTGAGAATTGCCAAATCGCGATCAAAGGCAACAGGCTTATGCCGCATCAGCGAACCGAAATTCTCGGCATGCTCGCCACCGGGCGCAGCGGCGCCGATGTCGCCCGTCTCTTTCGCGTCCACCGCGCACCATCGGGCGCATCGCGGCTGAGACGAGAGCCATACTGGCCCCACACCTGACCCCGTCCCATAACCGCACCAGATACTTGTCGGTACATCTTCCCAAAACTGCGTCGCCAAACGAAAAAAGCTGAATCTCCAACGATATCATGACGTTATCTGGCGGCGCGAGGCGCAACTAATTGAAATAACACACTTTCCAGATCGGCACTTTTGGCACAGAGGTTACGACAAGGCCCTGTGGGACGGATGGACGGCAGAGGTCGTAGGTGCTACACTGCTCTTGCATTGAACGTTCTTTCCTTGAGCGCCGGGCACATCTCTAATGATGTTTGGCGCTCCCTTTCACTGCCTCCATCCCCGCGTCCGTCCCACAAAAATGCCGGCCAGCAAGGGCTAGCCGTTCGGTGATTTTGTCGCGCTCAGGGGTGGGGCATGAAAAAGCCCCCTGCCTATTTTCAGGGGGCGAGTTTCGAACTCTGATCTAGCTAAGGATTGCGGACTATGATCCGCGCCGGGATGCTGCGCGCTCGGCGGAGATGGGTCAAGGGACGGGACGTTCGACACGCGGTAGAGTGGAAGCATTCGAATTCGGGAGGTTCGGGGGTTCGCTGCTTCTGCGCTTTTATGTCGGCCCATCTTCAACGCGGGCATTTCGCGTGGCCCAGCGGTTTACGGACTTAAAAGGCTGCGATAAATTCGAGAAATCCGGATCTGATAAATCCGTGACAATTACTCCGGAGGTCGAGTAAAGTATCGTAGACAAAAGTGCCATCATGATAAACATAAAGGATATAACGGTGTAGTTCAAGAACATAAAGTAATCTACCGAACGTATGCAAATGATGGCCCCAATAGCCATGAATATTCCCGACCCCGTCGCCAAGGTTTTGACAAGACTCCACATCGATAATCTCGTCACCATCGGAAGTAGATACAAATTTACTGCTCGCCCAAAGATCGCGCATATGATGTATGATAGAATTTGTGGCCCTATGCTGAGTGACAGGAAGCACCCAACGAAGTAAAGCTCGCCCGCTAGGTCGGTAATAGCACTTATTATTGATGCTATAAAATGGCCTGTGTCTGTCTTCGGATCTCCATGATTATCCAATGCCCCTGCGTCTATGGCCCAGGACACGCCTATCACAGACGCAATGAAGCCCAAAGACCAACAATACGACAAAACTGGAAGATGATGCAGGTATCGCTTTCTCCCAAAATATAACAAGAAAAAGGATCCTGATGTCATAAGCCAAAAGAGTGCTGATGTCCAGGATGCTGATGTCAGAAGCCTCCCATAGTCCGTTGCATAGCCAAACTGTTTGAGTCCGACATTGGGCTCCCTGCTTCCATTTCGTGGCCTTCCGCATAACGCTCTGCTGGACATGAAAAAGCCCCCGGCTACCACACCAAGGGGGCGAGTTCTCTTCCTGGATTGCGGACTTTAGATCCGCGCCGGGATGCTGCGCGCACGCCGGAGATGGGTCAAGGGACGGGGCGTTCGGCGGGCGGCAGAGATAGTGGTTAGGGTGGTTAGTTACTGCCATATTATTCATGACCCCGGATAGGTCCAGCGAGAGCCGCGAGCGCTGACTTTCATTTAGCCCCAGACCGATATCATCATCCTCAGCATCACGCCGCTGGCTCCTAGGATCACCCATAACACCACGACAGCGGCAGCCACGATGGCGAGCGTCCTAACGGTCTGGGGCCTCAAGGGAACCTTCGTGGTGAAGTGATGGAGGAGGCAAGATGAGAGAAGAACGACAAACAAGTGAGAGGGGTTTTCCGCCACCGCCGCCGCCGCGTGTCGGAGCGGCGGAGAATGGAAGTATTGCATCGCGAGGAGGCTGACCCGTCTGAGCGAAGTATTGCATTCGCGAGGAGGCTGACCCGTTCCGCAGCCAGCACTCTGCGAATACTTCTTCAGACTTAACACAAAAAAAAGAATTATGCGGTCTTTTGACGAAGGCGAGCCGCCAGCGCAAAATACCCAATGGACCCCGCCTATGCCCCGGGAGAAAGAAGAGATGCCCCGCGAATACGAGTTACTTTGGCCAGCTTGTAAAGTGAGACATCTGATTCTGGCGACGGAGGGCTTCATCGTCTTTCTGGACGAGGTTCTCGATGTCGATTGGTCAACATCGGACGCGTATGACGGCCATAGCGAACCGAGTAGGCACAATGCAGTGATCAACGAGGCTGCACTACTCGAAGCCACTCCGTGCGATGGCATTTCGCTCGCCTTAAAGCTTCATTTCAAAAGATTGATTGGTGAGGCAATCGCTCGAAGCTTTGAACATGATTATGTCGGGGCCCACAACATGTTGCATTCGGCTCAACAGTATATACTTGCCCGCAGTCAGGAACTTTCGCGATGGTGGTATCTATTAGCGAGCATAATGGTGGCGCTCGCCTTCGCATTTATTGGGTGCGTGTTCTGGTGGGAACGGACCTTTTTCTTGCAAGATTTGGGGGACGGGGCTTTTTGGCTCCTCCTTTCGTCGGTAGCCGGCTCAGCAGGAGCGCTTCTTTCCGTTATACAGCGTAGTGGCAAGCTTACCTTTGATTGCTCCGCCGGAAGGGCTCTTCACTATTTGGAGGCCATTTCCCGCATCGGGGCAGGCGCTATTTCCGGAGTGCTTGCCGGTCTCGCAGTCCGTTCTGAGATGTTTCTCGCGGTGTTGGCTCGCGGGGAAAAGGCCCCGGCGATCATGATGCTTGCGGCGTTTGCAGCAGGCACGGGAGAACGCTTGGCAACATCGATAATTGCTGATGTCACGGGCAGGAGCCGAAAAGCCGGACAGGCCGAACGAGGACACCTAGACCTAGGGTCGCGAACTTTGCTTGGGAACCGGATGAATTGGAAATGAGAAAGACGCGTCCGTCTCCCCGCGAATTCAATACTTCCAATCGGGGCCCTGAACGCGTCCACTCTCGCAAATTCGATGCTTCCAATCCCACGCGTGCCGATCAGGGCAGTGGAACAGGCCGAAAAGTTTCCTGAAACCTCTCGGCGCCAAGAGGTTTCGAAACTCCCCGCCGGCGGGGAAATTTAACCGGCGCCGGTTAAATTCAAATTTGGGGCGCCGGCGCCCGCAGGATACCTGGCGTCAGCGCACGATGTCGCTCGGTGCCCACTGTTCATCCCACAAACGGTTATCTCATGAAAGCCAGGCACAGCCTGCGCAGTAACCGTACAAGTACCCATAGACGCTACACGGCTAACCATGTTGTACCATTCACCGAGGGTCTTCTGGTCTGCCTTCAATGCCTGGCGCAACCGGTAGATATGTGTCTGCAACGGGTGTTTGGGATTGGGCCGGCCCTGTTGCCAGTCTTTCCGATTCTAGTGCAGTGGCCGAGTTCCAGTTACGTGCCTTTCGATTGCCAGACCGAACCTCACGGTGAGCGATCATGAGGGAGGAGAGGCTGCGATGTTTTTTAACAAAACGATCCGCTGTGCACTGCGCCTTAATCTTGCGGTTTCGGCCTGCATTCTGGCCTTCGCTATGCCGACCGTGGCCCAGGAGCAGCATGAGCATGCCACTGCACCGGGTAGTGTCGAGAACTACGGGCAAGTCCACTTCGTGATTTTCTGCAGCCCACAGGCACAGCAGCAATTCGAGCAGGCGCTGGCGATGCTACACTCTTTCCACTTCCCGGCGACTGGACGAGCTTTCAGCGCGCTCGCCAATGCGGAGCCAAATTGCGCCATGGCATGGTGGGGGGTTGCGATCAGCCAGCGGCTAAACCCATTGGTTCCACCCTTCCCGCTCGAGGCGCTGCGCCGCGGCTGGGACGCCATCGGGCACGCACGCGCCGCCCCGCCGCGTACCGAGCGCGAAC
This sequence comes from uncultured Alphaproteobacteria bacterium, assembly GCA_963772355.1. GTDB lineage: Bacteria > Pseudomonadota > Alphaproteobacteria > Acetobacterales > Acetobacteraceae > Rhodopila. Next base: position 49,982 of record CAVYXX010000110.1, on the reverse strand, counting down.
GCGATTGGATCGAGGCGATGGGCGTCTTCTTCGAAGATTATGAGCACGTAGATCAGCACACGCGCACGCTGGCCTACGAGGCCGCAATGGAACACCTCGCAGCGAAGTATCCCGACGACGACGAGGCGCAGATCTTCCACGCACTGGCGATCAACGAGGCTGTCGATCTCTCCGACAAGACCTATGCGCGGCAGCTCAAAGCGGGTGCAATCCTCGAGCGCATGGAGGCGAAGCTGCCGAACCACCCCGGCGTTACGCACTACTTGATTTACACCTATGATTTCGCGCCCCTCGCTCCGCGCGGCCTCGAGGCGGCACGCCACTACGCCGTGCTTGCACCTGCGTCGGGCCACGCATTGCACATGCCCTCGCACATCTTCTCCACACTTGGCCTGTGGAAGGAGGCGATCCCTGCCGATCTGACGGCCATCGCGTCTTACACCGAGTACTTCGGCAAGATGGATCCGAAGGTGGCTGGCAAGCCGACGCTGATGCCGCGCATCTACCATGCGGTGGACTTTCTCACCAACGCCTACATGCAGCTCGCCCAGGACAAGAAGGCCGCGGACCTGCTGGAACCGTACCGGGCAGTGACTGAGCCGCCTCCGCTGATCTACGCCTTCCACTGCGGGTTCAGCGCCGCTTTTGTGCGATACGCCCTCGACCGCAGTGCCTGGGGCGAGGCCGCGGTGTTGCCAGTGCCAAAGACGCCCTATCCACAGGCGGAGTTGATTACTTGGTTCGGCCGAGCGGTCGGGGCGGCGCGCGGCGGCGACCCTGTCGCCGCCAAGGGGGACTTGGAACATATCCGTGCGCTTGGCGCCAAGCTCGCTGACACCGGGGATGCCTACTGGGCCGAGCAGGTCAAGATACAGGAGACTGCGGCGGCAGCCTGGATCGCGCGGGCCGAGGGGCAGGTGGACGATGCGGTGCGGTTGATGCGCGCGGCGGCGGATCTTGAAGACCGCACCGAGAAGCACATCGCGATGGAAAACCGTCTTTCGCCGATGCGTGAGATGCTCGGGGAGATGCTTCTCGCGACAGGTCAACCAAAGGCGGCCTCGGTGGAATTCGAGGCATCGCTGAAGGTCGCCCCCAATCGCTTCCGTTCCTTCGCCGGGGCAGCGAAGGCGGCCGAGGATATCGGCAACCGGGAGGCCGCGCGGATGCGGTACGAGCGGCTGCTCCAGCTCACTGCCGATGCCGACACTGAACGTCCGGATATGTCCGCGGCTCGAGTATTCCTGGCCCACGACTGAGGCCGATGCAGCCGATGAGACCAACCGCCCTCGTGTATTCAAAATCAATCAAACCGCGGATATTCGGCGGCAGGGATTTTCGTCTCAAGTTGAGATGGAATTGCTCAGACGGGTCAGCCTCCTCGCGATGCAATACTTCCATTCTCCGCCGCTCCGACACGCGGCGGCGGCGGTGGCGGAAAACCCCTCTCACTTGTTTGTCGTTCTTCTCTCATCTTGCCTCCTCCCATCACTTCACCACGAAGGTTCCCTTGAGGCCCCAGACCGTTAGGACGCTCGCCATCGTGGCTGCCGCTGTCGTGGTGTTATGGGTGATCCTAGGAGCCAGCGGCGTGATGCTGAGGATGATGATATCGGTGTGGGGCTAAATGAAAGTCAGCGCTCGCGGCTCTCGCTGGACCTATCCGGGGTCATGAATAATATGGCAGTAACTAACCACCCTAACCACTATAACCACCTAACCCCCCCATCCCAAAATACCCTATATGAGCAACTAGCATTATATATCTATATAGTGGTTAGGGTGGTTAGAGATGGTTAGAGCTGGCCGTTCTGTAGGCCCAACCACCTGCTAACCACCTTCGCGGCCCTAACCACCATCAACGGGTGGCAACCACGCCTTAAAGGGCTTTTTTGTCTCGCCGTCCCACTGAAGTTTCTTGTCCCAACCTAGACTTTTCAGAATTGCAGCGACTCGCATTTCGAGAGATTTGGTCTGACGTTCCGTTGGCACGTATAGGATGTGATCGAACAGATCCGGGACGGTCGTCATCTCCAATCCCTGAACGTAATCCCGGACTTTGTCGTGCCACGGATCTTCGGCGAGCCGGGCAGCCTGTGCCCTTATCGCGACCGTGTTGATAGCGACGTCGTCCAGCGGACCTCGTTGTCGCGGCCTTCGAGTAGCAAGCACTCTTCGACGGTCGCCTTTTTGAAGTTGTGTGCCCATGATTTCTGAACGTGGGCTAGTAGCCGTGCAAATTCCAATTCATCGCGGCCACCTGTTACGATTTGATCGCGGCCAGGCTACCGATTTGATGGCGGCCACCATTCCAATCTGATCCCGGCCACCCTCTGGAAGCGGGAAAGAGGGCATTCGGGAAAGGAGATCGTTTCGCGGGTCAGTGTTCACCTGGGTCCAGTGTTGCCCCATCGCAATTGATGGAGGGGACACGGATGCCGACGGAGAGACTGTCCATGCGGCGGATACGGCAGGTTCTACAGCTGCATTTTGGGGCGCGATCCAGCGCCCGGGTGATCGCCGGGACGGTCGGCATCGGGCGGAGCACGGTGCAGGATTATTTGGCACGCGCGGCGGCAGCCGGGCTGGTCTGGCCCCTGCCTGCGGAACTGACGGACGAGGCGCTGGAGCAACTCCTGTTCCCGGCTCCGAGCAACAGGCCCGGTGCGCGCCGCTTTGTCGAGCCCGACTGGTCAGTGCTGGTGCGCGAGATGAAGCGGCCCGGGGTCAATCTGTCGGTATTGTTCGATGAATATCGGGGATCTCATCGCGAGGGCTACGCTTACAGCCGGTTTTGTGAGTTGTACAGGGCATTTGAGCGGCGTCTGTCGCCGACGATGCGCCAGACCCATGTGGCCGGCGATAAGGCGTTCGTCGACTATTCCGGCAAGCGGGTTCCGATCGTCGACCCGCTGAGCGGCGAGGTGCGAATGGCGGAGCTGTTCATCGCGGTGCTCGGCGCTTCAAACCTCACCTTTTGCCAACGCCACCTGGACGCAGAGCCTTCCGGACTGGATTGGCGCACATGTGCGGATGTTCCGGTTCTTTGGTTCGGCGCCGCGCCTGCTGATCCCGGACAATCTCAGGAGTGGGGTCAACAAGTCCTCGTTCTACGATCCCGAAATAAATCTCAGTTACGGTAAAATGGCGGCGCATTACAACGTTGGTGTTGTACCGGCACGGCCACGCAAGCCAAAAGACAAAGCCAAAGTGGAGTCCGGCGTGCGCTTTGCCCAATCCTATATTCTTGGTCGCCTGCGCAACGTGACCTTCTTTTCCCTGGCCGAATGCAATAACGCGATTGGCGTCGCACTCGAGCGGATGAATGGGCGCGAGATGCGCCGCCTCGGGGTCAGCCGACGCCAGCTGTTTGACACGATCGAGCGGCCGGCCATGCAATCGCTGCCAGAGCAAGACTACGAGTATGCTTGACCGGACTGGAACAGCGGTTCGCGTTGCGAGAGGCTGCCGCAGTCGCTAGGAGGAGCTCTGTGGACAAGGCAAAGCCGTTCGACAATTCCGAAGCAGGAAGTCTGGGAAGCCTTCAAGAAGGTGAAGGCCAATCAGGGGGCGGCTGGAGTTGATACATCTTCGGACGGCTGAACGCCATAGTCACGGAGATGCCCATGACAAAATATCAACTCGATGCCGTGCAAAAACGCTTCGCCGAACTCGCCGACATGCTGATGGCAATCAGCGAGCGTCGGCCCGAGTTTCCGAACCGCCGCGATAACGACGAGCCAATGTGGGTTGAGTAGCGACCCTTCTTACCGCGCCTTAGCGTGGAAGTGCCACAATAGGAAGAGATTGAATATGACCAGTCCAGAGATGCTCCGCCGCGTGCGCCGCCGGCATCAGGGCCCGGCCTCTCCAGCGTCGTCCTCGCCCGCGCCGTCGCTCACGGTCACCTTCTCGATCACCGCCAAGAAATTCAGCCGCTCGTCGGGCGATAGCCCCCGGGGATCTTTCCCCAACCTTAGGCAGCGTTGTAGAAGCTCTTCGATCACTCCGGCCTCTGCGTTTTCGTAAACCGCCCGGCAGTAATTCCCGACGGCAATGGCGGCACGCTCCTGTCGCTCCGTGTGCCAGTCAGGACGCGGCATCGTCATCACCATCCTCGACCACACCCTCGATCATCAACGGCGTCTGCCGCTTCCGCTTTGCAGTCGCCTCCGCTTTGTGAAGCATCCGCCGAAACTCCACCATTTCCTGCGGCTCAAACTCCGAATAGTCCAGCGACAACTTGACCGGGATCGGACCATCACCATCGGCGCCAACATGCACGTGCTTGTCTGCATAATATTTCGGCGCGACTTTGCCCGCCCACCGAAAGCGCGCATCAGACCTCAGCTTGGCGACCTGGATTTCCTCCATCGTCCCGCCCTGCGCAGCGTCAATGATCTCTATCCCTTCCTCATAGATCATGTGGCCCTGGATTTCCTTCGCGAGCGCATACTGCCTGCGAAGGGGCTCGTGCAAATCGAGCCAGCGGTGAAACGTCGCCACACTCGGCCTTCCGTCCTCTTTGCAGATGGCGCGAAGAGATCTTCCCTCGATCAATTCCATGCAGACCGCAGCGGCAACATCGGCATTGTAGCGGGACTGTTTCCCAGGGTTACCGCGGACAAATTGAGCCATGACATGACCCCTTACAGGTTTCGCCCCACACTCTACGTCGAAAACCGCTCTACCCTCCAACCCGGCCGCGGGGGATAGCAGCACCAGCACCCACCCAATGCGCCAGAACGCCAGAAGTCACCGCCCAAGCACTTGACGCAGCGCTCGCCAAGCGGCGGTCCAGCCACCCCATGCCAGCGTGACGGATGCGTGGGGCGCTCTTCCCGCGCCGGAACCGGTGCAGGGGCGGCGGGCCGATAGACGATTTTACGCGGTGTGGGACCAGGACGGGGGGTCAACTCCTTGCGGATCTCCTCAAACGTAGCGAGGTCCCTAACAGAGGGGCTGGCTCGCCCTCCGAGGTCATCCGAAGCAATTGTGACAGACCGCGTCACAATGGCCGCAGGCTGAGTTGGCTTTGAAACTTCGTCACGTGACGAAGTCGCCGCCGGTGCAGCACGCAGCAACGCGCGCCGGGGCCTGCTCCGTCCGCCGCGCCGGGGCATCACCTTCTGCCGCTCGGCCCAGATCGCGTCACGCAACGCTATCCTCTCCCCCCTGTGGGGAGCAACGTACTCCAGCAGCAGCCTCCAGGCTTGTTTGCCGTCGAGACAGTCGATGATCGCGCGCACCGCTGCAACATCCCAGTCGATCGTGACTGCAGACATCTGCCCTCCTCCACGAATACGCGCCGTTAATACCGCAGTGTGCGGTCGAGCGTCGCGGGGAAGAGCGGCAACCTCCGCATGGTGTCTGAAACTCAAATTTTCCCGCCGGCGGGAAGTTTCGAAGATATCACAAACCGTCGCGGCATTAAGACATGTTTTATATTCCGGACCTTCCCAATCACCTTCGAATAGCGCTGCGCGTTCACCCCACTCCGGCTTGAACGCTAGCCACCAGTCTCCAAGCCACCAGGAGATCTATGTTGCGAGCGCGCGCGAGCGAGTACAGGAACTGGTCTCGTAGCGGGACCGTGGAACGCGAGTTATCGAGGTCTTGCCAAGAAGCGGGGATATTTTGCGGCCTGCGTGATCCGATCGACACCATCCCGGCCTCGCGGTCGGCGACTCGGAGGCGATCCGCACGTTCAGCTCAGTCGCGATGCAGCGTATCCCGAGTGTGTTCGACCGCGCGGCGAATACGCCGGGGCGGGAGGTGGGGCGGTCGCGACGTCTGGGCTGGATTGACGCTCTTGCGGCCGGTCTGAAACTGATATTCACTGACTTGTCCTTAGGTCGTTGCCCTAACACCACGAGGCCTCCGCCCGCCTCATCTGATACTCAGCGACTGGTTGTAGCGCCTGCCATGCATTTCGATGAGTGCAGCCGGTGAGAAGCAGCCATTCCGCCGCAGCCTGGCATTGGATCGTCACGCGCGGAGAATGCGACGTGCGCAGTCAGGAGTTCGGATCGTCCTCGGGAAATATCCTGTCGAGAACCAATATCATCCCGCACATCGCTAGTATGAACAGAAACGAGGCGAGTATCGCCAGACCAACCATAGGTGACGGCCCGCTAAACTATCAGGTCTCACCTATCCCAAACCGAATCGGGCGGCGTCAATACCAGGAATTACCATCGTAGGGGTATAGTTCTGGCTGAAAGTCGGCCTCCTGAAATAGACAAAAGAGTCTCTTCTTAAGCAATTTCAGCGCGATACCGCTGGGTCCGCCTGGATTTCCGGGGATAACTGACCGGACGTCCCGCTCCGCCGGCCTGCGAGGCCGAGAATGTGCTCAGTGAACACAGGCACGACTCGGTATGCCTTCATCGTAACCGTCCTTCAAACCACCCGCAGATGGGCCGAAGTCATTGGCTCCTTTTGCTCCTCTCTGGCCGCAATGCGCCGATCCTGCGCAACCCATGACGCAGCATCCAGGTGAGTCGAGAAACCATCTGCCTCTTGGATGAAGTGACCGAGACGGGTGATCCGGACCTTGTAGGTCTGCCCGTCCTGGAAGATCTGGTACGTTGTGTCGCTCATTGGCCGACTCCGCATTCCGGTAGTGTAGAAAAACCTCAGGCCGCTTCGCGCTGAAGTGCCCGCGCCACCACCCCAGGTTCCCGAGCAATGACGCGTAAGTATGCCAAGGCCGGCGCGTCGGGTTGCTTCCTGTTCTGCTCCCAGTCTCGCAGCGTGCCGATCGGCACATGGTAGCGAGCGGAGAATTCGGCTTGCGAGATGCCCAGTCGCTTGCGCACCGCGCGCGCAATGGCCGAAGCTGTCTCGGCCTCACTTAGGATCGGTGCCACGTCCGGATCACCGGCGACGTTGCGCGCGATATCCTCGTCGGTATGCGCATCGATCGCGGCCCAATCGGTATCCCGCAACGCCTGTTGAACCATTGCGGGAGTGACTTTTACAGTAGTAGCCATGTGCGTTGCTCCTGTCGGCTAGCCTTGCGAACCGAGATCAGCCGGTAGGTTTCATTGCGCCTCGTATAAGTGCAAACGAACAGCCGCTCCTCGACCAGGCCGAAGGCGTTGACGCGGGCCTCGCCATAGTCAAGGCGTTCGTCCTGCACCTCACCGATGCAGTTCTCAAGAATGACCGCGCCAAAGGCGAGCGGCACACCGTGCTTGGACCGGTTCGCCACGTCCTTCTCTGGGTCATACTCAAAATCCATGACTTCATATACGGCTAAGCCGTATGATAATCAAGATGGGTTATTAGGCGGCCCATGCCCCAAACTTGGGGATGCCGGCAGGCGATAGGAACAAATGGGAATGGCCCCAACTTGCCATTCACCAGTCAGGGGCGAGTTCTCCCTGCGGGGCTTTCTTCCGAGCCCTTGCGACGCGCACGCTGCCCGACATCCGGACCAGGATCAAGCCAATTGCGCCGGAGGCTTGAATGGTCCTCGCGACGCACCAGTGATCAAAACGAAAAAGCCCCCTGTTGTGACCCAGGGGGCGAAGTTGATCATCTCCATCAAGGGATGCGGACTATGACCCGCGCCGCGATGCTGCGCGCTCGGCGGAGATGAATTAAGGGACGGGACTGTTGGAAGCATTCAGATCGAGAGGAGGCTTTCCCTCACCTTTAATGTCTTCTTCTGGTGGGCGCGCGGCGCGCGGCGGATTGGAAGCATCCTGTTCGCAGCATGACGGGTAATGAATTTCGGCTGGCGGATGGCGGCCTTGTGGTGGTCATCGGACCACGAAATCTCGGCGCCGATCGCGGCCACGCGCATGCGTCGTCTTGCTTCTCCCATCACATATTCTCCCCTTCGGTGGGCAAATCCGTTGTGAGGGCATGCTTGAGGAAGCTCTCGCCGCTCGTAAGGCCGCGGCGGATGCTAAGACCGCACGCAAGGCGCCGAAGGCATAACCAGCAACTTAGAGCGCAGCGACGGCAGCCTGTCCGGCTAGGAGCAGCCTTCAGGGCAACGCCGCCCGTCATGAACAATCCTTGGAATAGGACAGACCCATCTCGCAAGGTAATATACCGGAAGGTATATCCTGATACCGATATGGCTTGGTGGTCCAACCCCTCAGTGTGATGGGCGGCCCGATCACTGCTGCAAATGTGGCGTTCATAACGGCAGCATGGCCTTAAGTCGCCGCCCCTATCTTCTGAACGGTCCGGCGGGCCCTGTCGACAGCTTGGCTAGTGCTCCACCAACAGCCGTTTCCCCGTTACTGACGCTCGGGCTCGCGCCGCTTCGCCTTGTTCCGCTCCTGGACGCCGTTGATCCGGCCGGTCGCCTTGCGATGCATGTCGACCGCCTCGAGTTCCTCGCGCGTCATCGGTGCATGGGTCTCCAGCTCGGTGACCACCCGGCGTCACGCACCATCGTGCTCCACCGGCGGCCCCTCCATTTTCTCCATCAGCGCAAAAAACTGTGCCCTCTCGTGCAGGGCAAGGTTTCGGGGATATAGCCCAAGCTCAACGCAGCGGAATTCAGCGCGCTGAAGGGTTTCCGCTGCTCGGCAATACGCCGCGACAGCGCCCATCTGCTCCAGCGTGCGATCGTCGATTTCAGGAGTCGCCATCGTCCTCGGCCTCGCCCTCGATCAAAGGAGTAGTCGCCGTATCATCTAACTCCATCTTCGCGAGCATGCGGCGGAACTCTACCATTTCGTGCGGCGCCAGTCGCCCATAGTCCAGCGCCAGCGGCTTCACCTCAACCTCGATCGCCCCGGAGTGCTGTAGCTTGTCGGCGTAAGCATCGTGGAGCTTGCTGGCGCGCCATTGGATCGCCCTGATCTGCGCTTGGACTGCCTGCCAGTTCTCGTTTGTCATCGAGGCCGCCAGATCCTGGATACTATCCGCGAGCGCATCCTGCTGAGCTCGCCGCGCTCGGGCGATAACACGCCCATATGCCTCATCGTCGGCCGTTCTGAGGTAGACTGCAGAAGCTGATGGAACGTCATGGGTTGCGCATGCCTGCGACATGCTCATTCCCTGGATCAATCTCTGGCAGATCAGTCTCGTGGTGGTTTTGTTGATCGGCGGGCGCTTGCCGCGCGTGGACACCGACATCGAGGTCACCGTTCGACGACGATGTCGCGGCGCAGCGAACGGATCGCCCGAAGTTTGTTAGCGCCTTTCCGCTCTCTGGACAGCTCAACACGACAGCGCAGTTTGTCCCAACTCTTCTGCCGCGCCGGAGCCTTTGTCGCGGCACGGGCCAATCGCTTGGCCTCTATGGCGGCATTACGCGCCTGCCAAACGAATTTCCGGAACTCCCCCTTGCTAGCGCCGGAGACGCCGCGAACCTGCGCGATGGCGAGGATCGCCGGCCAGGCATCACGGTTTCCAAGTTTGGCCGTCTCACGTTCCACGAGCGCGACCAGATCGCCGATCACGTCACCGGTTGGCGGAGGCGAGGAGGTTTGAGACATGGGGCTAACTCCATCACGTCCTGAAGGTTCGCTTTCTACCGTCTGTAATCGCTGGGTTCCAGCAGTAGCTACAACCGCCCCACCAGTTGGCGACATCCCAAAAATCGTTGCGCCGGCATTTCTCGCAGCGAACGCCCATGCCTGGCCGCGGAGTATCGGGCCCCCACCAGCGCACCGGGTACATCAGCGGCCCGCCGGTCGGGCCTGCCAAACCAACCGGCGCCGCGCGGGTGTTCCCTGCTGGCGATGATCCGCCAGTCCCGTCCGTATTGGTGACCCGCCCGCACCCGTCGATGACGACGTTGCCGCTCGCGTCGCGCGCGACCGTGCGTCCTGGCGGCCAAAGGTCCCGCCGCGGAATCGGCGGCGACGCGCGCCGCATGTGATTAACCCGATGCCGCAGCAACGCCCACGGGCTGACGCCGTAGTTTTTGCGGATCGCGCGCAACGATGTGCCGGCAGTTACGGCCGCCTCAAGCTTGGCGCGTTTGGGATGGCAACAGACCGTGCAAGGCCGGCCCACTTTCGGAGCTAAACGCCGCATTCAGTACACATACGCCTGCCCGGTCGTTTCGCAATGCGTAGGACGGAGGCCGTTGCGGAACCCCCGTTGCGGAATTCATGCAGCCACGGCGCGCCGGCAACTTTCGGGATTTGGCCTAAGCCGTTGTTGCGCATCGGTCAGTGCCTCGCGCGCACGCTTGCGCAATACATGTCCGGATAACGGCGCCAGGACCAATGGGATCGCTCGCAGCGTGCTAGCGATCTCGATCAGGCCGGCCAGTGCCACCGGCAAGACCTGGGATTGGAAGCATCGAAATTGCGGGGAGGCTAGGCGTTCCGCCTTTAGAATAACCGTCGTCTGATTAATTTTGAATGAACAAAGGCGCCAAAGCCACCCCGATCGCGATCAGTCTCTCGCGGCTGGGGTTCCGGGTGCCGGCGGGCCGGCAGAATGGAAGCATTCAGCGGCGGCGATTGCATACCCGGAAGCATTAGGCTCACGGCAGGTTGGTTGTCTGCGGGTTTGATTACGTGTGGCTGATTGCGAATTTGAATACGCGAGAGCGGCAGGGTAGCGGCAGGGTGGGCGAGGGTCTGGGACGTTGGGCTCTGCTTTCCATCCACATTACGTTCCTGGATCATCTGCTTTCACGCTTTCACCCCTTATAGGGGTGTGAAAGCATGAAAGCAGCGGTTGCCCTCTCTGGAAAGCATGTGAAAGCAGTGGAAAGCAGATCGCGTTTTTGATGATCACGGCCGCCAAAGGTAGTCGCGTGTGAAGTCAATTATTCCCTTTCGTTTCAACGATCTAAGTTGATTGTTCTCATCGGTAAGCCCAGCTCTCGTTGGCTTTCCGTATTCGACGCCTTTTTGGAAAGCAGTGGAAAGCAGATCGCGTCCATTGGCTTTCCGATTTGAATTCGTTTCGCTCTCGCCGGAAAGCAGACTTCCTTCCGGAAAGAAGCCAACGAAAACAAGCATTTGGCGAAGGATTTGGCGATCGATGGCGATGTGGTCCGTGAAAGCAAAATCCTCACCAATTTTTTGCGGTATGCCAAATCGGTTGAGCGCGGTTTTGATCGTTTGGAACATCTGGACGGCTTTATCGGACAGGCCCTTATCTCCCGCCGTCTGCGAGCGATCGACGGGCTCGGCGGTCCACTCATTATCGACTAGGCGCACCACCTGGGGTGCGAAGTCCCGCCAATTGTCAGGAGTGCGGCGCCGTGCCTTGCCTCCTGGAGGGTCGAACGACAGTTTGAACGCAAGATGGTCGGGTGTTGGCTCATCGTCTCCGGTCAGTGGTGAGAGCATGGCGCCGATATCGAAGCGCCAGCTTTTAGTGCTGCTTCCGTATTGGCGGCCGGTGTTGTGCCCGGTGTGGTCAGCCCAGATCTGGGCGATGCTGTTGCGGCTGAGATATTCGACGAGCGGGATACAGCCGGCCCAGACTTCTTCGTCCTTCTGATCGCCTGGGGCGAGGGACATGACGTTATCGAAGATCACGCCATCGGGACGGATTGCTACGATGAGATCCTGGACGAAGGTGTGTCCCGCATCCGAGTTGAGCGGGGACAGACGCCCAAGATCGGGGAAGGCCCTGGCGAATTCGTCTTCACGATCGCGGCTGTAGATCATGACGCCGTGGGGTGGGATTAGAAGCGGGCCGCCGCGACGGAGCAGATCGGCTGAACGGGCCTTTACCAGCACTTGGGGCATTTCACCGTCGATGATCAGCCATTTGGATGGACCATCGCATGTCCAGTGCAGGAAGCCTTTTCCTGATGCCATGCCGCCGGCCACGCCGTAGAGGAACATGGTCTTACCGATGCCTGTGGTTCCGGAGATAAAGGCTTTGGTTGAGGACGTGATTAAATCGCCGAGGAGTCGGCGTTCGGGCTTTATCGCCAGGGCCGCCCAAGTGTGTACGGACAGAAAGTCGGCGACGGCTGGATCGAAATCTGGGCATTCGGTTTCTGGATCGTCCGGTGTGGGCTCTCGGGTGGGACCAGGATCTCCGGGATGGTCTGCTGGATCGGTCGGTGGTTCCTTCGGGTCCGGCGCTTCTGGGGCGTCGTCGGGCAGGTCGGGCGGCTCTTCTGGTTCTGGCGGTGGGGACGCCCCGGGCGGTTCGTAGACCTCACTTACACCGGTCGTCTGGTTCATCCGGAAGCTACGGCCCGGCTCAAACACTTCTTCTGGCGTTACCGGTCGCCATCCAGTCGGGGGCGGATCATCCTCGCTGAGGGGTGGCACGTCGTCTGGGTGTGCTGGGCCATCCCCCGGGGCGCCGACAGGGGGTGTGGCACCATTGCCGGTTTTACGCGCGGGCGCTGCCGCTGCCTCGTCTCGCTCACGCTCCCATTGTGGCTTCCAGCCATTTTGCCGCGCCTCCCAGAACAGCGTTGAATCGCTGATATTCATTTTTGATCTGGAGAACGACTTCCATTTCTTGCGGGTAGCATCAGGATCGTTGCGTGACGATTGCTCGGACCAAGAGGTGAACAGATCCTCGCCGTCATCGGCCAGCGCGTCATAGATTGCCGCGCCGATTTTCACCCAACCCTGCCAATCATGACGATTTGGGATGGCGGCCAGTGCCTCGCGGACATCATCGTATGTCGGAGGAGGGAAGTTGTTGCTGTGGGTGGTGGTGCGCGGCTTCTTCGGTGCACTGGCCGCGGGCTTTACCTTACCCTCGGCAGCATCCTTGATCTCTGCTTCAGTTCTACCGCCTGCCGCGCGCATGTCGGCTTCAGCGGCTTTCAGAAAGGCGCGGAGGGTGGCGGCCGGCAATACCGGCAGATCCTCAAAGCGGACGTCCAACGGAGATTGGTGCGGCCAGGTGTATGGAAGCTTGGTGTCGGGATGGGTGCCGAACGATACGAAGTGGTTTCCCTTCCCGAGTGCTTCGATCTGGACCTTGGTTCCGTCGGGCAGGAATAGCGCGGGGGTGCTTGCCTTGGTATGGACGCCCTCGGCCCTGAACGCCCGCAAGCTTTTGGGTGATTTCCCGATCCGGATCAGCGGCGTAGGCGGGAGCATCGCGTCGGCCAGCGCATTGATCCGACAGGCCAGCGGGTAATCGGGAACGTCGATATCGAGGCCAATGACATGCCCACAAAGCAGCCCGGTATTCAGGCAGTCGCGCTGCCCGTGATCTACCGACCAGCGCCGGATTTCCGCTTCGTCGGCCGTCGCGCAGACCTCTTCCCACTTTAGCAGGGTTGGGCGCTTGCCTGCCGCCTTATCTGTCGCATCGAACCGCATCACGGGAACCGGATGGATATCCCCTTGCCAGCATCCCGAGGCGGAGATCCGTCAGGTCGATGGCGGGGCCCCTCACTCTGGACCCCGAAGCAGCAGCCGCATGGTGCCGGCGATTCCCATCACCTGGCGCCAGTCATGCACTGTGCACTGACCTCTCCCCATTCGGGCGAGGAGGCGGCAGAACCCGATCGCGGCCAGGTTGGAGGTGTCGCCGCAATAGATCACGTCTATCCGGCCACGCAGCCGCCCCGCCGCGGCGACGGCGAGGCGGGCATCGGCGGGCTCGCCATCGGTGATGACCAACGTTGCCGCCGGATTTAGCCTTGCCGCCGCGGCCAGGGCCAGGTGCAAGGCTGTGCCGCCGAGGGGAGGGGGCAGCTCCTCCGGCGAAGCCATGGGGGTTACCTCTGAGGCAAATGCCATCAGGGTATGTGCCGGGGTCGCCACCTGTCGCAGTGCCTCGCGAAGGTGCGCAATTCTGGTTCGTGTCCCGGCGCTCTCGCTCATGCTCGACGACACGTCGAGCAGGGTAAGTCCCTGGGGGAATGCATGATGCCGAAATTCGGAAGGTCGGTCATCATGCCCGCCCTCCATAGCGATGAGTAACGACGATCGGCCGCAAGTTCGGCCACAGCAGCCGGAGGCCTTGCTCGGACAGTCCTGCCTTGGCCAGTATCCGGGATGCGGCAAGGGCTGCTGCGTCGCGCTCGCCCGCGTTGTCGGAGCCGAGCAACGGCAACACCTTCGCAAGCTTTGTCCGTGCGGCCCGGTTCATGGCGCACCGGTGTCATCAGCAACCAGCGCGTTAGGGTAGCTGTCCAAAAGCGCGGCGACGGCCGCCGCAGACCACTTGGAGGCGAAGGAGATGATCGGCGACCACAGAGACTTGCCGGCGGTGTCTTTCATGTGCTGGCCGTCGCGCTTCAGCCGCGGCTTGGACGGCGGTTGTGCCCAGTGCCGACCGTCCCGAGTGTGGAACGCCACGTCGTGGATGATTTGACCAGACGGCTGTTCGACCGTGCCGAAGCCGCGGAAACTGTTGCTGCGCCGCACGACGAACTCGGACACGCGCATCCTGTTCGATGCGACGGGGGCGCCGTTCACCGCGACACCACCGAAAGGCGCCGCGGGAATTTGTCGCCGCCGACGGCTCGCAACAGCTCTCGCGAGCAACGCTCGTATCGGCGAAGGCGGCAATCAACCGCTCGAGGTCATCGCCCTGGGCGACGCCCTCGGCCAGGAATTCCGCGATGGCACGTTCGCCGAGCCTATGGAGATGCCGCGCACCGTTCTCGACGCAGAATCTGTTATGGGGATCCAGAAAAATCACGGCTCGCGGATATCCGGGTTGCCGCAGAACGTGAGCGCTTGGATTTTGAAGGCGGTTGGCTTATATCCGGCCGTGGTGATGTGCCGAAAAGATGAGCCCTTCCTCCGCTTTGCGCCTTGGTCCGCGTAAGTTGGGGGGAGGGTGACTACGCTACCTGAAGCAAGTCCTCGATCGACGAATAGAGGATCAGCCGGCGGCGACCTATCTTCACGGCTTTCAACTTCCCTTCGCTGATAAGTCGATACACTACCGTGGCGCCGAGCCCTGTGATCTTGCAGGTACTCGCGACAGTCTTAGCCAGTGGTTTCTCAGGCTTTGGCGGCGACACATTCACCGGTTCTTCTCCCCATAAAAGTCGGTCACGAAGGAGGATGAATAACTATGAATGCTTTTAATAGTGCTTTAATTTAGCCGGCATTTTATAGTTAAGCGCCGTTTTTGCGCGGCCAAAGCGGGGAGATGTGTTTGACAATGGTCTTCTTCCCTGGCGGCGTCTTCGGCTTCCCAGCAGGCGTCTTCTCATCAGTCGGCCACTCGGCAAGGATCGCGTCTGCCTCGGCTTTCTTCGTTTTTGCCAGGGCACATACCCTCTTACGGCGAGCGTCCCAGATCTTTTTGACGGTGCCCTTCACCGACGGCCGTCCTTGCGGCCGGGCGGGGGGCGACATCTTCCTCAGTTGTTCCTGGCACTGGTCCGACTGCAGCGGCGCCACCCTCAGCAGCAAGATACGCTTCGACCTCCTCGCGCAGAAATCGTACGTCGCTGTACACCGCGTTGCCACTAAAGGTGACGACCTGACCGCAATCATTGATGAAGTGCTGTCCGCGCCAGAACAAATGACTGTGGATCGGTCGGTGTAGGGCCTCTTTCTTCGGCACTCCGGGCGCGCGCCCGCCGATCCCATAGTGGTCTTCGATATGGATGCCCCACTCTTGAATTTGCCACTGAAAGCCATCTTGTTGAGCGGGACTAGGGCGATTTCCGCCCAGGCTTCTTCTTTGGCACGGTAAACCTGGTCCAATTTAGGAGCGGGCAATACCTCGTCCATCTTAGGGGTGTGCGGTACCGAGGCGCTCTGCGCAATCCGCTCCACCAACTTCACCACGTTTAAATCCGAGTAGATCTGATCTTGAAAGTCACGGGGATGTGGTTTTTTTGCCAGTCGGGCCATGACTTCTGTAGCAGCCATCATCTCCGGCGCCAGGTCCATAGGTTTATACATGGCGCCTCCGCAGCGCGCTCCGCAGGGTGGACGGCGGGGCAGCCCGTGCGGAGGCTCGGGCGTTCAGGGGCCAACCTAGCCCCGCCGGTTGGCATGATAGCAGAATAGCGGGCGATCGCCGCAGGCCATCTCCGACGGCGGCGGGAGGCACACCGGAGATGCCGGAGCCAGCGCGCGGTGCACCTTGCACACCCTGTGATGCGCCTGGGACCGGGAAAGCTGACGTGCTAGGAAGCGACACATGGCCAAGATGCAGACTGCGCCGGCCGCCGGGTTCACCCCTGGCGAGCGGGACTATACCCCGCTCAGGTCAGAACCCGAAAATCCTTGGGCGAGATGATACGGAAGTTATCCGTTACTTGATCACAATAGGTGTGCCATCTCCCGGTACTCTTCGCGCAAGAACGTGAGGATCCCGCTTTGAAATCGGCGAATGTCGCATGACATCGATTGTGGGTGACATGCTTGTGCATCAGGCCCCATAGCCGCTCAATCGGATCCAGATGCGGACAATAAGCGGGGATGAAATGCAGCTTGATCCGGCACCCCGGTCGCATCAGCCAAGCCTGCACCAGCTTGGCGTGGTGGTAGCGAGCATTGTCCACAAACAGATGGATCAACCGCTTGCCCGGATACATCGCCTCGATCGCCCTCAGCAACATGATCATACTGATCGCATTCACCGTTGCTGCCTCGATCATACGGGTCTGGCCGGTCTCGAGATCGATCGCACCGTGAATGTTCAGCCGCTGCCGGCCGCTGGTCTGTTCCACAGCGACCGGGGTGTCTTTCGGCGCCCAGCATCCACGGGCCGCACCGCATGCGTCGGATGCACCGCATCGCCAAACAGCACCGCTTCATCGTCGCCAATGTGGTTCAACAAATTCTCGTAACTCTTGATAAAAGCCGCTTGCTTGTCAGGGTCCAGCTTGCTCGACACTGCTTTCGGCTTGCGATGCTCCATGCCGAGCCGGTGCAGCAGTGCGATCAGCCCAGACTCTTCACCGAGACGGGGCTTGTCGAATTGCGCGCGATGATGGCCGACCGCCGCCTCGCCGACCCGAAACGTTTCGCGCATGTCCGCCAAGAGCTTGGCATCGACCCCGTGTCGGCGACGAACCCGGCCCAAGAGTGACGAGGCAGCCGTCGAAAGCCCGTCGGGCGCAATTAGGCTCGTCAGTTTCAGACCGTTAACTCAGCTCGCTGGGTCGCCTCGCTCGAATTCTGGCCTGATTGGCCGATTTCCGGGAATTGTGGCGCCTCCCGCTAAGGCGCGGTAAAAGCCTTCGTAGGCCAAAAGAGCCGCAAATCCGGTCCCAACACCAGATAAAGAGCCTTTGGCGAAAGGTGGCCACCTCAGCAAACGACCTTTTATTGCGCGTCGGGCCGTTCGTTCTTGGGCGGTGCTACACGTACCGGTCGTGGTGGCGCACCCATCCCATCCCACGCCCGTCCTCGTCGCGACCCTTGGGGGTGAGATCGAGCAGCTTGTAGGTGTGCATCATCACCTCCACGCCGCGGCCGTAGGTCGAGTAGGTATGGAAGACCTCGCCCGTGTCATCCTTCCAGAAGACGCTGACCCCGGGCATTTCCTCACCCGCGGGCGTGCCGCCGAAATTGTACTCGGCCGTGCCATTGGCCATCTCGTCGGCCCTGAAGCTGACGTGGAAATCTCGGTTAAAGTCGTTGCCGTGCGAGGACACCCACGCGAACTTCCAGTCCATTCGCTGGCGGAAGCGCTCGATCTCGGACAGCGGCGCGCGCGAGACAGCGACGAAGGTGACGTCGCGCTGCGCCAGATGCACAATCGCTCCGTCGGTGTGGTCGGCCATGTAGGAGCAGTTCTTGCAGGCCTGCTCCCAACCCGGGGCGAGCATCAAGTGCTGCACCAGCAGTTGGCGGCGGCCGTCGAACAGGTCGGTCAGCGTGCGACAGCCCATCGGCGTGTCGAATTTGTAGGTCTTGTCGATCCGCACCCAGGGCAGCGCTCGGCGCTCCCGCGCGATCTGGTCGCCGAAGCGGGTCAGCTCCTTCTCGTGCGCAAGCAGTGTCTTTCGCTCGGCAACCCATTCGTCCCAGGATACGACGCGATGACTTTGGATGCTCGCCTGGGGCATGGCAGTCGTGCCGGTTATGTGTGTTGTCATGGCCTAGGCTCCTTCCTCAGCTATCCATGTGGCTTCTCGACACTATCGGTCGGTCACGGGAAACGGTGGGAGTGACAAGTGTGACGGGATTAAGATGGACTCGATGACCACGGCTGCAGCACGGGCGCGCTCGCGGTTATCCCACGCAGGGTTTCGCGGATAGCCGGATGCTTCGTGTCAAGCTCGGCAACGCCTCACGCAGCAACACGCCGACGCCAGCGCTAGCCCCGCGGAGCCTTCGCCAGCCCGCAGCCAGGTAGGCTCCGACGACCTCCGCGGTGGCCGGCATCGGCTCGAAACGGTGCACCTCGTTACCAGACCTTGTAGTCGAGCGCGGCCTGCGCTTCGGCTGTGCGGTTTGCCGACCTTGACGCCGCGCGGCAATGGACGGTTCGGTTTGTGCAATGGTAGAACGATGAGCACCGCCATAGCGCCGTCCGCTACGTCACCCGCCGCACAGCGTCATGCGCCAGGATCCCCTCTGCTCGAGGCCCGTCACACGGTGTATCCGAGGTGAGCGCAGGAGTCGAGCTTGGTCAACGCCCACACAGGAGTCACCGATGCCACTCAGCCCCGTCGTACCGCTCGGAACTCCGGTTGGTGAAGTCGAAACCGGTTTTCAGAATGCACCATTGCATTGGCCGCTCAATCCCATGGGTGGGCCAGTCGATATCACGGTGGCGATTGCAGCAGGCAATCTTCCCAGCGATCAGGGCGTCGCGGCACCGTTTGACGAACCGTTTCCGGCCGCATTCGTGCCGCTGTTGACGGCGGCAGAAGAAGCCTGGGAATCGGTCGCCAACATTCAATTCCTGAACATTCCCGATGGCATTGTGCCGGAGGCGGATATTCGCGTCGGCGTCTCAGCTTTGAACACGCATCTCGGCCTGCCGAACACCATGGGATTTATTGGCTATACCGAATATCGCTACAGCAATTTGAACCAGTTTAGCCAGGATACCACGGTGACGGTGGAGGACCCGGCCGAACATCCGTTGGTCGCGTTGCCCGATGGTGATTTTCAGTATGCTAATACATCGGCGACGGTGTTTCAGGTGCTCTTGCATGAATTGGGGCATGGGCTTGGCCTCGCCCATAATTCAGCCGATCTGACTGCCATCATGAATCCGGTTTCGATGGCGTCTAATCGCGTGCCGGACGCCCAGGATGTAGCTGCCCTGCAATCGCTCTACGGAGCCCCCACAACGCCCCTGGCACTCAGCCAGCCCGATATGACGGCGTTGACCAATCTAACGGCGTAGGGTGGTGTTCTCGCTCGCAAGGCCGCTTACAGCCTTACAGCCAAATTCGACCGCCTTCAGAAACCCGCGAGCAGTTGGTTCAAATCCGGCAGGGCAGGTGCCTGCCGCTAAAGTCCCAACTTCGGCCAGGTGCGCCAACAGCACCAAGGTTGGCCGGTAGGGAGGGGACCATGCCGGTCGCCGGCGCACAGAGCATTCAGGCGAACGCCCGCGCCCGCTGGATGAGTTCGATCGCCGTCCATGTCTTCTGCCAGCGACTCGATGTTCGAGTTGATGCGAGTTGGGACTTTAGCGTCGCCCTATCCGCCCACATCGGAAGCAACATATCCCGAGGACTTTAGCGGCAAGGAGTTGGGACTTTGGCGTCAGCACGAGGCGAAAACCGGGGTTATCCCCGGGACTTTAGCGGCGAAGCTAATAGTTAGACTTAAATAATCTTTCTAATAGCCTTGACGCTAAAGTCCCCGTTGCAGCGCCGATCATTCTGGGTCAGCGTTCGTAGCTATGGGAGACATTCACCAGATCATTACCGATGGCGGCATAGACCACGCAAGGTCGCTAGCGGTCACCAAGGCGGAGCGCCGCGCCGTAGAGGCGGCGGCGGCTGTGCTCTCGGAAGAAGTAAGCCGGCTCGGGATAACACACGCTGGCTTTGCCATGACGTCACTGCCCCATAGACGAGTTGGGGACTCACTCTGGGAACGCAAAGGGCACCTGACCACCCTCCTCGTGGAATTTGGACTGGATCGGCGGCGCCAGCCCATTGGGGTGCCATATGGATCGCTGGCCAGAATTATCCTTCTCTACCTACAGACGGAAGCAATCCGGACCAGTAACCCGGAAGTTGTGCTAGGACGATCGATGAACGCTTGGCTAACCAAGATGGCGATCACATCTGGTGGCCGTACCCGGGAGCTCGTGGCGGAGCAAGCGCGCCGCATCTCGGCGTGCCGGCTGACTTTCTTTACTGAACGGGGCCCAGCGGAATATCGCCAAAACGGCGCATTCGTGCGTGATGCAATCAGCCTGTCTGGCCTGATGGACGCCGCGCAACCATCCCTTTGGCAAGATCGGGTCCGGCTCGACGAAGGGTTCTGGGCCTCGCTGCGTGCCCATCCCGTCCGGTCCGTGAAGAAGCCATCTCTGCTATCGGCACCCGCAGTATGGCAATCGACATCTACATCTGGCTTGCCTACCGATTGCACGCTCTGAACGGACCTATCACGGTGACATGGCACGCCGTTTTCAACCAGTTCGGTGCGGGTTTCCAATTTCTTCGGCACTTCAAGCCGCGCTTCGCCGATTCCCTAAAGATTGCATTGGCGGTGTATCCAGAAGCACGAGTGGATGTGACTGCTGAAGGGCTGATCTTGCGGCCATCCGCCCCCGCGGTACCCCGTGCCGAAGCGGTTCGCCTCAGGCTGATCTGACGCTAAAGTCCAGACTCGGTGTAGCGAAGCTTCTAGGGGTCACCAGACGATTTGTTCAAAACTGCACGTTAAGGGTATCAGTGAGGGTTTCGCATGCCGCTTGCCTTTGAACTCGATTTTGAAAGAGGGTTTTGAAAGAGAAAATCCCAGGACTTGCCGTTCAGTTTGTCGCGTTGCGAAAACGAACGTTTGCGAAAGGCCGCTTGGCGCCCGAGATTTGGCTTAGCGTGCAGTTTTGAACAAATCGTCTGGTGACCCCTCATTGACGCCATGGACTTGAAAGACGGACTTGGCGGTGTCCAGGCCGATCATGGTAATGCTCATTGCGGGCGGTTCCCATTCTACAGGTTGTCACGACCCGTACTCTGGCACTCTGATGCCGTTGGGGCCGTCCACCCCATCTTCCGGCCAGGCGGGAGACAACCGCGCTGTCCTGCACGAGCAGCCAGTCCCACAATGCCGCCTCGTCCTCGGGCAACCGGCCCGTCCTCCGAATGTGTAGCGGGTCACAGCACTGATCCGCATTCCGGCAGAACAATGGCCTCCGATGGGCCGTCGTAGATGGCCTCTGCGGAGGGTCTTCAGTTGGACAACCATGGTCTGCCCCACTTTATGCGGTGCATCTCATCTCCGGCGCGGGGGATGCCGATTAAGGGCGGTACCTACGCTCCAGTGGTCTCGGTTCACGGACACGCCCCGAGGCGGAATGCCCTTATTGTGGACTGCTGGGGCGCTTCCCGGCAGATTTACGAATGCGAGGATGGGCATTGGCAACTCGCGGGTGTCGATGGCGATTTCGCCGCCGAGTTCGTGCCGGCCTAATTCCAGCGCCCAAAAAGCCAACGATAGCGTGACGCTCCAGTCATTGTACCATCGGGTGCCGATCTGAGGAGGTGGCGTCGGTGACGCGGATGCCGTGCCGAGGGTTGCGACCCACCGCCCGCATGCTAGTGAGTGCCTCCTGGACCGGGTAATCTGGACGGACTGATAGGCCACTCATGACCAAGCAGGCGCCGGCCACCGGCTTTTCAGCGAGCGAGCGGGATTATATTCGCCGTGAACTCGACATGTTCTTCTCGACGCTGCCGACCGTAGCGGAAGGATTCCAGCTCAAGACATGGCGCGGTGGCCCGGAGGCCGGTAAGCCGAAGGTCCCGCCGGTTGCTCGATCGCTGGTGGACCGTGGGCTGATGCGGCTCGACACCAGCGAGCGGCTGCCACGACTGTTCTTCACCGAGGCGGGGCTCGTCGAATTGCGCGCGATGGTCGCCAACCGCCGCCTCGCCGATCCGAAACGATTTGCCCACGTCCGCCAGGAGCTGGGCATCGACCCCGTGTCGGCGACGAACCGGCCTAGGAGTGACGAGGCAGCCCGTCGAAACCTCGTCGGTGGAGCGCGATCAGGCTCGTCAGTTTCGGACCGTTAACTCAGCTCACTGGGCCGCCTGGCTCGAATTTGCCTAAACGGCCGATCTCCAGGAATTGTGGCGCCTCCCGCTAAGGCGCGGTAATAGCCCCCTAGGTCAGAAGAGCCGCAAATCCGGTCGCAAGAGCCGGATAAAGAGCCTTTGGCGAGAGGCGGCCACCTCTTTTCAGTTCTCGTGCCAGCAAGACATTATCAGGCCAAAGCGCAAGTGGCCTTTAATTTGGCATGCAAATCAGGTCGCAGGTCAATCGTCAGGTTGCGGAGTGAGAGCTGGAGTGGCCGGAACCCCCTCCCCTTATCTTCTAGTCGCCTTCACCGACGCGATTTGCGTTTCGGAGATGGCGGTTCCTTGGCACTGATGCCGCGCGCTCGTGCCACTCTTCAAGCATCTCAATCATGAGGTCATGCGGCTTGACCCTGATCGGGAAGCTGGGCATCCGCGATGGTATCCTAGTATGCAACCTAGTTAGCCTCCCCTGCCCTTCTCCTGAACCCGGACCGGTCCTCTCAATCCATTGCGCTCGAAAAACTCCTCCATCGCTTGTAGCCAAATGTCGTGCGCCTTGATCTTGTTCTTGAAGCTCGATTTGGCGAGCGCATAAGCCGCAATGGTCTTTGCCGCCTCGGGGTCGATGTAAACCATGTAGGCCTGCGCCCTCTCTCGCAGCCGTGTGCCGTCCGCGGCCTCGATCGGCGGTGATGGCGGCGACGGAGCAACCGGCTCTGGCGCTCGTTCTGGGTCTGGCGGTGGCGCACCGATATTGAGACTCTTATAGGAAACCGGCTTCGCCATCAGATGAGCCCCTCCTTGCCAAGCCACGCATACATTTGCGCCAACTCTTCGGACGCCTTGCTGTTCGGCTCTCTCTCCGATGCCGTCAGGCCATCGACACTCGCGTAAGGATGGGAAACGCGCTGCACGATCGCGACCGGACAGATCGGCAGCCTGAATGTCGATAACGCATTCTTCGCCTCCCTCAGCGCTGACGCACCCTGTGGCACACGGTTGAGAATGATCGCGGAAGGCTTCTTGAGCTGGGTCATCATGGTGGCCAGCACGGCAACCTGCTCCAGGTCTTCGCCATAGACGCCTGACACGATCAGTGCAGAATTGGTCAGCCTAACTGCCACATTGATAATTGGCGCCACATTCGGAGGCGTGTCGATCGCCACCAAATCGGCGTTGGCTTTTCGGAAAGTCTCAAGGTGGCTCTCTATGGTGCTGGACCCTATGTGAACAATCGTGGGTGCGTTGTGAGGCCGGCGCTTCCCCCATAGCGCGACAGTCCCCTGTGGATCTGTATCAATGATCCCGGCGCTCTTTCCCTCCATGAGGGCTAACACTGCTATGGCCCTGGTAAGAAAGGATTTTCCCTGGCCACCCTTCCTTGAAGCTACCGAGATAGTCCGCATGTGTGCCAGTCCGCTATGATACTGGCCCACTACCACGCCATCGGGGTTGGAATCAACCCCGGTGGAATACTACCCCGGTGGTATACCTGTCGTCGAGTACCAGTGTTCTACCGTGGTTTTCTCATATCCTACTAGTATGGCGGCACAGAAGTAGACTATCGCGATGGGAATATGGGATACTAGCTATCTGGCTCACACCGCGGTATTGAGTTTGCGCGGTGGTGGTCTGGTATCCTGACTTTCGGCTGAGCGTCGATCCTGAACAGCCTTACAGGCCTGCCATCGACCGGGACTTGGCGGCGCTCGAGATACCGGGCCATATTCTCCTGGCTGAGGATCAGGCCGGTGAGGTGAAGGATCTCATCGTCGAGCGCTAGGCGAAGCTCGTCAGCAAGTCCATTCATCGGTCCTCACATCTTCTTCGCCAACGTGACATGTCACCTGGGGAGAACGGGTGGCAGCCGCGATAGTCTTGGCTTGCTCCAAGGGACGCGGCGCATTCTGTTGATTTGGGCGAGCGCGGTCTCAAAGCGATTGCGCTCGCCAAGCGTCTCGAAGTGGCGCTGCTGCCAATCAACGGACGGGGCAGGGCAGGGGGGTCCGCGCCGGCTATCGAGTTGGGTGTCGAGACTGTCATATGGCCTTTGGACGACTATAATGGGCGTCCACGATGTCGTTGAGGATCTGGTTGATGCTCCGCTTCTGCACCTTTCGCAGTGCGAGCCATCAGCCGCCATTTCTGCGTCGTAAAGCGAGCGGACCACGGGACCGTCGTAACCAAGAGCCTCTTATATTTACTCCATGCCCCCATGCAATGGGACGCAACTACATTTTGGGTATTGTCCAGAGAATAATACCGAATTAAAATGATCGGATTGCTATCTGCCGCGGTGCTACCGGTGGTCTAGAATTGTGGAGCACAAGGCCAGCTGGGCCGTCCTCGATCTTGGCATCGCGATAGACGGCCATCGCAAGATGTAAATTTGACGAAAAGGTGGCCTTGAAATTGTCGAGCCTTGCGAACGAGGCGCCGAACTGTTGCTTGAGTGCGCGCCACGAAACCGGTGTGGGCTTTACCAGGACATGAAGTCGATAGGCGAGCCAGGCATAGATATCTAGGGCCATTGAGTTGTTGGCTATCGCTCGGATCGCCGCTTCTTCGATTGGCACTGGATGTTTCTGAAGAGACGCGAAAAAGGCCTCCGACAGGCGCGCATGCTGAGCGAAGAGGGCGCCCTGAGCAGGATCTGCGCTCTCGAAAAAGATGGCCAATTCCATGATGTTCTGGTTTGCCATGCCGACCCGGTTACCATGCCTGACCTCGAATGTGAGGCGGCATCGACTTATGCGCTCGGTCTGGTCCCTGACCTCTTTCACGCTCCGGCCGCCGACCGGTATGCCCATCTTCGTAAGCCAGTCGCGGAGGGTACTTCCAAGCTCGACATCGCGAGATTGGGTGCGCAAGGCCTCCGATTGAAGCCGAAGCAAGATCAGGCGCGCTCGTGAGCCGTATGGCACGCCAACAGGCTCGGGCTTACCGTTGTCACCGCCCCGCATGCCTGGTTCTACGATGAGGCGAACCCGCTCGCCGTCGATTTGCCAGCCTTGATCATTCGCGAGCCTTCGATGGGGCAGGGCGGCCTGGCACCATCCTGAGTAGAGGAAGCCGATGCCGGCGTCTTCATCAGCCATATATGCAGCTGCTGCCTCGACCACCTGGCGGTCGAAGTCGAAGGCTAGCGTGCCGACCTTCCCTTTGGCCTCGATGAGGTCATGAACTGTTCCCATGTCCTGCATCGTGATCGCCTCTCCGGATTCTTGTCCCCGTGGGGTTTACCAGGACAGGCTATTTGAAGGCATATTTGATTCGAGGGATAGTAAGCTAGGACCTGGTAAAGGCCAGTGGATATCGCAGCCAACTAACTGAAATCATTGACAGCGGCTTCTCGTTCTCTCCTTGTAAATCCCACGCCGATCACTGCTAAACCCCACAATCAGGCCTGTGGATGTTCCTGGTAAAGCCCACAGACGCTCCCTGCCAAATCCCACGCGACTCGGGAGGGACGGCCAGGCAATTCCAGGGATCCGTGCGCTGTTCCTCGGTGAAGACCCCTGCATAGCCGATCAGGGCCGCGGCGGTGGTTTTCCGGCGTCTCGGCGGGCATGATGAAGGGCAATGGCCATTGTCAAAGGGCGCCTTTGCAAATCAACAAGGTGCTTACAAACGGTCGTTTGCAAAGGTGGCCACCTTTCGCCACAGGCTCTTTATCTGGCTCTTGGATTGGATTTGAGGCTCTTCTGGCCTGCGGAGACCATTACCGCGCCTTAGCGAGAAGCGCCACAATTCCTGGAGATCGGCCAGTTAGGCCAGATTTCGAGAAACCGTACCTCCCGAGTCTTGCCGCAGCAAGGCGGTTGGACGCATTAAGGCCCGCCAGCCCTCGTCGAAGAGACGAAGTTGCGGGCCTTATCCAGCAGCTCAGTCACCTCCGTGTCGCGTAGCTGCGCGAATCGCTGATAGAACTTACCGACGGACCGCAAATTTCGGGGCGTTGCCACGCAGACGATCTGGTCCGCCTCCTCACGCAATCGCTTCAGCGTGGCCTTTGAAGCCACCGGAACGGCGAGCACGATCCGCGCCGGCCGGCGACGGCGCGTCGCACGCAAAGCAGCAAGCATGGTTGCACCGGTCGCGATGCCGTCGTCAACTATGATCACCGTACGCCCGGCGACCTCTAGCGGCGGACGAGTCAACGCCAGCAGCCGCTCGGCGAGCCGCTTGCCGGCGTCGTGCCTATCAAGGAACAGCATGTTGTTCCCAGTAGCTTGGAAAACGCATCTTCGACCAGTTGGGTCGCAACTGCCAGATCAGCGACGCGCGTTCTATCATGTTAAGTTGTGATCTCGTTACGGTTACCGAAGTGGTCCAACCCAAGTCGCGTCATCAGCGCCGTCATTCGCGTCATCGCCTCCCCGGCACTGCCGGGTTGGCAGCAGATGACGAAATCGTCGGCATAGTTGACGACGTGGGCGTCGAGTTGGTCCCGGTGGCCATGGTTGTGCCAGGTCAGCAGGAAACGCCGGAAGTAGAGGTTGGCCAGCAGAGGCGAAATGACGCCCTGAACGCAAAAGGTAACTTTTGTCTTCTAACCCGCCCGATCGGTTTGGCGGCGACTTTGGGTCGTTGTCGTTTGGTGGTTGGGAGACAGGAATGGAGTGGCGAACGATGATGCTGTCGTCCCCGATCAGTATCTCCTTGACGATCAGGCGCACGATCCGCTGCCGCTCCTGAATGTCGAGGGTGTCGGCGGTGCTGCGCAACTTGGCGAGAAATGCCGAGAGGGTCTCAGCGAGACGCAGATAGACGGCGCGATCGTTGACTTGCTCGAGGATCGCCTGCAGTTCTGTCTGTAGGGCGTGCTCCCGGTGTCGCAGTTCCGGCATGCGTTGCCGCAACTCGTCGAGCGACAGAAGCTCTTCCTGGTAGGCGGTCAGCAAGCGGTCGATGCTTTTGCGAGTATGCGCCATCTCTCGGTGCAGGACGTTTTCCCGCTGCCTCGCCGGATCGGCCGTTCGTGCCGCCGCCAGCCGTCGGTCGAGTTCGGTCTGGATCAAGCTAGGATCCTCCAGCAGTCGGACGATTTCGGTCCATACAACCCGATCGACGAGATCCTGACGTACTGGCCGGTTATCGCACACTGGTCCGCCAAGATGCCGCCAGGCGTCAGACCCCAAGCATCGGTAATAGTGGATTTTACGAGCGCTCGACCTGGTCGATGTTCGCGACATCGCGTAGCCGCATTTGCGGCACGACAGCAGGCCCTGCACGATGCTAGGTTCGATCGTCCGACGTGGCGCAAACGTCTTGTTTTGCTGGAGCAGTTCTTGGGCTCGCATGAAAGTATCATCCGCAACGATTGCGGGCACGGCAATTTCAATCCAGTCGGCGCGCGGTCGTTCGTGGTGAGCGCTGTCGCGCGAGCCAACGCCCCCGCGCAGCCGGAGTGTTCGGGTGATGCGTTGACGCGGCGCAGTCTCGGTCTTCCCGAAGCACGCCGTCCCCTTATAGGCAGGATTGCGCAGCATCGCCCAAACCGTGGAGCGCTCCCAACGCGAGATTTGCTTGCGCGTCGGAATACCGCGCTCATTGAGCTGACGCGTGATCGCGCCAATACTTAGGCCAGCACCGACATAGCTCTGGTAGACCATCCGCACGACAGCGGCTTCGGCATCGAGGATTTCATATCGGGCGGCCGCGTCGTCGCACTTGCGAACGTAACGATAGCCGTAAGGCGCGCCGCTAAGAACGTTGATCTGTCCCTGGCGGGCGCGATGGCGCTTTCCGCGGCGGGATCGCTCAAGGATCTGTGCCCGCTCGTATTCGGCGATCATGCCCTGGAATTGCACCAGCAGTTGGTCCTCCGCAGTCGCTGCCTGTGGCGCTTTGATGAAAACGGTCTCGACACCTTGGCGCGCGAGTTCTTCGATCAGCAAGACCTGATAGGCATATTTGCGGCTCAGCCGATCCGGCGCGTGCACCAACACGGCTTCGATCTGACCTTCCGCCGCAAGATCGCGTAACCGCTCCAGCCCGGGTCGAACCAGCGAGGCACCGCTATAGCCCTCGTCTTCGAAGACCCACTCCGCCGGCACCTGGTAACCGCGGTTCCGTGCAAACTCGATCAGCGCCGCCGTCTGGCTCGCGATGGTGCTCTCCTCCCGCTGCTTGTCCGACGACACCCGCGCATAGATTGCCGCGACCGGCATTGTCACTCTCCATTATCTTTGAACCCTCGCCAGCAATCCGCACCTGGTCGGGAACCAGCCGCTCGTAGACTTGCTGAAGTTTGTTACTGAGCAGACGATCAAATGCGTAATCGAGCTGAACTTGATACCGATCCCGACGCGACCACCGGTCAGCCATGCCCGCGTACGGCGGTCAGAAAAGCCGTGATCGCCCGCGTGACGATCTCGCTGAGTGTCAAACCGCTGATCACTGAATAGGCCCGCACCTCGCGGACAATATCGGCCGGCACCTTGAA
Organism: uncultured Alphaproteobacteria bacterium; assembly: GCA_963772355.1. Lineage (GTDB taxonomy): Bacteria > Pseudomonadota > Alphaproteobacteria > Acetobacterales > Acetobacteraceae > Rhodopila. Next base: position 21,468 of record CAVYXX010000110.1, on the reverse strand, counting down.
TGTGATCGGCACCGATGGCGCAATGACGGGCACCGGATGACCGATCGTCTCCGCTTCCTGCAGGTAGCGATAAGCCTGGCGTCGTGAGAGCCCGAACTGGCGCGACAGCGAGACGGCCGCCTCGCTCATGCCCATTCCGCGCGCCAGCAAGCTGTGCGCCGCATTCAGCCGTTCTGACTTCTGGGCATCGGTTGATCGCGCCATATGACATATAGATATTACCTTTTGCGACGTAAATCAAGCACATTTCCAGAACGCCAATGCCGAATCTCGCGCTCAAACCGGAAGTTACCTTTTGCGTTCAGGGCGTCATTACTCCGCCCTGCGGGGTTCCCCGTTTCGTCCGTCGCGCTTCGGTGGTCTGCACCGGTCGCCCGTCGATGACTTCCACCACCGGTGCTGTCAGCCAGCCCTTGACGACGTGAAGCATACGCCCATCGGCGATGCGCCTGGACAGGCTCCGCACTAGGGGCGAATGCGGAATCGAAGTGAAGTAGTCGCGCAAGTCCGCGTCTACCACCTCCCGCCGCCCATGCTGCGTCACGTGCCAATAGACCCGTCGGAGAGCCATCTTGGCGTCCAGTCCCGGACGGAAGCCATACTGCTGCGGCAGCAGGTCCGCCTCGAAGATGGGGCCAATGATCAACACCGCCGCCATCTGGACCAGGCGGTCGCTGATGCACGGAATGCCGAGAGGCCGTTGGCCTCCATTGCTCTTTGGTATCCATACCCGCAGGAGGGGCTTGGGGACGTAGCGCCCGGAAACCAGCTCCTCCCGCGAGCCCAATCTCGTTTCCTCGCAGGCTCAACCGGTTTTCCGCAAGCACGGGCTCGCCGACAAGGCCTACGCCGTTAGAGGTGCTGGCCAGGATAGTGCCGTTGCGATCGGCGATGGATGCGGTGGCCCCCGGGGGCAATGCGACACCGTGAAGCTGCTGCCCCAGCCAAGGGATGCTGAGCGCCACGTCGCAGCGTTTCTCTGAGATCACGTCGACGTTGATCGCGTGTTGATCGACCTACGCGAAAAGGGACCGGAGGTCCGGCCCCTTCGTTCGTTGCGCCATTATGCGTTAGGCGGCCTGCGCGGTGCCTAGCGGGTCATTCGCGATCAGCGGCGGTCCCCCTGCGCCAATGGCAATCCGGCGCGGCTTCAAAGCGTCCGGCACCACGCGCTTCAGGCCCACATGCAGCAGGCCGTCTCGCAGGTCCGCGCAATCGACCACAACATGGTCGGCGAGGACAAACCGTCGCTCGAAGGCACGCCCGGCGATGCCACGGTGCAGCATCTCGGACTTCGTCTCGTCCTGAGACGTCCGGCCGGAGACAACAAGATTATTGTCCGCCACGACCATCTCAAGGTTCTCAGGACGGAAGCCCGCCACCGCCATGGTTAGGCGATAGGTGTCTTCGCCAGTCTTCTCAATGTTGTAGGGAGGGTAGCTCGACACCTCAGCTGTCGATGCCGCCGCGTCCATCAGCTGGGCCAGGCGGTCGAAACCGATGGCTGTACGGAACAGTGGAGCAAAATCGAAACCCGTCATGTAAAACCTCCTGCTATAGCAAGGTCGCTCATCGAAGTCGCCCGAATGGGCCGGCCCCCTGGTGCAGTCTCCGAAATCCATCCAGGCATTCGGAAGGATCTAGACTTGGCGAATACCCCCGCTCAATTCAAGCGCCATGCTATGTATTTTGAGAATATTGTCGGCTTACTTTTCCAGCTCCACATTAGAAATCTTTTTGTTGAGCTTCGCCACTGACCACCGCTGCCGACTGCGGGAGTGACCAATATCAATGGGAACTTGTGCTATGCCTGCTGCGGTCTGATGCGGCACCGCGCCTCTCCTCGACTCTACCTGGCAATAGTCTGCTACGGACGGGAAGCGTAACCTTCCAGCAAGCCTCCTCGGGCGGCGAGGACGGCTTCCGAAGGCGGCTGGTGGGCTACCCGGTCACCCCTACGACCACGACGCATCGCTCAAGGTCCCGTCGCGCTGCACCACCACCGTCCAGGCGCGCGCACGGTAGCGGACGGTCAGGCGTAGCCGCCCCGCGTCCTCGCCCATACCGCGCTCAACCGCGCTGTAGATGATCCCCCGCCGCATCTCCGCCCGGAGCCGGTCCACCGACAGGCCGAGCCGCGCGGCGAGGTAGCTTGCCTCGACCGTGACATCGTCACCGTGGATCTCGATGACCGGCGGAGATGGGTTCATCGTGATGCTCTGCCGCGCCGCGCAATCGTGCGCGGCCTCGCCTCACATGGCGCGTGCGCCGAAACCGGCTCAAAAGTCGACGCATCGGCCTTTGTGCTCCCAGTCGCCATCGCGCGTCGGCTCCGGCCCTTTCCCACCGCCGATCTCCGTGGGAAGCGGCTTCTGAACAGAAGGTCTGGCAGGCTTCGGTTCCGGCGATGGCTGGGTCTGCGCGCCCCCCACACCGAGTGGGTGGCTTCAGCGTCATCCGACGCCAGCCCCAGGTATTGTGACATTCCCAATGGAGCGAATTATTGTCGACCAAAAGCGGTCATGGGCTGGAGCTGGTATTCCCGAGCCCGCCGCTGAAGGCCGTCGGATTCGACTTGGATGTCATACTGGTGTTCGGCGCCCTCCTTGGGCATAAGTCGTGTGATCTTGCTTCTCGTGGCGATGTTGAGAATTTCGCGAGCGCCGGGCGAGAACACCACGGCTTGGCCGATACTGAATTTGTGGCTCATTGCTGCCTCCGGGGCAATTAGGCCGCCCTGATGTGGGCGGCTGCCGTTTTACCTCGGCGTCCTTTGGAACCATGAGCCCAGGTCGCGGCCCTAGGAGATGTGGGGCGAGGATGCCCCTAGTAACAGAGCGCATCACGTAAGAGTGCTAAAATTGCTCTGTTTTTATTGAAAACAGTGCAATATTCACCGAGTCCGACGTATTATTGCATGGTTCCAATACTGTTGAAAACTATTGCCGATCGCCGCTTATTACTATTCCATTCAGCTCCGAGTTATTGGTGATCCGAGACAGTGGGACGATGGTCCGCCTGCAAGATGCGGATGTCCGATTTCGAACACGGATCAGCATATACTTCCCGAGCCCGCCGCTGGAGGCCGTCGGATTCGACTTGGATGTCATACTGGTGTTCGGCGCCCTCCTTGGGCATAAGAAATCCTCGGCACGAGCCAGTCGGATGAACTTGGCAACTACTCACCACGGCAGGATCGGGCGGCAGTTGACCTGGCCGAGAAAAAGTATGACGACGCTTACAATGCGAAAGATGCCGCGACCTGGGCGGGGAATTTCACTGCTGACGCAATAAGAGTTACGCCGGACGGCATCGCTCGTGGGCGGGATGAAGTTCGGAAGCAGATTGAGGCGGATTTCAAAGCCGGGGCGACCGGACTGACGTCCAAAACGACGTTTGCGGTTATGTCAGGCAATGTGGCTGTTGTCGGAGGCGAGTGGTCGCTGAAGATCGGTGACCAGAGTCAGCGTGGCTACTGGAGTAACAACCTAGTGCGCGAGGGTGATGTTATGAAGATCTCCCTTGAGGCTTTCAACGTGACAGAATCGGCGAAGTAAGACTGGACGACAGACCTCACAGGGCGTCAAGCAGTCGCCGAAGGGCGGCAAACTCAGGCCCTGATCCGGCGCGGCGGAAGAACACGTCCGCGTCGGTATCCGTCACACTACGATGTCCGGCCAGGCTTGCCGAATACAGGATAGGCAATAGTGTATCACGCGTCTGCACTGACGCCTCGACAACAAGCCGTGGCAACGTGCTTATTAAGCAAGACCGCATAATGGCGGTGGCGATCGGATCGGTCAGGTCGTAGTCCGCCAGTGTCAGGTGCCCGCCACCGGACAGCCCAGCAGTCACGGCCTCCAGCTTGTCCTTCGCGGTGTCGACCGCCGCGATGCGAGCGCCGCGTGACGCCCAGAACGGTTGCGAGAGCGGAGCCGACGTTGCCGGCTGCGCCCGTAACTATGATGACTTGGCCGGTGAACATCTGGCTCCCCTCGGTTGTCCGTCTAGCTCCGTCATCAGGGGTTTGAAGGCTCCTCCGACACCGACAAATCCCTCGGTTGCCGCAATGCAGGCTGAGGCGAAGGCTCTACCCGATAGTCCGTCGAAGGGCTTCATCACCGTGACAACTAATGCAGCGATGGAAGCGGTGACAGCAGCTATCAGGGCAAACAATGCAATCACACTTACCACGTCCATGCCTGCGCCCCATATCGTCAAGTAGTGCCCTTTACCCGGGAGGAGCACCGGGAATGGCTGCGCCAAGAGGGGCCGATCATTCAAAGCGCCAAGAAGAAAAGTAAGCCCCCAGCGGCGCATCCAATCGTGTCGCTCCCCGTTTGAAAAGACACTTTTTCTCCCCGTTAGAAATGTCACTCGGTGCGCAAGTAGAGATGACACCAGGACAGCTTTCCAGTTCGGTTTGAGGCGGCTGCTTTCCCGTCCCGGCCTGACAACAGCAGCGACGCGGTGCGCAGCGGAGGGGATGGGAGGAGCGGAGCCGCCCGCAGTCACGCGCAGCGTCTACTTCGGTCCGGCGGGGTGCCGCGAGCGAACACCAGACCGGCAGCGCTCAGCCGATCCAGCGCCTCGCGCAGCTGCGGCTCCGGCACATCGGCAACGGCCGAGGTGTTATCCGGCGCTGTCAGGAGTAACTGCCGTTGTGGGTGACACAGGGGTAACGGCGTGCTGATCAACGCGTCGGCCCGAAAGGCGTCTGACCGGGCGTTGACCCGACGCAGATGCCGGGAGGGCAGTTATCACTGGTGGCGGCGGGACTGGTGGCGGCGGGACTGGTGGCGGCGGGACTGGTGGCGACGCTATTGCCGCCGCCGCTGGTGCAGGCGGACGTGGCTGAACCGAGCACGATGGTCGCGAAAATGCCGATCGCCGCAGGAACCCTCGTCATGATTGTTGGCTTCTCCTCTTCTGCGGCAACCACAATCGCCTTTGCGAGGGTGGGGTTTGTCGCTGGCGTCTTCACATCGTCGTAGGATTGCGGCTTGTCACACCGGCGCGGATGGATGGGACGTCCGCCCGATCGGAAATCGCATGCTTCCAATCTGACCAGCCGGTAGTGTTGACCGGTTAACTGCCTCTTGCTCGACCTGACTTTAGGCCTGCCTTTCAAGATTGAGGGTTAGGCAGATGAGCACCGAGTTACTTGGAGAATGGCTAACCTATGCGTCTTTCGCTGTCCCAGGAATGTTTTGGTTCGTGGGCGCTCTCTGGGTCGAGTGGCGCGAAGGGCCGAAGAGTTAAGCCAATTCGAAAACTTTCAGCCTTGTAGCGGAAAAGCCGAGAGTTTAGGGTGTCGCCCATGGACGCAGTAGGGATACATCACCATGTCCAGCGCCAATTCAGAGAATGAAAAGCCGAAAGTCGGAATTAGCGTTTCCCAACCGCCAGCGATTACTCCCCGTGGTCGCACTGGGCCTTCCCGCCGGGATCAATTCGTGACCGGCCCCGTCGTGAGTTTCAGCCGATTTGGCTAGAACGCCAATCTTCTAAGGTTTTTGCTGTTCCAGGGACGCCCAGCTGGCACCCCGAATTCCTGCTCGGTGGTAACTATTTACCCATCGCCGCGACCATCGCGATCTGGCCTTCGTCATCTGCCGAGAGCATTGCCCGGCTGTGATGACAGCCTTCCATACGGCCTGTCACCGCGTCCGGATATACGGTCATCCTTGTTCCGCAATGGCAAACCCCATATATGGACGCTACAGGGGCATTTTTGGACTGTTATGTCATCTCGTGGGCAGACCCTCCGAAGAACTTGGGGTTTATGCAGCAATACGCGCGCGCACGCGCGTACCTGTCGCGAAACTCCCATGAACTACTGCTCCCGAAAGTTGGAGGTCAGTGATAAATAGCCGTTCCCCCAATTTGGACGCAAAAGTTTTGGCTTGGAAGTCGGAGAAAGTGAGTTTCAAATTAAAGATGCGATGTTCATGCTTGGATACGCATAAATATCGGATCTCAAATCATATAGAGTTGGTGGAGAGTTGGTTCGAATTGCCAGACAATTATAAATAGTGGAGATGAATGAGTCAGTTTGGATTTAGCTCAATTAGTTTGGAAAAGTTTAGCAGAGTTTGTGCTGACTTAGCTGAGTTGGGTGAAGTTAGAGATATCTAAATGATTCAAGATGGAAGTCCATGACTCTGAGTGGGATTTTAATTTAAGTTCTACGAAGTTCAGCGTACGAAAGCTAAGGTAAAATGTGATTGATAACAGAAGTATGTGTGGCTAATTTACCACGAATGGCTCCCTAGTTCGCAAGATAATGCTTTTGCAGCCTCGCGACTCGCATCATTTTGCTTGTATGGCGCGAATTGACGTCAGTAAGACGAGGGTTGGATCAGCCGCGTCGCCAGTAGACGCGAAGGAGAAAACCCAATGCAGAATATTAGTACAGATGAAGTCGCCCGGGTGCGCGATCGCCTGATGCAGGATGTCGCGCCCCTTCCTGTTTTTGCCAAGGCGCTCGGCGTTCTCCGCGAACAGGGCCAGACCTTCGCGGTCGTGGTCGTCCAGCGAGAACGAACAGGCCGGATTGACGCCCAGGGACCTTATTCCGTTTGTCGGCAGCAGAGCCAAGGTATCTGAGTTGCTGTCGAGCAGGCGCGTCCGCGCGGCGTCGAAATCGACCTGGCAGGTGCCCGTGAGTTTGACCTGCTTTTGACCAGCATGGGTCCGCCTCACCGAGACACGCCGGTGGGCATTGGCGGCGCACCGGAATTGATCGAATACCACAATGGGTAACGCCTCAATTCTGGACGAATTACGGCCGGCATTGCGCTCGTCCATCGCCGCCCTGGCAGAAGCCCTGCTTGGACCCCCAGACACCCGGAATGGACGGGAATTGCGGTGGGGCGCCAAGGGTTCCTTGCGGGTTATCGTTTCTGGATCAAAGCAAGGCGCCTGCTGCGATTTCGAGGGCGGATGGAAAGGTGATCCGCTCGCCCTCATCATGCGCGAGCGGCGTACCGATTTTCTAGGTGCTGTCGAATACGGGTGCCAATTCGCAGGCATTGCCTTTGATGGCAAAGGCAAGCAGGAAGATCCGACGGAATGGGCCGCCCGGGACGCTGAACGCGAGCGCAAGCGCGCTGAGGCGAACTTGGAACAGAAGGCCGACGAAGCCAAACGCATTGTCTACGCCCGACACCCTTGGAACGCCAGCAGCCCGATAGACGGCACGGTGGCATGGGAATATCTGGAAATAACACGGGCCATCCCGCGGCCCGCTGCGCTTGGCGAAGCAATCGACGAACTCTATCACCAAGCACGTATCTACAATGATGCCCGCGCCAAAGCTAAGAAGCAGGCAAAGGTCGACAAGAGCGAGGTCGCCAACGTTGGCCCATACCCCGTTCCAGCGCGACCATTCTCCGTGGCCCATCGGGATGACAGGTTTGTACGGCGGCTCCAGTGCGGCGGCGATCCTGGCGCGAACTGCCTCGACGCCACCCTCCTTAATCGTGTCGTTGAAGTCAGTTTTGTCCTGATGTCGTATTGGCCATGGCGTGGCGATGACGACGTCGATACCGGCGGCGAGCCACGTTGACATTGACCGCTTCAGCCCCTGGTCAGCCGGGCTTTGCAGCCGATCGTCATCGCGTGCAACGACAATCTGCCGGCCGGTTGGCGGGTCGTGTCTGGCTATTGATCCGATGGAAGCCCAGGTCTCGTATCCGGTCGCCGTCCATGTGCTTAGCGCGGTTTCGGCACCTTCGGCCAGCAGCAGGATCGAACCATCTCTTAGGCTGGGCAGTCGCATAAAACAGCCAGCCATGACGCCATTGGTAATTTTGGGTGTGCCATCGATTTTGCGCCCGTCAATAGTCAACGCGGTTCGCCGCCACTTTGACGGCACCGGTTTGGCGACGGCTGGGTCGCAGAGCGTGCGTCATACGCCGAAAACCGTTCCGGACTGATGGGTAACGTGACCGGATGAACAGGCGACCGACTATGTTTCCTCCGCCGTTTGTTGTGCCTGTCTCACCAACTTACGAACAGCCTGCATAAGCCGGCGGCTTTTCTCCGAATAATTGCCATGCCGCGTATTGGCTCGTCGCATCCGCTCAAGTCCTTCCGAGGTGCGAGGCCCCGTGCTTTTTCCGCCATGCATCCAACATCGGCCGTTCGACATCGCAGGCGCCTTGCACTTCAAGCCGCCACGGGTCCGAGCACCGCACCGGCGGCAGGATTGCGCCAGTGGCAGTGTAAGCCGCCAGTCCGGTAGGCGATGCACGGGACTGTCCCTAGCTTTTTGCGGCATCCCCCCTCCCACCTACCTGCGGCGAAATCGAACCGACGATCGCCTGTCCGCCCTCATTGACCGTAACGTGCTGCACTGTGACCTTCTGCTCGCCCCCGGTCCGATATCGCTTCAGCGCTTCCACTTGCACCGCAAACGTGCGCGCCAGCTTGTTGAATGCCCGTTCCGCGCTATCCTGCTGGAGGATGTTGTCCACATGGGCGAGGCGGCGGGCGAAGGTCATGGTGGCCATGTGAACGGCCGCCATTTGGGCAGCCATCATGGCTTCAACTTCGTCCTTCGGGCCGATACCCCTCACCATCGCCAACATAAAATTCGTTCCCCGTTCGTCGATTCTCTTTTCCTGTGCACCGACGTTGACGAGCTGACCGAGCAACCCGTCGAAGAAATCGGCGTCCGCGGTGCCAAGTGACTCCATGATCAGGGCATTCCCGAGGGGTGGCATCGGGTGGTCCGGCGTTATCTCGATAGACCCGGACTTCTCGATAAACTTGACCCGCGGTGACGGGCGCTTCTGCTTTCTACGGGCGAAGTGCGCCGATAGAACCGCTCGTTCCTCTGGCGCCGTCTCTTGGGGCTTGGACAGATCAGTTCCGGCTGCGTCGGACAATGAGTTCATCATCCGTTGCTTTTACACTTATTTTCGTTGCACAGCCAGATAATATCTGGTGCGTTCGGCTGGCTGAAACGAGCCGGACGGATTGCCCTAGCGCGTCGGTTGCCAGTTCTGCAGGCGATGCATGGGGTTGTCCCTCGGTTTTTCCGCCACCCCCACCCCTCCTACCCCCTTGCCCCGAGTGAGGTCATCGGCCGTTCGACATCGCAGGCGGAGAATGAAAGTATTGCCATCGCGGTGAGGTGGACGCGTCTGGCCCTGGACGCGTCTGGCCGCGCCGCACGGGGTTGGGTCAAGGGGACACGTGTCGGAGCGCGGCGTTCTATGAACCCACCCGCACCACCGTCGCCTTGCCGGGGTCAATTAGAATATGACTGACATTTGGCATCTTATCGCTGTGCGGCAAATCTCGGGTTGGCTCGCCGGTTTTGACGAACGATTTGATGTCAGCAGCCAACGCAACGGGTGCGTCCCACTCCACATTGTGGCCAATATCGCTTTCCTGTTGGGCAGACGGAGGCAATGGCAGAGCGCCGTATTGTTTCCAATAGACGACAGTGCCATGCGCTCTTGCTGCACCTTCAAGTGCTTGCTTCAGTACGTTTCTGATGGTCAGCCGTAAATTCACTATCCTGGCTTCCCCAAATCACAAGCGTAGGTACTCTTAGCTCCTTTAGCCGCTCGGTGTTGTCGAGGGTTGGAACAGCTTTCACTACCCCAATCCAATTTCCTAGTTGTACACGGGAATTCTCGGGTGTCATGGAAGCGATGGTCGCGGGGTCGGCAGCGAACTGATAAATTGGTGCAGCAGAACGACGCGTCTCGCCGGCAAGTTCGGCATCTACCTCGTAGGTCACGCCCGCGACCGTCAGGCGGCAGTCGATGCTGATCAGGCGCCGCTCGGGCTCGCGCGCGAAGACGCAGAACCGTTCCCAAGCGCACATCTGGCGGACACCTTCGGCCGGCAAATGCGCCAGCCAGTCGTCGATGCGCGAATGCGGCTCGGATCTATGATCGCCGCGGTTGTAGCTGGCGACGTAGCGTGCCAGCCAACGGTTCGCCTCCGCTTCGGTCTCGGGTTCGTGGAAATGGTAGAGGGTCTCGTGCGCGTCCTTGACCGTGCGGAATGGCCGCTCGACCTTGCCTTTGGCGCGCGCCGTCGTTCGCCTCCCATCCGATCCGGCGGGCATGTGGGTAATGACCTCGACACCGAGGCTCTCCATCGACGCCGCCCTCGGTGGTGCCGCTGTTGTAGCGACGGTGGGCGAGCACCCAATCGTGGTCGGCCTCAAGATGCTCGGCGCCCGCCCGGATGTTCGCGCGCGCACTCGTCGAACGCGGCGGCGAGCGTCAGGTGGTGACGTTCCAGCTGGCGGTCAGAGATCTGGGCCAGACCAAGGTCGATGTGCCTGCCTTGAGCCAGTAGGGCCGCCGCCTTGTCGATCGCGTCACCGGCCGTGGTCGACGTCACCTTGCCACCAGTTAAGCCCCGGACCGGGTCCGCATTGACCCCAATCGCGTACGCGTCGCCAGCGCTCTCCGTCATCACCGTGGCGACCAGATGCCGCGCAAGGTCGTCATCGGTCACGCCGCCGCAAGTCGAGCCGATGACCAGGGCCAGAACAGCGGGGGCGGTGAAGATTGTCATTTGCCGTTGCCGTAGAACAGCGCGTAGACGAACGCCGCGCCAAAGACGACAAGGACCACGCCCGCTATGACAACTGCCGATGTGAGGGCGTGCGTCATGCCGACACCCTCCGACGCGCCGGGACGTAAGGCGCCGCCTCGCGTTCCATCAGCCAGTTGATCGCCTTCTGCCGGCCGTCCAGACCCTCGAACCTGCGCAAGCAAGCGGCCGACCGCTCAGAGCCCCGGGTCCGCGCGATCCAGCGCGGAGGCTCTGCGGCCATGTCGAGCCTGACCCAGCCAAGCACCAGGTCGTCGGCGACAGTGACCGCGTAGGTGGCCAGGGCGGCCAGGCAGGGGGACGCAGACTGCGGTCACCGGCGCACCCGAGCACGCAGCGGCCACGCCGGCAGAGACAACACGGCGGCAAGCATCAGCACCTGCAGAATGAGGTTGGCGGCGCTCATGATTCCACCGCCCGCCAGCCTTCTGGCACGGACTCTACCGGCAGCGTGACGCGCTCGGCGATCTTGCGCTTGTGGAATTCAGCTCGGGCCTCTGCGCGCGTCATGAACAGATCGGCAGCCGGGATCGACATCGGCTTGATCGACCACTTCACCTTGAAGCCCGGCGTGCTGACCGACACCTGGTCGTCTGCATACCGATTAACGAACACGGGTTGGCTGCCGCTCGGGGCGACCCGATAGGCAACCGTGCCAACTGCGGGGCGCATCACGCTGCCCGCCGATGGCGCCGCGTCGGGTGGTCAGCCGGCTAGTAGTGGTACCGACAGGACGCGATCTGCAGCACCTGATCGTCGCCCTTGCCAGACACGCGGTAAACCAGGCGATCAGCCAGAGTGATCCGTCTCGACCACCACCCCTGTAGATCACCCTTCAGCGGCTCGGGTTTGCCGATGCCGGCGAATGGATCCTCCCGAATTGCGGCGAGTAATTGCCTCGTCCGAGCGACGATCTTGGGGTCCGCCTGCCGCCAATGCTCTAGTTCCTCGGCGGCTCGGAGGCTGAATTCAATCTTCAAGCGCGCACGAGGTCGCCGTCGTCAGTAAACACATATTCAACCATTTGACCGGCATCAGCTTCGGCGATCGAGGCTAGAAGCCGCTCAGCGTTCCGCGGGCTGCTGAGCAGGTGCACGGTCTCCTGCCAGCCAGCGAAATCTTCCTCTGAGATTACCACGACGTTCGCCTTCCCCGCCGGCCGCGTGACCACCAATGGCTCGTGATCCTCAGCAACCCGGTCGAAGTAGCTCGCCATATTGTCGCGTAGCGCAGTTAGGGTCGTGTGCGACATAGCCTATGTCCTACTTTCTGTACGGGATTACGTACGAGCGCTATGATGTAGGCAAACCTACATCCGCGTCAACACAAATTGGGACACAAATTCAGCACCGTTTGAGACACATTTTAGTAGCCCAGCCCCCAAGGTCCGCAGCCGAGCCGCCGCGATCGACGCCAAGCCCTCTTGACCAGCCTTCGCGTCAAGGCCGCCAGCGTAGGATTTCAGGATCTCAATCACCTTGCTTCGGGCGGGCGACAGCGTCTGCTCACCAGTCTCGGGTGATCCGGCCCTGCCGGCCCGGCTTACGCAGAGTTGGCTATGTTCGCGCCTATAGGGGTTAAGTATCTGTCTTATATAGGATTGTATAGCCGAGTCTGCGTGGATAACCGGGGGCTGAATAGCGGACTCTGCGCAAAACGCGCTCGGCGCCATAGCCAACTCTGCGCAACCGCGCTTTTCCGCAGCGTGGATAACCGCGCTAACCCGCACCAGACATAGCCGACTCTGCGAAGCCGAATCGGGACGCTTCAGATAAGCACTTCCAAAGGAGCGAAGTCTGCGATGCACGACCTCAGTGCGCAGTTGGAGATGTTTGGATTAGATGGCGCCAGACGCTTGGCTGAAGGTGCCACCACGTCTGCCCGTGAGCGATCGCGCCTGCTGCGACGGATCGATGTGACGCACGAACTCATGTCGGAGCTTCCGGCCGGTGAGGACCTGTCGTTTCTGCACTCTGGTTTGTGCCAAACCTGTTTGCCGCACAGCCGGCCGGACGAGGACCACGCAGTATGGCAACGCAAGTCCGGACGGTTCTCGCTGACGGTGCAGCCTGGTGTATTCGACCCAGGCGACGGCGCCCGGTACGTCGGCGTCCCATACGGTCCGAAAGCCCGGCTGATCCTGATCCACCTGCAAACCGAGGGTATGAGGTCCCGCACGGTCAACCTCGGCGCATCGTTCAGCGCCTTCATGCGGAGCCTCGGCCTGGCGGTCACTGGCGGCAGGCGCGGCACGATCGGGGCGGTACGGGAGCAGTCCCTTCGCATCTCCCAGTGCAGTTTCACCATGCAGTGGTCCGCAGACACATCAGCCGGTCATCAGACTGTCATCGCCAACACGCGCATCGTCGACAGGTTGGAGCTGTGGAGTTCCGACAGGCAGGGTTGGTCGGAGACGGTGGAACTCTCCGAGCGGTTCCACACGCATCTGCGGGAGCACGCAGTGCCGCTCGACCGACGCGGCATCGCCCATCTCTCTTCCAACAGCCTCGGCCTCGATCTCTATGCGCTGTTTGCCTATCGGTTGCCGAGGCTTGAGCGCGATGTGCACCTGCGATGGCCAACGCTGCAGCAACAAATCGGAGCCGCCGAAAAGACGACGTTCACGCTGGCACAACGCGTCCGGGAGGTGATGCCAGACGTCCTGACCGCCTATCCCCACGCACGCATTGAAGTCACCCCGCACGGGCTACTGCTGAAGCCGTCGCCTGCGGCGGTTCCCAAGACGGCTGTCGCAGGGATGCGCCTCATCGACAGTCAACCCCCAATCAACCACAGGGAAAGATCCGTAACATAAATCATGCTGAACTAGTCGAAAAGGTCGGCCTGGCCACTGGAATGCCCAAAGCCGCAGCGAGCGGAATGGTGGGGGCCCTTGTGCAGACGATTGTCGACGCCGCCATGGCAGGCGACGAGGTTCGTGTGAGCGGCCTAGGCGTTTTCGATGTTGTGACCCGCGAGGCTCGGCCGGGACGTAATCCTCAGACTGGCGAACCCATTGACATTCCCGCCAGCAAGGCGCTGCAATTCCGTGCGGGAAAAGCGGCGAAAGACCAACTCAATGCCGCTGGCAACGGGGCGCCGAAGAAAGCCGCAGCATAGCCACGGCGTGACCGCATTGGGCGTATGGCCAGGCTAAAGGGCGCCGTCGAGACAATGACGCCACGGCTGGACGCTCTGGCTTGATCTCAGGTCAGCGGCGCAACGCCATCTGCTTCTGAGCGGCTGCGTCCGCGTCCTTCTGCTTCGGGCGGGTGAGCCATAACGTCAGCCACCCGACCGCCGACAGGCCTGCCATCAGCCCTGGGGCAGCGACCAGCCAGTAAAATTGCGGCGTCACGTCCGAAAAGCCTCCCAAGCGTTACCTGCGCCATCCAGGCGAAGTTTAAACCAATCAGCGTCCAGATGACAGCCGATGTCAGGGCTGTCGGTGTCGCCCCTAACCAGCGGGACAACGATGCCCGAAATGATGGCGCCGACGCCCAGATTGTTCAACGCTGTCGCCGCTCAACTTGATCCGCTCGTTGTGGACGGTGCTCACGAGCGCCCACTGGTCTGCATGGTGGCACGCGCACTGAAGTGTGGAGAATTGTACATCCACCCTCGTTTTGGGCGCTCGGGCCACCACGCCCGGCCGTAATTGATATTCTGCTCGTGCATCCTATTGACCATGCAGACGGCCCTGGAGATCGCTTCCGCCTCGCCCACTTCGCGGCACAATTTGCGATACCGGTGAGCAATGCCGCGTGAGCTCCAATTGCAGGGGCCTTCCTGCAAGGCTGCGCGGATTTCGGGCGGCAGTTCGTCGTTAAAAGCGTGTCTCGGCCCATTCGGGTAACGCCCCCTTCTGTAATCGGTCTCCCTGGGTCAAGGCGTCGCGCCATCGCAAGCCGTTGAGGCCCCGTCGGTTCTCGCTGTCGTGGCACCGTCGCGGGATTGACCCTCCGGTTCCGTCAGGGCAATGGTCCTATCGGACCGGGAACCTACCGGAACTAGCGGGTTTGGAGCAGAGCCAGACATCACTCTGCCACCCGGCGACGATAACAGCGACAAAGCACGTCCCCACGCCCTAAAGTAACTGGGAAGGATAGGAAATGTCAGTCGCCGCGATCAGGGTCCGTCGCCGTACCGCATTGACGATTGGAGCTGCGGCCATTGCCGCGGGTAGCCGGGGACGTCTGGTCCTCGGAGGCGGTAACTCCCGGGTGTTGAGATTTGTACCCGCCCTTAATCCTTCCTCCCTCAACTCACTCTGGGCGCAATCGGTAGGCACCCGAGAGGCGGCCTTCATGGTCTTCGATACACTGTATGGGCTGGACGCGTCGCTGAAGCCGCAGCCGCAAATGGTCGAGGGGCACGAACTATCTGAGGACCGACTGATCTGGCGTTTCAGCTTGCGCGAGGGATTGCGATTCCACGACGGCGAGCCGGTGCGTGCGCGCGATGCGGTCGCCTCGATCGGGCGTTGGGCACAGCGCGCACCGCTTGGCGTCAGCATGAAGAAGCAGTTGGACGAGATGCGCGCGATCGACGATCGGCGGTTCGAAATCCAACTGAAGAAACCATTTCCCCACCTACTCTACGGTCTCGGCCGCGCCGCCGACTGCGTCGTCAGGCCGGAGCGCGTGGCCGGGCACATCGATGCCTTCACCGACGCCAAGGACTACACTGGGAGCGGACCCTACATGTTCTTGCCGGACGAGTGGGTGTCCGGCGCGTACCTCGCATTCCGGCGAAACGAGCACTACGTGCCGAGGCAGGAAGAGCCGTCGCTTTGGGCCGGGGGCAAGGTCGCGAACTTCGACCGGATCGAGTGGACGATAATGCCCGATGCCGTCACTGCCACGGGTGCGGTTACGAGGGGCGAGGTGGACTGGTTGGACAGAGCCTTGCCCGACCTGGTGTCACAGCTCCGACAGACGTCGGGAGTAACGGTGGAGCAACTCAACCCATTTGGCTGGTGGTCCGTACTGCACTTCAACACCAAGGCGCCCCGTTCGACAACCCGGCGTTGCGGCGGGCGCTGTTTCCCGCCGTGAACCAGGCCGATTACATGGGCGCGGCGGTGGGCGATCAGCCCGACCTGATGCGTACCGGCATCGGCTTGTTCAACGCGGAGTCGCCCTTGCAGAGTAAAGCGGGGATCGAAGTGTTGACCGGACCGCGTGATCTCGATCTGGCGCGGAGACTTGTGAAAGCCAGTGGCTACGCCGGCGCGCCGATCGTGCAGATGGCGGCGACCGACAGCCCCGGGCTGAGCGCGTTAAATCTCGTGGCGCAGGCGATGATGACGGAGATCGGACTGAACGTGGTCTTTCAGGCCATGGATTTTGGTAAGTTGCTTAGCCGGGTCAATAAAGGCGGCCAGGCTGGGTCGGACAATTGGAACTGCTTTTGTGCCGCTTGGCCGGGGCCGGCGGTTCTCGATCCCGGCAGCCATCTGCCGCTCTTTGGCTTGGTGCCGGATCGGGATCCGAAAATGCTGGCGTTGCGGGACGCCTGGTTGGACGCCTCTGACCTTGCGTCGCAGAAAACCATCGCCGATCAAATGCAGTTACGCGCGTTCGAGGATCCGCCATTCGTGCCGCTCGGCGAGTATTTCATCCTGTCGTCGTATCGTACGGGTTTGTGGGATTCGTCCGTTCCGACGCGGCGCTCTTCTGGAACGTCCGACGTGCCTGAACGCCCTATTCATGTTGCGCACGGGTGCTCTGTCACGGTAGCCCCCGTGTTTCAGCTGGGGCCTGTTCCTTCCGACGGAACCACACTCCTGGATCGTGCTTCTGTTCGGGGTCTGGCATTACTGCTGCCCCAGGATGGGATACGAGGGTTCGGCCGAGGAAGAGCCCAATACACAAAGCCGAAGCCAGGAACAGCGACGCGCCAAGGACTAGGTGTAGCGACGCACAATGATGGACGGCCCGACGCGCAATAGATGGTCTTTTCCGGCGCACATTGGCTGAGACGGAAGCCGGCGTTCGACGCAAATTAGCTGAGACACAACGCACGTTCGGTGAGACGGACGCGCAATAGATGGTCAGCGACGCACCACCGTCTGATCCGACCCTGAGCGGAACATTCGCACCGGAGTTTTGCAAGGGCTAAGGTGTAGAGGGCGGCTGGCTGCTTCGGTGGTGCGTACGAGAATGAGGGCGGGTCAGATCGTCGATCACGCCGGCAAAAGCCCAACCGAACGATAGCTGTCCATCATCGCGTCGAAGATTGAGATATCCGAACGACCTCTGGCGAAAAGCTGGGCGCCCGCGACGGCAGAATAGATCGCACGAGCCCGCGTTTGGCTTTCCTTGGCTTTGACGACGCCGGCAGCCGACAGAAGTTTGCTGAGCCAGGTCACATTGACGTCGGCGAAGCTCTGCACTTCCTTCTTCACCGCATCTGGCAGATCGTCATATTCTGCCGCCATGAAGCTGCACAGGCACATGCGGTTGTCGTTCAATAGCGATTTGCGGAAAATTTCCGGGTAGCGGCGCAGCGCTTTGAGCGGATCGGTTGATGCGTCAGAGATTGCATTCAGATCGACGACGATGTCTTCCCAGTAGCGCTTGGCCACGGCCGCGCCGAGATCGGCCTTGGTCGGGAAGTGGTGATAGATGCTCGGCGCCTTGATGCCGACCTCGCCGGCGATGTCGCGGAAGTTCAGGCCATTGTAGCCATGCGCCATGGCGGCGCGCTTCGCTGCCGCCAGAATCTCTTCCTTTGATCCGGCACTCATTACACCACCTCACGTTTTCGTCAGACCATCCTACCAAGTGGAAGGTAGCGATTGACAGCCCCGATTTGAAGGCGTAATCATGCCCTACCGAGTGATTGGTAGCCTACTCAGGCTGAGCAACGATCCTGCCCCAGCCGTCGCTATGACGTTTTGCTCAACCAACCAAAACAATGGAGATTATCATGCCGTTTGCACGCATCGATCTGGCTCAAGGCAAAACCCAGGAATATCGCGCCGCTGTCGCTGACATCGTTTATCAAGGGATTGTCGGTGTCCTCAAGGCTCCGGATGGCGACCGCTTCATCGTCGTCAACGAGCACAAGCCCGAGAACCTGATCTACGATCCCACCTTCCTCGGCATGCAGCGCTCGCCCGACTTCATGCTGATCCAGGTGACCAGCACCGTCGGCAACACCAAGGACCAGAAGCTGGCTTTCTACCGTCAGATCGCGGACGAACTCAAAGGCCAGCTCGGCGTGCGCCCCGACGACATCACCATCAACATGGTGTTCGTCAAACAGGAGGACTGGTCGTTCGGCAGGGGCGAACCCTGGAATTGACTGCTCTGAAGTTCTTCCCGGCCTGGGGGGCCAGCAAATGGCTCCCCAGACACAGCCAAACCGCTTCGACGCAGTCAATCTCCTCGTAGCACCATGCCATCAGCATTATTCAAGCCGTATAAGCGTCGAGTGCTGCAATTAGCTTCAAAGATTGCTGCCGAAGGTTGTCGTAGGCGTCTACTAACTTCGCCCAAGCGTCCAACTCCTTATCAGTTTGAGGCGGCGCATCATTAGAAAGTCGGTGAAGATCCCCAATAATGGGGAATTTTCCTCGTAAAGGTCGGGTAATTCTCCTAGCGGTTGCTGAGCCTCGGCAGGGAACCAAGCAGCCTTTTCCCGAAAGACTATCGCCATACTCTGCAAGACCGTCGCCGCGCTATTCAGAGCAGGCACGACCTTCGCCCACGCACTGCTGTCCCGATTAATGAGATAAAATCTTACAGAACTGACGACCGATGCATTCGCCCGCTGAGATTGCTTGGCTTGAGTGACTACCTCCCTTCTTATCCCAATCTCCTCGCGAAGGCTGCGCTGGCGATCAGCTAGCTGATTGGCTACCGCTTGATCATCTGGAATGGACTTCAGCACGGTCCAAAGCCGCTCACCGTTATGGACTGCTGCTTGCAGAGCATCTGCCGCTTTCCCTGTGGCGAATGCGAGGGCCGTTACAGCTGCCAGTGCCGCTAGGATGACTGGTAGGAAGGCAAAAGCCCTTCGGCCCGGAATGACGGCCAAAACGGACACAGACAGTAGCAACTGCCGCCTCAGGAGCATCGCACTTTCAGTCATCATTTGGACCCCAGACTATGACCCATGTGTGCGCGGGCCGGTGAATTCGCCACCTGAGGCCGGTTCAATTCGCCACCCGAGGCCGGTCGAAACCGCCACCCCTGGCCGCAGGCACCGAGCCGTTAGGCGAGGCAAACTGCCACTGACGAACAACTTTATCTGGAAAGAAGAGAAGTCGTCAATTAGAATATTCTTGTTGTGATTGATGCTGTAATTTTTGCCGACCGTGTAACGTGTGAATAACGGGGATAACTAGACTAAGCTATTTACTTTGTTCGCCTATTTCATCTCCAACCGGATCCGCCACCGCCCGACGGGCGCCGTTGCCGCGCATCAACTTGCCCGTGAGCTCGAGGCGATATGCGTTGTTGACGAGACGATCCAGGATCGCGTCGGCGTATGTCGGATCCCCAATCTGAAGGTGCCAGCTGTCCTGGGGGATTTGGGTCGCCACGATGGTCGAGCCACGGTCGGGGCGATCGTCGATGACCTCCATCAGGTCGCGGCGCTGATCAGCGGTGAGCTTGACCATCGCCCAATCGTCCAGGATCAGCAGCCGGGTGCGAGCCAGTGTCTTCAACAACCGTGCTTGACGGCCATGCAGCCGGGCAATCGCCAACTCGTCGAGCAGCCGCGAGAGGCGCTTGTAAAGCACAACGCCATCGCGGGCGGCCTGATTGCCCAGGGCACAGGCAATCCAACTTTTGCCGACGCCAGCCGCCCCGCTGATTAAAACGTTGCGGTGTTGGCGGATCCATAGCCCGCTGGCCAAGGCCTGTATGGTCGTGCGGTCCAGTCCGCGCGGCGTACGCAGGTCAAGATTTTCCCCATGCAGGCGGATTGACGCATGCCCGCCCGGGTCAGACGCTGCGCCAAGGCCGCGGTGAGCATCGCGCTATGCTGGATGTCGACCAGCAATGCCAGCCGCTCGGCGAACGGCATGGCGTCAATCTCGGGCTGTTGCAGTTGCGCGGTCAGTGCGTTGGCCATGGCTCCCAGGCGCAGGTCGTGCAGCTTCTCAATGGTCGGCTGGTGCATCTTGTGTCCTTGTTGCTGGATCGGTGGCGCCGATCGTCAATGGTAGTAGCCGGGGCCGCGAATGTTGCCGTGATGGCCGACGCCATCCTCGGCCACGGGGTCGACGAGTGGCCGCCCGCTCTTGAGCAGGTGCTCGACAAAGCCTGATGAACTCGCACCTGCCGACAGCGCTCGCACGCAAGCGGCCTCCAACTGCTCGCCCGGGTAGCGGGTCGCCAAGCGCAGAATGCCGAGGCAGGACCGCACACCCTGTTCGATATGATCGCGCCCGGTCAGCAGCCGCTCGACATAGGCCGCGGTGGCCACACCGACCTTGGCCGCCTGGTCGCGAACCCAGTCCGGCGTCCGCTTGGCCACCGCGCTGTGCCCCGGCGGCATGTGTTCGCCCAGCGTGGCCCAGTGATTTTGCCCGGCCACCCGGGCATGGCTGGCGGCCCGCTCACCGCGATGGAAAATCTGCACGCCGGTCCGAGTGAGGAAGACATCAACGCGCTTGCGCACCAGCGCATAGGGCACCGAGTAGAAGTTCCAATCGACCGCGACGTGATAGTCGAGGTTGACGGTTGCCCCGATCGCCCAGTGGCCGATCACGTAGGGCTCGATCGGCAAGCGCTTGAGGGCGGCGCGTTCGACCGCTTCAAACAGGCTGCGCCGGCTACCCTCGCGCGGCGGCGCCATCGGCTTGTCGTTCAGTTCGACCAGCAGCAGCGCGATCGCCTGGTTTAGCTCAGCCGACGAGAAGAACTGGCGATGGCGGAGCGGAGCCAGAAGCCAACGACAGGCCTGCAAAACGCCATTTTCGACCCCCGGCTTGTCCCGCGGCTTGCGTGACCGT
The DNA here is from genome assembly GCA_963772355.1 of uncultured Alphaproteobacteria bacterium. Taxonomy (GTDB): domain Bacteria; phylum Pseudomonadota; class Alphaproteobacteria; order Acetobacterales; family Acetobacteraceae; genus Rhodopila. The sequence goes on along the minus strand of CAVYXX010000110.1, from coordinate 908 downwards.
GCCGGGACCACGGCCGTGCCGTAATGCTTGATCAACGCGGCATAACTGGCGTTGATCACCGGGTCGTAATACGAGGCATGGGTGACGCCGACCTTCAGATTGTCGGCACGACCTTCGCCGGCACGCCGTCCAGGAAGGCAAACAGACGGACATGCGCGCCAAGCCAGTCCTCCGTCGCCTGGGTCCAACTGGCCTCAGCGTAAATCAGCCCCGAACACGGCAGGCAGGCCACGAATATCTGCGTCGCACGCGCCGTACAGTACATCGAGTCACCGCGACCGTGTCGCCGGCGTAGTCGACCTGCACCGTCTCGCCGGCATGGTGCACCTGGCGCATCAACAGGCCTCGCCCCGAGGCCTTCTGCCATTCGCTGAGCCGCAATTTGAACTGGCTGAACCCCAAACCGTCCGGATCGGCTGCCCTGGTCCTCCATCCAAAGCAGCTTGCGCGTGACGTGCTTGTGGCGCCGCAGTTCCTGATCCACCTCCGCCCAGTCGGGCAGTGCGCGACCATCGGTGGCCGAGGACGGCGGGTAAAGCGCCACCTCCAGCGCCGTCTCCGACAACCCATCGGCGGCCGCGGCGTCCAGCCCTGCCGCCGCCGCTCGATCCCAGATACGCCCGCACCGTCGAGCGCGCCAGCTTCGCGCCTGCCGATATGGCACTCAGAATTCGGCCCTAACTCCGCACGCAACCGTAACACTTCCCTGATCCGCCGCATCTCCGCCCTCGGTCTCGGCACTACTGCTACCCCGCCAAAAAGGGCGGAACAGTAGTCGCGATTACTTCGATGTCAGCGGCGGCTTCCTCCACCAGCAGACTGGCGAATTCGCCGGCCTCAGGTGGCGGTTTCGACCGGCCTCAGGTGGCGATTACAATCGGCCTCGGGTGGCGATTACCTCCGGCCCG
>CAVYXX010000109.1:0-27400 GCA_963772355.1 uncultured Alphaproteobacteria bacterium | reverse complement strand
TGATGTCGACTGGCGGTGACTCGAGAATACCGGCACGCCGCAGGCATAGGCCGCGCCGATTTCCATAGATACGGACGGTCCAGTGTAGCCATCTGGACAAACAACCCACAGAAGGTGAGAGGCCCGGCCAGACCTTCGATCTGAAGAAGATTGACTTCATCCGAGGAGCCTACAAGCTGGCGAGCCGGCGCCAGAGACTGCGGGATCGCGGGATGCTCACCACCGAGGAAGTTGCCGAGCGCTTCAACATCGCCCAGACCACCGTCCATAAGTGGGGACAACAAGGTCTCATCAACAAAGTCTACAGCGACAATCGCAATCGTGGCCTTTGGGATATCCCACCCGACCTGGCGATCATAAAGGGCCGCCCGGGCAGAAACGCCCTTCCTGCCCGCGTCCCGACTTCCATCTCATCAACAACCGAACAGAATCAGTATGAAGCCTTCGCCTTGTCCCGCGGCTTGCGTGACCGTGCCGGGACCACGGCCGTGGCGTAATGCTTGATCAACGCGGCATAACTGGCGTTGATCACCGGGTTGTGATCCGAGGCATGGGTGACGCCGACCTTCAGATTGTCGGGCACAACCTTCGCCGGCACGCCGCCCAGGAAGGCAAACAGACGGACATGCGCGCCAAGCCAGTCCTCCGTCACCTGGGTCCAACTGGCCTCGGCGTAAATCAGCCCCGAACACGGCAGGCAGGCCACGAAAATCTGCGCCGCACGCGCCGTCCCGTCGTCCACCACCACGACCGTGTCACCGGCGTAGTCGACCTGCACCGTCTCGCCGGCGTGATGCACCTGGCGCATCGACAGGCCTCGCCCCGAGGCCTTCTGCCATTCGCTGGAGCCGCAATTTGAACTGGCTGAACCCCAAACCGTCCGGCTGGACCGTCTTGTCCTCCATCCAGAGCAGCTTGCGGGTGACGTGCTTAGCGCCGCAGTTCCTGATCCACCTCCGCCCAGTCGGGCAGCGTGCGACCTTCGGCGGCCGATGACGGCGGGTAAAGGGGCAGCTTCCGCGCCGTCTCCGACAACCCATCGGCGGTAGCGGCGTCCAGCCCCGCCGCTGCCGCTCGATCCGGGTCCGCCCGCACCGTCGAGCGCGCCAACTTCGCGCCTGCCGATATGGCACTCAGAATTCGGCCCTAACTCCACACGCAACCGTAACACTTCCCTGATCCGCCGCATCTCCGCCCTCGGTCTCGGCACTACTGCTACCCCGCCAAAAAGGGCGGAACAGTAGTCGCGATTACTTCGATGTCAGCGGCGGCTTCCTCCACCAGCAGACTGGTCGAATTCGCCGGCCTCAGGTGGCGGTTTCGACCGGCCTCAGGTGGCGATTACAATCGGCCTCGAGTGGCGATTACCTCCGGCCCGTGCACGAATGGCCGATGAATAGCGGGATCCCAGGGGCGGCATGATCCGACAACCCAGAGGCGATGCTGGCCTGGGATAAGGCGACGCGCGGAGAACATGGGGGGCGCACAATCCCAACCGCGACCCGGAGACCAGCCACTCGGCGCCCTCTCCCCCTCAAGTTGGATAATATACCTATCGGCACATGCCGGAATTCCGGTAGGTGAATTAATTCAATCACGTATGGGCGGATTATGGAAGGGAACCTGGGTTCATCCCAAAGGCGCAATCGCCCTCCCGATGCTATGGCACTTCGCCATCGTCGTCCTCAGCATCGCCGTCGATCATCAGGGCGGCTATCATCCTGCCTCTCCATCTTCGCGAGCATCCGCCGAAACTCCACCATCTCTTTCGGCTCCAGTAACGAATAGTCCAGCGACAGCTTAATCGCCACCGGGCCCTCACCATCGCCGCCTGTGTGTAGCACCTTGTCCCCAAACACCGCTGGCAATTTTTTTCCGGCAAACCACTTGTAGGCCTCGAATTTGACGCGACAGGCGTTAGCCAGTTCAGCCGTCGCCTCGCTCGCCAGTCTCACACCTTTCTCAGCAACCGCATGCGCCTGCATGTTCTGCGCAAACACAAACTTGCTCTTGGCGTCGGGACGCTGGTCGACCTGTCCATAAAGAGTGGTGCGGCTTGGCATCCCAGGCTCTGAAAGGATGTCAAAAAGCAATTCGCCTTCTGCCATCCGGCGCAAATGACATTGAAAAGGACGGGATTGAATTTAGACGGCTTGCCTGGTCGGCGCTTCGCTTGCGGCGAAAACCACACTGCTGGCAACGTAAGTCGGGATGCTAACGCTCATGTTTCGAAATAACTCTTCCTCCCGTTATCGAACTGCGCGGGCCAGCAGACGCAGCCGCCGGCCCCCTCTTGGGTGGGTCCACGATGGACCGCTTCCGCATTTACAGCGCGCCCCGGCTTTCGCCGCATGCTCGGGGGTTAGCCACTTGGGCGGGTGTAGATGCCGCGCAGGAGCCAACTTACGGTGGGAATCGCGATGGCGAATCAGGGACTGCGCGGATATGCCGTGGGCTCGCCCGATGGCACGGAGCGAGATCGTGTCGAGCGAATAGCGCTCTCTATTGCCGCGCTGGCGGGGTGGTACAGATCGAGCAACGCGCACCCACCCGCGGGGCCGCCGTAGGCATCGGGGGCCGCGGTAGGCCGTAGGCACATCGTGGGCAGGGGTATGGCAAAAGGGCCTCCCAGCCGGCGCGAGTCGCTCAGCTTCGGCGGCAGGGCATATCCGGATCCCGGGTAGCGCGATACTGTCTCCAACCTCGCGCGCGTCAGGCGACGCGCGAGACGACGGATACACCGATGGGGTCGCGTTCAGCGGGCCCTTTCAGTGGCCCGCCTGCAAAGCGCGCCCTCCTCGAACTGTGCGCCGCCCTCAGGGCCGGCTCTGGCGCTAACAGGGCAAGCGCACCGAAGCAGACCTGCTCGGCCCGATCTACACTGGTTCACCGAGGGTTTCGACGCGCCGGACCTGAAGGACGCGAAGACGCTGTTGGACGAGTTATCATGACCGCCGGCAGCGGACGCCGCTTTCAGTTCAGTAACGGGTGGCCGGTCGACCTCAGGACGAGGCCGGGCTGAAGGCACGGCGAGGCGGGGCGTCGGTGCCCGAATGTTGTGGGCGATTTCGGCGTCACCCCCGTCCATTGCTAGGCTCGTTCGAGCTTCGTCGATCCGGCGGACCATGAGGATCGAGGGGCAATTGCACCACATTCCGCCGCTTGCTAGAATCGAATTCCGCAATCGTGGTGGCGTGCGGCTACTCGGCCACGAAGCGGCATGTGACGCGTAACATAAACGGCCGGTCAGGCCAGAGGCGAACCGAGAAGCCGATGATGGTCGGTGCTTGGCGCATGATCTAGCGTCGCGCGGCCGAGCTGGGATCAAAGGTTGAGATCTGCCGACCCCAGTAATGCGCCCCTCGACACGCCTCCATCGCCGCAAGACAACGCGGCTGGGCCGAAAAGAACTCCATTAGCTTTCCCCGCGTAATCTTCCGACGAAACAAAACCTGCCCGGTGGCATCCGCACCGTGCGCCTGAAATGTCTGCTTCGCGATGTCCAGCCCAATCGTGCTAACCTCCGTCACGGACGCCTCCCTCAAGTGGTGTTCAACACCTCCACTTTGGCACATCGATGCCGTCGGGTGCGTCCACCCCATCAGAACCCTCGAAGTCGAATGCGACCGGGGGCTCCCGCGATCTGTGGTGGTCGGCTCGGGATCAACTGATCTGACGATCGACAGATCACGTATAGCGACGAGAAGTAACGGCTTGGGGGAAAGAAGCTTGATTGCACCAGCTTTCTGAGAACGTGCTGGGCTTCGCTGGGCGGCCAGCGTCCAATTACAAATCGGACCGACCGCTGTGCTTGGCCGGACGCTAATATCACAATCTAGGTATCTGGTGGGCGCTGAGTAGCATCAATGTGTCCCCTGGAGCCGCCAACGCGTCGACACCTGAAAGGACCGGAAATGACCCGCACACGCGCAAGAGCGGCGATGATTGCCGCGAGCCTTGGCTTCGCGCCCGCGGCCTTCGCCGCCAGTCATCAGCGAGGCGCCGCTGATCACCGAGACCCCAAAACTCGATGGCACCGATCTTTACTTGTTCCGCAGCTATGAGCCCGGGCGGTCGTCCTTCGTGACCGCGATCGCCAACTACCAGGGCCTGCAGGACCCGTTCGGCGGTCCCAACTACTTCACTATGGACCCGAACGCGGTCTATGACATCAACATCGACAATCAGGGCACTGGAAGCCCGTCGATCGCATTCCGCTTCCGTTTCTCGCTCGTCGACAACGCGCTGGCGCTGACCATCGGCGGCAAGTCGGTCCCGGTTGCGCTGACTGAGCTCGGTCAGATTTCCACGCCGGTTCCGGCAACACAGAACGTGGTCCCTGTTCACGCTCTCGCTGGTCACGTATCGCAACAACGGCAGCGCGACCGAGACTTCGATTACCAACGCCGATACCGGCGAGACAGTATTCAGAAAGCCTGTCGACAATATCGGCAACAAGACTATACCGGACTACGCGGAATACGCTTCGCAATTCATCTATAACATCAGCATCCCAGGCTGTGCCAGGCCCGGCCGCGTGTTTGCAGGCCAGCGCAAGGAAAGTTTCGTTGTGAACCTTGGCGAGACGTTCGACCTCGTAAACTACGCCAATCCCGTCGGCGAGCAATTTTCCAATACGACGGCGAACTCGATCGGCGACAAGAACATCACGTCACTGGCGCTCGAGCTGCCGATCACCTGCGTCGTCCGCGGCGGCGATCCCGTCATCGGCGCCTGGACGACATCAGCCTCGATCGAAAAGCGAGACTGGAGCGACAAGGCGCTGCGACAGGCGTCGCGCCTAGGCAATCCGTTGGTCAACGAACTGGTCATCGGACTGCCCGACAAGGACAAGTTCAACGCCAGTCTGCCGGCCAACGACGCCCAGTTCGCCAACTACGTTACCAACCCCACATTCCCGACCATTGTCCAGACACTGTTCGACACGCCGGCGCCGACCGCGTTTCCGCGGCGGATCTGGTCGCTGTGTTCCTGACCGGACTTCGCGGCCTCAACCAGCCCACCAAGGTAATCCATCCCAGCGAGGAGCTGCGCCTGAACACGACCACGCCGACAGTCGCGCCGGCCAAACAGAATCGCCTCGGCGTAATCGGGGGCGACAACGCGGGCTACCCGAACGGCCGCCGTCCCGGCGACGACGTAGTCGACATCACCCTGCGCGTCGCCATGGGCCGCCTCTATACGCTTGGCCTGTTCGGCAGTTCGGTGACGCTCCGTCGGGGGGGTTTGGACTTCACCGACGGCGCCTGCATTACCGCGAAGCAGTTCGATACCGCATTCCCCTATCTGACCACGCCGATCCCCGGTTCGCCTCAATCCGCGTTCGAGGCGGCCTCGACCAACGCCGTGCCCGCCAAGCCGGGCGCGTGCCAGTAACGATGCTGCCCCTAACCACCACCTGCGCTGGGTTCGCCCGGCGTAGGCCCAGGCTTTGCTGGCCGGGTCTGGCTCGCCATCGCCGCGCCGGTCGCGGCTGAACCGATGCGACCAGCGGACGACGCGTTAGTGCTGGAGCATCTGCCCGACGCGCAGGACCCAGGGCGTCATGCCCTGCACGCGCTGCACGCTGCACTGGCTTTCCCGGCCGGACGACCTGCCGCTGCAATCCAGGTTGCCCGCGCCGAAATGCAGCAATGCAGGAAACTGTTCGATCCTCGCGCCTGCGGCCGTGCCGAAGCGGCACTGAACCGCTGGATCAACGCGGAAAACCCGCCCGTCGAGGTGCTGCTGCTACGGGGCGTGCTGCGCCAGACCCATCATCTGTTCGATACCGCGCTGGCCGATCTCGGCCAGGTACTCGCCGCCAGCCGCTCAACGCCCAGGCGCGGCTGACGCGGGCGGTCATCCAGGAGGTGCGTGCCGAATATACGATGGCGCATACGGATTGCGCGGCGGCGGCGCTCCGTGTCGGACAGGCTGCGCAGGTCGCCTGTCTCGCGGGTGCGACCAGCTTGACCGGCCATGCAGCGGTCACGCTAGCCGCGCTAAAGCTGTCGGATGCGGATGCCGGCTCGTCTGCCGAGGAACGTTTGTGGGCGTTGACGGTGGAGGGCGAGGTCGCCGCCCGCCTCGGCCGGGCGAACGAGGCGGAGGACGCGTTCGCCCGGGCGCGGGCGATCACTTCGGACGATTCGTACCTGCTCGGCGTGTACGCCGACCTGCTACTCGACCGCGGGCGGCCCCGCGAAGTCGTCACGATGCTCGCGGACCGCACGCGGATCGACCCGCTGCTGTTGCGCCTGGCCGAGGCACAGGAGCGCCTGGGCACAGCCAATCCGGCGCACATCGCCGCGCTCGCGCAATCCTTCGAGACCAGCCGGCGACGCGGTGATATCGTGCATCAGCGGGAACAAGCGCGGTTTGAGCTGCGTGTGTTGCACAAGCCGTCCGACGCGCTCGCCACCGCGCAGGCCAACTGGCAGGTACAGCGCGAGCCGGCCGACGCCCGCATCCTGATGGAAGCCGCCTTGGCGGCCCGACGGCCGCGGGTCGCACAGCCGGCACTCGACTGGTTTCATGCGAATGGTCAGAGGACATCATACTCGCCGGTCTGGTCTGCCAGTTGGAAATCGCCTCGTGATGCGCCGATGTCTCGGCGTCGTGCTGGCGTGCCTGTTGCCCTTCGCCGCATGGGCGCATAGTTCCAGCACGAGCTATGTGACGATCGTCGTCAGCGGTCACGATGCGAGCTTGCAATGGTCGATCGCCCTGCGCGACCTCGACATGGCGATCGGCCTCGACGCCAACGACGACGGGGATATCACCTGGGGCGAACTGCGAGCCCGCCAGTCCGAGGTCGACGCTTATGCGCTGTCCCGCCTGCATGTCGCCACCGGGGGTGCAGATTGTATTGCGGGTCCGGTCGAGCATCTGGCTGACCTGCTCAGTGACGGCGGTTACGCGGTGCTGCGGACGACGCTGCGTTGTCCCGTAGCGATCGCAGGCCTCGATGTGCGATACGGCGCGTTGTTCGAGATCGACCCGAACCACCGCGCTCTGCTCAATGACACAGTCGACGGCGTGCCGCACACCGGTATCGCCTCGCCCCTGAACCTATCGCCCACTTCGACGCTTCGGGCGGCCAATTCACATTGGTGCGCCAGTTCTTCCAGGGTGGGGTAGAGCATCTGCTTTTGGGGGCCGACCACGTGCTGTTCATCGTGATGCTGCTTGCGCCGCTGCTGCTCCGTCCGCGCACGGCTGCCGAAGGTCCGTTGCCGACGCCTGGCTGAGGTGGTGACGCTGTTGACCGCGTTTTTTACGGTTGCGCACGGTTTGACTTTGACGCTGGCGGTGCTTGAACTCGCGCACGTCTCACCGGCCGCCGAGGAGCTTGGTGTTGCCGCGACCATCCTGCTGACGTCCATCGACAATATCGTGCCGTTCTTGCCCCGCCGGCGCGGTCTGCTCGCGTTCGGGTTCGGGTTCATCCATGGTCTAGGGGTGGCCGGTGGCCTCGGCCCGCTAAATCTGCCAGCGGCGTCCCTGGCCTTGGCACTTCTGTCGTTCAGCCTGGGGCTGGAGGCGGCCCAGATCGGCACTGCTCTGGCCGCCTCTCCGGTCGCCCACGTTCTGCGCACAACGCCCGCGGTCTCGCGCATCGGATGCTGCCGGTGCTATCCGGCGGCGTCGCTTTGCTTGCCGTGCTGTGGATCGGAGAGGGTGCACAGCGCCTTGCCTCCACACCGGCGGCCACCGTCCTGTCCATGCAGGAGATCCGTTATGCCGGTTAGCCTTGTCGTGCTTGCCGTTCTCCTGCTACCGCATCCGGCGTCCGCCCACATTACCGGTACCGCAAGCGGGTTCGGTCCGGATTCCTGCACCCGTTGCTGGGCCCCGACCACCTGGTCGCGATGGTCGCCGTCGGCCTGTGGGGTGCCCAACTCGGCAGCCCCGCGCTATGGATACTGCCGGTGGCGTTCCCGCTGGTCATGGCGGTCGGTGGGCTGATCGGCATCTCCGGCATCTCGGTCCCGTATCCCGAGCAGATGATCGCGTTGTCCGGCCTGGCGCTTGGCCTGATGGTGGCGTTCCGCGTGCGGATGGCGTTCTGGGCGGCGGCGATGTTTGTCACCGTCTTCGCGCTGTTCCACGGCTACTCCCACGGCCGCGAGATGCCGCAAGCGGCCGACGCTGCAAGCTTCGCAATCGGCTTCGTGGTCGCCACAGGGCTTCTGCATCTGCTTGGCATCAGCCCTGGCGTCGGCGATCGCTCGCGGATGGGCAAGCGCGCGATCCAGGGCCTGGGCGTCGTGATCGCGGCGGTCGGCGGGTTCTTCGTCGTCACTCCCTTGTTGCACGGATCGGGTGGCTGAGGGCGAGCGTCTCTTCGGAGAGGGCTTCTCTGCGGTAGCTGGCCAGGGTTGCGCGATCTCTTGGCCTCCCTTGGCGGCAATTTCGGCGATGCAGTCCCACATACCAGGCCCCCGCCTCCTGCCTTAACTCCCGATGTGTGCCATGCCCTTCAAGGTCAACGCCGATCGCCGCCACCACATCCCGAAGCAGCAGCATCGGGTAACGAACTGGTCGGAATATGATGCAGCCCTACGCCAGCGTGGGAGCTTGACGGTCTGGTTCACCGACGAGGCAATCGAGGCCTGGCGTGCGCAACCACGGACCACGCGTGGTGGTCAACCGCACTATTCGACACTGGCGATCACAACGGCACTGACCTTGCGTACCGTGTTCCGCTTACCACTGCGGCAGACCGAAGGCCTGATCGGATCCATCATCCGCCTGCTCGGTCTCGATCTCGCCGTATCGGATCATTCGACGCTCAGCCGGCGAGCCGAGACATTGGCAGTGGTGCGACCGCCGTCCAACGGCGAACCCTTACATCTGTTGGTGGACAGCACTGGGCTAAAGCTCTGCGGTGCCGGCGAGTGGTTGGTCGAGAAGCACGGCGCGAGCCGGCGCCGGTCGTGGCGCAAACTGCACATCGGTGTGGATGCCGGCACCGGCCAGATCGTCGCGGCGGCGCTGACCACCAACGATGTCGATGACGGCACGCAGGTCGGTACCTTGCTTGATCAGATTGACGGTCCGATCGCCTCGTTCACCGCCGACGGCGCATACGACCAGGACGGTGTCTACGGCGAGATCGCCGACCGCCATCCCGATGCGGCTGTGATTGTGCCACCGCGTTCGAGCGCGGTGCCGAGCAAAACGGCCGAGACTGCGCCCACACAGCGTGACCGGCATCTGCAATTGATTGCAGAACGTGGGCGAATCGGATGGCAGAAAGCGTCGGGGTATAACTTGCGTGCTTTGGTGGAAGCCGATATCGGTCGCTGGAAACGGGTGATCGGCGAGGCACTGCACTCGCAGACGGACGGCGGTCAGGCGACGGACACGGCGATTGCTGTCAACGTCCTGAACCGCATGCTGGAGCTCGGACGCCCGAACTATGTTCGTATCATATAAAACCATGACGGTCAGGCATCACTGCGTCCAACAGGTGATCCATGCAACAAGGTGGCTCCACTTCGCTGGCCCCATCAGTTTGGTGATGTCCCAGGACCAGACTTCATTGGGCCTTTCCGCCAGAAGCTCTGGTTTCTGGTAGGCCGGGTGGCGCAATTGCTGACGGCGTTCGCGGATTTCGCCGTTTTGGTCGAGCAGGCGATACATCGTGCAAATCGAGCAGTGACAGACGCCTTCGTCGAGCAACGTGGCGTAAACCTCGGCCGGCGCCTGATCGGCAAAACGTGGTGCGTGCAGCAGGTTCAGCACCGCCTGCCGCTGCGGCGTCGTCAAGGCACGCGGCGGTCTCGGTCTGGCGTGCACAATCGCCGGCGGCGCGGCCAGCCTGCTGCGCCTTCGCGCCACTGTGGCACGTGAAATCCCCAGTGCCGCGCAGACCACGGAGGTCATGCCGTTGATCGGCGGCATGGCCAGCACGGCCTCGGTCAAGGCACGCCGCCGGGCCGGCCCCGGCGGCGGACGTTCACCGCCTCCGACAAGCTGCGCATTCTGGCCGCGACCGATCGCGCGGCGGAGACTGGAGGGATCGGAGCGATCCTGCGCCGTGAAGGCATCTACTCATCGACGCTGTGTGACTGGCGCCGACAACGTGACGCCGGCACCTTCGGCGAGCTGACGCCGGTCAAGCGTGGTCCGAAAACCGCCGAACCCAACCCGCTCGCGGCGGAGAATGTACACTACGAGAAAACAACGACTATCTCGCACGATGCCTGGCCCGCGCCGAGGCGATCATTGCGGTCCAAAAAAACGAGCTCGGATCGGCGGCCCGCCTGTAGCGGTAGAAACTCGTCGTACCATGTTGGACCCGAGGGGAGCGGCCGAAAAGTTTTTGGTGGATTTGACCCCGTAAAAAACGTGGCCCATGGGTTGTTGTGGACTTGCGAGTGGCGACGCTTTCGGGCGATCCCGTTTAGGAAATTGATCTTTCTCCGCAGCCCAGCCCCTCACTGTCGTTCTCATGCAGGAGGGTAAGAGACATGCCTCACGGAAAACGATCCCGTCCTCGGAGGGATCTGTCCCCGATTCATCCCGCGGCGGCGGCAATCGATATTGGTGCCACCATGCACGTCGCGGCCGTTGGCCCGGATCGCGACGCAGACCCGGTCCGGACGTTCAGGACCTTCACCGATGATCTTCACCGGCTGGCGGACTGGTTCGCCCGTTGTGGGATAAAAACGGTCGCCATGGAATCGACCGGGGTCTACTGGATCCCGGTCTTCGAGATCCTTGAACAACGTGGGTTCGAGGTAATGGTGGTCAATGCCCGGGACGCGAAGCCCTACGCCGATCCCGGCGCGACATACTATGAAGAGCGCTACAGGCAGCGCGTCCTCGGCAATCTCCAACGGCGCGCGAAATCTTTGGGGTACGTTTTGCACCAGGCGGATCGGGACCTCTCCCAGGTGGTTGTTTCTTAGGAAAACCTTCTCCGGCCGCATCTGCAGAAGCAATGGGTGATCCCACCGGATGCCAACGCCGCGTTCGTAGCCGGCATGGAGGATGTACTGGAGGTTTACCAGCGACCGCATGATCCAGAATGTCCACTGGTCTGCCTGGACGAGACGTCGAAGCAACTCATTACGGAAACGCGTGTGCCAATTCCGGCGAAGCCAGGGCACCCTGCGCGGCACGACTATGAGTATGAGCGGAATGGAACCGCCAATCTGTTCATGATGTTCGCCCCGCTGGAAGGCTGGCGGCATGTCGAGGTCACCGATCGCCACACCGCCGTAGACTACGCTCACGTCCTCAGGGATTTGTCTGACACGCACTTTCCGAAGGCGAAGAAGATCCTACTCGTGCAGGACAATCTCAACACCCACAAGCCGGCCTCACTCTACGAAGCTTTTCCGGCCCCCGAGGCACGTCGGCTCGTCGAAAAGTTCGAGTGGCACTACACCCCCAAACATGGCAGTTGGCTGAACATGGCTGAATCCGAACTGAGCGTATTGTCGGGTCAGTGTCTCGATCGGCGTATCTCCAACAAGCTGACCCTGGTCGAGGAGGTCGCCGCCTGGGAGGACAGCCGAAACAAAAAACATGTCAAAGCCGATTGGCACTTCACCACCGCCGATGCCCGCGTAAAACTGAAGAGGTTGTATCCCGCAATATGAGCGACTTCGGGGTACTAGCGGGTGCCATCGCCCGCGGTTCGCCGTCGACCAGTTCGTAGCGCAGGCCGTCCTGGGACTCCCAGCGCAGGAAGTCGCTGACCGACATGCGGACGGGCATTTTCGCCAGGGTTGCCATCGGGCCTGTGTAGCACAGGTTACGAGGGTTCGTATCCTCTGCCGCGCTGCTCCGTTGCGCGGCGGGTTAGCTGCCGGTGTCGCCAGGCCCGAGGATCAGACCTGGTGGCAGGGATTCGTCGTACAAGCTGGCCCGGTCGGATCGTTCGATTGCTATAAAGCCTTTGATCCGCGCGGTTCGGCGTGGCGGAACGCCGGCCCGCTCCAGCTTGCTGGCGATCTGGGTGCGCAACGACGCGGGAACCTCCAGACTACGGTCCCCAACGACGCGAGCGGCGCGGAGAAACAGCGTCTGGATTTCCTGCAGCGCGAGTTCAGACCAATCGAAGCCGGAGAACGCCGCATAGGCACGCTCAACGAAACTGGCGGGGACGACGGCTTCCGGGCCGGCGCGCAGCGGCGCGCGGTTCAGCAGACGGCCGAGCGCGCCGAGATAGGGGGCGCATTGGCGCTTGTCGTTGAGGAGGGACACCGTAACGTCGATGAAACTCTCGGTAAGCGCCGCCTTGGTCTCGAGGGGGAGCAGTTCCAACGCGCCTGCCAAGCGTACCAATTCATCGGGAGCTTTGCCGGTGCGAAGCCTGTCCAGGTCTGCCGCGAGAAGTCTGGTTTGACGTTCAGGCGAGAGGCCGCCCGCGACCCGGCGCCAGAGCAGGTATTCCTGGGTCTTGATGCGTCGGGCGGGAAAACAGGGGCCGGTCTCGCGCTGCCGCCACAGGCTGTCGATGCGACGATCATCGCCGGGGAGACCGAAGCCGGGACGCAGCAGGAAGCCGGCAAAGACGAGCCATGTTTCCTCGTGATCGACCGACGAGTGTCTGGCGCCAAAACGATCGGCGAGGACGGGCCAGAGGGCTCGGAGCAGGGAGCCGTTCCAGGTGCTCCTGGGCAGGTCCAGAATGCGTTCCAAGCTTTTGAAGAGCAGACCGGATGCCACTTTATCGACACCGCCAGGTGGGCGGGAGAACAGCGCCTGGATGCGTTTCTGGGCCGCGGCCAAGGCGTCTGCCGTTGCGTTGGGTTCGACCGGGGCGGCGGCTTCCGCGAGGCCGCCCTGGTCTTGAGGGCGTAGGTTGAACTCCAGGGGCCAGGATTGCTGGTCGGCGCTGACGCAAGCCACCTGCAGGAGACCAAGGGCGTTGGTCTTAGCGAGCAATCGCACGGGGAGGGTGCCGCCGGATGCAAACGGTTTGTCGGTCCTGACAATTGTCTGCAGGGGCGGCAGGGCGTGGAAATCGGCCTCATGCCATGGCAGGACGTCGCCGGCACAGGCTCGGGAGTGGTGGGTTGACGAAAAGGCCTGGAAGCGCACTGGCTGATCGGTGCGGACTTCTAATGCGGGAACGGCAATCTCGAAGGGTTCCTCGGGGGCGCTGCCGAGCGGCAGGACGCAGACAAGCAAGCGCTCCGGGGCGCTGGGCGTTGTCTGAGCTTCCAGAAACACGGCGCGGGGGGCGCCGGCCGCGATGCGCGCCGTCTGACTGTGCAGCAGGACGCCGAAGCGTGCGGCGCCACGTGCCACTGCGAGCGCTGGTTCGGCGTTTTCCAGGACGAGCGGAGCGGCGCCGTCCTGCCAGGCGGCGATCTGGTCGCGGATCCGTTGGCGCAGCACCGGCGGAATGACCGAGCCGCCATTGAACAGCACGGCGTCGACGGGTGGGCGATCGGTGAGGAATTCGGCGAGATGGTGGGTTACCGCGCTATCGGTGGCGTAAGGAAGTCCCCATTCGCGCAACGCGCCGGGCGCCCGGTATGGGCGCGCTGTTTTGTCGCTGTCGGGGAAGAACCCGTTCAGCAATACGCCCTCGATGTCGGCGCGAGTTACCGTCGTGGTCTGGGAGGCTGCGAAAAGGCCGGAACCGCGGCCGGCAACCGCGACGGGGAATGGCTCGTCCGAAGCGCCTGGCGCGGCCAGGGCCTGTTCTTTCAGATTGCGGCAGGTGGCGACGAGCTGATCCCATTGGGCGCCGGAAAGCTCGCCGTGCGCACCCCCGGTCAGGCGTCTTTCCACGAGATGGGCGAGAGAAAGATCAACGTTGTCGCCGCCGAGGAGAATGTGGTCACTGACGGCGACGCGGGTAATGTCGGGGACCGGGTTGGTGGCGTTCAGGCGCAGGCCGAACAGACTGAAGTCCGAGGTGCCGCCGCCGATATCGACCACCAGCACATGACGCGGGCCGGTGTCGCCGGCAGGGAGGTTTTGCCAAACATCGCGTGTGCATTCTCGCTGCTGCAGCCAGCAATAGAAGGCCGCCTGCGGTTCCTCAAGCAGCCGGACCGTGTCGGGGAAGCCGGCGTCTTCGGCGGCGGCGAGGGTGAGGCGCTGGGCTGCGGCGTCGAAGGAGGCGGGGACGGTGACGGTGATCTGCTGGTCGTCGAACTTCCAGCCAGAGGCGGCGAAACGGCTGTTCCAGGCGCCGCGCAGGTAGTTGAGTATCAGGGCGGAGGCGCGGACCGGCGAGATTTTCTCCTCGCGCGTGAGTTCCGATGACCCCCAAGGCAGGAAGGGCGCGAGGCGGTCTGCGGCGTGATGGCACAGCCAGGACTTCGGGGAATGGATGACCCGTTCCGGAGCTTCGCCCGCCCTTGCCCGCGCGAGGCGGCCAATGATCCAGTCGCCGGTTCCCTCGGTTCGGCCGCGAAGCTGGGCGGCGGCCGCGGCTTCCGGCAGATAGAGGAAGGAGGGAAGTGTTGGGGCCTCCGTCAGGGCGGTCTGGCTTTCCCATTGCGGGATCTGCAGGATTTCGGGTTGCGCTTCGACACTCAATGGGACGAAGGCGATGGCGGAGTTGGTGGTGCCGAGATCGATGCCGATGGAGAAGCGGGCTTGAGCCATCGTCTGGGCGGAGCCTCCGGGTGTTGGTCCGGGACTATTCCGTACGAACCTGGAACTCAACCTTCCAGCGGCGGTCGGAGTTCACATGCTTCATCCAGAGTTCAAGCGTGCCGAGTTCAGTAACGACGGCGTTGATGCGGACCGGGACCACCTGGCCCGCCTGAAGCTCGTCGATGGCGGGGAGCTCGATTTCGAGCAGGCTGGTTTCCTCCAGTTCGCGCACGTCGGGGAGGATCTGGCCAGGGGTGTCGCCGCTGCGGACGGAGGAGGAGAAGAAGCGGAATTCGGCGGTGCGGCCGGTGACAAGGCCGAAGTCGCGGCCCTCGATCAGTAGTTCGGTGCCTTCCTGCATGCCTTGGGGGACGACGCACAGGGCCTTGACCGGCGGGCGGTAGCCGGGAATGGCGGGCATCGAGGTCTCCAGGCCGATGTAGTACGAGCGCGCGGCGCCGGCTTTGATGCGCATTCCCTGGCCGGTTGCGCGATGGCGGCCATAGATCGCGGCGCCACGGGCGACGGCGAGGTCGGGCTCGAAGCCCTGCAGCTCGCGGACTGGCCGGCCGGCATTCCAGGCGGCGAGAAGGTCGAGGACACGGGCGCGCATCGGCGCGGCCTTGAAGACGCCGCCGTTGAACAGCACCGCGGTGGGCATCAGGGCGGTGATCCCGGCGCCTGGCCCAACCAGGGCGGCGAGCTGGTCGCCGGCTTTGACGTTCTGCAGGCTGCGGCCGAGAAAGCGGGCGATGTGCTTGCTGACCACAGGATCGGACGCGTAGGGCAAGCCGAATTCTTGCAGACCGCCGCGGCGGTCCTCGTGCGGCAGATCGTCAATGTTGGTGCGTGCGAAGAAGCCGTCGAGCACGACCTGCTCCAGTGTCTGGCGGCCGAGGGTGGTTGAGATCGTCCGGGTGAACAGGCTGGAACCGCGGGAGGGGACGGCGATCGGCACCTCAGTCAGGGTGCTGTCCTCGAACAGGGTGATCTTGGCCTTGGAGACGGCGTGCATAAGGGAGAGGAACTGCCAGGAGTTCGAGCGATTGCCCCTCGGCTTCCAGCGTGGCGTGCACGGTGTAGGCGAGTGCCTGGTCCATGTTGTCGCCGCCAAGGAGGATGTGGTCGCCGACGCTGATGCGTTCAAGTTCGAGCCGGCCGTCGATGTCGGTGACGGCGATCAGGCTGAAATCCGCAGTTCCGCCGCCGACGTCGCAGACGAAGATGATGTCGCCTGGGGCGACGAGGTCGTGCCAGGCTTTTCCGGTCTGCGCGGTCCAGGCGTAGAAGGCGGCCAGCGGCTCCTCCAGCAGGGTGACGTCGCCGAGACCGGCGGCTTTGGCGGCTTCGGCGGTGAGGCTTCGGGCGACCTCATTGAACGAGGCGGGGACGGTGACGACGACCTGACAGTCGGCAAGGTCCCAGCCGCGGCCCTGTTCGGCGAAGAGGAAGGCCTGTTTTAGGTGGTGCAGGTAGTGCTGCGAGCATTCGAAGGGGGAGAGCTTGCCCTCGTGGATGTCGGACTGCCAGGGTAGCAGGGCCTGTCTGGGGTCAATATGTGGGTTGGACAGCCATGACTTGGCTGAGGCGACGAGACGATCCGGCACCAGTGCACCATTGTCGCGGGCGAACTGGCCGATGATGGCGGTGTCGGCGGGATTGCCCCACGGCGGCGCCAATCCGCCGGGAAACTCGTCGGGGTGGGGGAGATAGAGGGCGGATGCGAGGGTCGGACGTTCGCCGAGCTGGTCCTGCCCGACGATCTGAGCGACCGGGATAATGCTGGTCTGATCAGACGCGAGGTCGGAGAATGCGATGGCACTGTTGCTGGTGCCGAGGTCGATACCGAGACTGAAACGGGCATTCATGGGTCGGATCCTGGGTCGAGGCCCGTTTCTCGGGCAGTCTATTTCAGTTCTACCTCTGCGGGCGCTATGGCCCGAAGATTGTTGGCGGAGCCATGCAGGATAGCGGGCAGCTTGACGAAGTCGGTCTTCCAGCCGTGATGCACCAGCACGCCCGAGAACGGTGGCTTGCCGCTGGTCTTGCCGATCAGCCGGTATTCGCCCGGTTCATAGTTGGCAGGGACCTCGATTTTCGATCGCTCGCCTTCCTCGCGGATCGGGCGGATGCGGAAGTGCTCCAGCAGGACGGATTTGCAGCCGGCGTGGACGACGCGAGCGGCGGCGCCGATCTGAGCGTCGTTGACGGCGTTGATGTCGTCCATGAGGAAATCGACCAGGCGGCCCTTGGCCTGGAGGGTTCCCAGGAAGCTCACGATTTCGGCCTCGGCGTTAGCCTTCGACGGGGCGGGCATGGGCCGGGCGGGCTCGGCAGGGGGGCGGCTGGCGTCGGGCGGCCGCGGGCCGATGGCGAGAATGGTGATCAGCGCGATGAGACTGAGCGCCACGGTGGCGATCAGCACGTAGGGCAGCAACGCACTGACGGCGGGCGGCAGGGTGAACATGGCCACCGCGGGCGAGGTTGTGAGCGCGTCCAGCGCGGGGGGCAACGGGACCACATTGACCGCAAGGAGCAATGCGGCGGCGTTCGCGGCGAGGAGCAGTAGGACGGCTATGGTCGATACTGCTTTCATTGCGCGCACCGTGGTTTCCTTGCAGGTATCATTGGCGACGCGGGTTCGAGCCAATCCGTGCGCCTTCGACTACAACCTTCTGGTAGAATTGCAGGTGTCGCCTGGAAAGGCGAGCATCCAACCGGATCTCTTGTTTCAGTAGCATCGAGTTTCTTTAGCATAGAGGCACCGCCGTCCGTCTACAAAGGCGTCTGCTGGAGTGGGATGCCTTTGTCGATATTGGCTACAACAGCATCATTGGCTATTGCATTGACCCCGAGACGAGCCTGCTTTTCGGTGATCGGGCACGCGACGAAAGACGTGAACTTTCCACGCGACTTCGCAATCGATCTCATTGGCCGACGTAGCGGCGGCGACATTATTTCGTTCCGCTTGCCCTCTGCCAGCACCGGAATGACACCTTTGTGGGCATCGGTCTCGTAGCGAGTCCACACCAATTTCTCCCATCGAGCCATCGAGGGGTAAGCAGCGGAAGCTTGGCGGCTAGTGCTCCACCAACAGCCGTTTCCCGTACTGACGCTCGCGCTCGCGCCGCTTCGCCTTGTTCCGCTCCTGGACGCCGTTGATCCGGCCGGTCGCCTTGCGGTGCATGTCGACCGCCTCGAGTTCCTCGCGCGTCATCGGTGCATGGGTCTCCAGCTCGGTGACCACCCGGCGTCACGCACCATCGTGCTCCACCGGCGGCCCCTCCATTTTCTCCATCAGCGCAAAAAACTGTGCCCTCTCGTGCAGGGCAAGGTTTCGGGGATATAGCCCAAGCTCAACGCAGCGGAATTCAGCGCGCTGAAGGGTTTCCGCTGCTCGGCAATACGCCGCGACAGCGCCCATCTGCTCCAGCGTGCGATCGTCGATTTCAGGAGTTGCCATCGTCCTCGGCCTCGCCCTCGATCAAAGGAGTAGTCGCCGTATCATCTAACTCCATCTTCGCGAGCATGCGGCGGAACTCTACCATTTCGTGCGGCGCCAGTCGCCCATAGTCCAGCGCCAGCGGCTTCACCTCAACCTCGATCGCCCCGGAGTGCTGCACTGTATCGCGGTAGGCCTCGTGTAGCTTGCTGGCACGCCATTGGATTGCCCGGATCTGCGCCTGGACTGCCTGCCAGTTCTCGTTCGTCATCGAGGCCGCCAGATCCTGGATGCTATCCGCCAGCGCGTCCTGCTGAGCCCGCCGAGCTCGCGCGATAACTCGCCCAAAGGCCTCGTCGTCGGCCGTTCTGAGGTAGACAGCAGAACGAAGACACGACAGACTACCCATCACCAAGACGTTCAGGTTTCGACCACCGTCACACGCAAACGGCATCCCTTTGAAGGGTGCCGACTTCCCGTCATCAAGAGCCTGACACGGCGGGGGGTTCCCGAGTTGCTGGTGATTTTGACCTGACGGCAGCCGCACGCTTATTCCGGCTGCGTGGACGGACCGCAATGGCCGCCCGGATGCCGGGTTGGTGTCGCCTGCGGGCGATGATGCAGACGCCACCGAGAACCTTTGCACGATCAGCGATTTGCTCAAGGCGCGTGCCGCCACGGACGCTCTGCTGAGCCGGCTCGTCGAGTCGGCCCCAGGACAGGAGGGCGACGATGCAGTTAGAGTTGGCGTTTCTCGAAAGGCCGGTGGACCCGGACGGAGGATCAAAAGGTCCCTGGGACCAGATCGATCCGCAGGCTCAAATCGCCGCCCTGGTGCTTCTGTCGCGGCTGATCGCGCAAAAGCTGGTGGCAAAGTCAGCGCCGGAGAGCGGCGATGAGTGAAGCCGTCAAGATAACCGCGAGCCATCTCGCCCGTGTGGTTATTGTCTATTTGCGCCAATCCAGCGCGGCTCAGGTCGAGCACAACCGCGAGTTGACCGATCGACAGTATGCATTGGTGAACAGAGCCGGCGACCTTGGATGGCCAACCGACAAAGTCATCGTCATCGACGAAGATCTTGGCGTGTCTGGCTCAGGTGCTGTGGCGCGATCCGGTTTCGCTCGGTTGACCGCCGAGGTTGCTCTCGGACACGTGGGTCTCGTTTTGGGCCTTGAGGTGTCGCGACTCGCCCGCAACAATGCTGACTGGTATCGCCTCATTGATCTGTGCGGTCTGTCCAATACTTTGATCGGCGACGCGGACGGGATTTACCATCCTGTGCTGTTCAATGATCGCCTCCTGTTGGGATTAAACAGGAAGGTGACATGATACAGGACCTCATGATCTTATTGAAAAGACAAAACTTCTTGCTGTGGATTGAGTGATACTGCACGACCAGTGGCGAGCGCACGCTGTACTGCCGGCCGATCCAGATCATCTTCGCGGATAACATAGGGCGCGCCGACGCAGGCCTGTCTCGCAGGCAGCAGTCCGTCCCGGATCAAGCGAACAACCGTCATCTTGTGGACACCAAGACGGCTCGCGGCTTCATGCAGGATCAGCTCTTGTCGCTGTGTCCGTTCGCCGTCGCGGTAGACTGCAATCTGATGCACGCCGCGGAAGTTGCGGACGCGCAACTGGGTCCAGCTCTGTCCTTTTGCCGAGCGTTTTCCGAGCCGGTTGAGAAGTGGGGCAATGCTGTGGTCCGGCAATATGCGAGCGAGTTCGCGGACCAATTGCACGGTTTCGACGTCAGTCTTCCAGCGATTTTGTCCAGTACGGTTCTTCGCTACTTCAAGCCGCGTGTGATCTCCGCCCTGCCAATGCAGCACGAGGTGCAGCCGATCCGCCTCCGCCGTGACGACGACCTCCTCAAGGACGGCTCGTAAAATCCGCTTGCGGGTTTCGTTGGACGCGGCGGGATGGTTCCATAGCTGAGGCAAGTCATCAGCGAGCGCCAACAGCGTCGCACGCTCGTCGTCGTGCAGCGCGCGCGGCTGTTCGTTCTGCAAGTTCCGGATCTGCTCCTCGAGTCGCGCGACCGCCGCCAGGCGGTCATTCCATCGGCGTTCGAGTTCGCCGGCTACCAGCCGGTTGTCGGGATCGGTTGCATCATATTGCCGGCGCGCATGTGTCTCTTCGTAGCGCGCTTGTTGCAGTGCCAGTTCACTTTGCCGCAGCCGTTCCGTACCAGCCCGCTCGCGATCGGCGATCAACTGCAACGCCGCATCAAGAGCAAGCGGTGAGATTGCACTCAGCACTTCCGCCGACACCGCCGCATCGATGCGCATATTGCTGAAGCCGACGCACTTCTTGTCGGAGGCGCAGTCCATCTCGGCATTGCAAATATAGCGTGTGTCCCGACGCGCATGATGCAGCACCTTGAGCCTGCGTCCGCAGTGCCCACAGCGGAGCAATCCAACGAGCAGCCCTCCGCCCTTGCGCACCGAGCCTGCCACCATCGTGCCCTTCATGTTGGCGTTGCCCGCGATAACCTTCTGGTTGCGATCATACTCCTCCCACGAGATATAGCCCTGGTGGTGGTCGCGGATCAGCACCTCCCACTCCTCCCGCCGACGCGCGACACCATGAATAACGACTTTGCGTCCGCCTTCGAACCGAACTCGCGAACCGGTGCGCCCAAACACATAGGCTCCGGCGTAGACCGGATTGGTCAGCAGCCGATGAACCGCATGGTAGCGCGGCGGACGCCACTGCACGGCCCGACCCTGGGGACCGTAGACCGCGACCGGCAAGTCGATCCCCTCCTGCCGCAGCCATAAGGCGAGCTGGCGCACGCTGCCGATCTCGCTGAACTTGCGGAACACCATCGACAGCGTCTCATGGATCCGCCGATCAACGTCCTGTTCCAGACGACCATCGGCTCCGCGTCGATAGCCAATCGCGGCCGTGGTGTGCAGTTCGCCGCGCGCTGCCTTCAGACGCAACGCCTCTTGCGACCGCTGCCGGAACATCGACAACTCGAGCTCGCTGAAGGTGCCTTTCAAGCCAAGCAACAACCTGTCGTTGATCAGTCGTGGATCAGTGACCCCGTCCTCGTCAATGATCAAGGTGTTCACGAAGGCGCAGAATTCCAGCAGCGTGTGCCAGTCGCGGCCGTTGCGTGCCAGCCGCGACGCCTCGATCGCCAACACAGCGCCGGCCGTGCCGGCGCAGATTGCCGCAAGCAGACGCTCGAAGCCGGGGCGGCTTTGACCGCCGCCCGATCGGCCAAGATCATCATCAATGACAACGACGTTCTCCCAGCCGAGCGAGCGCGCTCGTTCCACCAACGCATATTGTCGCCGTCGGCTTTCGGGGTTGTTGAGCAGCTGATCCACCGTTGATTGCCGCACGTAGACATAAGCGTCACGCGCCAGATGTTCTGCGGTAATCTTATTCATCGGCGGCCTCGAACGGCCGGGCCGGGACGGCGGCGATGTGCTCCGCCATCAACAATTTCAGCAGAGCCGTCACTTCCCCCCGAGCCGCCCGAGGAATTCGGTTCAATTCGAGCACGTTGGCCGCGGGAACGAGCAGATCGAGCTGTCGGTGGCTGGCTGGTCGGTCGAGCATCACACTCCCCTCTCATCGGAGTCGCAGGCGATAAGGATAGGAGTGCGCCATCAATCGTTCTGCGCAGTGTGAACAATGCCTCGAGCGTCAGACGAGGCTTCTTCACGATCGCGATTTGTGCCGTCCACGGCTCGGTCATCCAAACTGGCAATAACGTTCGCGTGCCATCGGGTTGCTCGATGACAAAGTGGCTGCTGCCACCATGCTGCAAACGACGTACAACAGCCACGCGCTCACCTGCACGCGGGTGATGCGGGTATTGGATCAGAACGTCAAAGCGCTGTTCTTGGGTAGTATGTCGCGGCCTCGAAAGGCACGATGAGCGAAGCGGAGCTCTATGTTCTTCGCGCCCGCCTTAACGGCGGGATCCGCAACAAGGCGGCGCGCGGGGAGCTCCGGCGCGGCCTGCCGGTCGGATTGATCTGGGGCGACGCCGATGGCGAAGTCAGATTGCATCCCGACGAAGCCGTCCAAACCGCGATCGCTTCGATTTTCGCCCGCTTCGCCGAGACCGGTTCGGCGCGTCGGGTCTGGCTGTGGTTCCGATCTGAGGGACTGCGGCTGCCGACGCAGATGGTCCCGAAGGCGGAGATCCTGTGGGTCGACGCCAGTTACCACGCCATCCATCAGGTACTGAGCAATCCTGTCTATGCAGGCGCCTATACCTATGGACGGACACGCCAGGAGACGACGCTCGACGGATCTGGCGTGCCGAAAAAACGCATGCGACACTTACCGCGGTCTGAGTGGCAAGTGCTGATCAAGGAGCACCATGAGGGCTATATCGATTGGCGAACCTACGAAGCCAACCAAGCCCGGCTGGCCGCCAACACCCGCCCCGGGCCGCATGATGCGGGCCGTGCCGTGAGGGAAGGGTCGGCTCTTTTGCAAGGCCTGGCGAGCTGCGGGCATTGCGGTCGGCGGCTGAAGACCCACTATCGCGGACGCAACGCTGCCCCTGGCTACCACTGCGCCGGCAAGATCATCGTCGAGGGCCGTGGCTGTTACTGTCTCAATGTCGGCGGCGTGCAGATCGACGAGGCGTTCGCCAGGACCTTCCTCGCCGCGATCGAGCCCGCCAAGCTGGCCGCCACTCTTGCCGCCGCCGAGCGGCTCGAAGCCGACACCGAGGCGGCGCTCAAGCAATGGCGGCAAGCCGTCGAGCGGGCAGCCTATGAGGCCAAGCGGGCGGAGCGGCGTTATCGCGCCGTCGATCCGGACAATCGACTTGTCGCTCGTGGGCTAGAGTGCGAGTGGGAGCAACGCTTGGCTGATTTGGCGGCGGCGAACCAAGAACTCACCCGCCGATTGGAGCAACGACCGCGCGTTCTCAGCCAAGAAGAGCATGATCGCCTTCTCACCCTCGGCGCCGACCTCGCCGCGGTCTGGGACGCGCCGACGACGACGGCGCGCGATCAAAAGGAGCTCCTACGCGCGCTCATCGAGGAAGTGATTCTCTCGGTCGATCGCGATGAACCGGCCGCGCATCTCACGGTGCGCTGGAAAGGTGGTGCACTCACCGACGTGGACGTGCCCCTGCCGCGCTCAAGGCCAGCGACAATCAGGACCGATGAGGAAACGTTGGACCTCGTGCGCCGCCTCGCCACGCATTATCCGGACACTGTCATCGCGGGCATTCTCAATCGACAGGGCCGAACAACTGCTCGCGGCCACCGGTTCGAGGCCAACCGCGTCGCGCACTTGAGAAACCACTGGAGCATCCCCTGTTTCCAGCGCAAGCCGGAGACTTTGGAAGGCGCCGTCATGACCATCGCGGCGGCGGCGGCGGTCCTGAACGTGGCGCCCTCGACCCTGCATCGTTGGCTGAACGACGGCCTGATCGCCGGCGAACAAGTCACCGCCGGCGCGCCGTGGCGGATCCGACTGACAGACGCGCTGAAAGCGCGCTTCACCGCCTCGGCGGGTGATGGCTTCATCACCATGCAAGAGGCCACTCGCGCGCTCGGCGTCACCCGTCAGACCGTGTTGCAACGTGTGAAGCGCGGCGAAATCGAAGCGGCGCATGTCACGAAAGGTGGAAAAACGGGATTGCGAATCAAGCTCCCCGACCACCAACCGAGTCTCGTTTGAACCCGCCTGACGGCCGCCCTCAGCTCACTGTAATTCGTCACGTGACGAATTACAGTGAGTGCCACCACAAGAAAGCGTATGCGATGAAGCCAGGACCTAAGCCATCGTTGGGCACGGCCATGACCCATGCGGAGAGGCAATCCCGATACAGAGCCAAGCAAGCAGCGGGCACCCCCACGTTCCGTTACCGCAAACCGATAGATCGTCGCAGCCGCGTTCAGCGATGGTGCGACGCTGTCGCGGAACTACAGGACCTTCAGGACGACTATCAGGCCTGGCTCGACGCCGTGCCGCAAAATATGGAGGACAGTGCCACCGCCGAGGCCTTGCGCGCGATCTGCGATCTCGATCTGTCAGATCTCCAGAGTATCGTTCCACCCCGGGGGTTCGGCCGCGACTAAACTGTTGCACCATGTAAAGCGCAATCAGGTTGTAGCCAAATGGACCATCGACGGCCGCATATTAGGGCCTGTTCGCATTTAAGCACTTGGCAAATCGGCCGAAAACCGGGTGTTCTGGGGATTCAACCTGGGACATACCATGCAAGTCCTCACCGACGCCCAATGGGCCAAGTTCGAGGCCGCGATCGCCGCGGTCAAGCTGCGCGGGGCACGTCCGCGCAAGGAAGACCGGCGCACGATCGAAGCGATTATTTGGCGGCTGAACAACGGTGCCAAATGGCGGTCGATCCCTGCCGAACTGGGTGACTGGCACCACGCCTACCTGCGTTTCCGCCGCTGGGCCGTCAACGGTGTGTGGGACAAGATCATGGCGCATGTCGTGGCCGAAGGCGAGCCGAAGCTGGCATTCGCATGTATCGACGGCACCGTGGCGCGGGCGCATCAGAAAGCGGCCGGAGCACGGCCGAGTAAACTGATACGCTGAGTCTGCAATTCAATCGCAGCCACGAGGACAAGCAGGCTCTCGGCCGTTCCAGGGGCGGTTTTAGCAGCAAGATAGTCGGGGTCTGCGATGCCGCTGGCCGCCTGGTCGACTTTGTCCTTGTCGCCGGCCAGGCGCACGAACTCGCGCCCTCGCTGCAACTGCTGAAACGCTTGCCCAAGGCACCCGCGTGGGCCCTGGCCGACATGGCCTGCGACGCGGAGGAGTTCCGCTCGGCCGCCGAGGCGATGGGCGCTACCCCGGTCGTGCCTTCGCGAAAGAACGCCAAACTGAAGAAGCCATGCCCGGGCTTTATCTATCGTCACCGTAACCTCATCGAGCGGTGTTGGTCACGCCTGAAAGAGTGGCGCGCGATCGCCACTCGTTACGACAAAACTGCGACTTCCTATGCGGCAGGGATCGCCATCGCGGCTACCCTCGACTGGTTTAAATCTTCGCGCTGAAGGTATTCAAATGCGAACAGACCCTAGTCATAATAAACAGAGGGATAGGGTAGACACTCAGCTTGGGATGACACAGCTGATAAACCTGAGGGCAGTATGAAACAACATCCAAGAACCCGGCGATGTCGGCGTCCAGTATCCAGTTCACCTTTCGCTGGCTGATCCCGACCGCCAATGCATCCAGCGCATCGTGCTGGCCGCGTCCCGGTCGGAATCCATAGCTGAACCCCAGGAAGTCTTGCTCCCAAATCGCGTTCAGCACCTCTACCAACGCGCGCTGGACGATCTTGTCCTCCAGCGCTGCAATGCCCAATGGACGCTCTCGTCCGTCCGGCTTAGGTATATACACCCGCCGTGACGGCTGCGCCCGGTAGGCACCCCGGTGGATACGGTCGTGTAGGTCCACGAGCTTGCACTCCAGTCCTTCGCCGTATGCCGCCCAGGTCACCCCGTCCACGCCCGCCGAGGCCTCTTTCCGCAGCCAGCCGTAGGCCGACCCCAGTAGTTCGACATCAATGTGGTGCAGCAGGGCGGTGAACCGTTCACCCTTTTGCTCCTTCGCTGCTTGCCGTACCCGATCCAGCCCGTGGGACATGCTTTCCCGGCTCGAGTCCGGCGCATGCCGCGCTCAATCGCGTTCCCTTCGGCCCCCGCCCTTGGCTCCATTGACCCGCAGACAGTCGCCTGTCTTTGTTCGCCGACTTCCCAGCTACTATGGCGGGGTCTGACTTCTCACGGCCGTGCGTCATCGGCTTCGGCTCTCCAGCCTTCCCGATGCGGACCGCCCTTTCACAGTCGGCCAACCATGAGATCTCCCGGTTCCCGTGCAGAAAGTGTCGGCGACGTGCCAGGGTCTCTGACCACGCGGGACCGGTGGGGCACTAGCGGTGGGCGCCCCTCCGTGTTGCCTTCCGCTACACAGAAAGCGTCGGCATCCCGAACTAGTTTTGTTACGTGGCTGAATACCTGGCCCATCGCCTCCCCTGTCAACGCTTCGCCCCAGACCTCGCGGGCTGACACGCATAAACTCGGGGCCGATGTGGTTCGCTCTGCCTTCATCGTAAGGGACTTGCACCCTCTCCTTTCTGCCGGTCTCCCGGCGCACCCGTGTGAAAACTGATCCGCAACAGATTCCGAATCGATGCGGGATGCGTCAAAATCCGGATCATGACGCACCTCACAGGTTCCGACCGAGCCCAGACGCTGCTACTACCTAAATCGCTGGATGACTACGTCGGCGCAGATAATCCAGCGCGGTTCATTGACGCCTTCGTTGACAAGCTGGATCTGGCTGCGGCCAATTTCGCTCGCGTGGCGCCGAGAGCGACTGGGCGGCCAGACTATGACCCGGCCGATCTGCTGAAGCTCTACATTTACGGCTATCTCAACCGTATTCGCTCGAGCCGGCGGCTGGAAGCCGAAACGCATCGCAACGTCGAGGTGATCTGGCTGCTGCGCCGTCTGAAACCTGACTTCAAGACCATTGCCGACTTCCGTCGTGACAATCGCAATGCTTTCCGGCCGGTATTTCGCGAATTCACGCTGCTGTGCCGTCAACTCGACCTCTTCGGTCGCGAACTGCTTGCGGTTGACGGTACGCGCATCAAGGCGGTGAACAACAAGGACCGCAATTTTACCTGGGCATCACTGGCGGAATTCATCAGACTGGCTGATGCCAAGCTCGACGATTATCTGCAACGCCTTGACAGCGGGGACGCAGCCGAGGCCACAACAGCGGGCTCTCGGGTCAAGAATTAAGCAGAGAAGATCAGCGCTATCCGCGACCGCCGCACACGCTGCAAGGAGATGCTGGCAGAACTGGATCGAACTGGGGAGGACCAGATCTCGCTAACCGACGCCGACAGCCGCGCCATTGCGGCGCATACGCGGGTGGCCGTCGGCTATAACGCCCAGATTGCCGTAGATGCCAAGCATAAGCTGATCGTCGAACAGCAGGTCACGAACCAAGTCCTGGACATGGGACAACTAACGCAGACATCGAGACCTGCGAACAAGCGGGGATGACGCCCTATGTGCCGCGGCCTCAGCGGGACCCTCAGTAAAGGCGGGTCTGTTTCGCAAAGACGAGTTTGCTACGACCCGGCCAGCAATAGTTTCCGCTGCCCGGGTGGGCAGCGGCTGGAAGAGTACTCGTCGTCGCCAATGCGAGAGCTGACGAAGATTAACTACGTCAACAAGGCGGCGGCTTGCAGCGATTGCGCGATCCGTTCGCGCTGCACGAATGGCACGTTTCGCACGGTGTCGCGGTTGAACAACGAGGCTGTGCTGGATCGCGTGCAGGCCCTGCTCGCGGCGCGTCCCGGTATCCTCGCCCGGCGCCGCGAAATGGTCGAGCATCCGTTC
>CAVYXX010000108.1:0-194420 GCA_963772355.1 uncultured Alphaproteobacteria bacterium | reverse complement strand
TGCGGACCGTATGCACACCAGTAGTCCGCGCCGGAATGCTGCGCGCTTGGCAGGCCCGGCCGCAGTGAATGGGAAGAAAAGCGCCCAGTCTGCTGAACCAGTTGAGGGCAGTTTTCTCCCTACTGGGATTTCTTCCGAGCCCGCGCGGCGCGGCGCTGGGCGCCGTCGGGGTCAACGTCAAGCGGCGCATCAGCTCTTTTGCACGTGGCCTCCCAACCCCATCTGCTAAGCCTTAACTCGCGGCCGTAAAGCAAAGAAGGACCACGAAGAAGCCCAGAAGCGAAACCGCGATACTGACAGAGCATAGCTCTCAACCCCGGCAGCGGAGGGGGAGCAGACGATGCCCGATAAATGGAAACCGCCGGTTAGGCGACGATAACGCCAGGTATTGTGACGCCGGACGTCAGAGGGCTGGTTGCCTTCCTCCGGGCTGCACCGTCCGTTCCTCGCGCTGTCGCCGCCACTTATGCTACCCACGCCGATATGTGCAACCTCTACAGCCAGACCAAAGGCCAGCAGGCGATCATCGCCGCGACCCGGGCTATGCACGATCGAACCGGCAATCTACCGCCGCTCCCCGGCATCTTCCCCGACTATGGCGCGCCCATCGTCAGGGACGGCAGGGATGGCAGAGAACTCGTTCTTGCCCGCCTGGGGGATGCCGTCGCCCTTGTTCGCGCTAGAGGGCAACAAGACCGACCCCGGCGTCACCAACATCCGCAATGCCGGGTCTCCTCACTGGCGCAGGTGGCTCGGGCCGGAAAGCCGGTGCCTTGTTCCCTTCACCAGCTTTTCTGAAAACGAGCTATCAGCCGGCGGATCGAAGCAGCCGATCTGGTTCGCCTTCGACGAAGATCGCTCGCTGGCATTCTTTGCCGGCATCTGGACGCGCTGGACGTCCATCAGGAAGGTCAGGGAAGGCGAAGTGACCGCCGATCTGTTCGGCTTCCTGACGACTGAGCCGAACGCCGAAATCGCTGTTGTGCATCCGCAGGCGATGCCGGCCATCCTTACCACGAGTGAGGAATTTGACATTTGGCACAGAGCTCCGTGGTCGGAGGCGGCCGCACTCCAACGTCCCTTGCGGGATGGCTCGCTTGAGGCCGTGCTGCGAGGTGAAAAGCAGGACGGCAGGATCGAGGACCTTGTTAACCTTGCTGCGGCGGCCAACGCGCCACATGCGGAGCTGCCGCTCCCCTTGCTTGATGGCACGCCAGACAGGCCGAACGACGCGGCGACGGTCGCTGTCGTGGAGAACTTCGGCAGGAAGGGCGGAAGTTAAAACGCCCGGTGCTTAAGCGTCTCTTCTTCCGTGCTGGCTTCATTGCTGCGGCCATGTTCCGCTTCGTCGCCGCCGTTGTGTGCCCCCTGAACGCTCCGACCCAGGCGTTTGCGGCAGTCAGGACGATGCTCATCACCGCATTCTTCTTGATCCATGGGTTTTTCATTCTGCCATCCACAATATGCCATGTAATTCATCGAGGTGAACGCTCGGCTTAATATCCAGCCTGTAATCTCACCCGGGCGGCGGTGCTGGCAGTTCAAACAACCCGCCGCCGATGGACAGCTCCACATGGTAGGCGGCCCAGTTAGTCTTGTAGTCAACGGGTGTCGGAAGGATAGCGGATGCGATATACTGGTCGCTGACTTCAGCCACAGTTGGCTTGCCGACCGGAATACCGACCCCGGCCCCCGAGCCGAAACCGACCCCTGAGGAGCCAAATCCGAAACCGCCGATACCGAGGCCGATAGTGGGCGGCGGGTTGTAGGCGACGTGCGGGCCGCTCAGCAGCGATAAGGCTGGTGCTTGATAATGGAACCCCGACGCCGATACAAGGGTGGCAGACTGCGGCGGCGCTAAGCTGCTCATAGCTACGTGGACGGCCTGCTGGTGAGCATCGTAATAAGCCTCCGCACTATTCGGCGGCGGCAGTTTGGGGCCGGAACAAGCCGCCACGACGAGTAAGGCTGCCGGTGGAAGATGACGCACCATTACGGATCTCCTGATCCGAGACCAACGCGCGGCCATATTTCACGCTTCAGCCGCTCGAAAAGATGATCGGATCAAGGCGCGGCTCCCTGGAAACGGGGGCCGCATGCCGGCAAAGCGACCCAGTCCCTACGGCTTCACGTCACTGTCCTTGGCAACATCTACTTCTTCGCGCCTGACAGCATCCTTCACCGTCTCCGTTCGCTCGGTCGCCTCCCTGCCCACTACGACTTCTTCAACAACATGGGCGGTTTTTGCAACAACCGGCTCCTCCGCCGTTTCGCGAAGCCTCTACCACCCCTCGAATGCGCCCGCCCCTGGAGCGGCCTCCGCAGCGATTGGCGTGCGTCGTTCCACCGGGACGCGCTCACCCCGAAGCGTCACGTCCTGCTCCACTGGTTTCTCGACCACATAGCGGCGATGCGCGTCGTGCCGCGATCGACCGTGCGCTTCCCGACCTCAAGTGTTCCTCCGAAAGCCGGATGACTTCTTCGCCTTTGCCGGTCGTTGCCGGTGGAGGAGTCTGCGCTCCCGGAAACCGCTTCCGGCGACGCGGCGGGAGCAACACGCCCGCCTGGATAGGAACTCGCCACGCCGGCCTGGGCGACGGCTTCGGTCGGCATCGCCCTCCTGGCTGCCAGTCCCTCAGGCGGCGTCATGCCAGCCCCCGGCTGCGCTATCTCCTCCGATCCTTCGTCTATATCGACAGGGATCGTGGGCTTCCAGCGCGGAAATCGTCTCGTGGATTTTCGTATCAGCAACGGTTAAACTAAGGACAACATTTCCAGCCCTCACCCTGCGATCATAAATGTCATCCGTATACATAAGAATAGAACGGGTCGTTTCCGTCATCGAGTCGTCCCAAACAGCCAGGCCCAGAAACCACCTCCCGATGTATGTGTCGAAGCGGGTTCTACCGGTTCGGTTTTGGCAGGGACAGTCTCCGCGTATTGGCGAATTGCGGTGGGAGGTATCCCTAAACTTTCCAAGCTTCGCGCCGCTGCCGTTGCGTGTGCCTCTGTCTTGTATACGGCTACGATATGCTCTGTCATACAAATCTCCCGACTAGTGGGCGGCCCGGTGCGCCCTGCAGGAACAAGCGCGGAGAACGCCGCTGGTTGCTATCAAGATTTGCTGTGGCCGGTTGCTACAGGACGTCCCGACGTCGCTCTGACGCAACCACTGCGGCCCTCGCAGCGTTCTTCCCTACATGGGGTTCAAACCCAGTAGAGGCCGAGCGCTCCCGTTGCATCGCCCCAATTACCACCGGAACTCTGTTCGCGGCGAAGTCATCGATGTCTGCCCTCAATGTCATGGGGCGAAGACAATCGAAGACCAGCGTTGCGATCTTTGCTTTGGCAGCGGGATGATAATCCAGGCTGCCAGCGACGATCACCAGGGGTAGACTTTCACGCCGGGAGATTGAGCCCAACGCGCACCTCCCAAGTTACTTGTCGTAGCCCACAGGGAAGTTTGATTGTGGGCTTCTGTAAAGGAGGGGATTAGGCTTAGCGTAGCTGCCGGCAACCACCGATTCATCTTTGCGACCTATTTTGTTGGGCTACGTCACAGCGTAGCGCCTTATCATATCGGCCTCATTGGCTACCCCCAGCTTTGTGGATAACCCAGGCCTATCCGGTTGCGGATTACCTCCATTAGCGATCCCTTGCGGCCAGGTAATGCCATCGTCCAGGGCTACATACGCTGCGGCATGCGCCACCAGCGGCGCGGCGTGCGTGCGTGCCGCCGACGGCCCTGAACTGATCAGCGGCCTCGCAGATCTCGTCGAGATCTAGCAACGACGCCGCACGCAATGCCTTGTTGAAAGCCGCAAGGCACGGGGCACGGCCGTAGCGCTCAAGCACGCCGTGATGGTGCAGGAAGCGAAGAAAGCTCCGCCGTTCTTTGTCAACCGAAGCCTATCGATCCGGAAGATCGCGGATATTGCTGGTGAGTTCTCAACACAGAGCATCGCAGTTGAGGCGTCGGCATTTACCGCCAAGACTGGCGCGACGATGCATATCGGCGCTCCTACGACGATCTCGACCACAACGAAACCCTCCGAGTAACCTTAACCTCCGCGCCAGGTCTCTCCGCAAGCCGTCCGCCATCTCCAATTCTTGTCTACAGGCCGTAAAGGAACTACGGTCCCACGGCCCTGCCGAGGAGGAGGAGACATGATAGTGCAAAAGAAAACTTGGACATCGGCGGCTCAGATACTATGCGCCTTCAGCGTTTTATGTGCGGGGCTTGGAATTAGAGGGGCATTTGCCGCGATGCTGAGGCAAATCGACCAAGTTGCGCTTCAGACGACTGTGGATAAGGCAATCAAGGAGCTCATGGTTCCTGGCGCTACGGTTCTTTTGCGCACACCGAGAAAGAGTTCATTGTTGGTTCAGGAACGACCAAGATCGGCACGACGGTGCTTCCCCAAGTTGGCACGTACTTCAGGATCGCGTCGAATACCAAGACGATGACCGCCGCCGCAATCCTGCCCTCGTTCAGGAAGAGAAAATAGGCCTAGGTGATCCGGTTTCAAAATATGTCACAGGCATTCGCAATGGAGGCGTCATAACCATCACCCAGCTGTTGAGCATGCGCAGCGGCCTCTACAATTACACTATGGCGCCGGAGCTTGCGGCAAGCCTTGACCATGACCCCACAAAGACTTGGAACCCGGACGAGTTGCTGGACATCGCAAATAAGCATCAGCCCGGGTTCGCGCCGGGCGAGAGATTTGAGTATTGCAACACCAATTACCTGTTATTGGGCCTGATCGCCGAGAAGGTCGAGGCGAAGCCGCTGGCGGTTATTTTCAAGGAGCGGTTGTTCACCCCACTCGATATGAAGCAAACCCTTCTGCCTGCTGCCCCTGTGAACACGATGCCAGAACCCTACTCGCACGGTTACCTGTACGGAAATTCCTCCTACGCTTTGGCAGACGGGCCATACCCCGCCGAGACGCAAGCGAAGATCAAGGCAGGAACATTGAAGCCCAATGACGACACGGACCAGAATCCGTCTTATGCGCGGGCGGCCGGGGGCACCATCTCGACCGCTCACGATCAAGCGGTATGGATACGCGCACTGGTCCGTGGACAAGTTCTCAATGCCGAGATGCAGCGCAAATGGCTGGCGAGCCTGGCGCCCGAGGACCCGGCTAAACCAGACGGGCAAAAGTACGGGTATGGCATCGCCAAGATCAGCTTTGGCCCAAACAGTATTTATTCTCATGGCGGCGAACTGCCCGGCTTCAATTCGTTCATCGGCCACGATCCGGCCAACGACGTGACACTTATTGTGTGGACCAATCTCACCCTCTCCGCCGAGGGGCAAGTGACGGCCAATGCCGTCATGCTAAAAGTGCTGGATCAGATTTACGTGGAATCACCGCTCAAAAAGTAGCAGTACAAGGCCATACCCTGAATTGTTCTCAGGAAAGACTCATAATGCCGAATTTGCTCACTGCACCCTCACGCCCGCCAGGCGCTTCGGGCCGAGGGTCCTGGAAGGGATGCGAATATCGCAGAGTGGATCAGGCTGTCGGAAGAGATATCGGCGCAACTTGCGCCGACATCACCAACAGGGGACGAGTTGTAAATCTGGGATAAACAATGCCCCTCACGACCTTGCGATCGAATCCACTGAGGCCAATAGTACAAAGTGGCAGCCAACGAAGTCGGGGTAGACGCATCAATCTCTCCTATACGTGGCCTTTCTGCCATCCACCGAGGCTCAAGTTGCGGCCATGAAGGAAGAAGGACCGCGAAGAAGGCGCGTAAGCTTAGTCTCAATTATCGATATCGATATCATCTGTTGGCATTCCGGTGGGCCGAGCCTCGGTTCCGTTCTGCCGGCAAACGGTGAATTAGACCTTTAGAGCCGTCGAATGTCGTGTCCACGGCGTCAAGATGTTATATTATGCGCCTCAAATGGCTGGATAAAGGAATGCGAGGCGGCTCGATCCCGCTTAAATTGGCCAGGCCGTTTGAATCACCTCCAAAGCGACTGCCCCGCCAGGGGCATAGGAACAGGCCAGGGCGATACTGCCGTAGCATCGCACCACCTTGAGCCACGCTTTGCTCTTGGCGCCCTTACCGAGGACCACCCAATGATCACCATGACAACCTTCTACACCAGCTCGAACGGCGACCGCTGGCTCATGCTGCACGACGGCGAGACCGGACGATACACCGTGCGCCATGAGCCGAACTTGTCGTCAGGCGGCCAAGCCACGGAGGTCGATGGGCCGGAATTCCTCAGCCGTAACGCCCTCTCGCCCCAAGGTCAGGCGCTGGCGCAGCTCCTTGCTAAAGACGGGTCCATCGATCCCGATCTCGATGCGTAGCTACCAGCGTAGCCTCAACGTCCGCCATGCCCTCCACCGCCACCTTCTGGTCCCTCATGGAGCGCTGGCGCGTCCCCGACGACCAGGCGTTGGAGCTGATCGCTTATGACGGCAAACTACCGGACCGTGGTAAGCGCCCAAGGTTTAGGTTCAATAGCGCACAGGCCGAGGTCGTCTTATCCTTGGTCGAAATGGACATCGCGCTGACAGCGGCGGGAATGGGCGCCGAATGGCTCCAAAAGCCGATGACGGATACCGACCGCACGCCGCTGGACCTCCTGCGCGCCGGGGCGATGGGGGAGGTGCTGGGGGCCTTAAGGAAGATGACGTTCGAGGCGTCGCTGCCTGGGAAACGGCGGTAGCGCGCCGTTTCTGGAGGCCTAAAGCCCGGCTTTCATATATTTTATCGGCATCGCCCGCCTACCCACGGTTTAGTGTGCAGCCCGCCAGCAAACCCAGGATAGCCACGCCACTTCTTGCTCCAGCGTTAACTGGCAAATCATGGGCCACAATCACCACCACGATATCACGCTGCGATGCCGGCCGTTTCGGCGCGCGGCCTGACCACCCCCACCTTCCGGACGGTCTCGTGGCGGATCAGGTAACGGTAGAATTGTTCAATCAATTGAAAAGCGTCGATTATAAATCTACGAGGCCGCCCGACGAATAGATGGAGCAATCCGATGAAGACCATGATCATTGCCGCCATTGTCGCCTTGGGCCTCAGTGTGGGCGCTGCCTACGCTCAGGGTGTACCGGCTGGCCACCAGGGGCCTCAATATGGCGCGCAAGCTTCGACCAAACGCTAATCTGACCTAGGCTGCACGATAATGGCCCGGGACACCATGCCCGGCCTTTTTGCTGCCGCTGATGCTCTCGACATGTTCTCAACCTCGGCTACCGATCCGGCCATGCCCAACGCCTCTTCCCTCCGCCCTGCCACCGTAGATGAGATCGCCGAGACCCTGTCGTTCGCACTGCTCTACCAGGCCGCAAACGAGTGCACCATGCCGACGACATGCTGGCGCGGGTCACCGCTAAGCGGCTTAAGCAGCACCTGGAGGCGTCGGGGTTCGTGCTGATGAAGAGGCCGCCGCGCGCTGCGCCGACGACAGGCGGAATGCCGCCCGGGCGGGGACGTGACGCCGACTAAAGAAAACCGACCGCCGAAGCGGCCCGCGAGTTCAGGTCCTGGGGAAGCCGGCTCGTGCGGGGGATATGCATCGAGCAGCGACGACCAATTTGGCCGAGCCCCCAACTGCCTATCTGTGAAACGGTTCACATCACGGCTCCGGGCGTATCGCAGAGGGGGCCGTCATTCCATACGGGGGAACCGGCTTCGAATGCCGGAGAATCTCCTCCGCCGATGGCGCTGTACCTGGTGCACTAGCCGCGCGGGCCCAAGACCGGGCGCGAAAGAAGATTTTAGAGGAGTTGCTCGTTTCGGATCGAGAGCCCACGCAGAAGCATTTCCTTGTTCTTATCGGTCGGTGGCAATTTGGGCGGGGACTCCGCTAGGCCACCCCCGCCACGGCTATGCATGTCGTCTTCCGTCCAACCAGGAAAAAGATTATGCAAGGACTCGTGCACAGCAACTTTTGCATACGCTGTATATTTGTACTGCGCGCGCGCGTTTTTCATACCGACGAGCCTGTAAAACTCCGTTCCGGTTAACTTCC
Source organism: uncultured Alphaproteobacteria bacterium (assembly GCA_963772355.1). Classification (GTDB taxonomy): domain Bacteria; phylum Pseudomonadota; class Alphaproteobacteria; order Acetobacterales; family Acetobacteraceae; genus Rhodopila. The sequence goes on along the minus strand of CAVYXX010000108.1, from coordinate 186,403 downwards.
CGCTGGTTCTGGTATGTCCTCCGATATATTCCTTCAGCGGTTCTCCCGGCATGTTGGCCTGGATGTACGAATGATCGACATCCTCGACAAAATGCAGGACGAGATTATCCGTTTTAGTTCCTGTCCCCCATGCCACAATGACCCGGTGAACGGTGGTCGGAGGAATGCACAGGTCGAAGAGGGCCTGGATTTCGTCGCGAAGCCCCTGCCGCCACTTGTCGCTCGTGTTCGTGCCGTGATCGACAAGGGTAACCGCGAAATTCGTCATTAAATCTCTCCCCGGGATCCATTTTCTCCTGACTCGCAATCATAACTAACCGTCGGCTGCGGTTGATCATGTTGTAATACGCGGGGTGGTCAGCGCAAAGACCTGTGATTGGTCGGCACATGCCGAAGACCATGCCGTTTGGATAGCAAGAGGCACATGGTTGGCTCTCGTGCACGAGGCGAAGGGAGGATCGAGCGGATTACCTTTGCGCCTGGCGTGATTGGCACTACTGACAAACCGTACCGTGGTGTCGCTGCAATCCCGCCATCTGGTCCTCGTCCCGATAAGTTGTTGCTCGGCAATGGCGTGTCGAGCCTGGTTCTTACAATATTCTACTGAGCAGCCGATGCTGAGGCCGCACACCGGAAGCTGGCTGCCTCATTCCTTCGACCCTGCCCGGAGTAACTGGCGACACCTGGGTAAGGACACCAAGGTCGCTGCATGGCGATCGCTTTTGTTGGGTCATCGTCCTGGTATTTGGTGGCCACTTCTGCGCCGGCGGCACACCGTCTTCCACCCAATGCGCGAGCGCCACGACCACATCATGCTTGGGCGGAGGCAGGTTAAATACCCCGCCGACGGAATTGGGGCCCACGCCACCGCCGCAATGGTCCATTCCCGGCGCCATGAACAGGCGATAAAATGATTGGATCTGTGACACGCCCCCCATCTTACTGGCTACCTCTTCGTAGTACTGAATTGAACTGCGAGCAGGGATAGTGGAGTCGTTCCAGCCATGGTATTGAATCAACCTACCGCCCGTCGCCTTGAACCGTCCGAGATCCGGATTGGCGGCGTCCACTGTCTGCGCCGTTTTCGCTTCCGCACGCTTGAGGTCGTCGTCGAAATTCATGGTGCGGATATCCCAGCCTGGCTTGCCCAGCACCATATCGCCAAAGAAGCCACGACCGAGCGCGAGCTGGTCAGAGCCCTCTCCGGGATTGGCGCCGTCGCCTGTGATCGAGATGTTCCAACCTGCCTCACTGCCCGGTTGATACCCGGGGAAAAGTATTTCCCCAGCTGCGTTACGAGTTCCAGAATAGATCTTTGTCAGCGTGGTCACCTGGGGGCCGGTTAAGCAGCTGTCGTTTTCGACACCCTTGCAAGTCAGCACCGACGGGTCCAAACGGCACTGGCGCGGATCAGAGAGCATGTCATCTTCGCCGTGGCAGGCGGCGAGTACGGCAGCGGTGACCGCAGACAACTTCTTCATAGGCAACGCGCCACCCGGTTCGGCCGTCAATGCCTGCTCGTTCCAGACAAAGCTAGCCAACAGTCTGTTCCAATAGTTCGCCGGGGCGGCCGCAACGATGCCGTCATAGTCGTCAGGGAACCGCTGTGCTTCTATTAGCGCTTCTCTGCCACCATCGGAGCATCCGCTGAAATAGGCGTGAGCAGGCGAACGACCATAGTGGGTTTTAAGGATCGCCTTGGACCGCCCTGCTGTCTCGTGGATCGCCCGCCACGCCCAGTCAACAATCTGCTCTGGATGATCTCGAGCCCAACTCGCGTCGTTGAAAGGAGCGACATGGCCAGTATCGGTGCCGGATGCCGCGTATCCCGCATCCACCGCCCAAGCCATTGCGTGGTAGGAGATCGACCCAGCAAAACCGCCGTTGCCGACGCCCTCATACTTGCCGTTCCGCGCCGAATCCTGTGGAAGCCATACCTCGAAACGAATATCAGAGTCCGGACTCGGCTTGATCGTGCCTTGCGCCCGGCAGAACGGAACTGAAACCGTTACCTGTTGGTCCAGAATTTCATCTTTAATCACGAACGGCGGAGTAACCGCCGTTGCTGCTGTGATTGTGGCGCTTCCAAGCGATCTCCCTGACAAACTCTCACAGGTTTCGGCGTGAGCATGTTCTGAGCTGATCCACCACGTCGCAAACAAGACGGCCGCGATAGCGCCCGCAGGAGACCTGTTCCGCATGGGACGCCCCTTCCCTTAAAGAGTTTGCAGATCCCGCAGCACGCTCGTGGCCTTCGCCTGTGCGAGTGCGGATAAGGTAGCGTTCAAACTCAGCCGGGCCGGCCAGCACCGTTGGCTGAGGCGGCCACCCATGCGCCGCCAAGAGACCTAAAGCCCACCTTGGAAGGATCACGACTACTGCCAATATTCATGCCACGCAGTCGTTTAACTTCTCTTTCGTTTAAAGTCTCACTCTCGAGCGACCAGACAAGCATTCGCGTCTAAATTAGCACTACTGCAGCACGGGAGGCCATGTACTGTCCATAGGTACTTGTACCCTGGGAAGCTCGAGGTAAATTAACGCAAGAATATTGCTCTAGACAGCGAATGGAAAAGAGCAAACCTCCTTGCAGCATGCGGGACCAAGGTCCGCGCCGGCGCGGCATGTCCATCTGTGGATTTTGCTGGACGCTACCGGGGTCGGTTGCTCTCCCCGCCTTGGTCGTATTCCACCTCATGGCCTAGGGAGATACGGCGATCTCGCCCCGCGCCAGATTGAACTCGAAGCCGTGATAAAGGACTGACCGAGGCAGTCTCTGTAAAAGACAGTCTCAATCGAGCGATCAAATGGGCAGTGCTTTTACGGCGGCGCACCGGCACATCTAATCTAGACAGGTCAGAGTTGACGAAGCCATGCTCGGCTGAGCCAAAGGAACGGCCATGGACGTTGCTGACTGGCTGCGAGCGCTCGGTCTTGAACGATACGAGGCGAGATTCCGCGAGAATGACGTCGATGCTGACCTTTTGCCCACCCTAACGGCCGACGATCTCAAAGAAATTGGCGTCCTCTCGTTCGGCCACCGCCGACGCCTCCTGGAAGCGATAGCCGCGCTACGCCTCGAGGCAACGTCGGCCGGCGATCCTGTTTCGATTTCGACCCCTCCTTCGGCCAGCCCCACGGATACTCTCGCTGAGACCAGAGGCGAGCGCCGCCAGCTCACCGTGATGTTCTGCGACCTAGTGGGTTCGACAGCGTTGAGTGAAAAGCTCGACCCCGAGGAACTGCGCAGCCTTTTGCATGCGTATCGAACCCTCTGTGGCGATGTGATCGCGCGCTATGGCGGGTTTGTTGCGCGCTACGTCGGGGATGGGATCCTGACCTATTTTGGCTGGCCGGCGGCACACGAAGTAGCCGCCGGCCACCCGCGTTTCACCAACGCGACTAAACAGCCTGCGATTTTGAGAATTGGTCCACCTTTTTTGCTCGCGTCATGTATGATCGCATGGGAGGCATGCAAATAAGGAGGCTATCATGTTCAACCGGTCCATCACCCGGCGCACCGTCCTACGCGTCAGCGGTGGCGTTGCCGTGACAACCGCACTCATCAACGACCCGATCTGGGCCGCGGACAAATCCGTAACCGTCGGACTTGATCTTTCGCTGACCGGCGCGGACGCCGAATCCGCCAAGCGGATCGAATATGGTGCGATGATGGCCTTCGATAACGCCAACGCGGCCGGTGGCGTCAACGGCTACAAAATTCTAGTCACTCCCTACGACGACGGCACCGCCACCGCCGGACAGTACGATCCGGCGCAGGCGGCCACGAACGCACGCAGGATGGTTTCCAACAAGGCGACCGTGGCGGCCATCGGCCCGCAGATGAGCGGCGCCGGCAAGGCCATGGCGCCGATCCTCAGCGAGGGCAACCTCGCTACCATCACACCAAGCTCGACGAACCCGGACATCACTGATCCAAAATTCGCGACCCAGTATCGCCCCCAGGGCAAAGCGATCTACTTCCGCACCGTTGCCACCGACGCCTTTCAGGGGCCGTATATGGCGAATTACTACTCCGACGTGCTGCACGTGAAGACGGTGTATATGCTGGATGATAGCGGCGCATATCGGCGTCGGATTGGCGGACGCCTTCCAGGGGCAGGCCGAAAAGAAGGGCGTCAAGATTGTCGGCCGCGACCGCCTGGATCCGAAGGCCGCCGACTATTCGGCCGTGCTCACGAAGATCAAGTCGCTGAACCCGGAGGCGATCTATTACGGTGGTGTCCTGCAGGCCGGCGTGAAGCTCGCCAAGCAGGCCTATGACATTGTGCCGAAGATGATCAAAGGCGGTGGCGATGGTGTGCAGGGGCCGGAGATGCTGTCCGCCGTCGGGTATCCCGCGAACGAGGGCTGGTACGCCACGGTAGCCTCCCCGCACGTCACCGAAGACGCCAAGATGGCCGACTGGGTAAAGATGTACAAGAGCAAGTACAACGTCGATCCGGACGACTATGCCGTCACCGCCTACGACGCCGCCTTGGTCATTATCGCCGCAATTAAGCAGGTTACCGACTCTGGCAAGGTACCGACCCGAGATGCCGTGCGTGATGCCATCCAATTGGTCAACGTAACCACGCTGCAAGGCCCGGTCTCGTTCGACGCCAACGGCGACCTGCAGGACAAGACGATCAGCGTCTTCCAGATCAGGCAGGACAAGAGCATCCCGGCCGATGACATGCGGCAGTACCACTACATTGGTGTCGCGCCCGCGGCCTGACTCTGTGTCGTTCTCCGACCTGCTGCTGCAGCAGACCATCAACGGTCTAAGCCTGGGGGCGATGTACGCGCTGCTCGCCCTCGGGTTCACTCTGGTCTACGGCATTCTGGAACTCATCAACTTCGCCCACTTCAACGTCTTCATGGTCGGCAGCTTCATCGGCATGTGGACTTTGCAGTCGATGGGAATCAACGGCCAGGCGATCGTGATGACCGGCCTCCCGCTGATCGGCGTCATGCTGGTGGCGCTGGTCGTGACGATGCTGCTGTCCGGCGCGCTCGGCGTACTGATCGAGCGCCTGTCGCTGCGGCCGCTTCGCAACGTCAAGGGACCGGCCGCGATGATCACCACGATCGGCGTGTCCTATGTCCTGTTCAATATCGTTCTGCTGTCAGTCGGCGCCGATTCGAAGAACTACCCGAACCCGATGCCGCCCATTCAGTTCGCAATCGGCGACGCGGTGCTGCGCCTGCGCGAAATCCTGATCTGGGTGATTTCGCTCCTGCTCATGCTGGGCCTGCACGCCTTCGTGCAGCGGTCAAGAATGGGCAAGGCGATGCGCGCCACCGCCCAGGACCCTGAAGCCGCGCGCATGATGGGGGTTGAGGTCGATCGCGTCATCATTGTCGCCTTTTTCCTCGGGTCAGCGCTGGCCGGCGCGGGCGGCTTGATCTTCGGCCTGTACTACAACTTCACCAGCTTCATCATCGGCTTTACTGCGGGCCTTCGAGCCTTCACCGCCGCAGTGCTGGGCGGCATCGGCAACGTCCCGGGCGCCATGCTCGGCGGCGTGATCATCGGTCTGATCGAGGCCATGGGCGCCCAGTTCATCGCCTCTGCCTGGACCGACGTGATCATCTTCTCGATCCTCGTGCTTGTCCTGGTGTTTCGTCCCGCCGGCCTGCTCGGCAGCGTCGCCCCTAACAAGTCCTGAGGTGGGCAATGGCGATGGCGACGTCGAAAGCCAGGCCGTGACGATGGCATCGCGGATCTCCCAGGCCCGCCGACAGCAGATCATGACCCTTCTGGTCGCAGTTGCCGCCATCGCCTTTCCGCTGGTCCACGACAACGACGCCGACATCGATTCGGCCGCCAACGCCGCGGCCTATGCCACCTTGGCGCTCGGCCTCAATATCGTCGTTGGTTTCGCCGGACTGCTCGATCTCGGCTACGCGGCGTTCTTCGCCATCGGTGCCTACGCTTATGGCATCCTGACCTCCTTTCAGGTGATGCCGCACTGGGGACCGTTCTGGGAGCCGCTCGCATGGCTCGAACTGGTCCAGCACGTCCCGCAACCAAGCGGCGACGTCGTCCACTTCACCGTCTCGTTCTGGATCATGCTGCCGGTCTCGGCGCTGATCGCTGCTGGATTCGGCATGCTTGTTCGGCGCTCCTACCCTTGCGTCTGCGAGGCGACTACCTCGCTATCGTCACCCTGGGCTTCGGCGAGATCGTGCCGATCGTCGTCCGCAACGTCGACTCGGTGACCAACGGCGCCGCCGGGCCTGAACGGCATCCAGGCGCCCGAGACTGCTCGGCCACAGCTTCGGCGTTGCAGCTTGGCCGTATTACTACGTCGGCATCGCCATGGTCGCGCTGCTGATCTTCGTCAGCGTCCGCCTGCGCGACAGCCGCATCGGCCGAGCCTGGATGGCGATCCGTGAAGACGAAACCGCTGCCTCCGCGATGGGCGTCGATCGCACCCGCACAAAACTGCTGGCCTTCGCCATCGGCGCGGCCTTCGCGGGTGCAACCGGCACCTTCTACGTGGCGAAACTCCAAACCGCGACGCCGGAGATGTTCGGCTTCCCCGTCTCGGTGATGATTTTGGTCATGGTCGTCCTCGGCGGCATGGGCAGTGTCTGGGGCGTGGTGCTCGGTGCCGTCTCACTGCAATTGCTGCAATCCTGGTTCCTGCAGGACCTGTCCGGCTGGATCCACGATCTTGGTGACGCGATCGACCAGCCCTGGATGCAGCGGATCGATCTGACCCAGTCGATCGAACTGATCTTCGGTCTGATCCTCGTATTCATGATGCTGTTCCGCCGCGACGGCCTGATCCCGGCCACCCGCAAACAGTCCGCCCTGACCTTCGAGCAGCAGCACGCCGAAATCCGTCGTGGCGGCTTCAGTGCACTGGCCGGGCTAGGTGAATTCGCCCGTGGCGACCACGCCGGGCTGGAGGTAGAAGGCGTCACCGTTCGCTACGGCGGCCTGGTTGCTCTGAATGCCGTCGATTTGACCGTCCCGGCCGGCAGGGTAGTAGCCGTGATCGGGCCGAACGGGTCCGGTAAATCGACCCTGTTCAATGTCATCACCGGCATGACCCCGGCCGACGGCGGCGCTATCCACTTCGATGCCGCCGACCTGCTCGGTCTGCCACCACACCAGATCCTGCGCCGTGGCATAGCTCGCACCTTCCAGAATATCCGCCTGTTCACCAACCTGTCCGTGCTGGACAATGTCCTGATCGGCCAGCATGCTCGCCTGAGCACCGGCCCGATCGCCGCGGTATTCCGTCCACCTGCGACGAAGCGCGAAGAAGCAGCGGCTCGCCTCTGGGCCACCGAAATCCTCTCGATCTTCGGCAACCGGCTGCTCCCGCGTGCCACGCAGACCGTCAGCCATCTGTCCTACGCCAACCGCCGTCGCGTTGAAATCGCCCGAGCCCTCGCGTCCCGCCCGAAAATTCTGCTGTTGGACGAGCCGACCGCCGGCATGAACCCCGCCGAGACCCTGGAGCTTGCCGAACAAATCAAAAGCCTTCACGCGCTTGGCCTGACGATCCTGCTCATCGAGCACAAACTCGACGTCGTCACCCGCCTTGCCGACACAGTGGTGGTCCTGGACCACGGGGAAAAAATCGCCGAGGGCACGCCCGACGAGGTGCGCAGGAACGAGGCAGTGCTGCAGGCCTATCTCGGTCGCGGCTCCCTGGCAAAAAGCATGATGGATGCCTGACCAGGCCCTGCTGACGTTCAAGGACGTGAATACCCACTACGGCGACCTGCACGTGCTGAAGGACGTTAATTACACGATCGGGCAAGGCGAGATCGTTTCTCTCCTAGGCGGTAACGCCTCTGGAAAATCGACGACGATGAAGACCATCATGGGCGTGGTCCGTCCAACCACGGGATCGGTGATCTTCGACGGCGTGTCGATCGAGCGCATCTCCATCGCCGAACGCGTCCGCCGCGGTATTGCCCCGGTGCTCGAGGCGCGGCGCCTCTTCTCGCGCATGACGGTCCTCGAAAACCTGGAAATGGGCGCCTACACCCAGAAACGCGGCCCCGAGTTCCGACGGGACCTCGATCGTGTCTATTCGCTCTTTCCCCGCGTCAAGGAGCGCCTTGGCCAGATCGCTGGCACGCTCTCCGGCGGGGAGCAGCAGATGGTCGCGATCGGCCGGGCGCTTATGGCCAGGCCGCGCCTGATCTGTATGGACGAACCGTCGATGGGTCTGTCGCCGCTGTATGTGGAGCAGGTGTTCGAGACCATCCAGGAGATCAACCGTCAAGGCACGACGATCTTCATGGTCGAGCAGAACGCCAACATGGCCCTGTCGATCGCCCACCGCGCTTACGTGCTGCAAACCGGGAGGATGGTGCTATCCGGCTCCGCAGCGGAACTGCGCCGCGACCCGGCGATCCGTGATGCCTATCTGGGCGAATTGCAGGTGACTTGATCCCGAGGGTCTGTTCTTCCAGGACCTGCTGCTGGTCCAGTCGGGCTGGTACAGCGTTTTCGAGGTAGTAGCGCACCTTGTGCGGTTTGACGTCGTTACGGGCGAGGATTTTGCAGACCGTGCCTTGCGCGAGGTTGGCCATGCACGGATGCCCTTCGGCCTCAGCGTGCTCGCGTGCATGCCGTGCCAGAAGCCGCGTCGTCCAACGCTCGTGCGGATATCCCAGATCGTTGGCCTTTTGGCAGGCCAGCGAGACCAGCCACGCCTTGCCCGGCCGCGGGCTGTCGTCGAGCGCCGTCAGCACACCGAGGCGGACGGCGCGATCAAGGCACCGCTTGACCGTCTGATGGGTAACGCCTACCGCCTCGCCCACCGCGTAGGTTGATGGGTCGGACTGATAGGCCAGCGGGATACGCGCTCGTTCGACCCAACTGGCCGGTGCTATGCGTGACCGCGCAATCGCCTCCAGTTGAGCCAAATCCTCCTCGCCGACCGAGACCTCGATCACCCGTCGCGTTGCTGCCATTGTGACCCACCATCAAATTCAGTTTCCGGCGAGACTACAACATGTGGGGTAGCCCGGGGAATCTCCCACAACCGGTTGGTTTCACAGAATCGGTGTACTAGGTGACGGTTCCAGTGAAGCCCCGAGGGCCGAAAATCGGTGTGCTTGGCCGGGGCAACGTCGAGGCCTGCAAGTTCGGGCCCGGCACTGTTCGGGGTTTGGTTCCCAACGACGTCGATGAAAAGCATGTCAGCGGCTTTCCGCGCTGCTGATTACGCAATGAATAGATATAACAAAAAGTGTAGGTTTTCGTATGACATAGCCATGAGTTGGCATTTGGTCCCTTCCGGGAAGAGGAGGCCAGCCGACGCTTGATGCCGGATTGGCCAAGATCAAGGCCAAAATGCTGATCATACCCTCACGGTCCGACCTAATGGTCTATCCGAAATACTCCCAGGAGGCGGCTGAGCATCTGACGAAACTTGGCAAGCAAGTCCAATATTATGAAATTCCGGGTGATACTGCCCACATCGAAGGTATTTATTGCCCGTGCGAGGGCGTTGCGTGCCTCGCCTTTGTTCAATCCGGCGTTGGTCCGCCGCCATAACACTCGGCATGGCCCAACCCCTGTTGGCGACCAGATCAGGGAATTCCTGAAATAGCGGCGGCAATGCCGATGCGAGCAAGGGCTACCCGGCTGTCCAGAAATGGCTCTGCCGACCATTTCTATAAAATCTCATGTTATCAAGCAGATAAAGAACAGCTTCCACTGTCCACAAAGGCTTACCTTTCTGGACGAAGGCGTCGGCCTTCAAAGGGCCAAGACGGGACGCGTGCCGCCCTCTACCTGCGCGTTTCGACCGCCGACCAGAAGCCCGACCTGCAGTCTGATGGGTTACGCGCCTACGCGGCCCGGGCCGGTCTCGATATCATTCGGGATTACTGCGATGCGGGCGTGTCAGGTCGCCGGGACGGCCGCCCTCAGCTCAATGCTCTGATGGCAGCAGCAAGAAATCACGAAATCGACTGTGTGCTGGCGACGGGTCGAGCTGCGGTAACGCGACAGCGCCCCGTATCGCTGCTCGCACGGGATGGACAGGATCGAAGCGACGAACCGAACGTCGGCCAGCGGCCGGCCATATTGCGTGACGATCAATGCTTCCAGCTTGTCGAGTTTCGCTTCCGTTGGCTCGTCGCGTGTGAACTTTTAGGCATGCTCGAAGTTGTCGATGATCGGCCAGAAGGCGCTGTTTACGTAGTAGGGCGAGCACTGGAAGCGCAGAGCCTGGACACTTTCGACTGCCTGCAAGGGCCGGTCTAGGGTGCCATTGATGGCCGCATCTTGACCAACCGGCCGCGCCGCCATCCAGATGACATTGATGCGGGGTGCATGGGCGCGTAGAACCCCGCGCCGGTGGAAATCCAATCGTCGAACCAAACAGGAGGCCGCCCGCCAAATCGGAAGGCAGGGACCACCATGCGCGCGGAGGAACAAGATGTCAACGACGATAGGGGCGACCCCGCTCGACTCCGACCGCCCAACGGCGGCCGCCATCCTGGCGCGCCTCGACCGGCTGCCTGCCACCCGCCACATTTGGCTGATGGTCACCCTGCTGTCGCTCGGCGGCATGTTCGAGTTCTACGACCTGTTCATGACTGGCTACGTGATCCCCGGTATGGTGAAGGCCGGGCTTTTGACCAGCGTGTCGATCGGCATGTTCTCGGGTCCAGCCCTGTTCGTCGGTTCGACGTTCTTCGGCTTGTTTATTGGCACCTTCGTCTTCGGCTTCGTCGCAGACAAATACGGGCGGCGGGCAATTTTCACCTTCTCCATGCTGGCGTATTGCGCTGCCACGCTGATCATGGCGTTCCAGACGACCGGCTTTGGCATCTGTCTTTGGCGTATGATCGCCGGCATCGGGATCGGCGTGGAATTGGTCACCATCGACACATATGTCGCCGAACTGGTGCCAAAACACATGCGCGGCCGGGCGTTCGCGTTCAATCAGTGTGTCCAATTCACAGTCGTGCCGGTGGTCGCGTTACTTTCCTACGTGCTGGTGCCGCTCACACCGCTGGGCTGGGACGGCTGGCGCTGGGTGGTCGCCATTGGCGCTGTCGGTGCTTTGTTCGTCTGGTTTCTCCGCCGCGCCATTCCGGAAAGCCCGCGCTGGCTGCTGACCCATGGCCACCTCGCAGAGGCCGACATCATCACCGCCCAAATCGAGAATTGGGTGCGCGCGGACCTCGGTGGCGAGACCCTGCCGCAGCCCGCTTCGCATGAGGTGGAGGATCTCGCCGCCCGCGGCACCTTCAGCGAGATCTGGCAACCGGCCTACCGGACCCGGACCATCATGCTGATGGTGTTCCAGTTCTTCCAGACCTTTGGCTTCTATGGCTTCGCCGCCTGGGTGCCAACGCTGATCGCCAAGCAGTTGGGCATCAACCTGAGCAGCAGCCTGCAGTACGGCTTCATTATTGCCATCGCGAACCCATTCGGCCCACTGCTGGCCATGAGCTTCGCCGACCGGTTCGAGCGCAAATGGCAGTTGGTCGGCGCCGCGATCTGCATCGGCGTGTTCGGCGTCCTGTTCTCGCAGCAATCGACTATGCCGTTGCTGATTCTGTGCGGCGTGCTGATCACGCTGTCGAACAACGTGCTGTCCTATTCATTCCACAGCTACCAGTCGGAGCTGTTTCCAACGCGCATCCGTGCTCGGGCAATCGGCTTCACTTACGCATTCAGCCGCATCAGTACTGTATTCGCCAGTCTTATAATCGGGTTTTTTTCGCGGCGTTCAACGGCACCACGGGCGTGTTCGGCTTGATTGCCTTTGCGATGCTGATGGTAGTCCTATCCATCGGCATCTTTGGCCCGCGGACGAGGAATCTGGAACTGGAGAAAATCTCACACTGATACCCGCCGGATCTTACATCGACGATATGAGAGATGCTTTTGGAACCGGCCCAAGCATCATTTGCCGCAAGAGGCGCTGCATCTGCTGGTCGATAGCACCGGGCTTAGGATTTACGGCGAGGTCGATACCCTCGACCAGACTAATGGCCTGATCGAGGGTATCGAGGACCTGTGTTCGCGGTCTCTGGACAGACGCGCTGAAACGTCCCGTGTTTTCCAAGGGTTATGTGGGGCGGATTTAGGGCGTGTGTCGAGGTCTCGACGGGGCTGTCAGCCTGCTCCGAGACGGACATGATCTGCTTGGGCGTTGATACGCCGAGCTTTTTCAGCATCGCACCGAGGCCGTCCGTGATTTTCGTCCGCTGAACAATAGTCCGTCCGGCGGCGCCGTATCGAACGGCTTTGAGCGTGGCGAGTTCCTGCGCGATCCGTGCCCACGGCAGGCAGCGGATTTCCGCGGCACGCTGCATCTGCAGGGCAAGGACGCAAAGCTTGACGTGTGCCTCGATACGCCGAGGCGACCAGTGGAACATGGGACGGACCGCAGCAGCAAGGCATTGGCTCGCCACGCCATCGATGAGCCACAGACCCATCTCGGGTCAGTTCAATCAGGTCGCTACGCGCTTCGGGGTCAAGGAAGCCACCGCCAATCAGATGGAGAGTGGACGAATGCGGGTTCGCATGGCTTTGTGCTTTAGGATGGCGATCAGGTTGTTTCGGGTCGCTAATATCGACTATTAATGGGTGATTATTATAAGGCAGATTCCCGTCGCAGGCGGGCGAGCACCGCGTAACACCAGTGCTGACCCGTCTTAGTCCTGCCGCGGCGGCGTCACTTCAAGCCGCAAAGCCAATACGGTGTTCGCCTCCAACTTCTGTCCCGCTGATCTCGATCCTCAGCTTGCGAGTGTGCTCGTGACCCTCGGCTCCTGCCACATCTTAACGAGAAGCGACAGAATATCAGCGCACTGACGTGATCGCATTACGATTTTGCGCCCAGGCCTCGGGCGTTGACGCAGCGTCAATCGGGCGGGATTTCCCATAACTGATGGTTTCAATGCGACTACGGTCGATGCCGTGAGCGACCAGATAGTCGCGATCGGCACCAGCGCGCCGCTGCCCGAGGGCAAGATTATACTCTTCGGTGCCGCGTTCATCGCAATTGCCGGCGACCCAAACATTGACCTGGGGATATTGCTGAAGCCAAGAAAATTGGCGATCCAAGGTCGCGATCGCCTGTGGGGTTAGCGTGTTGCGATCAGTATCGAAGAAAATTCTATCGCCTGCCGACTGCACTAGATCCTCCTCGCTGCCGGGCGCCGCGCGTCCGGAAGTGCCACCTCCAGCACCGAAGCTCGCCCCTGGAATTGCGCCGCCCGATCCGGCCGCGTTCTTAGAATCGTCGGATGAGGAGCAGGCGGTCAGCGTGAACGCGCTCAAAAGGCAGGCAAGGATCCAACATTTCATGGAGCGTCTCCGGTCATGGTTCGGGCCGGGCGTCGGAACGACCCACCTCAATTCGGCGGAGCCTTCTACCGCGCCATCAGCACGAGCGATACGTCAAAAAGGCGCTGGCGGCCTACCCGACCCGGTAGCAATCACAGGTCGACACCGGTTGTTCCACCCAGTAGTGGTTGCCCACCAAATTGGGAGATGGCAACATTCCCACGCTAGTGCAGACCGCGAAACCGAGGCTTGGGGACAGTAGGTCGGGGCATCATTGATTGTGCCCAGATGGTCGCAGGTCATGAGTTCGACAGCCTAACGGCCAAGAAGGCGCGTGGAACCGAGGCGACCGCTGCCGAGAAGCATCGGGAGGAACGGGCATAGTCCGTGCCGTGGCGACCATGCCGCCGCCGAAGTCGAAGATTGCAGGCCGTCTTACATCGAGCGAGGGAGACGTCGACCGCGAACTCGGGATCTTTCGAGAAAGGTTCGGCGATGCGGCCTTGAGTTGCCTCCGGAATCCAGAAACTGCTATCGGACGAGCCAAGCGGAATGAACACACGTTCGGAGAGTAAACGATCGTGCGCCTGCCCGGAAAGCACCTCAATCGAGCGAGCGAGAACATCAGTGGAGCGGCTGCATTCCTAACTGATCCCGGGCTGGTGCAGCAACGGCAGCCCCGCCAGTTCGTCCGCTTGGTCGGCATTGATCTGCTTGAGGCGAGCGATACGGACCGTTGGTGTCCGCCCTGTGGATCGGGCCGGTATCGGGGAACTCATAGGTCTAGCCGGATTGTGGCGCAGGAGGTCCTGGACGTGATGGGCGTTGCGGCGCAGTCAGCGTGAAGCCCTCCCCGAAAACGACGCCGACCTGGGTGCGGACGAAGGCGGGGAGGAATTTGCCGATCGGGTTGCTTAGCAGCAAGAACTCTTCCCCCGCAGCGGCTCGACGAGCGCCTAAGGCGACGGAACGATAAGTGATCGCCGTTGCTTCAACCAAAACGGAGCTCCCATCCGCCCCTCGCCCAACGCCACATCCTCAGTTCGCCGTTCGCGACAGTTTGCGGCTCGGTTCTGTGTCAGATGGTTTTCGAATTCACCATCAGGGGTAGAATCTCATGTTTACGGGCGGCAAAAGACCCTACAGACCAATTGACAACCGTCCCGTCACTCCGTACCCGGCCGGCTTCGACTGAGTAAAGCACCACCAAATATATGTCTCGCCGCAAGCCTCAAGGCCGCCCAATCGATGGGTGGCTGATCATCGATAAGCCGTCCGGGATGACCAGCACCGACGTGGTCAGTCGCGTCAAGCGTCTTTTCGACGCCCAGAAGGCGGGCCATGGCGGCACCTTGGACCCGCTCGCCACCGGGCTTCTCCCCATTGCCTTCGGGACCGCCACAAAGACAGTTCCCTACGTGATGGACGGGACGAAATTGTACCGCTTCACTCTGCAATTCGGCGAGGCCCGCGACACCGACGACGGCGACGGCCAGATCACCGAGACCAGCGACATCCGCCCTGACGACACCACCATCCAGGCCGCCCTGGCCCAATTTCGCGGCGCCATCCTGCAGGTGCCGCCCATCTTCTCCGCTATCAAGGTAGCCGGTGAGCGAGCCTATGACATGGCGCGCGAGGGGCGGCCCCCTCTGCTGGCACCTCGTCCCGTCAGGGTGGACCACTTCGAGCTGATTACGCGCGCCGATGCCAACGCCGCAGTCTTCGAAGTCGCCTCGGGCAAGGGCGTTTATATGCGCAGTCTGGCCCGCGACCTCGCGGTTGCTTGCGGCACG
Source organism: uncultured Alphaproteobacteria bacterium (assembly GCA_963772355.1). Classification (GTDB taxonomy): domain Bacteria; phylum Pseudomonadota; class Alphaproteobacteria; order Acetobacterales; family Acetobacteraceae; genus Rhodopila. The sequence goes on along the minus strand of CAVYXX010000108.1, from coordinate 171,316 downwards.
GTCGGACACATTGCAGCCCTCCGTCGCCTACGGGTCGGTCCGTTCCTGGAACAACATGCAATTCCGCTGGACAAACTGCGTGAACCAGACGATACCGCGCCCGCTTCCCCGGACCTGCTGCTTCCGGTCGCGACCGCGCTGGCCGACATCCCGGCGCTGGCCTTGACCGAGCAGGAGGGCGCCGACTTTCGACATGGCCAGGCAATCAGCCTGGTTGCGTTGATGGGCCGGATTCCGGCGACGGCTGATCCCGATGGTGGGTTGGCCCGAGCGATGGCGGGGGGCCGCGTGATCGGGTTGTGCCGCCTGAAGGACGGCATGCTGAAGCCCGAACGGGTCCTCTGAACATCTGTTCTTGGAACCTGGGTACGCGTAGTCGCCAACCCTTACCTCAGGAGTTGCCTGATGTCGCTAACGGCGGAGCGTCGCACGACGCTCATTGGTGAATATAAAACAGGTGCGGCCGATACCGGCAGTCCGGAAGTCCAGGTTGCGCTGCTGTCCGAACGGATCGGCACGCTGACCGAGCATCTCAAGGTCCACGCGAAGGATTTCCACTCACGCCGCGGTCTGCTGATGCTGGTGGGCCGGCGCCGCCGTCTGCTGGATTACCTGAAGAAGAAGGATCAGGCGCGTTACCAGACGCTGATCGGCCGTTTGGGCTTGCGGCGGTAGATAATGCTGGTCAGCGGCTGGAATGATCCCTATTTCCAGTCCGTTGACTGAATGAGAATACCTGAACCGGGGCAGGCAGTCCCCCGGCACACTGCGTCACGCGGTGGACATAAAGATCGCCGATCCGGCACGCCCCAAAGGCGCGGGACAAGCGACGGCGTTTCCGGCCACATGGCCGCGGCTGCGACCCTTTGAACGGCACGCAGCACGCGCTCCGTGTTACCCGAGACGCCGCCACCCCGCTCAGAGCAAGGAGTGGCAGAAAAAGCGGTCTGGTTGTCCGCCGATGCCGCGCATCTGAAGGACGACTAAATGTTTAATTATTTTCGCAAGGAACTCGACTGGGGCGGCCGCAAGCTGGTCCTGGAGACTGGTAAGATTGCACGGCAGGCCGATGGCGCTGTCATGATCTCCTACGGCGAGACGATCGTGCTCTGCACTGCCGTAGGGGTCAGATCGGCCAAGCCGGGACAGGATTTTTTTCCGCTAACGGTGAACTATCAGGAGAAGGCGTTTGCCGCCGGCAAAATCCCGGGCGGCTTTTTCAAGCGCGAGGGCCGGCCCAGCGAGGCCGAGGTGCTGAAAAGCCGTCTCATCGACCGCCCGATCCGCCCGTTGTTCCCCGAGGGTTTCCGCAATGAAGTCCAGATCGTCGCGACGGTCCTAAGCTACGACAACGAGAACGACCCGGATATCGTATCGATGGTCGGGTGTTCCGCCGCCCTGACCCTGTCCGGCATCCCATTCTTCGGCCCGATCGCGGCCGCTCGGGTAGGTTACCACGACGGGCAGTATATACTGAACCCCACAGCGGACCAATTGAAGACCACCCAGTTGGAACTGGTTCTCGCCGGCACCACCGAGGGCGTGCTGATGGTCGAATCGGAGGCGGAGGAGCTTTCGGAAGAGATTATGCTGGGCGCGGTGAAGTTCGGGCACGCGTCATTCCAGCCGGTGATCGCCGCAATCATCGAACTGGCCGAACATGCCGCCAAAGAGCCATGGCCACTGCCGGAGAAGTCCGAGAACGAGCTGACCCTGGCTGCTCGGGTCGACGCTCTGGGTCGCGCAGGCATCGCCGAGGCCTACCAGGAGAAGGTCAAGCAGGCGCGTTACGAGAAGGTCGCCGCCGCGAAGAAGGCGGCCGCCGCTGCCCTGGCCGCCGAGGGGCTGGATCCGGAGCAGGCCAAAGGCCTGTTCAAGGATCTGGAAGCGGATGTTGTCCGCAATGCCATCCTCGACACCGGGCTGCGGATCGACGGGCGCGATACAAGGACGGTCCGGCCGATCATAGCCGAAGTCGGTATTCTACCCCGGGCACACGGGTCGGCTCTGTTCACGCGTGGGGAAACCCAGGCGTTCTGCGTGGCAACCCTTGGCACGGGGCAGGATGAGCAGGTCGTGGATGCCCTTCTGGGCGAGTACCGCGAACATTTCATGCTGCATTACAATTTCCCGCCCTATTCCGTAGGTGAGGCTGGGCGTATGGGGTCGCCGGGCCGGCGCGAGGTCGGGCACGGAAAGCTGGCCTGGCGCGCCGTGCATCCGCTGCTGCCATCGAAAGAAAAGTTCCCGTACACCATGCGTGTGGTTTCCGAGATTACCGAGTTCGAACGGGTCATCTTCGATGGCAACGGTTTGCGGAACTTCGCTGGCGCTTATGGATGCTGGCGTGCCTCTCAAGCGACCGGTCGCAGGCATTGCCATGGGCCTGATAAAGGAAGACCGCGGGTTTGCGGTGCTGTCCGACATCCTTGGCGACGAAGATCATCTGGGCGACATGGACTTCAAGGTGGCGGGCACCGAGGCGGGCGTGACCAGCCTGCAGATGGACATCAAGATCACCTCGATCACGTTCGACATCATGAAGACGGCGCTGGATCAGGCTAGGGATGGGCGCCTGCACATCCTTGGAGAGATGGCCAAGGCACTGACCGACGCGCGCGGCGATGTCGCGCAGACGGCGCCTCGGATCACCATGATCAGCGTCCCCAAGGAGAAAATTCGGGAAATCATTGGTACTGGCGGCAAGGTCATTCGGGAAATCGTCGAACAGACCAAGTGCAAGATCGATATCGACGACGACGGGACGATCAAGATCGCGGCGGTTGACTCGGACCAGGCGCAGAAGGCGATCGACTGGATCCGCGGCATCGTGGCGGAGCCGGAGATCGGGGTGATCTACAATGGCAAGGTGGTGAAGACGGCTGATTTCGGGGCTTTCGTGAACTTCCTCGGGTCAAAGGACGGGTTAGTTCATATTTCCGAGCTGACGCAGGGCCGGGTCGGCAAGACCACCGATGTCGTCAACCAGGGCGATTCAGTCAAAGTCAAGGTGATCGGGTTCGACGATCGCGGCAAGGTCAAGCTGTCGATGCGGGTTGTCGACCAGGTAACCGGCGCCGATATCACAGAGCAAGTTGGCGCCAAGCCGGCTCGCAGCGGCGATCGTCCCGAACGGGGCGACCGGCCGGAACGTGGCGAGCGGCGAGAGCGGTATGAGCGCTCCGCTGCCGGTGATGGCGACCAGCCTGCCGCCTTTAATGATTGACCACTTGCGTTCGTCAGTGGGGGCTTTATCGGTGCGCCGATAAGGCGCCCCTGAGGGGCAACCAATAATGGGGTCTGAAGGACCCGCCAAGCTTCCCGGGGGTTGGCCTTATCAAGGGAAATACGGCCATGCGAGCGATCAATGCGATACGGATGGGTGGAGGTGATGTCCTCCCGCTGGTTGAAGGCGGCAAGGGCGTTTCCATTTCCAACGGACTGTCCGCGGGTAACTGGGCGCTGATGGGCGGAGTTGGGACATTCAGCGCGGTCAATGCCGACAGTTTCGACGTGGATGGGCGGCCGATCCCACAGGAGTATCACGGGCGAACGCGGCGGGAACGGCATGAGGAACTGGTTCAGTACGCCATAAAGGGCGCTCTGACGCAGGCGCGGCGCGCGTGGGAGATTACTGGCGGCAAAGGGCGAATCCACGCCAACATCCTGTGGGAGATGGGCGCTGCCGAACGCATCATCACCGATGTGCTTGAGCAGGCGAAGGGCATCATCAACGGGATTACCTGCGGCGCAGGCATGCCGTATCGGCTGTCCGACATCGCCGCGCGGTTCGGGGTATATTACTATCCAATTATATCCTCGGCGCGGGCGTTCAACGCGTTGTGGAAGCGTGCGTATTCAAAGACTGCGGAGTTACTCGGCGGGGTGGTTTACGAGGACCCTTGGCTGGCCGGCGGCCATAACGGACTGTCGAACGGCGAGGACCCCACGCGTCCGGAAGACCCATATCCCCGGGTAATGGCGCTGCGGAAGGTGATGCGCGACTTTGGGCTACACGAGACCCCGATCATCATGGCGGGCGGAGTCTGGTGCCTGGAGGACTGGGAAAGCTGGATCGATAATCCCGATCTTGGGCCGATGGCGTTCCAGTTTGGCACCCGGCCGTTGCTAACCAGGGAGAGCCCGATCGGCGATGCGTGGAAGGCGCGGCTGCTGACCTTGAAGGAGGGCGACGTTTTTCTGAACCGGTTCAGTCCGACCGGATTTTACTCGAGCGCCGTGAACAATGGGTTCATCCATGAGTTGCGGGACCGGAGCGAGCGGCAGGTCGCGTTCACTACCGAGGCAATTGGGGAGCATGTCGCAGAATTTGGGGTGGGGCCCAGAAAGCGAATCGTCTACCTGACCTCCGGGGATCGGGAACGAGCGATTGGGTGGGAGCGCGAGGGATTTACCGAGGCACTGCGGACGCCGGATTCGACCCTGATCTTCGTAACCCCCGAAAAGGCGCGGGAGATCCTGGAGGATCAGCAAGCATGCATGGGGTGTCTGAGCAGCTGCCGGTTTTCCAATTGGGCGCAGTTGGAGCCGGATTACAACAACGGCAAGCGCGCTGACCCACGAAGTTTCTGCATTCAGAAGACACTGCAGGATATCGCGCATACCAGCGATGAACCGGCGGCGGTGGAGCGGAACCTGATGTTCAGCGGCCATAACGCATACCGCTTCGCAAAGGATCCGTTCTACTCTAACGGCTTTGTCCCGACTGTGAAACAGTTGATGGAGCGGTTGCTGACGGGGCGGTAGGCTCAGCGGGGTGGTTTGGTGCCTTCGGCCTTTGGACGGCAGCGATCCGAGACTCACACGGTGGGGCCTAATTGCCCAGGCGGCCAGATCCCTGAGTGCTTGCCGCCGCGTCTTAAACTTTGGTCGGGAGGCGGCCCACTACATTCGGGACACGGCATTGGGTCCCCATAGCGGGCGCCCTTCCCCCTTCCCCGCTCGCGCCCTAAGACGAAGCCGACGATAGAGGAAAGCGCATGGCTCGCTCGCTCAAGGTCGCGGTTCAAATGGACCCGATCGACAGTATCAACATCGACGCGGATTCGACCTTTGCTCTGATGTTGGAGGCACAGTCTCGAGGCCACGTCTCGTGGCACTACGAAGTGCGGCACATGGCGCTGAAGGAGGGCGTTTCACGCCCCGAAGGCGGCAAGCGCGAGGAAAGGCTGTTCGCCCGTGGGCATAGGGTGAAGGTGGCCCGCCGACACGGAGCACATTACGAATTCGAGCCGTTGCAAACGATCGACCTCGGAGACATGGACGTTGTCCTGATGCGCCAGGACCCGCCGTTCGATATGGGCTATATCACGGCGACGCATATGCTGGAGCATATCCAACCCGGCACGCTGATCGTGAACGATCCCGCCGCGGTGCGGAACGCTCCCGAGAAGATTTTGGTTACGCATTTCCCCGACCTGATGCCGCCCTCGCTGATCACGTGGGATCTGGAGGCGATCCGGTCCTTTCGGGCGGAATACAAAGATATTATCGTCAAGCCATTGTACGGGAACGGCGGGGCGGGAGTATTCAGGATCAAGCCGGACGATGAAAATCTGGGGTCGCTGCTGGAGATGCATTTCGCTCGGTCCCGGGAACCACTGATGCTGCAGCGTTATGAACCGGCTGTCCGTATGGGCGACAAACGCATCATCCTGGTTGACGGCGAACCCATGGGCGCCTTGAATCGCGTCCCGCCTACAGGCGAAGCTCGGTCCAACATGCACGTGGGCGGGCGGCCGGAGAAGTCTCCCTTGACCAAGCGCGATCTGGAGATTTGCGCGGCGATTGGGCCTACCTTGCGCGATCAGGGGATGATCTTCGTGGGGATCGATGTGATAGGGAATTATCTCACTGAGATCAACGTGACGTCGCCTACAGGTCTGCAGGAGATCGCGCGGTTCGACGGTATTCACATCGAAAAGTCGATCTGGGACCGGATCGAGGAGAAAGTCGGAACCTAACTCGCAGTGGGAACGATGCGACCTCCGCGAGCCGGCCGCGGCCACCAGGATTTGTGGAGATCCTGCCTTCCAGTCAAACTCCTTCAGGACGGAGTAGAAATGAGAGATATGAGAAGTTTCACTTTGAGCACGGCCTTGGTAATTCTGACAATTTTGGTTACTTCTCTACTGCCATCAAGACTTGCCTCTGCGCCGACGACTGAGATCGAATCGACCGCAACTACCGAGCGAGTTCGTGCTCTACGTCACACTTTGTCTATGGTCGAAGGAACGACCGACGGCGATGTGTCGTGAAGTGCCACTTACTCCGGGAGCAGCGGGGCCAGAATTCGTCAACATGAAGGCCTGTCTAGACGGCCAGGAGGAAGCCATGCGCAAATGGTTTTCGGAAGCAGGACCAGTATTCGGCTTCACAGATGTCGCCGGCGACGGCTATCGGATCGATGGAAGGCATTGCCGCCCGGTTGCGGGCACTTCACCCGGTCGCGAGTGACATCCCGGGCGTCTGTAGACTTGCAGCTTCTCGCAGGGATGCTCCGGCGCCCGTCTGTCGATAGTCGCTTGTCGATTCCGGCCGACGATTTATGGTCAGGATCTGCTCATTTGGGAGAACGCCAATGAAAATTCTTCGCTCATCCGCCAGAAAGACCAACTTCGCGCCTGCATCGAACTTCACTGGCGTCGTGTTCTCCGATGAGGTGGTCGTCGGCCAGGCGCCATCGCGGTGTCTTTCACGCATGGTGCCCGTACGGCTTGGCACAGCCATCCGGTCGGTCAGACTTTGTTCTTGTTCTGCCTCCGGCGCCGGCCGGGTGCAGCGGGAGGCGAACAATTACAGGAAATCCGCCCCGGTGATACGGTCATCATCCCGCCGGATGTGGCGGCACTGGCACGGCGCCGCGCCTGACAAGCTGTTTTCGCACCTCGCGACGTCGGAGTTTAACGACAAGGGAGAGGGCACGGCCTGGTTCGAGCATGTGTCGGATGAAATCTACAGTGCGCCACCGGCGGCGGTGGGCTGAAGCTTGTGGAAACGTTATGATATCGGCTCGCTATTGCGATAAAATCGTAGGTAACCTCCCGCGAACGGCCGAATCGGCGCGCACCCCGCACCCCTTCGCCTTCAGCTTCCGCGTCGTCGATGCTGGATGCCTGACCAGCTCGTCGGGCGGCCGGACCGGACGGCGCACGAGTTCGCCGCCGCAGTTCGGGCAGATGCCGTTCAGGCGGGTTTCGGAGCAGTCGGCGCAGAACGTGCACTCGTAGGAGCAGATCCGCGCCTCTAGGCTGGGGGGCGGCAGATCGCGATCACAGCATTCGCAATTGGGGCGAAGCTCCAGCACCTACTCCGCCGCCACCGCAACTGTGACCGGAGTGGCCAGTTCGAACCCCACGTATCCATTCGCGGCGATCTCATTGCATTTCTGCCGGAAGGCGCCGACGCCACCGATATACGGCATGAACACCCGCGGCTTGCCGGGGATGTTGGCGCCCATGTACCAGGACGCCGCCGAGGGATAGAGAGTCGTGTGGGCCACCTCATTCACGTGCTCGACCCAGTTATTTTCGGCAGAAAGGGTCGGTTCGATGATGTCGATCCGGCGGCTGGCGAGGTAGCTTAGGCAGTCGCTGATCCAGTCAACGTGCTGCTCGATCGAGACGATCATGTTGCTTAACACAGACGGGCTGCCGGGCCCGGTGATCATGAACATGTTCGGAAAGCCCGCGGTCATCAGACCCAGATAGGTTCGAGGCCCCGCCTCCCATTTGTCCGCGAGAGCCTCGCCGTGCCGGCCGACAATGCCCATCCGGGTCAGCGCGCCGGTCATCGCATCGAAGCCGGTGGCGAACACTATGGCGTCGAACCGATATTCCTTGCCGTCGGCGCGTAGCCCGTCCGGGATGATTTCTTCGATCGGCGCGTTGCGCACATCAACAAGATCGACATTTGGCCGATTGTAGGTCAGGTAGTAATCCGTATCTACACAGATACGTTTAGTCCCGATGGGATGGTTCGTCGGCGCCAACAGTTCAGCCTTCGCCGGATCCTTCACCATTTCTCGTATTTTGCCGCGAACGAACTCGGCGGCCGTGTCGTTCGACGCCTGATTGAAGATCAGGTCGTTGAACGCGGCCATGAATGTTGTCCCGCCGCTTTCCCACCGCTGTTCATAGATCGCGAGACGCTCGTGCTCCAGCGTCTCGATGGCAGACTGATCGTTCGGGTAGGCCAGGATGCCGTTGCGGGACATCCGCGCTTCAGCGCGTTTCTCGGGATAACTGTCTTTCCAGGCCTGCGCGTAAGCCTCCGGCATTGGCCCGTTGCGCGACGGGATGCTGAAATTCGGGGTTCGCTGAAATACCGTGACATGGGCTGCCTGGGCCGCGATCACTGGAATGGACTGGATCGCCGAGGATCCCGTTCCGATGACGCCCACGCGCAGCCCGGTGAAATCAACGCCCTCGTGCGGCCAGTGGCCAGTGTGGTAGGTGTTGCCCGCGAAACTTTCCAGACCCGGGAAGTCCGGCATCCTCGCAGCCGACAGGCAGCCTGTCGCCATCACGCAATAGCGGGCGGCGACGGTGCCGCCACGATCGGTGCGCACTGTCCAGCGATGAGTTACCTCGTCGAAAACGGCTCCTGTTACCCGGGTCTCGAACCGCATGTCGCGACGGAGATCCAGACGGTCAGCGACGTAATTAGCGTAGCGTAAGATTTCCGGCTGGCCGGCGAATATCTCGCTCCACTCCCATTCCTGCTGCAACTCCTTCGAAAACGAGTATGAATACTGCATGCTTTCCACATCGCAGCGGGCGCCAGGGTAGCGGTTCCAATACCACGTGCCGCCAACACCGCCAGCCACGTCGAAGACGATCGCAGACAACCCAAGGCCGCGCACGCGATGAAGCATGTACATGCCGCCGAAGCCCGCGCCAATTATGACAACATCTGTCTGCTTTGGGACGGGCTGCTGGGTTTCGGTCGTCCGGGACATAAGGGCTCCTTCGATACGTTGGACGATATCCGATACTGCCGCGAGCGCAATGTCAACTACTCAGTAGCTTTCTGAACTCATCGGTTCGGAGACGAGCAGTCGTCAGGCCAGATTTGATTCTGATGGCGCCACGTAGATCGGACAAACTCCCTTCCCGCGGGCCCGATCGTCCGCATGACATCGCCAGGAGCAGATGTGCGGCGCCGGGGAGGCCGGCCGCAGCAATATCGTTCTCGCGGAGCGGAAGTCAAGTTCGCTATGTGGTAACATCATACCACAACCGAAAAGCCCTTGACCCGCCAGGTCTTCACGGCCATAACCCGCGACTTCTGAATCACGGACAGCTGCAAGAACATGCTCAAAAGCACGCCCTCCATCAAACCATCGGAGGTGACTAAAGGCTGGGTGCTGATCGATGCCGAAGGCGTCGTTCTCGGTCGCCTCGCCGTTGTCATCGCCAACCGGCTGCGCGGCAAGCACAAGCCGCAATTCACTCCGCATGTCGATTGCGGCGACAACGTTGTTGTCGTCAACGCTGCCAAGGTACGCGTTACCGGCAACAAGTTGGACCAGTCGGTATTCTACTACCACACAGGTTATGCCGGCGGCATCAAGGGCCGTTCGTTGCGTCAGCGGCTAGAGTCCAGGCATCCGGAGCGGGTGTTGGAAAAGGCCGTAGAGCGGATGATCACGCGCGGTCCGCTGCAGCGGAAGCAGATGAAGCACCTGCATATCTACGGCGGCCCTGAGCACCCGCATGATGGCCAGCAGCCGCAATCGCTTGATGTCGCGGCGATGAATCCGAAGAACAAGAGAGGCTGAAAGCGATGTCAGGCATTCAAACCGGCACTCTTGCCGACCTGAAAGAGGCACTCGCTGCCCGCCAGGCCGCCGCTGAGGCCGAAGCCGAAGCAACCGGCGTTCCAGCCCCCGTTGTCGTGTCCACCCAGCCGAAGCGCGAGCCGAAGCGGGACGCGCTCGGCCGATCGTATGCTACGGGACGGAGGAAGGAGTTGACCGCTCGCGTCTGGATTAAGCCGGGCAAGGGCGAGATACTGGTGAACGACAAAAAAGTCGTACAGTACTTCGCGCGCCCAGTGCTTCGAATGCTTCTGACACAACCGTTCCTGGTTGCGGATCGCTACAACCAGTTCGACGTGTTCTGCACTGTCAGCGGTGGTGGGCTGTCCGGTCAAGCCGGCGCGGTGCGTCACGGCATCAGCCGGGCCTTGACCTATTATGAGCCGGATCTGCGGAGCATTCTGAAGGTTGCCGGCTTCCTGACGCGTGATTTGCGTGCGGTGGAACGCAAAAAATATGGCAAGGCGAAGGCCCGCCGGAGCTTCCAGTTCAGCAAGCGTTAGACCGACCGACTGCCTGCCGGCGGCTAACCGCACCCACCCGATGCTCGCGCGATCCTCCGCGTGCTGTCTGCGGGTCGATAACACTAGCCGCCTAGGGGCTTTTCGCGGCCATTTACCACCCTGCAAAATCGTTCTACGCGTGGTACGACAGCGGTCTCACGGGGAGACCGTCAACGTCGCGGTCACGTCCGCTCGCGAAACATAAGAGGCATCAAACCTGAGAATAGAGACAGCGAGGGCACGGGTGATGGACGGCAATCGCCCAAATCGGCTCCCCGCTACTCCCACTCAATCGTCCCAGGCGGCTTGCTCGTGATATCGTACGTCACCCGGTTTACGCCGCGAACCTCGTTCACGATCCTCCCTGCCACCCGCGTCAAAAACGCCATCTCGAACGGATAGACATCCGCCGTCATCCCATCCGTGCTGGTCACCGCCCGTAGCGCGCACGCCATATCATATGTGCGGCCATCGCCCATTACGCCGACCGTCCGCACCGGCAGCAGAACCGCGAACGCCTGCCAGATCGCGTCGTAAAGCCCGGCTAGGCGGATCTCCTCCAGATAGATCGCATCCACCTTCCGCAGCATATCCGCCTTCTCTCGTGTTACGGCGCCAGGAATGCGGATCGCCAGGCCCGGACCCGGGAACGGATGCCGCCCAACGATGGGGTCCGGAAGCCCGAGTTCCCGCCCCAGCACACGCACTTCGTCCTTGAACAATTCCCGCAGCGGCTCCACCAACGCCATCCGCATCCGCGCCGGCAACCCCCCGACATTATGATGTGACTTTATCGTAACGGATGGGCCACCGGCAAAACTGACGCTCTCGATCACATCTGGATACAACGTGCCCTGCGCCAGAAAATCAGAGCCACCGATTTTGGCAGCTTCTTCCTCGAACACCTCGATGAACAGCCGCCCGATCGTCTTGCGCTTCGTTTCTGGATCAGTCACGCCCTCCAGCGCTCCCAGAAACAAATCGGAGGCGTCCCGATGTACCAGCTTGATGTTGAAGCGATCGCGGAACGTCGTTACCACCTCATCGGCCTCGTTGTGTCGGAGCAGTCCGTGGTCGACGAAGATGCAGGTTAGTTGCTCGCCGATCGCCTCGTGGATCAGCATCGCGGCGACCGACGAGTCCACGCCGCCAGACAACCCGCAGATAACCCGCCCGCTTCCCACTTGCGCCTGAATCCGAGCAATCTCCGTCGCTCGGAATGCCGCCATGGTCCAGGACCCGGATAGCCCAACGACGTCATGGGTGAAGTTGCGCAGCAACTGCGCGCCGTGGGGCGTGTGGACAACCTCCGGATGAAACTGCACGCCATAGAAGCGGCGCCGATCATCCGCGATGGCGGCAAACGGCGCCCCTTCACTTGTCGCGACAACCCGGAACCCGCGAGGCAGTCGAGTCACCCGGTCCCCGTGGCTCATCCAAACCTGTTCGCGTCCGCCTTTCGCCCATACCCCGTGAAAAAGCGCGCAGGCATCAGCGATATCCACATAGGCTCGGCCGAATTCCCGATGAGCCGACGGTTCAACCGCCCCGCCGAGCTGATGGCACAGCAACTGTTCCCCATAGCAAATCCCCAGCACAGGGACGCCCAAATCGAACACCTCGGTGGGGGCGAGGGGAGACACTGCCTCATGCACCGACGCCGGCCCCCCCGAGAGGATAATCCCGCGCGGATGCCATGCGGCGATCCGGCCGGCATCCGCGTTGAACGGCCAGATTTCGCAATAAACCCCAGACTCGCGAAGGCGGCGGGCGATCAACTGGGTGACCTGGCTGCCAAAGTCCAGGATCAGGATGCGTTCGGGGGTACCCGCGGGATCAGGCAGGGAATCGGTCATGATGGGGGTCGCCAGCGCTTGATCCCGCGCCTTGGATCATGCGGCCCGTGCCATTGCAAGCTGCGCGCACGTCAGGTCAGGAACGCGCCCCCGTTCACGTGCAAGGTCTGGCCGGTGATGTAGCGCCCCTCCGGCCCGACCAGGAATCGTACGGCCGCGGAAATCTCCTCAGTCGCTGCCTTGCGCCCAAGCGGGACATTTACAAGCCGCTGCGGAGACGTCCCGGCCGAGGCACCCCGAACCGTATCCACTGCCCCCGGGGCCACGGTGTTGCAGGTGATCCCATGCGGCGCCAGTTCGACCGCCAGCGCCCGCATCAAACCCTCCAACCCCGCCTTCGAGGCCGAGACATGACAGCGGTTTGGCGTCCCCACATGAGCGGAAATCCCCGACAGCCCGACGATCGCACCGCCTCTTCGTCCGAGCATATGTGGCACTGCCGTGCGGCAGAGGATGAACGCACCGTCCAGCGCCACGGAGAGGATTTCGCGCCACTCCGCCAGTGACATCTCCAGAAACGGCGTCTGCCGCCGCAGCCCGGCATTGCTGATCAAGATATCAATGCGGCCGAACGTCCCGACCGCCGTTTCGATCATCGTCGTTGTGGCCTGTGCGTCTGACACATCGGCCAGACAGCCGATCGCCTGGCCGCCCGCGGCTTTGATCTCACCCACCGCACTGTCGATCGCAGCCCGGTCTGAGCGCCCGTTGATCACCAAGGATGCCCCATGCGCGGCCAAATCCAAAGCGATCGCGCGGCCGATATTCTTTCCTGCACCCGTGACCCGGGCGACTTTACCTGCCAAGCTCATGCTGCCCGCAGAATCATGTCCGCCCCCTTTTCGGCGATCATGATGACCGTGGCGTTGGTGTTGCCTGATACCACCGTGGGCATTATCGAGGCATCGATCACTCGTAGCCCGCTGATCCCCTTCACCTTCAGATTGATATCAACGACCGAGTTTGGGCCGGGTCCCATCATGCAAGTGCTGGTCTGATGGAACGTCGTGCCGGCGGTGGCGCGGACATGGTTCAGCAAATCCTCATCGGTTTGCGCTGTCGGGCCCGGGAGGATTTCCTCCTTGCAGTGGCGCCGCATCGCGGCGGTGGCAAAGACGCGCCGAGTGACACGCAGGCCAGCGACGATCGTGTCCCGGTCCCGCTGAGTGGACAAATAATTGGGCTGCATCGCAGGCGCCTCGGTCGGATCGGGCGATTTGATGCGCAGCCAGCCACGGCTCTCCGGGCGGCAGGGGATTGCCACCATGGTGCAGCCAGGGAAGCGGTGCATGGGATCGCCGGTTTTCTCCGCGCTCCCTGCGAGGAACTGGTATTGCACATCCGGGCTGTCCAGCTCGGGCCGGGTCTTCACGAACAGCCCAATCGGGCCGGCCCCGGTCATCAGCGGGCCCTTTCGGCCAAAAATCCACTCAGCGCCCGCTTGAAGCCGCCGGAGCCAGCTGTGGTAGATCTCGTTCATCGTTATCGTGCCGTCGACACAGCGGTGGATGATGCGGCCACCGATATGGTCCTGTAGGTTCTCGCCGACGCCCGGTAGGTCGTGCTGGACCTCGATCCCGAGCGACTGCAGATGAGCGCCCGGTCCGATGCCCGACAATTGCAGGATCTGGGGGGAATTGATGGTGCCGCCGCACAGCAGAACCTCCTTTCGCGCCCTGGCCTTTCGCACGGCGCCGGCTTGGCTGTACTCGACGGCAACGGCACGCTTACCCTCCAGCAGCACCCGATGCGTCAGCGCCCGGACTTCGATTTGCAGGTTTTGACGCGACTTGGTGGGGTTCAGATAGCCTACCGCGGCCGACGATCGACGGCGTCCCTTGACCGTTAATTGCAGCGGCCCGACGCCCTCCTGCTGGGGCCCGTTAAAGTCGCGATTGAAGGGATAACCCGCCTCTTGCGCTCCGGCGATGAACGCATCGTGCAGAGGATGATCGGTTTTGAGGTTCGAGACCCCGAGGGGGCCGCCGGTGCCATGAAAAGTGTCGGCGCCTCGCTCCTGATCCTCAGCCTTGCGGAAATATGGCAGCACATCGTCATACGACCAGCCGGCGTTTCCGAGTTGGCGCCAGAGGTCGAAGTCCTGGCTTTGTCCGCGGATATAGATCAGGCCGTTAATCGAGGAGGAGCCGCCAAGAACCTTGCCGCGCGGCCACGAGATGCGCCGATTGAGCATCTCTGGCACCGGTTCGGTCTCGAAATGCCACGCGATCTTCGGATTGTAGATGTTGCGGTAGAAACCGGCCGGAATGTGAATCCACGGGTCGGAGTCCTTGCCGCCTGCCTCAAGCAGTAAAACGCGGTTGTTGGGGTCCGCGGTGAGGCGGTTGGCCAGGACACACCCTGCGGATCCCGCCCCGACAATGATGTAGTCGTATTCCTGCTCCACGGCCCGCCCCCGCCCGTTGTCGATCGGGCGAGTGAAGCGGAACCGCGGTGGCGTGACCAGTGTCGCGTATCGGGCTTAGGTTACTACGCGCAGTGCAGGACGGCTTTTTATGGCCATGCGACGATAGAGTGCAACATAGTCCTGTGCCATGCGACGGGCGGTGAAACGGGTCTCGAAGCGGTCGCGGATGGCCGCGCTGGACAGGCGGTCCAACCGCGCCACGGCCGCAACGGCAGAGGTTTCGTCATGGACGATGTAGCCAGTGTGGCCGTGGTCGATGATCTCGGGAACTGAACCGGCGGGGAACGCGATGGTCGGAGTGCCGCAGGCCATTGCCTCGATCATCACCAAACCGAAGGGTTCGGGCCAATCGATCGGCAGCAGCAAAGCTTTGGCGCCGCTGAGGAAGGCTGGCTTTTCGGCGTCCCCAATCTCGCCGATCATTTCGATCTGATCGCCGTCGATCATCGGACGAATAGTGGTTTCGAAGTACTCGCGATCGGCTCGATCCACCTTGGCGGCGATTTTCAGCTTCATTCCCGCCCCCCTTGCGATGCGGATCGCGCGATCCGGCGATTTCTCGGGGCAGATACGGCCAAGGAAAGCAAGATAGTCGCGCGGCCCAGGTTGTGGCGTCAGCAGATCCGGCGGCAGGCCATGGTGAACGGTGCCGATGAAATTGCCGCGTGGCAATGGACGGCGTTGTGCATCGGAAATCGAAACCAACGGTGCATCCGTGAAGCAATCATAAATCCGCGTCAGTTCTACCAAATCGAGACGGCCGTGCAACGTTGTCATATACGGCGTTGCCTGACGGCTCAGCAGCGAGAACGGCCAATAGTCGAGATGACAGTGCAGCACATCGAACTCGTGCGCGTGCTGGTATATCTTCTCCATCAACAGCATTTGGGGTGCCATGGCATCTCGCAGCGTGGTGTCGAAACGCAAAGCAACCGGCCATGCCGCCTCCAGTTTGGCAGTCGTGATTGAGTCTCCGCTGGCAAACAGGGTCACATCGTGACCCATGGCCATCAGCTCCTCGGTCAAGTAAGACACCACCCGTTCCGTGCCGCCGTAGGTGCGCGGCGGCACGGATTTAGTCAGTGGTGCGATCTGGGCAATACGCATCTGTTTATGGCTCCGGTCTTTTTTTGTCGGTGCCACAGATGCTGGTCAGATCGGGTTTTTTTGGGGCGGCGGGATGTAATCCCCGTGTTATCACAGTCATGTGACTGCACCGTTGCCACCTCATAGTCTCAGTTTCGTTTAAGTGTTACCGCAGGTTCACTTCATGACCGTGGTAGGGGGAGATGCGGACCTATGGCTCGGCTGGTCGTCGTTTCTAATCGTGTGCCACTTCCCTCGGAGCGCGGAGCCAAGGCCGGTGGCTTGGCCATCGCTCTGGCGGATGCCCTGCAACCTGGATCGCTCTGGTTCGGCTGGAGCGGCAGACGGTCGGCGCGCGGTTCAGGCACGACCCACATCCAGCGATCTGAGGGGGTCACATATGCAACAATCGACCTGACCGAGGCTGATTACCTCTCGTTTTACGTGAATTTTTCCAACGGAGCGCTTTGGCCGCTGCTGCATTTCCGGCTCGGCCTGGTCGATTTCCATTCGGACGATTATGAGGGGTATCGGTCCGTCAATCGACAGTATGCCGCCGCCCTGCTTCCGTTGCTGCGGCCGGACGACCTAATCTGGGTGCACGACTATCACCTGATCCCCCTCGCGGCCGAGTTGCGTGGCCTCGGCGTTACCAACCGCATCGGTTTCTTCTTGCACACGCCCTTTGTGCCTCCGACGATTTTTCATGCGCTACCACGATCCACGGAAGTGCTAACCAATCTGTGCGCTTACGACGTCGTCGGGTTTCACACGCGCACGTATCGTACGGCCTTTCTTGATTGTGTTACCGAAACTCTCGGGGTCCACGGCGATCGTGATGGGAGGTTTGTCTGGCGCGGCCGCGCAGTGCGGGCGATCGTGGACCCGATCGGGATCGACGCGGAGGGGTTCGCGGACCGCGCTCGGGAATTGGCGCGTGGGTCTGATGCCCGGATGCTACGCGATAGCCTGGGTAAAGGCGGTCTCGCGATCGGAGTTGACCGGCTGGACTACTCAAAAGGCTTGATCAACCGATTTGAGGCGATCGGACGTTTTTTTGGCGCCTATCCGCAACATCGGCGACAGGTCAGTTTTCTGCAAATCGCCGCTCGGTCGCGTGAAGATCAAGGTGCTTACCAGCGATTGCGGCGTGAGCTAGATAGAATTGTTGGCGATACAAATGGGCGCTACTCCGAGTTCGATTGGACTCCGTTACGGTATATGACCCGTGCGGTCAAACGCGATACGTTGGCGGGGTTTTTTCGGTTGTCACGTTTGGCGATGGTCACGCCGTTACGGGATGGCATGAATTTGGTGGCCAAGGAATATGTCGCGGCGCAGGACCCGGCTGATCCGGGCGTACTGATCCTGTCTCGCTTTGCCGGAGCGGCCGAGGAGTTAACGGAAGCGCTTATCGTCAATCCATACGATTTCGATGAGATCGCAGAAGCAATGCATCTCGGCGTGTCCATGGAACTCGAAGAGCGGCGCGAACGGTGGAATAGCCTACATCAGAAAGTGACCAACAATACCGCTCAGCGGTTCTGCACGGTCTTCCTGAATCATTTAGGACGCTTTGATATGCAGCCCGAGCGGCCGACTCTCCGCGCTATTTCGTGAGGAGTTTTCCGGACAAGCCTCGAATTGTGCGGCGGTAGCAGAAAGCCGTTGGGGCAAACTGCTCGCGGTCATGCGGCTGCATTAGGGTTGCGCGGTCCATCGGCAGCCTTTGTCTGCCGCCACAATCGCGCTGGAGCGTGCTAATCCGCGAAGAGACCGACTTCCGCCCCGGCGGCTGGAGCGGTAGCCCGGAACAGTCCGCCGAGCGTCGGATGTTCGGCCAAAACCTGCTCCGACTTGCCCTCTCGCAGAGAGGTCACATACAACCACTCCCCGGCGAAGCAGGGCATGGTCGGACCAGGCACCGGAAAGGCCCACTTGCGCAGCAGTTTACCCGACGGACTAAAGCAGTTGAGACAGCCTGCAGAAGGACCCGCGGACCAGTAGTTTCCTGCGGCATCGGTGGCGGCGCCGTCGGGGCGGCCATCGTCACTCGTCAGTGTCGCCAAAACTCTATGACCGGTGCGGCTGCCAGTGGCAGCGTCGAAGTCCCAGGCCTCTATGACACCCGCGGTTGAATCAGAATGATACATGATGCGGCCATCCGGCGACCAGGCCAGACCATTCGATACCGCGATGCCGTCCTCCTGCTTGGTAATCCGGCCATCCGCGGTCACGCGATAGAGTGCGGCGACCTTCTGGCGTGGTGAGTTCTCATCCATACCGCCCACCCAGAACGCTCCGTCTGGCCCGACCTTACCGTCGTTCAAGCGGTTTGTCGGCGGCTCCTCGACTTTTGCCGTCAGCTCGGTCAGCATACCGGTCTTCGGATCGAACAGCACGACATGATGCCGCTGAGCGACGACTAGCCGACCAGAGCGGCAGAGGCCAAAGCTGCCGACGACCTCCGGAAAATCCCATGTCTCGCGCTCATCCGTGTCAATCGAAAGGGCGTTTATCCGTTTACCATTGATGTCGCAAAACAGCAGCCGCCGTGCCGTCGCATCCCACACCGGAGACTCGGCGACACTGCAACGCGCGTCCCAGGCTAGCTCAAACTCAATCATGCATCTGCCTCCCCCGCTGCACAGACCATACACGTTGGTCGGGTTTCGACCGCTTGCAAGGAATCTCCTTGGGTCGGCATGCTGCCTTTGCTGATGGCGGTCAGAGAGATACATGGACGGGATCGAAGCAATTTTCGGTGATCAGACAGCACTGGCGAGGCAACTGCTGCTCGCGCTCAACGATGAGGGCGATGACGGGTCACATGACCGGTCGCATCTGCTGCGCGTGGCGCGGAACGCGATCGAAATCGCCGGCGTCGAGCAGGGCTGCGATCGAGCCGTGCTGACGGCCGCGATCATCCTGCATGACTGTGTCGCTGTGGAGAAAAATTCGCCAGACCGATCCAGGGCCTCCCGGTTGGCCGCGGCCCGGGCGCGGGGGATATTGGCAGGGGCGGGCTGGGCGCCGGCGCAAATCGATAAGGCGGCGCACGCGATCGAGGCCCATAGTTTCTCGGCAGGTATCGCCCCATCGACACTGGAGGCTCGGATCGTACAGGACGCCGACCGGCTCGATGCGATCGGCGCAATCGGGATCGCGCGCTGCTTTTATGTTGCCGGAAGAATAGGAGCACGGCTTTACGATCCGGCCGATCCGACGGCGGTAAATCGAGAACTGGACGACAAGGTATTCGCATTAGACCACTTTGGGGCCAAACTGTTCCAAGTTGCCGGCAACTTCCAGACCAAGTCCGGCCAGGCGTTGGCAGAGGAGCGGACGCGGACGATGCGGGACTTTTTCGTCGCTCTGCTGAACGAGATCGGACAGAACAACAGATGATACCACGGCCATCGTCGGCTTGGGGTGGTGGGCCGCAACCTAGTCACAGTTGCGGGGAGGCCGAGGCGATCCGCTTCACGACGGCACATACTGGCTCCCAGGTGGCGGCGCCCGAGGTTCTGTGGGAAGCGCGATTGCGGTGGGTCGCCTCGTCGGATACGATATTAAGCGACGTTCGGGGACAGCCGGTGACCGTAGGCTGACGTCCGGCCTACACCAATGAGTAGCCGGAACCCTGGATGGTGACGCCCCTCCCCTTCGCCTCAACGATCCAGCCAAATTCTTTCAGGATCTGCTGGCTGTAGGTCACACGCCCGTTCGCCTTTATGGGCGTTTCGCTGGCGAGCAGCAGGACAGCCAGAGCCATGAGGATTGGGGGCTCGCCTTTGGGGTCGTCGATGCCGGCGACGAGCTTGTGGTGGATGGTGCCTGGGGTTGGGATGACCAGCGAAGGGGACCCAGCCGCGATAGTGATCCCGTCATATTGTGCCACTTCTTGGGCCAGGCCTTGCGTGAAACGCTCAAGGGCGGGCCTTGGTAGTGCCATACATCACCCCGCCGCGGACGGACTTGTCCTCAAAAGGGCCGCGGCCAGGGCCAATCGCGGCGCCCGAACTGATGTTGACAAAGGCGCCCGAGCAGCGGGGGATCATGTCGGTTAGCACCGCCTTCGACAGAATAAACGGCGCGTGAACGTTGGTCGCGAAGCA
Source organism: uncultured Alphaproteobacteria bacterium (assembly GCA_963772355.1). Lineage (GTDB taxonomy): Bacteria > Pseudomonadota > Alphaproteobacteria > Acetobacterales > Acetobacteraceae > Rhodopila. The sequence continues at coordinate 151,484 of CAVYXX010000108.1, read as the reverse complement.
GCGCATCCATCGGTTGGTCGGATAGGCGTCCGTTGCAAGGTAGTAGTGAGCGGGGCGTTGTTCACCAGGATGTCGATCGGGCCATAGGCTTGTCTGGCGGCCTCGACCAAGGCGATGCATGCGGCTTCCCAGGAGACGTCGGCGGTTACCGCCGTCGCCTCGCCGCCCTTCCGACGGATCAGATCAATGGTGCGCGTCTATGATCCTTCCAGCATCCGGTGCTCGCCTTTGTTCATCGTCGGGGCGGCACATACCACCCTCGCCCCTTTGAAGCGAACAACTCGGCGATCTGCTGGCCGATCTCTCGGCTGGCAGCGGTGACGATGGCGACTTTCCCAGTGAGCTTTACCATCAGACGTTTCCTGTATTACGGACCCATGGAAGCCCGGGATCGCCGATGCCGGGAAGATCAGGAGACTTGACGCTCCTCCACGACGATCGTTTCGATCAGTGCGTCAGGCTCATACATCCAGCGTGCTAGGGCGCCGGCAGCCATCCCGCCCACAATCGGAGCCAGCCAGAAAAGCCAGAGCTGGCTGATATATTCCGCGCCCGCGAAGAGCGCCGGCCCAGTGCTACGCGCCGGATTGACCGAGGTGTTGGTGACGGGGATCGACACCAGATGGATCAGCGTCAGGGCCAGGCCGATGGGGATGCCGGCGAAACCTGCTGCCGCGCCCTTGGAGGTTGTCCCTACGATGATGAACAGGAAGAAGAAAGTCATCACCAATTCAGTGATGAGGCAGGATGCCAGGCCGTATTTGCCCGGGCTAAGATCGCCGTAGCCGTTGGCCGCAAAGCCTGCAGGGACCCAGTCGGGCTTGCCTGACGCGATAATCCACAATACGCTGGCGGCCACGATGGCACCGACGACCTGCGCCAGGATGTAGGGTAGAACATGTTTGCTGGCGCATCGGCGGGCAGCCCAAAGACCGAGCGTCACGGCCGGATTGAAGTGGCCGCCCGAGATGTGACCGACGGCATAGGCCATGGTGAGGACGGTCAAGCCGAATGCAAACGCTACGCCGAGAAGGCCAATGCCGACCGCGGGGAATGCTGCTGACAGGACGGCGGCGCCGCACCCGCCCAACGTCAACCAGAAAGTGCCGAAAAATTCCGCCGACACCCGGCGCGCCATGTCATCTCGCATAAGACCCCCATCGAAAGGTAAAACGAATTAACTCAGGTAATTTGTGCCTTTGTTCCAGAACAGACGACAAGCAGTCCCGCACGCCCCGTGTTTAGTTGTTATCAATCCCACTTTTGTCGTGAGTGGCGAGTGCTTGTCTACCCACGAACTTCGTGGTGAGGGATCGGGCCGGCGCGTTCATCCGCTATTCCCTCATCGTCATCAATGCATCGGCAACCGTCAGGCCAGATCCGTCCGCATGGACGATGACCGGATTGAGTTCGAATTCCCGGACCTGTTCCCGCAGCGTGAGGGCCGCGCGCGACAGAGCCGCAACCAGGTGCACGACTGGCGCCAAGTCGACCGGTTTCGCGCCACGAAAGCCGGTCAGCAGGCGCGTGGATTTGAGCGACAGGATCATGCGCGTTGCCTCGGCCTCATCGACCGGCGCAGGGGCGTGAACGACGTCCCCGAACAACTCCACTGTCGTACCGCCGAAGCCCAGCATCATGATTGGGCCGAAGGTTGGGTCGTCGACCATGCCGATGACCAATTCGTGGCCCTTGGGCGCCATGCGCTGGACCAGGACGCCGTCGATCGTTGCGTCCGGCGCGTGACGGGCGACATTGGCCAGCATAGATGTGTAGGCCTCGGCCACCGCTTCAGGAGTTGCGAGGTTCAATCGGACGCCACCAGCTTCGGTCTTATGCGCGAGCTGTGGCGACTGCACTTTCAGTGCAACCGGGAAGCCGAGGCGTTGGGCCGCGCCGGCAGCTTCTTCCAGTGACGTAACGAGCTTTTCGCGGGTGTCGGGCAACCAGGCGGCCAGGGTTTGCTTCGTCAGATACTCAGGCACTATCTGGGGCAGGCCTGGATACAGGCGACCGGAAACAGGCTCGAACGGTTCCGGCAACTCTCGACGCAACGATTCCGCGTAGGCGGCCCACTTGCCCATCGCCACCCCGACGTTGCGAAGGTCGCTATCGATGAACAGGCCGCAGCCAGCCGCAGCAGTTCGTCCGAACTTCGATGGGATCGTATAGCTCCAAACCGTCATCGGCTTGCCGCAGTTTGCCGCCACTGCCCGCACCCGCGCGGCATCGAACGACGCTCGGGTTTCGCTCGCAAGGGAAGTGATCAGGACGATCATGTCGATCTCGTCAGAGCCGGCGAGATGTTCCAGGACCGTCATCATCGCCGGGCCGGTGTTGGACCCTTGGGCCGTGACATCCACCGGATTTCCGGAGGCGCCATATGACGGCATCAGCGGGCGCAGGGTTGCCTGAGATTCCGCCGACAGGTTGGGGACGATGAGGCCGTGCGCGGACAGCGTGTCGGCCATCCAGGCGCCGCCGCCGCCGGAGACGGTGATGATGCCGGTGCGACGCCCTTTCGGCAGCGGGCAGGTCAGTGCCAGGCCGGCGATGGCGACCGCTTCGTCGGCGTCCTCGGCTTCGATGACGCCGTAACGTTCGAAGATTGCGTGATAGGCGGTGTGGGATCCGGACAAAGATGCGGTGTGGGAGGCACTGGCGCGTGTGCCGGCGTCGGACCGGCCGACCTTGATGGCAATGATCGGTTTTTTGCGCTGTCTGGCTTTTTCCACGGCCGCAACGAAACCGGGGCCATCGCGGACGGTCTCACAGAACAGCATGATCGAATCAGTCCGCGGATCCTCGATCATATAGTCGAGGAAGTCGGCCATAGTCAGGCCCGCTTCGTTGCCGGTGGAAATTACGTAGCTGAAGCCTAGGTCAGCCGCCTTGCCGCGATTGAACAGCGCGAAACCAATACCGCCGGATTGTGCGATGACGCCGACGCGCTTGTCCGAAACAAGGATTCTCCTGTCGTCGGCCTTTGTTTCGACGGTCGGGCTAAATGTGGTGGCGATGCGCCCGAGAGCATTGTAATAGCCCTCACAGTTGGGGCCGCAGATGCCAATCCCAGTTCGTTGCGCCACAGCGATGAGAGCGGCCTGCATGTCGCTCGCGGCACCCCCCTCCTCAGCAAATCCCGAGCTAATGATGAGGGTGTTTTTCACGCCAGCGCGGGCGCACTCCTCGGCCGCGGCGGCAACCCCGGCTGCGGGAATGGCGATCAGCGCCAGGTCCGCGGCCCCGGCAGCATCTATTGTGGGATAGCAGGGCAGGCCGTCGATTTCCTGATAGCTCGGGTTGATCGGCAGGATGCGGCCGGGAAAGCCGTTCTCGCGGAGCTGGTGCAGCAAGCGGCCTCGGATGCGGTGGAGGTCGGGCGAGGCACCCAGAACGGCAATCGATTCGGGCCAAAAGAAACTATGAAGTTTGTGCGACGTCACTTGCGGGTTCCGCCGGTGGGGATATCGCGGAATCGCAGCCCTTTGTCGGCGCGTGGGTCCTGCGGCAAGCCAAGCACACGTTCGGCGATGATGTTCTTCATAATTTCATCCGTTCCACCAGCCAGCCGCAGGGCCGGGGAGTACAGCAACGCCTCTTCGAATATGCCGGCGACGGGCATCGTTTCGCCCATGGTGGGACCCGCCATGCCGATCATGTCGAGGCCGTACGAGACGATGTCTTGCAGCTTATTCGCTGCCACCACCTTGATGATCGATAACTCCGGGCCTGGAGTCTGGCCCTTAGACAGTGCCGTGATACCGCGAAACTTGGTATATTTCAGGCCCTCGGAGCGGGTGTAGAACTCCGCTAGTTTTTCCTGCACCGCGGCGTTGTCGATAGCCGGGCCGTCTTCCAGTTCGATCGCTTGCGCTAAACGAAACAATTCAGCAACGTCGGGGCCCGGTGCGTCGCGCATGCCGTGACGCTCATTCATCAGTGTGGTCAGCGCCACCCTCCAACCGGCGCCGACAGGTCCTACGCGGCGACTGTCGGGGACGCGGACATCGGTGAAGAAGACTTCGTTGAAATGCGACGATCCGGAGATTTGCCTGATGGGCCGGATTTCGATGCCTGGGGTCTTCATGTCGAGGATGAAGAAGGTCAAGCCCTCGTGTTTCGGGACATCCGGGTTGCTGCGGGCGACGAGGATGCCGAAATCGCTATAGTGCGCGCCGGAATTCCAGATCTTCTGTCCGTTTATGATCCAGTCCTCGCCTTGCCGTTCTGCTCTGGTGCGCAACGCTGCAAGATCCGATCCGCCGCCGGGCTCGCTGAATAACTGGCACCACACTTCGTCGGCGCGCATAGCCGGCTTTACGAAACGATCTCGCTGCTCGGGCGTGCCCCAGGTGCAGATGGTCGGCTGCGCCAGGTAGATGCCGATGCCGAAGATGGCGGTAAGGACATCGTATTTGGCTTCCTCCTGGTTGTAGATGACGTGTTGGATCGGGGTGCCCCCACCGCCGCCCCATTCGACGGGCCAGTGGATGCCGACGAAACCGGCATCATATTTGCGGCGCTGAAAGTCCTTCGCGCGCTCCATCGCGCCAGGGGCATCCTGACCTCGGCGGTAGCCCTCTACCGCGCCAGATTTGCGCCGTTCAGCGTTCGCATCGAGAAAGGCGCGAGCTTTGGTGCGGAATGCGGCTTCTTCCGGGGTGTCCTCGAAATCCATTGTTCGCTCCTGAGCTTATGCCGCCAGCAGGTCGTTTCGTGTGCGAAGTTCGCTGATCAGGCGGTGCTTCCATTCGCGGGCGCCCCCCAGGGCCAAGCTCAGTAGTTTGGCGCGCCGGTAATATAGATGACAATCCATCTGCCAGGTGAAGCCCATGCCGCCATGTGTCTGGATGTTTTCTTTTGTAACGAACCAGCCGGCCTCGCAGGCTGATATGCGGGCGACCGAGGCGGCGACAGGAAGTTCGGCCGCGTCGGTGTGCACCGCCCACGCGCCGTAGTAGGCGTTCGAGCGGGCGAGCTCCACCTGGATATACATGTCGGCGAGCTTGTGCTTGATGCCTTGGAACGATCCGATCGGTCGGCCGAACGCGAAACGTTCCTTGGCGTAGGCAGTCGCCATGTCGAGCGCAGCCTGAGCGTTGCCAACCTGCTCGAAGGCCATGGGGACTGCGGCATAGTCGAGCAGGCGGCGGATGTCGCTGCCGGGCAGCGGTTCCGCGGGCGCGTTGGCGAACTCGATACGGGCGTGCGAGCGCGTGGGATCGAAGGTGGCAACGGTTTCGCGGGTGACCCCAGGGCCGTGCAGGTCAACGAGGTGAAGACCGGTAGTGGTCGCGACCACGGCAATGTCGGCGATGTCGCCGTCCGGGACAGCGAGTTTCGTTACGGTCAGACGGCCGGCGCTGACCGAGGCGGTCAGTTTGGCGGGATCGGATGTGCCCGGGCGTTCGGCCAGGGCGAAGGTGCCGATGATCTGACCGGTGGCGAGTTTTGGCAGCCAGTTTTGCTTCTGATGTTCTGAGCCGAACAGCAAGAGCGCCTCTGTCGCCAGATAGACCGAGGAAGAGAACGGAACCGGCGCAACCGCTCGGCCCAGTTCCTCGGCCAGGACGCAGACGGCAAGGCGGCCGAGACCGACGCCGCCGTGTTCCTCGGGGATAGCGGCGCCCGTCCAGCCCATCTCGGCGATAGCGCGCCATACTTCGGCGGCGTAGGGTTCGTCAGTGTCGAGGATGCGCCGCGGCACAGCGGGCGGGCAACGATCCCCCAGGAACCGCCGAGCCTGGTCGCGGAGCTGGAGGAGCTCGTCCGAGAAATCGAAGTTCATGGCGCGTGGCCCCTTTTCGCCCCGGATTGTTAACCCGGGGCGGCAAAGGGGCAAGTCTGAGGCGGCAGCAGTGAGTGCCAGCTGGTACTATGTGCCCTCCCTCGAGCGACCGCGATCGTTACCGATAGCGAAGGCTCAATTGCCCAGCGCGCGATCCACTTTCCGCCCCGCCGCTTCGGCCGGCCCTTGCGGCGGGTTTAGTGCGTCAGAGACGGATTGGCCGGCATTGTCGAGGCTCCTTCCGGCCCTCTCCGCGGGACCCTCCTGCTGGCAGGCGGATAGGCCGATCATCATCAAGGCAGGGACGATAAGTAAAGTAAAACGCATCAGAACCTCATGGTGTAACGAGACGCACAAAACAAACCGCGCCGGAATTGGTTCCGGCGCTGACGATAACGTCAGGTTTGTTGCGGGTATGGCAACCCTGCGTCCACCACCGCAAAGGAAGGCTAGAGCAGATCGGCGATAGCCTCGCGGTAGCGCTTCATTGCCGCCAAATGGTCTCCCACCGAACGGCCAGGAATACGGTGGTGATGGCGCCGATTGAACGTGGTGGTCAGGCAGATATGGCTGGCGCCCGCCTGCTTCCAGAATGTCACTTCCTTTCGCCAGTCGCTCTCGGCACCCTCACCGCAGGACGTCCAGACTTCGATGCCGACGGACGCCGGATCGCGGCCGGCCTGTTCCGTCAGCCGGCGGAGTTCACTGAAGACATCGAGCGCCGATTGATTGGGCGGATAGGCATTGGGCATCCAGCCGTCGCCCCATTTGGCGATCCGCGGGAGGGTGTGCTCGTGGTGGCCGCCATACCAGAGGGGGAGGCGGCCAGAGGCTGGACGCGGATTGATGCCGGCGTCCTCGACCGTGTGGTACTTGCCTTTGAACGTCACGTATGGCTGCGCCCAGAGCGCTTGCATAACCTGGGCCTGTTCCTCCGAGCGGCGCCCGCGATTGTGAAAATTCTCGTTGAGGCCAGTGAATTCCACCGGGTTCCAGCCGACGCCGATGCCCAGACGGAAGCGGCCGCCTGACAGCACGTCGAGGCAGGCCGCTTGTTTCGCCACCAATGCGGTCTGGCGTTGGGCTACAATCAACACGCCTGTGGAAAACTGAAGTTTCGAGGTCGCTGCCGACAGATAGCCGAGCAAAACGAATGGGTCGTGGAACATGTCGTCTGCGACGGAGCGGCGTTCGTCGGTACTGGCGTTCGTTGCGGGGTTGGCGCCGAGCACATGATCCGGGGCCTCCAGGAAATCGTAGCCCAATGCCTCTAGATTTTGTGCGAAGTCGCGGACGAGGGACCGGTCTCCGCCGGTGTCGGTGAAAGGTACGAGGGCTCCGAGTTGCATCTGGACAGTCCTTATCGGTGGTTGACTACTTCGTATCTGCCGCAAGCAGGGCCTTGATCTTCTCCGCCGGCACGGCGATCGGTGCAATGCCAGCGCGTTCCTGTTGCAGCAGTGACGCCACGCGGGAGTCGCGCGTGCCCCAGCCTCGGTTCAACGCCTCGGTCAATTCCATCAGCGCCATGTTGGTCAGGCGCATCGGCACCTGCACCTCGCGGGCCAATTGGCAGGCGAGCGCGACGTCCTTATGCAGCAGGCGAAGCGCGAAGTCGGCTGGATCGTAGCTGCCAGTGAGGAAATGATCGGACAGGCGATCGAACATCCGGTTGCGGCCGGAGGCGCCCTGGCGCACGGCCTCGAACAAGGCCAGCGGCTCGACGCCAGCTTTGATCCCCATGGTGAAGACCTCCGCCAGCACGACGTTCACCGCCGCGGAGGATGCATTGTGCACCAGCTTGGCAATCGATCCCGCACCGATGGGGCCGATATAGGCGGCCTGATCACCCATTTCGGCCAGGACGGCATGGTATTTGTCGTACACCGACTTGTCTCCGCCGACCCAGATCGCAAGCCGCCCGCTGTTGGCGCCTTTCGGACCACCACTTACCGGTGCATCGAGAAAATCCACACCCCGCTCAGCGAGGGTGGCATGCAGGGAGCGCACGACGTTGACGGCGTTTGTTGATAGGTCGAACCAGGCGGAGCCACCCCGGAAACCCTCGATCAATCCGCTTTCACCGGTGCCGACAGCCTGAACGTCGGCCGGCGTCGGCAATGAGGTGAACACGATGTCGCAGGCTTCGGCGACGGCACGCGGGCTGTCCGCCCAAATGGCACCGGCGTTCAGGTGCTTCGATGCGGCCTGGCGGGTCAAATCGTTGACGATGAGTTCGTGACCAGCTTTTTGCAGATTGGACGCCATGCCAGCGCCCATCATGCCGAGGCCGATGAAACCGATCTTCATTGTTTCCTCCTTAGATTTTCTGGCGCACGCGGCGGATCAGGCCCGCGCTCCGTTCCACTGCAGGATGTACAGCCCCGCATCGTAGTCGGTCACGTACATCAGGCCATCATCTGCGACAGACAGGTCTGCGGTGTGACGCACTTTGGCCCGCCCGCGCAGGGATTCCATCCAGGTTGTCGGCTGAGGTGGGACGAAGTAGCCGATTTCCTGAGGGCGGTAGGGGTCGGCGATGTCGAAAACCCGCACGCCGGCGCTTTGCCAGGCGGCAAAGATCGTGGTGGAGACCGAAATGATCCGGGCCTGTTCTCGTGCCGGTTGTGCGGCCCGAATTGGCCTCCGAGCTTGACATAGTCCTGGTCGGAAGGGGTGAGCATCGTTGCAATGGAAACCGGATTGGATTTTTCGCGGATATCGAAGATCCAGGTTCGTTTCATCTGCTCCTGGTCGATGTTGAGCGTCGCCTCATCCCCGACGACCAGTAGATCCCGGTCGTGCAGCGGGAGGGCGCTGTGGGTGCCGCCGCCATAGGGGGATACCAGTTGCGGTGAGCGATCAGCGACATATTCGCCGGGTCCTTGACGTCCAGGATCGTCAGGCCGCCGTTGCGCCAGCCTCCGTAGGCGATGTTGTCCTGCACTACCGCGTGGTGCAGCGCCCAGCGGCCGGTCCAGGTCGGGGTCTCGCCGGCAGCGGGACTGCGCGGGTCGCGCACGTCGGTGACCATGACGCCCCCGGCTGACGCGAGTGCCGACATAGGCATATGCTCGATTGACCATGACCTGCACGCCGTCTCCGCGGCCGCCCTGGTCGGTGTGGCCTACGAACGAGATGTTGTGGGTGCCCTCGGGCGTGATCATACCTTGCCATCCCTTTCGTTCGGTCGTCTGATCCGACCCTTCCAGGGAGGATAGGCGCGATGCCAAACTATGTCATGCTGGCCAACTGGACCGACCAGGGAATGCGTAACATCGATGACAGCCCCAAGCGGATCGATACGGCGCGCAAGGGGTTAGAGGAAATGGGCGGCCGCTTCCTGTCCGTGTTCGTGACGATGGGTCTGTATGACCTGATTATCACCTATGACGCTCCCGACGACGCCGTGGCCGCCCGATTTTCCTTGCTGCTTGGCAAGATGGGTAATGTGCGTACTGTCTCAATGAAGGCCTTTCCAGAAGAGGCCTATCGGCAGATCGTGAATACTTTGCGTTAGTAAAGACAAATTCAATGTCGAAGGGGCACGCACGCCGCTGACGGTCGATCTGACCGGATATAGAGTGGCGATCTCGGCCGGTCGAACGGTATCGGCGTATCGGCAAGGTCATGGCAGACGGCTTTGCTTATTGCGGTGCGTCGGTGTTCGTCAGCGATCTGGACACGCAAGCATTGGACTCCCTGGGAACATGGGGATGAAGGCCGACGCCGGTGATCCGCCGCAACGCGAGGCATTCGTCGACGCCGCCGTGAAGCACCTGGGCGGCCTCAACATGACGGTGAACAACGCAGGGATCGTGGGGCCACCGCCGTGGTGGAGCACGTGACGCCGGAGGAGCTGGATACGGCGCTGCGGATCGACGTGGCGTCGATGTTCCATATGTCGCGGCGGGCTATTCCAACTCTGCGTGCGAACGGAGGGGGCGCGATTGTCAATTTGTCCTCCGCCGCCGCACGCTTCAGATTCCCCCTGCAGGCGCATTACATTACGCCGCGGCGAAATGGGGGGTGATCGGGTTTACCAAGTCGCTGTCGATCGAACTGGGGCGTGATGGTATCCGGGTCAACGCGATTCTGCGGGACCGGTTGAGACCCGCTGGCAACCCGCCTCCGCTGTGCTGGCGATGACCAAAGGCCAAGTCTATGAGAACGATGGGCGTCTGACGATCGAGCTGCGTCAGCAGAAGACTGATACCCCTCGTTGCTATCCTGCGCATCGGGACTTGGTGCCATTGTTGCGGACCAAGCTCGCTGATCCAGCAGGTAGCCAGTTACTCGTGCCGTCACCGCGGGGCGTGCCGTGGACACAACGGAATTTTTCCCGCGCATCGGACGAAACCATACGCCGGATGGCATTGCAGCGAGCGCGGAAGTTGTTCCGACTTGGCTGGGCAAAGGACCGCGTGCGCACAGCGCTCGACGAACAGTACCGCCAGCGCCGCGGCCTTCGAAGGACCGAAATTGTCGACGTGGCCGAAGATGGTGTAACCACCCCAGATCGCTTCGATTTTTCCGGGCACAAGCTCCACCACTGAGAAGAGATCGACACCTGATCTGCCGCGCAGAACCAATGCGATGATGGCCGCGTGCGAAGCCGGCGAAAGGGCCGCTGCGCCGGCTCAGCGAGTGGTTCGTCTCGCTGATCGCGCCGCTCGCGGGGGTCGCCCGAAAGCGCGATTGATCCAACGGGGACCGACCGCCAGACCCCTTCTCCAAGGCTTGCTCCGGCCGGCGTGTGTCGCGGGTCTTCACGCCTTCTGGTCCAGCCCGGACCGGCGGTTGAACGACGCGGTGAAAGTTTCGGCGATTAGAAAGTTCGTGGGTTCATACCTCGAACACCTTCATCACCTCGTCGTAGAAGTGACTAATCACCTCACAGCTCTGCGGCGGCCGACCGGCCGAGTGGACCCGACGTGTCGGAACAGAGCGTTGCCCAGACATCTTTGTCGATATCGGCCTGAAGGGCGGTCTTCAGGCTCTTGTAGGGATCGTTAGTTAGCGCCGAGGAAAGAGGCGTGGCGGACGAAGAAACTTTCTTAATTGTAGTCGGTGTCGATGAACCAAGTAGCGATGCCCCGCTGTGTCGCTCGAGCGGATATCGCCAGTGTTGGGATCGAACCACGTCGATGCCGTCCACCTTCACGCGGATTTCCGGCCACCGTCGTCGAGGATTTCCGCATCCGGCTCGCCGAGCAAGACGAACATGTTGCCGCGCCCGGTGTTCTTTAGCTTCTCCGACATGTGCATGTCGGAGTTGATCCGCGCCTTGAGAATCCTGAGGCTGCCACGGCTTCCCGTTCGGATGAATGGGCGTCGAAGTTGAAGGCGCCGGCAATTAGGACGTCGAAGCGGTTGTCCACCGCCTCCCGCGCGGCCGCGATAAGGTCCTGCCGGCCGAGGGTGCCATATTCCGGGCTGATGAGGATCGCGACCGGCGTTCGGGACCGTTCTCGCCCTCTGTGAACGTGCCGTTGGCGCCGACGAAGTTGCCGGGCAAGGGCGTCAAGCTCTCGAAGCCGATGCGTTCACCCTTTTCCTCCTGCTCCTTGAGGTAGTCGATGACGTCGACCAGTTCTTCCTCGCTTGCCGGGCCGCATGCGGCGCGGCGACACGCTCTCCACCCTGAACGGCCCGGCGACGCGGACGCGCCCGCCGTCGGGATAGGGCCTGTCGTAGAGATATGCGACATCGACGCGCGCGGCGATATCGGCGTCGATTCCTTCTGCCAGGCGATGCGCGCTTCCCACCGTTTGGCGTGCGGTTGTGTGGCCGAGGCGCCGCGCTGGCGGCCAGGTCGCGCGGAATCTGCCATTCCTCGTATGTCTTGCCGGGCGCGCCGTTGACCGCAGCGCGCAGCGGTTCAAGCACCGCCTGGCACTTCTGCCAGATGTCGTCGATCAACGTGTTGTCGGCGATCGACTTAAAGGTGATGTGCGGTACGCGCTCATAGGCAAAGCCTTGGCGGATGTCGTTGTGGACCGGTTTTTCGGCGGGCACACTTCGGGTCAACGCCACTTCCTTGGCGCGGCCCTCGCAGCTGTGGCAAGCAGATACCAGGGGTAGCGCGCCGCCATCAGCCGCGTGCGGGCAAGCGCCAGCGCGGCTGGTGTCAATGGTGATCGAGCGCCGACCCCATTGTTCGGCGACATAAGCGGTGGTTCCTGAACCACAGGTGGGGTCGACTACGAGCTCGCCGGGATCGGTAGACATCAGGATACAGTGCTCAACAACCGTCTGCCGAGTATGAACGATACAAAATTTTTCCGTGATTGCTTACCCTGCCCCAGCCAGCGCTTCCCCGTGTCGCTTGTTTGAAGGCACGAACCGGACGGTATCAAGAACCGGAGCGCGGTTGGCTTTCGCCGTACTGAGCCGGAGCGGAAGGCCGCGTAAGTGACGTCGACTGCCGAAACAACTAAGTGGACGGGCCGAACCAGTCGCGCGCTCTTTCGTTTCCGGCGAGACGATCGAGCGCCTTTTGGAGAGAACGAGGAAGTGGCGGTCGAGCCGTGGCGCCGAGATCTGGCAGCGACAGCCCGCGACGCAGCCCGTCCGCCCCGGCATATACGATTGCGCCGAGTGCGAGATATGGGCTGGCCGAGGCATCAGTGGGTCGAAACTCGACATTGAACTGCCGTGCGCTCTCCTCCGGCGTCGCGGCTGCAAAAGTTGGGCAAATGCGCAGACTGGCGCCGCGATCCTGCTGCAGCAGGTCGATCATCGTGGGCGCCCAGCGATTGGGCGTGCCGACAGCATCAACCGAGAGCGCTACAGCAAGATGAGGATGAGAACCATAGCCGAAGCCGAGCCGCCGGAGGCGAGGGCAAAAGACATGCTTTTTCATCGTTGGACTTATGCGATGGACGGACCAACTCGCTGCCGCGCGCCCGAACGGGATCGACGTCTATTGGGTTTGCGTGGATTGGTGAACCAGGGAAGAGTTCCTGATGTAAGCCGTCCAACTTGCTCGGCGGCGCGGTCGGGTGCATTCCATCAGATGGAGGAATCGAACTGGCACGGCCAACTTTGACGAAGCCCGGCCGCTGGCGGCAAACCTTGCTCTGGACCCGGCCTCCGATCTGAAAGCGAGATGGTCCCGATGAACCGAATGATGACCCTGGTCGCCTTCCTGCAGGCGCAAAACTGCTCCAACCTACCGGGATCGTGGCGCCATCCCTCCACGATGCTGGATTTCCTGACGCCGGAATATTACCAACGGATCGCCCGAACACTGGAGGACGGCAAGATCCATCTCGCGTTCTTCGACGATCGGCTGGCGCTGCCTGATCTTTACACCGGACACCATGCTAAAGCAGTTGAGGCCGGCGTCCGCGCGGTGAAGCTGGACCCTTCTACCGTGCTGATGGCGATGGGTATGGCGACATCGAAGCTGGGCCTGGGTACGACGTATTCGACGACCTATTATGAACCGTATCACGTAGCCAGAGTGTTCGCGACAATGGACCTGATGCTGAAAGGCCGTGTCGGGTGGAATATCGTTACGTCATTGAACAGTGCCGAGGCGCTGAATTTTGGCTCCGCCGAGCACATGGAACATGATGCCAGATACGATCGCGCCGATGAGTTCATGGATGTGGTCATGGGGCACTGGAACACCTGGGAAGACGACGCGCTGATCCTGGACAAGGAGACCAATCGTTTCGCGGATCCCGCGAAAGTGTATCGGCTAAATCATGTGGGAAAGTATTTTAAATCGCGTGGGCCGTTCAGTGTGCCTCGGTCGCCGCAGGGGCACCCGGTGCTGATCCAGGCTGGGCAATCGGGACGCGGCCAGGCTTTCGCGGCGCAATGGGCCGAACTGGTTTTTGTGATCTACCACAACCTGGAGGTTGGCAAACAGCAATACGCGGCGTTCAAGCAGGCGGTCGCCAGCGCCGGGCGCGATCCGGACCAAGTGTCCGTTGCGCCAGCATGCTATGTGATCGTCGCGGAGTCGGAAGAAGCGGCGCAGGCAAAGCGGGCGGTCATCGAAGCGTCGGCCAAGCCAATCGACGCGCTGGTGCTGATTTCCGAAGTTCTGAACTATGACTTTGGTGCCAAGGGATATGATGAATCATTCAGCGATGAGGAGTTGGCCGGGTTTTCATGGCATGGATTTCGAGAACGTGTTGTCAAGTTCTCGGGAAAGAAAAACCCCACGGTGAGGGATTTCGTAGAAGTCTCCGGCCGAGGCACTATCGCCGAGCACAAGGTGTTCTGCGGAACAGCGAAGTTGGTGGCCGACCAGATGGAGGAATGGTTTACCGCGCCGGCGTGCGACGGATTCGTCCTCGCGGCGACCCATATGCCGGGTATGTATGAAGATGTCGTGCGATTGCTGGTGCCGGAATTGCAGCGGCGTGGTCTGTTCCAGAAGGACTACCGAGGCATTACGCTACGTGAGAACCTCGGGCTGCCGATCCCCCGAGCGGCGGATTGGCAGCAACGACGAAAGACGGCGCAATGAGAAGCCTCCTGTTCGCGCCGGGCAACCATGCTCGGCGTGTGGAAAAGGCACTGAGACTCGCCACCGACGGGGTCATCCTCGATTTGGAAGATGCAGTTGCCGTCAGCGAAAAGGCGGCGACGCGCGTGGTTGTGGTGGGGGCATTCGACAAGCCTCGGAGCGGCAAACTGTATGTTCGAGTGAACGCGCTGGGCACGGAATGGTGCTACGGCGACATCGCCGCGGTCGTGCGGCCAGGGCTTGACGGGATTGTTCTGCCGAAGGTGGAGCACGCACATGAACTCCATACCGCGGACTGGCTGATTGGCGCGTTAGAGCGTGAGCGTGGTCTTCCGACGGGTACGATCGACCTGATCCCGATCATCGAAACAGCTCTGGGTCTAAGCAACCTCCAGGGGATTTGCAGATCGGGCACGCGAATGAAGCGGCTAGCCTTCGGAGCCGGGGATTTTACGCTGGATATGAGCATGGTGTGGACACGATCAGAAGCCGAGCTGTTGCCGTATCGAAGCGCTTGCGTTCTGGCATCCCGAGCCGCGGGGTTAGAGGCACCGTTGGACACCGTGTGGGCGGATCTGCGGGATCTTGAGGGTTTTATTGCCTCCGCCCAGCATGCTGCCGCTTTGGGGTTCCAAGGAAAGATGTGCATTCATCCAGATCAGATCGCGGAGGCTAATGCAGCGTTTTCCGCCGATGAGGCGACGGTCGCGAAAGCGAGGCGAATTGTGGAGGCGTTCGACAAGGCAGAAGCGGAAGGAATGGCATCGATTCAGCTTGATGGGCAGTTCATCGACTATCCAATCGTGCAGCGTGCGCGCCGCGTGCTGGAGGCCGGGCGATGATCGACGTCCAGGCGCTGGAGGGCTGTAAGGTGCTGGATGTCTCGACCTTCCTGGCGGGTCCCTTCTGCGCGACGCAACTCGGCGAATTCGGCGCTGACGTCATCAAGATCGAGCTCCCGGTTGTGGGGGACGCTACACGCCGTTTTGGGACCATGACGGATTGCGGAGATTCGCTCCCGTGGCTGTCGGAGTCTCGGAACAAGCGTTGTATCACGTTGGATCTCCGCAAGCCCGAGGGAGCGGCGCTGCTGAAGCGCCTGGTCGCGCAATCCGATGTAATGGTGGAGAATTTTCAACCTGGTACGCTGGAGAAATGGGGGCTTGGCTACGATGTGCTGAGCGAAGTGAATCCTGCGCTAATCATGGTGCGGATTTCGGGTTATGGGCAGACGGGACCTTACAAAGATCGGCCCGGGTTTGGCCGAATTGGCAATGCATTCGGTGGGCTGTCGTTTTTGGCGGGTTATCCAGACCGTGCACCGGTGACGCCGGGGTCAGCGACGATTCCGGACTATATGGCGGGGCTGTATGGCGCGCTGGGGACACTGCTGGCACTGCAGGCGCGGGAGAAGACCGGTCGGGGGCAGATTGTAGACATCGGCCTCTACGAACCCATTTTCCGCATCCTGGACGAACTGGCACCCGCTTTCGCCTATAAGGGGTATGTGCGGCAGCGCATGGGACCCGGCACCGTCAACGTCGTGCCGCACAGCCATTATCCGACGAAGGATGGACGCTGGATCGCGATCGCGTGCACGAATGACAAGATCTTTGCTCGATTGGCCGAGGCAATGGGTCGACCCGAATTAGCCGAGGCGGGACGTTGGGGGACCTTGGCTGCGCGGGAACAGGATCGGATTGTTGTGGATGAAACCGTTGGCGCTTGGACCTCGACGATGGATCGGGCCGACTTGCTGGCAGCGTGTGAGCGGTCGCAAGTACCCTGCGGCCCGGTCTATTCGGTGGATGAAATATTCGACGATCCGCAATACCAGGCACGCGGCAACATCTTGCGCATGCACGACCCTCGCGCGGGAGAACTCGCGGTCCCCAATCTGGTTCCTCGACTGACCGAAACGCCAGGAAAGGTGAACTGGTTGGGGATGGAGTTAGGTGCCCACAACGTCGAAATTTATCAGGGTCGACTGGGTCTGACGAGGGACGAAATGGATCAGTTGCTGGTAGGAGGTGTTATTTAGGGTCCCCCTCGCCCCGAAGCAGGATCCGCTCGACGCACTACTACGGCCGCGGCCATAGTAGCGCGTCGGCTCAACGTTTCCTGACCCCATGGTTCAACTGGCGCAATGTCGTGTCAGACGCTGGGTGAGAGCTAGCTGGGTACTATGCCGCTGCGGGGCTCGCTTTCTGTCTGATGGCTTCGACCGCTTGATCTACCGATACCAGAATGGTTTCATTCTGGCGAAACACCACGGTAATTATGCCATCTTGCGATCGTACGATCCTACCGGACACGCTTCCGCCTGCCGGAAGACCAACTTTACCTCTGTGCCGGGGGGAATGGTGCTGCCGCACATCAACGCGATACCGCCGCGCGAAATATCACGCACTATAGTCTTGATATCAGCAAGGCCTGGCATGGTTAAAGTGGCGGCGGCGCCCCCACCTGGCAAACGCTCATAGGCCCGTCGGTCAGTGCTCTCGGTGCGTTTCATTGCAGTCAGGAAGTCATTGACCTCAACACGCAACGTATTCGCGGTCTGGCCAACCTCATCAGCCGCGGTCAACACAGACCGGCTGGCCGTGTCCGTCTGTTCCGCAACTGTCGGAACTTGATCCATCGCTTGAGCCGAGGTCGTTGTCGCCATGGTCACGTTCTGAACACTGCCGCTGATTTCCCCGGTCGCGGCAGCCTGCTGCTCGACCGCTGCAGCGATTGCCGTCGCAACGGATTCAACCTGACCGATCGCCACGCTGACCTGACGTACCGCGCCAACAGCCGCGTCGGTTGCTTCGCGTATAGCAACAATCTGGGTGCCGATCTGGTCGGTCGCGCGGGCAGTCTGAGTAGCGAGCGCCTTCACCTCACTGGCAACCACCGCGAAGCCTTTGCCCGCCTCTCCGGCTCGAGCCGCCTCGATCGTTGCATTTAATGCCAGGAGGTTAGTCTGCCCCGCAATGTCTGAAATCAGCCGCACTACGTCGCCAATCCGATCCGCCGTGGTTGCCAAGCCCGCTACCTTCGCATCGGTCTCGGAGGCAAGATCCACGGCGGAGCGTACCGCGCTTGTCACATGCCCCACTTGTCTGCTGATCTCGCGGATGCTGGCGGTCATCTGTTCGGCTGCGACAGCGACCGAATTGAGGTCGCGGGCGGATGCATTGGCGCCTTCGACTGCGTTAGACGTATGGTCCCGGGTGCGGGTTGCCGCTTCCGACATCGCACCTGCCGCAGCGAGCATCTTGCTAGCGGACTGGCCAAGGCTTGCCATGACCCCCGAAATCGATGCGCCGAAGTCCTGAGTATGAGTATCCATGGCCGCCTGTCGGCGATCACGGACCGCCTGTTCCTTGGCACTTGCAGCGGTCAGCAGGTCGGCCTGAATCATGTTGTCCTTGAACACTTGTACGGCGCGTGCCATGCCACCAACTTCGTCCCCGCGGGTCAGGCCGCCGACTTCAACTTTGAGGTCGCGCTCCGCCAACTTGCGCATGGTTGTGGTGAGCGCGCGCAACGGGTTGATGGCACCTCGCTGCACCACAATCAGCACTTACGCGATCGCCGCAGCGAAGAGGGCGAGCGCGATGCCGACGCTGAGAAATTCGGCCGAACGGAAGCCCGCGATGCGCCGATTTAGCAGGTGCTCGACTTCGCCCGCGTCAGCCGTGCCTGCCTCCGTAATCGCATCAAATAGCGGGAGGGCCACAGTCTGGGCATCCGTTGCCTTGGTGTGATCGGCCAAGGAAGCCAAAACCGCCTTGGCGGTCGCTATGACCTTCGCGACCGAGGCGGTTACCGCACCATCGACCGTTTTGTCGGGATTACCTTGCACGGCGCTTTCAATGTCGGAAGCCAGACCATCCAGCGTCGGTTGCAGCGCACCACCTTGAATGCCAATCGTTACTTGGTCTTCAACGGAAATGTCATGACCGGCGGTGCCTGCGACTGAAGTGGCCAAGGAAGCGACGCCTGCCACGGCGGCGGGCACTTTTACGGTCAGTGCGTCTTGCGTATAAAAACTGTCAAGGTCGGGATCGAGGGTGAGGTTAGAACCATCGGCTGCCTTGCCGATAAGGTCAGCTGCGGCCTGAGCCGCGGCAGCATGGTCGGCACCGGCGAGGGCCTTCAGGAGCGCGTTTGTCGCCGTTGCGGTCTTGAGGTCAGCGCCGTTCGCTGTCTCGTTGGCTTTCACCCGCTCTGCTAAGCCTATCATATCCGCGCCTCGAACGACGGCATCCTGCACTCCGCGAACTTCCGCGATATACCGGACGCCCAGCGTCTCCTTCCGAGCAAATTCGATGCTGGACTCTTTGTCGGCTATCATTTGGTACCCGAGATAGCCAATTGGGGCCAGGAAAAGACCGTATGCAATCGCCAGCTTTGCTGCGATGGTCAAGTTGAACTGCATGGCGACGGCTCCAGGTGCCTCAGGGGCTGCGATGGCGATTATTCCTGCGGACCAGTGGAACAGTCCCAATCACCTTATCGGCCGAAATCTTTAACAAATGGTTTCCTAACGATGGGGTATGCTGGTGTAATTGTCTGGTAAAGGCTTGGCGGCGGGCGCGGTCCGTTTGATTGGATGGATCACGGGGCAGCACCGCCATCCGACGAACCCGCCGGCGCTTCCGCAAATCGTGAACAGGCTGACCGCGATTGCGGTGTATGACTGGGCAAAGTGCCGAGAAGGGCCGAACTGGACCAGGGGGGAAATGAGCGATGGCGACATCGTTTCATGACGGTCAGGTTGCGTGGTGGCGTGAACCAACTCGGGACCAGTGGCATGCCTGGATTGCCGCATGGCTGGGTTGGACGCTCGATGCATTCGATTTCACAATCTTTGTCTTCATCATGCTGCCGATCGCGCAGGAGTTCGGCGTTCCGCTGACGGCGGTGACGGCGGTTTTCACCGTCACTCTGTGGTTGCGGTTGGTTGGTGCGACCGGCTCAGGCTGGCTGGCCGATCGTATCGGACGGAAAACCCCGTTAATGATATCGATCGCTTGGTTCTCTGCCTGCAACTTCATCGCGGGATTTTCGCCCAGCTTTGCCTTTCTGTTCTTTTTCCGCGCGCTGCTGGGCATCGGCATGGGCGCGGAGTGGCCGGTCGGAGCCTCCCTCGCCATGGAAAGCTGGCCGATCCGCTCGCGCGGCTTCATGGCGGGGGTGATGCAGGGATCATGGGGCCTGGGTGGCCTGTTGTCAGCAGCCGCCTACGGGCTTCTGTACACCTCGATCGGCTGGCGTGGCCTGCTCTGGATTGGCGTTTTACCGGCGCTGGCGATCCTGTATGTGCGCAAGTATGTCAACGAGCCGCCCGTCTGGGTCGAGAACCGACGGTTACAGCGCGCTCAGGGCCGCGAGGTTCGTCTGCCGCTGCTGTCGATCTTCAGGCGCGGCGTGCTCGCCAACACGCTGACAGCATGCTGGTGGATGGCGAGCAGTTTTGTTGTCGGGTACTCGATCGGCACGCTGTTCGCCACACATCTGCAAAGCGATCTACACCTCAGCCCCGGCCTTGTCGCGCTACCGATTATGCTGCAGAACCTGTTGTTCTTCTTGTCATGCTGCTGCTGGGGTTGGCTGGCGGACCACATCGGGCGGCGCTGGGCGATGATCCTGCCGGCGCTGTTCGCGATCCCGGTCACGCCCCTGTATCTGCTGACTGATAATTATACCATGATCGTGGTGTTCTTTGCGTTACAGGGGTGCTTTGGCGCCGGCGGTATCTACGGGCAGAACGCGAGCTACATGACGGAGCGCTTCCCGACCGAAGTGCGAGCGACGGCGAGCGGTTTCTGTTATCATCAGGGCGCCATCTTCGGCGGACTGGTGGGGCCGATCATGGCGTATGCCGCGCTCACGTGGCATGTGGGATTTGCTATCCCGATGCTCATCGGCACCTGGGTCGGCCTCGTCAGCTTCATCCTCGCCCTACTGCTCGGGCCGGAGACCAGGGGGAAACAGATGGTCGCGGACTTGACCCTCGCGTGACGGCCAGGTTTCATCCGTTCGAGCGCCGTGGTGACTGCGGGGAGGGCGGTGACGCCGACGTTCTATTCGAAAGGCCGATACTGCTGACCCGAGCTTAACGCGGGGCACGCAGAGTTGTGTGACCGGAATGAACCGGCGACACAAGAGGGAGTGAAACCAAATGAAACCTGTCTATCTAGGGGCCGCAGTCCTGTCGGCCAGTCTCGCCTGGCAAAGTCCGGCATCGGCGGCCGACCGCAGGGAAATCACCTTTCCGGGCGAACATGCTTATCCCGAGAGCCTTACCGCGACCTCGGACGGCACGATCTATGCCGGCAGTCTTTATGAGGGTGGAATTTTCCGCGTGGCGCCAGGGGCGACCACCGCGGAGCAGTGGATAAAGCCGGGCGCGAACGATTCCATGAATACACTGGGCGTGTTCGCCGACGAGAAGGCCGGAACGCTATGGGTATGCTCGAGCAATCTGTCGGCGTTCGGGGTGAAACCGCCCGCAGGCGTGAAACCGGTGGCGCTGAAGGCGTTCGACCTCACGACTGGCGCCGGGAAGGGTAGTTGGCCGTTGCCGGGCGAAAAGACGCTTTGCAACGACATGGTCGTGGGGTCCGACGGCTCCGTGTATATCGCGGAATCTTTCCAGCCGCACATCTTGAAGCTTGCTCCTGGTGAGACCTCCCTTGAGGTGTGGGCCACCGATCCGAAGTTTAGCGGCGGCGAAGGTCCGGGCCTTGACGGCATCACGATCAGCCAGGATGGCAATCTCTATGTCAATACGTTCGCAACCGGACTGCTGTTTCGCGTCGAGATCGGCCAAGGCGGCAAAGCGGGGCGGATCACGCAGCTCAAGACCACACCCTCGGGCTTCGAGCATCCGGACGGAATGCGCGCGTATGGCAAGAACGGACTGCTAGTGGTTGAGGGCGCCGACGCGGGCCGCTTCGACATCATCGAGGTCGATGGCGACAACGCCAACGTCAAGACGGTCAAGGGCGGATTCAAGCAGCCCGTCTCGGTCTGGCAAATCGGCCAGACCGCGTGGGTATTGGAAGGTCAGTTGGGGACGTTGTTCGATCCGCCGGAGAAGCGGGGCAAGCCCGGACCATTCCACGCGTACGCGGTGGAACTGCCGAAGTAGTCTACGCAGCACGACGATGTGTTTCGGCTCCTTCCCTCTGCGTATTCGGGAAAAGGAGCCGGAACCGTGAACATCCACAAAGGCGAGATTCGGTTTTTAACCGAATCGACCGCTTTTACAGGCATCACCGACCGCGCGCATCCGTCCGGCCACCTCGGGGCGATGGTATAGTTTCATTCGCCGTGGAAATCGGCGGGTTGGATGTTGAGGGCAGCCATCTCGGCGTCAGTGACCTTGATACCCTTCGCATAGTCACTGTCATCGAGGCGACAGGCGACAGGCGACGGTGAGCCCGGTGTCAGTGGTGGTGCTGGCGATCAGTTGGACGATGACTAGGTAGCTAATCAGTGGCTTGCCGCGCCAGTTCTGAGTGTGAAGGAAAACAGCCGATGCTCTATTTTGTTCCACTTGCTGGTGCCGGGCGGGACATGACAGACGGTGATCTCAATCCGAAGTTCGTCGGTCAGCACCTGCAGTTCGCGCTTCCACAGGCGCAGGCGCGCGCCGTTGCTGCCGCCACAGTCGGCGTTGATCGACAGCTGCTTCGCCTCCGGGTAACTGCGTCTCGATCGCGGGCTTCAGTCCACCACCCCTGCGGCGGACCCGCTCGCTGCATCGGCCCCGGACCGGAGGTCCGCCAAACCGCGGCCTATGGTGCTGCGGGCAATTCCGGTGGTCCGCGAAACCGCAACAATTCCGCCGCGGCCGGCAGCGCGTGCTTCACAGGCGGCGAACAAGCGTCGGTCTCTTTCGTTGCGGAACGGTCCGAGTGCATTATAGCGGGCCCGGATGGCATCTTGGTCGATCATCCGGCCAGGCTGGACGCCAAGACACCCAATTCGCATCAACTATTCCGGGTTCGTTCGTTGCGTTATTGCGGCACTCTGCAGTCTTTTCTACCGAGTCGCTTGTTCTGGCTCAGGCCCTTAGCAGCGGTCGGGTTCGGTCACGCGCGATGGTCGTTCAGAAGAAGACCGGCCGGCCCGTTCAATTTGAACTCCTTGAGACCTCCCGTGGGAGCATCCTGATCTGGCTCGAACGCAGGGGCGGTGCGCTTGACGAATTCGTCTTTCCGAGCCGCATCGATCACGCCAAACATATCAGCACCCGACAATGTTTTCGTATTAGGACTCTACGGGCAAGCCGACGGGCTTCATTGTGGAACTCTGCCAGGCCGTGGCAAAACAGCTCTCCCAGCAACTGAATCTGCCGACCCTCGAAGTAAACTATGTGACTGTCACGGCCTCCAACCGTTTCGAGACAATCGAACAAGGTAAGGCGGACCTGTGTGAGGCGACGTCCGTTACTCTGGGTCGACGCAAGTTCATCGATTTTTCTGTCGACACATTTGTCGATGGCGCCGGGCTGATGGCCACCGTAAATGGTCCGCGGAGCCTGAAAGCGCTTGCAGGCAAAACCGTTGGCGTTTTGGCCGGAACGACGACCGAGCAGGAGTTGCGAGATACGCTCGCCGCCGCTGGGATTAATGCCACGATTGAGCCGGCGGCAACTCACGCCGAAGGGTTAGCAATGGTCAATTCCGGCAAGGTATCGGCGTACTTCGCCGATCGTACTATACTTTGGGTCTTGCAAGCGAACAGTAAAGCGCCGGCCAATTTACTCTTGGCCGACGAATACTTAACGGTCGAGCCGTATGCGCTTGGCCTACCGAAGGGAGACGACAATTTTCGGTACGAAGTCGATCGCGCGCTGAGCGGGATCTATAGATCGGGCGAAGTGGTAAGGATTCTCGCGCACACCTTCGGAGATCGGCAGCCCAGCCAAATTTTGCAGACACTTTATCTGATATCTGCGATCCCCGATTGAGGCATCCCCGCAGGGTGGGCGCGGCCGGCACTGGCATCGACCAAAAAGCGGCAAGTTCCTGGACCTCCGCTCTTTGAGGCCACAGCCGCTATGAAGTTTGCCGCAGGCGTCTGCGTAAAAGTAGACGTGCTGCCAACCGGTGGCTACGGGGCCACACCGCTGGTGACGAGGACTTGTGGGCGTGCGCTTTATAGCATGGTCGGTCAACCCTCGGACGCCTGATATGGTGAAGGTTTTCGGATGCCGCCAGGCGTCGGAAAACCGCCCAAGCACGAACCCGCGGGGCTGCGGTGATGGTCTATGGGGATTTCGAGTTTTGCTTGGTTGAAGTCATTCCGGATCCGGCTCGGCTCCGGCGTTGGCGGGACTTGGTGAGCGAGATTTTTCGCCAGACAGACCGTTCATCGGGAACTGGCCACGGGTCATATCCAGGCGTGTTGCGCCGATTGTGGCGAATGGGGCGCCCTGGGGTATTCGCCGCAACTTGGGTGTTGCGGCTGGAGGTGAGTATAAGCTGTGCCGGGTCACGACGAACTGCTCCCGGTTGGTGCGGGGGCGTGAGGTGGCGCGCGTGGTTGGCGCCATTGCCCGAAGGTCTCGACGATGGTCATGCGCCCGCCGCAGCAGGGACAGGGTGGGAGCCAATCGAGTGTCTCTGGCACTTCGACGGGCTCCGGCGGCGGTGCCACCGCAAGCAGTTCACGGGCTCGCGCTATATTGGCCTTGCGTGTGGAACTGGCGAGCAGGCCGTAATGGCGAATGCGGTGGAAGCCATGTGGCAGACATGGACAGGAAGCGGCGGATGAACTCGTGCGGTGCGAGCGTGATGACGCGCTGCCGCTCCGGACCGTCGCGGCGGTAGTCTTTGTAGCGGAAGGTGACGCCGGTCTCGTCGAACGCAATCAGACGCTGGTTTCAGATGGCGACCCGGTGGGTGTAGCGCGAGAGATAGGCGAGCACGGCCTCCGGGCCGGAGAACGGCGGCTTGGCATAGACCACGCACCGCTTCTTCCTGACCGGCAGCGAGGTGACGCAGGAAACGGCGGTGATCGGCGAGACCGGCCAGGGTGCCGAAGAAGGCGATTTGTCCAGCCGCATGGAGCTCGATCAGCCGGGCGAGGAACAGGCGGCGAAAGAGCGCGCCCAACACCCGCACCGGCAGCAGGAAGGCCGGACGCGATGATATCCAGCGCTGCCCATCGAGCGAGATGACGCCGCCCGGCACGATCATGTGGATATGCGGATGGTGCGTCATCGCCGATCCCCAGGTGTGGAGCACGGCGGTGATGCCGATGCGCGCGCCGAGATGCCGGGGGTCAGCCGCGATCGTCATCATCGTCTCGGCCGCCGCTCGGAACAGCAGATCGTAGACGATTGCCTTGTTCTGGCCGGCGATGTCGGCAACCTCGGTGGGAAGCGTGAAGACGACATGGAAGTAGCCGACCGGCAGCAGGTCGGCTTCGCGCTCGGCCAGCCAGATGCGCGCAGCGGCACCTTGGCACTTGGGGCAATGCCGGTTGCGGCAGCTGTTGTAGGCAATGCGCTGATGCCCACAGTCCTCGCAGGCATCGACGTGGCCGCCAAGCGCCGCGGTGCGGCAGTTCTCGATCGCCGCCATGACCTTGAGCTGGGTCAGGCTCAAATGGCCGGCCTGAACGGCGCGATAGCCGGCTCCTTCAGCTCGGAAGATATCGGCGACCTCGAGCGAGGTGCGCAAATGGGTTCAGCCGCTGGGATCCTCGTCCTGCATCAGCAATGCCAAATGCTCGAGCGGACTGGTCACCGAGCTGATCGTTTTGGTCGCGACGCGCGCGTAGAGTGCGGTCGTATCGAGCTTGCTGTGCCCCAACAGGACCTGGATGACGCGGATATCGACATCCTGTTCCAGCAGATGGGTCGCGAAGCTGTGGCGCAGCGTATGGGGCGACACCCGCTTCCTGATCGCGCATTGCCTCACCTGAAATGCTCCCCAGTGTCGGTCTGTTGCCTCACGTAATTTGCTCCCCGCCGGGGTTCGGCGGGTGCGAGCATGAGGCGGATCAGCATGGCGACACGGGATGAGTTGGTGGCGGTGGTGGCGGAGCGGTACGCCCGGTCCGCTCGCAAAGATCGCAGCCGCATTTTGGACGAGTTTACAGCGGTGAGCGGTCTGCATCGCAAGCATGCGATGCGTCTGCTTCGGATGCGCCGTGAGCCCTCCGGCTCTCGTCGGAGACGTAGGGTTTATGACGACGCCGTGTGCGGGGCGCTGATCTTGGTTTGGGAGGCGTCGGACCGGGTATGCGGCAAGCGGTTGCGACCGTTGATACCTATCCTCGTTAAGTCAATGGAGCGGCACGGTCATCTCAAACTCGCGCCGGAGGTGGGAAGCGGTCTGCTGGCAATGAGCGCGGCGACCATCGACCGATCGTTGTGCAAGGTGAAGGAGCAAGCAACAGGAGGAGCGCGTCGACGATCGGCATCCTCGACCGGGGTCCGGCGCAGCGTGCCGGTTCGAACATTCGATGGCTGGGATGATCCGGCACCTGGGTTTATGGAGGCCGACCTGGTCGCGCATAGCGGGCCGACGGCAGAAGGCAGTTTCGTGCAGACGCTGACATTGACCGACATTGCGAGCGGCTGGACGGAGTGTGCACCGTTATTGGTGCGGGAGCAGACGGTGTTGATCGCGGTGTTGAGCGAGGTCCGCAAGCGGATGCCGTTTCCTCTGCTCGGGTTTGATACGGACAACGATAGTGTGTTCATGAAAACCTCAGTCCTATTGCAAGGACGCCGGTGTGGAGTTCACACGCTGTAGGCCGTATCGCAAGAACGATCAAGCATGGGTGGAGCAGAAGAACGGCGCAGTTGTGCGCCGCATTGTGGGCTACCGACGCTACGTGGGCCTGGAGGCGGCGGCGGCGTTGGGTCGACTGTATATGTCGGTTCGTTTATTTGTGAATTTCTTTCAGCCGTCCTTTAAGCTGGCCAGTAAGAAACGTGATGGAGCGAGGGTCACGAAGCGCTACTACCCACCAGCGACGCCGTATCAGCGGCTGCTGGCCGATCCGCGTACGAGCGAGATGGTACGAGCTCGTCTCGGGGTGAGGTACGACCGACGAGTAAGCCGAAAGAAAAGGGCCCCAAATATTTGCGGACTTGCCCTGATCCGTTCCTGTCGGTGACGGCGCAAATGCGTGAGTGGTTCGACGTCGAGCCATGGCGGACGTCGCGAGAACTGCTCGAGCGGCTTCAGCGGGAGCAGCCAGATATCTACCCGGACAAACTGCTGCGAACGCTACAGCGCCGTGTCAAAGTGTGGCGGCGGGAAAATGCACATCAACTGGTGTTCGGCGGCAGTGCTCCGGGCTATCACGCTGCTCAGTCCCCGCTTCAATCCGTTACGTAACGCTGAACAGTCATTCCCATTATGGTCGTAAACGACAGGCGCTCGTCTTGGTTAACAGTTAAGCCCGTTGGTGTGGGTGACGCTCCCAGCACGCGCTTTGATCGGCTGGAGGCGGGGGCGCTGCCCCCCGAACCCCCGGGATATTTGAGGCCCGCTGATGACAAGTTTACAATTGCCTCGCGGCACAGGCGGGGACGCCAATGACCGCGCCCGGTGATGCGACCCGGCACCGGCTTGGCGCCGGGTCGTTTGCGTCCGTAAGGTAAGCCTGATCACACCGCATTCAGCCGCGACTTCCGAACGCCACTACAACGGAGGTGATGGCAACGCCCCTCCCCAAGCGCGGGTAAGGCTGACGAATTGCTCGCGCAGGGCCCATCATGCCGCCGCCCGCATGTGCCAGATCTCAAGCAATACCCGTTGGATGCCGATTGACAAAGTGACGCCGCGCCGGGAGCATTCTGGTGAGGCAATGCCCAACCCGTTCGGGAGCGTTCCTGGATGAGGCAATACGTGGCACAGCCTGCCTGTCGCGCCTCGCCGACTTCCCACGGATACGCAACTTGGCGTTCTGTAGGGTGCTTTGCCGGCGCGCCCATTCCGTGAGTTCAGGCGATTCGCCTGCTCTCCGCATCAGCCCTTTTTGTGACCACCGCGCCTCCTCCTTGGGCTCGCGCAGATCCCTCCAACAGGAGCGCCCCACAGATGCCACACTCGCAAGGAACCAGATTACCGCCGATCCCTGACCTTCATCGTCAAGCACCAACTGTGGGACGGCAACGTCGAGGATCATTCGGACCAGGGTATATCCATCGAACTGGCGGCCGATGTTGGCGGCAAGGAGACCGCGCTGTTGCGCTTCAACTGCTTCGACATCAAGAAAAGCTACATCTACGGCCCAAAAATCCCGAACTGACGACCCCTGACCGTGTTGGCGGCGGCATCGGCGTACACTGCCGGATGGACCCGATCACCGATGGTAATCCCATCGGCTGGACCATCCGAACCCTTGGCGAAAAACTCCCGAAGATGCTGGACCGGGCCGGATACAAAGAAATCGCGGCTGCAACCGACCCGCCACGGTGCGGCGCGTCCTGCCCGAGGTGGAGGCCTGCGCCAGAGAAACGTTCGTATCGAAGCGGAACACGGTCAAACACAACCGTGGCACGGACATCTTCGAAGCCGGCAACATCCGGTTCGGCCGTGAGATGCGGCGGCAGCGGAACGGTGACGGTGGCCTCGCGGTCCACGTCCTTGGCGACGTGGGCGGGTCGAAAGGGAAGTCATACGTGGAAGAAACGGAGCTTCTGGCGCTCGACTGTTTCTGGAAGGGCGCGCATTACCATTATGGTCCGCGCAACAAAAACCACCGGATAAATTGGGACATGACAATCATCGACGATCCGCTGGGTGGACGTTCGAGCAGATCGAGAACAGGAAGCTCGGCGCGATGATCGTGCGCGCAGGTTATCCAGGAATCGCAGCCGACCTGGACCTGGACAAAACCGCCTCGGTCCTTCCGGCGTTGAAGAAACGGGCCTTCGAGATGTACGAGGAAGGTGAGAGATCGACCGGTCACAAGGGATTGCCGCTCGAGTTCACCCCGAACCTGGGCCGCCGAATAGCTCACCGCGAAGGTGGTGGACGCTCGGAAACCCTCCACCGCCTCACACCACGACGACCACGTCAGGCAGAGCGACTCCGGCGCGGTCGATTCTAGGTAACGTCCTGGAGCGGTCCGGCTGGCCTCATCGTACTGCCCAATGTTTGGCCCGGCAGCGATGTCTTCTACTCGCGCGATCGCGGCGGCGACCATCCCGCCTCGTGACTCCATGAGTTGCTGCCCTCGAACTGGCGTACCCAGCACGCCGAACCGGTCTCTACCTGACCACCTAAACTCCACGGTTTTCGATGGATGATTACCATCGTCAGCGCGTATGTTCACGCGAACGGCCGCCGAGCACGCGATCAACGAAGGTCCGCTTCTCACCGTCGATCGTTCCAAAGCAGCCAGACTGGAATCGGCCAGGATCACTCGTCACCTCTCCAGCGTGGAGAAAGCGACCAGTCCCGCAGCGATAGCTAGGTCGTCGCAATTATCGCCGCAGCCTGGAACGCCTCGGTTAACGCCGCACCCGCTTCCGCGATGACGGCTCCCGCGAGTGCGGTTGCCGCCGGTACGAGCGATGGCGCTGTTGAAGCCGGATGCGGTGCCGGTGTGTCGTCGATCCACCGATGACAGGACGGCGGTGGTCAACGGCGCGACGGCCCAGGCCATGCCAAACGCGATCACCGCCATGCCGGGCAGGATGTTCGTCCAATAACTCGCGTGTGGATCGCGACGCGGACCAGCAGAGCAAAGCCGACGCCGGTGACAATCGCCCCGGCCGTCAACGGCCAGCGCGGCCCAACCCGTTCCGTCAGCCGCCCCGTCAGGCGCGAGGCCGCGCCGATCACGATCGAAAACGGCAGTAGCCCGAGCCCCGCCGGGACCGGGCTATAGGCGCCGGCGACAATCAGCAGATAGGGCACAAGACCAGCAAGCCGCCAAGTGCACCATAGAGCAGGAATGTCAGCACAGTCAGACCGACGAAGGGCCTCGATGCGAAGAGCGAGACGCATCATCGCACGCTCGCCGAGCCGGTGTTCGGCCAGCACGAATAACAGCAGAGGATCGTCCCCGCACCCAGGCCCACCCATGTCCCGAACGATGCCGTGTGGTGGCTCGACCACAGGGTGAGCGCCCAGGCCAGTGACACCTCCAGGATCGCGCCGCGCCAGTCGAGCGGTTGCTCGCCTGCGGCGCTCTCCTCAACCTAGTTCCAGGCGATGGCGATTGCCGCACCTGCGACCGGAACGTTCAGATAGAAGATGGCACGCCAACCGATTGCATCGACCAGCCAGCCGCCGAGCGGTGGGCCGACGGCGCTCGCGATCGCGCCGGCGGCCGCCCAGGTGCCGACCGCTCGTCCCCGCGCCTCGCCCTCGAAGGAACTTTCGAGGATGCCTAGGCTGTTTGGCATCACGAGAGCCGCGCCAATTCCCTGGATCGTGCGGCACGCGAGCAATACGTCTAGACCGGACGCCAACACGCAGCCGACCGAGGCCAGGGTGAACGCCAAGATCCCTGTGATCAGCATCTGCCGACGACCATAATGATCGCCTGCGGCGCCGCCGAGCAGCAGCAATGCCGATAGCAGCAGAAGGTAGGCGTTGATTGCCCAGGATAGGCCTGCGGCATAGACATGCAGATCCCCGCCGATCAGCCGGCAACGCGACATTCACCACCGAGCCGTCGATGAAGGCGAGGCTCGACGCCAGCTTCGTCGCGGCGAGGGTCCAGCCGGGGTTGCGGACGGACTTGCCATCGACGGATTCTGCATGACCGCGGTCACAAGGGGTGGGAAGGGCTGTGCTCAAGATGCCTCGTGGAAAATGGCGTGACGGAAACGGCTCTCTAGAGGGGAATGCCAACGAGCCGCGATACCGTTAGCACGAGGCTAACCGCCCCGGATTGCAAGCGAATGATGATGTCTGCTTTCAGCTTGTCGCGCCAAAGCTTGAGCAAAGCGTCCCGGACCGATACGGTGCAGCCGCCGATGCCCGCCCCGGTGGAACTCACCAACGTCGCTCGTCTCCGCCACAGAGCCCTAAGAACGGGCCTGGGAGGGCAACGTCGTGCATCCCGAGTTGGGCGACTTCGTTTGTGTCAGAGACCGTCGTTGGTTGGTAGAAGCGATCCGCGAGTTGGGCGACGGGCTGCAAACGCTGACCCTGCCTGGCATAGATGACGATGCTCTGGTGAGCAGACGGATATCGTCTGGGCAGCCGAGATCGATGCTGAAGTCCTAAAGCAGGACGATTGGGCGACGCTGCTGGGTTCAGCCCCCGAAGAGACCCGGCACTTTCTCCGCCTATCTACGCACTATCACCTGGAACACGGCCAGCGCGGCCGATCAGAGGCTGCTCCAGGCGCCGTTTCGGGCTGGCATCCAACTCGACGCCTGCCAGTTGCTGCCGCCCCGAAAGGCCCTCCAGCTCCCGCGCGTGAACCTACTGATCGCCGATGACGTCAGGTGACCTATTGATTACACTGATAAATTTGGGAATGAGCGATGCCCGAGATCTCGAGATGGGTTTGGCGGCTTAGAATTGAACAATGGAAAGCGCGAACAACCAAAAAGAATCCAACGTCCTATATCCAAGCCTGAGGCGGATCTGCCATCCCATTTGTCGATTGCGGCCGCTAGAGTTTCGCTGATAAGTTGGCCAACCAATTCCACTACGCGGCGATGCGTCAGACAATGAGCGCACCCCTCAAAAATCCGCAAATCGAAGACGGGTTAGCGGGCCCGCAGACTTGCGCAAGTGGCGAACACGCTTGGTCGCATCGACCAACGTCGCCTCGGTGGCGGGCATCGGCCTGCTTCAGCGTATATTTGGGAGGACTTGGCGGGAGGCGCTGGTACGGAATGCTACTGCTACTTCGCCACGCACTGCAACAGCAAGGGATTGATTTGATTCCGGGAAAGGTGAAACCTTCAGCCGGATACTAGCCTCAGCCTATCCGTCCCCGGAACGTTGAGGACCACTTCGCGGGTTGGAGGACCAGGGAGCAACGCTATGGCTCGAAAGGCGACGAAGCGCGCAGTCCCCTCGGCCGCCGAGGAAAGAATCGAACAGGCTCTGAGAAAGGGCGGCGAAAAGCTCGATCTCAGGGGCACCGACCTTGCCGAGGTGCCGCGACGCGTGTTCGAAATGGTGGAGCTGCGGGAACTCGACCTGAGCAGCAACCAGCTAACCGACCTACTCGAGGAGTTGTGTCGGCTGAGCAAGCTCGCCGAACTTCGTATCGGGTTGAACCCTCTCGCGAAAATTCCTGATGCGGTGTTTTCGCTGAGCTCGCTGGAGATCCTGGACGTCAGCTTCGCGCGCCTGACTGAGGTCAGTCCTGCAATACCACGTTTGCGGAATTTGCAATTAATAAACCTCTATGAAAACCTCTCATTAGTCTTCCCAACGAAATAGCGGAGCTGTCAAATCTCTTTTCGCTGTTCATCGGTGAGTGTCAGTTTACTGATTTCCCGCACGCTGTGCCGGAGTGCGCCAATCTCAGTCACCTTCACGTCGAGGACAATCGCCTGAGCCAGTTGCCGCGGGAGCTACGGCGAGTTTCCAGGCTCTGCTATCTCGATGCTTCTCGTAACGTTCTGGTTGAACTGCCCGACATCTTTGATGCGCTTGGTGAGCTCACCGACCTTAACTTTGAATACAACAAACTAACGTCGCTACCGCCGTCGCTGCGCTCCCTGCAGAAGTTGCACACCCTGAAGTTAGAGGATAACCCGCTACCGCTGCCGCCGGAAAGCTTCAGCCTCCCGCCGGCCGACCTCCTGACATTTTACTTCACGCTCAACGCTTCCTCCGCTGCTCTAAACGTCCCGCAAATTCCCGCGAGGCCGCTGAACGAAGCCAAAATGCCTTGTTGTCGGGCAAGGCGGAGTTGGCAAAACCTCGCTGATCCGTCGCTTGCAGGGCGAAGCGTTTGTTACGGACGAGAAGGAGACCAAGGGCATCCAAATTCTTCCTTTCGGCAGCGCCGTCGGCGAGGAAAGCGTGCAAATCAACATCTGGGATTTCGGTGGGCAGGAGATCATGCACGCAACCCACCAGTTCTTCTTCACGGATCGCAGCCTTTATCTTCTGGTGATTGACAGCCGCCGGGGCGAGCAGGAGAGCCGGCTTGAATACTGGCTGAAGCTGATCGCTAGTTTCCGCGGCGAGTCCCCGGTCATCGTTGTGTGCAATCGTGCAGACGAAAATCGCCTCGAACTCGACTGGACGGGACTGCGCGGCAAATACCTTACCATCCGCCATTTCGTGCGAGCGGTGTCAGCCAGCACCGGCGAGGGCGTGAACGAGGTGCTGGACGTCGTCCGGCAGGTCGCAGATACGCTGGACCACGTGCGTCAGCCGCTACCGGAAAGCTGGCTGCGCGTGAAGCTGCACCTCGCGAGTATGCGCGATACGTGCAGCTATATCTCCTATCAAGATTTCCAAGCCATTTGCGCGCAACAAGCCGTAACCGACGCCGCGAGCCAGAAGGCGCTGGTGAACTTCGCCGACGACCGGCGGCTGAAAGATACCAACGTTTTGGAGCCAAACTGGGTCACCAACGGCGTCTATGCCATCCTAAACTGCAACGAGCTGTTCCAGGCACACGGGGTGCGGAACTGCGCCAGATCGAGACCATCCTGCCATCCGACGACTATCCGCCCGAACAGCACGAATTCATCATCGAGATGATGAAGAAGTTCGAGTTGTGCTTCGAGTTCGAGGGATTGAAGGAGCCCCGCTATCTGGTCGCCGACTTGTTGCCGTTGAGCGCGCCCGACACCGGCGATTGGGACGGCGCCTTCCGTTTTGAGTATCACTACGATGTGCTGCCAGGCAGCGTGATCTCGCGCTTCATCGTGCGCATGCACCGGTTCATCTCACATCAGACCTATTGGCGCCGCGGCGTGGTGCTGGAGCGGGATGGCCACCGCGCGCTGGTCAAGGCAGATATCGAGGACCGCATCATCAGCGTCGCCGTTGCGGGCCGCGCGGACGAACGGCGCGCGATGCTGGATCTGATCCGCGCGGATTTCGAGCGTATCCACGAAACGATCCCGAAACTGCGTGTCACCGAGAAGGTGCCGATCGCCGACAACCCTGGTGTTGTTGTCGACTATCAGCATTTGGTCAGGCTCAGCCGCATGGGAGAGAGCAGGTTTATTCCAGAAGGCATGGACCACCATATCAGCGTCGGGGCGTTACTCGGCGAAATCGAGACAGCTAGCCATCGGGAAGGCGCCCGGACTTTTTGCCGCGCCCGTTGGAGAGGTCGGCTCCAGACCCCAAGATGCAGCGCTTGGCCCACCCGCTTTTAGTGTTCGTTGTCGCCCTCATACTTATCGGCGTCGTGGGACTTGCCGCCGGCGGCGGCCTCGCTGTCCCACCGATCTCAGTCATCGGCGCAATTCTGGTGATCGTGATCGTGCACACGCTCGAAGAACACCGGGCCGGTCGTATCGGAGAGAAGGCTTTCTTGACCGTAGTGAAGGAAAGTTTTGCCCAGTTCCGCTTCATCCGAGCAGGCGACAAGGGCAAGGCATAGGCTCCGCGTCGGCATGACCACGCTAGATCCCGGTGGCGCGACTGACTTGAAAGACGCAGATGGACCTCAATGCCGGAAGTGCCGCATCCTGGTGAACAGCAGCGCCTTCCGGTCGCGTCGGCGTGGCGATCACCTCCGCATCCCGGATCGAGCCGCCTAGCGGGATAAGCCTGATGAGGCCGGAATATACCGCACTGGCCGCTGCCTCTGACAAGCATAACTCTATGTCCGCATCGTCGGCCCCCGAAAGCGACTGGGCCCATTGCGCTCCCACCTCTGAGCTCTGCACAACGCCGGGGGACGTGCCACGGGGGGCGCCTCCATGAATCAAAGTCGCGTCGAACGGCCAGCGGCCGTACCGCCGCCACAGGTCAACCTTGCCACCCTCTCCGCTCACAACTCGCGGAGCACAACCTGTGGTCTCACGCTGACCACGCTTGGCTGGGACTGGTCAATCCGCGCCAACCGTGGCAGAAATCGGTTGCCAAAAATAAAGTGGGG
The DNA here is from genome assembly GCA_963772355.1 of uncultured Alphaproteobacteria bacterium. Classification (GTDB taxonomy): domain Bacteria; phylum Pseudomonadota; class Alphaproteobacteria; order Acetobacterales; family Acetobacteraceae; genus Rhodopila. The sequence goes on along the minus strand of CAVYXX010000108.1, from coordinate 117,183 downwards.
GAACCGATGAAGGCACTTCTTCTGGCGGCCGCGGTCGCCGGGCTGCTACCGCTGACAAGCTATGCACAGTCCAATGACGAGTTGATCAACGGGGCAAACGACACAGCCAACGTGCTCAACTACGGTATGGGCTACAATCTGCAGCGCTACAGCCCACTGACGCAGATCAACAAGCAGACTGTGCGGCGCCTGACGCCAGTCTGGAACTACAGCTACGACGACAACCGGTCCGAGGAGTCGCAGCCGCTCATCTATAAGGGTGTCCTGTATGTGAGCACCCATGCGGCGACCATGGCGATCGACGTGAAATCCGGCCGGGCGATCTGGAAGACAAAAGTTGAATATCCGCCCGAGACACCGCGCATCGTCTGCTGCGGCATCATCAGCCGCGGCGTCGCACTATACGATGGCAAGGTGTATCGCACGACACTGGACGCCCATGTGGTGGCGCTGGATGCGAAGACCGGTAAGGAAGTGTGGAACTCAAAGGTCATCGACTGGCATGACGGCTACTCGCAGACGCTGGCGCCGCTGATCGCCGATGGGGTTGTGATCACCGGCATTTCGGGCGCGGAATACGGCATTCGCGGCTTCCTCGACGGCTGGGACTCCCAGACCGGCAATCACTTGTGGCGCACCTACACTATCCCCGGCCCTGGCGAGCCCGGCAACGAGACCTGGCCGGGCGATACGTGGAAGCATGGCGGCGGATCGACCTGGATCACCGGCTCTTACGATCCAGAGATGAAGTCGGTGTTCTGGGGCGTTGGCAACGCGGGGTCCTGGAACGCCATGACCCATCCCGGGGACAATCTTTATACCTGCTCGATCCTGTCGCTCGACCCGCACACCGGGAAGATCAAGTGGCACTTCCAGTTCACACCGAACGATCCGTATGATTACGATTCGGTGGCCGAAATGATCCTCGCGACGCTGAACATCAACGGCCAGCCGACCAAAGTCGTGATGGACGCCAACCGGAATGGCTTCTACTACGTGTTTGACCGCGCGACTGGTGAAATGCTGAAGGTCAACAAGTATGGCAAGACGATCAACTGGGCGAGCGGCGTCGACGAGAAGACCGGCCGGCCGATCGAGTTGGAGCTATCTTTGCACATGCGTGCCACCAGCGAGGAGACCGAAATCTGGCCGAGCGTGTTCGGATCGAAGAACTGGGGACCCTCTTCGTTCAATCCCAACACCGGACTGATCTACGCGAACACGCTGGAATTCGGCATGAAATACAAGCCGACGACGCCAGAGTTTCGCGCCGGCACCACCTACTGGGGCGCTGACATCAAATGGGTATTTCCCAAGGACGGCAATGTCGGTCTCTTGAAGGCGATCGATCCGCTAAGCGGCCAGATCAAGTGGGAAGTGCCGAGCGGCGTGCCGCGCTTTGGTGGCACGATGACCACCGCCGGTGGCCTGGTCTTCACCGGTAAGGAGACTGGTGAATTCGAGGCGTTCGATGCCGACACCGGCAAGAAGCTGTGGCAGTTCCAGACTGGCTCCGGCATCGAGGGCCAGCCGGTGACCTGGCAGCAGGACGGCGTGCAATACGTGGCGGTGTCGGTTGGCCTTGGTGGCGGTTATGCGCTGTATTCCGGTGACGAGCGCTTGGCCAATATCCCGGCGGGTGGCTCCCTGTGGGTCTTTGCTTTGCCGCAGGAAACGGCTGCCAACTAAAACCCTGATCGGATGGCGGACACGAGGCCATGTGTCCGCCATTTGTTTCTTTAGTGAAGAGATCTGTTCATATGAAATTATTCGCGTTCGCCGCCACGCTGACGGCGGCGCTCTGGTTGGGTGCGTTCTGCGGCGTCGCTGTAGCCGACGATCAACCGGCGGCTCAAGAGCCCCCATCGGCGCTTGCGGTGCAGGGCAAGAAGCTGTTCACCCAGATGTGCTCGCACTGCCACGGCGTGGACATGGTCAACCCAGGAAATGTGTCGTTCGACCTGCGCAAATTCCCGCACGACGACAAGGCTCGGTTCGTCAATTCAGTGACACATGGCAAGAACGCGATGCCCGCCTGGGGCGACATCCTGCAGCCGGACGAGTTCGAGGCGCTTTGGGCTTATATTCAGACAGGCGGAAAGATGTGATGACGTCACGACCCAATCTGGCAGCCGTGGCGGACCAGTGGATCGATGACGCCGGCAGGTCGGCAGAATGGCCGTTCAGTGCCGGAAGTGCCGCATCCCGGTGAACACCATCGCGATTCCGGCCGCGTCGGCCGCGGCGATCACCTCGGCATCCCGGATCGAGCCGCCGGGCTGGATTACCGCAGTGGCGCCGGCGGCGACGGCCGCTTCCAGCCCGTCGGCGAACGGGAAGAACGCGTCGGAGGCTACCACGCTGCCGAGTGTCAGGCGCTCCGGCAGGCCTGCGACCTTGGCGGCTTCCTCGGCTTTCCAGGCGGCGATGCGCGCGGAGTTGACGCGGTTCGGCTGACCGCAGCCGATGCCGACGGTGGCCCCGCCCTTGGCGTAGACGATGGCGTTTGACTTTACATGTTTGCAGACCCGAAACGCGAACAGCAGGTCGGTCATTTCGGCTGCACTCGGTGCTCGCTGCGTGACGACTTTCACGTCCCCTGCCCCGACCCGCCCGGCATCGCGGGTCTGCGCCAGAAAGCCGCCCGAGACGCTGCGGAACGTCAGGCCGCCGGATGTTGGATCGGGCATGCCGCCGGTCAGCAGCAAGCGGAGATTCTTCTTTCGCGACACGACCGCCTTGGCGGCTTCGTCGGCGTCGGGGGCGATGATCACCTCGGTGAAGATCGCGGCGATCTTCTCGGCCGCCGCCTCGTCGAGGATACGGTTGACCGCGACGATGCCGCCATAGGGCGAGACGGGATCGCAGCGGAACGCCGCGTCCCAGGCATCGGCCAATCGATCTGCGGAAGCCACGCCGCACGGATTGGCGTGCTTGATGATCGCGATGGTGGGGGCCTCGAATTCGGCGACGCACTCGAACGCGGCGTCGGTATCGTTGAGGTTGTTGTAGGACAGTTCCTTGCCCTGGATCTGAAGCGCGGTGGCCACGCCGGGTCGAGCGCTGGAGACGTAGAACGCGGCCGCCTGGTGTGGGTTCTCGCCGTAGCGGAGCGTCTGCTTCAGGCTGCCGGCGATGTTGAGGCGCGTGGGGAACTCGGTTGCGGTTTGTCGCGCGAACCAGGCTGCGATGGCAGCGTCGTAGGCGGCGGTGCGTGCGTAAGCCTCGGCTGCCAGCCGGCGCCGGAACAGCGACGAGGTGCCGCCGGAGGTCGTTATTTCGTCGAGCGCGCCGGGGTATTGCCCGGGGTCGGTCAACACGACGACGAAAGCGTGGTTTTTGGCGGCGGCGCGGATCAGGGCGGGGCCGCCGATGTCGATGTTCTCGACGCAGTCGTCGTAAGATGCACCGGCCGCGACAGTTGCCTCGAACGGATAGAGGTTCACCGCCACCAGGTCGATGGGCGCGATGTTGTGGATGCGCATCTGGTCGAGGTGTTCGGGGAGGTCTCGGCGCGCGAGGATGCCGCCATGGATCTGTGGCACCAGGGTCTTGACGCGGCCGTCCATGATCTCGGGGAAGCCGGTGTGGTCGGACACGTCCTTGACCGGCACACCTGCGTCTCGCAAGGCTTTGGCTGATCCGCCGGTGGACAGGATTTCGACGCCTCGCGCGGCCAGCGCCTGGGCGAACGGCAGCAGTCCGGATTTGTCGGAAACGGAGATCAACGCCCGTCGGATGGGAACGATGTCGGTCATGGCGGCGGGGTCCCGAGATGCTGCTCGGGCGGCGGGATAGACCTACAGACCGAGCAGGTCCAGGGTTCGCGACAGGACTTTCGTCTCGTCGTAGCGCTCGAGCGCTCGGTGGCGGCCGGCATTGCCTGTGCGGGCCCGCAGGTCCGGATCGCGAGCCAGTTTCACCAGGGCCGAACCCAGCGCCTCTGCGTCGCCGGGTGGGACGGAGAAGCCGGTTTCGCCGTCGATGACTTGCTCGGCCGGGCCTCGGACGTTGGTGGCGACGACCGGGAGGCCGGTCAGCATTGCCTCGATCACCGACATCGGCAGGCCCTCGAAGCGGCTGGGCAAGGTGAAAATGTCGGCGGCGGCGAGGAGTGCGGGGATGTCGGTGCGGTAGCCGAGCATGCGAAGACGGTCGTCGAGGCCGGCGGCGCGAAGGAGGGCGGCCATGTCGGCGCCTCGGTCGCTGTCCAGACGTTCGCCGACCACCCAGAGTTCGGCCTCGGGCACCGAGCGCATGGCGGTGGCGAGTTCGGGGTAGCCTTTGTGCCAGACCAGGCGGGAGACCGCGATAATGACGACGCGGTCCGGTGGCACGCCGAGCTCGGTTCTGATGCGGGTGCGCGCGGTTGGGTCGGCGCGGAAGATGGCGGGGTTACGGCCGTTGTGGACCGGTTCGGCGGTGGCGGCAATGCGGAGGCGCCGCGCGTCCTGGGCCTCGGCTTCGGAGACGGTCAAAAAGACGTCGGTGACCCGCGCGGCGATCCATTCCATGGCGAAAGACAGGGCTCGGCGCGGGGGGGACGAGGCGGTGTGGTTGAACAGGAAGCCGTGGCAGGTATAGGCGACCTTCGGCACTCCGGCGATCCAGGCGGCGAGACGCGTGAGGAAGCCGCTGATCGGCATATGGGCGTGGACCAGATCGGGTTTTTCAGCGCGCAGGATGGCGACCAGTGACTGGAAGGCTTTTATGTGTGCGAGGAGGGACAGGCGGCGGACGAACGGGATCGGGATGACGCGAAAGCCTTCCGCGCGGACGTCGTCAAGCAGGGGACCTTCGGCACACGCGCCGACGACTTCGTGGCCGCGGGCGCGGATCGCGCGCATCAGCGGGAGGAGGAAGTGGCGGAGGGAAAAATCAACGTTGGTGATTTCGATGATTTTCATCGGCGGTCAAGGTGTTACATACGTTGACTTCGCACTACGCCGCGGAGCGCCCAATAGACAAAAGGGTCCAGCGGCCGGAATTGCCGCGAAGCCGAACTCGACATAGCGGCGCAACGTCGATGCGCCAGAATGAGATAGGCTTTGCATCGAGCGCGATGATGATTGCCGCGCGGATGACCGCGGCGTGAGTGACCGCGACGACGCGCCCGTCCGCTCGCCCGACAGTCTCGAACCAGGGCACGATCCGCTGAAGTAGATCGATGATGGATTCTCCCCCATGGGGTGCAGCTGAGCAGTCGGCGGCCCAGGCAGCAATGGCCTCGGGTGTGGCGGTTTCAATATCGGCCAGGGAGCGGCCTGACCAGGTGCCGTAATCGATATCCCTTAAAGCTGGGTCGATGCCGGCCTTGAGTCCCAGCGCTGTGGCGGTCTGCCTGGTCCGCAGAGCGGGACTCGTCCATGCCGTATCGACACGACGTATCTCAGCCGCAAGCTCCGTGGCCTTGGCGAGGCCCTGCGCGTCGAGCGGTTCATCCATCGGGAACGCTGCGTCCCGCACTGCACGCGTCGAAGCGTGGCAAATCAAGGTCAGAATGACGCTCATTGTGTGTGCCCGTTTGACAGCCGTGAATACAGGCCGTTATCGTCATGGATGTGGCAGCTGGTGGAAAGCCTGCACGGTCGCGCCACTGTAATCGCTGCATATGCAGCCGAGTGTCAGACCCGCCCAGGGCATCGGTGCAATCCAACGGGCCGCGAAATCCGAAGGGGAACTAAAATATGTCCTACGCCGCCTTTGCTCCAGAGAGCGTCTCCACCCCGATCCCGGTGCGTGAAATCCTGCCATGGGCCATCTTTGCCGCGTTGGCCCTGCTTGCGATTTATTTCGTGGGTGCCGAGGAAGGCGCTACGTCCTTGATTAACGGCATGTATGTGCATGAGTTCGTGCACGACGGACGCCACCTGCTCGGGTTCCCCTGTCATTGACCGCGAATTCCTCCCGTGGTCAGGACGCTTCTCATCCGCGGGATGCTTGCCGGGCTCCTCGCGGGCTTGCTGGTTTTCGGCTTCGGTAAGGTCTTCGGGGAGCCGCAGGTCGATCGCGCGATCGGTTTGGAAAGCGCGTTGGATGAGGCAAAGGCCAAGGCCGTAGAGGCCAAAGGCATTCACGTCGTCGAAGAGCCGGAACTCGTGAGCCGACAGGTTCAGGCCGGGCTCGGCTTGTTAACCGGCGTCATGGTCTATTCGACGGCATTCGGTGGGCTGTTCGCGTTGGTGTTTGCCGTCGCTCAACGCCGCGTGGTCGATCTCGGCCCTCGCGCAAGTTCCGCGCTGTTGGCGGCATCGGGCTTCATCGCGGTCTACGTGGTGCCGAACCTGAAATACCCGGCCAATCCCCCTTCGGTTGGAGAGCCGGACACCATCGGGCAGCGCACCGCCCTGTATTTCGTCATGCTGGCACTATCGGTTGCCGCGATGGCCGTTGCGGCACTGTTGCGCAAACGTCTTACCATCCGGCTAGGAGGATGGAACGCGGCTTTGGTCGCGGCCGGGGGGTACCTCATCACGGTGATCGTCGTGGCAGCCATCCTGCCCGCGGTCAACGAGGTGCCGGACACGTTCCCGGCGGTGGTTTTATGGCAGTTCAGGGTCGCGTCCTTCGGCATGCAGTTGCTCATGTGGGCCGCCATTGGCCTGGTGTTCGGCGCTCTGGCGGAACGGGCCATGGCATCGAGCTATTTCCCGGCAGAAAATCGCCTCCAAACAAGCTTGCACTAGCCCCGGTGACCTTGGCGAAGCTGAAGGCGGCGAAGTTGTAATAGGTCCCCACGATCGACTCGGGACCAGACTTGAACAGCGCACCATGTCACCCGTGGCCGCCGGGGGTGCGGCGCTGCATCGTCCGCGGCGGCGACGAGAGACACCAACAGACGATTGGAGCCACAAGTGAAGCGCAGACCCCCGGCAGCGTTCGGCTGATCGTATCGGCGCGGAAGATGCTTCCTGTTGGGGCGGGCGCACGGCACTGTTCGCCGGCTAGGTTAGCGAAAACATGGTTTTCGAATTTTGGTGAAACTCAGAGTTTTTCAGACATCCGAGTTACCGCCAAGAGCGGCGTTCCCACCGTCGCTCGAAATCCGCTATAGTTCGGGGGCGCCGCGGTGATGGTGGGCGGCGCGACCCTTTTGACGCTTTGTCACGGATGTATTTCTCATAGCATCGTCATCCAAAATCCAAACCCTCGGGAGATAAACGGCGGTAGATTTCAGGGTGAAGGAACTTCTGGAGTGGCGACATGGCCTATGGCAAGGATAACACTGAAGTCGCCAGCCTGCCCTTCAGGATTTTGCCCTTGGCTTCCATGACAACCCATGCAGCCCCCCATATTATTGAAGTGACCGCCGTAATAGGTATTCTTATGTTGCGTGCCGTCGGCATTCCAGTTCGTGGCGATCGCACCTGCGTTCAGACTTGAGAGTCCGCCGCTAAATAGTTGCAGCGAGCGATTGGTCTCGACGACAATGTTCGCCTGATAATAAGTTGATGTTTCTGGCTTGTCCGCGGATCCTGGCCCAGAGCTTTTGTACAGCGAGCCATTTGGCGTAAGTTTTTCAAGAATTCGGTCGTAAGGATAATACTGAACGTTGATCAGCTTATAGTAAAGCCAAGGCGTGGTTTCGATACCGTTCGCCTGGTCATTTAGCTCAATGGCGGCATGGGCGTTTCGATTTGCTTCAATCACGAACTCAGGAATGCTGTTTTGCCGTCGGTTCACACAGATGTTGCCACCGGTTGGCACCGTCTGCGCGCCAGCCGTATTGTGATAGTAAAGCCGATCACCCGGATCGTCACAATAGTCCTCCACCTCCGCGGGTATGCATCTCTTTGGGTTCGAGGTAAGAATCACAGCATTGGCGTCACTTGGCGTCGGGTCTGGCGGCCCCGCGTCCGGTCTGGGATCTACCAGGCATTCTTGCGGCGAGGTCGTTCTTTTCGTTGCCAGGCCAAGAATGTTGCCGTCCGTGTCTTCGACCGGCTCGCCAATTTTGTTCAAAATGTTATCGGTTTGTTCGAACGTAGCATAGATGAAATAGGGTGCGGACGGTGTCTTCTGGATGATATGCAGCGCTATCAACCCCCAAGTGGCGTTGCGATAACAGAAGGTCGATCCGTTAGGCTGCTCATAGAAGCGCACTCTCTGCATATGGAAGCGGCCGGAGTCGATCTCGGATGGAGTGAGAGGACGCCAGGCCGCCTTTATCTCGATGGTGCCATACGGCTGGCTGACCAGGCTCGAGCTGTCCGCCGGCGGGCTTGTCGAATACTGCGCAAGATAGGCCTTGGTGGCGCTGACGACATCGGCGGGCACGCTGTACCACCACTGTCGCGCCTGGTCTGTCGGCGAACTGTTTTTGGCCACATAAACGAACTGAGTACGGTTGGCCTTGGCCAAGAAGCGGATAAGATTCGGCGCGCTATTTCCCGGAGAACTGTTGTTCGCGATGACCCCGGAATACATGTTGGCCAAGGCGATCTCACTGGTTTCGTCTAGATTTACCCAGGGTGTCGGCTCCTGCTCTTGCGCCGGATCGCAAGCCGCCACGGGTGCCTGATAGCGGTAAACCGGCAAGGCGTCGTAGCCAAACGAAGGATCGCCATTCCCGCCAGGATAGCCCGGTGGGCTGCCCGCTCCTGGGAAGATCTCGACCTTGCCGCGAAATGTCTCCCATACGAGGGGTCCGGTGCATTTCGGATCGCCAAAAGTACAAGTTTGAGACGGGGTATCACGCTCGTTTGGTTCGCCGTTTTGCTCTGTCGCAGCCCAGTTGAGAGCGATAAACTCCTGCCAGGCAAAGGCGGCGGCCTGCGCCGGGGTCGCATCGGGGGCCCCTCCACTGCCGTTAGGAACAAAGGGTGGGTTGAGCTCGGACGGCACATCCGGGCTTATACTGATCGACGGTGGCGCTGTCTCCGAGCGGGCGGGAAGACCATGAGCGTAGATCGTCAAAGCAAATATCAAAGCATGCCGTGTCAGGCCCGGTCCGGAAATACGCATGTTCCACATCCCCGTCGAGTGGTATATGGACTATGCAACAATCGAACCAATAAGTCTATCGCTGCACATGCTATCATTAAGCTCTCTGCCCAGCGACGCAGCAGGACGGCGACTGTCATATCTGACTGGAGTTCCATGTCATCCCGCGTCGCCTACCACACACTGGGAGGTTGCGACCACGGCCGATATCGGAGGTTCTCGAGCGGCCCTTATGTGAATGCGGCTCGTAGCAGCAGAAGCCGGCGACGCTTTCAGGGATCCCATAACACCCAATATGGGATAACATAATGGCGCAGCAGCCGCGTGGCCGTGGCCCTCGCTCGCCTCCGGTCGCCCGCCGGCCGGCGCAATCAGGACATAACTTACAGGGCGACCGTTGGCGGAACGGCCGCGGTGAACTTCACCCGGCGCGTTCGACCTTGCTGAGTGCCCATTTGACGTGTTGCGCGCCATCGGCGAAGCCGGTCAGAACGACCTGCTCACCTCGCCGCGGTTCGGCACCACCCAGATAGATTGTTTCCTCCAAGGTCAACCGAGCGCCGTCGGCCCGCAGGCGCCAGAACATCCCGGACTTCAACCGCAGCAACACGGCGCCGCCATCCTGCTGCACGTTGGCCTGGACATCGGGGTGCAGGTGAAACCGTAGGGTGAATGGCTGCGGGTCGGGCAACTCGATCAGATCCTCGCCGCGGATGTCCTCGCCGCTTTCCGCCATATAGAAGCGGCGGCGGTGCACCGCATTGAACGGCTTTTTCCAGCCGTCGTGCGACACGTCTAGCCAGTGCGCACCCGCGGCTTCCTGGCGGTTGACCTCGACGGCCACCGGACGGCGGCCGAGGCCCTCGGGCTTCAGTTCACTGCTGTTCAGATCACCGATCACCAGCGTGGAATGCGCAGCGGTGGCACGGGAAGCGTCGTGCCATTCCGGCGGGCCGGCTGGGAACGCTCCGCAGTTCACGATCAACCGGTCGCGGCCGATGGACAGTTCCATCGACAAGGTGCCGGCATGGGCATACCGGTCCAGCCCGGGAGGAGCCGGGGCGCCGCAGTCGACGATCAGCACGCTGCGGCCGGCCTGCATGCGGCTGAAGCCGCCCTCGGTCAGCGCTGAAGGACCACGACCGCCGCGTCCGGCCTGGGTCAGCACCAGGTCAACCAGCGTCGCGGTCTCTTCCTTGCTGCCGTTGAACAGCGCCAGGGCGCCGTCGCCGTGCCGCATCATGCGCAGGGCCGGGGCCATGCGCTCGATCGCGTGGGCAAGCATCGGCGGCGGCTGGGTTTGCGAGGTCTGGAACAGCGCGCGGATTTCCGTCAGGTCCTGCAATGCCGCCAACTGCGCGGCCGGGCTGCGTTCGGCGTGGCAGCCGTCGGGCAGGATCTGACGGCTGATCTCCTGCGGCAGGAAGCGCAGTGCCCGCGTCAGGAAGCCCGAGTGTTCGCGCAATGCGACGGCGGCGGCGACCAGACCTTTCAGCGCGGTCAGTGCTCTGGCGTCGAGTTCTTCGGCCGGTAGGGCGGCGGACAGGCTGCGCGCCTCGATCACCAGGCGGCCCATGAGGCGTTGGCGGAAAACGTCGTCGGCGGTTGCGGCGAAGAAGTCGTAATGTCCGAGCCAGGCGGTGATACGGGCGCCGACGACGTCGGGGCGGTGGGCGATGGGGTCGGAGGGCGGGCTGGCGATCCACTCCGAAACCAGGGCGCGGGCCCGTAACCGGGCGGCATCGGTGCCGAGGGCGCGCAGATCGCGCAGCCAGGTGAAGCTGTGCGCGCCGGTGCGCAGGACAGAGGAACCGCCGAGCTGATTCCAGCCGTTTTGTTTGAGGGGCTGGGTGGCGCCGCCTATTTCTATCTCGCCCTTGATCAATCGCGCACCGCGCGAGGGGTCGCCGGGCCAGGGATCGCGGACCGACAGAGCGGGAGCATCGGGGATGCGTCCCATCCGCAGGCTGGGGAGGCGTGCCATCGCCCGTCTCGCCTCGCGCATCCAGCTTCTTGGGGTTGCCACGCTCACTTGCCTCCCCGCAGTCCGGCGATTGCTCGGGCGTAGTCGGTCGCGTGGAACACCGAGGTGCCGGCAATCAGCGTGTCGGCGCCGGCCTGCAAGATGTCGGGGGCTGTCTTGGCCGTGACGCCACCGTCGACGGCCAGTGCAATGGGATGATCGGCGGCATCTATCATTTGGCGGAGCTTGGTGATCTTGGGCAATTGCGAGGTGAGAAAAGTTTGGCCGCCGAAGCCAGGGTTCACCGACATCACCAGGACGATGTCGATCAGGTCGAGCGCCCAGACGATGGCCTCGGGCGCGGTCGCCGGGTTCAGGACGACACCCGCCTTCTTGCCGGCGGCGCGGATGTGCTGCAGCGACCGATGTAGATGCGGTCCCGCTTCCGGATGCAGAAGGATGTGATCGGCGCCGGCATCTATGAAGGCGTCCAGATAGCGATCCACCGGCGCGATCATGAGGTGCACGTCGAACGGCAATTTCGTGTGCTTGCGCAGGGCCGCCAGCACCGTTGGGCCGAAGCTGATGTTGGGGACGAAGTGCCCGTCCATGACATCCAGATGGAGCCAATCGGCGCCGGCGGCTTCGACAGCGCTGACTTCTTCTCGCAGCCGGCCGAAATCGGCGGCCAGCAGGCTAGGGGCAATTGTGACGTGCCGAGACTCGGGAGCAGTCATGTCTTGTTTCTAGACACCGGGGCCGACGTCATACAAGGTGAATGAGCCCTTGGGTGGCCCGTTGGCAACATCATCCTGTGGGCAACGTCGGTTATCTGGCGACATCAAGTCTTGATCAGCCGGGCGGCGAAGAAACCGTCCATCCCGCCCTGGTCCCGCCAGAGGCCGGGATGGGTGCGCAGGTAGCCGTCGGGCGTCAGGGCCTCCGGAAGGGCGGTGAATTCCGCCGGTCGGAACGGGTCGTGCCGCAGCCCAGCCTTCACCGCGGCGGCGATGCGCGGGACACCTTCCTCGGGCTGCAACGAGCAAACGGCGTAGATCAGGCGGCCGCCGGGCCGAAGCATCTGCGCGGCGGCTTCCAGCAGCCTGTCCTGCACCTGGACGACGGTTTGCACATCCCTCGGCCGCTTAATGCGAGCGACATCCGGATGGCGCCGGATGGTGCCGGTCGCGCTGCACGGAGCATCCAGCAACACTGCGTCGAAGGGTTCAGCGGGCCGCCAGGTGGTCGCGTCGGCGTTGATCACATCCGCGTGCAAATGCCATCAACTCAAGTTGTCGGTCAGGCGTTCGATACGATCGGCGTCGCGCTCGATCGCGGTCACGATCGCGCCAGCGGCGGCCAGTTGCGCGGTTTTCCCGCCAGGGGCGGCACAAAGGTCGGCGATGCGCTCGCCTGGTTGTGGTGCCAGCAGACGAGCCGGCAGCGCCGCGGCGGCGTCCTGCACCCAAAGGTCGCCGGATTCGAAAGCGGGAATGTCGGACACCCTTGTGCCGGCGGGGAAGCGCGCTGATCCCGTGGGCAACAGGATACCGCCCTCGGGCAGTGGGACACCGGGCTTCAGGGTGACATCCAGTGGCGCCTCGGCCTGATGCGCGGATGCTATGGTACGGGCGCCCTGCCCCCAGGACGTCCACAGCCAGGCCGGCGTATCGAGGCGCGCCGAATTCAGGTCTCCAAGGGCGTCCGGGCCGGCAGTGGCGACCTTGCGCAGGACTGCGTTCACCAGGCCGGCGAACGGGGCGAGGCCGCGACGCTTGGCGAGGGATACGGCGGTGGCCACCGCCGCATGGCTGGGTGTGTCGAGCAGCAGCAGGCCGGCCGCGCCAATCCGCAGGACGTTACGGACGGGCTCCGGCGGCTCCTTGCGCAGGAACGGCTCCAGCACCGCGTCCAACGTGCCTATTCTGCGCAGGACAGCCGCGGCGAGACGATGCGCGGCGGCGCGGTCCCTGGCATCCTGCGCCGGCAACGCGTCGAGGGCTTCTTCCAGGGGACGATGTTTTTCCAGGACGGCGGTCAGCAGGTCGAACGCCGACTCTCGTGTTGGATCAGCCATCAGACCGGAAGCGTCGCTCTGCCGATACCATGGTAATTGAAGCCGGCCTGTCGCATGGCGACGGGATCGTAGACGTTTCTCAGATCGACCAAGATCCGGCCACGCATCGCTTCGGCGAGACGAGTAGGGGCCAAGGCGCGAAATTCGTTCCATTCTGTGATCAGCACCAAGGCATCGGCACCGGCCGCGGCATCCATAGCGTCGGCGCAGTAGTTGATTCCGTCCGGCAACAGCGGGCGGGCCTGCTCCATGCCCTCGGGGTCGAACGCGCGGATGATTGCGCCGTCGCCGGCGAGACGGGACAGGATCGACAGCGACGGCAAATCTCGCATGTCGTCGGTCTCGGGCTTGAAGGTGAGGCCGAGGACGGCGATGGTTTTGCCGCGCACCGATCCGCCGCAGGCGCTGATTACGCGCATTGCCATGCTGGACTTACGGGCGTCATTGACGGCGACGGTCGCCTCAACCAGGCGAGACGGGGCGCCGTAGTCCTGGGCGGTGCGGACCAGTGCCAGGGTGTCTTTGGGGAAGCAGGAGCCGCCGTAGCCGGGGCCGGGATGCAGGAACTTCCGGCCGATGCGACCATCCAGGCCGATGCCGCGCGCCACGTCGTGTATGTCGGCGCCGACCCTTTCGCACAGGTCGGCCATCTCGTTGATGAAGGTGACCTTCATGGCGAGGAAGGCGTTGGCGGCGTATTTGGTCAGTTCGGCGGTCTCGATCGCGGTGAAGACGATCGGCGCCTCGATCAGATACAGCGGGCGATACAGACGGCGCATGACCTCCCTGGCGCGGTCCAATTCGGCGCCGATGACGACGCGATCGGGCCGCATGAAGTCGCCGATGGCGTTGCCCTCACGCAGGAACTCGGGATTGGAGGCGACGTCGAACTCCAGGTCCGGGCGTGTCAGGTGGACGATTTCCTGGATGCGGCGGCCGGTGCCGACCGGGACCGTCGATTTGGTGACGATCACGGCATAGTCGGTAAGGGATTTGGCGACCTGCTCTGCCGCCCCGTACACGTAGCTAAGATCGGCATGACCGTCGCCGCGTCTTGTCGGTGTGCCGACCGCGATGAAGACGGCCTCGGTGCCATCGACCGCCGCGGTCAGGTCGGCGGTGAAGGCGAGGCGGCCGGCCTTAACGTTGTCTGCCACTAGCTGCTCGAGACCTGGTTCGTAGATCGGCATTCTGCCATCGCGGAGGGCGGCGAGCTTACGCGGATCGGCCTCGACCACCGTGACCTCGGTACCGAATTCAGCGAAGCAGGCGCCAGATACCAGGCCGACGTAGCCGCCACCGATCATCGTGATACGCATGTGTTAACTCCCTTGCGCGACTAATGGGATGATTCAGCACAAGGCGGTGGCTGAATCCTAGTCCTTTGCAGCGATGTCGATTTAATTGCGATCCAGACCTGGCCCCTTGACATGACGTCGACGGGTCGGATGTGTCTTCGGCCGAGATCGGGCCTGAGGATTATCGATGACGGATGCAAAGCTTCGGGTTGGGGTCGCGGGAGCCGGGCACTTTGGCCGCTATCATGCGCTGAAGGTGGCGGCGTCCAGCCGAACACGGTTGTCCGGGATTTATGACACGCACCTGGAGCGGGCCAAGACCCTGGGCTGGGAGGCGGGCGCCAAGGAAATGGATTTCGAGGCTTTGTTGGCGGCGTCCGACGCGCTGATCGTCGCCGCGCCGGCCCGGGCCCATCACGAACTGGCGTCGCGGGCGCTGCGGGCGGGCAAGCACGTGCTGGTGGAAAAACCAATCGCTTCCACCTTGGCGCAGGCGGATGAGTTGAGTGCGCTGGCGAGCCAAGGCGGGCTGGTGCTGCAGGTCGGGCACCTTGAGCGGTTCTCGGCTGCCTATCAGGCGATGGCCGGCAAGATCGGCGCGCCGCTATATATCGAGGCAACGCGGATCGCGCCGTTCAAGCTGCGCGGCACGGATGTCTCGGTGATCCTCGATCTGATGATCCACGATCTCGATCTTGTCCTGGCGCTGGTGGACAGCGGGATCGAGAGCGTTGATGCCGTCGGCGCACCGGTCGCCAGTCCGCACGAAGATATCGCCAACGCCCGCCTGAGATTCCGCAACGGTGCGGTAGCTTCGATAACCGCCAGCCGAATCTCGCCGCGGACCGAGCGGCGGATGCGGATCTTCGCGCAGAACGCTTACATGGCGGCGGATTTCGCGGCGCGGACGCTGACGGTGATCGCGCGAACACCGAGCGGGGATGGCGGGTTGGCGCCGGGGCAGCAGCCGGTGCCGGGGGTCGCCGGGTTCGGCATCTCGAATGTGTCGTGGGAGGAACATGATTCGCTGGCGGCTGAGCAGGCCGCGTTCGCCGCCTCGGTGCTGGATGGTGCACCGGTGCTGGTGGACGCCGCGGTGGGACGGCGAGCGCTGGAGGCGGCTCTGGCGGTGGCGGAAAGCATGCGGGCGGCGCGAGAGCGGATGACGGCGTCGGGATTGATTGTGCCGGGGTGAGACCGTTCCAGCTCATTGATTTCACGAGCAACTTTATCAGCCGACTGTTCCAGTCAGGCTAATGTTGCTCTAGCCGGCGGCGATAGAGAGCGATCAGGCGTTCCCAATGGCGTTCGGCGGCCGGCTTGTCGTAGCACCAGCGTTGCGGGAAGGCGAAGCCGTGATGCACTCCCGGATACATCTCCAGTTCACCGGGGTTACCGGATTTTTCAAATAATTCCTTCAGCTCGGCGACCATCGGCAACGGGGCGAGTTCATCGTGTTCGGCGCAGGCGATGTAGAGCTCGCCCATGGCTTTGCCGAGGTTCTGGTGCGGGCTTTCCTCGTTTTCGCTGACCAGCCAGGTGCCGTAGAAGGATGCGGCGGCGGCGACGCGTTCGGGATAGCGGGCGGCGGCGGCGAGCACGTAGGGGCCGCTCATGCAGTAGCCGTGGGTGCCGACCGAGCCTTTTTTCGCCGCCGGCTGGGTATCGACGAATGTCAGGATGTCGGCGAAATCCTCCATGACCGGCGGGATCGTCATCTTGGTGCGGACCGCACGCATGCGGGCCTGCTCGGCGCTGCCTTTGGTGGTGACGTCGGGGCCGTATTTCGTGTCTTTGCCGGCACGATAGTAAAGGTTGGGCAGCACGACATAGTAACCGACAGTGCCGAGGCGGCGGGCCATGTCGTAGAGTTCCTCGCGGATGCCGGGGGCGTCCATCAGCATGATCACCACGGGGAATGGGCCATTGCGTTCGGGCTGGACGATGAAGGTCTCCATGGCGCCGGACCGGGTTCGGAGATCGGTAGTTGTTTCGATCATTGTGTTTCCTTGGTCGTTGGCGTGATGATTCCACGTCACGACTGGCTCGACAAGCAGCCCCTGGCGCATGCCCCTCTAACGGAGCGAACTGGCGGCAAAACGAGAGAGGAGAATGACTGTGAAGCCCGAGGACGTCCTCGCAAATCCGCCGATTGGGCACCGTCAACTTGCCGTCGATCGAATTGCGAGAGACGCGATCGGTTGGCTCGTGGCTGGCGACAGGGATGACTGCGTGGCCATCGCCGCACAGTGATCTCGGCCCACCCCGAGAAGGCTTGACTACGGGCGGAATGGAATTTTGCGACAGTGTCTTGATTGGGGTGGTGGGTGCCGCCAGATTGTGCCGTCACGGTCCTCGCCGACCGCGGTTTTGGCGATCACAAGCTATTCAAGTTCCTCGATGATCTGGGATTTGGCTACGTCATCCGATTTCGCGGCAATATTCACGTCACCGATGCCGACGGCGAGACGCGTCCGGCCGCCGACTGGGTGGGCAAGTCGGGCCGGGCACGCAAGCTGCGCGGTGCGCAGGTCACCGCATCGCACGCCTATAAGGTCGGTGCGGTGGTCTGTGTCCACGCAAAAGCCATGAAGGAGCCTTGGTGTCTTGCGGTCAGCAATGCCGAGGCCTCGACCGCAATGCAGGTCAACTATTACGCCAAACGTTGGACCATCGAGCCTAACTTCCGCGATACCAAGGATCTGCGGTTCGGCATGGGGCTTGGTGCCACGCGCATCGGCGAACCAACCCGGCGCGACCGGTTGCTGCTCATCGACGCATTCGCAATGGTGCTGCTCACAATGCTCGGCGCCGCCGGCGAAAGCCTCGGTATGGATCGATTACTTAAGTCCAACACGTCGAAGATCCGCACTCACTCGTTGTTCAGGCAAGGCTGCATGCTCTACGAACTGATCCCAACCATGCCAGATCAAAGACTATTCCCCCTTATGGCCCGCTTCGCCGAGACCGTATCAAAATGCCGGTCGTTCAGCGGACTTTTCGAGGTCATTTGAAATGAGGGGATAAGTGAGGCCCACAGCTACCGTTTCAAAAGCTTGCGGAGCAGGCGTTTGGCGGCCTTCTTGTCGCGTCTGGACCAGAACATCGAGAGCGAAGCCCTCCTAGTCACCGCGCGCCAGAGCCGGTGCTTCGTGCCGGCGATCGTGATCACGACCTCATCGAGGTGCCATTTGTGGCCGCGGCAAGGGGCTCGCCGACGGATCCGGTTGGCGAATTCGCCACCGAATTTTAGGCCCCGTTGCCGGATCGTCTCGTAGGTGACCGAGACGCCAGGGGCCGCCAGCATCTCTCTTCGACCACGCGCCAGCTAAACGGGAACCGAAAGTAGAGCCAGACCGCGTAACTTGGGAGATCGGCTGGGTAGAAATAGCCTGTTTACAAAGGGTCGCGGGAGAGATCGTCATCGAGGGCCGATATCCGACCGCGGAGGTTTCGCCAAGCCAGAGGCCGCTCAATTTGAAGGTGCCGGCTGCTCTCCTACGCTGCGCTTGTTCGCGGCGCTACAGGCCGGTCCATGCACCACGCTGCCGCTTGCGCGACCTCATACTGCGGCGCAGGCTGCTATCGTTGCAATGGAGGAGGCGCCGCCCATGTGCCGATCGTGTGACAAGCAAAGCCGCCGCCGGGTTCTATCGTTTCTGGCAACGGGCGCTGCCGCGGCCGGTCTGCTGGGTGCGGGCGCGCCGCGCAACCTTGCCGCCGGCGCTACGACGGTAAGCGCCGATGAAGCGCTCGCGAAACTGAAGGGCGGCAATCAGAAGTTTCTCACCGCGCCTGAGCTGTGTGCCACGGATATGGCGAAGCAGCGCGCCGATGTGGCAAAGGATCAGTCTCCCTGGGCAACAATCCTCACCTGCTCGGATAGCCGGGTTTCACCTGAGCTGATCTTCGGCGGCGCCGGGTTGGGCGAGTTGTTTGTCGTGCGAAATGCCGGCAATGTGGCCGACACGGCATCCATGGGCACGATCGAATACGGTGCCGAGCATCTGGGATCGCCGCTGGTCGTGGTTCTCGGGCACCAGCGTTGCGGCGCGGTTGAGGCCGCCTGCGAGGTTGTCGCGAAGCATACGAAACTGCCAGGCTTCATCGCGCCCATGGTCGACGCGATCGTCCCCGCGGCCAGGGCTGTATACGGCAAGCCGGGGGATTTCGTTGACAACGCAGTGCGTGAAAATGCCAGGCTAGGCGCACAGAAGATTTCGACGCGCAGCAAGATCGTCGAGCACCTTGAACATGAGGGCAAGGTGAAGGTCGTGTACGCGCGCTACGACCTTGATAAGGGTGTCGTCGATTTTCTCTAGGGAGAGGGAGCGGCCCGGCGTGCAGCCCATCGTCAGGATTCTGGCCATAAGCGCGGTGACAATCGCCTCGTGCGGCCGTGGCAGTCGGGCGGGATCCAGCGGCATTGCGCCAACTCGTTGTAAGTGGCCTCCCGCCCCCACCCGCGCGATGCGGTGGCGCACCCTTGAGGGCGCAGCACCAGGGATAAAGTCCAAGCGGCAGTATGCGGCTTCTGCAAAATCGGCTGAGGCCAGTGGCCCTGGCATGCGAGTGATGTCTGACAAGTGTTGCCTCATTCGAATGGCTCCCCAGCGGTCGAAGTGCCGAACCAGTTTGCCGCTCGACGCCGTCACCGGGGTGCGACCTCCCATCGTAGCCGCGATGCCTGATCCATGATCCATCGCCCCGCCCTGCTGATCGTCAATGGTCGCAGCCGCCGCGGCGCGGGAGCAGTAGAGACTGTCACACGGGTTCTGAGAGAGTCTGGCGTGCCGATCATTGCCCGGGACTGCGAACGGGCCAGTGATCTTTCAGACCTGATAAGTGCCACGAAGGGTGAGATCGAAAGCATGATCATCGGCGGGGGCGACGGCACGTTGAACGCGGCGTTGCCCGGGTTGCTTGAGACCGGCCTGCCACTCGGGATCATTCCGCTCGGCACTGCCAACGATCTCGCTCGTACGCTTGGGATCCCGACCGACCTTGCGGCGGCAGCACGCATCATCGCGTGCGGAAAGGTGCAACGTGTGGATGTCGGCGAGGTCAACGGTCATCCGTTCTTCAACGTCGCCAGCATCGGGTTCGGCGTGGACCTCACCCGCGCACTCACCAGCAACTCCAAGCGCCGCTTCGGGTACTATCGGCTATGCGATCGCCGCCCTGCGGGCTGTGTCACGGCTGCGGCCGTTCCGGGCCGAGATCATGCACGGCCACACCATCCACATCTCGCGCACTATCCACGTCGCGGTTGGCAATGGCCGCCACTACGGTGGTGGCATGACAGTATCGGAACACGCGCGCATCGACGACGGCCGTCTACACATCTACAGCTTGGAAGTGGACTCGTTGTGGCGCCTGCTGCGGCTGCTGCCAGCCCTTCGCAGCGGTCGCCACGACGCCTGGAGGGAGATTCGCACGCTGGAAGGCGAAGAGATCGAAGTCCGCACGCCCCGTCGCCCCCGATCGGTGAATACCGATGGCGAAATCGTCACGCGGACGCCGGCGCACTTCCGCGTCCGAGGCCATGCGATCAGCGTGTTCATCCCATGATGGCGTCAACCTATTTCCAACGCCTTAGGATACCGCCTGAGGGCACCGTCAAGTTGAGCGGCCTCTGGGCTGGCGAAACCTCTGCGGTCGGACATCGGCCCTCGATGACGATCTCCCGCGACCTTTGTATACAGGCTATTTCTACCCGGCTCACGGCACGGCCGAAGCTGTCAGTCGTTCGTCATCGCAACACGTGACCAGGTTAGGTCGGGGTCAAATGTCGTGACGCCCGTGGCGATGCGCGCCGTCTCGGGTCCCAGGTCCTTTTGATACACATCGCCGTCGGGTCCAACCATGAACGTCATAATTCCGCTGGATTCGAACACTGCCGGCCACGCTATCAACGCAAAGCCGCCCACCATCCCGCCGGACTGCACATAGCTCTTGGCACCACCATCCCCGTTGGGACCTTGCGCCTTGAGGATGCGGAAAAAGTAGCCCTCATAAGGGATCGGCTTACCGCCAACCATTTCGCCGGGATAACCCATGTCCTGTGCCGCATCGATCAGCGGCCCCAGAGGGCTTTCGGGCTCGCCCTCGGCCACGGGCCAGTAAAGCCCGTCGCGGTGCCCAGGCGTGCTGAGCACCCGCGCGGCATACTCGCCGCGGCCGTTTGCCTGCTTGACGCGATCGAAATAACCAAGTTGCGCGTCGACGCAGGCAAGCAGCGTTCGGATCGCCCACAGCTCGTTACGTCCGACGCGACGGTCGACAATCGTCTGCGCACCTGCGTTGGTGTCGAAAGTCCAGTGCCCGTTGTTCTCGACCAGCGGGATCGGCATCGGCCAACCGTTCAGGCCGACATCCAACTCGGCGCGCTTGGGGCTCTTTTCGTCGATGTTGTGCTTCTCATCGTAGAGATCAATGAAGCGCTGATGGAGTTCCCGATCGGCATACTGATCACCGGAATCAAGGACGCGGTCGGCCCCCGGGCCCAGGATGGCGCGCAGGTCGGCCTCCTGGTTGTCGCGCATGGCTGCCACGAACGCGCTCACCGCTTCCTCGGCGGAAGCGAAGCTGCGCTGAGGCTCCGGCGCGTTCGCGGGCACCGCCTGCGCGATCCCGACCCAGAAAATCGCGGCCACGATCAACCACGGTAAGCTCTTTGACATTCGCACTGATGACCTCCTAACGCCGCCCGCCACCGCGTGCGCCGCCAACGCGCCCGCCGCCGCCACCGCCAAACGAGCGCTGCTGACCAAGTGACCGACTCTGCGCGCCGCGCTGTCCAAATTGCCGAGCCTGGCGTCCGCTGCTCATATCACCGAACGCTCCGCCCTGACGTTGCGTACCGCTGACGCGTTGGCCGCCGCCTGCCGGCCGCTGGGCGGGGCTGCTCACGCCGCCGGCGCCACCGGGTCGACCGGCGCCACCGGGTCGACCGGCACCGCCGACACCGCCGGCACCACCCGGTCGGCCAGCACCGCCGACACCACCGACACCGCCTACGCCACCGGGGCGGCCAGCACCGCCGACACCGCCCACACCGCCGGCACCACCCGGTCGGCCAGCACCGCCGACACCGCCCACACGGCCTACGCCACCGGGCCGGCCAGCACCGCCGACGCCGCCGACACCGCCTACGCCACCCGCCCTGGTCGGGGGCCTCACCGCATTGCCCGGCACGGAGACTTGCGAGCGGCCTGGGAGCCCCACCGGCCCGCCGGGCGCACGCGAGAAATTGGCAGGCCGCGCGCCAGCGGAGGCCGCGCTCCAACGGGATGAGGCGATCTGCGAGCGATTTACGTTGATGTTGTTGTATCGGTTGACGTTGACGTTCGCGTAACCGCCGCCCCACCCGGGACTTGCCCAACCCCACAGCCCGCCCACGACCGCGGCGCCGGCCGCAAATGCCAACCCGGTGGCCAGCACGGTGCCGAAGTAGTAGCCGGCCGGCGGCGCCGCGTAGTATGGCGGATATGACGGGTAGGGCCATGTCGAGCCGTACACCGTTGCCGGATTGTAGCTTGGCACGTAAACGGTGTCCGGCTGCGCCGGCTGGATGACAATGACCTCCTGCTGGGTGGGGGGCTGGGTGCTACCCGCCGGGGCCTCGACCGCTGCCAACTCCGTGCTCACGACCTGCTGGGGCGACGACCGCCGCGAACACGTCCGCCTCCTGGGTTGCGAACGCATATCCGAGTTGCTGCAGCCAGGTCAGATTGCTGTTCATGGTCGCCAGGACAACCGGGAACGGCACCAGCGACTTCACGCTAGGGTCCCACGACTCGGCTTCCAGTGCCTTCACCAACGCGTCGCCGGACAGTGACTTGTGTGCCGGGTCCTCCACCCAGCGTGAAGCTGCCACGACCTCCAGCGGGACGGTCGAGGCCATCAGGAGCTGGGTCAGTAGGTCGTCCGGGTAAAGCGCGATCGAGGCCACCAACGCGTCGAGCTGTTCGTTGTTGAACGCCTGGGCGGTGGTCGGCTGGGCGACCGCCGCCGGTGTTCCGACCAAGCGATTAGCCTCCTCCTCAGTCAGGTAACCGGTGCTCGCGACGTCGATGTCGTGCTGGAAGCGGCCGATCGCCGCACGTGTCGATGGGCCAAAAAAGCCGTCTATAGGACCTTGATAGTAGTCCAAGCGATGCAGCGCTTCCTGGACCCGCCGCCGGTCTGCTGCGGCCATGCTGGTCTCGGCGGGGATGGGCGTCGCCGGCGGAGCTGAGGGTGCAATTGCCGCCGATGAAGGCAGCGCAGTCGGCGGCGTCGCCTGAGTAGACTGGGCTGTCATCGGCGGAGTTGCGGGCACTGCTGTCGGCGAAGGCGGGGTCTGGGCCAATACGTCGAGCGGGAAAGTCGCGTTGAGCATCAGGCTGCTCGCCAGAGCCCGCATGAACCGGCCGGCCCTACAAACCCCGAGCGTTACCATCCGGTCTGTCCCCCCTCGTGCATTCGTTTCCGGCCCGCCGTTCTTACACCGTCTGATCACCCGCGGGAACGACCGTGCCATCCTCGGTAGCGCCTATTGATGCATCAGATGATGCTCCGCCGGTGTCGCTGCTAGACTTGCACCGGGAGGCATGCGACACGCGCCTGCACTCGCGATGCAATGAGGAACGCAACGATGAAGCTGACGGATGGGCAAATCGCGGAGTATGAGGAACGCGGCTTCCTGGTGTTCCCGAACCTGGTTGACTTGCATGAAATCGAGATCCTCCGCGCCGACCTTGGCCGCGTCGCGGGGCTGCAAGCCGAGGAGGTTACCCGGGAGAAAAGTGGGGTCGTACGCACGGTTTTTCGGGTGCATGACCCGAAAAGCCCGACCGCCTCGGCGCCGTTCGAGGCACTCGCCCGGCTGCCGCGCATCCTGCGGCCGGCGCAACAGTTGATGCGGGACGACGCGCTGTACGTTTATCACTCGAAGTGCAACATGAAGGAAGCGATCAAGGGCGAAATCTGGCAGTGGCACCAGGATTACGGCGCTTGGCGGAACGACGGCGTGCCGACGCCGAACATGACGACGGCGCTGCTGATGCTCGACGAGGCGAGCGAGATTGGCGGCTGCCTGTATTTCATCCCCGGCAGTCACACGCTTGGCCGGTTCGAGGCGGAACTGGACAGCGAGACGACATCGTATCGGCTGTGGACGGTGAAGAAGCTGGACGTGGTCGGTGCCATGGAGCGCTTCGGCGATCCGGTGGCGATCATCGGAAAGCCCGGGACCGTCGTGCTGTTCCATCCGAACCTGGTGCACGGGTCCGGACACAACATGTCGCGTTACTCGCGCTGGCACATCTACACGGTCTACAATCCAGTCGCGAACCGGCCGCCGGTGCGTGAAAACGCTCGGCCAGAGTGGGTGGTGGCGCGGGACGTGACACCGCTTCGGATGGGGAGCGATGATGGGATCGTGGGGGTGAGCCGAGCGGCGGAGTAGCTCTTTTGTAGGCGGCGTTGCGTATTTTGGCCGCTCATGACCATATCCGGCCACTCTCCAAAGGTTTGGCCGAATTCACGCATGGACTCTATCTTCAAAGGCGATCTCAGCACGCCTAGCGGCCGTGTAGTGGCGTGGATCGACTCACTGTTCGTCGATCACGCGGTGTTTCGCCTCGTGTGGAGCAACCTGGAGCCCGTTGTCCCCGGCAAAATCTATCGCTGCAATCATCCCACCCCGGGCCGATTACGCCGAATGGCGGCGCGACTTCGGCTGCGGACGCTGATCAATTTGCGCGGCCGGACGCAGAGCGGTTCAGACGCCCTGTCGCGGGAAGCGGCGCGCGAACTGGGACTAATGTTTCACGACATCGCGTTCGAGAGCCGGGGAGCGCCGCAACGGGATCGGATCATGCGTCTGCATGATATTTATACGTCCATGCCGACGCCGGCGATTATGCATTGTAAGTCCGGGGCAGATCGGGCGGGCCTCGCCGCGGGGCTGATGGTGCTGTTCGCGGGCGGCACGTCGGCCGATGCACTGCGGCATCTGTCATGGCGCTTCGGCCATATCAAGCAGGCGAAGACCGGCGTGCTTGACGCATTCTTCTTGCGCTACCAGCGAGATGGCGAAGGCCGCAAGTCGTTTCTGGACTGGGTGCGGGAGGATTACGATCCTGACGCGCTGCAGCGGGACTTCCATGCTAACGGCTTAGCCAGTTTTATCAATGACTGGGTGCTGGCACACGAGTAACTAAAGCCGAGCGAAAGTAATGGCCCAGTTGAAGGGCCCGCCCCCTGGAAGCTTGGCGGGACGGGCCTCAGTGCATCTCGAAATCCTACGACAGCGGCCTAATGATTTGGAGGACGCTGCATGTCCTGTTGCTGGACCTGATGCTGCTCAGACTGTTTTTCCTTCTCGGATGCCATGTGGTGGCCAACTGCACAGCCGCCCGCCGCCCCGAGGACGCCGTGGTTCGCCATGTGACCGGCGGCTCCGCCGACCACGGCGCCAGTTATGCAGCCCTTCGCGTGGGCCGGGCCTGAAGCGCCGGTTACCAGAGCCAAGGCCAAAGCGGCGGGCAAGATCATTAACTTCATCGAAAGCGCTCCTTGGTTGCCTGACGATGCAACGCCGGGGTCGCGGAACCGGTTGCGGTTTAACCGAACATATCGGCGGGAGCTTGAGCGCGGAGGCTAGCACCCAGGTCGGCGCCGATCCGGGCGGCATCCGTTGCGGCCCCAGTTTCTGAGCGCCGCAGCAGGAACGAGCCGTCGACCCGCGCAATGAGGCCGGTCAGGGTCAGGCTTCCATCCGCCAGCAAACGGGCGTGAGCACCGATCGGCGTGCGACAGGAGCCATCCAGAGCCGCCAGCAGGGCACGCTCGGCGGTTGCGACGGCGCGAGACGCTGGGTCCTCGAGCTGGCCGAACAGTTCGCGCAGCGCCGTGTCATCGGCGCGGATGGTGATGCCGACGATTCCTTGGGTCGCGGCGGGCAGCATCGTTTCCGGGTCGAGGATGATGGCGCCCGGAATGTCCATGCCCAAGCGGCGCAGGCCGGCCAGAGCCAGCGTGGTTGCCTGGCACTCGCCGTCACGCAGCTTTCTCAGCCGGGTCTGGACATTGCCGCGGATCGGAACGACGCGCAGGTCGGGCCGAGCGTGCAGCAATTGCGCCTGCCGGCGGACCGAAGAGGTTCCGATCACGGCGGCGTGCGGCAGCGCGGCTAATGGGTCGGCGGCCGTAGGCGGACCGCAGGCCTCGCCGAGGATGATTACGTCGCGGGCATCCTCCCGCGCCAGCACGCAACCGAGCAGAATTCCGGGGGGAAGGTCGGTTTCGAGGTCCTTGAGGCTGTGGACGGCGCAGTCGATGCGGTAGTCCAACAGGGCTTCGTGGATTTCCTTGGCGAACAGGCCCTTGCCGCCGATGTCGGCCAACGGGCGGTCCTGCACGGCGTCGCCGGTGGTCGCGATGATGACTTCTCGGCTGGCCCCTGCGTTCGAAACCGTGGCGAGCAGACGCAGGAAGCCGCGGGTCTGCAACAATGCCAAGGGAGAACCCCTTGTGCCGGCTCTTATCTCGGACATGGGGTTTGATAGCACCCGGTAGCCGGGCAGAATAGCGCGGGCCGGTGGGCGCTACTCGATCTCCTCGTGCCAGGTGCGGCCGTCGCGTTCGATCAGCGCGATCGCCGCGGTGGGGCCCCAGCTTCCCGCCGGATAGGGACGCGGGTGGTCCGGCCTCGCCGCCCATCCCTCCAGAATTGGCTCGACCCAGGCCCAGGCAGCCTCGACCTCGTCACGGCGCATGAAGAGGGTCGGGTCGCCGCGGACGACATCCATCAGCAGCCGTTCATAGGCATCGGGGAAGCGTCTTCCGAAGGTCTTCTCGAAGTTGATGTCGAGGCCCGTGGGAGAGAGCCGCAGGCCGCCGGGGCCCGGGTCTTTCGTCATCATTTCCAGCCGCATGCCTTCCTCGGGCTGCAGGCGGATGATCAGCGTGTTGGGACGCCACTGTGCCGCGTCGGGCGGGAAGATGGTGAACGGCGGGGCTCGGAACTGGATGACGATCTCGGACACTTTCGCGGGCAGCCGCTTGCCGGTGCGCAGATAGAACGGCACGCCGGCCCAGCGCCACGAGCGGACCTCGGCTTTTAATGCGACGAAGCTCTCGGTATTGGACACCTCGTCCGAGCCGAGGTCAGCCGAGTAGGCGGGGACCGGCTTGCCGTCGATCGCGCCCTGGGTGTACTGGCCGCGCACTGTCAGGGTTGGGACCTCATGCGTTTCCATTGGCTTCAGGGCGCGCAGCACCTTCAGCTTCTCGTCGCGCACCCGGTCGGCATCAAGCGAGACCGGCGGGTCCATCGCGATCAGGCAGAGCAGCTGCATCATGTGATTTTGCAGCATGTCGCGCAGCGCACCGGATTTGTCGTAATAGCCGCCGCGGCCTTCCAGTCCGACCGTTTCGGCGACGGTGATCTGCACGTGGTCGATCACGTCGGCGGTCCACAGGCGCTCGAAGATCGTGTTGGCGAACCGTAACGCCATCAGGTTCTGCACCGTCTCCTTGCCCAGGTAGTGGTCGATGCGGAAAGTTTGCGCCTCGGAAAAGATCTTTCCGACCTCATCGATGATTGCGTGGGCGGATGGGGCGTCGTGGCCTATCGGCTTTTCCAGCACGACGCGGGACTGTTCGGTGACCATGCTGTTGGCACCCAGCGCGTGGCAGATCGGACCGTAGAGGTCGGGCGAGGTGGCGAGGTAGAAGACCCGGACGCGGGTGTCGTCCAGTACGGGGCCGAAGCGGCTCCAGTCCGCATCGGGCGCTGCAGCGTCGATCGAGACATAGTGGAGCTGCGCCAGGAACTGGCTGATCGATTTCAGCATCCTGATCGGCTTTCGGCAGGTGCTGTGCAAGGGTCTTGGCGGCGCGTTGCCGGTAGTCGTCGTCGGACAATTGGGATCGGGCGGCGCCGATGATCGCGTGAGTTCAGGGGCATTTGCCCGTCGTGGAAGCGGTAGTACAGCGCCGGCAGCAATTTTCGCAGCGTCAGATCGCCTGTCGCGCCGAAAACAGCGCAGTCAAAGACGGCTACGGGTCTGACTTTCGGCATCCAAGCTCTCCTGACACGGGCTGATGCTACGAGCGGGCTTCGCGGGTGCAGCACGGGTGCTACACCATGCGGGTGGAGAGGGCCACAACCCCTAGGCTTGGCTGCCACTCGATCGGACGCGCTGATCGATCGGCGTTGGCTTACGGCCTCGGCGATCCGGTTAGCCGGAGATGGTGCGTTCCATGGAGAGGGAAGGGACAAAGGCAATCATCTCTCGGCCGAAGCGCGGATGATCGGAGCCAATGCCACGGATAACGAGCTGGGCCTGCAAATCCTGGTGGTCGATGACGAACACCTCACACCGAGCACGGTCAAGATACCGCCACCGAATATCGGACGGAGAGGGCTGCAATTTGTCGAGCGCTTGTGTAGCCACTCCGATCACGCGTTGCGCGATGCCGCTGTGGTCATGGTCACGGCGCTGGCGGATGTGAAGACTGCTTTAGCAGCAGCTTGTCGATCTCCAGCAACAAATCCTTGGCACGAAACGGCTTCGCCAGTGTCCCGTCGGCCCCAAGCCCTTGTACCAGATTGAGATAGTTGGGGGCGGGGCCCGAGGCTACGTTGAGAGTTCGCGCCACCGGAAACGGCCAGGATCAAAATCGAGGGGTGCTCCGGGCGTAACTCTTGGATCGTCTCGAACCCCTCCTTGTGCGGCATGAAGATGTCGGTGACGACGAAGTCAGGGCGGTTGGTCCGGACTAATTCTATGCCCTCCTGTCCGTCCGCCGCCTCGGTCACTTCGTGTCCAGCCTGACTTAAGATGCGGCTGATTGTTCGGCGCATGGTAAGCGTCGCGCCAGCACCACGGGGCGCTTGACGGCTAAGCCGAACTGATCGTCGCCGGCATGCACGCCGGCTTCCAGTTCCACGGCAGCAGCGTGTGCAATTCGTTCCGTTTGGTTTGTCCTGATACGATGCGTTCAAGGACATCGGTCAACCAGGCCAGCGGATCGAGTTTGTTCAGCTTTGCCGTCTGGATCAGTGTTGCGACCAGTGCCCAATGTTCGCCTCCACTATCGGCGCCGGCGAACAAAGCGTTTTTTCGTCCAAGAGCAACCGGGCGCATGGCCCGCTCGACAGTGTTGGTATCCAGCTCCAGGCGACCGTCATCCAGGAACAGGACCAATCCGCTCCAGTGATTGCGCGCATAGCGGATGGCCTGGGCCAGGGCTGAGCGGCCGGAGATGCGGTCCAAGGTCTCTGTCAGCCAGGCCTGCATCGCCTCGACCAGGGGGCGGCTGCGTTCCTGACGGATGGTGCGGCGCTCGTCAGCGGTCTGGCCGCGGATATCGGCTTCGATCGCATATAGCTCGGCGATCTGCCGCAGGGCTTGCTCGGCAAGCGGCGACTTCGTCGCGACATGGATGTCGTAGAACTTGCGCCGCGTATGCGCCCAACAGAACGCCAGTTGCAACCCACCATCCGTCGCTGCCTTCACCAGACTGCCAAACCCGGCATAGCCGTCGACCTGAAGCAGTCCGCGGAAGCCTTTCAGATGGCTGGCCGGATGCTCCGCCTTGCGGTCCTCGCTATAGGCATAAGCGGCAACCGGGTGACCGGGTCCCTGCCAGGGGCGGTTGTCGACCGCATAGCACCAGAGGCGTCCGGTCTTGGTGCGGCCGTTGCCGGGATCGAGCACGGGCAATGTCGTGTCGTCAGCAAACACTTTGGGCGACGACAGAACAGTGCTCAGCATCAGCTCGTGCAGCGGGGCGAGCCACCAGCAGGCACGACCTACCCAGTTGCATAATGTGGAACGATCCAGCTCGATGCCCTGACGGGCAAAGATCTGCGACTGGCGATACAGCGGAAGATGGTCGCCGTACTTGCCGATCAGCACCTGCGCTATCAGCGCCTCGGTCGCCATGCCGCCGTCGATTGGACGGTCGGGTGCGGCGGCCTGAACGACAGCATTTTCGCAGGCGCGGCAGCCGTAACGCGGCCGGCGGATCAGCCGAACCCGGAACTGAGCGGGGACGTAATCCAGCATCTCAGCCTGGTCTTCGCCGATCTGGTGCAGCGAACCGCCGCAGCAGGCGCAAGCTTTGTCTTGGACGTCGACAATGACCTCGACCCGCGGCAAATGGGCGGGCAAGGCGCCGCGATTGCGCTTCGGCGGCTTCGCCGGCGGATGGCCTGGTCTTCGCCTTGGTCGCCGCCTCCAGCCCGGCCATCTTCTCGGCCACGGACTGTTCCAGATCCTCGCTCGCCTGCTGCACCGTCTCGTCGGCCAGCTTCTCCGATCGGCGGCCGAAGCGATTGCGCTGCAGGCCAGCAAGTTGAAACTGCAGCCGCTCGATCTCGGCCAGCGCCGCGCGCAGGATCGCTTGCAGCGTAGCGGGATCCTCGGGCAGGTCTGCGGGTGCTTCGAACACGCGCGCAGGCTGAAACATCGTTGCGAATCGGGTCCAATGAATCTGGCGTGAGCATCGCCGTCAACCCGCCAGTTCCGGGCGGCGGACGCGGGCGGGCATGCGCCAGTCGATGCCTTCCAGTAACATCGATAGCTGGGCGGGCGTCAGCGATACCCGCCCGGTGTCGGTGACCGGCCACTGGAAGTGGCCTTTGTCCAGCCGTTTGCTGAACAGGCAGAGACCCTGTCCGTCAAACCAAAGCAGTTTAATCAGCCCGCCACGTTTGCCGCGAAAAGCGAACAAGGCGCCGCTGAACGGGTTTTCTTGCAGCACCTGCTGGGCCAGCATCGCCAGTCCGTCCATCCCTTTGCGCATGTCGGTGTAGCCGCATGCCAGCCAGACACGCGCGCCCGATGGCAGAACGATCATCCGCGCAGCGCCGTCAGCACACGGCGCAAGGCACGCGGATCGATCCCGGCGTCGACGCGAACCGTCGTGCCGTCGGACAGGGCGATCTCGATCAGACCCGGCGGCCGCGCCGGGATATCCAAGGGCGCCACCGGCTGAGGTGCCACTTCAACGCGGGCAAAGCGTCCGAACGCCGCATCAGGCTGCGCCGCCCTCAGGGCATGCCGCCAAGTATAGAGTTGACCCGTGCTGATGCCGTGCAGCCGCGCAATGTCCGTGGGCGATGCCCCAGAAGCCAGGCTCTGAGCCGCGATCGTCTGCTTCTGCTCGGTTGTCCAGCGGCGCCGGCGTTCGCCGCGTGGGATCAAATCCACCCGAAGGGTCGGAGCGCTCTTACGACTGGTCGTATGTGCGCTCTCTGTTGATGCCGCCGTCCTGGCCGGGGTCGCGTCCGTGTCCATAGCGCGAATCAACCATACTCGACCCCAGGAAAACCATGTGGGCGCTGCGCAACGCTTACGGCGCATGCCAGCGTCGTCGTCGATAACCAGGATCTTCACCGATTTAGCCTCCTTAACTTTGACCAGAGCAGCTTCAGCCTGACCGTGCAGGCGGGGAAATTCTTCATCCTCTTGTTTGATCGCATGATTCACGCGCTTTGAACGTTCCGCTTAGCGTGATCATGCTGTAGTGCCGTGTCAGCCGGGCAGTATCTGACGGAGCATTTTTGCTAGGTCTTCCGCGCGATAGGGTTTGCTGAGCAGGCGCATGGGGGCGCCGAGAGAGTTGGCTTGCTCGCCGAGGTTGTTCCCCGCGTAGCCAGAGGTCAGCAACACTTTGACCGTTGGCCAACGCTCGGTCACCTGTCGTGCCAGGACGATCCCGTCGAGAGGGCCGGGCATCACAACATCGGTGAACAGCAAATCGATTTGCTCGCGTTCGAGGATTGCCCGCGCAGCCGTTGGCCCGTCCGCTTCGATCGGTCGGTAGCCTAATTGACGCAACTGTCGCATCACCACCTGCAGCAGCCGTGGATTATCCTCGACCGCCAAGACGCGCTCACCGGCACCGCGCAGCGGTAGGGTAGGTTGCGGTTGGGCAGCCTCCGCCGTCTCGGAGGCCGCACGTGGCAGGTAGGGCCGAAACGTTGTGCCGACGCTGGGCTCGCTGTAGACATTGATGTGGCCACCCGATTGTTTGATGAAGCCGAAAACCGTGCTGAGACCGAGACCGGTGCCCTTGCCCGGCTCTTTGGTGGTGAAGAACGGCTCGAAGATGTGCTGCACGATATCTGGGGCCATACCAGTGCCGGTATTGGTCACCTCGATCGCGGCATAGTCGCCCGCCGTGACCTCGATATTCCAGGCGGCATAATCGGCGTCCAGACACCGATTGACCGTGGTGATCAAAAGCTGGCCGCCACTCGGCATTGCGTCCCGCGCGTTGGCGGCAAGATTGATGAGGCAGGCCTCAAGCTGGGCCGCGTCGGCGACGATGGGCCAGAGATTGTCGGCGAGGTCGACGTTTTCCGCCAGCGTCCGCCGTAACATCCGAACAATGCCGGAGATCAGGGCGTTCGCCGCGATGCGCTCGGGCCGCAATGACTGCTTGCGGGCAAATGCGAGCAGCCGGCGGTTCAACTCCGCTCCGCTGACAGCCGCGCCGATTGCCTCCTCCACGAGTTCGGCGGCGGCGTCATTGTCCCTGAGCAGTGGCCCGACGAGATCGAGATTGCCAATGATAATGCCGAGCATGTTGTTGAAATCATGCGCTAATCCACCGCTCAGATTGCCGATGGCTTCCATTTTCTGCGCCTGGCGCAATTGTCGTTCGGTCTCCGCGAGAATTTGTTCGGAGTGCTTTCGATTGGTGATGATTTCAGTGAACATTATGATGCCGCCGATCTCGCCGAGCGCGTCATGCCATGGTCGCATCTCCCAGCGTAGCCACGCGATCTCGCCATTCGGGCGAGGGACAGCGTCCTCGTCGGATCGCATAATGGTGCCGGCCAGGCAGCGTCGATGGATTTCCTTCCATCGTTCAAGAAGCTCCGGGAACACCTCGTAGTGACTGCGGGTAGTGTCTCAGTTTCGAATTGTGGATGGACAGAAATCCTATTCCTGCCATTCTTCTGATTCCATCAACAAAGCTCGTCCATCGGCAGCCATGGCCTTTGCTAAATCCGGATCGAGAGTATATGCCACAAAGAGTGCGGCGGTGGTGACGATGGTTGGGTCGTCTGTCGCGCCTTCACCGGGCGCATTACGAACTATGTATGCAGCCTCTTCATAGCAGTTCGTGGCGTCCTCTAAATTCGTGAATACCGTCGCTTGGCGCCCGAACCCCTCGGTGTCTCAATTCACCACGAAGAGCATTTCAGCGGGCATCTGCTACCTCCTTGCTCCGGCGATAGTAGCTATGTACCAGACGCATAGCAGATCGTCAAAGTACGTTGCAAAGTCGTTCTGTACAAAGACTAGCAACATCAGGCAACGTGCTTCTCGAAAAGAAGGGGGCATTGCCGTGCATCTGGAACAACGGATTGATAACTATGTCCGGGAGACTCACTTTCCACGCAGCTTATTCATTTCCGAAGATGGCCGCATTGTCGGTACCTGGATCATGGGAAACGATTACCGCGTCAAAACCGGGTACGATGGCGGATATCCGGCCGGCTACCTACGACGAATCCGTGCGCTATTCCCCGACAAACGGCGAGTGCTTCATCTATTCAGTGGGAAGGTCGATCTAACTGCACTCCCAGGCGATACTGTGGACATAAATCCATCCCTCAACCCGACCTACGTGGATGATGCGCAAACATTACAGCGCGTGCCGCTAGAATTGTACGATTTGATCCTAGCTGACCCCCCCTATAGCATTGAAGATGCAGAACGTTACCAGACAACCATGGTTAAGCGAAACACGGTTATGCGAGCTCTACAGAGAGCGCCAGCAGGTGCGCATATCGTATGGTTGGATCAGGTGCTTCCAATGTATCGGAAAGATGTATTCGCCATAGGGGGAGTTATTGGGATGGTTAAGTCAACTAATCATCGGTTCAGGGTCGTCACGGTATTTGAGAGGCTATCACTTCCGCTGCATTAAGTGGACAAAGGAGCGTAGAAAGACTTTCCGAAGGCGGTCTCGAAAGCCGCTTTGTTCGTAACTCATGTGTCGCACTATGACGCCGATCTCCTCATCCGTAAGGCTAAGCTCACCTGTCGTTTTTGTCTTCGCTTGCAGCTTTGGAGCTAGCCCCTGAAATCCTCCTCCTCCGGCCCATGGACCGTTCAATATGGATAGCTCGGTCGACTCCAGAGTTATAGTTAGCTCTTTGGGTGGCCTCGGCATAACGACCTCCTATCGTACGTCGGAAAAGTGGCGCCATAGACTCATTCCGCGATTCTGTCCCGTCGCACCTCCCAATCCTCAACCACGGTCACGATATCACCGATATCCCAAAGCCGTTGGGAGACTCCTGCGGCCATCGCTGGAGAGCAACGCAGCGATCCGTGAACGCGGACGAAGTTGTAGGCCATGAAGTGCAGCGCGACCATATGAGCATGATTCTCAATCTTCTTTGAGAAGCCGTTTGTCAGCCGAGTGAAGCGACGCATGTGCATCCGCATCGTCAAGTTCTGTCTTTCGACGTAGGACGTGCTGATGTGGCACGGATCGGGGTTGCCCGTAATGGCTTCCTTTTTCGGCGCCAGTGCAAACGCCAGGACTATAGCGGCCAGCCGGTTCAGGAGCTTCGCCATAGGTCTTGACTAACATCCCATAGTCAATGTCGCCGTCGAATGCGCCTTCAACGGCTTGCAAGTAGCTTTTCAGGACGTCGCTTGTCAGTTGAATTCGCGTCGCGAGGCGCTTGGCCAGATCGGAAATGAATGCCTTGGCAGTTTCCCCGCTTCGATCACCGATCGCCCAAGACGGAACCAACTTGTGTCTGCGTCAATCGCGGCCCACGTCCAAACGTCGCCAGCGCCTATCGGAGGGGCTTTGGCGGTATCGCGGGTGATTTTGCCATAGCCGAGAAGCTCCCCACCCGGGCCCCGGATCGCGGTGATGACCACGTTGGCGAGGAAGCGTGAGCCGTCCTTGCGGACACGATAGCCGGTGTCCTCGAAACGGCCAGCGAGGGCGGCACGTTCAAGTTCGGACCCGGGCTTCCGGGCGGCGACGTCCTCTGGTAGATAGAAGCACGAGAACGACCGGCCGATGGTCTCCTCGGCGGCGTAGCCTTTGATCAGCTGCGCCCCCTGATTCCAGGAGGTGACATTGCCGACCGGGTCGAGCATCAGCAGCGCATAATCCCGCACGGCGTCAAGAAACAGGGGCAGAATTTGACCCGGTTCCACGGTCGGCGAATTGTGGTCTGGCACCGCTACCTTCTCCTTCGGCGTGAGATCGGCCGCTGGTGACAGCTATAGAGGGAAAAAACTTTCGCTATGCAACTGTTGCGATAGGAAAAGTCCTAAAACGGAGAACGGAGAGATACCGTTCGCAGCGGTCCAGAGGGTTCGACCCGGACTGGCCCCATCCTCGGCAAAGGCCTGTGTCGGGACAGAACGCTGAATTAGACAGGCGGCGGCCACGCGCCGACCAGGTCAACACTTCCGCAACATTGGGCCGCGTGCTACCCGGCGGCGCAATGAAGGCTTTGCTTCGCACACCTCAAGCTCAGGCCATGCTCGCGAGCCTGTTGAGCTTCTATCTGGTCCTTGCGCTCCGCACCACACGGTGGACGCTGGACGGGCAGGAGCACTTTCGCCCGCACGGGGCCGGCGCGCCGGCGGTGTTCGCGTTCTGGCACGAGTTCCTGCCGCTGATGCCGGCCTTGTCGCTGATCGCCCGCAGGCTGCCGTTTTATCGCGCTACCCCGATCCACACGCTGGTCAGCCAGCATCGCGATGGGCAGTTCATCGGAGCGGTGGTGCGGCGCTTTGGTATCTTGCCGATTTTGGGCTCTTCCACACGAGGCGGGGCGACCGGCATGCGGAATTTACTGGCCGTGCTCAGGAAGGGAGAACTGATTGGTATAACGCCAGACGGCCCAAAAGGGCCACCGCGTCAGGCCGCTTTTGGCGTTGCACAATTGGCCGCACTGTCGGGTGTGCCGGTGGTGCCCCTCGCGGCACGGACTACCCGGCGTGTCCAACTCGAGACCTGGGACAGGATGCCGGTGCCACTGCCGTTCGGCCGCGGCGTCATGGTATGTGGCCCGGCGATCCGTGTGCCTCGGCATGACTGGAAGAATGCCCTTCCGGCGATCGCCGAGGCGCTGAACCAAGCGGCCGCGCGAGCAGACCTGTTGTGTCGGGCGTGACCGGCTTCATGGCGACCGGCTGGACCGTCGCGACCACGTTGCTGGCTCCGGCGCTCCGCGCGAATCTACACCGCCGCGTCAGGTCCGGCCGCGAAATCGCCGAGCGGCTGCCGGAGCGCTTCGGTATCGATCCAACACCTCGGCCATCAGGTCGTCTGTTATGGATGCATGCGGCCAGTGTGGGAGAGACGACGTCGATCCTCCCGGTCCTGGACGCATTGCGTCACCGGGCGAAGGTGCTGCTGACGACCGGAACCGCGACCTCCCAGGCACTGCTGGACCAGCGCATCCCGGAGCACGGGCTTAGCAGCCACGTGCTGCACCGTTTCGCGCCGCTGGACGTGCCGTCCTGGGTTGGGCGGTTCCTATCGCACTGGCAGCCCGATGCCGGCTGCTTCGTGGAAAGCGAGTTGTGGCCCAATCAGCTTGCCGCCTGCCACTCGAGGGGCATCAAACTGATGTTGCTCAATGCCCGCATGTCGGACCGCAGCTTCGTCCGTTGGCGCCAGGCGCCCGGGTTCGCATGCCGCGTCCTGAACTGCTTTTCCCTTGTTCAGGCGCGTGGAGATCAGGACGCAGAACGTCTGCGTGCGCTGGGTGCGACCCGCGTCGACAGCCCTGGGGATCTGAAGTTTGCCGCCCCGCCGCTGCCGGTGGATGCGGTGGAACTGGATCGTCTGAAAGGCATTGTGGGCGACCGCCCGGTCTGGCTAGCAGCGAGCACTCATCCAGGGGAGGAAACCCTGGTCGAGCATGTCCATCGCACTGTGGCAGAAACTCATCCTGGCTTGCTGACCATCATTGCCCCGCGGCACCCCGACCGTGGGCCGGCTTTGGCGGCGGAGCTGGGCGCACCTCGGCGGGCGGCTGGGCAGGATCCGCCACAGGGTGCCGGTGTATGGATCGCCGACACGATGGGTGAACTGGGTCTGTGGTATCGCCTCGCGCCGATTGCCTTCGTGGGACGGAGTTTGATCCGGTCCGGCGGCGGCCAGAACCCGCTTGAGCCGGCCCGTCTTGGCTGCTGCATCGCCGTCGGGCCGTATACCGGCAATTTTATCGACCACGTGGCGTTGTTACGCGATGCCGGCGGCTTGGTGGATGTGGCGGACGCGGCTGCGCTGGCTCGGTTTGTGTCCACGATGCTCGACAATGCCCAGCAGCGGCGGCGTCTGGGCGAGCATGCGGCAGAGTCTGTCCGTCGCTACTCGGACCTTCCCGCGCGTTCGGCGGAGGCGCTGCTGTCCCTGCTGCCTGGGGCGTGACGATGCCGGCGGCGCCGGGGTTCTGGCTACATGACGGGGTGCTGGCCAAGGCGCTGTCGCCGCTGTCGGTTATTGGGTCCGCGCTGACGGCACGGCGCGTGGCGCGGCGGGGATGGCGGGCGCCGGTGCCGGTAATGTGCTGTGGCAACGCCAGTGTGGGTGGAGCGGGCAAGACGACCTTGGTCCTGGAGCTTGCGCATCGACTGTCCGGCCGAGGCGTCCATTGCTTGCTGCGCGGCTATGGCGGCTTGGCGCGGGGGGTGCGCCGGGTAGAGCCGGGCGATCCGGCCACTTTGGTTGGGGACGAGGCACTGTTGCTGGCGCTAGTGGCGCCGACTTGGATCGGCGCTGACCGGTCCGCTAGCGCGAAGGCGGCGGTTCGGGACGGGGCGCGGATCCTGCTCATGGATGACGGTCTGCAAAATCCCACGCTGGAGAAAACCGCCTCGCTCTTGGTGATTGACGGGCGCACCGGGTTCGGCAACGGCCGCGTGCTGCCAGCCGGCCCGCTGCGTGAGCCGGTCGAAGCCGCTGCTTCCCGGTGTCAGGCGGCGGTGCTGATCGGGCCGGACGCGACGCAAGCCACCCTGCGTTTGCCGCGCGATCTGCCGGTGTTCCGAGCAGATCTGGTTCAGGACAAATCGATCGCAGTGCTCTCCGGAAGGGCCGTGGTTGCATTTGCCGGGATTGCTATGCCTGAGAAGTTCTTCGCGCCGTTACGCGATGCCGGCGCCACCCTGGTCGCGGCTCGGCCGTTCCCTGACCATCATGCCTATACCGCGCGTGAATTAAGCGAATTGTTGCGTGAGGCCCACGACCGGCAGGCGATCCTGGTTACGACACCGAAGGACGCCGTGCGCTTGCCGCCTGACGTCCGGTCTGAGGTCACAGTTGTGGGGGTCCGCCTGTTGTGGCGGGACCCGGAGCAGATCGATCAACTCCTCGACAGGGTGATCGCTGTGGAAGCTGCGTCATGATCGGGGACAAGGTTTGTTTGACGCTGGCTTCCCGTCGCGATACGCGGACCGCGCTTTCACTTTATCCGACGCAGGAGCCCCATGATGTTCATCGCCATGAATTGCTTCAAGGTTCTACTCGGCGCCGAGGCGGCCTTCGAGGAGGTTTGGACCTCTCGCGACACTCATCTGCGCGGCGTTCCGGGTTTCGGGTCGTTCCATCTGCTGCGTGGACCAACGCGGGAGGATCATGTGCTGTATTCCTCCCACACCATGTGGCGTGACAAAGAGGCGTTCGAGGCCTGGACAACATCCGAGGCGTTCCGCCAGGCGCATCGTAGTGCCGGCGGCAACAAGCCGTTGTATCTGGGTCACCCGGAGTTCGAGGGCTTCGAGGTCATACAGACGGTCGAGTAGTGTCACACGGCCTGTCTTTGACCGCAGTGTTGTCACGGGAAATATAAACTACACCCTCTATGGCGTTCCACTCCATGGTGAGGCAGGCTGCGAAGTACGCGACCGCCAAGCAGCAGGGATGGCTAAAATGGCAAATGGGGTCAATCGCCGGGGCTTCCTGAAGACTACAGCCGTAGTGGCAAGTGCGTTGGCGGCTCCTCGGCTGTCTCTGGCAGCGGACAGCAAGGTTCTGCGCTTCGTGCCGCAGGCGAACCTCGCCAACCTCGATCCGATCTGGACCACGCAATACGTCGTGCGCAACGGCTCGCTGCTGATCTGGGACATGCTGTATGGGCGTGGACGATCACCTGCAGCCGCAGCCACAGATGGTCGAAGCGCTACGAGGCCAGCAGCGACTTCAAGACCTGGACGTTCAAGCTGCGGCCCGGCCTGAAATTCCACGACGGCGAGCCGGTGCTGGCCAAGGATGTCGTCGCCAGCATCAACCGCTGGATGGTGCGCGATGCGCCGATGGGCGGGCCGATCAAGAAGCGGACTCGACGCGCTGGAGGCGGTGGACGACCGCACCTTCCGCTTCCGCCTCAACCAGCCCTACTCGAAAGATGCTGTTCGCTCTGGGCAAGAGCAGCACGCCCTGCCTGTTCATCATGCCGGAACGCATCGCCGCGACCGATCCCGTATCAAGCAGATCACCGAATACGTCGGCTCCGGCCCGATGCGCTTCAAGAAGGACGAGTGGGTGCCCGGCGCCAGAGCAGTGTTCGAGCGATTCGACGGCTATACGCCGCGCGAGGAGAAGGCCGATCTGGCTGTCGGGCGGCAAGCGGATCCATTTCGACCGGATCGAGTGGCAGATCGTCCCCGACGCCGCCACCGCCGCGGCCGCGCTGCAGAACGGCGAGGTCGACTGGCGGGAGACGCCGCTCGTCCGACCTGATCCCGCTGCTGAAAAAGAACCCCGACGTGGCGGTGGATATCGCCGATCCGCTGGGCAATATCGGCTCGTTCCGGATCAACCACCTGTATCCGCCGTTCAACGACGTGCGCGCGCGCAGCGGCGGTGCAGATCGCGCTCAGCCAGGAAGACTACATGGGCGCCGTCGTCGGCGACGACGAAACGCTGTGGAAGACGCTGCCGGGCTTCTTCACGCCGGACACGCCGCTCTACACCGAAGACGGCGGTGAGCCGCTGAAGGGCAAGCGCGACTACGACCTGGCGAAGAAAGCTTGCTAGCCGAGGCCGGCTATAAGAACGAGCCCGTCATTCTGCTGGTCGCGACCGACGTGGCGATCACCAAAGCGCAAGGCGACGTGACCGCCGACCTGCTGAAGCGGATCGGGATGAACGTGCAGTATCAGGCGCTGGACTGGGGCACCGTCGGGCAGCGGCGCGCCAGCAAGGAGCCGCCGGACAAAGGCGGCTGGAACATCTTCCACACCTGGCACGCCGGCGCCGACTGCGTGAACCCGGCGCCCTATATTGCGCTCGACTGCAGCGGTGACACCGCCTGGTTCGGCTGGCCGAAATCCGAGCTGGTCCAGGAGAAGATCGCCGCCTGGTACGCCGCGCCGACCTCGCGGCGGAGAAGGCGGCGATCGCTGAACTCAACAAGGCGGCGATGGACTACGTGGTCTACATGCCGACGGGATTCTTCAAGGGCTATCAGGCCTGGCGGAAGAATGTCTCCGGCGTCGTCAAGGCGCCCTTCCCGGTGTTCTGGGACGTGACCAAGGCGTGAGCGGCGGTGAGGAAGGTCGGGGGCTCTCGCCCCTGACCCCGCCAAGGGCCGTAGCCCCTTGGAACCATTACTTTGGTGGGGTTGGGGAGGAGGGGGCAACTCAGTGGTGGCAACCGAAGCCGTCGCCCCCTCCTCCCCACCCACACCATTAATGGGATCAAAGGGCCCGACGGCCCTTTTGCAGGGTCGCACGGGCGGAGCCCTGGCCTTGCTCACTCGCTCGTCCTGATGCTCGTCGCGACCGGCGGATCGCTGGCCACGATTCCCGTCGTGCTGATGGTGGCGTCTGTTTGTGTTCAGCCTGCTGTATATCGCGCCGGGCGATCCCGGCCGCGATCATCGCCGGCGATCAGGCCACGCCCGCCGACGTGGAGCGCATCCGCGCCTCGCTTGGCCTCGACCGTCCGTTTCTGGTCCGCTTCGGCGACTGGTTCTGGCATGTGCTTGCAGGGCGATCTGGGGACCTCGATCTTCACCAACCTGCCGGTCACCCACATGATCGCGCAGCGTATCGAGCCGACGCTGTCACTGATGACCCTGACCCTGATCCTCTCGCTCGCCCTGGCCATTCCGATGGGGGTGATCGCGGCGTGGAAGCACGGCACCTGGATCGACCGAACGGTGATGATGATGGCGGTGCTGGGTTTTTCCACGCCGGTGTTCGTCGTCGGGTATGTGCTGGCCTACGTGTTCGCGCTGCGACTGGATTGGTTGCCGGTGCAGGGATTCACCTCCATCGAGCAGGGTCTGAGGCCGTTCCTGCGCAACCTGATCCTGCCGTCGGTGGCGCTGGGAC
This sequence comes from uncultured Alphaproteobacteria bacterium, assembly GCA_963772355.1. Lineage (GTDB taxonomy): Bacteria > Pseudomonadota > Alphaproteobacteria > Acetobacterales > Acetobacteraceae > Rhodopila. Next base: position 76,560 of record CAVYXX010000108.1, on the reverse strand, counting down.
TGATCTACATGGCGCTGATCGCGCGCATCACCCGCGCCACGATGCTGGATGTGCTATCGCAGGATTACGTGCGAACGGCCAAGGCGAAGGGCGTGGGACAGCGCGGCATGCTATTCGTCCACGCACTGAAGAACGCCGCGGTGCCGATCGTCACGATCGTCGGCATCGGCTTCGCGGCGCTGATCGGCGGCGCCGTGGTGACCGAGAGCGTGTTCGCCATTCCGGGCCTGGGACGCCTGACTGTTGATGCCATCCTGCGGCGCGACTATCCGGTGATCCAGGGCGTCGTGCTGCTGTTCAGCTTCGTCTACGTGCTGGTCAATCTCGGGGTTGACCTTCTCTACACGGTGTTTGACCCAAGGATCCGCTATTGAGCGCCACAACTCACGCAGCCGCCCCGGACCTGCCCGGAATCCTTCCCGTGCCGAAGGAGCGTGGCCGGATCGCCGGCTTCATCTACCGGCATCCGACCATCTTCGTCGGCGGCTTATTGATCGGGTTGATGATCTTCATCGCCATTTTCGCGCCGTATCTGGGCACCAAGGACCCCACCGCGCTCGCACCCGCGCGGCGCACCCGGGAGCCCTCCGCGCTTTACTGGTTCGGCACCGACATGCTCGGCCGCGACGTCTATTCGCGCGTCATGTACGGCTCGCGGGTGTCGCTGCTGGTCGGGTTCGCGGTCGCGTTTTTCGCCTCGGTCATTGGCACGTTCATCGGCCTGCTCGCCGGCTTCATCCGGCTTCTGGATGCCGTGGTGATGCGGGTGATGGACGGCCTGATGTCGATCCCCCCGATCCTGCTGGCGATCGCGCTGATGGCGCTGACCCGCGCCTCGGTGCAGAACGTCATCATCGCAATCAGCATCGCCGAATTTCCCCGAGTATCCCGCCTGGTGCGCGGCGTCGTGCTGTCATTGCGCGAACAACCCTATGTTGAAGCGGCGGTCGCCTCGGGCACGCGAGTGCCGGTCATCATCTGGAAGCACATCCTGCCCAACACGCTTGCGCCGCTGATGGTGCAGGCAACGTTCATCTGCGCCTCGGCGATGATCACCGAGGCGACCCTGTCCTTCATTGGCGCCGGCACGCCGCCGATCATCCCGAGCTGGGGCAACATCATGGCCGAGGGACGTGCGCTGTGGCAGGTGAAGCCGTACATCGTGTTTTTCCCGGCGATCTTCCTCTCCATCACAGTGCTGGCGGTGAACCTGCTGGGTGACGGGCTGCGAGACGCGCTCGATCCCCGGCTGGCGAAGCGGCTGTAATCGATGGCGCCACTGCCCAGTCCGCCGGGCGGACGACCGCTGCTGGAAGTCGAAAATCTGCAAACTCATTTCGGCACGCCGGATGGAGTTGTCCGAGCGGTTGAAGGGCTCTCGTTCCATATCGATGCCGGCGAGACGTTGGGGATCGTTGGTGAATCCGGCTGCGGGAAATCCGTTACTTCGATGTCGATTCTGCGGCTGATCCCGGAGCCGCCCGGCAAAATCGCCGGCAGCATCCGGTTCGAGGGCCGTGACCTGCTGACGGTCACCGAGCAGGAGATGCGGGAATTCGCGGCAACGCGATCTCCATGATCTTCCAGGAACCGATGACCAGCCTCAATCCGGTGCTGACCGTTGGCAAGCAGATCGGCGAAACGGTGAGGCTGCACCAGGGCATGAACGCGCGCGATGCCGAGGCGAAGGCGGTCGAGATGCTGACGCTGGTCGGGATTCCGGCTCCTGGGCGGCGCGTCCGCGAATACCCGCACCAGTTATCGGGAGGCATGCGGCAGCGGGTGATGATCGCCATGGCGCTGGCCTGCAATCCCAGGCTGCTGATCGCCGATGAGCCGACGACAGCGCTGGACGTGACCATTCAGGCGCAGATCCTCGACCTGATGCGCGATCTGAAGACGCGTCTGGGATCGGCGATCATGCTGATCACTCACGATCTGGGCGTGGTCGCGGAAATGGCGCAGCGTGTGGTGGTTATGTACGCGGGGCGGAAGGTAGAGGAAGCCCCGGTCATCGAAATCTTCGCTCGCCCGCTTCACCCTTACACTCGCGGCTTGCTTGGCGCAGTGCCGAAATTAGGCTCCTCGCTGGACGAGGGCGGACGCACCAAGCTGGCTGAGATCGCCGGGCTGGTGCCGAGTTTGCGCAAGCCGATCGTGGGCTGTGCGTTCGCCGGGCGATGCCCAATGGTGACGGACCTGTGCCGCAGCGTTGCGCCGGCGATCGAGCTGAAAGCGGCGGAGCATAGCGTCGCCTGTCACTACGCCGGGGATAAGGTGGCGGTATGACCACCGCTCGTCCGTTGCTTGAAGTGAACGTCCTCAAGAAGCATTTTCCGATCCGCGGTGGGCTGCTTGGGCGGGTGACCGCGAAGGTCTATGCGGTCGACGGGGTAACGTTTTCTATCAACCGAGGCGAGACACTATCGCTCGTCGGCGAATCCGGCTGCGGCAAATCGACCGTTGGCAAGGCGATCCTGCGGCTGTTCAAGCTCACCGACGGTGAAGTCTATCTGGACGGCGAGCGCATCGACAACATGCCGGCGCGCAAGCTGCGTATGATGCGGCAACGGGTGCAGGTGGTGTTCCAGGACCCGTTCAGCAGCCTCAACCCGCGGATGAAGGTGCGCGACATTCTGGCTGAGCCACTCATCAACTTTGGTATGGCGCACGGCCGCAAGGACCTGACCGAGAAGGTCGCGGCGCTGATGGACAAGGTTCGCCTGCCGCGGGACGCCGTCAACCGGTTCCCGCACGAATTCTCTGGTGGCCAGCGCCAGCGGATCGGCATCGCTCGGGCGCTGGCACCTGGCGCGGATCTGATCATTTGCGATGAGGCAGTGTCGGCCTTGGATGTTTCGGTCAAGGCACAGATCATCAATCTTCTTGTCGATTTGCAGGACGAGCTCGGACTGGCGTTGCTGTTCATCAGTCATGATCTGGCGACGGTGGAGCACCTGACCCATCGCGTCGCGGTCATGTATCTGGGCAAGATCGTGGAACTCGCGGACCGCCGGTCGCTGTTCGCTGAGTCGCACCATCCCTATACCAAGGCGCTGCTGTCCGCCGTGCCGGTGACCGACCCGCTAGCGCGGCGGCAGCGGATTATTCTGAAGGGCGATGTTCCGAGCCCGATCAACCCGCCTTCGGGTTGCCGCTTTCACACGCGCTGCCCGTTCGTTTTCGACCGCTGCCGATCGGAGGAACCGGTGTTGCGGCCGGTGAGCGATGGGCATCTCTCGGCGTGTCACTTGGACGAGGTTCCGGGCGGCCAAGTTCTACCGGCTGCCGCTGAATGATTTTTCGGCCGGGATGGGTCGGGCAGTGCTATCTGCCTTTCGATTCCCCGAGCATCTGCTTGAAGTAGTCCACCGTCTTGGCCAAGCCGGCATCCAGCTCGACGGTTGGCTGCCAACCGAGCAAATTTTGCGCCATTGTGATGTCCGGGCAGCGCTGGAGTGGATCGTCTTCCGGCAGTGGGCGGTGGACAATGCGAGACGATGCTCCGGTGATATGGATTATACGTTCCGCAAGTTCGCGCACCGGGATTTCGTGCGGATTGCCGATGTTGATTGGACCGGTGATGTCGGGGCCGGTCGCCATCAGGCGGACGAAGCCTTCGACCAAATCGTCGACGAAGCAGAATGCGCGTGTCTGGTTGCCGTCGCCGTAGAGCGTGATGTCTTCGTTCTGCAGCGCCTGGAGGATGAAGTTCGATACCACCCGTCCGTCGTTCGGATGCATGCGGGGGCCGTAGGTGTTGAAGATCCGAGCCACCTTGATCCCAACACGATGCTGACGGTGATAGTCGAAGAACAACGTCTCGGCGCAGCGTTTACCCTCATCGTAGCAGGCCCGGGGACCCAGTGGATTGACGTTGCCGCGGTAGGCCTCCGTTTGCGGATGCACCGTGGGATCGCCGTAGACCTCGCTGGTTGAAGCCTGGAGGATTTTGGCGCCGATTCGCTTGGCAAGGCCAAGCATGTTGATGGCGCCGATGACGCTGGTCTTGGTGGTCTGCACCGGATCGAACTGGTAGTGCACCGGCGACGCCGGGCAGGCCAGGTTGTAGATCTGGTCAACCTCTACATACAGCGGAAATGTTACGTCGTGTCGCATCGCCTCGAAATGCGGATTGGCCACCAGGTGGGCAATGTTGTCTTTGCGGCCGGTGAAATAGTTATCGACGCAAAGGACGTCGTGGCCGTGCGCCAGCAGTCGCTCGCACAGGTGAGAACCAAGAAATCCGGCGCCGCCAGTGACGAGGATGCGCGTGCGTGTCAGGGCCATTCGGATCCGCCTCCAGGGTGGCTGATCGGTCTAGATGCGCTATTTTTCGCCGCGGACGCAAACTGACTCCGCTCGATAAAGCGGGCACCGGCATGTCCGTGCTGAGCGGGCGGCGGATGGTTTGCAATCGATGGCGATGGGTGACATGACGCCACCTTGCCCTGACAGGGCTGCGGGAGCGAATATGCTCGCTGAGTGGTCATCAAGAGAGGAAACCGATCATGGCCGAACGCCCCTTCACCCAGTCTGACCTGGACGTGCTGGCGCAGTGGGACACCCCAACCATCTGCAACGGGCTGGAGATCGTGGTGCCGGAGCGCCGCGCCATCGGCTTCACGGTGGAACCGATGGTCTGCATCGACCCGAAGGCCAAGCCGATCGTGGGCGTGGCGAGGGTGGGAATGATCCGCTCCACGGAGCCGCCGCGGTCGAAGGTCAGCGACCGGGCGGACTGGTACGATTACGTCGCTCGGGTGGATTTTCCGACCATCGCAGTGCTGCAGGACATCGACGGCCGCGTCGGATACGGCGCCTATTGGGGCGAGGTTCAATCCACGATCCACAAGGCGCTCGGGTCGATCGGCTGCGTCACCAACGGGTCTTTTCGCGATCTGGACATGTGGGCACCAGGGTATCAGATGATCGGCGGACGGATCGGGCCGAGCCACGCGCACGTGCATATGGTGGATTTCGGCAGGCCGGTGAACGTTTTCGGCATGCAGGCGGCGCATGACGATGTGATCCACGCCGACTTCCATGGCGCGGTGGTGATCCCCGCCGATGCGGTGCGGAAACTGCCCGCCGCGATCGACCTGGTCTCGCGCCGGGAGGCGGTGATTCTGGAGGTCTGCCGGGCGCCAGACTTCACCCCGGCGAAGCTGCGGGAAGCCCTACGGAAGTCGGGCGAGATTCACTGAGTCCGGCGCGCTTTCAGCCGCTGGATCGCCTCGGAGACCATCCGGGTCGGTTCATCGGTCTGATAGGCGCGCGATATACAGCGTATGCCGGCTTCGATCGCGTCGTTGACCGGCATCGCTTCCCACTCCCGGATCAGTTCCTTCTGCAGCCGGATCGCTTTGGGACCGGATTCGACGATGGATGTCACCCATTGGCCGAGCGCGGCGTCGAGGTCAGCGGCAGGAACGACTTTCTCGACTAGCCCCCACTCAAGGGCGGTGCGGACGTCGATGTTGTCGCCAGTGTAGAGCAGTAGCTTCGTCCGCCCCCACCCGATCAATTGCGGCAGCAGAGCGGCCTCCACGACGGAGGGCAGGCCGATCTTGACCTCCGGCATACCGAAGACCGCGTTGTCGCTGGCGATGTGCATGTCGCACGCGGCCATAACCTCGAGGCCCGCGCCGAGGCAAAAGCCGTTGACCCTGGCGATCACCGGCACCGGCAGGTCGCGGAGCACCTTGCACATGCGATGGATCAGAATGAGAAAGTCTCTGGCCTTGGGTGGGTCAAGCGCGCCAAGCTCGTGCAGGTTGGCGCCGCCGATGAAGGCGCGATCACCCTCACCGGTGATAATTAGCACGCGAAGATCCGGGTCGTCCGCCAGTGTGGTCACTGCCTCGATGAACGCCGTGATCTGCGCCTGGCCCAGGCAGTTCAGACGTGCGGTGTTGTCGATGGAAACGGTGACTACGGCGCCGTCTTGGTCGCGGCGGATGCGGATAGTCATGACTTTGTCCTCTGGTTCCAACCGATGGGGCCGCGGAAGGGTCTCATGTCCGGATAGCCGCTGACGGCCCAGGCGCCGTCGACCAGCAGGCTGGCACCGTTGACGTAGCTCGCGTCGTCGCTGGCGAGGTATATCGCGGGCGCGGCGATTTCCTCCGGTTGTGCCGGGCGGCCCATCGGGATGCGCTGTTCGAAGGCGGCGAGGGCGGCGGGATTGTCGAAATGCGGCCGCGTCAGATTGGTCTGTACCAGCCCTGGTAATATCGCGTTCACCCGTAGACCGAATTCCGCGTATTCCAGTGCGCCGTTGCGCGAGAGCATCTCGACGCCTGCTTTGGCGGCGACATAGGCCGACCCGGCATGCATCGGCACGTGGGCGTTCAGCGAGGCGATGTTGACGATGGCGCCGCTGCCCTGGCGCATCATCTGCCGCGCCTGGTGCTTCATGCTGAGAAACACACCCTTGAGGCATAGATCGACGGTGAAGTCCCAATCGGCCTCTGGCAGATCGACGATGTAGCCGCCGCGAGAGCCGCCGGCGACGTTGAACGCAGCGTGGACCCCTCCGAATCGGTCTACCGCGGTCGCAACAAGTTCCTCGGCCGAGGACTCCTTGGTGACGTCGCCCGCGATCCCCACGAACGCGTCGCCTAGGTCACCGGCTGGGTTCAAATCGGACCCGACGACGTTCGCACCTTCGGCGAGCAGGCGTCTCGTGATGGCCAGTCCGATACCCGAAGCGGCACCGGTTACCACCGCCACTTTGCCGACGAACCGGTCTTTGCACGCGATCATCTGCATTCTCCCCCCCGTGTTAAGAGTTTGGCAACTATTGCCGTGGTTCCGTGTCCGGGTTTTCGCTGGGAAGCCTGCATGGAAGTATCGGTCGGGATCAAGGTCGCCGCCCGCGGTCTGGAATGGGATGTGACCGAGGTGGAAGGTCTCGGCGCCCAGCAGCGTGTGCGGCTGGCGTGCTCCGGGGGCGATCTGGCCGGCCTGGAATGGGACGTGCTGTTTCCCGCCGAACCCCTTTCGGTTCTGCGCACCGAACCGCGGGCTGACGAGGCCGGCTCATTCGAGGCCTGGCGTCGCTATCACATCGCCCGGCTGCTCGAACAGATACCGGGCGCTCCGGTCCCGCCGGGCCGCGTCGCGATCGAGGCCTACCAGCGGGTGCCCCTGCTGCGGGCGCTCGACATGGTGCGCCCGAGACTGCTGCTCGCCGACGGCGTTGGCTTGGGAAAGACCATCCAGGCCGGCCTGATCGCAGCCGAGCTGCTGGTGCAGCGCCGGGCGCATCGGATGCTGATCGTTTGTCCGCCTGGTCCGCTGTTGCGCCAGTGGGAGCAGGAGATGCGCGTCCGCTTCGGCCTTCGCTTCACCTCCATCGCCGACAGTACCGAACTCCGGAGTGCTCGGAGGGGTCTTGAACTCGGGGGTAACCCGTTCGATGCGACCGCGCTATGTCTGACCTCGATAGACTACGCCAAGCAGGATCGCGTGCTGACGGAGCTGGAACGTGTCGCCTGGGATCTGGTCATCATCGATGAGGCGCATCATTGCATCGGCGAGGAAAATCAGCGTCGACGGCTTGCCGAAGTGCTGGCGGCCAAGACCGATGGGTTACTGCTTCTAACAGCTACTCCGCATGACGGGTATGATCCGAATTTTGCCTCACTGATGGCATTGCTCGACCCCAGCCTGGTGGACGGCGCTGGCCGGCTGGTGGGAACCGCCTATCGGCGGCATGTCGTGCGCCGGATGAAATCGCACATTCGCACGCCGTCAGGCGCGCCGCTGTTCCGGGAACGGATTGTAATCCCGGTGCGGGTGGATGTGACCGACGCCGCGGCAGTGGGGGATTTTCATAAGGCCCTGTCGGCGTTCGTGGCGCCCCGGCTGCAACGGTCACGTGATCGAAAGGGTCTGACCGATGCACTGGCGTTCGTCAGTCTGCTGAAACGATCGATGTCCACCATCGCCGCGTGCGTCGCAACCTTGCGCGTGGTGGAAGATCGGTATGGCACGAAGCAGTTGCGCGAACGTCAGAGAGCATTGCGCGCCTATCGCCGGCGAATAGCTCGTTTTGGTGTGCTGGGAGCGGCCGAGGAGGCGGAGATCGCCGACCTGGAAGCCGAGGAGATGGCCGCCAGTCTGGAAGGCACGACCGCGGAACTGCATGAACTGATTCGTCTTGGCGAGGCGGCGGCGGCAAACGATCCGAAGCTGGCCACGCTGATGCTGGAGGTACGGCTGATCCGCTTACGCCATCCAGGCGCCAATATACTCGTCTATACCGAATATGCCGACAGCCAGCGCGCGGCGGTGGAAGCGCTGAGAGGTATCGGTGGTTCCGTTCTGACCATCAGCGGCTCGGATTCCGAGGCCGACCGCACAGCGGCGGCGGAACGCTGCGCCGAGGAAGACGGGATCGTGCTGGTCAGCACTGACTCCCTGGCAGAAGGCCTCAACCTGCACCAGCGCTGCTTTCACCTGATCCACCTCGATTTGCCGTACAACCCGAACCGTCTGGAACAGCGCAACGGCCGGATCGATCGCTATGGGCAACGCAACGATCCGGAGATTCGGTATCTGTTTCTCGCTGGCACGTTCGAGGAACGCTTGCTGCTGCGGCTGATCTCGAAATACGAGAAGGCGCGGGCGTGTTTATCGTTCATGCCGAATACCCTGAACGCCGGCGCCGATCCTGCCAGCCTGCACGAACCTTTGTTTGCCGGCTTCGCTGAGGACTTGTTCAGCGCCATGCCGCGACTGGTGCACTCGCTTGATTTGGCCGCGGAGGATACGGACAGCGAGGCTTACCGCGACCTGCTGCGGGAAATCGATCGGGCTTTTCAAAGCTTCGACCAACTGGCGGTCCGTCATTCCTGGTTGTCGGGCGGCGAAGGGCTCGAGCCGGCCCCGCAGGAAAGCCAGTGCGGCATTGATCTGACCGCATACGTTCGATCCGTTTTGGTCCCAGAAGCGGACGCGATTCGCGTGCCGCCCGCCTGGTGGCGGGACCTAGTTGGATTGCCCGGCTTCGACCAGCAAAGCGGGATCGTTCGGCTGACGGATGATCCCGAGCGACTGCGGGATTTGAGCGGGCGGCCGCTGATGTATCCGGGGCGGCCGCACCCGCTGACCCGGCGGGCGATCGCCTCGATGAGGACAGGGCGGGTCAGCGCGGCACGCGGGCGGAAGCGATCGTTGTTGATGACATATGCGGTGGAAGCCGGATCGCTTCTCCGCACGGTTTTTGCGCTGCTTCTGTCGCCAGATGGTACGGTCAAACAACAAGCCGATTTTCTTTCATGCGCGAATGATCCGGTGCTTCCGGATGGGTTGTGGCAAAGGAAGTTTGCGTCCTGGGCGCCGGAAGCGCTCGTGGCGGCTGGCGTGCGCGCGGTCCAGGTCGGAGAAAGGATTGCTTCCGTCGCCGCTGCCGCCCATCAGGACCGTCTCTCCCGGCAGGATGCCATCGTGCGTGCCTGGCTGATCCGGCGTGCGAACGAACTCTGTGGGCCGGTACAGGCTTGGACGGGGGACTTGTTCTCCCCCGGACCGTCAGAAGGTGACTGGAGATCCTGCGACGTACCAGAACAGCGGCTGGCAGAGTTCGCGGCTGATCCGACGGTTCCGATCGCACGACGCCGAGAAGCGACCGACGCCCTGGAGCGATCAACAGCGAGACCGCTGCCGTTCCCACGTCCGGCAGTGCGGACTTTGGGTATGCTGATGCTGGTGCCGTGACGCTCGATCTCGACGACTGCGTTCTCGTTGGTTCAGCAATGACCGAAAGTTTCCTACGGGAGGGTCTCGCTCAGGCGGCGGCTCTGTCGAATGGCGTGAAAGCTGAATGGGATGGTTTGCGCGCATCGCTGCGTATCGGTGGAGCGCAGCGTGTCCATCAGCATGTCACGACGAAGCTGGCATCGACCTTGGGATACGGTCGCCCGTTGCGTCAGCACTCGGTGTCCACCCGGGAGGGACAAGAGGACGGCGGTTGGTTACTGCAAGCCACCAACGGTGAGCGGCTGCGTGCCTGGTCAATCTCCAGCGACGTTGATCTCGATGGACCAGAGCGCTCTGTCCGGGCCTTTCGCTCCAGCCCGACGCGGATCGCGCAGCGGGTGTTGCTGGCCACCGGCGACCGTGCCGGCTTGCTGACCAATGGCGAGATCGTGCGCCTGTTGCTGTGCGACCCCTCCCGCTCGGACAGTCACCTCTCTGTCGGCATAGATGGGTGGAGGCAGGAGAAGCTGCCTCCGGATTCATTTCGCATCCTGAAGGCACTGGCCGGGGCAGAAGGCCTAACCCGGCTATCTGGCGTGCTCGAGGCCGCAAGGCTGCATCAGGTCCGGGTCACCACGAACTTGCGCCGGCAGGCTCGCGAAGCGATCGTCCGCTTTATCAATGCACTGCCCGACCGAACCGGGATGGATCCGGCTGCGCTGTGGTACGAGGGTCTGATCCTCGTCTACCGGCTGCTCTTTATCCTCAAGCTGGAAAGTCCCGCAGAGGCGGGAACCGGCTTCAGCTTTGCTTCCACGCGGTTGTGGCGGGAGGCTTTGTCGCCGAATCGAGCACTGGGACCATTAGTACGGCGACATCTCGATCAGGGCCATGACACCGGGCGGATGCTGGAAAGTGGCCTTCGGCGGCTGTTCGCGATCTTCCGTGGCGGTCTGCATTGTAGCGAACTGCATATTGTCCCGCTCGGCGGCGCACTGTTTGGCACGAGCGCAACCGGCTTGCTGGACCAGATCGATTGGGGCGATCGCGCGGTAGCGCTTCTGCTCGATCGACTAATCTGGATCGTTTCGTCTCGCGGGGAACGGACACGCGTACATTACGGCTCACTGGATGTGGAGGACCTCGGCAGCATCTACGAGGGATTGCTGGAACAGGAACCCGGCATCGCAACGGAGCCACTGGTCCGCATCCGGCGCGGCAAGATGGAGGCAGTCGTCGCGGCAGAGGACCAGCAAGTCGACATTCACGCTGGCCAGTTTTATTTGCGCATGGGGATGGGCCGCAAGGCCTCGGGTTCGTTCTACACGCCGCACGAATTCGTGCGCTTTCTGGTGCGCGAGACCTTGGACCCCAAGATCGCCGCTCTCAGCCCACTCGACGACCCTCAGCCTGCCCGCCTGTTGACGCTGAAAATCGTCGATCCTGCGACGGGCAGCGGCCACTTTCTGGTCGAGGCCTGCCGGCACTTGGGTGAGGCTCTGCTGACCGCCTGCCGCCTTTGCGATGAACGCGGCTTGCACGACCGCATCGCGGCGTTGCCTGACCCGGACGAGACAATAGCGGCCTACCTCCCCAGCCGAGGCTTTTCTGAACCCCGAGCGCGCGCGATCTGCCGTCGATTGGTCGCGGTGCATTGCCTGTATGGCTGCGATCGTAACAAACTGGCCATCGAGCTGGCGAAACTTTCGCGGTGGCTGGAATCCTACGCCGAGGGATTGCCGCTGACGTTCCTGGATCATCGGTTGGTGCACGGCGACGCGCTGACCGGGCCGTTTTTCGGATCGCTCTCGACCTTGCCGGTGACGGGAGGCGCCCTCGATCCGCTGCTGGCGGGCAGTGTGGCCGATCTACTGGACACCGGCTTGCAGCAGGCCCGGCGGCTGGTCGCGACGCTGAATGCTTCGATCGGCCGGGACATCACTGATCTGAAGACGAAACAGGCGGCCAAGGATCGTTTGGACCGGGTGCTGCAGCCTCTGCGGCAGCTCGCGCAGGCCTGGGCGGGGGCGGCGATGTTGCGCGAGAGAGCCGGCGACGACGTCTGGCTTGCGTTGGCCAGCGGGGTCGCCGAGACCGGTTTTTGGCCGGATGCGTTGACTGACCGTCAGGCGAAGCTTCTGTCGGCCGGGGCCGATGCGGTCGCTTGGGATTTAGTATTCCCGGAAGTGTTTCCGGGCGGCTTCTCGGTCGTTCTCGGTAATCCGCCTTGGGATGTGGTCCTGCCGAACACCAAGGATTTCGTCGCGGACTACGATTCGGCCATTTTTGACGCCCGAACTCGGACCCAGCGAGCAGCGATCGAACAGGCAGTGCTCGCGCGTCCCGGCGTTGCGGCGGCGTTTGACGCGTACCGCCGCGGCTTCGATCAATTGAAGCGAATCGCCAAGCGTCTGTACCGCCATCAGCGCGTCCGCGCCGGAAGCGAGACGACAGCGGGAAACCTCGATCTGTTCCGTTTGTTTGCAGAGCGCAATATCGATCTGAGTGGCGCGGATGGAGCCATTGGCGTGCTTATGCCCTCTGCCTTCCATGCCAACGAGGGCACCACCGGCATTCGCCGGCTTTATTTTCAGGAAGCTGCCCTGCGGTGGTGCCTGTCGTTCGAAAACCGTCGCCGAATCTTCGATATCGACAGTCGATTCAAATTTGACCTGATCGTCGCGCAGCGGCCGGGTCCGACGAAAGAACTGCGCTGCGGCTTCTACCTCGATCGTATCGAAGACGCAGCCGACCCCACGAAAATCATGACCTACACAATGCAGTTCCTGAACGAGACAGGCGGCACGCCACTGGAACTGCGGGGCGCCGTGGACCTGCGAATCGCGGAAACTCTTTTTGCGCAGACCGGCCGGCTGGGGACGTGGTGTGCGGAGCGGCATATCCGGTTCGGTAACGATCTACACATGACGGCGGACGCCGGCTGCTTCCAGGCCGCCGGAATTGCCGACCTGACGCTGCACGAAGGAAAGACGTTCCACCAGTATACCGATATCTGGGATACCAAACCGCGCTACAGCGTCGCATCTACCGCCAGTAACTCAGTCGCCGCTCGGCACTACCGTCTCGTCTTCCGCGACATCGCCCGATCCAACGACGAGCGAACGATGATCGCGTGCATCGCGCCGCCGGGTACGGTGTTCGGCCACACCGCGACCGTGGAGAAGGCGCCCTGGGAACGCCCGATCGCTTCAGCCCTGGCACTGTGCGCGCTGTTCAACTCGTTCCCGTTCGACTGGCTGGTGCGGCAGAAAGCGGCGACGCACCTCAGTCTGTATCTGCTGCGAGGGCTGCCCGTCCCAGCCTTCAGCGATAGCGAGAGCCGCTTCCTTGGCCGGCGCGGCGCTACGTCTGTCCTGCAATCACTCGGGGTATGATGAACTGTGGCAAGATCAGGCTGGCGCGGCGCATGGGCCGGCGGGATGGGCGCTGCGCGCCGAAATTGATGCCGTGGTGGCGCGCCGCTACGGGCTTGACCGCAGCCAATATGATCATCTGCTGAGCGCTTTCAGCCATCGTTCCCACCCCGAAGTTCCGGCGCTCTGCCTTGCGGCCTTCGATAGGGCCGAGACTATGGCAGGGGAGACCCAGAACGCTCACGATCTGACGGCCGAGAGGCGGGGCTCCGATTCGTCCAAGAGATCCCCAGTCTCCTGGCAACCAGCAGGTCAACCCGGTTGGGCATCGCAGCGGAGGCTGGTGTAACGCACTGCAACAAAAACAACAAAAGCAATGCATTGCCGCGTAACACCGGGCAACAATGATTGACTCGGCGCGGGGAACGAAACGCGCTAGGGGCGTTAGTATATATTAGCGATTACGCTCGTACCCGGACTGGATGCGTTGGATGGATGGCTTCGTCAGACTGCCGATCGATCAAAAGGAAACCGCCCCGGGCGATATCGCGTCGGGCTGTCGGCAACGGACGCTCAAGGCCGCGATCAATTGCGTCGGCATCGGCGTCCATTCCGGCCGGCGTGTCACCCTCACCATTCGGCCCGCGGCCGCCGATCACGGTATCGTTTTTCACCGCACCGACCTGAACCGCGTGATCGCGGCGCACTTTGACAACGTCGCCGATACGCACCTGTGCACTGTCTTGGCCGATCCCGCCATGGCGTCTGCCCGGATCGGCACCGTCGAGCATCTGATGGCGGCCCTGTCCGGTCTGGCGATCGACAACGCGCTGATCGAGGTCGACGGGCCGGAAATTCCGATTCTGGACGGGTCCGCCTCGCCGTTCGTATTTCTGTTGGATTGCGCCGGATCGGTTGAACTGGACGCTCCGCGGCGGGTGTTCGAAATTTGCCGCCCAGTCCGCGTCACCTCCGGCGAGTCCTGGGCCGAACTCCTGCCGCTTGGTTCGGGAGCCCGCGCCGCGCAGCCGGTCCTGGAAATGGACTTGTCGATCGATTTTGCCGCCAGCGCGATCGGCCGGCAATCCGTAGCCTTGCGGCTGACGCCGGACACCTTCCGCAATGAGATCGCCGCCGCCCTGTACCTTCACCCAAGCTTCGGAGGTGGAGGAGCTTCAGGCTGCCGGTCTGGCGCGTGGCGGCAGCCTCGACAATGCGATTGTCGTCGACGGGTCGAACATCCTCAACAGCGGCGGCTTACGCATGGCGAACGAATTTGCCAGCCACAAGCTGTTGGACGCCGTGGGCGATCTGGCGCTGGCCGGGATTAGGTTGCACGGGCGCTTCGCCGCTTACCGGCCCGGTCACGGGTTGAACAATCGCTTGCTGCGGGCGCTGTTCGCCGATGCCGCCGCACTGCGCATGGTCACCGCCGCGCCTCTCACCGCCGCGGCATGAGAAGCTAGAACTCCCATATTCGCGGATCGCGTGGGCATGATATAAGCCCGGCGATGAACACGAGCTCACCCATCTCCGGCTGCTCTTTGCGCGTCCTTTTCCTTGGGGCAATCACGCTCTCATCGCTGTTGTCCGGTTGCGGATCGTCGTCGGGAGAGAGTGCCAAGCAAGCCCCGACTGGTCCGGTAGAGGAGCTGTATAACAACGGCGTCGATGCTCTGAACGCTCGCCGATTCACCTCCGCCGCGGATCAATTCAACGCCGTGGAGCAGAATTATCCCTACTCCACGTGGGCGGTGAACGCGCAGTTGATGTCGAGTTACTCGCTTTATTTGCAGAACAAATACACCGAGGCCCTTGGCACGCTCGATCGGTTCATCCAGCTGCATCCGGCGCATCGAGACATAGCCTACGCCTATTACCTGCGCGCGTTGTGCTACTATGAGCAGATCGCCGATATTCAGCGAGATCAGAAGGGCACCGAAGAGGCGATGAACGCGCTGCGGGAGGTGGCAACGAGGTTTCCCGACACCGCCTATGCCCGCGACGCGAAGTTGAAGATCGACCTCTGCTTTGACCATCTTGCCGGCAAGGAGATGGAAATAGGTCGATTCTACCAGAGGCAGCACCTCTACGAGGCAGCGATCGGACGCTTTCAGCGCGTGGTGGATGATTTCCAAACCACCAACCACGCGCCTGAGGCGCTGGCCCGGTTGACCGAAGTCTACCTGGCGCTGGGCCTGAAGGATCAAGCGCGCAAAAGCGCCGCCGTGCTGGGGTACAACTATCCCGGCAGCGAGTGGTATAGTGCTACCTATGCTAATCTCGTGGACGTCGGCGTAGCCCACCCCGGGGACAAATCGCCGAGTGGCGGCCAGGAGCGACCCGGCTTCTTCTCTCGTGCATGGCATGCTGTGTTCTGACCGCGCGCTGTTCAGAAATGTGAGCGACGCGGCGTGCTGACCGCGTTATCGATTCGCGACGTCGTGCTGATAGAGCGGCTCGATCTGGCGTTCGACCAAGGTCTGACAGTGCTGACCGGGGAAACCGGGGCCGGCAAGTCGATTCTATTGGATAGTCTTGGTCTTGCCCTCGGCGCTCGGGCGGAAGCGGGCTTGGTTCGAGCGTCCGCGGAACTGGCAACCGTGACGGCTTGCTTTTCGTTGCCTGACTATCGCGCCTTGGCTGAAATGCTGGACCTGCACGGACTGGCGGCCGACGATGAGATCGTGCTGCGCCGAGTTGTCATGCGGGACGGCCGCTCACGCGCGTTCATCAATGACCATCCGGTCGGCGTCGGGCTGTTACGACGGGTCGGCGCATTGCTGGTGGAGGTGCAAGGCCAGCACGAGCAAATGAGTTTGGCCGATGCCGCCAGCCATACCGGGCTTTTGGATGCGTTCGGGGTGGCACCGGCGCTACGGATCGCGGTGTCAGAGGCATGGCACGCGTGGCGGGAGGCGCTGCGCCGGCTGGAACATGCGCGCGCGGCCATCGCCGCCGCCGAACGCGACGAGGAGTGGCTGCGGCACGCGGTCGAGGAACTTGCCACCCTGGCGCCGCGAATTGATGAAGAAGACACCTTGGCCCGCGGGCGTCAGCGGTTGCAGCAGAGCGAACGGCGCGCGGAGGCGATTGCCGCCGCTCTGGCGGAGCTGACACCACGTGACCGGCGCAACGCCGGGCCAGCGGCGTCGTTGCGCGCGGCGTCGCGATCGCTGCAGCGCCTGGCACCCTCGGGTCAGCCTGAGGCGGCAGGCGGAAACCCGGCCGATCCGGCGCTCGCCGCCCTGGAGCGAGCGGAGGAGGCGCTGGCCGAAGCGGAAACGCTGTTGACGCGGCTCATCGCCGATGCGGATGTCGATCCGCGTCTGCTGGAACAGTCGGAGGAGCGGCTGTTTGCCCTGCGCGCCTCGGCCCGCAAGCATGGTGTCGCGGTTCCGGATCTGCCGGAATTGCTCGATACATTGGCCGCTCGATTGGCGGCGCTGGAGACCGGCGCGGCCGAGATAACGGCGCTGGAACAGGCGGCACGGGATACCAAAGACCGATACGTGGCCGCGGCTACGGCGCTTTCGGGTGCGCGGACCGCGGCCGCGGGGAAGCTGCAGAAAGCGGTGGGCAAGGAATTGCCGCCGCTGCGTCTGGACAAGGCTCGTTTCTTCGCCGAGGTGAGTCCGCTGCCGGAGTCCGGCTGGGGTCCGAACGGCGCGGACCAGGTGCGCTTCCTGATCGCCACCAACCCAGGCCAGGAACCAGGACCGTTGGCACGCGTTGCCTCGGGCGGCGAATTGTCGCGGTTGATGCTGGCGATGAAAGTAGTGTTGTCGGCGGGTTCCGATGTCCCGACGCTGGTGTTCGACGAGGTCGACTCCGGCATCGGCGGTGCGACCGCTGCCGCGGTCGGCGAGCGATTGGTCCGGGTCGCCGAGGGTTTGCAGGTGCTGGTGGTAACGCATAGCCCACAGGTCGCCGCACGCGGAGCCTGGCATTTTCGGGTCGCGAAGGCGGCCACCCGCGATCGGACAGCGACAACCGTGGATCAATTGGCGCCGCATGCCCGCCGCGAGGAAATTGCGCGAATGCTGGCCGGAGAGGTCGTTTCTGACGCGGCACGTGCGGCCGCGGACGATTTGCTACGCGGGCAGAGGCCGCCGCAGGGGTTGCTGGTATGATTGCTGTGTCGGCAACCACCCAGGCGCAAGTTGGTGCCTTGACCGAGGTGGAGGCCGCGGAAGAACTTGCCCGTCTGGCTCATGAGATCGCACACCACGACACCGCCTACCACACGCATGACGCGCCGGAGATTTCCGACGCTGATTACGATGCCCTCCGTCGGCGCAATGCCGAGATCGAAGCGCGCTTCCCAGCGCTTATCCGAGCCGACTCGCCGTCTACGCGAATTGGCGGAGCGCCTGAAACCGGGTTCGCCAAAATCCGCCACCGCGTGCCGATGCTGTCCTTGGACAATGCTTTCGACGCCGCTGAGTTCGGCGAATTCTGCGCCCGCGCCAGACGGTTTCTTGGCCGAACCGAACCGCTGGCGTTCGTCGCGGAGCCGAAAATCGATGGGCTGTCGATCAATCTGACGTACGAAAACGGTCGGTTCGTACGCGGTTCGACCCGCGGTGACGGCACGGAAGGCGAGGATGTCACCGCGAACCTCCGCACGATGAAGTCGGTGCCTGACAAGTTAGCCGGCCACGCTCCAACGTTGATCGAAATTCGTGGCGAAGTCTTCATGACGAAGGCAGACTTTCTGGCGCTGAACCAGTCTCAGGCCGGGGCCGGGGCAAAGGTCTTCGCGAACCCGCGCAACGCCGCCGCGGGCAGCTTGCGGCAGTTGGATGCTCGGATCACCGCAGGAAGGCCACTGTCGCTGTTTGCCTACGCCCAAGGCGAAAGCAGTGAGCCGGTTGCCGCGACACACTGGGAGTATCTGGAACGCCTGAAAGCCTGGGGCTTCGACGTCAACCCGCTGTCGCGGCTGCTGCAGAGCGAGTTGGATGCGGAGGCGTTTCAAAACGAGATCGGCCTCGCCCGTTCAGGACTCGGGTACGATATCGATGGTGTGGTCTACAAGATCAATGACCTCGGCCTGCAACGCCGCCTTGGCTTCGTCGGGCGCGCGCCCCGGTGGGCAACGGCCTGGAAGTTTCCGGCTGAACAGGCAACGACGGTGCTGCGCGAAATCCGCATTCAGGTCGGACGCACGGGCGCCCTCACCCCGGTCGCCGAGCTTGAACCGGTCAATGTAGGCGGCGTCCTGGTCGCTCGGGCGACGTTGCACAATGAGGACGAAATCGCGCGCAAGGATGTCCGTGTTGGCGACACCGTCGTTCTGCAGCGCGCCGGCGATGTGATCCCGCAAATCGTTTCTGTGGTGACGGATCGCCGGCCGGAGGGATCGACCCCGTTCGTTTTCCCCGATATTTGCCCGGCCTGTGGCAGCCATGCCGTTCGCCCGCCAGGCGAGGCGGTGCGCCGTTGCACGGGTGGTCTGATCTGCCCGGCGCAGCGGGTGGAGCGACTGATCCACTTCGTTTCACGCCCCGCGTTCGATATTGACGGGCTGGGTGAAAAAACCATCCAGGAGTTTTACGACGAAGGCTGGCTGCACGGCCCCGCCGATCTGTTCAGATTGCCGGACCGGGAAGTCGAGATCGCTACGCGCGAAGGCTGGGGCAAGCTCTCCGCTCGCAACCTGTCCCGAGCGATCGCAGCGAGGCGGACGGTGCCGCTGGAGCGGTTCATTTATGCGCTTGGAATTCGCCGCATCGGTTCAACCAACGCGAAACTTTTGGCACGGCATTACGGGAATTTTGAAAACTGGCGGAGGCAGATGCTGGCCGCCAGAACCGCGGGATCGGATGAGCGACTGGAATTGGGCAGCATCAACGGTATCGGCCCGACGATCGCAGAGGAACTCACGGATTTCTTCGGCGAAGACCGGAACATCGAGGCGCTGAACGAACTCGCCGGCGAACTGACAGTTGAGGACGCCGTTCGGACCGACGCCGCCGAGAGCCCGATCGCCGGCAAGACCGTGGTGTTCACCGGCACGCTGGAAACGATGTCCAGGCCGGAAGCAAAGGCGCGGGCAGAAATACTTGGTGCGAAGGTTACAGACTCAGTGTCGAAGAAGACCGACATTGTGGTGGTCGGTGCGGATGCCGGGTCGAAAGCGCGGAAGGCGGCGGGGCTTGGCGTGCGGACTATGGCCGAAGCTGAATGGCAGGAACTTGTGGGCGGGGTTGACTGAGTTGAGCCTCATTATGATTGGGTGATGGGTCAGTTTGAACGTATGATTTTCACAAGGGTGGAATGCGGGGCTCGTTAACCAAGGTCTGCTTTGCGCCCAGCCCGGCTGTTTAGTTGCTTACTAACGCTTCTCGAAGACGGACATTCCGTTCGGGGGGCGCCGGTTGCACACGAGCCTGCTATAAAGCAGGAACCGCGCGAGCGCGATAGCCGCCGTTAACGCGCTACAAGTGGCCTTCTCGCGGGCTTGATTCTGATCAATGCGGACCGCTCCAGATGGGGTTAACCTTTGATGGGTGCGAGATGCTGATGGGACGATACACCATGATTTTGCAGCCTATTTCGTCGATCAATGTCCTTCTAGCCGGGGTGGCCCTTTTGGGCTGCGGTGCACCACAGACGAACTTAGGCGGATATTCTCCTGCAAATCGGGAGAGTACGTGGGAAGCAAGCAGCACGGCAAGAGTTATACTGGTAGTGGAACAGACATCTCCTGCTGCTCCGGTCCATCCCCTACAAGGGCGATCCTCATCATCGAAATCGTTGGGGACGATACCCCGAACAGTGCCGGGCCCGAACTCGCAGGCCTCGACCTTTCCCCGGCCAGGCTCCCCGATTTTCGGCCCTCGGGGCTTCACTGGAACCGTCACCTCCAGCCATGGAAGGCAGGCCACCGTCGCCCCCACAGGTGGCGGGGCGCCTGGGATTTTGATCCCCAGGAGCACGAGCACTGGGACGTTGTACTTACCGGGGAGGCCACCGGTAACCGTTATCATCCACCCGTAGCCGGGCCCTGGTCGGCCCGGATCTCCCATCGCTGCCTTGGCTGAGAGACGATCCGCCTGACCGGTGGCCCGCGAATTGAGATGACGACGGGCGCGCATCGCCCCTGGCGAGACTGCCGCCGCTCAGAAGCGCCAGGCGACGATCGGTAACCGGGCGGCGATGGCTGGAGCGACGATCCACGCGTGCGTGAGCGATGACCCCGCGCTATCCGGCGAGGTGCTCGATCAAACGCAGGCCTGGCTGGAAGCACAGGCAAAAGTCATAGGCAGAGCGATTCAACGCCCAGGTCGACCAAGGTGCGCAGACCCGCCAGCAGATGATGCCGCGGTGGGTTTTTAAGTCAGATTTTGAGGAGGCCTCGTCGGTCAGCCTGGGCTCGAGTGAACCTGCGTTTCTCGCGATTTTTATCGGAGAACGGATGATCCGCTTTCGGTCTACTCCCGCCTTTCGGCCGCTTGAACCGAATGCCCGTCAGGGGTCGGAAAGGCGGCATTCGAACTGACCCACTATCTATAGTTGCTGAAGCTTGGCCTTGGACTAGCGTCAGCAGCAAGTTGAGGTCGGATGCCGGGATGCAATCCAGAAGGCATGTGCAGTCCGTGGGCGGTGGGGTTAACGTAATGGTCAATTGAAAAACGCTAGGGTCAATGGCATAGTTCGAAATGACACTAGCGGCGACGAGACGAACGCGATTTGAACGACCAACTTGCCGCGCTCGCGAGGCAGCGATGTCCTTGAACAGGACTGGGTCGCGATGTCCGCGTGATTCTGACGCAGCCAATTCGGCCCGAATGATGTCCGGCCGCCGTGCGGGAGGAAAAGATGGACACGGGTTCGCCCAAGCTACTGCAAGCGCTGCCCATTCCGACACTGTTTGATCGTGCGGCAACTGCGTTCGCCAGCCGACCTGCCATATCATTCCAGGGCCGGCGTTGGACGTATGGCGAACTCGACGCCATGGTCGATCGAGCAACGGCTGGACTTCAGCACCTGGGACTTAGGCCCGGCGACAAGCTAGGCTTGTGTCTGCCTAACACACCCTATTTCGTCGTTTTCTACTACGCGGCGCTTAAGGCCGGCGCCATAGTGGTCAACTACAACCCACTCTACGTAACCCGCGAATTGCGCCACCAGGTCGAGGACTCCGGCACCACGACAATGGTGGTTCCCGATCTCGCCCCGATCTACGACAAGGTCGCCGCGATCGAAAGTTTGCAACGCCTCATCGTATGCCCGTTCGCCCGCGTCTTGCCCACAGTAAAGGGCATTGCTTTTACTATAGCGAAGCGAAAAATGCTCGCTCGCCCCGTTTACGGCGAGCGCATCATTCCATACAGCCAGATCGTCGCCTCAAGCGCGCCGCCGGATCCGGTGCCGATCGATCCATCGGACGTGGCGGTGCTGCAGTATACTGGCGGAACAACTGGCCGCCCCAAGGGCGCGATCCTGACGCACGCCAATCTATCGATCAACGCGCAGCAGACCACTCACCACATGCCCAGTATGCGGCTCGGTGAAGAAAAGATGGTGGGTGTATTGCCCTTATTCCATGTCTTCGCGATGACGTCGATCCTGAACGGCGGCCTCAGCGTGGGCTGCGAGCTGATCCTGCACCCAAGGTTCGAGATCGACAGCATGATGAGGTCGCTGGTCCGCGACAAGCCGACCATCATGCATGCCGTACCGACGATCTACAACGCAATCGCCACGGCAGCGGAGAGGAAGCATGTCGACCTCTCCAGCCTGCGGGTCTGCGTCTCCGGCGGAGCGCCGATGCCGGCTGAACTCCGCGAGCGTTTCGAAAGAGTGACGGGTTGCCGGATCATCGAGGGCTACGGCCTGACCGAAGCTTCCCCGGCGGTGACCTCGAACCCTCCGGATGGCACTATCCGGCCAGATTCTGTTGGGGTCATGCTGCAGGGGACGGCGGTCGAGATCCGCTCGCTCGATGATATCAACCGCATCCTGCCCGCCGGCGAGCGCGGTGAGATCTGTGTACGAGGCCCTCAGGTCATGCAGGGATACCTGAACCGCGAACAAGAGACCCGGGATGCATTCATCGACAGCGCGCTACGCTCCGGCGATGTCGGTTACCTCGATGCGGACGGGTATCTGTTCGTCACCGATCGGATCAAGGATCTGATCATCTGCAGCGGACACAATGTCTATCCGCGGGTGATCGAGGACGCGCTCTATGAACACCCGGCGGTCGCCGAAGCCGTTGTCATTGGTGTCCCGGATTCCTATCGCGGTCAGGCTCCGCTGGCGTTCGTCACACTGCGCGCTGGTGAATTCCGCACTGGGGACGAACTCCGAGACTTCCTGCGTGACAAGCTTTCCCCGATCGAACTGCCCGTGCGAGTTGAGATCAGAACCAGCCTGCCCAAGACGGTGATCGGCAAGCTGTCCCGCAAGGAACTGCTCGAAGAGGCCATCGCGACGAGTTCCGCGTGAGGTAGTTGACGTATAGGTTAAGCTGCGATATCGGACGACGCATGACACAAGGGCGGCTCTACACCGTGACGGAACTGGCGAAGGAGCTGGCGATGACTGCGCGCGCCGTCCGGTTCTACGAAGATAAAGGTCTGATAACGCCGCAACGGGCGGGCACCACGCGGGTCTATTCGGCTCGAGATCGTGCCCGCATGATCTTGATCCTGCGCGGCAAAAGGCTGGGTTTCGCATTGAGTGAGATAAAGGAATATCTCGACTTATACGACGCTGATGTCACTCAGCACGCGCAACTCCGCGTACTCTTGGCCGCGGTGGCAAAGCGCCGAGCCCAGCTTCTGGGGCAACGCCAGGCAATCGATGAGGCGGTGGCCGAATTGGCCGACATCGCCGCGCAGTCCGAGGCGGCGCTCAAAATACCCGCTCCGCGCGCCAAACGCGCCGCCAGCGGTTAAGTATCTGACCGCGGGGTATATTCGTTGCATGAAACGATTTGATGGGGCAGCTTTCGGCTCGTCAGGGAGACAACCATGACCAACACCGTCATCGCCGGCTACGCACGCTCGCCTTTCCATTTCGCCAGCAAAGGCGGCCTGGCCAGGGTTCGTCCCGACGATCTGGCGGCGCAGGTGGTGCGGGCGTTGATTACCCGCACCGGCGTGAAGCCCGAGGACATCGAGGACATCATCGTCGGGTGTGCGTTCCCGGAGGCCGAACAGGGGCTTAACGTTGCCCGCCTGATCGGCCTGTTGGCGGACCTGCCGCTGTCGGTCGCTGGCGTCACGGTCAACCGGTTCTGTGGCTCGTCCATGCAGTCGATCCACTTCGCCGCCGGCCAGATCGCACTGGGCGCGGGGGACGTTTTCGTCTGCGCCGGTATCGAAAGCATGAGCCGCGTCCCGATGATGGGTTATAATCCGCTGATCAACCCGGCGCTGATGAAGTCGATGCCCGCCGCCTACATCGGCATGGGCGAGACCGCTGAAAACGTCGCTCGTAAATGGCAAATCCCGCGATCCGAGCAGGAGGCGTTTGCGGTGCGCAGCCACCAGCGCGCGGCCGCCGGTGTCGCCGCCGGCAATTTCAACGACGAGATCGTGCCGATCGTCAGCAAAGGCGGTTCAGTCGATCAGGACGGCTGCATCCGTCCTGACACGACTGCGGAAGGCCTCGCCGGGTTGAAGCCGGCGTTCGACAAGGACGGCACCGTAACAGCCGGTACGGCCTCGCCACTGACCGATGGGGCCGCCGCCGTGTTGGTGTGCCGCGAGGCCTACGCGGACAAGCACGGGCTGCAACCGCTCGCGAGGATCAAATCAATTGCCGTGGCCGGTTGCGCGCCGGAGATCATGGGCATCGGCCCGGTCGCAGCTACGAAGAAGGCGCTGGCTCGGGCGGGCATCGAGATTGGGGCGGTCGATGTGGTGGAACTCAACGAGGCGTTCGCCAGCCAGGCCATCGCGTGCGCCCGCGAACTTGGTATTCGTGACGAGACCTTGAACCTCGATGGCGGCGCGATCGCGCTTGGCCATCCGCTGGGGGCGACGGGCGCCCGCATCACCGGCAAGGCTGCGTCGTTATTGGCCCGCACCGGCGGCCGCTACGCGCTGGCCAGCCAGTGCATCGGCGGCGGCCAGGGCATCGCTACGATCCTGGAACGCGTCTAATGGCCGACCCACTTCTCATCAAGAAAGTCGGCGTCATCGGCGCCGGCACGATGGGTGCTGGGATCGCCGCCCAGGTCGCCAATGCCGGCGTGCCCGCGGTGCTGCTCGATATCGTGCCGCCCGGCGCCAACAACCGCAACGCACTGGCCGAGGGCGCAGTGACTAAGATGCGCAAGGCGGACCCGGCGGCGTTCATGTATGACGGCGCCGCTAAGCTGATCGACACCGGCAACCTGGAAGACGATTTAGCAAAGCTCAGCGACTGCGACTGGATCCTCGAAGCAGTGCTGGAGCGCACTGACATCAAGCAGGCACTATATCGCAAGCTGGAGGGCGTCCGCCGGCCCGGCAGCGCGATCAGCTCCAACACCTCGACCATCGGCCTGAAAGTGCTGACTGAGGGCATGAGCGAGGCGTTCCGCCACGACTTCCTGATCACTCATTTCTTCAACCCACCACGGTATATGCGTTTGCTGGAGATCGTTGCTGGGCCGGAGACCGCCCCCGAAACGGTCGCCGCTGTCGCTGGGTTCGCCGATGTTGCGCTTGGCAAAAGTGTCGTCCGATGCGAGGACAGCCCGGGCTTCATCGCCAACCGGCTCGGCATCTACTGGATCCAGCTGGCGGTGAACGAGGCGATTGATCTCGGCCTGACGGTCGAGGAAGCGGATGCCATTGTCGGCCGCCCGATGGGGATTCCCAAGACCGGCGTGTTCGGACTGATGGACCTGGTCGGGATCGATCTAGGACCGCAGGTGAGTGCCTCGATGCGCGCTGTGCTGCCGAAGTCGGACGCATTCCACAGCGTCGATCGGGAACAGCCACTGATCGCCCGCATGATCGAGCAGGGGTTGACCGGCCGCAAAGGCAAGGGCGGCTTCTATCGCCTGGATCGTTCCGGCGGCGGCCGCGCCAGGCTGGCGATCGATCTGAAGACGGGCGAATACCGGCCTGAGCAGACGTCTGTATTGGCGGAAGTCGAGGCGGCGGCGCGGGATCTACGCGTGCTGCTGTCCGCTCCTGGAAAGGCCGGTGTTTACGCCTTTCGGGTTCTCGCGCAGACCATCGCTTACGCTGCGACGTTGGTCCCGGAGGCGGCCTCGTCCGTCTCCGACATCGATGAGGCGATGCGGCTGGGCTACAACTGGAAGTGGGGGCCGTTCGAGCTTGCCGACAAGCTTGGTTCGGCGTGGCTGGTCGAACAGCTGACCGCTGCGGACTTGATGGTGCCGAGACTGCTGACGGAGGCGGCTGGTAAGAGCTTCTATCGTTTCGAGGGTGGTAAACGACAGTTTCTAGGCACCGATGGCGCCTACCATGACATCATCCGCGCGCCGGGTGTGCTGTTGCTCGAGGACATCAAGCTTCAGTCCAAAGCCGTGCTGAAGAACAGCTCCGCCGCGCTGTGGGATATCGGCGATGGGGTCGCATGTTTTGAGTTCGCCTCAAAGTCCAATGCCATCGACGACAAGATCATCGAGCTTCTCGGCAAGTCGATCGACGTTGTCGGACAGAAGTTCAAGGCTTTAGTGATCTACAACGAGGGCAGCAACTTTTCGCTCGGTGCCAATCTAGGCCTGGCGTTATTTGCCGCCAACATTGCCGCCTGGGGAGAGATCGACAAGTCGATCGCTGCCGGCCAGAAAACCTACAAGGCACTGAAATATTCGCCCTTCCCCGTCGTCGCGGCTCCGGCGGGCATGGCGCTGGGTGGCGGCTGCGAGGTCGTGTTGCACGCCGACGCGGTGCAGGCGCATGCCGAGACGTATATCGGACTGGTTGAATGCGGCGTCGGCCTGATCCCTGGCTGGGGCGGCTGCGGCGAGATGTTGGCTCGCTGGCGGGCGGAGCCGAAGCTGCCACGCGGCCCGATGCCGGCGCCCGCGAAGGTGTTCGAGGGGATCAGCACAGCGGACGTCTCGAAGTCGGCGCACCAGGCGATGGAACGGAAATTCCTGCGCGAGACCGACGGCATTAGCATGAACCGCGACCGTGTGCTCGCAGACGCGAAGCAACGAGCTTTGTCGATGGTTGATGGTTACACGCCGCTAGCGCCTCCGGAGTTCGTGCTACCGGGACCGTCCGGCCGAGCGGGGTTGTATGCTGCGGCGGAGGGGTTTCGGCGGCGGGGACTTGCGACGGACCACGATCTGGTCGTCGCGGATGCACTGGCCGAGGTTCTATCCGGCGGCGACACCGACATTATCGATACGGTGACAGAGCCACAGATGCTCGACCTGGAGCGTAAGGCTTTCATGCGGCTGGCCCGCACGCCGCCTACACTGGCGCGGATCGAGCACACGCTGGAAACCGGCAAGCCGTTACGAAATTAGGATGTTCGCAACCTCCCTCGCCGACCGCCCTTCGGGGATGAGTTTGGCGACGAACTCTCGAAAAAGGGCACCAGATGCAGACCTATAAAGCGCCCCTGCGCGACATGCGGTTCGTGCTGCATGAACTGCACCACAGCGCCGCCCTGAGCCGGCTTCGCGGCCTTGAGGACGTCTCCCCCGAGCTAATGGACCACATCCTGGAAGAAGCCGCCAAGGTCGCCGAGGAGGTTTTGTTGCCAATCAACGCATCGGGCGATGAGGCCGGCTGCGTGCTGGAAAACGGTGTCGTCCGCACGCCCAAGGGCTTCAAGGAAGCCTACGACACGTTTCGCCAAGGTGGCTGGACCGCGCTTTCCGCTGATCCGCGCTACGGCGGGCAAGGTCTGCCGGAGAGCCTGAACAAGCTGGTTGAGGAGATGTCCTGCTCCGCCAACCTCGCCTTTGGGCTGTATCCGGGACTTACGCATGGCGCCTGTCAGGCAATCGCCAGTCACGCCCGAGACGAGTTGAAAGACACCTATCTTCCCAAGATGGTGGACGGCACCTGGTCGGGCACCATGTGCCTGACCGAGGCCCATTGCGGCACCGACCTCGGCATGCTGCGCACCCGCGCCATCCCGCAGGCGGATGGCAGCCACCGGGTCAGCGGGTCGAAGATCTTCATCAGTGCCGGCGAGCACGACCTGACGGAGAACATCATCCATCTGGTGCTGGCCCGCCTACCCGACGCACCACCCGGGACGCGCGGCATCAGCCTGTTTCTGGTGCCGAAATTTATCCCGACGACCGACGGCCGCCCTGGCGCCCGCAACGGCGTTTTATGCACCGCGCTGGAGCATAAGATGGGGATCAAGGGCTCATCCACCTGTCAGTTGACGTTCGAGGATGCGACCGGATGGCTGATCGGCCAGCCGAACAGAGGCCTCGCCTGCATGTTCACCATGATGAACAGCGAGCGCCTGTCAGTCGGAATTCAAGGTCTTGGCGCGGCGGAAACCAGCTACCAAAGCGCCGTCGCGTACGCCCGCGAACGGGTCCAGGGCCGCAGCCTGAGCGGCGCCAAGGCCACCGACAAAGCAGCCGACCCGATCATTGTCCACCCCGACGTACGCCGCATGCTACTGACGATTCGCTCCTACACCGAGGGCTGCCGAGCCTTGGGGGGCTGGGTCGCTCGGGAGCTCGACGAGATGGAGCGGTCGGATGATCCCGACGCTCGCAAGCGTGCAGCGGATTTCACTGCATTGATGACGCCGATCGTGAAAGCGCTGTTCACCGATCTCGGGTTCGAGGCGACCAATATCGGCATGCAGGTATACGGCGGTCATGGCTACATCCGCGCCAACGGCATGGAGCAGCTTGTCCGCGATGCTCGGATTTCGATGATCTACGAAGGCACCAACGGCGTGCAGGCTTTGGATCTGGTTGGCCGCAAGTTGCCGGTGGGCGCCGGGCGGATGCTGCGGACGTTCTTCCATCCGGTCAACGCGTTCATCGAGCGAAACAGCGATCACAAGCAACTCGGGGACCTGATCAAAGGGTTCGGTAAAGCCTTTGGAGCACTGCAACTCGCGACTGCGGAGATCGCGGCAAAGGGGGTCGCGGACCCCGAGGAAGCCGGCGCCGCTGCGACAGAATACCTGCGACTATTTGGCTTGGTGGCTCTGGGCTTTATGTGGGTGCGGGCGGCGGTCATCGCCGCAGAGAAACTGGCACGTCCGGATGCCGATGCCGCGTTCTACAAGGCCAAACTCACGACAGCCCGGTTCTTCATGGAGCGCGTACTACCGCAGGTCGGCGGATTGCTCGTCGCGATCAAGGCTGGTAAGGGCGCAATGATGGAGATGCAAGAGGCGGCTTTCTAAAGCGAAAAGGCGCATCCCTAGCACCCCCGAGATCCGAATCAGCTAGCGAAGATGATCGTGGACATTGCCGCTGGCGAGCTGCAGGAAAATCGAGCGCCCGCGCCGACGTCAGCGCGGGAGTTCGCACCAAGCAGGGATTATGAGGCGGGAAGGCCCACGCCAAGACGCTTACGCCTAAACAGCGCCGAGATTGCCGGGAAGGCGGCTGGGGAGCGGTTCGGCGAGAAAATTGATCTGGGAGCATCTTTCACTTGATCTTAGATCAACAAAGCTGTTAGCCACCACCGTCAGCAACGCTACGAGGGCTGGCATGGGACTGCCGATTCTAAAATCGGAGACAAAATATCTCCGCGAATTCGCGAAGTCTTATATCGGCGAGTTGGGGTTCACTCCCGACGTCGAACGAGAAATGAGGAGGTATCGTATCTCGTTCGTCGGCGTGTATGCGGCGCTGCAATCGGGGAGGGTCGTCTATAGCGACAAGGAGGATGCGCATGTTGCACAGTGGGTTGTCGAAGGGCAAACGGAAGACGACATTCCGTTACGCTTATGGCTGGAGGTTGAATGCAACCTCTACCGAGGTCTGTGTTGTCGGGATCATTAAGATAGCGGAGTGATCCAAATGATGAAGTGTGAGGTCTGTGGTGGCGAGCAAAACGTGACCGAGCACATTGTCCCCTCTTATGAGGCGGACCTGCTGGGCGCGCCCTTTCACGTTGTTCTGGACTCATCAGTGCGGGAGGTCCTATGCGCGTCGTGCAACAACAAGCTGAAAACGGTGATCCCGGACTTGGAGGGGCTGTTGCATGCCGTGGCGATTACGCGCGCGCTCACGGCTCGGAAACTGAGTGGGGAGGAAATTAAGTTCCTCCGGGGAGCAATGGGATGGAAAGCTAAGGAGGTGGCGAAGCACCTCGAGCTGGGCCCTGAGCACCTTTCGCGTTGCGAGAATGGAACCAAAACGCTTTCGCCGCTGGCTGAAAAGTGGTTGCGTTTGTTTGTTGTCCTTAAGGTGTTCGAGAAGCCATTCAAGAAGCGGGTGAACCTGGAATTCATCAAAGAGAACGTCGATATAGATAAGATCTTCGATATGAAAATCGAAGCCACCTGGAACCCAGATGAGCACCTCCGATTCCGGTTTATGCACCGGAAACAGGATGACCGTGATCTGTTTCAGGATACGCTGGAAGGCAAGTGGGAGCCGGAGAAAGCGGCGTAACCCCTCGCATACAGCGGAACCCCGCTCGGGTGATCCTGGCGGGGTTTTTTATGCCCACATCTTGACTGATATAAACCACCGCAAAATATCGATTTCTCCAAGCCTTATGATGCTATTTCCGTTTGGAATACTATCGTAGGTGCCAAGGCGGCATTCGACCTCGGTGTGGGGACTTACGGGGTATGCAAATATATTCGACACGACCACTACTGACAGCATTTGGCTTTGCCTTCGGATAATACCGCCTGATACTGATATCTTCGTACCAACTATGCCCCCACCACCTCACTTATCCCCTCATTTCAAATGACCTCGAAAAGTCCGCTGAACGACCGGCATTTTGATACGGTCTCGGCGAAGCGGGCCATAAGAGGGAATAGTCTTTGATCTGGCATGGTTGGGATCAGTTCGTAGAGCATGCAGCCTTGCCTGAACAACGAGTGAGTGCGGATCTTCGACGTGTTGGACTTAAGCAATCGATCCATCCCGAGGCTTTCGCCAGCGGCGCCGAGCATTGTCAGCAGCACCATGGCGAATGCATTGATCAGAAGCAATCGGTCGCGCCGGGTTGGTTCGCCGATGCGCGTGGCGCCCAGCCCCATGCCGAACCGCAGATCCTTGGTATCGCGGAAGTTAGGCTCGATGGTCCAACGTTTGGCGTAATAGTTGACCTGCATGGCGGTCGAGGCCTCGGCATTGCTGACCGCAAGACACCAAGGCTCCTTCATGGCTTTTGCGTGGACACAGACCACCGCACCGACCTTATAGGCGTGCGACGCGGTGACCTGCGCACCGCGCAACTTGCGGGCCCGGCCCGACTTGCCAACCCACTCGGCGGCCGGACGCGTCTCGCCGCGCGGCATCGGTGACGTGAATATTGCCGCGAAACCGGATGACATAGCCAAATCCCAGATCATCGAGGAACTTGAATAGCTTATGATCACCAAAGCCGCGGTCGGCGAGGATCGTGACGGCACAATCCGCCGGCACAAGTTGCTTCAGTCGCAGCAGGCAGGCGTCCTCAAAATCGTTGCGCCGCTCCGGCAGTTCGTCTTTCCAGACGGTCACCCACAGCAGTGGCGTGGCACGGCCATGTCCGGTCACCAGGTTGAGCGCGAGCGTTGCCTGTCCATCGCGATCGAACTCGGTCCAGTCCACAGCGACAACGATTTCCTTCCGCGTGCCGATCAGATGCGGCACCCAGCGGGCGAAGCTGTCCCAGACATCGATGTTCTGATTGCTGAGCAACCGGTCGACCTGCTTGATCGCGTGCTTGGTCACCAGACCGCGCGCCTGCGCCAGCGCTTGGCCGATCACCGCGACCGCCAGCGACGCGCTGGTCATTACGCCCAACGTCGCCCCGGCCAAGGCATCAACCCGCTTGGCATGAAGGTCATGCTCATACAGGCCTTCGATAAACCCACGAATATCCTTCAGGCGCCCGCCAAGCCAACGCTCCACCTTGCCCATGACACCCTCACCCGCCAGCACTTCAACATGCTGTAGGGAAACGCGCCGGATTTACGCTAGATGTGGACCAGTAAAAATGAGGGGAGTTGTGAGGGCCGCAAATGGCTGAATCCCGTCTTCCGTAATGCATCTGCTGCAATTGTCGCCAGCAACGTGAAAGGTTGTTCTCTGCCAATTCACTGTTGCTTGCCCAACGAATCACAAAGCGCGTACCGTTGCTCGCCCCATTCCAACGGAAAAGGGTCCAATAGACGCGGCAGTCTCAGGTCGGGTGGCTGCCGTCCGTCCAGAATGTTCTCAATGATATCCGGCGCCAACAGCGTCAAACGAAGGATGCTGCCGACGCACCCCCGGTCGATCTTCTCGGCAGCCGCGATCTCGCTGATCGAGGCGTAGCGCCCGTCCTCCAACATCCGCTTCCATCGAAACGCGCGCGCCAGCGCCTTCACCATCGTCGGATCGGCCCGCGTTCGGATCGCTACATCACCTGCCGTCGCGCCCTGAGTCACGACAGTCTTCCGGTCGGGTCGGTGGCGAATGGCTAGTGGAACGCGCACGGTGATGCTGGTCGCGATGCTCATGCCGCCACCCTCACCGCGGCCAAGGTCACTGCGCCGAGTTCACCGGCAATGTTCGCTAGCCCCGAAACCCGAAGTCTGATGTCGGCCCCCTCGGGCCCCGATCTCAACTCGTTCCACAAGTAGTTGGATAATTCGCGCCTGCTCGGCCGGGAATAGTTGGTCCCATAGTGGATCGAGCCGCTGTAACGCCTCGCGCGTTTCGTTTTTGGATAAATCGGGAGCCGCGGCCTTCGCCGCCAGCCAGGTGCCGACGATAATCTCAGGCTGGTGCAGAAGCGTTCGAACTTGGTTAATAACCGCCGTCTCGATTTCAGCGGCCGAGACCCGCCGCACGATGTCGGATGATCCTGTATCCACGGTCTCTTTCAGAACTGACTGGCTCACGTAATAACGGTAGAGCCGGCCGCGGGGCCGCGTATAGGTCGGCGACATAGCACGCCCGTCCGCGCCGAAGATAAGCCCGCGCAGGAGTGCCGGCGACTGTGCACGGTTCTTGTTTGCCCTGGCTCGGGCGCTTTCCGACAGGTTGGCATGCACCGCATCCCATAGCTCGCGGGAGATGATGGCCGTGTGCTCGCCCTTAAAGACGTTGCCCTTGTGAGAAGCCTCCCCGACGTAGGTGCAGTTGTTGAGTAATTTGTAGATATCGCCCTTGTTAATCGGCTTGCCGCGCTTGGTAGTAACGCCTTCGGCGCGCAATATCTGTGTCAGTTTCGTAGCAGAGCCGATTTCTAGGAAGTCCTGAAAAACGCGGCGGACAACGGCTGCCTCGGCCTCGTTGACGATCAGCTTGCGTTCTCGGACATCGTAACCAAGTGGCACTGAACCGCCCATCCACATGCCTCGAGCCCTGGAAGCGGCGAACTTGTCACGGATGCGCTCCCCGATGACCTCGCGTTCAAACTGGGCAAAGCTGAGCAGGATGTTCAGCGTCAGTCGGCCCATGGACGTTGTGGTGTTGAATGACTGGGTCACTGAGACGAACGTGACGCGGTTGGCGTCAAACACCTCGACCAGCTTTACGAAATCCGTTAGGGACCGGGACAGGCGATCGATCTTGTAGACGACGATGACATCGAGACGGCCGGCCTCGATGTCGGCAAGCAGCCTTTGCAACGCCGGACGTTCGAGCGTGCCGCCGGAAAATCCACCGTCGTCGTAGCGATCGGGATTTAAGATCCAGCCTTCGGCCTGCTGGCTCTTTATATACGCGCCACAGGCATCGCCTTGCGCATGCAGAGAGTTATAGGCTTGGTGCAAGTTTTCGTCTGTGGAGACGCGGGTATATATGGCGCAACGAAGCTTGCGGACCGTGGCCGGCATCGTTTTACTCGGTGACGTCTTGCGATTTATGCCGCGCTCCGCTGCCGGTTCAGGCCGAAAAATGTCCAGCCATTCCATCGTGTGCCAGTGACCGTGCCGGCTATGGCCGAAAGCGACCGGTAGAGGCGGCCTTCATACTCAAAGCCAACCTGCATCACCGTGACGACATGCTCGACACCCTGGTAATCTCGCACCAACCTCGTTCCTGCAATGGGACGATCGTCGGCACGGATCCGGCGGAGCGTGATGTTGCCGCCATCTAGCCGTTCGCCCATCGCCTCTAGTCTGGACACTCTCGGGTTTCAATCCGCCGCAAGCCAGCTCCTGGATTCGATAGGCCAACCGGCTCTGCAGGAACGGCCGGCTAAACGGCGGCGGTTCCTTACCGAGCAACTCCCGCCAGCGCTGCTTTAAATCGGCGGTGGGGGCGTCCCTCAGCCGGGCAATGTGTCGAAGGACGTCGGTCGGCGGGATGGCCGGTCCGGCGGGCGGCGGGTCGGCCAGGGGTGTCGTAGGTCGTGTCATGCGCGTTTCCTTTCTCTGGGCGCTGCATGACCGCTCTGCTGGTCAACGAAGTGTAGCGAACTTTCTTTCTCCTTCCGTGAATTGTCGGCGTAGCGCGCGAGATCCTCGGCAGTGTGGCGTCGCAGACGCAGCAGGCCGCCCCAATAATTGCGCAGACTTCTCTGAGTGTCGTCCGGGAGATAGGGGTTGGGGTCTGTGGGTTTCGAAGTCGGCATGGACCGCCACGGTCGGTGTACCGAAATCCACCTACCTTGTCGCGATCCGCATTGTCTCTCCGGTCTGGATCGCCGACAAGCTCTTCTCTTTGTCAACCCTGGCTGCCAGCCGGTTGAGGCAACACAACGGAACATGTCACGCTGTGCATCATGGATTGCGACTGCCCTCGCGTGACCGACGATATTGCAACATGTCTGATTGTGGTCTTCACACCCACCGCAACGGCCGCATCGATCGCCCACAGAACTGGCGCAGGCTTCAAGCAGCGTGGTACGATGTCAAAGCTGGTCGGTTGGACAGATCGGGGAGAGGGGAGCCGGTTCCCGTCCGGTTCTGCCGCCCGGAACAGAGAGGCGCGCGCTCTTTGATCGCGGACAGCCGCATATCGCACGCGAATAATGATACATCCACATAGGGGGGAACCGGCCGGTTCACGCGGAATTGTGCCCTCCGCCCCGCACCTCGTCGCGTCACAACTCGAATTGTTGGGCGTCCCTTAGTGGCTCGGCGGACATAGTTCTACGAGCTGCCACTCTGTAGGGGTGGCACTAGCAGTTAGTGGTTTTCGCAATGGAACAATCCGGACGAAAGGGAGTTCAGGCATGGGGACGCGCAGGGGATTGACCTTGGAACCGTCATGGGAAGGCACGAAGGCACGGGTGCGCAGCCATTTTTTCAGACTATGGACCGCATGCGCCGTATTAGCCGCTTACGTCTATGGGTGGCTCTATGTCCCGGAATTGCTCACCTGGTGGAAGCGGACAACCACCGCCGTCATCGAAGATGGGTGTAACCTTCTGCCCTATCCGTGGGGAGACCGTATAGAGGCTACGCTCGGGAACTTCGGTCTATGGGTCCAAATCACCCTCGCCATTATCGTCTTCCGCATCTTGATGTGGGTGGTGATTTCTGCGGCAAGGCGCGGTTTGGCCTCCCGCGATCCCGAGCGTGGCGGTGTTCAACCACTACGACCTGGGGAAGACAGGGATAAGTTGGTTTGATGGGGACAGACCACATAGGCAGCAGCTTTGGGCGCCTCGACCCTTCTGATCGTGATCAGTCAAATGCACCCGAGCGGGCAGGGATCCTGGTTGGCGAGATTGAGCATCCCGCCCGCAATCATGGCTGGCGCGAACCTGTGGTATACCGCCGCGCCAACAGACGGAGAAATCGGCGATGAGCAATTCAGCGAAGCGTTATACCGGCGGGTGTCTCTGCGGCGCGCTGCGCTATGAAGCTGATGGCGAGCCGCGGATGACCGGTCACTGCTACTGCGAGGATTGCCGCAAAGCCTCAGGCTCGGGGTTTATCCCGTTCATGGGTTTTCCCCGCAGTGCCGTCCGCTTCAGCGGTGCAACACGAATGTTCGTATCAAAGTCCGCCAGGGGCGGGGATGCCGTGCGCAATTCCTGTCCAATTTGCAGCAGCCTGGTGTTCGGCGGGCAGATCGGCAAGGACAATTCTTTCACGATCTATGCAGGCTCCCTCGACGATCCGTCATCGTTTCGCCCGAGGATCGCAATCTTTGCTCGCAATCGACCGACCTGGGCGGTCATTCCGCCGGACCTAAAGGTTTTCGACGGACTGCCGCCTGGATAAAGCATGGGTAGCGGCATTTGCCGGCAACCTTGGGCCGAACGCCGTTCACTGCAACGTGGAACATCGCGGACCTGATAAAGACTATCGCAGGCGGCTTGGCAATAGTTCCCCTTTACTTTCCAATACCGGATACGCTGCGGCAACGACAAGATGGGCGTTCACCCGCTTTAGGTCGCGCAGCGCGTCCAGGTTCAGGGCGCTGATTTCCACGCTGCCCACCCTACCCTCGCGCAGATGTTCGAATGTGCCGCGGTGGCCTCGGCCTCCAGCCCCCGGAACACCTCCTTTCCCTCTACCATAAGGCGGGTGGCACGGTCGTCGCCGGTTGCCAGCCAGGCGGCGGCCGAGCGCAGGTTCGATACTAGGCGGTCCACGATATGAAGTAACGATTCCGCCTCGGCCGGGCGAACATAAGACCGCGCTTGATTTGCTTGGGGATGACCCCGAACAAGCTTGGTCGACCACGTCCCCCGCATGCTCCAAATTTTTGGCAAAGCACAGAATCTCCACCGCCGGCGGCCATCGGGACCTCGATCGCGGCCGGGTCCAGATACATCGGGCGGCCAGGCTCGGCGGCGTTGACGCGAACGGGCAGCAGGCTGGCGTAAGGGGTCAGCAGAGGGAAGACTCCGTCGCTTGCGCGCCGGACGTGGTCGCGCCATGAACGCGGTGCTGAGTCCGGAAGGAACCGAGGCTATGCCAAAAACGCCTGATTATTTCGTCGGCAAGACCATCGTCATCACCGGCGCCGGTGCCGGCATTGGCCGCGCCGCTGCTCTGGTTTTCGCTCGTGAAGGTGCCAACGTGGTGGTTATCGACATCGACGCGCAGGCCGCCCGGCGAGCCGCCGAAACTATTGAGCAAGGCGGCCGGCGCGCGATCGCCGTGCGGGCCGACGTTACCTCACGCGAGCAAATCAACGACGCCATCGGCCAGGCAATCGCCCGGTTCGGACGAGTCAACTTCCTGTTCAACTCGGCCGGTGCCGCGGTGAACCGCTGCAAGTTCCTGGAGATCGACGACGCGCTACTGAACAAGACGCTCGCAATCAATCTGTATGGCACGTTCTACGGCATGCAGGCGGTTATCCCGCATATGCTGGAGCACGGCGGCGGCGTCATCGTCAATGTCTGCTCCATGACGGCACGGCGGGGCGGACCGGGTGCATCCATCCACTATGCCGCCGCCAAGGGCGCTATTGATTCGATGACGCTCGGGGTCGCTCGCGAGTTCGCTGATCGCAATATTCGCTGCCTTTCGATCTCTCCTGGGCCGATCAACACCAACTTTCAGGCGGCGTCGAACTCGCCGCCCGATTTCCGAGCCCGTGCGGTCGCCGACGTTCCGATGAAACGCCTGGGCGAACCCGAGGAAATTGCCGAGCTCGTGCTGTTCATGTGTTCCGACGCTTGCGAATATATCACCGCCAATACTGTGTATGTGAATGGCGGTGGCGGCTTCCGTTAGCGAAGGCGGAAGTCGCTCCCTAACCGATGCGCAGAAGTCGGACGCCCTCGTCACGCAGCCAGGGGATGGCAGCTTTGGCATGCGGCGTCAGTTGATCCACCAACGCCCAGAACTTCGGGCCATGATTTCATGTGCATAAGGTGGGCAACTTCATGCGCCACCACGTAGTCCTGAACGAACGCGGGGGCCATCACAAGGCGCCAGCATAGCGCCAGCGACTTGTCAGGCGCGCAGCTTCCCCAGCGGCTGGTCGTGTCCTTCATCGTAACGCGCTTGGGTACAACCCCAATCAAACCGGCTTTCGCGGCGACCAGCGCACCGAGCCGCCGTTGCGCCTCCTTGCGAAAGAAATCGCGCACGCGGCGCGACAGGAATTCCCGGGCGCCGGTGACGTGGAGTTCCTGGCCGAGCAGGAAGGCGCCCCCCCTGGCTGTCGGCGCATGACGGATGCGATGGGGGACGCCGGCGATCGGGACGGTGGCGCCTTCAGCGAATTTGATCGCCTCGGGAAGCGCGGCGAGGCGGCTCGATACCCATTCCGCATGACCCATCAACAACGCCATGCCGGCTTTGCGACTTGCTCTGGTCGGCAAAGTCACGACAACCGCGCCCCCGCTTGGGTCGATACGCAGCGACACCCGGCGCGCGCGGCTGCTGCGACGCCATTCCACACGGGCCAACCCTGACGGGAGAGCGAGCGTCTCAGGCTGGAGATCGTCCATGCACCGATTGCGCAGCGGATCAGGCGATTCGTCAATGGGTTCTTGAGCGAGGTCCAGGTTTGAGATAGGATGTTATAGTATAACATTGCAAGGTGGCTCATGCGGCGTCGCGCTTTCATAGCGGCCTTCACCCTGGCGCCTCTCGCTGCCATGACGGCTGGGCCGTTGCGGGTGGTGGCGAGCTTCTCGATCCTAGCGGACATGGTCCGGCAGGTTGGCGGCGATGCCGTCGTGGTGGAGGCGTTGGTCGGGCCGGATGGTGACGTGCATGTCTACGAGCCGCGGCCAAAGGACTTGCACACGCTGCTGGCGTCCGGGTTGCTCGTGCGCAACGGATTGGGGCTGGAGGGATGGATGGACCGCCTCACCGGCGCGACAGGTTTCCGAGGGACCGTGGTGGTCGCGGCGGAGAAGGTTGCACCGCGAACGATGAAAGAGGCCGCTGGAGGCGCCCTCGCGACTGATCCGCACGCGTGGCAGGATCCTATGAACGGTGTACTGTATGTGAAGGCTATCGCTGAGGCCTTGGCGTCAGTGGACGCGCCCCATGCTGGTTCGTACCGGGATGGAGCGGCGCGGTATGTGACGCGGATCGAGCAGACCGATGCGTGGATCGCGGCGACGCTGGGATCGATTCCCGCGGAGCAAAGACGGATCATTACGACGCATGACGCGTTCGGCTACTACGGCGCGCGATACGCGATAGAATTTCTCTCGGCGGAGGGGATCAGCACCGAATTCGAGCCGTCGGCAAAGGCCATCACCGCGCTGGTCCGCCAGATCGAGCGGGAAAAGGTGCGAGCGGTGTTCATCGAGAACATGACAAGTCCAAGAATGGCGGAGATGCTGGCTCGGGAGACAGGAGCGGTGCTGGGGGGGACGGTGTATTCGGACGCGTTGTCGCCTCCGGACGGGCCGGCGGCTACGTATCTTGAGATGATGCGGCACAACACGACGTTGTTCGCGGCGGCCATGCGGCAAGGCGGCTAGAACGACGGATCACCACAGTGAAGGATCATGCCGCCACGGGGACTGCGGCCTGCTCGATCGCCGCTGCGGTGGCATGCCACCCGAATGTGGCCTTGATGAAACCATAGGCGTAAGCGAGCCGCCAACGAGCCGACAACAGGAAGGTTGACCGGCGTGGAATGAGGCCAGCGGGCGCCAGCAGACAGGCGACAAGTAATCGCCGTGGCAGTTCGCGCCAGACCGCGTCCGCCTGTCGCAGCAGGCGCCGGGTCAGAACGGTCGATGCCCCTTGCCAGTAAAGCCGCGACAGCAGCCACTCCGGTCTCATCCGGCGCGCCTGGATCTGGTGATAGACCGTGATCCGCGAATCATACCGCACCGAGTAGCCGGCATCCTGCAGCATCCAGGCGATCTGGACTTCCTCGTCAGACAGCAGGGATTGCCCGAAGCGCCCGATCGCGCCGCCAAAACCGCCCGCGGCCAGCAGCGACAACACATGCACGACCATGTTGGCCCCGTAGGGTTCCAGGCCTGGCGGCACGGCAGCGGTCCGATACTCGCCGCGGCCCTCATGCTCGATGATCGACAACACCCCAACCAATGACGCGGGCCACCACGCAGGTAGCGGCGCTTCCCATTTCGGCAGGATGCGGCCACCGATCAAAGCTGGCCGGCGGCCTGGCTGAGTGATGGCGTCCAGGATGCTCTCCACCCAATCTGAGGCAGGGATCGCATCATCGTCGAGATAGGCGATGAACTGCGTTCGCGTCGCCCAGGCGCCGGCATTCCGTGCCAAGCTAACGCCCATCTGTTCAAGGCGGATCAGCCTTGCCCCGTATTCGCTTGCCAGAGCGGAAAGCTCAATAGCCATTTCCGCCGAGGAGCCACTATCAACCAGCAGGATCGTGAAGCGATCGCGCGGGATGGTCTGGCGGCCAAGCCCGCTCAGGCAGTCTCGAACATAACTTGGGCGGTCATGGGTGCAAATGCAGACGGTCAGATCCATGCCCATAAAATAGCGAGCAAATGTTGCGAAAGGATTAAGACGGCTCTGGGAATGGTGTAATCCAGGGCCCCAGGCCTGAGATGGCATCGCCCGGCGGCGGATATACCCGCCCCTCTTTCTTGTCTGATGCCCGCCGACTCCGCCGCGACGTGCGACTTCGTCAGGCTGCTGCGGAAACGGCGTCGCGGAGCGCCGGCGGCAACTCGATCGGAACGGCGAAAGCGATACTGACCTGACCCGCCTCCCCATTGCCCTCGACAACATTGCAGGGCACCGCGAGGCGGAAAGTTGATGCCCGCAACTCGCCTCTGATTCCGGGGGGAACTTGCCGGCAATCGTAATACGTGCGCCCCCCTCCGAGATGTTTGCCAGCCGTCCCGCATGATGCTCGCCACCAAACACCAACTCGCAAGGCGCGGATGTCGTAACGCGACGGTTAATCCGCCGCTCGGCATCGGCGACCGACGACCGAACCGCCTCGATCAGCGTGCGACGAGACTGGTCGGAGCTCACGGCCAAGCCCTCCGCGTCTGAGCGCAAACGGGCGGCCTTGGTGTCCGTTTCGGATGCAATCTGCGCAACGCCATTCATCATTTCCGTGACCGATTGCGCGGCTACCGCCGCCTGCCCCACGGATCTGCAAATTTCCTGCGTCGTCGCGCTCTGCTGTTCCATCGCCGCGGCAATCGCGGCTGACACTTGGTCGATCTCGCCAACCTTACCGCCAATCCTCGATACCGCATTCACTGTTTCGGTGGTCGCACGTTGGATCTGGGCAATCTGCTGGCTGATGTCTTGGGTTGCTTTCGCGGTTTGACTGGCAAGCTTCTTCACCTCGGACGCGACGACGGCAAAACCACGGCCGGCCTCACCTGCACGCGCAGCCTCGATCGTCGCGTTCAGTGCGAGAAGGTTGGTCTGGCCCGCGATATCAGCAATGAGCGAGGTGATCTGTCCGATGCGGTCCACCTCGGTCCTCAACTGGGAGATTTTCCGCTCCGCCACGTTGCTTTCGTCTACCGCGCCACGGGTGGAGCCGCTGGCATCGTTGATCCGGTTGGCAATCTCTCGGATCGAGGCCGCCAGTTCCTCGGTGGCCGCGGACACTGTCTGGGCACTGAGCAGCGACTCGGAGGCCGCGCGCGACGCGGTATCCGCCCTACTACGCACGGTGGCGGCTGCCTCTAGCATTTCAACGGTATTGGCCACGATCGACATCGTGGTGGCGGCAACATCCTCTCCAGTCTGGTTGGCGACGCGTTCAACCTTGCTCGCCACCTGTCGAAGAGCGGCCCACGCGCGTCATTGCGGCATCGTGCTCTCGCTGCGTACGCTCTTCTTCCGCATAGGCGAATTTAGCTCGCAAGCTTCTAAGGAAGTCGCTGATTATCCCAAGCTCGTGAACCTTCGCTGCGTCGATCACCTGTCGAAGATCTCCACGAGCCAGCGCGCCGAACTGTCCTTCGATGTGCAGGAAGGCCCGGCGCATCCGGCGGATCAACAGCGCGGTGGAGAAAACGACTATAAGAGCGACGGCGAGCAGCATTGGCGCCCGTACCTCAATCCCGATGCCCATCGTACCGGCCACCAGGCTCGCAATCGTTGCTGTGAAGAATATCCCAAGATTGACGGCAAAACTGCTCGCGATGCCGTTTGTGATGCGTTGCCACCGGGCTGCAAGCCCAGTCCGAACGATCGCCCCGCCCTTAACTCGCAATCCGCGGTTCCGGCCTTCCCGCATGGAGGCATAAATGGCCTCAGCCGCAGTGACGTCTTGGCGGTCGGGCCTGGTTCGGATCGATATGAATCCCTTCAGCTCACCGCTCTCGACAATCGGGGTGACATTCGCCCGCACCCAGTAGAAGTCGCCGTTCTTGGTGCGATTTTTGACCAGGCCCTCCCATGGGCGGCCCGACTTCACAGTCGCCCAAAGGTCACGAAAGGCCTCCTGCGGCATGTGCGGGTGGCGGACAAGATTATGCGGCGCGCCAAGCACTTCCTCGTGCGTAAACCCGCTGACCCTGACGAAAGCGTCATTGGCAAAGGTGATCCGGCCGCCAGTGTCAGTTTGCGACACGAGTAATATAAGGTATTCTCGGGCAGCTGCACCTCATGCGTTGTAACCGGACCATTGTCGCGCATCGTGACTACCTCAGGACTGAAACCAGCCTCCTATGGACATTCAACCATTAACATCCGCTTAAAGCGTTGACGGAATTTCCGCCTCACGCTGACGCTCTGGATCGACGCCCGCCATCAACCGAAAGCGACCGCGGCGCCGATTGCCAATACCAACGCCGGTGGCATCAGTAGGGCGCCCAGCTTCAGGAAGCTCCATGCCCTGACCCGCAGACCCTCGCGTCGCAGCGCGGTCAACCACAGGATCGTCGCCAGAGACCCCGTCACTGACAGGTTCGGTCCCAGATCCACCCCAATCAACGTCGCCGCGCGCACGTGCTCCGGGACCTGAGCCAACTGCACGACCCGCCCGGCGAGCAGCCCGGCGGGCAAATTGTTAACCAGGTTGCAACCAACCGCGAGGATCGCCCCCACCATCCAGGGAGCGTCCGCTTTCGAGACCGCAACCAGCTCGCGCATCAACCCAGCCAGATCGTCGGTTACGCCGGTCTTCTGCAGCGCCTCGACAAGCACGAACAGCCCGGCGACCAGCGGCAGAATGCCCCAGGAGATACCGCGGACGATGCTAACTGGACCGCTTCGCGACTGCGTCAGCACCAGGACCGCCGTAACTGCCCCGGCCAAAACCGCCGGCAAGCCGAGCGGGAAACCGAACGCCGAGGATGCCAGCAAAACCAGGGCGGTGCCTGTAATACCGGCGGCGGACAATTTACCGCCGGCGGTCAGACCCGGCACCTCGATCGTGGCGGACAGTGGTTGCTGCAGCCGGAGCCGTTGCGTCCAGCGCAACACCATGTATGTGGCGAGGATCGATAGCAGCGAAGCCAGCCCGTAGCTGGCCAGCCAGTCCTGCAGCTTCGGCATGTGGCTGCCGTAGATGACCAAGTTGGCAGGGTTGGATATCGGCAGGACGAAGCTGGCCGCGTTGGCGATGAAGGCGCAGATGAGTAGATAAGGCAGCGCCTCTTTTGCCTTTGCCGCCTTGACCACGGCAGCGACCGCGGGCGTCAGCACCACTGCCGTGGCGTCGTTCGACAGGAACACGGTGACCACCGTGCCAACCGCGAAAACCAAGGAAAACAGCCTGGTCGCCGATCCGCCGGCCGCCATGGCAGCCCTCGCGGCCAGCCAATCGAACAAACCCTCCTGTCGGGCGAGTTCTGCCAGCAGCATCATACCGATAAGAAACAAATATACATCGGTTCCCTTGGCGACGGCCTCCAGCGCCTCGGCCGCCGGCAGCAAGTGCAGGGAAATCAGCAGCACCGCGCCAGTAACGGCCCAAATAAATTCAGGCCACGCGAACGGCCGCAGGATGACCCCGGCGGTGGCCATCGCGGCGATGCCCCACACGGACCAAGGCGAGGCGGCGAGCGCCGCCATCACGCCGCCTCGGGTTGCGCGGCACCGATCGCGGCCGGCTCGGGCGTCGTATCCTTGGTCTCGGGCATCAGCAACAGGAAGAACACCAGCGCGCAACCCGCGATTGCCGCTAGATACAGGAACCCCGCCGGGTAGCCGAACCATTGCACGACATAGCCGGCGGTCGCGTTGCTCAACGTGGCCCCCACGCCAACCGAGAGCGCCGTCAGCCCTTGGGCAAGATTGAACCGGCCGGTGCCGCGCATGAGGTCAGATGCGATCAGCACCGAGATCACACCGAAAACGCCGGCCGCCACGCCGTCGAGCAGTTGAATCCCGACGACCGCGTAAGGGCTAGACGTAAACGCGAACAACACGCCGCGGACCGGCAGGACGGCGAGCGCCACCAGGAAGATCGGCTTGCGACCCACACCTCGAGCGGAGGCCTGCCCGACGCACCAGGCGACACCAACCATCACGAACTGAGCGGCGATGATACAGGCCGAAAGTGCGATGGCGTCCTGGCCCGGATGCGTTTGGGCCAGCACCTGTCCGGCCATCGGCAACATCGCAGCGTTGCCGAAATGGAAGAGCACCACGGATGCGAGAAAGATGATCAGGTCCCGCCGTCGCAGCAGGTCGCGAAAAGGGATCGGCTCACGATGATTGGCGGGATCCTCGCCGCCTCGTGCCTGCTCATGGTCGATTTCCCTGGGGTTGATCAGCGTGACGATCGCCGCGCTGGCTAACGCAAACCCGCACACCAGGTAGAAAATCCAATGATAACCGAGCGACTGGCCCAGTGTTCCGGCGAGAACGGCGGCCAGCAGATTGCCACCGTGGTTGAACCCTTCATTGCGACTGATCCTGGCATCC
Source organism: uncultured Alphaproteobacteria bacterium (assembly GCA_963772355.1). Classification (GTDB taxonomy): domain Bacteria; phylum Pseudomonadota; class Alphaproteobacteria; order Acetobacterales; family Acetobacteraceae; genus Rhodopila. Next base: position 32,683 of record CAVYXX010000108.1, on the reverse strand, counting down.
AGCAACCGCCGCCCGACCAATCCCAACGACAGCGCGGCTATCGCCGGTGGGATCACCGCCGAGGCTGCGCCTAGCATTGCCTGGGCCGCAAGGACGGTTGTGAAGCGTGGGAACAGGACGATCAGCAGACAGCCCAAACCCACCATCAGGCCGGAAGCCGCAATCAGCAGGCGCTTGGATCGGGTTCCGTCCGACCAGCAACCCGGCCGGTATCTGGCAGAGCGCCGCGGCGATGGGCGACGCGCCCATAGCCAGCCCGATCGCTCCTGAGTCCGAATGCTGGGCGCCCTTGAGGTAGATCGACAAGTACGGCCCGACGCCATCCCTTACATCGGCCATCAGGAAGTTGATCCCATCCAATCCGCGCCGGGAGCGGAGGGACGGTTCCTCTGCTGCGGTGCTCACCATTCCGTCTGCTCCGATTGAGTGTGCGGCCGGTGCAACCTCGGTCAGCCTGGGTCCTGGGCGGACGGCGGCGGAGGGGGAGGAGCAAGGCCCGGACCAGGGGGTGGTGGCGGGCGACGACCGGCTCGAGGGCCGAACAGTGGTGACCGGGCAGCAATCGGCACGAGTTGATTCGGGTTCGAGCCGATCGATGTGGCTTCGATCACCCGTCCAAGCGGTCCGGCGTATCCCTCGCCCTGGACAGATAGCGGCGCGCCAGGTGCTAGTTCGGCACTCCGGCGGTTCGCCTCGGGGGGCGGCAGCCGCACGATGGTGCCATCCTCCAGTAGCACTCCGTTCAGATCGCCTTGTGGCCCATGCAGTTGGGTCTTGACGTGGCCTTCCGCCGCCAGAGCCTGCAGGGCACCTGTGGACCCGCCGGGCCGCCGGCCTCCGCCGTCGGAAACGGTGTTACCGTCACATCATTGCTGATTGACAGTGCTTGCACCATTGGGATGGCTCTGGCGCGCAGGCCATGTACCGTCACCATATCGCCGGGCCTCACCGCAAAAACCAACTGTGTGCCGAGGTGCGGCGGCATATGCACCTCGGTTCCATCCGTCAAAATGAGCCCGTCAACATCGCCGCGCGGCGTCAGGCTGTATTGCCCAACCGTGCCCTGAATTGCCGGCAACTGGCTTGGGTCATAGGTCGCCGCCTGCTGCGCTCGAACAATGCCGGATATTGCCCGCAATCAGCGCTGCAGCGAGCAAAATTGTCGTGTCCTCATCGGTGCTCTCCGTCTTCGCCTAATGGCGCAACGGAGCTATCGCAAGCGGCATGCCAAGCCTAAACTATTGAATTGATGAGGCAACTCGGTGCCCCATCCCGCCCTCCGATCCGCTATGGGGACATCTGCCGTCCCGTTTTGAGACACGTCCAGCCCATATCGCGCGAGCTTCTGGTACAGCAGTTGCCGACGGATACCCAAACGTTCCGCCGCCTGCGCGCGATTTCCCGCGCAGGCGTTCGAGCGCTCGGCGAATGAGTGCAACCTCGACCCGCTCCACCACTTCCGGCAGCGTCCCGGCGAGCCAGTCGGTCCCTTCCCCAGCGCCCGGCCGCGCAGCAAGGAAATCCAGATCAGCGGCAACGATCACCGGCCGCCGCACCAGCGTGGCTACGCGCTTCATCGCGTTCAGCAACTCGCGGACATTGCCCGGCCACGCGTGAGCGAGGAGCCGGCTCGCCCGCCCCGGCACTGAGAGCTTCGACCCGCCGTCCGCCGACGACGACAAGGCCAAAAAATGCTCGGCCAACGGGATGATATCCGCCAAACGCTCGCGCAGCGGCGGCAGGTTTAGCGGCACGACGCCGAGCCGATAGTACAGATCTTCGCGGAACCGTCCGTCACGCACCGCCTGGAAGAGGTCGCGGTGCGTCGCCGCGATCACCCGCACGTCGATCGGCAACGGCCGGCCGCCTACCGGTGTGATCACGCGCTCCTGCAACGCACGCAACAGCTTGGCCTGCATCGCGAGATCCAGATCACCGATTTCGTCCAGGAACAGCGTGCCGCCCTGCGCTTCGCGGAACGACCCTGTGCGGTCGGCAACCGCACCGGTAAACGCCCCGCGCGCATGACCGAACAGGAGGCTTTCGAGCAAATCGGCCGGAATCGCCGCGCAGTTGACCGGCACGAAGGGGGCTTTGCCGCGCTTACCGTGCCGATGGATCGCGCGCGCCACCACTTCCTTGCCGGTGCCGGTCTCCCCTAGCAGGAGCACAGTCGCATCACTGTCCGCGAGCAGCCCGATCGCCTTCTGCACGTCCCGCATGGCCGCGCTCGATCCGATCAATTCTCCCTCGCGCGCTGCCGGTCCAGTCGAGACCGCCCCAAGATCGGCCGTCGGATCGGGCAATATCCGGGACAGTAACGCCCGCAGACTGTCGCGACCGATCGGTTTGGCTAGATGGTCGGCGGCGCCCAGCCGCATAGCCTCGATCGTATTGTCGCTTGTCGGCACTGCGGTCAGGACGGCGACTGGCGGCGCGTCAGATTTAGCTCGGATGCGCCGCAGCACCTCCATCCCGTCCATCCCCGGCATTCGTAGATCGAGCAGCACCGCATCTGCGCGATGCAGAGATAGCCAGAGCAGCGCTGCGTCGCCATTGCTCGCTTCCGCCGGCTGATATCCAAGGTCGGCTAAAGCGGTCGCGATTGCAGAACGCAAGGCCGTGTCGTCATCGACGATCAGGATTGTGGCCATGCGTCCTCCTGCGGCAGCGTTAACGCGAAGACTGCCCCCGAGCCCGGCGCCTGAGGACGAAGGACCAGCTCCCCGCCATGCGCGTCGGCGAGTTCCCGCGCGATTGCCAGCCCCAGGCCCGTGCCATCGGCACGGCCAGTGACGAAAGGCTCGAATAGTTGGTCTTGCATCTCCGGCGGAACCCCGGCGCCGGTATCCTCGACCGTCAAGGTCAGGAACCCGACGCCGCGTTCGGCAGCCAATGTCACCGTGCCACCGGTAGGTGCATGCCGGATTGCGTTGATGATCAGATTGTCCAGCGCCCGCCCGACGACGGCCGGATCGACGCAGGCGGTGCCTTCGACTTTGCGTGTCGCGACGGTGAAGCCCGTTGCGACGGCGATTTCCTTGTGACGCGCGGCTTGTTCGGCCAGGAAGCCGGCAAGGTCAACGCGAACGGGGTGCGGATCCACCCGCTGCGTCATGGCGAGTAATTCCGCGATATGCTCATCGAGCCGGTCAATCTGACCGAGCATGTCGGTGATGGCCTGGCGGCGGCGACTGTCGTCACCGGCGAGAGCGTTCTCCCCCTGCAAGCGGGCAGCGGCGATCGGATTACGGATTTCGTGCGCGACGCCCGCCGCGACCCTCCCCAGGCCGGCCAGCCGCTCCGCGCGTGCGACGCAAATCGCCATCTGGTCCCACTCCCGCCGCGCATTCGCCAATCGTTCGCCGGCTTCGTTGAGCGCGTCGATGATGCGGTCAAGTTCGCGCTCGCCGGTGCGCGACACAGGTGGCATGCCGCCGGGGCCGGCCTTGCCGAGAGCTGCCTCGATGTCTCGCACATGGCGACCCCAGACAAACAGCGTGCGACCGAGCCATGCCGACATTAGGACCATCAGTGCGAGCAGGGTGCCGAAGCCGAACTGCAAGGGGCGAAGACCCGGCGCTGACTGGACCCGTGTCATGGTCCAGCCCGTCAGGCCATTGATCGGACCATTCAGGGGACAGGCATGCAGCAGCAAGGTCTGCGTTCTGGAGGGAATCTGGCGATCGACGGGCAGCTTGTCTCGGGCGGCGCTTAGGTTCACCGCCTGGATTTCATCGCGCTCCGCCGCCGGCAAGTCAGTTTCGGGGCCGGTTCCTTGGTATGTCGGGTAGGCGTAGGCGAGCGATCCGGAACCGGTATGCCATATGCCGCCCTCAACTCCGTCACTGTGAGCCAACGCGATGGCAACGACTGCAGTGAGGTCGGAGATTAGGCGTCCGTCGAATTGCGTTGGTGCCGGACCCGACCAGTCGGCGGCGTAGAAGCCAAACCGCTCCTGCATCATGTCGCAGGCGCGGGCGATCACGACCGCAGCGTGTCCAACCTGCGCCGCCGTGGACTGACGGTAGAGCTGGATCAGCAAAATCCCAACCGCCACGCTGGCAACCAGCGACAGCGCCCAAAGCCCCAGCAGCCGGATTTTCAGCGAGTGCAGGGGAGGTCGCCTTTCAAAAGTCCGTCGACCGATTCCGACGGCCAATTAGGACAAAGGCGAAACCTCCCGCTGCGTTCCCTGATCAGGTTACTTTTATATCCTTCCAGAAGCCGAAGCGGCCGCCGACCGCCTGCATCTTCGGCTGTGGGCGCTCATACGACCAGGCGACGCGTTGATGCCGGCTGCCGTCTAGCAGCACGTCATAAAACTGGACGCCATGCGGGCATTCAAGATCGGAAGCCGTTTTCGGCGCCTTTTCCAGCCACTCAAGGCGGGTCGCGGCAGCCGGGAAGTACGCGTATCCGGCAGCCTCGACAATGTCGTCGCTTTGGGCAATCACTTGATCGTTCAACGTTGCTTGCATGATTTTCCTACCTCCTGACGCCAACATGGGGTCGGTTACCTAATTTCGCTACATCAGTGGCAACGGAGACCATGCACCGACGCGCTCACGGCTAATCGCGGTCCGGCGGAGGCTAGCGCCGAACTCTGTTTTACGTTTAGCTTAGCTAGCGGCGCTTCGGGGCTCACGAATTGAACGACATAGAATGCGTCTGCGGTTTTCTGACCCGAACGCCGACCCGTCGAGACCGAGAGAATCCCCGAAACCAAGTTCGCCCCTCTTCGTCAAGGCGCGTTGTTTTGACCAAACCCGGCTCGCAGGCGCGGCCTCTGAAATCAGGAGAGTGCGGATGCTACCCAAGAGAGAAGATGACGAGCCAACGGCGGAGGATTTCATCGAGGCATTGCAGCTCGTGAACGAGGCGCTCCGCCGTTTGGGCGGCGCGTGGCAACAGCTTCCGGGCAATGTACGAGCCCGGATTGTCAAGGAAAGCCAGAGAATTGAGGACCTCCTTGATCGAGCTGGCGCATTGCCCCTACCCCCGCCGCAGACCACCCGAGATCGCCTGACGCGACATTTGCCGCTTCCGAGGCCGACGTCACACCTGACCAAGTCGGCACTGCTCGGAAAGACACGTCGCATGGGTCGAACGCCAACAATTTGAGCCGCCCGAAAAGCGTGATGCGGGCGCCGTGCCAGGGTGATCAGGCGTTCGGGCGATACGGTAGTCTGAATAAGGCTCTCGAGCGTGATCGCCTGAGGCTGACCCTGTCGGAGGCTTGAATCACGTGATCAAACAAAAGCTAGACCATGATCGAACGCCGTAGTCTGGATCGAGCCCCAACGATCATGGTCTAGTCGGAGACAATCGGCAGCGTGATCCATTTCGGGCCAGCGAACTGGCCCACGGCGACCGGCTGTATCTTCGACAACAGCAGGAACAGGTCGAAGTGCCGGCCTTTGCTGCGCGCAATGTCGATCTCCCGCCACACCTCATCAGGACTCTGCACCCGGGTCGGGCCAACCTGCAACACCAAGTCGCCGGCGGCCACTCCCTGCTGCGCAGCGTCGGAATCGGGTGCCACCTGGGTGACCAAAACGCCCTTAGCATCGGATCCGATCCGATTTGCGGCCCGCAACTCGTCGGTTAATTGCGCGACGCCCAGGCCAAGGTCGTGCGGTACCGTCAGGTTTACCTTAGGCAGCGGCGTAGCGGCATTGCGCTCCCACATCGTCTTCGGCCACGTCTCGAGCGTTACCTTCAGCTCGATCTCCTGTCCGTCGCGCCACACGGTGAAGGGGATCTCATCGCCTGGCTTCCTCGCGGTTATTTCGCGCAGCAGCGCCCGCTCGTCGGAGAAGGTCTTTCCATCGAATCGCAGGATCACATCGCCCGCTATCATCCCAGCTTTCTGTGCCGGCTCGTCAGGGAGCACCCAGGCCACAATCGCCCCGCGGAGCTGCCGCTGGCCCATCGCCTCCGCCATCTCAGGCGTCACCGCTTGGATTTTCGCGCCAAGCCACGCCGGACGATCGGAGACCGGAACGCTCCCCATTCGCTGGAGCGCAAAATGCGCGTCGTTCGACGGGATCGCGAAACCCAGCCCAGAGTTCGAGGGCGTCGGAGAGATGATGGTGGAATTTACGCCGATCACTTCTCCCTTCAGATTAAACAGCGGGCCGCCCGAGTTGCCGTGATTGATAGCGGCATCGGTCTGGATCAAGTTGTCGACCGCCGAATCCTCGATGTTGCGATTGAGCGCGCTGACAATACCCGCGCTTACCGTCAGGCCCACACCAAACGCGTTGCCCATCGCCAGCACGGGGTCGCCGATCTGCATCGCGCTGCTATCGCCCCAGTGGACCGCCTGCACCGGGTGGCCCGCATCCACCTTCAAAAGGGCCAGATCGACTACCCGCCACGCGCCAACGACCTGGGCGGGAATTGCTGTGCCGTCGGAGAAGGTCACGATGATTTCAAAAGCATCCGCCACCACGTGCCAGTTAGTGGCGATTAGGCCGGAGGGATCGATGACGAAACCAGAACCGACGGCGATCCTGTAAGGCGATGCGGACTGCCCCGCACTCACCAGTGCTTCTTCCGGCCCCGCAGTGCCTGCGATGCGAACGGTGATGTTGACGACGCTCGGGATGAGACCGCGGATCAGCTCCGCCCAGGAGGTTGGAACGATTTCCCTCGCGGAGGCCGAACCGGCCAAAAGCGCTGCCACCAGCACCAAGGCACCGGCGCGAAGGGTGCGCATCCACTTCACCATCTCGTCCACTCCTTTCGGTGAAGGCCGCAAGCCGACGAGTGGCCACGTCCCGGCAACCAAGCGCCCGCGCGCGAAACGGCGGACGAAATCAGAGGCCGAACCGTGGTCGCCGGTCGCGAGCAGGACACCATGCGGCGCGTGCGGATCGATCGTGCACGGCGAGCAAATTCCTCATAACGCCGCGCGGATCATCGTAAAAGCATGGTCGACCGTCGCGGCCCGGATTGTGGTGCGATCTCCCGGAAACACCCGTCGCTCGGTGATCACAGGGGCGCCGGTGCGAACGAGCCCGAACCAAACCAGGCCCACCGGCTTATCCGCACTGCCGCCGGAGGGACCGGCCACGCCCGTCACCGAGACCGCGATGGCGGCGCGGGACCGCGCAAGGGCGCCGTTCGCCATAGCGGCAGCAACCTGTTCGCTCACCGCCCCATGGATCTCGATCAGTGGCATCGGCACGCCGATCATCTGATGCTTGGCCTCGTTGGAGTAGGTGACGAAGCCGCGGTCCACCACGTCGGATGACCCGGCTATGGCCGTCAAGGCTGCGGCGATCAACCCGCCGGTGCAGCTTTCCGCTGTCGCGAGCATGATCCCTCGGGATCGGCAGGCCTCAAGCAAGGCCGCGGCCTCGAGCAAGGTGGCATCTGAGAGTATCATCGGATCCGTTCCGGTGTCTGATGCCGACCCTGACGCGCGTCGCAAAGGCTGTCCACCCATGCGCGCGATTTTCGATCGGATCTCGCATCATCCGTGCAACTCGGCATTTGCACCTTCGCTTGCCGCTACGTACACATACCTTTTGCAGGCATGGAGGCCAACATGAACGCGCCGGTAATTCCTGAAGCATTGGGCGACCCCTGGACCATCCCGCTCGACCAGATCGACGTCTCGGACGCGCGCATTTTTCAGGACGACGTCTGGCCGGACTGGTTCGCTCGGCTGCGGCGCGACGATCCGGTGCATTTCACCGCGGACAGCCAGTTCGGGCCGTATTGGTCGGTGACCAAATACAAAGACATCATGAAGGTGGAGACCAACCCGCGGGTCTTCTCCTCGGCCTCCGGGATCACCCTGCTGGATCAGGAAACGCAGTACCGGCTGGCGATGTTCATCGCCATGGACCCGCCGAAACATGACGTGCAGCGGCTGGTGGTGGCGCCGATCGTGGCGCCCGGCAATCTCGCGAACATGGCCGGCACGATCCGCGAGCGGGCGATCAAAATCCTCGACAATCTGCCGCGCAACGAAACCTTCGACTGGGTCGAGCATGTGTCGATCGAACTGACGACGCAGATGCTGGCGACGCTGTTCGATTATCCGTTCGAGAAGCGGCGCGACCTGACCCATTGGTCGAATATCGCGACCACCAACTTCAAGGACCCCAACGCCCTGGTGAAAACCGAGGAGGAGCGGTTCAACGAACTGAGGAAGATGGCCGCGGCGATGATGGGGTTGTGGAATGAGCGGGTGAACGCGCCGCGGCGGCAACGACCTGATCTCGATGCTGGCGCACGGCGAGGCGACGCGGAACATGGACCCGATGGAGTTCATGGGAAACTGCGTGCTGCTGATCGTCGGCGGCAACGACACGACGCGCAACTCGATCAGCGGCGGGTTGTGGGCGCTGAACAAGCATCCGGACGAATATCGCAAACTGCGGGAAAATCCTGGCCTGATCCCCGACCATGGTGCCGGAGATCATTCGCTGGCAGACGCCGATCGCCTATATGCGCCGGACCGCGCTGGAGGATGTCGAGCTCGGCGGCAAGACCATCCGCGCCGGGCGACAAGCTGGCGATGTGGTATATCTCCGGCAACCGCGACCCCGACGCGATCGAGATACCCCGACAGTTTCATCATCGACCGCGCCCGGCCCGCGGCAGCATCTGTCGTTTGGGTTCGGCATCCATCGCTGCGTCGGCAACCGGCTCGCGGAGCTGCAACTGACAATCCTGTGGGAAGAAATCATGAAGCGCTTCCCGTTTATCGAACTGATGGAGGAGCCGAAACGGGTTTACTCCAGCTTCGTGCATGGGATCTCATCCATGATGGTGCGGATCCCGGGATGAGGTAGCCGCGTGCGCCACGGTGCCTGGGCGCCCGCGTATGAGTCGAAACCTGGCAGAGCGATTGGCCCACACCGCCGCGACGTGTCGCGATGCGAGGTCAGACGCTTATACTGTCCTCATCTCGGCTCCGAAAATAAGCCCGAAGATCATCACGCAGGCCGATCTTTTGGTCGGTCAACTGCCACATTCCCTGCCAGTCACGTTTGATGTCCTTTGCCGGGTCGAACCGGTTGTTCCATAGCATCGCCGATCGGTTGAAATAGCCGCGGTTTTTCTTGGCGCCGTGGAAGTAGTGCAGCAGCAGACCATCGACAAAACCGATGTTGCGTCTGATATAGGTCTCAGCGCGCGTTTGCCATTCGTGGCACCATTCGGTGTAGACCTGACAGGAGCGAACAAGCTCCGGGCTGAGGCTTTGCGCGATTTCGCCGATCAGGGCGCAGGCCATGTAGCGGTCGGCCGAGCCCACAATAGCGAAATCAATCAGGCCACCAAGGTGATCCCAAGCATCACGCCTGCATGCCCAGGCATAGCCCGGGTGCCAGACGCTGTACTGCTCCTTGGCGGGCGACGTTCTGCCGCCTTGGCGCATCCACTGCGCGACAAAACCCTGAAACGAGCGCAGCGGCTCATGTTTAGGGCCAAGATCAGTGGCATGATCGAACATTTGCACCACGCTGAAGTGTTGCAATTGGTGGATCGTCTCTGCCACGATATCGGGGCGTGCACGAACCGCACATCGGCATCGATCCAGGCGAGATACTTCCAATCAGCCGGGAGACGGGACACGCCGATGTTCAGCAGATTCTCCTTGTGCCAGATCTCGTGGCTGGAGCGCAGCCGGATGTGTCGGAGGTTGGCTGCGTCAGTTATCTCGAAATCGCGGTCGCCATAAGCCGCTTCAACCGTGTAAAGCACCGCTCCGGCGTCGGTGATGTATTTTTCAAAGTCTCTATAGAGCGTGTAACGTGAGCGGTAGCGGCATGGGTTGATGATGGGTGTGACGACGTAAAGGGTCGCGTCAACCGGCTGAATGGGCAGCGGGGACATGGGGTAAACGATAGACCTTTCGAAATTGTCTGATCGTTTGGCTGAAATCTATTTGTCGCTGTTCCCCGCGCCGCTGTTGAGGCGCCCAGGATTTTCACACGGAGACAGAACGAGACCACGAGGGCAACCGAGAAGACGGCCACCACACCCTCAAAAGCCCCCCCGACGTATGCGATCCGTTCGCCAAAACGGTATCTAACCTTAGGTATCTCAGTGGCCCACCGCGGCCCTCGTTCTGCCTCCGTGTGAAAATCCGGTCTCTCGCCTCTGCATCATCCGGTCCGGTTGAGTATGATCCGGAAAAAGAGCTGCTTAACGGCTTGGTTCACTGTATGTTCTTTCTCTACCGTAATTTGGAAGAGAACACAACAAGAAACTGCGTCTAACGATACGATTTTTGGGTTCGGTTATCGCCCCGTGTTCTCTAGATCGCCACCGTTCGGCGCACGACATCTAGCAACGTTAAGGCGCGAGGGCTGCACCGCCAGGACGCCTCGGGTCGTTGGCCCCGAAGAACACCTCTGGATCCGGCGTATGACCAGCGACCGAATCAGCCACCAAACTCGCGGGACCGGCATGCGCTGTTGAGTTCGACGCAATCAATTCGACTGCCCCCCAAGGCTTCTGCTGCTGAATGTGGTAGCCCATTTGCTCCAGCAAAGCCGTGGTGTCCGGCGACAGCGCGAATGGTTCCGCGAACAGTGTGTCCGGCAACCACTGGTGGTGCAGGCGCGGTGCGCTCACAGCCTCCTGCGCGTTCATGCCGTAATCGATGATGTTCAGAATCGTCTCCAGCGTCGCGGTGATGATGCGGGGTCCGCCAGGGGAGCCAAGCACCATCTCAACCTTGCCGTCCTTCAAGACGACAGTGGGCGACATGGAGGACAATGGGCGCTTGCCGGGGGCAATCGCGTTTGCCTCACCTTGGACCAAGCCAAACTGGTTCGGGGCATTCGGCTTTAGGGTGAAATCGTCCATCTCGTCGTTCATCAGGAACCCGCTGTCCCCGGCAACAACGCCGGCTCCAAACCCACCGTTGATGGTGTAGGTCAGTGCGACCGCGCTGCCGTCCTTGTCGATGACTGAGAAATGCGTCGTCTCGGCGTTTTCCCCCAGTAGCGGGACAGATGAGCCTAGGCTAACGGACGCCGTCGCTCGGTTGCCGATCAAGCCCCGCAGGCGCGCCGCGTAGGCCTGGGACAGAAGTCGGTTCAACGGGACGTGCATAAACGCTGGGTCGCCAAGGTACATGTTGCGGTCGAAAAACGCCCGCCGAAGCGCCTCGGTCATGACATGGAGGGCCTCGGCGGAGTGGAAGCCCATGCCATGCAGATTGAAGCCTTCAAGAATGTTCAAAGCCTCGCAGATTGTCGTGCCACCGGACGACGGAGGCGGCGCCGCCAGGATAACGTAGCCCCTGTAGGTGCAGGACAGCGGTGCAGCCTCTGTCACCCGGTAAGCGGCGAAATCGGCAGCGGTCAGAATACCGCCGCCTGCGCGGGAGGCGGCCTCGACTTCCTCTGGGAGGTGCCCTTGGTAGAACGCGTCCGCCCCGTGCTCGGCGATGGACCGCAGTGTCGCGGCTAGTTCAGGCTGTACCAGGCGGTCGCCGGCCCGGAGCGACGACCCGTCCGGGCGGAGGAAGATGCGCGCCGCGATCGGATCATGGCGCAGCCGCGGGGCTCCCATAGCCAGAATGTCAGCGTCTGCATCGGTCAATACAAAGCCATCGCGAGCGAGGCGTATAGCCGACGCCATGACGGCGGAGCGCGACATCGTTCCGTATTTCACCAGTGCGGTATCCAGGCCGAGCACCGAGCCGGGGACGGCGGCTGCTTTCCAACCGGCCAAACTGGCACCGCCGACCAATCCGCCGGAGCCGTCAAGGTACATGTCCCGGCTCGCCGCGGCAGGCGCGGTTTCCCGGAAATTAATAAAGATGTCGCGCCCGTCTGAAAGGTGCGCGGTCAGGAAGCCGCCGCCGCCAATATTCCCACAGCAAGGATTGACCACGGCCTCGGCATAGCCCACCGCGACGGCGGCATCGATCGCATTGGCCCCCTGGCGGAGTATTTCAGCGCCGGCCTCCGACGCCAGGCGCTGGGTGGACACGACCAGTCCGGTGGTCGATTCGGTCGGCGGCAGGGCCGCGGCGTTAGCAGCATGCGCCAACAGGCATAGGATCAACACCACGCTGCCAACGCCTAGAGGCCGGTGATTATTGATGGCGTTTGCCCCTATCCAGCGGCTGCAGCGGATCGAACGCGATAGCGTCTGCGACTGTTGACGGCAATCTGATCGAAGTCGTTCTCTATGCCACCGCCTGGATCGACTCACCGACGATCGTCACGATCCGCTCCAACGTCGCCTCAGGTGTCGGCAGGGGCGGTGCGAAACACAGCGTGTCGCCGCTGGCGGGCGGACCGTCGGCCGCGCCGCGCAGACGCAGGATCAGGCCACGGTTCGCTGCCTCGGCCACGACGCGGGCACCGAGACCTTTCGCAGGCGCCTTGCTGCCCTTGTCTTCAACCAATTCAATCGCCGCCAGCATGCCGATCCCACGCACCTCGCCAACGTTCGGCAGCGTCAGCAGCGTTTCGAGCCCCGCACGGAAGCGGTCGCCATGCACCCGGGCGCGTTCGACCATCCCCTCTTTCTCGATGATGTCGATATTCGCCAGTCCCACGGCGCAGCATGTCGGGTGGCCGGAATAGGTCGCGGCATGCATGAACTTCTCGTCTGCCGGCGCATCCAGCAACACCTGGTGCATGTGCTTGGAGATGATGACGCCGCCCAATGGCACATAGCCAGAGGTGACGCCCTTGGCGAACGACATCAGGTCTGGCTTGGTGTCCCAGTGGCCCATCCCAAACCACTGGCCCGTTCGGCCGAAGCCGGTGATAACTTCATCGGCGATCAGCAGCACGTCATGGCGGTCACAGATCTCCCGCAGCCGAGGGAAGTAAGTGTCCGGAGGCACGATCACGCCGCCCGATCCCATCACCGGTTCGGCAATGACGGCGGCGACCGTGTCGGCGCCCTCGGCCAGAATCGCTTCTTCTACGGCATCCGCCGCCCCGATCCCGGCATCGCCGTTGCCCGGCCAACGATACGGGTAGGGCGGTGCGACCTGCAGGAACTGTGGCACCATGGGACCGAACATCTTGTGGTAGTTCGGCAGACTGGTCGCGCTCATGGCCGCCAGGGTGACGCCGTGGTAACCGTAGCGGCGCGAGATGACCTTGACCTTGTTCGGCTTGCCCAGTCGCTTCCAGTGATAGCGAGCGAACTTGAACGCGCTCTCATTCGATTCCGCGCCACTGGTGGTGAAATACACCGCTGCCATGTTGTCGTACGCCAGACTGACGAGCTTTTCCGCCAGCCTGATCGCAGGTTCGTTGGTGAAGCCTGCATAGGCGGAACAATAGGCCAGCTGGTCCATCTGTGCCGCGGCGGCGGCACCCAGTTCTTTCCGGCCGTGGCCGATGTTCACGTTCCACAGCGAGGACAGAGCATCGATGTATTCGCCCCCATCCGCGGTGCGCAGAATAGACCCTGAACCCGAGACATAGACCGTCGGATTGGCGTGATCCTTGGCGAAGTGCAGGGGGTGGATCAGGTGCCGCTGATCAGCCGCAACGAGAAGCTCGCTCGCTTGAATAAGGTCGTTCATCGTCTGCGCCCTCCCTGGTTCTGGCCGAGGCTAGAGCATTCCCGCTACGAGTTGAAGCGCCCCTCTGTGGAAGCAATACAGCGGCGCGCCGCGACCCCGCCAAGGGCGGAGCGACCGTGGAACCCCTGGATTTGGATCAAAGGGCGGCCCCTTTGCGCGCAGAGCCTAGCCTACGCCCCGCCTGCGTCGATCTGCCCGGCTTTGATCGCCTCCAGAAAAAGTCGCCAATCGGCTTGGTTCTGTGTGGCATAGGCCAACGCAAAGCTCGCGATCGCGCTATCGAATCCCATACCAGTGCCGAGGTATCCGGCGATCCGCGCGGAATCCCCAGATCGCGCGTGCGCTCGGGCCAGCGTGACGCCGCACAGCGTTGCATGGTAAGGCAGGGCCCCCTCAACCAGATCCGCCCCGATCACCGCGAGGCGGCTATCTTTTAATTGACGGACATAGCATTGCTGGTCGTCGCCGTGATCCTCGGTCCAGCCTAGAAAGACATCGGGCACCGTCTGCATGATCCGCTGTCCCACCACCACCCGCTGGCCTTGGTTCCGGTAGAGGCTAGGTCCCGCGAAGGGTGCCAAAGCGGAGGTCTGGGCTTCCTTGAGCTGCAGCAGCAGCTTCTGATCGTCGCGAGTAACGAAAAGGCCGATGGCGCAGAACGTGCCAACGCTGCCCACGCCGACCACCTTGAAGGCGACGTCGGCGAGTTCGTACCGATCCAGCAGTATCCTGCGCTCTTCCGGCAGAGACAGCTTGTAAGACTCGAACGCTGTGCGGGCCACGATCTCATGCGTATTGTCCCGTTGTCCTGACAGCGGAAATATTAGCGGCGGCTTTTCCTTGATCCGCCATTGGCCCCTCACCCGCTCGATAAGCCCTGGGTAGCCCTCATTGCCGGCCTCAGTCGCAACCTGCAACCGCCTCAATTCACGCGTCCGTAGCCTTTGGTCCGCGATGCCGCCCAGAACGTCCGCGACATCGATGCGGGACCGCCAGGACCTTAGAGGGTCGAGCCGCGCCAGTTCCTGCATGTGGCGTCGATAAGCTTGCACCATTGCCGCGGCTAGATGGCGCGCGGTCTTGGCGCCGAGGTCACGCGACAGTGCATCGACGGCGAAGCTGGTTGCCAGACGCTTGACGTCCCACTCGAACGGTGCCGGCAGCGTCTCGTCGAAATCGTTGACGTCGAAGACCGGCGTACCTTCGGGGGACGCAAACGTACCGAAATTCGCCAGGTGGCAATCGCCGCAGGCCTGCGCCCAAAGGCCGGTAACCGGTGTATCCGCCAGATCGGCGGCCATGATAGCGGCACCCCCACGGAAAAAGCCGAAGGCCGAGGCGCGCATCCGGTCGTAGCGGAGCGGAAGCAGGCTGGCGATGCGGTGACGGCCCGTCTCTACCAGGATGTCGACAGGATCCCGGCGGCTGGCGGAGGGAGCCCAATGGGCATGCATCATCCTCGGCACGACCTTGCGAAGTGCCTGCCCAGCCTGACGCCGCTCCGTCGCGGGCAGGACCGTCGCCATCTGCGCATGCTCCAAGGGCATTGGGGCGCTTCCAGATTGATTGAGTATATCACACCTCAATTCAGGGAAATCGCAAGTTAATTCGACCGGGTCAGCAATATTCGTAAGGATGGCATCGTCTTGATACTGTCACATTAGCCATTGCGGGCGCAACAACCGGACAAGAACCAATACTACCGCCGTGATGATCCCGGCGATAACGTCATCGGCCATAATGCCGAAGGCCCCATGCTGACGGTCCGCCCAGCCTACAGGACCAAGTTTGGTGACATCGAACAATCGAAACAGCACAAAAGCAGCGATCACGCCAGCCAGTGTGGGCCGGGCCAACGCCATCAGGGAGATCCACTGACCGGCGAACTCGTCGATCACCACCCAGCCGGGATCGCCCTCCACACCGGCCCGCGTTACCGCGACCATTCCGCCGACGGTCGCCAACAAAGCGGCCACCGCAAGCGCTAGCGGCGACAGGTGCAGCAGCCCCGCGCCTGTCAGCGCCGCGGCGGCGGAGGCCACCGTGCCGGCAGCGACGGGCGTGAATCCTGTGCCGAAGCCGGCAGCGATGAAGCGGGCGAGTTCATTCGCTCGCCAGCTGCCCGAGCAATCGTTTAATGGCCTCTAAGGCGGGAGGTTCGGTCAGGATCGGCGCATGACCGATACCGGGGATGGGCACGACCGCCATATCCGGGCGGATCGCCTGCATACGGGACACCGTGCCAGGCAGCAGAATGTTGCTTACAGCGCCTCGGACCAGCAAAACCGGAACATGTGCCAGCGCGCCGAACAAAGTCCACAGGTCGGGAGTTGGGGCATCCAGAAGCCGCGAGATCCGCGTATCCCATAGCGGGTGCCAGCGTCCGTCGGCGCCCGGCGCGTATGTCAGCTCCGCCATGCGGCGCCAGCCTTCATCGGTGCTGAGCGACATCGGCGGCAAGTCGCCCTGCAGAAACGTGACACAGGCATCAAGACTTTCCAGCGCCGGGTCCCGACCGACGAAATCGCGGACGAATGCGGCACCCTCGGCGCCGATGTCAGGGCCGATGTCGTTCAGAACCACCGCTCGAACCAGACCCGGACGCACCGCGGCCAAACCCATGCTGAGCAGGCCGCCGAAACTGGTGCCGATCAGGATGGCCCGATGGATATGGAGAGCGGCACAGGCATCCACGATATCGCGGACGCAAGCCTCCGGGGCATAGCGGTTCACATCCGCCGAGCGACCGGATTCACCTCTACCGGGGTAGTCGATGGCGATGACCCGGCGGCCGGAACAAATCATCGGGGCCAGAGCCTCGAAATCCGAGCCGGTACGGACCAGCCCGGACAGGCAGACGATCGGCGGTAGGCGATCGCCGCCGAACCACTCCCGCACGTGGATCACAAGCCCATCCCAGGCACTGATTCGGTGGGTTAGCGCGTCCAAGGGGTGGCCGGCAGGATCGGAGAGGAATTGTTGCGGGCCACGCGATACATCACCACGTTCTCGATCACGCGCTGCACGTAATTCCGGGTTTCGCCCGTCGGGATCAGTTCGATCCAGTCAACCATATCGACCGGGCCTGTGCGTGGATCGCCGTTATCGGCCAGCCATTGGGCGACGCGATGCGGGCCGGCGTTATAGGCAGCGGCGGCAAGCGGCAGGCAGTTGTCGAAGCGCGTCAGAACCTCCTGCAAATACGCAGTGCCGAGGCGGATGTTATGGCTCGCGTCCACTGTCAAGGTCGGAACCGAGGCAAGGACGCCAAGTTCTTTTGCTACTGCTGAGGCGGTCGGCGGCATCAATTGCATCAACCCCCGCGCGCCCGAGGGACTGACCGCACCGACATCGAAACTGCTCTCCTGCCGCATGATGCCCAGAGAGAACGCCGGATCAGGCGGGCCACTCGGATTATAGGGCACCGGCCAGCCCAGGTGCGGCAGGGCGATCCCATCGCGCCCCATGCGGCGGGCCACAAACACCGCGCCGTCGGGCATTCCGGCATAGCTGGCGAAGGCCGCCGTTAAGGCGCGTTCGGCCGGGATCGGCGCCAGCTCGTCCATACGCGTCAGGAACATCCGCGCGCGCTGGGGGTCGCCCCAGGCGACGAGCCAAGCGGCGGCCCGCAGAACTTCGTGGCCGGTGAAGGCCAACGCCGTATCCTGAGTCCAGCCAGGATCGTGCACTTTCGCGATTTCCGCCGCCGACGTCTTGCCTAGTGCCAATGCGGCCAACTGCCCATAGAAAGTCGTCGGCCAGGCTGCCGATTTTTCATATTCGGGATGGGCATCCTGCCCCGCCGCTTCGGCTGTTCGCGCCAACCAGTAGTGCGCTCTCGATTGAGTAATGGCGGAGTGGGAATCGGTGAGCGACCTGAAATGTCTCTCCGCCGCCGCCCGGTCGTGCAACATGCGCAGGGCTATGAAACCCGCCAGGAACTCGGCATCGACTTGCTGCTCGTCCGCGAGCTGACCATGCCCCAACACAATCGCATAGGCGGTCTTGGCGTCGCCATCATGCAGCAGCTTTCGCGCCAGGACGTTCCGCTCCGACCAGAATTCCGAGGCATTGGCATAGTCGCCAACCCGCTGCATCAGCGCGGCCGCCGCCGCATCCCGATCGGCGCGGCGAAGCGCGCGGGCACGGTCGAGAACCAGCCCGGGATCTACCTGCAGAGCCTGGGGAAGCGCCGCAACCAGTTGCTCCGTCTGCGGGTCGTCGCGCTTGGCGGCGAGGCGTGCTTGCGCGGCCGCGTGGCGGCTCCCATCCAGGCGGGTCATCTGGCGAGCGGCGGCGGCCGGGTCGGATAGCCAGGCCAGACGCTGAAACCTGGCCCACTGGTCGTCGGCCGAGGTGATGCCGCCCCAACGGCGCAAAAAAGCGGCCTCGCCCGCGGCGGTGTCGATCTCGTCGACCCAGGCTTGGCGGGCCAGCGCATCGGCATCGGCGGTTCGGCCGGCGTTCGCGATGGCCTCAGCGCACCTGAGCATCGCTGCGCCAAGCGTCGGGGCCGGGGTACATTGGGCCAACACCGAGGCGTCGTCGGGGTCGGATGCGATGGCCTCCTGCCGGCGACGCCCCAGCATTGCCTGCGCGGGCCAGTCGGGGTTGCGCTGCAGGAAGTCGGCTATCTCCGACGACGTGGCGGCGCCCGGCGCGCGCAACCGCAGATACAGCACAAGTTTCTCGGCTACGGGATCGGCGAAGCGGGCTGCGGCGGCCTGCGCATCGGCCCAGCGGTCAGCCTTGACCGCCGTCAGCGGGTTAAGGTCCTCTGCGTCAACGCTCCCACACAGGAAAAGGGCTGATCCGGCCACGGCCAATCGAATCGCAATGCGCATGAACTCTTCTATCAAGGCCAGCCTTGCGGCGCATCAAGCACGGGCCTAGTTTCCGCCTCTTCGTTAGAAAACCGGGTCGGGAGAGGGTAATGTTCAAGGGATCGCTCGTCGCGCTGATCACGCCCATGCGGGAAGATGGGTCCATCGACGAGAAAGCCTACGGCGAATTCGTCGATTGGCAGATCAAGGAAGGCACTCAGGGCGTGGTTCCGGTCGGCACCACCGGCGAAAGTCCGACGCTGTCGCACGACGAACACCGCCGGGTGGTTGAGATCGCCATCGAGGTCGCGAATGGCCGGGTCCCGGTGATCGCCGGCGCCGGGTCGAACAGCACAGAAGAGGCGATCGCTCTGACCCGCCACGCCAAGGAGGCCGGGGCCGACGCGGCGCTGATCGTCACCCCATATTACAACAAGCCGACACAGGAAGGGATGTTCCTGCATTACACCGCCATCGCCGATGCGGTCGATCTGCCCATCATCATCTACAACATCCCGCCGCGCTCTGTCGTGGACATGAGCGTCGAGACTATGGCCAGGCTGTCGAAGCACCCCAACATCGTCGGCGTCAAGGACGCCACCGCCAACCTGACGCGGCCTTTGCACACGCGCCGGGCGTGCGGCGACGACTTCTGCCAATTGTCCGGCGAGGATCATACGGCGCTGTCCTACAACGCCGCCGGCGGCCATGGCTGCATCAGCGTAACGGCAAACGTGGCACCTCGGCTCTGCGGCGAAATGCAGACCGCCTGGGCCGAGGGCAGGCTTAAGGATGCGATGACGATCCAGAACCGCCTGGTGCCGCTGCACGACGCACTGTTCAGCGAAACGAGCCCCGGGCCGGTGAAATACGCGGCATCCCTGATGGGCAAGACCTCCGAGCGGTGCCGGCTACCGCTGGCGCCGCTGATGGAGCCGACACGGGCGCGGGTGAAGGCGGCGATGACCGAGGTTGGACTGCTCAACTGAGGAATTGACGAGGCATCCCGGGAAATATCGGACGGCGGGTATGATGCGAGCGCCTGTCCGCCAGTGGGCACCATGGCAGGCATAGAATCCTCCCCGCGACCGCAGGCCGAGTTGCTGCCGTGCCGTCAGGAATTTACCGAAGGCCGCGAGGTAGCGACGGAAAGCTCACATGGCTGAAGCCAGAAAAAAAGGTCTGATCTCCCACGGCGTCGCGGCGCAAAATCGTAAGGCCCGGTTCGACTACGCCATCAAGGACACCGTCGAAGCCGGAATGGTGTTGAAAGGTCCGGAGGTGAAATCCCTACGGCTCGGCCGGGCCACGCTCTCTGAGGCCTGGGCGGGCGAACGCGAGGGCGAGATGTGGCTGTTCAACGCCTACATCCCAGAATACCAGGGCGGCGTGCTGTCGCGGTTCGAGCCACGGGCGCCGCGTAAGCTGCTACTGAAGAAAAAACAGATCGTGCAGCTTTTGGGTGCGGTGGCCAAGCAGGGCGCCACGCTGGTGCCGCTGCAGATCCATTTCAATGACCAGGGCCGGGCAAAGGTGCTGCTAGGCGTCGGGACCGGCCGGCAAAAGCAGGACAAGCGCGAGGCCATCAAGGACCGCGACTGGAAGCGCGACAAGGCTCGGTTGATGAGCACACGCGGGTAAGGCTTGCTGAGGACTGACGCACATCAGCGTGACGTCGTCTTCCTGCCACGATGTCACCACCCGATTACCAGAAACGGCTCCCACCCTTCGTGCCGGAGACAGCGAGAAGGAGAGGCTTCGGATGAAGATTTTTTCGGCATTCGCCACAGCAGCATTTTTGGCGGCATCCCCTTGCATGGCCCAGGTCGGCGACAACGATGCCGCTCGGCACGAATATCGCGCTCAACAGCAGGAACACGCGGCGCAACGCGACGAGCACAGAGCACGCGAGGACGCGGCGATGGGCGATCGGCATGACGCGGCCCGCGAACATGCCGCGGCGGTGCAGCACCAAGAAGCAGCGCAGCGCCAAGAACATCGCGCTCGCCAGGACCAATACATGGATAGATAGTCTACTGACGCTGGCCGCTGACTTGGCCGATTAGACGGTTTGGAAGACCGCCTCGGTTCTGTCTAGGCCGTCAACGACAAGCGCAGAATGGCTGGCACCGGCCCGGGATACCCGATAACGGGCTTTGGCCCAAAATCGCGGCCCTGGGTGGGTCGGCCGGCAATACATTCGTGAAACGATATAGGGACTCCGCCGCGCGAGCGTGAGCGAGCGTCGGTGTGCGCATCCGATAGGCTGGCGGGTGTGCGGCATGCCCGGTGGGCCATATTTTCCTAATAGGCCGGCGGTTAGTGCAATCGTTACGTTACAGCGAACAAAGCTTGCCAACTCGTCGGAAAGTTGCTAAGAACATACCAAGAACCCACCCCGGCTCTGATGGACCCCGACACATGAGCGACAACCCCTTGGATCGCATCCCCAGCTTCGACCGGGTCTCGATCCTCGCCGTCGTCGTCAGCGACGATGAAGATCCATCGCAAGCCCTCATGGAAGCTGGCATCTTCGATCCGATCTCCATCCCGGTGGTATTCGGCGAAGATCAACCGGATCTCAGATTCGGCGACGGCATCACCCCAAATCTGACCGCCGTTCTGGAACCGGATCAGGAGGTCGACGAGTTCGACCCCGCTAATCAAACTGCCAGCATCCAGGGTCGACCAGCCGAGAGTCAACCCTCTCAGCAAACCCGTCCCGCCACCGCGACGCTGCCAGCCGCCTACGGAGCACAACCGCTCGCACCGGTTCGTCCACGCGGCGGCTAAGCCGGCTCAATTTCTAAAGCGCCGGAACAAAGTCTGGACAAGTGTCGCCGAACCACCGCCAACCGCCGGTCGCCATCGTCAAAAATCCCGTCAGCCCAAGATGAACGCGATGCTATCGATTATCGGCCGCTTTTACCCTGACTCCGGGCGGTGAATTTCGATGACCGCTGTAGACTCGAAGATCTACGGAAATCTGCTGAAGAATTTGAGCGGATAGATCGAGAGAAAAGCCTGCCCGTGCCGTGGGCCCTATTCGCACGCGCGTAGAATCGGACATTCATTCTGCCAGAAATTGCACGGGCGAAGCCTCTTCTCACCGAATTGGGGGCAGTCGCAGCGAAGTTGCTTGTTCAACGGACTACTTCTGCCCCACTGAGACCCCGACATCCGGCCGCGAGCCCATCAGGGGCACCAGATGCGACAGAAAAATCTCGGCGCACGCTCGCCACGAAAAGCGCTCGGCGTGCGCCCTGCACGCCACGCGATCCGCCTTCAGCGCCTCTATCGCGGCGATTTGCAGGTTGGTGTGGACAACGCCGATCTTACCGCTGGCGTCCATCAGCACGTCCTTCGGTCCCGTCACCGGAAACGCCGCCACGGGGATCCGCAAGCCAAAGCCTCAAGGATCACCAGGCCGAACGTGTCGGTCAGACTAGGGAACACAAACACATCGGCGCTTGCGTACGCCCGAGCCAGCGCCTCCCCATACCGCGGCCCGGTAAACGTCACATTCGGATAGTCCCGCTGTAGCGACGCCAACTGAGGGCCGCCGCCGACAACAACCTTCGATCCCGGCAAGTCCAGATCGAGGAACGTTCCGATGTTCTTCTCCACGGCCACCCGGCCGACATAGATGAAGATCGGACCTGGCAAATCCGCGAACTCCGTTCTCGGATAGGGCTTGAACAGGCTCAGGTCGACACCTCGCGTCCACGACCGGATGTTGAGGAAGCCACGTGCCTTCAGTTCGTCGCGCAGCGATTGGGTCGCCACCATGGTGCCCTGCCCGGCACTGTGGAAGTGCCTCATCCATGCATAGATCGGCCGCACGGGTAGGCCTATCCGAGCCTGCACATATTCCGCGAACCTCGTATGGAACGCGGTGGTGAACGCGAAACCGGAACGTTTCGCCCAACTCCGCGCGGCGAGGCCCAGTGGCCCCTCAGTGGCGATGTGCAACGCGTCCGGCCTGAACGCGTCGATCAAGCGGATCAACCGCCGACGGGGCAGCAGCGACAAGGCGATGTCGGGGTAAGTCGGACAAGGGAATGTGCGGAATCGGTCTGGGCCGATCACGTCAACCACGTGACCCATCGCCTGCAGTTCCTGCACCACGGTAGTCAGCGTGCGGACCACGCCATTGACCTGAGGCTTCCACGCATCCGTGACGATGAGAATGCGATGCGACGAGGCCGGCGGAAGCATATCAGCGATATCCGCGAGGGAATTGGAATCAGGCAGCTTCCGGGACCTGAACCTGTACGCGGCGCGAAGAACGACAGCCGGTTCTGCGCCGCCCAATCGATCAGTTCCAGCCGCCCATCGTGATGTTCGACGAGCGCAGTGCAACTTTCTACCCAGTCGCCATCGTTGAGATACAGCACGCCCTCCACCTCGCGCATTTCGGCGTGGTGGATATGGCCGCATACCACTCCGTCGAAGCCGCGGCGCCGAGCTTCCAAGGCCAATGCGGTTTCAAACCGATTGACCGCCTTGACCGCCTCTTTCACTTGGCGTTTCAGCCAGGCTGAAAGCGACCAATACGGATATCCAAGGCGGCGGCGGATGGCGTTGAACCAGCGGTTTACAACCAGGGCGGTCGTGTAGGCCCAGTCCCCAAGTAGTGCCAGGAACTTGGCATAACGCACGACACTATCGAACTCGTCGCCATGCATTATCAGCAGGCGCTTTCCAGCGGCGGTGGTATGCTCCAACTCCCGGCGCATCTTGATGCCGCAAATCTCCAATCCGATTGGCAACCAATTGCGAAACATCTCGTCGTGGTTGCCGGGGATGTAGGTTACTTCAGTGCCGGCGCGGGCGTACCGCACGATCTGCTTCAGCACCTCGTGATGGCTTTCGTCCCAATACCAGGATTTCCGCAGTCGCCACCCGTCGATAATGTCGCCGACCAGAAACAAATTATGACAACTTGACTGGCGCAAGAAGTCCGCCAGGAAATCACTTCGGCAGCCACGCGTACCGAGGTGCGTGTCCGAAATGAAAATAGTCCGGTAGGCAGGCGGGATGCCGATGTGGGACATGGCGTTCATTTCGGGCGATCATTTCCAGTTGCATCTAAACCATTTCCAGCATGACTGTGCCGCCCGCTGAACATGGTCTATCTCCTTATCCGAGCACAGGATTCACGCGCCTGGGACGCCCCGCTCAGCGCGATCATGCTTGAGGCGCACCAGATACTGTTCCTGCCGCGTCGGGGAAGTTAAGATTCGATGACGCAAGCACCATTTGTCGGTTTTTGTTAGAGATATTAATAAGTTCATTGGACTGTCATGGAAATGACGTCGAGACCGTGGCACCCACACCGTTCGTTCAGGCCCGTCGGCCGATTTGCTCATGGTCCCCAATCCGAATGGTGATTGTCTTCAATCCCGTTGCCGGCCGCCGCCGTGCCAACCTGCTCTGGCGGGTGCTTGATGTGCTCGTCGCCAATGGAGTCAGGCTTGATCTGGCCGAGACCCATCGCGCCGGCCACGCAGAAGCCTTGGCGCGCGAGGCGGTCCGGCGCGGCGAGAAGATGGTCGTCGCGGCCGGAGGAGATGGCACTATTGCCGAAGTCGCTAACGGACTGATGGGCTCCTCAGCCTGCCTCGGCGTCATTCCGCTCGGAACCGCGAACGTCCTGGCACATGAGCTCGGTCTACCCTTCGCCCCCAAATCCGTCGCCGCCGCGCTGGCGTTTGGCCGCACCTGCAGACTGTGGCCCGGACTGGCGAGTGGCCCCGACGGGACCCGGCTGTTCGTGCAGATGCTAGGTGTCGGGTTCGATGCCCATGTCGTCCGCAACCTGCCGTTCCCGATGAAGAAGTTGTTCGGCAAAGGCGCTTATGTGATGCAGTCGATGCGAGAACTCGCCCGCTACAGATTTCCCGTGATAAGAATGCGCATCGACGAAACCGAGACTGAAGCCGCCAGCGTCATCATCAGTAAGGGACGCCTCTACGGTGGTAGGTTCCGCTTGGCGGGGGACGCGGTCCCGAGCGATCCTGGCTTCTCGGTGGTCCTGTTTGACCGCTCGGGCCCAAGCGCGGCCATGATGTACGGCGCCGCACTGCCACTGAACCTACTCGGACGTGCGCCTGGGGTTCGGCACGTTCGGGCGAGGCGGATCGATTTTATCCAGAATAACGCCGTGCCTGCGCAAACCGATGGCGACAGCGCCGGCTTCGCCCCTCTCTGGGTAACCGATGCGCCAGCACCCATTCAGGTTGTGATGGGGTAGCTGCCCAGTCGCCAATTCAGAACTGCTTCAGCAGCCGATCGATATAGTCCAGTTCCTGCCGAGGCCGCTCCTGATCAGCACCGCGACGCCGCAGCTCCTCCTGGATCGCCTGGGTGCGCTGCCGCTCCCGCTCCTCCGGCACCGCAACGTCTGCGTTATCCGTTGAGTTTCCCTGGTTGTAACGTCCCAAGGGATCGCGGCCAGTAGGGTCGGCGCGGTCAGGGTTACCTGGCGACGAACCGCTTCCGCGTCCGTCGCTGCGCTGGCCATTCGGCATCATCATGCCCATCATACCCTCGCTGCCGTCCTGATCTCCTTCGTCACCCTCCTGACCCTCACCCTGACGCTGACCCGGCTGCTGCTGGCCCATTTTGGCCATCGCCTGGCCCATCTCCTTGTTCCCCTTCTGCAGCGCGGCGATGGCCTGCTGCTGCGACTGGCCAGCCGCCTGATCTTCGCCTTGGTTCAACTGCGTTGCGGCGTCACGCATCGCCTGATCCGCCTCACCAAGGCCAGGGGACGCTTCACCACTCAAATCGGTGAACTGCTGCATCAGTTCCCCCAGCGCTCGGCGAAGCGCCTGCTGCACACGGCTGTCAGCCTCCCGTTGCGCGGCGGGATCGCTCGAAGACTGGGAAGGATTTTCGCGATGTTGAGAGTGATCCAGCAATGCACCCTCCCGAGCGATCAGATCCTGAACCACACTCTGCTGGCGTTTGCCGCGCTGGCGCTTGCTGTTCGCTTGCTTGCTGTCTTTGCCCGTCCGGGCGTTGCGAAGCTGATCGAGCATCTTCTCCAGCTGCGCCATCTCCTGCTGCGCGTCGGCCATGCGACCTTCTTTTGCCGCCTGCTCTGCCTGTTCGGCCATCTTCTGCATGTCGCGGTCGGACAACTGCATTGCCTTCGGATCGAACGGCATGATGTTGTTGTTGTGCTGCGCCTCCTCGGTCAACGCCCGAATGTGGCGTTCGATCGCCTGCCGCAGTTCCTCCAGCTTCTTCGCCAGCTCCTGCCGATTCTGATCGTTCGGCTGTTGCTGCGCCTTATCCATCGCATCCCGAGCAGCTTGGCGAGCCTGTTCCAGGGCGCGCGCACTTTGCTCGCTCTGCCCTTCCTCCATGTGCAGCGCAAGTTCCCACATCATGACCTGTGCCTCGGGCACCGCGGCTTCCGAATGGTTGCGCACCAACCCGTAGTAAGTTCCGCTCAGGGCCACGAACGCGCCTAAATCACCGGCAAACAGATCAGCCTGCTGCATCAGCCCGTCGAGCGTTTCCAGCGCCTCACCGCGATCGTCTGGATGGACACTCAGGCTCTTCCGAGAGGCGATCAACAGGCGGGCCACCGGGTTGTGAAACGGCCGTTCCGCGAGCTCGAACGTGGCGTCGGAACTGATGCCCGCCTGCCCAACCGCATCATGCCCGACCAGCCGGCCAATAACCGCGAGACCGGCCCAAGGATGCGCGGTCAGATCGGGTTGGCTGAGACCGTGTGCCGTTTTGGCGGAACCGCCGGGCAACGGAATGGTCACGATCATCGGCGGCGCATCCGGTCGATCCCGCAACCGTAGCTCGGCCTGGAGATTGGTCACTCCGTAGTCGTCAGAAACCTGCCAAGGCAACCTTGACTGCTGGCTCGACGCCTGCCGCCCCGGGTTGTCTCCCCAAGCCACCGTCGGCGGCTGATCCGCGACCACGGTCAACATCCACGACGCCAGATTGCCGCCGGCACGCTTCACCGTCAGCAGGCCGCCTCGGGTGAGCTCCCGCTCCGCCTGAAAACTATTGTTATCCAATGCGGTGAAGGGCTCCGCATGGTCGTTCAGCGACAGAGTTGGTTCGGTGCTGCCACCGGAGACGTTCACCGTCAGATGTGATCCGGCAGGTGCTGAGACGCTGCCGCCATCGGTCTTCAGGAAGATCGGCGCAATTCGCGTATAGCCAGGCGGTGTGATCCAGGCCTGAAGTTCGGTCGCTGGCGCGCCGGGTGCGACCGGCAGCGACGGCGTAACGGCCGCATGCAGCCGGGAAGTCGCATCGGTGTTAGCGATCGCCAGACAGGCAACCACAGCGAGCAGCAATGCGTATCGGAGAGCGCGTGGATCACGACGAGCTAGCCCCGGCCGCGGCAATCCAACCTGCAGCCGGCCGATCTGGGAGAACGCGCGCGCCACATGCGCCCGCCAGATCGCGTTACCCAAACCGTCCTCGGTCGCCGGCTTGTCGGTCAGGACCGAAAGCGGCCGATGGATCAGACCCGATCGAGTTTCCAGCCGGCGATCGGCGGCATGGTCATTCGGCAAACGAATGCCGCGGACGCCCTGAACCAGCAGACCAATTACCCCGATCAACCCCAGCGCGAGCAGTCCGATTTGCAGCCAACTCGGTAGCAACGGCAGCACATTCAGCAAGGCGAGGCAGACGAATATTCCTATAACCGCAAGCGGCGGCCAAAGGGCCGGCCACAGGGCTTCGAACAGGATCGCCGCGCGGGCCTGCAACCGGCGAGTGGCGAGGCGGCGTAACGGGGGCACTGGATCGGTCATGTGGGGAGGCGCTCCCGCTCCCACAGCGCCTCGATCGGTTGACGGTCGCGGATCACTGACCAGCGTCCGTCATCTACCCAAACCTCGGCTGCCAGAGCGCGTGCGTTGTAGGTTGAGCTCATGACGGCACCATAAGCTCCGGTATCGAGAATCGCTACTTTCGCGTCGGGTGCCAACGCTGGAAGTGAGCGGTTTCTTGCGAAGGTGTCGCTGCTTTCGCAGACCGGGCCGACCACCGAGCATAGCCTGACGGGCGCAACCGCGTCGGTCGGCGAGACGGGAACGATGCCGTGCCAGGCATCATACATCGCTGGCCGGGCAAGGTCGTTCATTGCCGCGTCCAGCACCACGAACGGTTCCGGCAGCGTCTGCTTCACCAGCACGACCGAGGCCAGCAGCACTCCGGCGGGGCCAACCAGCCAGCGGCCAGGCTCCATGGCGAGACGCACGTCGAGATTGTGGAACGCCCCCTTCATCGCGGCAGCGAGACCAACCGGGGAGGGGGCGGGTTCATTACGATAGGGAATGCCGAGACCGCCGCCGCAATCGACGGTTTCAACCCGGAGCCCGTTCCGGCGGAGGACATGGACGAGGTCGGCGATACGGCGAAACGCGTCCCGATAGGGCGCCAGGTCCAAAATCTGGCTGCCGATGTGGGCCGCCAAGCCGACCGCCTCGATCCCCGGCATGGCAGACGCCTGCGCATACAACGCGACCGCCTCGGCGTACGGGATGCCGAATTTGTCTGTCGCCCGACCTGTCGTGATTTTATCGTTGGTGCCGGCATCGACGTCGGGATTTACCCGCAGCGCGACCCGCGCAGTGCGGCCGGCGGCCGTTGCGAGGGCAGACAGCATCGACAGTTCCTCGGCACTTTCGACGTTGATCTGGCTGATGTCCTCGGACAACGCGAGGCACAGTTCCTGGGCGGACTTGCCGACACCGGAATAAACGATGCGGTTGGCCGGAACGCCGGCGCGCCGTGCTTTCAGCAACTCCCCGCCGCTGACGACGTCGGCACCCGCGCCCTCTGCCGCAAACAGAGCCAGCACCGCTCGGCTGTCGTTGGCCTTGGCGGCGTAATGCACGCGTATGTCCAGACCGGCGTCCGCCATGGCGCGAGTCAAAGCCTTGAATCGTGCCCGCATCGTTGATGCGGAGTAGACCCATGTGGGCGTGCCAACCGCATCAGCGATGCCGGCCAGCGGGACGGCGTCCAACAGCAGGCCATCCATCGCGTTGTATTTCAGCCAAGGGCGAGCGGCGATCAGGTCCGCAATGGACGGATCGTTCGTCGGGTCATGAAAGGGCGATGATGCGGCCATTCGTTTAGCTTTGCCCCATAATCATCGAGGATGGGAGCGCAGACCGGGAGTTTATCAAAGAAGGCCGGTGGCGCACCCCACCACCGGCCCTCGTGCCAAATCTGCGTAACCTAATCCGCCGCGGCGTCTTCCGTCAGACGCGCATTCTCGTTCCACAGCGTCCGCCGATCGCGTCCGGCCGCCACCGCGCGGAGGCGGTTCATCACCGCACCCGTGCCAGCCGGGATCAGACGTCCAACAATCACGTTCTCCTTCAGACCCATCAGGCTGTCGGTCTTCCCGGCAGTCGCAGCCTCGGTCAGAACGCGCGTGGTCTCCTGGAAGGAGGCCGCACTGATGAAGCTGTTGGTCTGCAACGAGGCCTTGGTGATGCCCTGCAGCACCGGCATCGCATGCGCCGGACGCTCGTCCTTCATCAGCTTGGATTGGCCGCGTCGAATTCCGATGCGGTCCACCGCTCTCCGGTCAGGAAGGTTGTGTCACCCGGATCCATGATCTCCACCTTCTGCAGCATCTGACGGACGATCACCTCGATATGCTTGTCGTTGATCTTCACGCCCTGCAGTCGATAGACATCCTGAATCTCGTTCACGCAGGTAATCAGACAGCGCCTCCACACCCAGCACTTTCAGAATATCGTGCGGGACGCGCGGCCCATCGACCAGCGGGTCGCCCCGGCGGACGAAGTCGCCTTCCTGCACCGAAACGTGCTTCCCCTTCTGGATCAGGTATTCGGACTCCTCGCCGGTCTCATCGTTCTTCACGATGACGCGGCGCTTGGCCTTGTAGTCCTTGCCGAATTCCACCCGTCCATCGCACTCGGCGATGACCGCGTGATCCTTGGGACGCCGCGCCTCGAACAGTTCCGCCACGCGCGGCAGGCCGCCTGTGATGTCACGCGTCTTGCTGCCCTCACGCGGGATACGCGCAATCACGTCACCGGCCTGGACGATGGCCCCGTTATCGACTGACAGGATCGAGTCCGGCGCCAGGAAGTAACGCGCATCGGTGTTGTTATCCAGCCGGATGACCTCGTTTTTCTCGTCCTTTAATTGCAGGCGAGGACGCAGATCGATGCTCTTCGATCCCTGCTTGTAGTCGACGACGACCTTGGAGGTCAGGCCGGTCACCTCGTCCATCCGCTCAACGAGCGTGATACTGTCGATCAGATCGATATACTCGACCTTACCGGCACGCTCGGTGATGATCGGCAAAGTGAAGGGGTCCCATTCGGCCAGCTTCTGTCCGCGGGTGACCACCTGGTTTTCCTCGGCCAGCAGGCGCGCACCGTATGGAACGCGGAAACGCGCACGCTCACGCTGCTTGTCGTCCACCAGGACGATTTCGCAATTGCGCGACATGACCACCAACGCGCCCGTGCTATTGGCGATGACGTTACGGTTCCTGACCGTGATCGTGCCCTCATGCTCGCCTCGACGCTTGACTGTTTCCGCCCCGCGCTGCGCCGCGCCACCGATGTGGAAGGTGCGCATCGTCAACTGGGTGCCCGGCTCACCGATCGACTGCGCGGCGATCACGCCCAACCGCCTCACCGATGTTCACCGGCGTGCCGCGGGCCAGATCGCGACCGTAGCAATGGCCGCAAACGCCGATATGCGACTTGCAGGTCAGCACCGAACGGATCTTCACCGCCTCGACGCCGGCCGTCTCGATCAGTCTCGGCTTCGGGTTCCTCGATCAGCGTGTTGTTCGGCAACGAGACCTTGCCGATCACCGGATCGAGCACATCCTCGGCCGTGGTGCGGCCCAAGGTCCGTTCCGACAGCGACGACACCACCTCGCCGCCATCCATCACCGCGCGCACGGTCAGGCCGCGGTCGGTGCCGCAGTCTTCCTCGACGATGATGCAATCCTGCGCCACGTCGACCAGGCGGCGGGTCAGGTAGCCGGAGTTCGCGGTCTTCAACGCCGTGTCCGCGAGGCCCTTGCGAGCGCCATGGGTGGAGTTGAAGTACTCGAGAACCGACAGGCCTTCCTTGAAGTTGGCGATGATCGGCTGCTCGATGATCTCACCGGACGGCTTGGCCATCAGCCCGCGCATGCCGGCCAACTGGCGCATCTGCGCCGGCGACCCACGCGCGCCGGAGTGCGACATCATCCACACCGAGTTGGTGGGGACGCCGTTCTCCTGCTTGCTGATCTCCTTCATCATCGCGCTGGCGACCTCGTCGGTGCAGCGCGACCAGGCGTCGACGACCTTGTTGTAGCGTTCGCCGGCGGTGATCAGGCCGTCCTGGTACTGCTGCTCGAACTCCTTCACCTCCGCCTGGGTGTGGTGAGATCAGCTCGGCTCTTCTCGACCGGAATGATCAGGTCGTCCTTGCCGAACGAGATGCCCGCCTTCGCCGCCTGGGCGAAACCGAGACCCATCAGCCGGTCGGCGAAGATCACGCATTCCTTCTGACCGCAATGGCGATAGACCATGTCGATCACGTCGGAGACGCTTTTTTTCGTCAGCTGCCGATTGATCAGCGATCGAACGGCACGTTCGGGATGCTTTGGCAGGATCTGCGCGATCATCATGCGGCCCGGCGTCGTCGTGACGACGACCGGACGAATCGGATTGCCACCGGCATCGATCGTTTCCATAGCGCGCGCGGATCTTGTCGTGCAGCGTGATCACGCTTCGCGAACAGCGCGTGCTCGATCTCGCCGATCGTTGCCGAAGGCGGGCGCCTCGTTGTCCGGCGTGTCGCGATACAGCGGCGTTTCCAGCGACAAGTAGTACAGCCCCAGCACGATGTCCTGCGACGGCACGATGATCGGCTTGCCGTTCGCGGGGCTGAGGATGTTGTTGGTCGACATCATCAGCACGCGGCCTTCGAGCTGCGCCTCCAGCGACAGCGGCACGTGCACCGCCATTTGGTCGCCGTCGAAATCGGCGTTGAACGCGGTGCAGACCAGCGGATGCAACTGGATCGCTTTGCCCTCGATCAACACCGGCTCGAACGCCTGGATGCCGAGCCGATGCAAAGTCGGCGCCCGGTTGAGCATCACCGGATGCTCGCGGATCACCTCCTCGAGGATGTCCCACACCTCGGGACGCTCCTTTTCCACCATCCGCTTGGCGGCTTTGATGGTCGTCGCGTGACCGTACTTTTCCAGCTTCGAGTAGATGAACGGCTTGAACAGCTCGAGCGCCATCTTCTTCGGCAGGCCGCACTGATGCAGTTTCAGTTCCGGACCGACCACGATGACCGAACGGCCGGAGTAATCGACGCGCTTGCCGAGCAGGTTCTGCCGGAAGCGGCCCTGCTTGCCCTTCAGCATGTCGGACAGCGACTTCAGCGGACGCTTGTTGGCGCCGGTGATGGCGCGGCCGCGGCGGCCGTTGTCGAACAGCGCGTCGACCGATTTCCTGCAGCATGCGCTTTTCGTTGCGCACGATGATGTCCGGCGCGCGCAGCTCGATCAGCCGCTTCAGGCGGTTGTTGCGGTTGATGACGCGGCGATACAGGTCGTTCAGGTCCGACGTCGCGAAGCGGCCGCCATCCAACGGCACCAGCGGACGCAGTTCGGGCGGAATGACCGGCACGACGTCCAGGATCATCCACTCCGGCCGGCTGCCGGATTCGCCGAACGCCTCGATCAGCTTCAGGCGCTTGACCAGCTTCTTGCGCTTGGCCTCGACGGTGGTTTCCTTCAGGTCGGCGCGCAGCTTGACCTTTTCCGCGTCGAGTTCGATGCGGCTGAGCACTTTCTTGATCGCCTCGGCGCCGATGCCGACCTCGAACTGGTCCTCACCGAACTCGTCCTGCTTGGCGAGCAACTGGTCCTCGGTCAGCAGTTGCAGCAGCTTCAGGTCGGTGGTGCCTGGCTCGAGAACGACGTAGCTCTCGAAATACAGGATCTTCTCGAGCTCCTTCAGCGTCAGATCGACCATCAGGCCGATGCGGCTTGGCAACGACTTCAGGAACCAGATGTGCGCGACCGGCGAGGCCAGCTCGATGTGGCCCATGCGCTCGCGGCGTACTTTCGCCAGCGTCACCTCGACGCCGCACTTCTCGCAGATGATGCCGCGGAATTTCATCCGCTTGTACTTGCCGCACAGGCACTCGTAATCCTTGATCGGGCCAAAGATGCGGGCGCAGAACAGCCGTCGCGCTCGGGCTTGAATGTGCGGTAGTTGATCGTTTCGGGCTTTTTGATCTAGCAATCGTAATCAGCCGAAGCGGTACCGTA
>CAVYXX010000107.1:0-128593 GCA_963772355.1 uncultured Alphaproteobacteria bacterium | reverse complement strand
GACTGCACGGGCCGGAGGTAATCGCCACTCGAGGCCGATTGTAATCGCCACCTGAGGCCGGTCGAAACCGCCACCTGAGGCCGGCGAATTCGCCAGTCTGCTGGTGGAGGAAGCCGCCGCTGACATCGAAGTAATCGCGACTACTGTTCCGCCCTTTTTGGCGGGGTAGCAGTAGTGCCGAGACCGAGGGCGGAGATGCGGCGGATCAGGGAAGTGTTACGGTTGCGTGCGGAGTTAGGGCCGAATCTGAGTGCCATATCGGCAGGCGCGAAGCTGGCGCGCTCGACGGTGCGGGCGTATCTGGATCGAGCGGCGGCGGCAGGGCTGGACGCCGCGGCCGCCGATGGGTTGTCGGAGACGGCGCTGGAGGCGGCGCTTTACCCGCCGTCATCGGCCACCGATGGTCGCGCACTGCCCGACTGGGCGGAGGTGGATCAGGAACTGCGGCGCCACAAGCACGTCACGCGCAAGCTGCTTTGGATGGAGTACAAGGCAGCCGATCCGGACGGTTTGGGGTTCAGCCAGTTCAAATTGCGGCTCAGCGAATGGCAGAAGGCCTCGGGGCGAGGCCTGTCGATGCGCCAGGTGCACCATGCCGGCGAGACGGTGCAGGTCGACTACGCCGGCGACACGGTCGCGGTGATGGACGACGGTACGGCGCGTGCGACGCAGATATTCGTGGCCTGCCTGCCGTGTTCGGGGCTGATTTACGCTGAGGCCAGTTGGACCCAGGCGACGGAGGACTGGCTTGGCGCGCATGTCCGTCTGTTTGCCTTCCTGGACGGCGTGCCGGCGAAGGTTGTGCCCGACAATCTGAAGGTCGGCGTCACCCATGCCTCGTATTACGACCCGGTGATCAACGCCAGTTATGCCGCGTTGATCAAGCATTACGGCACGGCCGTGGTCCCGGCACGGTCACGCAAGCCGCGGGACAAGCCGGGGGTCGAAAATGGCGTTTTGCAGGCCTGTCGTTGGCTTCTGGCTCCGCTCCGCCATCGCCAGTTCTTCTCGTTGGCTGAGCTAAACCAGGCGATCGCGCTGCTGCTGGTCGAACTGAACGACAAGCCGATGGCGCCGCCGCGCGAGGGTAGCCGGCGCAGCCTGTTTGAAGCGGTCGAACGCGCCGCCCTCAAGCGCTTGCCGATCGAGCCCTACGTGATCGGCCACTGGGCGATCGGGGCAACCGTCAACCTCGACTATCACGTCGCGGTCGATTGGAACTTCTACTCGGTGCCCTATGCGCTGGTGCGCAAGCGCGTCGATGTCTTCCTCACTCGGACCGGCGTGCAGATTTTCCATCGCGG
This sequence comes from uncultured Alphaproteobacteria bacterium, assembly GCA_963772355.1. GTDB lineage: Bacteria > Pseudomonadota > Alphaproteobacteria > Acetobacterales > Acetobacteraceae > Rhodopila. The sequence continues at coordinate 127,289 of CAVYXX010000107.1, read as the reverse complement.
TGAGCGGGCCGCCAGCCATGCCCGGGTGGCCGGGCAAAATCACTGGGCCACGCTGGGCGAACACATGCCGCCGGGGCACAGCGCGGTGGCCAAGCGGACGCCGGACTGGGTTCGCGACCAGGCGGCCAAGGTCGGTGTGGCCACCGCGGCCTATGTCGAGCGGCTGCTGACCGGGCGCGATCATATCGAACAGGGTGTGCGGTCCTGCCTCGGCATTCTGCGCTTGGCGACCCGCTACCCGGGCGAGCAGTTGGAGGCCGCTTGCGTGCGAGCGCTGTCGGCAGGTGCGAGTTCATCAGGCTTTGTCGAGCACCTGCTCAAGAGCGGGCGGCCACTCGTCGACCCCGTGGCCGAGGATGGCGTCGGCCATCACGGCAACATTCGCGGCCCCGGCTACTACCATTGACGATCGGCGCCACCGATCCAGCAACAAGGACACAAGATGCACCAGCCGACCATTGAGAAGCTGCACGACCTGCGCCTGGGAGCCATGGCCAACGCACTGACCGCGCAACTGCAACAGCCCGAGATTGACGCCATGCCGTTCGCCGAGCGGCTGGCATTGCTGGTCGACATCCAGCATAGCGCGATGCTCACCGCGGCCTTGGCGCAGCGTCTGACCCGGGCGGGCATGCGTCAATCCGCCTGCATGGAAAATCTTGACCTGCGTACGCCGCGCGGACTGGACCGCACGACCATACAGGCCTTGGCCAGCGGGCTATGGATCCGCCAACACCGCAACGTTTTAATCAGCGGGGCGGCTGGCGTCGGCAAAAGTTGGATTGCCTGTGCCCTGGGCAATCAGGCCGCCCGCGATGGCGTCTCGGTGCTTTACAAGCGCCTCTCGCGGCTGCTCGACGAGTTGGCGATTGCCCGGCTGCATGGCCGTCAAGCACGGTTGTTGAAGACACTGGCTCGCACCCGGCTGCTGATCCTGGACGATTGGGCGATGGTCAAGCTCACCGCTGATCAGCGCCGCGACCTGATGGAGGTCATCGACGATCGCCACGACCGTGGCTCGACCATCGTGGCGACCCAAATCCCCCAGGACAGCTGGCACCTTCAGATTGGGGATCCGACATACGCCGACGCGATCCTGGATCGTCTCGTCAACAACGCATATCGCCTCGAGCTCACGGGCAAGTCGATGCGCGGCAACGGCGCCCGTCGGGCGGTGGCGGATCCGGTTGGAGATGAAATAGGCGAACAAAGTAAATAGCTTAGTCTAGTTATCCCCGTTATTCACACGTTACACGGTCGGCAAAAATTACAGCATCAATCACAACAAGAATATTCTAATTGACGACTTCTCTTCTTTCCAGATAAAGTTGTTCGTCAGTGGCAGTTTGCCTCGCCTAACGGCTCGGTGCCTGCGGCCAGGGGTGGCGGTTTCGACCGGCCTCGGGTGGCGAATTGAACCGGCCTCAGGTGGCGAATTCACCGGCCCGCGCACTATGACCACAAAGACCTGCGCAGGCGCGCCGAAGAATGTGAGCGGTTGGGCCGTGAGAACAGCCTGCCCGTGCTGTGGGCGTATCTGGCACCCATTGGACTGGGCCTGGCACTCATCCGGGAGGGCAAACCCACAGAGGCCATTGGTCCATTCAATGCCGGCATGGCGTTTCGAGAAGCCAGCGGCGGCAGGACGCGTAGCCCGACCTGGTATGCGTTTCTGGCCGAAGCCGAGGCACTGACTGGCGATCTCGACGACGCCTTGCGGCTGCTGGACGAGCAGATTGTCCAGATCGAACGGCCCGGATGGGAGGAACGTCTCTATTACGCCGAGATTCTCCGTCTCAAGGGCTGGGTGCTCTCACTCAGAGGCGAGCTTGAACAAGCCGAACAGAACTTTCTTGCTTCACTCGAATGGGCCCGTCGCCAGCAAGCAAAAATGTGGGAGCTGCGCACGTCGACCAGTCTGGCGCGACTCTGGCAGAGCCAAGGCAGACGCGAACATGCGTATGAGCTGCTCGCGTCAGTTTTCCGCTGGTTTACTGAAGGCTTCGACACGAAGGATTTGCTGGAGGCGAAAGCGCTTCTCGCTGAACTGGGGTAGGTCCTATGGCAGCCCGCATGCGTGCTTGGTCGGCAACACTGCTTTCTGGCTTTCGCCGCTTCGTGGCCAACCGCGGCCCAGGGTGGGGGATTCACCATCGAGAGCAGTATGACCTTAGCTAGTGTCCGTCCATAAACGCTAATCGTCTAAAAACCCAGCTGCTTCGCGATATCGCGAGTTCAAGCCCGGCGGCTTCGGTTATGTGTCGGCGGCATACCACTGCAGCCGAATCCATACCCCACCCGCCGGAGCCCGATCATGCGTCAGGAACGCATCACACAGGCCAGTCTATTCGATATCTTCGCCACCCACGAGATCGGTCGCGAGTTGAAGCAGATCTCGCAGTGGCTCGATCAACATCGCCCATTGCTACGCCTGGTCAGCAACGATCTGCGCCGCGACGGGGTGCGCGAGACCGGCCGGCGTGGGCTGCCGGCGGAAGCCGTGCTGCGCTGCGCGCTGCTGAAGCAATACCGCCAGCTGAGCTACGAGGAACTGGCGTTTCACCTGGAAGATTTCAGCATCGTTTCGCGCCTTCGCGCGGCTGCCGATGGGCTGGACGCCGAAGAAGGCGGTGCTTCAGAAGACCATCAGCGCGATCACCGCGGCCAGTTGGGAAGCGATCAATCAGGCGGTGGTGCGCAACGCCCGGCAAACCCGGCTCGAGCCGGCAGCGATGGTTCGCATCGACAGCACAGTCACTGAAGCGCTGATGCATGAGCCCAGCGACAGCTCGTTGCTTTGGGACGCGGTCCGGGTGATGACGCGCTTGCTGGAACAGGCGGGTGGGTTAGCCGGCCGCGCCGGGATCCGCTGGCGTGATCACCGCCGGCTGGCCAAAAAGCGTGCCCACGCCATCCAGCACAGCCGCGGCAAGGAGCGGAAGGCCAAGCTGTATCGCGAGCTGATCGCAGTCACGCGTGCCACCAAGCTGGCCCTGGAGCGAGCGCTCATGGTGCTGGCGGCATGCGCGGAACCGACCGCCGCGGATTGGTGCGGCGAGGTCCGCCATTACCTGCCCTTGATCGAGCGCGTCATGACGCAGACCAGGCGCCGGGTGTTCGACGGCGAAGCGGTGCCGGCCAGCGAAAAAGTGGTCAGCCTGTTCGAGCCGCACGCCGACATCATCGTCAAAGGCGGCCGCGAGGTGCAATACGGCCACAAGATCAATCTGGCGACCGGTCGCAGCGGCCTGATCCTCGACGTCGTCGTCGAGACCGGCAATCCGGCCGATGCCGAGCGCTTTCTGCCCATGCTGGAGCGCCACATTGCGTCTCATGGCCAGCCGCCACGCCAAATCGCGGGCGACGGCGGCTATGCCAGCACCGCCAACGTCACCCAGGCCAAGGCGCTTGGCGTGAGCGATGTCGCGTTCCACAAGAAGGGCCACCTTGGCATCGAAGCCATGGTCAAAAGCCGCTGGGTGTATCGCAAGCTGCGCAACTTCCGCGCCGGCATCGAGGCCAACATCTCCTGTTTGAAGCGGGCGTTTGGCCTGGCACGCTGCACTTGGCGCGGGCTGGCGCACTTCACCTCATACGTTTGGTCCTCGGTTGTCGCCTACAACCTGGCTCTCTGTGCACGACTAGCCGTGGCCACGACCTGACCGCCGCTCGCATTGGGCGCGCCGAACCCCGCTGCCCGCACGCGCCCTGCGGTACACGCAAAGGTTGCAATTGCAACTATTCCCTAACCGAGGCGGGAAATTGCTGCCCCAGAGACCGGTCAGGGCGCCACTCGGGACGTTCCGAAGGATCGTCGTCCAGGAAAAAGCCTCGTTTATGGATGGGCACTAGCTAGGTCCGATCATTTCCGGCCTGTGTAAAGTAGTCTGCGCGCTTCTGGGGCGATAGCATTTAGGATCTCTTTGAGGCACTGCAAACGGCCTCCTTGCTCCGACCTGGCTCGCGAGGCCAGAAGCCGGCGTTTCAGCGTTTCAGCTTCGGGAATAGCATCTTAATCGGGTGAGTGTTTTGGCCGGCGGATGAGCTGTGCCCCGGCTTCCCGGATCGCTGGGCCTGTCTTCCATTAGCCCAGGTTCTGGCGGGTGGTAGGCAGCGGGGCTGAAGCCGCACAGCCGCTCGACGATGTGCAACGATAGGTAAGAAGCCAGAGTGGTGGCGTCAGCGGGATCGGCGGCGGTTGTTCGTGCCATGAAGGCTATGACCGGTTCTTACTCTCTCGGGAACAGTGAGGCGCGGGCACGCGCTCGCCCTCTGGCAAAATTTTGAGGACCACCCTGAGTCCATCTTCTACAGTCGACAGCTCGAAGTCATTTATGAGGATGAAAATTTCTATTGACAAACCGCTGAATACGCATGTTAGGACATCTCCCATTGGTTCGCAAGACTATATAATCGGCCATATGCTCCGCGGGTGATGCGCGTCAAGCAGGCGGGGCTCGCACGATAGCCGAGGACTTTCGCTAGACGATGTTTTTTGACAATACAGCTGGCGGCGCGATCTGCCATTTGACCTTACTAAGGAAAATTTCTAGGGAGGAAGGCGATGAGCCAGAAAGGTCGGCGGGAATTTCTGACAAGTGCCGCCGCGGTAGCAGCAGCGTTAGCCGCGTGCACAGCGCCTGCGCGACGTGCGCAGGCAGCTTGCGGCTCCATCTATGACGAGGCAGGAATAGTAAAAAAAGTAGCGCCGTTGGTGCATGATATCGCCTTCCAGAACAATTTACTTACATTCCCTGCCAACAATCTCCAGCCAACATGGGACGATTTATATCAAAATCTGCAACTTGTGGACGATACTTGGCAAACTTTAAATCATCACCAAATAACTACGGTCACAGTGAAGAACCCGCCTCCCAATCTTCCACTAGGACTTCCACCAGGTATGTACGATCTGATTCCGTCGAACAAAAAGCCCGTAGACCCGCAATCGCAACCGCCTCAGCATGGCAAGAGATGGCCGGTGGTCTTAACGCTAGAGCAACAGCAGACTGGTAGCTTTAATCCTCCGGACTGGACCCAGATACTCCTGTTCGTGATACCTCATCCGCGAGACCGTCAGGGCCAGCCTATTAGTACAGACGATGCCACGGCGGCGATGTGCGTCCATCCCTATGGGATGTGACAGCAAGCACGAGTTGCGGTGGCTGGATACGTAACCTGTTTGTCGGCGCTTGTTCGCCTGCCGAAGAGCCGCCGGAGGAAAGCACATGACTGAGATGGCCGAATGGGTCGCGGTCACCGACGAAGTTGTGATCGTCGCGCAAGAGACCGGGCAGTTCTGGTTCGCCGAAGTCGGGACGCATCCCGCTTCGCTGCCCTTCGCCGCGCCGATGACCGGCCCGGGCGCGCCCGGCAGCACCGCCGGCCTGCTCAACGGTGCGATCGCCCTGGCGTTCGGGAGTGAAGGTGCGCCACCCTGCGCGGCAACGCTTCCCAGATACGTCTTCGACATCGCTGGCACCTACCACAATGCCCGCCGCACCCCCGGCCATTTCCGCCGCGCCGCCAAAAGCCTGCGCAAGTTCGACCGGGCCGACCTCGCCGACTACCTGGAAATCCATGCCCGCGAGGAGACCGGGCACCACAATCTTGTGCTGAAGGATCTGCGCGCCCTCGGCCTGCCCGCCGAGCGCCTCGTCGCCAACCTCGTGCACGAGGCCATTGGCCCGCTCTGCGAGTTCTTCGACCGCCTGGTCGAGACTGAATATCCGATCGGCTGCATCGGCTATTCATACTGCTTCGAATTGATCGCCGCGTTGAAGCGGGGGGAAGAGGTAGCAGCGCTGACCGCGCTCTGGCCGAAAGGCATCGATGCCGGGCGGTTCCTACGCAGCCATAGCGGGATCGGCAGCGAAGCGAGCCACGTGCAGGACATGATTGAATTCATCGCGGGCCTGCCGGCGGAAGACCGGATCGCGATCGTGCTGGCGACTTACGCAACTGCGATGATCATGGCGGAGGGGCTGCGCGGGACGGGCGAACTCGGGGATGAAGCAATCCTGGCACGGCTTGCGGCGGCCGCCGGCGAAGACATCCGGCTATCCGTCTGATGATGACTTTCTCGCCGTGTGGCCTTCACCTTCGCAGGGCAAAGGGCGGCGTGACGAAATGCGCAGACTCGCTCGCGGTGGCACGATAAAGGCAAACTCACGTAATGAGCGTGACCATCTGGGCACGACCGCGCAGGCGGCCCGCATCGGACCCATCCATTCAAGGGCAGTTCGGCCAGGACGCGAATCAGGTCCGCGTCGAGTTCTGGCACATCGTCATTGGAGTCCATCTCCGCGCAGCGAGACCTTGGGATCTCGCACAATGATATCGGCCTCATCATTGACCGCGGCTGCGCGCGATGCCCCCTGATAGTCGGTCGGGGCAAACAAACGGCTACAGCCAAACAAAGAACTGCCGCTTGATTGCTTAGCCGCGATTAGAGAACTATTGATAATCTATTCAATCGAGATTACCGACCGAGCGGCCTGGCTCCGTGCTTCGGCGCACACCGAGCTGTCACGCTTGCCAGCGGCGGTGCGCACCACCATGCTTTTCGCTCGCTCGCGGCGAGTATGATCTGTGTTTCTCGTTCGCATCTCAAGCGGTCTGGGGGCTGGAAGCCCACCTACCAATCACAGTCCTCGGGGGCGTTCACATCGGGTGCTTCGAATTGTTCGGGAACGAACAGATCAGCGCCATCACTGACCTGAAAAACCGAACTGTGGGCGTAGACGTCGGCGATGGACTGCGCAAGCACTTGGTGACGATCATTGCCAGCTATATCGGCCTCGATCCCGTAAAGGACATCCGTTGGGTCACTGATCCCGCACCGATGGAGCTTTTTTCCGCTGGAAAAATCGCAACGAGCGCGGCAGCGCTGCGCTCGTTCTTTCGACATGCTGAGATGCGGGGGTGGTGTTCCCCTGGAATTGCCGCCGCCATCGACGCACCACGGCTCTTCAAACAGGACGGTCTCCCAAATGGTCCTCGCTGGGTTGACGTGCAGCGGCTCATGGAAGGCACCGTCGGAGAGGGTCGTCGTGATACGCGTGACCACGCAATTCTGATGCTGCTTGCAATTTATGGATTGCGAAGTGGCGAAGTCCGCGGATTGCGTCTCGAAGACCTGGATTGGAGCGGAGAGGTGATCACGGTCCAGCGGCCCAAGCAGCGGCGGACACAATATTATCCTCTGGTGACCTCAGTCGGCGACGCGATCCTGCGATATCTCCAGGCGGCTCGGCCGCGGTGCATTTCCCGGGAAGTCTTCGTGACGCTCAAAGCTCCGTTTCGCCCACTTTCGGCGGGTGGCATGTATTACGCGGTCGCCAGCCGGCTCAACGCATTGGGCATTCAGGCCGAGCACCACGGTCCGCACGGCCTCCGCCACGCCTGTGCGGCCCATCTCGTCGAAGCGGGCCTAAGTCTCAAGGAGATTGGCGATCATCTCGGCCATCGCGGCACCTATGCAACCCGGACCTATGCCAAGGTCGATCTGGTCGGCCTGCGCGAGGTCGCGGCGTTCGATCTGGGAGAGCTGTCATGAAGCTTTCCGAGGCTGTCGCCGGCTATGTCGGCCACAAGCAAGCGATGGGCATGCGTTTTCGTACGGAAGCTCGCATCCTTCGGTCGTTTTGTCGCACATCGGGGGAGGTGACCATGCAAGAGGTCACGGCCAGCCAGGTGCTGGCCTTTCTCGCCGGAACGGGTCCGGTCACCCGCTTTTGGGAGCGCAAGCATTCCGCGCTCGGCGGCTTCTATAGGTTTGCCATCGCCCGGGGCCATATCGACCGGTCGCCATTGCCACGGACCGTTCCTCAACCGCTGAAGGCTTTCGTCCCGCATATTTATTCGCACGAAGAATTACGTCGCTTACTCGATGCCGTCGCGGTCAGCGATCATCCGCGCTGCCGCATTGATCCGAAAACCCATCGAACGCTTTTGCTCTTGCTGTATGGCGCCGGGCTGCGGATCAGCGAAGCGCTTGCCCTGACCATGGCCGACGTCGATCTTGACTTAGGGATTCTCTGCATTCGCGAGAGTAAGTTCTACAAAACGAGGCTGGTGCCGATCGGCGCCGATCTGATCCGGGTTTTAACTCCGCACGCGGCGAGGCGCCGACAACAGCATGCCGAGTTCGCTTCGCCCTTTTTTGTTTCCCGCAAAGGCGATGTGGTGACCCGGCAAAACGCCGAAATGGCGTTTTGCCGCTTACGGGTCCGCGCCAATGTCTTGGACGAAACTGCCGCCGCGCGGCATCAACCACGCTTGCATGACCTTAGGCACACCTTTGCCGTTCACCGGCTCATCTCCTGGTACCGCGACGGCGCCGATGTGCAGCGCCTCTTGCCCAAGCTGTCGACCTATCTCGGCCACGTGCATATCTCCGGCACGCAGCGTTACCTCACGCTGACGCCGGAACTGCTTCGCGAGGCAGGCCTGCGCTTCGAACGTTACGCCATGGGCGCCTTCTCATGACTGACGAGACGCTTGGCCCCTGGATTCGGCGTTTCCTGCTGGAGCATGTCGTCGCCGAACGCAATCTCGCCCGCAACACCCAACACGGCTATCGCGATGCACTCCGTCAGCTCATCCCTTTCGTCGCAAAGCAATCCAAGAAATCAGTCGACCGTCTCCATGTGGTCGACATCTCCGCTGATCGCGTCCGGCTCTTTCTCACCGATCTCGAGGTCTCACGCCACTGCGCCATCGCCACACGCAACCAGCGGCTCGCCGCCATCCGCGCCCTCGCGGGCTTCGTTGGCGAACATAGCCCAATACATATCGAATGGTCCGGGCAGATCCGTTCGATACCCTTCAAGAAAACCGGCAAAGCAGTCGTTCCTTATCTCGAAAAGCCGGAGATCGACGCATTGCTCGCAGCCCCGAACCGCCGAACCGCACAAGGCGGTCGCGACCATGCACTTCTCCTGTTCCTCTACAACACCGGAGCCAGGGCTTCGGAGGCCGCCCAGATGAAGGTTGCGGATCTGGACCTGAACGCCGCCAGCGTCAAAATCACCGGAAAAGGCGGGAAGCAGCGCTTCTGTCCGTTATGGCCGGCCACTGTCTCCGAACTCGCCGCGCTTATCGGCGAAAGAGCCTCTTCCGGGGCCGTCTTCCTCAATCACCGCGGCTGTCCAATCACTCGATTTGGGATCCATACCGTGGTTGAACGCAACGTTCTGAGGGCCCTCTCCCGATCTCCGTCAATGGCGTCGAAACGCGTCAGTCCCCATTCCATCCGCCACACCAGCGCAACCCACCTTCTGCGCGCCGGGGTCGATATCAACACAATCCGGGGCTGGCTAGGTCATGTCTCGCTGGAAACCACCAATATCTATGCCGAGGTCGACTTCGAGACCAAAGCAAAAGCGTTGGCGAAATGCGACGTGCCCGATACCGAAAGGATACCCGGGCGTTGGCGAGATCAGCCCGCCCTGATGGACTTCCTTCGCACACTATAGCGGTCTTGTTATGTGGCGTTGGAAAACCGCTCAGCCGCTCCAGGCGCCGATCTCCGGGGTCAGCGCCACATAACTATCGGCGCCACATTAGGCATCAAATGTGGTGCACCACATTTGATGCGTTAATTGGGCTCGTCCGGATCTGCGCGGGGGACGGCCAGTAATGGCCGTTCCTACCGCGAAAGACGGACAGCGGTAATTCTTGCGGCTGACGTCCACTTGCTTCGCGTTCCGCCGCTTCTTCTTGCCTGAGCCGCTCCATGGCCTTTTCGCCACGCTGGAGTTGCGACCAATCGCTTTGCGCGCGCCGCGCGGCGCGGGTGCTGGCGCGGCCGAGCTTGCTCTTGATGGTATCAGAGGCCTGCCAGAAAAGCTGCCAAATCGGGATTATCTTTAAAAACCTCCGCGACTCTCGCCTCGTTTATTTGCTCAAGCAAGTTGCTAAGCCAATTATGAGGATCATCAAAAACGCATAGTGCTTGCGTATATCGCAAAGCAACTGGCAGTGGTACGTCCTCGTCAATCAGAACAGGTATAGTTAGTTTTTGTTTTGTGGTCGCATATTGGATTTCAGCTTCTACCCATCCGGAAGCTCCGCTGCCCTCTCCCCAGAAAACTACAGCGACGTGCGCCTTATCGAGGTTTGCAGCCACATCACTAGGGAAGTGGCTTCCTGCCGTGGGAGGTGTGTGCAGAAAGGAGTAGATGCTTGTTGCGCTCACAAGATCGGGCACTCCAGCAGCCTCCCACTCTCTGAGTTTAGGCCCCCACTCTCTTACCTCCTTTTCAATCTTGTTTTTCAAGGCGAGGGCATAAGACTGATGCACCTTCGAATAGCTTATAAAGATCCGACCGTATGGTGGCATCTCCACTGCGCTCCCAAGCGAAGCTCTGACCTATAAGCGCATCCAGACTCCACGGGAGAATCTCCCTGGCAAATCCTATGCGCCCTTCATAAGGATAGAGCGTATTAGCCGGCGAGGAAACGCTTAAAGTGTCAATAAGCCACCTTGAATGTCGGGCTGTCCTCGGGCCACGTGCGGCGGTGATCGTAGATCCGGGTCGTGGGAATATTTGCATGGCCGAGCCATTCCTGCACCTTGGCGCTGTCGGCGGCATGGTCGAGCGCATTGGTGGCAGCCGTCGTCCGTAATGCATGCGCCCCGATCTCGAAACCCAGCTCCGCCGAATAGGCCCGCACCAGCTTGTAAACCCCGTCCGCAGTGATCGCGTTTTCGAGCTTGCCGGCGGTGCAGTTGTTGCGGACCGGCCGGAACAGCGCACCGTTTTCGTCGGTGCCGTGTCCGGCGACATCGAGGTAGTCGTGAATGAGAGCGTGGGTGCCGGGATGCAGCGGCAGATACCGCGTCTTGCCGCCTTTGCCGGACACCTTGAGATGCGGCACGCCTTTGCGCGCGTGGCGGAAATCCTTGACCTTAAGCTTGCATAGTTCCTCGCGCCGCAGAGCGTGGAACAGCAGCGTCGAGAGAATGGCGCGGTCGCGCTTGCTCTTGGTGGTGTCGGCCGCCGGCGCGGTGAGCAGCTTGCGCGCCTGGTGATCGCCGAGCGCCGGCGTCTTGCCTTCGCCAGATTCCGTCTTCGGCCGCTCGACGCCTTTGACCGGGTTATGAGTGACGGCGTTCCGCTCGCAGAGATATTCGAACAGCGAAGCCAGCGACGCGAGCCGGTGCGGATCGTGCTGCCGCCAAGCCCGCGCCGCACCAAGTCGTCGCGCCAGGCGATGATGTGGGCGCGCGTCACCATGCGAAACTCTTCCGGCCGCTCGACGCCGGCAAAACGCATAAAATCTTTGACCGCGTTCTCGTAGGCGCGCCGGGTCTGGGGGTTGCTCAGATTGGCAAACCATTCGACCTCGGGCGGCACGTCGGCCAGCCGGTGGAACTCTGCGGCCGTGAGAAGCCGGGTGCCGGGCGAAATCTTGATCGGCAGCTGGTCGATTGTGTCGGTGGACATCGGCAACATCTTACTATTAATAATCTGTTATCAATAGTAAGTTCGGACGGAATCGTTTGCGCCCTGGACCGACATCCCGGATTTATAGGCTTCTGTCTCTGATCAGAACCCGTGACTGCGCAGTGTTACCTGTTGGGTTTGAGCCACCGTGCATAAAAGAACATCGAGTCCTCGTCGAGACAAAGGTTCACGCCACCATGCACCGCGTAGGAGATCTGATCTAGCACCTCGTCATCGGTCATGGCCCGACGCAGAACCTTTTGTTCAAGTAATTCGACACCGGTGATAATGTTATGAATTGCATTGGCGCGGAATTTTTCGCCCTTTTGATACGCGATTCGCCATTCGCGGTGCAGTTCATGAATAATCACGGCAACATCTCTCAGCAAAAATGACGATCCTTTTTAAAGAACCGGAATGGTCGTCTTCTCAGTCAAAAGCCTTCTTCTTCTCGACGCTCCTGACGCTCAATCCATCGCTTGGTGGTTTTGACCGCCGCTGCGGTCAGCGATCCGGCGGCCAATCCGCCCAATGGGCCGGCGACAAACGTCGTCATGACACCGACGATCACACCCATGACATTGCCTTCCCGCGAAATCGCGATTTGGCGATCCTCATGCTCTCGCATTTTGATTTGGTGTTCGATCTTGGCGATATGCGGTATTTCGCCTCGTTTCTCAGCCGCCGCTTTAGCCTTGGCTTTGGCTTCTAGCCGATCGGCATGACTCCACCGACCACTGAACAGTTCATCGCTGCCGCCGGTGCTAAATCCGTGGGTGACACCGCTCATATTTGTATAGCTCCTGTTTAGCCAGGGTTGGCGTAATTACCCGTAGGAACACCGTCGATATACTCATACATAACGTGGCTTGAACCGGCTTCCCAGTAATGACCGCTGCGGCCAAATTCTACGTTGCTGGAGACTTCCGTTGGATGAGGAGCATAAGGTACCTCGATAGGATCATGCAGCGACCCATTTGGGCCTTCTTCCCACTGATGATGTGGAGTGTGATGTAATGTAGTATCTGTCGAATCCACATGATCGAAGTGGTGGTGAATCATCGTTGACTCCGCCAAAGTTGCAACCATTGACATCTCGAAGAGAATAGGTTTGCCGCTCCTGAAAAACATCTAAATTTTTCGTAAGTGGCCATCTGGCTGGGTGACCCTAGCCGTGCTCCTCGATACTGGCGGCGAGTTTGGCAATGCCGCTCATACTACCAATTTTTCGCGCATTGGCGGGGGATGCGATAAGGGCGGGAAGGGAACTGCTGCTACGACAACTCAGGTGGAGGCTGCGCTTGCGGGGTATGATCGAAGAGACGCCGCGCAAGGGTCATCCCGCCAAAGTAGTGTTGCGCCCGATAAAACTGGATTATCACGTGCTAATTCGGGCGCCGGGGCCATTCGTCCGGCGAGTAACCCTTTGTCGCGCCAACGCCCCCGGTTCATCTTTCTCTCCTGCTGGCAGCGCGAGAGAGGGATTTAAAAATATTTGGCGTAAACCCACTCCCAATAGGCACCATCTGGGTGCGCTGATGTGAGCATATTGCGACAAGCATTTACATCATTGGCGTCCGAAGGGAAGGGTATGTGTTGAAGCCCAAATTGCCAAGTAGCAAATAGATTTATTATGGCGATGGAAAAAGATAACAAAAGTAATGCTTGCCATGATCTGGCAGCAAACAACCACTTATTTCGATTGCTCCCTTCACTATCGACTAGATATGATCTCCACCAGTTAGATAAAACCAATACGATAATCCCGCCTAGAACATATGGGGATTCCACCAGTTTTTGGATTGACAATTCGACTATGCCTAATGCGAAACACTTCAGTTTTGGGTTATCGTCGTTCTTTAGCGTCTCCGGTAATGCTCCGAGCATTGCGAACAAGGAAGATACTAGGAATTCCAGAAGTCTAAAATGGATGGAAATCGCTGACTAGGTGAAGTGGTCCCCGAAAACTGGACAGGCAGCTAAGAGAGAATCCAGCCTGGGAATGGCCGATTGGCCGGAGGTGAGACTTGTCGAATACACGGAAGAAACACGGTCCCGAGTTTAAGGCGAAGGTGGCGCTTGCAGCGATCCGCGAGGAGGGCACGGTAGCCGAGCTATCGAGCAAATTCGGCGTGCATGCCAGCCAGATCCACGCGTGGAAGAAGACGCTGCTGGACGGGACTGCGACGCTGTTCGCTCGGGACAAGGCATCGGCGAATAGCGGTGACGCGGCGGAAACGCAGCTGGCACCTTTGTATGAGAAAATCGGCCAGTTGACGGTGGAGCGGGATTTTTTGCGGAAAAGGTCTGGGCCATGAGTCCCGGCGAACGTCGCGCGCTGGTCGACCGAGACGATCCTGACCTCTCGATCGCGGCGCAATGCCAGCTGCTAAAGGTCGCGCGCTCGACGCTGTATTACCAACCGGCGCCAGTGGACCCGGACGACCTGGCGCTGATGCGTCGGATGGACGAGCTTTATACGAAGTGGCCGTTCTACGGGGCGCGGCGGATGGTGGCGGCGCTGCGCCAGGATGGCGCGATAGTAAACCGCAAGCGCGTGCGCCGGCTGATGCGGGTGATGGGACTGGAGGCGATCTACCAGAAGCCCAACACCAGCAAGGGGCACCCGGATCACAAGGTTTATCCGTATTTGCTGCGCGGCTTGGCTATTGAGCGGCCGAACCAAGTGTGGTGCGCCGATATAACCTACATCCCGATGGCCAAGGGCTTCGTGTATCTGGTCGCGGTGATGGACTGGTTCAGCCGCCGGGTTCTGGCTTGGCGGGTTTCGATCACCATGGAGGCGGATTTCTGTGTTGAAGCGCTGCAGGAAGCGATCGCCCGGCATGGTCGGCCCGAGATTTTCAACACCGACCAAGGCGTCCAGTTCACCAGTGCCGGGTTTCTGGAGGAGTTGGAAAGCCGCGGTGTCCGGGTCAGCATGGATGGCAAGGGGCGGTTCCTGGACAATATCTTTATCGAGCGGCTTTGGCGCAGCCTGAAGTATGAGGACGTGTTCATCAAAGCGTATGGCTCTGTTGCGGAAGCGCGCCAAGGCATTGGCGGCTGGCTGCTGTTCTACAACGAGGAGCGGCTGCATCAGGCGTTGGGCTACCAGACGCCGCGTGCGGTTTTCGATGGCGAAGCCCACGAGCGTGTGGACAACGCCTCCGCTTTGAAGGGCTGCGGCGTAGCCCACAGGCTCGCGGGCACGGAGTTAAAAAGGGAGTTGACCTATGTAGAGTAGGGTCTATACTTAGCTATTACTTCGTCCCTTGGATCGGGAGGGAACGGGAAGCGCAGCGGGACTCTCTCTTACGTCACCCCGGTTCCTGTCCAGCCGATGGGGTCCACCTCAAGGCCTACGTGTGCTCGCCATTCTTTGGCTCCCTCCCTTTTCGTTCCTCAGCCGCCCCTCTGACGCGCGACCGCTTAACATACGTAAAGTCGGCGCTCGCGCTCCCTTGGGAAAGTCGAGCGGTCGCCTGTCCCGAAAAGCCCCTTTACCGGACGGCTTTCGCGCCCAACTCTAGCACCTAGTTTCTGCACCAGAAATCCGAAGCGTTTTCAACGCAGTATTTTTGGAACGAAATTCATGATTTCTGCAACGTCGCTTATCTCGCATTAAGGATAACGTCAACGACCAAAAGGTTGTTGATGCCGCTCCCTATAATCCGTTCCCTATCTGGGCGAGTTAGAACAATGCTGCCTTTGCTCGAGTCACCAGGCGTGGCTATAAAATCACCATGGATATTAAAGCCATCGCGACCGCACATGTTGTTCGCTGCGTCGGCCTTCAGCGGAATGGAAAAGGGGCTGGGGCTCTTCCGCGACAGCTCTGATGGCCGGTCGTATTGCCTCATCCAGGAATGCTCCCGAACGGGTTGGGCATTGCCTCACCAGAATGCTCCCGGCGCGGCGTCACTTTGTCAATCGGCATCCAACGGGTATTGCTTGAGATCTGGCACATGCGGGCGGCGGCATGATGGGTCCTGCGCGAGCAATTCGTCAGCCTTACCCGCGCTTGGGGAGGGGCGTTGCCATCACCTCCCGTTGTAGTGGCGTTCGGAAGTCGCGGCTGAATGCGGTGTGATCAGGCTTGCCTTACGGAAGCAAACGACCCGGCGCCAACCGGTGCCGGGTCGCATCACCGGGCGCGGTCATTGGCGTCCCCGCCTGTGCCGCGAGGCAATCGTAAACTTGTCATCAGCGGGCCTCAAATATCCCGGGGGTTCGGGGGCAGCGCCCTCGCCTCCGGCCGATCAAAGCGCGTGCTGGGAGCGTCACCCACACCAACCGGCTTAACTGTTAACCAAGACGAGCGCCTGTCGTTTACGACCATAATGGGAATGACTGTTCAGCGTTACGGAACGGATTGAAGCGGGGACTGTGCAGCGTGATAGCCCGGAGCACTGCCGCCGAACACCAGTTGATGTGCATTTTCCCGCCGCCACACTTTGACACGGCGCTGTAGCGTTCGCAGCAGTTTGTCCGGGTAGATATCTGGCTGCTCCCGCTGAAGCCGCTCGAGCAGTTCTCGCGACGTCCGCCATGGCTCGACCTCGAACCACTCACGTATTTGCGCCGTCACCGACAGGAACGGATCAGGGCAAGTCCGCAAATATTTGCGGCCCTTTTCTTTCGGCTTACTCGTCGGACGTACCTCACCCTCGTGCCAAGACGTTCGAAGGCCTTCCAGGAACTGCTCTAGCGTTGGCGCACTCACCGACACCATTTCGCCAGTTACCGGCCGATCTGCAATCTCGACGAGCTGCTTCTGGGCAAGGCGGATCTCACTCAACAGCCGCACCGGATCCAGAGTCGCCTGTAGAGCACTGAGGCGAGCTCGTACCGTCTCGCTCGTACGCGGATCGGCCAGCAGCCGCTGATACGGCGTCGCTGGTGGGTAGTAGCGCTTCGTGACCCTCGCTCCATCACGTTTCTTACTGGCCAGCTTAAAAGACGGCTGAAAGAAATTCACAAATAAACGAACCGACATATACAGTCGACCCAACGCCGCTGCCGCCTCCAGGCCCACGTAGCGTCGGTAGCCCACAATGCGGCGCACAACTGCGCCGTTCTTCTGCTCCACCCATGCTTGATCGTTCTTGCGATACGGCCTACAGCGTGTGAACTCCACACCGGCGTCCTTGCAATAGGACTGTACGGTCTCATTCATGAACACGCTATCGTTGTCAGTATCAAACCCTAGCAGAGGAAACGGCATCCGCTTGCGGACCTCGCTCAACACCGCAATCAATACCGTCTGCTCCCGGACCAATAACGGTGCACACTCCGTCCAGCCGCTCGCAATGTCGGTCAATGTCAGCGTCTGCACGAAACTGCCTTCTGCCGTCGGCCCGCTATGCGCGACCAGGTCGGCCTCCATGAACCCAGGTGCCGGATCATCCCAGCCATCAAATGTTCGAACCGGCACGCTGCGCCGGACCCCGGTCGAGGATGCCGATCGTCGACGCCCTCCTCCTGTTGCTTGCTCCTTAACCTTGCACAACGATCGGTCGATGGTCGCCGCGCTCATTGCCAGCAGACCGCTTCCCACCTCCGGCGCGAGTTTGAGATGACCGTGCCGCTCCATTAACTCAACGAGGATAGGTATCAACGGTCGCAACCGCTTGCCGCATACCCGGTCCGACGCCTCCCAAACCAAGATCAGCGCCTCGCGCACGGCGTCGTCATAAACCCTACGTCTCCGACGAGGGCCGGAGGGCTCACTGCGAATCCGAAGCAGACGCATCGCATGCTTGCGATGCAGACCGCTCACCGCTGTGAACTCGTCCAAAATGCGGCTGCGATCTTTGCGAGCGGACCGGGCGTACCGCTCCGCCACCACCGCCACCAACTCATCCCGTGTCGCCATGCTGATCCGCCTCATGCTCGCCCCCGCCGAACCCCGGCGGGGAGCAAATTACGTGAGGCAACAGACCGACACTGGGGAGCATTTCAGGTGAGGCAATGCGCTCCGGCCATCCGTCGTGTCGCGCTACATGGGGCCATTAAATGGAGCTCCAATAGTATACCGGCCTACCGAAATCGGTCCCACATTCGGAACACACTGCTTCGATAAATCATTCTTGCCGCCTTCTGCCGAGGAACCTGAATATCCGGTGGCAAAAATATCGCTGCCATTCTCGTCAACTAAAAATAACCGACCTGTAGAGCTTTCATAGAAAAAATTCCTTTTCACGGCATTGCTTAAATCTGACGGTTTTGGATTCGAACTCTCCGGGACCGAGGTCGTTGCGGTAGTAACGGTAATACTAGTGTCTAATTTTCGCGGATTGCCAGATATGCTTCGGTCTTTCTCGACATAGCCAATTTCTGACGTGGTTCAGAAGAGGCCGTTTTTGGGTTACAGATGCCGCGCCGAAACCGCCGGCCCGGGAGGGCTGGATTTCAATTCGAAGGTGGTTCTGTAGGGAGGCGGTCAGCCTCCCCGGGGTCAAGCGCGGCGGGGCTGAAGTGGCCCGAGGCCCAGCAGCGTCAGCCAATGCGGATGGCCTTGGCCGGTCATCAATTCCCGCGGGCTTTTGCCGTTCCGTTCGGCACGTCGGCTGCGCATGAAGCGCCGATGGTTCAAGAAGAACCGCAACAAGTCCAAGTAAGAACCACCCAGGTGACGGCGCAGCGTGAAGTAGTTGCGCAGCCGTGAATTGAGGTTCTCAACCAGCGAACTGCTGCGCGGTGTTTGTGCCATAGCCCGACTGACGGCGTCGAACAGCCGGTGGAATTGGTCGCCCAGCTTCGCCCGAAGTCGGTTCCATCCCTGCCAATAGGCGGTCGAGGTGCTCGGCAATCGGTGCAGCACGCAGGCTTCACGCACGAGGAGCTCAGGGATGACATGGGCTTGCGCGATGTCGGCCAGTTTGGCGTCGAGCACGCCAGCGAAGGCGAGCAAGTCGTCGCGCTGGTTCTGCAGCGCCACGCGCAGCGGTCGAATGCGCCGCAGGTCCTCCGGCTCACGTTTCGCCAACTCCTCGACGATGAAGTCGAACAGCATCTGCCGCGTGGCCAGGCTCGGCCCAGCCAGCGCCAGAACGTCATGGCTCAACCATTGAGTGAGCGTTCGGATGTCGCGGGCCAGTCCTTGCGCCTGGGTCTCGGTCTGCCACGCAAGCTCAACGGCCAGTTCGTCGTCCGGACCAAGCCGACCCGTGCGGCCGATCTTGGCCTCCAGCTTCTCGCACCGCGACCGGGCACCCTTGGCGAGGCGCGACAGTGTGTTGGCGAGGCCCTCGTATTGACGCGTGATGTGAAACACATCGCCATGGCACGGTGTGTCGTCCCAGGCGGCCTTCTGCCCAGCGCGCAAGCCTTGCCCAGCATCGGCAATTGTATAGTCAGGTTTCAGTCCTTGCCTGGCAGCGTCAAGTAAATGTACGCCCCAGGTGTCGGCGTCGCGATGTTCCGCCACAGCCAGGAGATAGCAGTAAGTCGATGCGGCATCGACACCGGCCAGCACCGGCAATGCACCCTGGAAGATCTCATCATGCAGGCCCACAAGGATGCCCGATAGGTCTTGATCGTGGTTGACCATAGCCGCCTGGCGAGTGGCCGACTGGAGCACATGATGAACCGTGCCGATGCTGATGGGCACGCCCAGCAGATCACGCAGAAACTCCACGACACCGCGATAGGAGCTGCGGCAGATCAGCGTCAGCGCGACGATCACCTGACGCAACCAAGTCTTGCTGACGGTCAGATGGAACAGTACGTCGTCTTCCGGCGAACCAGATAAGAAAACCTTATCCAACGCCGCACCGGCCTTGTGCGCCTGACGCTGGCGGACGGAAAGCGGATACTCGCGGGGTTGCAACACCACCTTGTTCAGGCGCAGGCGGAGGACTATTGCCGCCAACGGCGGGTCTGCTCTCATTGTCGGCTGCAACGGCCGCTTAAGGATGTTCGCACGCGGCGGCTGGCCTCGTTGTTCGGAACGGTGGAGGTCCGGGCACCGCGATTTTTGCCCTGCCGATGTGCGGTGACCCGACGGCATACGCTCAATCCGGTCGCCGAGATTATGCCTGACCGGCGCACGCCCGAGTACGAGCGCGTCATCGCGAAGATGGGGTCTTTGCTTCCATATCGGCGGGCGCGGACATTGCTCTCGGAATTCCTGCCGCACGATGACGTACCTGCGGTGGAAACCACCCGCCGGCGAACCATGAGGGTGGGGGCGCGCCTGGAGCAGCAGGCGGTGGCGAGCCAAACCTTCGCACCGGCGGCTGCGGCGCAGGCCATCGCGCTCTCCATCGATGGCGGCCATGTGCGGTCGGTCCGAAGTTATCAGGTTCGATCGTTCGAGGTGATGCTTGCCCAGGTCAGCAACGACGACGGCAAGCAGGTCGTTTTCAGCAGCATGCCGGCAGAGGCGGATCGGCAACGAGAGCAATTGTGCGGAGTCCTGCATCGGCTGGGAGCGACGCCGGCCACGCCCGTCACCATCCTGAGCGACGGTGCCGACGGACCGCGATCACTCGGTGAAGCGGCGAGCATCGGCCCAACCCATCACGTGTTAGATTGGTTTCATCTCGCGATGCGCATCCAACATGCTGCCCAGGCGGCCAAGAGCTGGCCCAGCACTTCGGCGGAGGAACGCGAAGCCGGCTGCCGCCTTTCCGAAACGATCGAGCGGATCCGCTGGCGGCTCTGGCATGGACAGATCGGTCGGGGCCTCGCGCTCATCGGCGAAACAATGGTGACGCTCGAAGGGATCGCTAAGACAACCTCGCCGGCGGCTGCGGTGGCACTGAATGTTGCGCGCCTGTTGAGCGACCTCGAAGCGTATGTATGCGGCCAGTCCGATATCATCATCGACTATGCAACAGCCAGACGGCGGAAGGAGCCAATCTCGACAGCGGTCACCGAGAGCACGGTGCAGTGGCTGCTGCACCGCCGCTTGAATGCCCAGCAACAAATCCGATGGTCGCCCCGCGGCGCGCACTTGATGCTCAAGGTTCGGTGCGCGGTGATGAACGGCACCCTCGAATACGATCACGCCGTCGCCGAAGCGCAGGTCTGTCGCCCCTATAGGCGCGCGGCATGACCCCCCGGGTTTGAGACGGTCTCTCGTCTCGATGAACCTGGGAGTGTCGCTCTCCGGCAGCGTTCGGTTCAGCGCGTAGGCGGTGGGAAGTGCCCCGATCAGGATCAGCATGATCAGTCCCATTCCTTTCTGCCCGTCATTGGATCCGTGAAAGAAGGACACCAGCGTGCAGGTCAGGATCAATGTGCCGCGAATGAGCCGGGGCGGTGGCTTGGCAAAATCGGGCTCTGCGTAGAGCGTCTTGTTATGCAGGACCAGTTTCATCAGAAGCAGCAGAATAGCCGCGCCAACGAAGCCGAAGACCGGGCTGATCAGCAGTGTCGAAAACACCTTCCCGGCCTGCCCCCAGTCCACGCCGGACGTGCCGCTGCCAGCGATGGCCATCAACTGATTGGCGACGCCAACCCCGATGATAGAACCAACCAATGTATGCGACGAACTTGCAGGAAGACCGAGCCACCAAGTGCCCAGGTTCCAGACGATGGCGGCAATCAGCAGGGCGAATATCATATCGTAGCCGGCACTGCTGCCGACCTGCAGGATCAGCTCGACCGGCAGCAGGCTGACGATGCCGAAGGCGACCGCCCCGGAGGAAGCCAACACTCCGAGCAGGTTGAAGGAACCGGACCAGATTACCGCGAAGTGAGCGGGCAGCGCATGGGTATAGATGACGGTGGCGACCGCATTGGCGGTATCGTGGAAACCGTTGACGAACTCGAAACCGAGCGCCAGCAGCAGAGCCACGGCTAGCAGCACGAAGGGCCCGATCGCCAGCGGCTCGGCGCCGGTGACGGCCACGTCGTGAATTAACCCGTAAAGCATGAGGAAGACACCGGCGAGCAACAAGCCGGAAAAAATCAAAATTGCCGCCAAATGTGGTTTCTCATCGAGATTCGGCCGACCAGGCGGCGGATTCGATAGCTTAGGAAGCAGCGGCCCGCCGGAGGCTGGCAACACGACGTCAGACATTCATTTCCCTCAACGTTCTTTTTTGTCAGGGGATATAACTCTAGGCCAGACCGGGGTAACTTGGGTTACCCATTAGTGACAAAGCAGGTTGGCATCGCCGTAGGAGCAGTCGATGAGATTGCCGGCCACGTTGGGACCGGCCATCTCCTCCTCGCTGACTTTGATCCCCTGGTAAATGCGGTTGTCGAGTTTCGCATCGCACGATCAAACCGGTCTTGGTCGTGGCGGAGGCGATCAGTTATTCCGTCCCGTGCTCAACCGACACGAACGCTCCTGGCCATACTGGCAGCCGCTGTCGCCGGCCTGGTCGTATTCCACCGACCCGGGAGGAGCATGGCAATCCCGCCCCTCAACTGAGGAACGGGAGACGGCGACAAAGCCCTGATCTGAGGGCGCCTTCTATGGATGAAGTATTTATACAGGAGGTCATATGACCGCAGAAGAGTTCGCCGAGGCTGTTGACGAGCTGATCGCAGCGCTCGCGAGGGCGGGTTGTCCGACATAAAAATGATCGTGGTGCTTGAGGATGCTTTAGAACGGCTGGATGAGGGATTGTGGGAGCCTTAGGACCTCGCCCGGATCATCCGCGACAAGAACGCGATGCCATGCGATGTCTGGCGCTGATCGCCCGGCGGCAGCCCGATGCGCTGCGCGGCAAAAGGATTGGCGACCTGCTCGGCGACACCATTGTGGAGGCGCGAGCGAGGCCGATCCGGAATGCGGGCGGGCGGCTTCGCGTCTCACGCGGGCGATCGTGCCTCACCTGGTGACGGAACGGCAGCCGCGATCTTGAAGCTCACCCCGAGCGCGTGGCAGGCGCGGTCCTTCGCCTCACGCTTGTCAGGTGGCCGTCGCGCGGCGACCCTTGACGCCCCTCGGCTGGTCCGAGGCGTTGGCGCAGCGGTGAGACGCTTCCCGCCTGAAGGCCGGCCCACTAGGATCAGCAGCGCAACGTCAAAAATCTGGAGGCGCGCCTTGTTCAATCTGCGCAGCCTTGATCTCAACCTGCTGACTGTTTTTGAGGCCACTTACGAGCTCGGAACAGTCAGCGGCGCCGCTGATCACCTGGCACTCAGCCAATCGGCGACCAGCCACGCCCTGTCCCGCCTGAGAGCAGTGTGCAAGGACGATCTCTTCGTCCGCACTCGCCAGGGTCTGTCTCCAACGCCCGTCGCCAAAGAAATGTATCCTGCGATCAAGCAGGCGCTGGAGGCATTGCGCGCAAGTCTGGCGCAAGCCAGCGGCTTCGATCCCACCCGGTCGCAACGCCGCTTCCGCATCGGCATCCCGCATCCCATGGGGCCATTCTACGCGCTTAACCTACGTGCAGCGGTAGCAGCTGTCGCTCCTGGCATCGTGCTAACGTTCGACACCGTCTCTCGGCCGGTTGCCCTTGAGGACAACCTCCGCGATGGCATCGTGGACATAGCCATCGACTGGCTACCGGTCGCACTGGATCCTTTCGTAAACAAGAAACTCTTTGATGATCAGGTGGTGCTCCTGGCAAGGAGCGATCATCCCTCAGTCAATGTGGGGATCACAACCGAGGACTTGCGGACAGCGGAGTTCGTGACCCTCCAGCGCCGCAGTAAGATCGGACACGCGCCGCAGGCTCTTGAAGACGTTTCTAGACTGATAATCCACGAGGTGGTCCGCGTGAGCGAGCTCCTCGAAATACCCACCGTCGTGGCGAGCACTGATCTGCTGGGTATATTCCTTTCAAGCATGGGGCCACTCATGGCGAAGCGGCTCGGCCTGCGGGTATTGCCAATCCCACTCGAACTACCTCCGATGCCGATTTACATGATCTGGCACGAGACCCGTCGCTACGACACCGCACACCGCTGGCTGCGTGAAGTCGCGGTGGCCGAGCTTAGTCGTGTCGCCAGCAGCTAGCTCATTCCGACATGCGGCGCGGCACACGCCGGGCCTGGCGTCGCGGCCGTTGTCGGGCATCAGGGCATGGGTGCAAGGCTCGATCATCGGACGTTTCGGGTGGTACAAGTGATCGACAGTCATCGGATTGTCGGAATTGCCGCCGACAGAGATGACCTGCTTGCGGTTGTACGTGCTCGGCTTCTGGGGGTTCAGACCGTGCATACGATCGTTTGGTCGCCAACAACAAAGTTGCGGATCGCATGTCCTCGATCATGCGGCGGCGCAGCGGGCTCGTCTCCGGTTTCACGGTTGGGTAACCCACCCCTCCTGCGACACCGAACACCGCCGCACTCTCCGCTACCACAAATGCACTTCCTGTTGTCAGCGCGTTAGTTCAACCGGCGGACCGGGTAGACGTTATGCACCGCATCGATATTCGATATGCAGAAAGCTGATTAACCGCCACGACAATCTTTCGTCCATACAACGTCATGAGGCTGTCACCATCACTGGAGTATGAACGGATGTCAGTGACGATCGCGGACAAAACCACAAACTTTCTGAAGCGTTCAGGCAGACCGCTTCACATCGCGTCAGTTGTATGACCCCCGCCGAAAATCCATTTCTTATCCCTCACGACGATTTCCCCTCATGAAACCTCACGGCAACCTCCTCGCCTGCATCAGGCCAAGCGGTCCTGATGAATTTGTCGCCGCCTTTATCGGTGAAGGTGCTTTGCCCGGCGCATATGAACATTACGCGGGGCGTACACCTGCTAGGCAATTCTGCTCCTCGCCCGATAAAGCACGGCAGTGGATCGAAGATCAGGCTGCGGCCTTCGGTCTTCCGATTAAATGGGTCAGCGAAGTGCCATGCGGGTCGGATCATCTGCTAGCCACCTCACGGCCCCCGGCCCGCAGCTCATGCCGGCGTTGTAACCACCCTGGCAACTGGCCGGTCCTCGGCTAGCGCGGGGTGTCGGCGGGCAAAGCAGAGATCACACTCCCTCGGGTTTTGGGGTCCCGGAAGGCGCGTCATGGCGGTGCTGTCGATGAGCAAGCAAGACTTCAGCCGGCTCGACGTGTTGCTGCGGGCTCAGTCGGGACGGGGTGTCGCCGACGCCTGTGCGCTTATGGGTCATCGTCGCAGATATTCCGCCTGCTGCGTAGCCTCTGGCGCTGGAGTCACCGGTTACTGGGTTAGGATGCTGCAATGCGCATCTATGTATTTGTATCTCGAAAAGATGCCAATGTTCTGGCATTCACCTCCAATGAAACCGGAGATAATCTGCCCGCTGCACTCAGCCCGTGGTATCAGGAAGTAATACCGGGAATCAGTGTGATTGATATCGAGAATGACCCGATATCAGAAGCGGTGCGCCAGCACGGATACTTCGTCGCTATCGATCGGATTAGCGACTGAGCCACTTCGATGCCGCTGGTGCAACCACCACGTAACCCTCCCGCACGGGGGGTTGTTACCTGAATACGGATCCAAAGCAACGGCGGCTATATCCGATAATGTCCTCTCTCATACATGGATCAGGAAAACCTACCTGGGTGGATGGGTCTTTGAGAAACGGGGGAGGCCCGTCAACAAACCCGACGCCAAACCCGTCAACCATCGGGCTCAACCCGGAATGGACCGAAGGCCGCAGCTACAGCTCGACTGAGCCAATTTCTCTCAACAGAGCTTAAATTCCGAACCCGGCTGTATCAAAGTCGTTGACACGTTCCGATCTGACGATCCAAAAACAATCTCACCGGCTCCAGCACCATAATCGGCATCGACTCATCCATTCTCATCGCCGGTTCCGCCCCCACCAGTGAAACCATCGACCTATTAGCACGCGGCCAAGGTTGCCCCTGGTGGCGTCGCATCGTGCTCAGCACCTGCATGGCCAATCCCTGGCCGAATAGGCAGTCCCACCTGTGGTCGCCTATCGCGACCTGCCGTGCTAAGGGGCTCAAAAAATCGGGAGGAAGCCATGAGCGTGAAGGACGCAATTCTGAACACGCAACCGACGAGCTACTGGCCTCTCGACGATTACGACGTCGCTGCCTGTCAAGACGAGATGGGTCTTCACAACGCTTCTCTGCCGGCGCACGGGGTGACGCTCGCGGTCATTCCTTTCGGAGCCGCGCAGGCTCCCTATTTCGACGGCACATTGGGAAGCTTCCTCACGATCGATGACGACCTGCGCTATTCGCAACCCTACGCCAACGCCCTTACGGTCGCCGCCTGGATTTGTCCCCTCGCGCTCGACAACGCGAACACCGCCGGAACCAAGGATCAATTCGTCCATTACATCGAGAAAGCGGTCGGTCCCTCAACCGATGCCGAGTGGGCGTTGCGGCTATACAATGAAGCCAATCCGACGCGGCATTCGCGGCTTTCCTTCTACACATTCAACCTCGGCTCGCCTACGGGCGAGGGCAATGGCTCCTTTATGGAGTACGGCGTTTCGACCGACGACGACACTCCGATCGAACTTGGCAATTGGGTGTTCGTGGTCGGCGAGGCCGAGCCGTGGATTTCGCCGACCGACCAGACGACCGGCTGCGTCCTGTGGAAGCAAGGCGTCCAGGCGGAGCGGGTCGCCGCCGATAAGTATTTCGACTATCAGGTGCACCCCCAAAATGAGGCGGGTCCGATCACCGTCGGCGGCATGCAGACGACAGGCTTCAGGGGAGCGATCGCGCATGTCGCGATCTGGAACCGGCTGCTCTCGGCTGCCGAAATAGCGTCGGTCTGGACGGCGGGCGCAAACGACTTACGTGCGACGGCAATGTATCATAGTTACACATAAGGGGTGGCCTGGGGCGAGAACTTGCACTTCGAGCATCAACAGCCTGGCTGTCGCGTTGCCCATCGATCTTTCTGTGCCGCTAGCTGTGGCGGCACGCAATGATGAACGGCCCGACGTGCTATCCGACAAGCAGCGGCAGGAGACGTTGCAGCGATTTGGCGGACGGCTCATCGATCAGTGCGGTGGCGCGGGAGATGAAGGCTTGCAGGGCTACCATCCATGCGGGTTGATCGGAATGGATCGGCGGCCCTGCCGCACTGAATGCTGCACCGGCGCGGCAGACGACGGCTGGCCAGCAGTTTTGAGGTCCAATAGCGCCGTCGAGGGGATATGACTAGCGGCGAGAAGATGGCCCGGCGGCCGCGGAATAACCAGGGAGACGGAATGAGGGTCATCCTCGCATGGACCACCGGCGTCGTGATCGCACTGGTCGGTGGGTGCGTTCAGGAGCCAGCCGCACCACCCGCCGCTCCGCCGCGTGCTGTCGCACACGTTCGGCCGCCGGACTGGTTTCACCAACAACTTGCTGCCGCCCGTGCAGCGAGGCGGAATCACCAGCCGCAAGCCGACACTGTCGGCGCACAGAAAGCCTATGACGAGGTTATGCGCACGGCGTGTACTCAGGCCGCTGTGGCGGGACCGGGTAAATACCCTGCTGCCTGCGACGCGGTCTTGCACCTGACGCCGAATCAGGCACCGACTGACCCCTGTGCGGAAGACACGGATAGTCAAGCAATGCTGACCGAGTGCAGCGACTGATTTCCCCCTCAAGAGCTCGGCCGCACCATCCTGGCGAAGAACGCGGCTATCCGCGCATCGAGGGCCACGACCGGGTGTGGACGAATCAGCGTGAGGCATAGAAGGTGATCGCCACCAACCCCACTCCCTTTGGCGTTGAAGCTTTGTCGTCGCGCCAGTGCGCGTCACAGGAGGGAGTTTAATGCTGAATAAGACGTGGACTTTTGCTTTAGCGCTCGCCCTGGCGGGGGTGCCAATTTCATCGTTGCTGGCTGCCGGCACCCCCAGTGGCGAGAATGCGACCGCCGGAACGGCTGCTGCAAATGCCAGTACCCCGGCGGCGAAGACGGACCCCGCCGGGGCGAAGCCTTCTTCGCCGGAGGCGGGCGACCCTGCGGCATCTAATAATAAGACTGGCCCGGCCCGAACAGACACGACCCGGGAGCCGGTAAGCAACAAGTAAGAAGCTTGGCCGGGAGGGCGAGGATCCTGTCAGAAATGCGGTCCCGCACCGACCGGCTACAACGGGCGCTCACCGCGTTCGTACGCCAGCCCGTTGATTTCTGTGACATGCTGGCGAGCAGGCTGCGCAACCTCCGCCAGCGCCCCGCGCAACCCTATCTATCCGACCCGCACTGGGAAGTGGAGCTTCACACTCAACTTGGCCAACCGCAGCCCTGGGCGGCGGTCCAGGCCTTCTGGCCTCTCTGGGAGCAGGTTCTCGCCGAGATGACGAGCTCTGGCGTGAAAACCGGCCCAATGAGCTATGCCGGCTGGAATGATGGCGACCCGGGCCTCACGCGGGCGATCTGGTGCCTGATCCACCACCTTGCGGCCAGCCGGGTCGTCGAAACTGGCGTCGCCCACGGCGTAACCTCACGATTTGTGCTGGAGGCCCTGCAGCGCAATGGCGGCGGGCGTCTGTGGAGTATCGACGTGCCGCCGTTGCTACTGCCGGAACTGCACCAGGAAATCGGCGTTGCCGTGCCGGACGCGCTTCGCACCGATTGGACATTGATCCGAGGATCGAGCCGCCGACGGCTACCAGCTTTGCTGGGCGCCACCAGGCCGATTGACCTGTTCATCCATGACAGCCTGCATACGACCGAGAACGTGCTGTTTGAGTTGCGACGGGTATGGCCGCACGTGCGCGCGGGCGGCGCGGTCGTGGTTGATGACGTGGATATCAATGACGGGTTTCGGATCTTCGCGGCGGAGACGACGCACGCGCGAAGCTGGGTGTGCGAGGCTGAGCCGATCCGCTCTGATGACCGGCGCTCGAACCACAAAGGGATGTTTGGGATAATTTTGAAGCAAGCTATCTGACCGGCTGCTCAACATAGCGGCGTGGTTCAAATCAGCCGTCTCTTGGGTTGCAGAGTCGCACGGAAACCGCCGGTCCGTGGGTTGGATGCGGTTCGGAAGGGCGTCCACTGCGGGAGGCGGCCAACCCTCCCCAGGTCAGTCTTGAATTCAGAGAACGCTTCATGAAGCGAGCAAAGGCAGCCGGGGTCGATACGGCACTGGAGTATGGCCGAGGGCAGCAGCACATCTATCAGATCATGGCTGGGAAGTCGCCGGAGGCGGATGCCTCGATCGCAAGCGCAGCAGCACGGCTGCGTCCGCGGCTGGGGCTATAGATTGGGAAGGGGCCGTGGGTCGCGAAAGCGAAAGCCGCCGGCCTGCACGCGGTGCGAAGGGGAGATTGCACCTGGGGGCATGTCAAGCTGCAGGCGCAGTATGCCGCCTGGCTGCAATGCCTGCCGGAGAACCTACAGAGGCTTCGAGCGGCGGATACCGACCCCGCGACCCCAACCAGTTTGGAGCTAGTGCCCCGAGTTGCTCATATTGCGGGATACGACCTCTTCAGTTTTACGCGGGCATCGGCGGTGGTGAAGTGCCAATCGGCTTTGACATGTTTTTTGTTTCGGCTGTCCTCCCAAGCGGCGACTTCCTCGGCCAGGGTCAGCTTGTCGGGGATACGCCGATCGAGACATTGACCCGACAGAACGCTGAGTTCGGATTCAGCCATGTCCAGCCAACTGCCGTGTTTTGGCGTGTAGTGCCACTCGAACCGCTCAACCAGCCGACGTGCCTCGGCGGCCGGAAAGGCTTCATAGAGTGAAGCTGGCTTGTGAGTATTGAGATTGTCTTGCACGAGGGTGATCTTCTTCGCCTTCGGAAAATGCGTATCAGACAAATCCTTGAGGACGTGGGCGTAGTCTACGGCGGTGTGGCGACCGGTAACCTCGACATGCCGCCAGCCTTCCAGGGGGGCGAACATCATGAACAGATTGGCGGTCCCATTCCGCTCATACTCGTAGTCGTGCCGCGCAGGGTGCCCTGGCTTCGCCGGAATTGGCACACGCGTTTCCGTAATGAGTTGCTTCGACGTCTCGTCCAGGCAGACCAGTGGACATTCTGGATCATGCGGTCGCTGGTAAACCTCCAGTACATCCTCCATGCCGGCTACGAACGCGGCGTTGGCATCCGGTGGGATGACCCATTGCTTCTGCAGATGCGGCCGGAGAAGGTTTTTTTTAGCGTCCGCCCGATCGTGTTGTCGCTGGCTCGGTCAACGATCTTCAGTTCCACGACCTGCTCTTCCAGCAGTTTCAACGTCCACCGCTTGCGACCCTTCGGCGGTTTGGAACAGGCCAAGGCAATCAGTTTGGCTTCGGCGGCGCCATCAAAGATGCGCGCTCTGGCCGAGGCTGGGGAATGCTTGCGGACAAGCACGGCATCGAAACCTTCTTCCACCAGTTGCTGGCGGGTCCGAGCAACGGTGTCGACGCTGGTATCGAGGGCGGCGGCGATTTCGCAGTCCCGCCATCCTTCACCAGTCTCCGAGGCATCGGCCTTCAGCAGAATGCGTGCCTTGGTCAGTTGCCGGGCAGGGTGCTTACCGGCACGTATCAGCATGTTGAGCCGTTCCCGCTCCTCATCGCTAAGTTTCACCACGTATCTCTTCTCGGTAATCTGTTTCGCGGTCACGAAGCATCTCCGTCGTTGCGGAGTGAGCGAGTCAGAGATTGCCGCAGAATCAATGACAGGGGATACTAGTCCGGGCGGACCGATAGAAGCCGTAACCTGGCAGGCGTGGTTCAAAATCGGCGATTTTTGGGTAACACGGACGCGTCGGAACGGCCGGGTTTTGAAGCCGGATTTCGATCGGCGGGTTGTCGTGTGCGGGAGGCCGGCCGGCCTCCCCGGATCACGCTTGCTGGGGTTGAAGCGCGCCGAGGCCCAACAACGTCAACCAGTGCGGATGGCTTTCGTCGGTCAATAATTCCCGCGGGCTGTGTCCGGTTCGCTCCGCGCGTTGACTGCGTATGAAACGACGGTGGTCCAAGAGAATTGTAGCAGGTCCAAATACGATCCACCCAGGTGACGGCGCAGCGTGAAGTAATTACGCAGTCGAAATTGAGATTCTCCACCAGCGAACTGCTGCGCGGTGTTTGCGCCATCGCTCCTGTCACTGCGTCGAAGAGGGCGCAGAACTTGCTTCCTAACTTCGTGCGAAGCTGATTCACCCCTGCCAGTATGCCGCCGAAGTCGTCGGCAGCCGGTGCAGAACGCAGGCTTCCTGAACAAGCGAAACGGAAAGCTCCTGCGCTCGCGCGGCGGCAATCAGTTTGTCGTCAAGAACACCGGCGAAGGCGAGCAGATCGTCGCGTTGGTTCTGCAGCGCGATGCGCACCGGGCGAATGCGCCGTTCATCTTCGGGCTCGCGTCGCGCCAATTCCGTGACGATGAAATCGAACAGCATTTGGCGTGTCGCCAGGACCGGACCGGCCACCGCCAGAACGTCGCGGCTCAACCACTGCGTGAGCGGTCGCACGTCGCGAGCTAGCCGGCAGGCCCGAGCCTCGGTCTGCCGCGCCAGTTCCAATTGAATGACAAGCCCATCCGGGCCGGCCTGGCTGGCGCGATCGATCTTGATCTCCAACTTCTTGCGTGTGTTTCGGCGCGGCCCCGGGACCCCCGATCGGCTTCCAAAAGTGACCCCCTCAGATCGACCATTTAGTTAGCTTTATCAATAGGATGCGCGCGGCCGGGAGGGGTCACTATTCAAAGCCGATCGAATGACGGAATGAACTAGCGAAACGCGCAGTTGTGCCTCTGGGTGCGGGTCTCCACGTCCACGAAGCCAGCGCTATTAAACAGCGACACCAGCCGTGCCGGGTCGCCGAGGGCGAACGAACGGCCCGTGGCTTCGGCCAAGCTCGGCACATATCGCGTGAGAACAACGTTGATCCGACCGTTGTAGGAACGGTTTGGTGACGACGTTACAAGTTGCTGATCGGACCGCGGCTACGAGCCCGCGGTTTCGCGGCCCAGCAAACTGAGGCTGCCATCGGCGCAGTGGTGCTGAACCGGATGTTGGCAGCTGGACGCCCGGATTCCGTCCGCCGCCAGCCACTCATCGCGTAGCGGCTTGGATTTGGGGCCAACTCGCCCTAGGTCTGTCGAGTGCACCAACGCCCTCTACAACCCCAATCAGACCGTTCAGTTGGCGCCATCATCGTATCCGCAGACCCGCCTGATGCATCAGTGGCAGAACCGCCTCTCCGAAGAACTCGAGATCCGGCGCGAAATCGAAGAACGTAACCTGGATCCCGTCGCACCCGGCCCGTTTCAGCCCGACTAGCTTGTCGACCACGTGCTCCGGGCTGCCGATGATCTGAATGTGCCACCAAGCTCACTTATCCCCTCATTTCAAATGACCTCGAAAAGTCCGCTGAACGACCGGCATTTTGATACGGTCTCGGCGAAGCGGGCCATAAGGGGGAATAGTCTTTGATCTGGCATGGTTGGGCTCAAGACTCCCCTCATAACTACACAGCGCCACTACACGAGGCCCAGAGTTCGAGAGAACAACGGCTGCTGGTCGAGCAGTCGGGTAAACGCCAGCATCAGCGGCTGTAACCAACGCTCGGGCATCGTTGGGATCAGGTCGTAGACCATGCAGCCCTGTCGAAACAGCGAGTGCTCCCTCCGCTTCGACGTGTTGGTCTTCAACATCCTGTCGTAGCCAACCGCCTCACTTGCGGCCCCCAGTAGTGTCAACAGGACGACCGCGAGCCCGTTGATCAGCCACAGCCGATCACGCCGCTCCGGGGTGCTCACGTGCACCGATCCCATGCCCATGCCGAAGCGGAGGTCCTTGGTATCGCGTAGCCCTGACTCGATGCCCCAGCGACTGCCGTAATAGCCAGTCAGGTCCTTGGCCGTCGCCTCGGTGCTGGAGGCCGCCAGGCGCCAGGCCTGCTTCATCTCAGGGTCGCGCACGCAGACCACGGTGCCGACCGGATAGCGATCCGCCGTCACCATGGCCCCGCGAAGCACACGCGCCCGCCCGCTTGGACTAACCCAGGCCGCGGCGGAGCGGGTGACGCCGCTGGCAGCCGTCACTTTGATATTGCCACGGAAGCAGATGACGTACTCGAAGTGCAACTCCCCGGTCAGCAGCCGGTAAAGATTCTGATCGCCGAAGCCTCGATCGGCGACGATGCAGACGTCAACCCCCGCCGGCACGATCTCGGCCAGGCGGACCAACACGCGGCGTTCGTAGAGGCTGCGCCGGTCCTTGAGTTCGGCCTTGTTGACCGTCAGCCAGACCAACGGTGTGGCGCGACCGTGCTCGGTGATCAAGGAAAGCATGATGGTGGCTTGGTTATCAGCGTCGAAGTCGGTCCAGTCCATGGCCACCAACAGCGAGGTGCGGGCGCCGATCACGAACGGCAGCCAGAGCGCCAGGATCTGATCGACATCAATGCCCCGGTTGGACAGCATCCGATCAACCTGTTTGACCGCGTGCCGGGCATTCAGGCCGCGAGCCATCGCCAGGCCATGGCCAATCGTGCAGACCGCCAACGAGGCCGTGTGCATCACTCCCAGCGTGGCATCGGCGAGCGAGGCGATGCGTTTGGCGTGCAGGCCCGGCCCAAGCACCTCGTCCAGCAACTGATGCACCTGCTGATGGGAGAATGTCTTGCACGCACTCATGGCCGGCTCCGCGAATTGAAGGAGACTTCAGCCTGAAGGCGCACATCATGCCGGGGAATCCCGCTCAGCCAGAAAGCAACAGACGAACCCGGCGGGGGCCACCAGGATTCGTTTCCACAAGATTTTGGCCTTTCCTGATTTTTTCCTTACGCCAGGCCAAAAGTCCGCAAAATGAGGGGATGACTAAGATGGTTGGGATCAGTTCGTAGAGCATGCAGCCTTGCCTGAACAACGAGTGAGTGCGGATCTTCGACGTGTTGGACTTAAGTAATCGATCCATACCGAGACTTTCACCGGCGGCGCCGAGCATTGTGAGCAGCACCATTGCGAATGCGTTGATGAGCAGCAACCGGTCGCGCCGGGTTGGTTCGCCGATGCGCGTGGCACCAAGCCCCATGCCGAATCGCAGATCCTTGGTATCGCGGAAGTTAGGCTCGATACACCATACAAGATACCGCTCATAATTTGACAGGATTCGACGAATTGCCCAGACTCGGCATCCAGGCGTTACGCGCGGTCGTGCGCTGGCTTGGATCACGCGATGAGCGAGGGGTCGTCCTGTCCGGTCTGGGAGACACTGCCGGCGGAACGGCAACATGGCCTCGTGCGCACACTCGGCCAAATGGCGATGCGCCAGATCCGCACCCCGCCAACCGCACACCAGACAATCGGGGAGACCGCCGATGATGACAGACGGGGATCTCACGCCACCGCCGCCGGGCGGCCTGTCCGAGAAAATCTTTCGGCGGCATCGTGAACGTTTGGCGATTGTCTACATCCGTCAGTCGACGGTTCAGCAGGTCGAACGTCATCAGGAATCGACCCGCCTGCAGTACGCTTTGGTTGATCGCGCCTTTCATCTCGGCTGGGCGCGGGAGAGTATTGTGGTGGTCGATGACGATCTTGGTCGCTCGGGTGCTACGATCGAAGGTCGGCTCGGCTTTCAGCGCCTAGTGGCCGAAGTCGGCCTCGGCCGTGTTGGGCTGGTGCTCGGCGTGGAGATGTCGCGCCTGGCCCGATCGAACCGGGACTGGCATCAGCTTCTGGAGATCTGCGCGCTGTTCGACACGCTTATCGCCGATGTCGATGGGGTCTATGATCCGGCCCACTTCAATGATCGGCTGTTGCTCGGGCTGAACGGGATGGTGACATGATGCAGGACCTCATGATCTTATTGAAAGGACAGAGTTTCTTGCTGCGGATTGGGTGATACTGCACGACCATTGGCGAGCGCACGCCGTAGTGCCGGCCGATCCAGATCATCTTCGAGGATGACATAGGGCGCGCCGACGCAGGCCTGTCTCGCAGGCAGCAGTCCGTCCCGGATTAAGCGAACAACCGTCATCTTGTGGACACCAAGAAGGCTCGCGGCTTCATGCAAGATCAGCTCGTGTCGCTGTGTCCGTTCGCCGTCGCGGTAGACCGAAATCTGATGCACGCCGCGGAAGTTGCGGACACGCAATTGGGTCCAGCTCTGTCCTTTGGCCGAGCGTATTCCGAGCCGGTTAAGAAGTGGGGCGATGCTGTGGTCGGGCAATATGCGAGCGAGTTCGCGGACCAACTGCACGGTCTCGATGTCAGTCTTCCAGCGATTTTGCCCAGTGCGGTTCTTCGCCACTTCAAGCCGCGTATGGTCTCCGCCCTGCCAATGCAGAACGAGGCGCAGCCGATCGGCCTCCACCGTGACAATGATCTCCTCGAGGACGGCGCGCAAAATCCGCTTGCGAGTTTCGTTGGACGCGGTGGGATGGTTCCATAACTGGGGCAAGTCATCAGCGAGCGCCAACAGTGTCGCACGCTCGTCGTCGTGCAGCGCGCGGGGCTGTTCATTTTGCAAGTTCCGGATCTGCTCCTCGAGTTGCGCAACCGCCGCCAGGCGGTTATTCCATCGGCGTTCGAGTTCGCCGGCTACCAGCCGGTTGTCGGGATCGATTGCATCATATTGCCGGCGCGCATGTGTCTCTTCGTAGTGCGCTTGTTGCAGTGCCAATTCACTTTGCCGCAGCCGTTCCGTGCCGGCCCGCTTGCGATCCGCGATCAACTGCAACGCCGCGTCGATAGCAAGCGGTGAGATCGCATCTCAGCACTTCCGCCGACACCGCCGCATCGATACGCATATTGCTGAAGCCGACGCACTTCTTGTCGGAGGCGCAGTCCATCTCGGCATTGCAAATATAGCGCGTGTCCCGACGCGCATGATGCAGCACCTTCAGCCTGCGTCCGCAGTGTCCACAGCGGAGCAATCCAACGAGCAGGCCTCCGCCCTTGCGCACCGAGCCTGCCACCATCGTACCCTTCATGTTGGCATTGCCCGCGATAATCTTCTGGTTGCGATCATACTCCTCCCATGAGATATAGCCCTCGTGGTGGTCGCGGATCAGCACCTTCCACTCCTCCCGCCGACGCGCGACACCATGAATGACAACTTTGCGTCCGCTTTCGAACCGAACTCGCGAGCCAGTGCGCCCAAACACGTAGGCTCCGGCGTAAACCGGGTTGGTCAGCAGCCGATGAACCGCGTGGTAGCGCGGCGGACACCACTGCACGACCCGGCCCTGGGACCATAGACGGCAACCGGCAAGTCGATCCCCTCCTGCCGCAGCCATAAGGCGAGCTGGCGCACGCTGCCGGTCTCGCTGAACTTACGGAACACCATCGACAGCGTCTCATGGATCCGCCGGTCAGGGTCCTGTTCCAGGCGACCATCGGCACCGCGTCGATAGCCGATCGCGGCTGTGGTGTGCAGCTCGCCGCGCGCTGCCTTCAGACGCAACGCCTCTTGTGAACGCTGACGGAACATCGATGTCGGAAGCGGAACTGCACATCCTCAAGGCGCGGATGCTGGAAGGCAGGCGTGCCAAGGCGCGGCGGGGCGAACTCGGCAAGCCGGTGCCGATGGGGTATGCGCGGCGCCTCTCCGGCGAGGTGGCGCTGGACCCGGACGAGCAGGCACAGGCCACGATCCGCCAAGTGTTCGCGCTGTTCCAGCGGTTTCGCACGGTTGGCAAGGTGCTGTGCTATCTGGTCGAGCACGACATCCGGATGCCGGTGCGCAGCCAAGGCGGCCCCGGCAAGGGCGAGCTTGAATGGCGGCGCGCCAACCGCCCGACGCTGCACAATCTGTTCGGCAACCCGATCTACGCCGGTATCTACGCCTATGGCGTGCGACCGACCGACCGGCGGCGGCAAAAGCTGGGGCGGCCGGGCACCGGGCGACGTCCGCCGCGTGCCGGCGAAGCCGAGGTGTTCCTGCCGGATCGGGTGCCGGCCTACATCACCCGCGAGCAGTTCGATCGCAATCAGGCGCAACTGCGCGCCAACCGGGCGGATCATCTTGGCCCGGTGCGGTCCGGCACGGCGCTGCTGTCGGGTCTGGTGGTGTGCGGCCGGTGCGGATTGCGCATGACAGCCGCTTACAACAATGACGGCCATGCGGCGCGCTATATATGTGGTGGCGAGAACTCAAGCTATGGCGCGCCGTTTTGCCAGTCACTGAAGTCGGCTCCGGCTGACGAACAAGTAACGTCCATAGTCCTACAAGCATTGGAGCCGGCAGCACTGGAGGCCAGTCTTGCGGTTGCTACCGATCTGCAAGCCGAGCGCGCCGCGCTGGAGCAACAGTGGCGTCAGCGCCTAGAACGCGCGCAATACAAGGTTGACCAGGCGCGTCGCCGTTACGCCAGCACCGAACCGGAGAATCGGTTGGTGGCGCGGACGCTGGAGCGGGATTGGGAGGAAGCTTTGGCCGAGCAAGTGCGGCTCACGGCCGATTATGAACGCTTTCGGCGCGACCGCGCGCAATCGCCTGGCCCGGCCGAACTGGCCGCGATGCGGCAATTGACGGCGGATCTGCCGGCGCTGTGGCAGGCGCCGACGACTACCAATGAAGAGCGTCAGACCATTGTGCGCTTGCTGCTCGAGCGGGTTCTGCTCACCGTGGTCGACGCCAGTGAGCAGGTCCGCCTGGAATGCCACTGGCATGGCGGAAGCAAAACGACCCACACGCTGATACGCCCGGTGGCGCGGGTGTCAGATCCTCAGTCTCGCTCCAAAGCTGCTTGAGTCTTCTGGTGAATTCCTCGGCCATTTCGTAACGATTATCGTGCTCGATGTGCCGGCCGCCGAACATTTGGGCCTCACGCGGCGCATAGCCAGTGACGACGTTGATACCCCAACGCCCACCCGCGATATGGTCGATCGTAGCCCCGAACTGAGCAAGATGGAGGGGATGCCATGGACCGAAGAGCACATGAATTGTTGAGATCAGTAGAATACGCTCGGTCATCGTGCTCAGAGCCGCTACGGTGATGAACGGATCGAGCGAATCCTCACGGTATTTGGAAAGGCCGCCGTAACCACCCTTTCCCGCCCACTGAGCGAGCCCGAAGACAATGTCAAATCCGAGTTCCTCGGCTCGTTGCGTCAAGGATGCGTTATAGTCGAAACGCCAGTCCGTCGTCCTCGGCAACAGTGATGCCGACCAGCCCCCGCTCTGTATAGGCAGGAAAAGTCCCAGAATAAGCGGCTGATGGAGAACGTGGGACAGAGGACTGTCAGGAAAGTCGGCGGGTGAAGCGGTCTTTCGCTGCTCAAACTCGGCAGGCAACTTGCATTCCTCCCTTCTCTTGAGTGCCGCCGCCTGCGGCCTAAGTGACTATGTTGCACAGAGGTGGGGCTTGAAGGGGCGCGGGCGCAATACCCCCACCCCCATCTGTTATTTAAGAGATACGGACATAGTTCGGGCGTCCGAACCCCAGCATTCGGTTCAGGGCAGCGGCAGCGATGGCAACCTCAGTCTCCTCGGTCTGGTCGGTGCGCGATCGAAGCGCATCGCCGATTATGCGTTTGTATCGGTCGACTGACGCACATACACGAAGGCGGCGCGGGCAAGATGCTCCGACGTGATCTTACTCATCGCCCGCATCCTTCTCCCGGAAGCTCGATAACTCACCGCTCGGTGTCATCACCGCTTCCCTCAGCAGTGTCTGCAGAAGTGCGATTGCGGTCTGGCGTTCGACGCCGGTCAGTTCGGCGGATCGGGTCGGAACTACGAACAGATCCATTTGTGCGCGGAGCAACTTTCTCATTGCCGACTCCTCCAGGACTTCTTTTTTCCGGAGGATAGGCTACGAGACGATCGACAAGGGCGCGCAGCAAGACGAGTTCGGTGACAGGAAGCCGCGGGGTCGGTACAAGCGCGAGACTACTTGTCGCCGGATCGAACATCCAATCTGGGATCTGGTAGGAACCGCCATGCGGTTGGCGGATCAGAAAATGGTGGACACCATCATGCTCGTGGTCGCCGATCACAAGTACAGTCTGGCCGACCAGTGGATGAAACGGATAGGAGACCTCCGCTTCGAACGTCAGAAACCCGGCATTATGTCCCCGGCTCGGATGAAGGTGGAGAAAATTGGGCCTGCCTAGCGTCGCTGATTGAGACCTGTAAGCTGAATCGGGTCAATCCGCAGGCCTACTTCATCGATCTGCTGACGCGCCTGGTGAATGGCTGGCCGCAGAAACGCATCGACGAATTGATGCCCTGGGCCTGGGCAGCCGAACAGCCGGCCTAAATTTCCGCGAATGGGCGAGGGTGTCAGGGCATCGCTTACGGCTCACGCATTGGGTCGAGGGAGACATAGAGCTCGGCTGACCGCCAGCGGAGGGCGTCCATTACCCAGCAGGTCAGCAACGACACCGCGCGCCCCCGCCAGCGGCCCGGATACGGTGTGTAACTGAAGTTGCCAGCCTACGGATCGAAGGTGCATGGGCCGCGGACACTTATCGGGCCGCCGTCGGCTGAGACGGTCACCATCTGGGCCTTGATGCCATAGTCGCCCAGCATCAGCGCGTCGGTCGATTCCCTAGTTCCATCGTACCGTCGTATGCTGGCTACTAGAAACCTCGCGCTGTCGGAATCTGACGGACAAAATAGCTGGATAGGAGTAGCCAGTGCGACCGTTCGGCAACCCGGGAGGGTGACAATGGCGAAGGGTCAGAAGCGGGGCGGCCGCGAGCCGAAGAAGCCTAAGCTGAACAAGCTACTAAAGCGTTCTCCCCGGTCGCGGAACTCTCTATGCAGCCGAACGCGGCCGCATGGCCTGGCAAAAGGTCGAGGCGACGATCGGCCGATACAAGCGCGTAATCGGCGATGCGCTTCGATCGCGCACCGACCAGACCGAGGCAACAGAGGTTGCCGTCGCTGCCGCTGCCCTGAACCGGATGCTGGCGTTCGGAC
This sequence comes from uncultured Alphaproteobacteria bacterium, assembly GCA_963772355.1. Lineage (GTDB taxonomy): Bacteria > Pseudomonadota > Alphaproteobacteria > Acetobacterales > Acetobacteraceae > Rhodopila. Next base: position 88,131 of record CAVYXX010000107.1, on the reverse strand, counting down.
GCCCGAACTATGTCCGTCTCGCTTAAATAACAAATGGGGTTGGGGAATTGCGCCCGTGCACTTTCGGGACCCACATCCGTGCAACACAGTCACGCCGTGCGGCAGACCCCAACCACTCATCCTGCATGTACCGGATAGATAAAGCCGTCGTAGGAGCTTGCGAGAAACTCCCCAAGGCGGCCGGTCGGCACGATGCACGAGATGCCGGCTGCTGTGGGACGTGCCATGTGGCACCAGCGTTCCGAGCGGGTGTCGAACACAGCAATGCTGCCGGAATAGCTGCCTGTGGCGATCCAGCGCCCATCCTCGGTCGCAGTTACGCACTTGATCGAGTTGGCGTGCGGCGTCTCGAAGACGGCGGCGGCATCTTCGCGCCAGATCCGCAGCTTTCGGTCACGGCTGATGCTCGCAAAACCGCCGTTCGGCAAGCCGACACAGCCGTTGGCAATCCGGTCATGGGCATGGTCGATCCGGGCCAGAAGGCGTAGGTCCTCGACATGATGCCAGGCGGCAGTGCCGGTTGCGCAGACTGAAAAGATCCGATCTCCCGACACGCCGATGCCTTTGACGGCGTTCTCGTGCAGGGGGATGGTCGCAACGAAGGTGGGGCGACCATCTTGCCCCTGCCGCAGGATCAGGCCTTCGCCCGTGTAAGTGCCGACAATGGCGTGCGCCTTCCCGTTTCTGACGAAGCTGGCGCCGCAATTGAGAGGTGAGCGATGCTGATGGACCACCGCACCTGAGAGGGCGTCGAAGATCATGCCGATCTGTCCGCCGGCGAGCAACGTGCCGGCGAAAGGCAGCAGGAAGTTGCACAGGCTGCCGAGCTCGTTGACAACGATGCCGTCGCGCCAAAGCCGGCCCGCATCGCCGATCCTATAGGTTGCTCCGTCGAGGATGGCAACGGCATTGATGCTCTCCTCGGGCTCGACCTGGCGGGTTTCCCAGAGGTTCGCGGCGATGTTGAACACGGCGTAGGTCGAGCCGAAGGTCCCAAACACGAGCCGTGTTTCGTCCAGGAAGGCTGCTGAACGGGGCCATACTATGGCCGGCATGGTGGTCTCTGAGAGCTGCTCCAAGCCCTGGGCGGTCACGCGCCAAATGATCAAACGGCGATCGTAACTAAGGCTCGCTAGCCGGCCGCCGTCGAGGTCTAGCACCAAACGCTTGATCCCCGCCTCGTGGGCGGACACGCGCACGGGGTGGCATCGCGGACAATAGTGATGGTGCCCGTGTCGTCTCCCGAGAAGACGGTGCCGTCCGGGCCGATGACCACTGTGTCGGTCTCGATGCCCTGGAGATCGATGAGCCCCTCCTGGGCTCCAGTCTCCGCGTTCCAGCGGCGCACGCTCCCGTCGTCGCTGCTGGTCAACAGGTGGCTGCCATCACGCGTCCAGGTCACGGAGATCACGTCGGCCCGGTGGCCCGACATCACGCGCAGGAGCGTCCCGTCCACGCGGTAGACGCGCACATCGTGATCGCGCGAGCAGGTCGCAATACGCTGGCCGAACGGATCAAAGGCAGCCATCTCGACGTCGTCCCGGTGGCCCGCCAGCACCGCCGTGAGGCGCAATTCAGGCACGCTCCAGATCCGCGCGGTGTAATCGCTGCTGGCGGTAACAAGTAGCCGGCCGCTCGGATCGAAGGCGCACTGATTTGCCAGGTGGTCGTGGAACCCGCGGGCAACTGCGGCTCCGCTGGCCGCGTCCCAGAGAATCACCTTGTTATCATAGCCCGCGGTCGCGACCCACCGGGCAGGATGAGCGGCCACTCCGCTGATTGGACCAACGTGCTTCATCTTAGTAATCTCCGAAGGGAATTCCGTCGAGCAGGTGATGCGTTTTCTGTGCCTTTGCTCGCAGGTAACGAAGGTTATGGGGGGTGGCGAACAGGCCCGTGCGGACGCTCTCGACAACGCGGACGCCGTAGCGTTCAAGTTGGGCCGCCTTGTCGGGATTGTTGGACAGGAGGCGAATCTTCGTACACCCAAGGGTCTGAAGCATCAGAGCCGCCACCTGGTAGTCTCGCATATCCGCTGGAAAGTTTAGGCGCTGGTTAGCCTCAAATGTGTCCAGCCCCTCGTGTTGTAGTTTGTAGCTGTCAAGCTTTGCGTAAAGGCCGATGCCGCGGCCCTCCTGCCGCAGATAGATAAGGTAGCCGCCGACCTCGGTCAGAAGATCCATTGCCTCGTCGAGCTGCGAGCCACAGTCGCAGAGCTGCGAACCGAAGATGTCCCCAGTCAGGCATTCGGAATGGACCCGGACGAGCGGTGTGGCACCTGACACCTCGCCGAATGCGACCGCGATATGCTCCTTGCCGTCGGGCAATCCATGGAAAGTGTAGAACAGTGTTGTGCATTTACCGTTGCGCAGCTGGATGGGGACCCGGTTCCGGATCCCCACCGGTTTCATGGCGTGCAAGCTGATCATGACAAAGCTCCGAGCTGTTTGGTGGAACGAGGGTTGAATTCCGTTACGGTGCGGGGCCTTCGGCCAGTCGGAAGCCGATGGCATAGAGGGATGTACCGAACCAGCCGTGTCGACGGGTACACCGCGCAAGGTCGCGAAAGCGCGTGAAGCTGCCGCCACGTGTCATGCGGTACGATCCGGCAGCGGCGAGATCGTCTGGGACGAAGGAACCTCCCGGATAAGGTCGGTATTTGTCGGCAACGATTTCCTCGACGTTGCCGCCCATGTCCAATACGCCGTATGGGGAGACCCCACCGGGAAACGCGCCGACCGGTGTCGTCGTGAGCAGACCAAGTTCCAGCGTGTTGAGGCGTTCTGGCTCGAACGCGTTTCCCCAGGGGAACGCGCGAGCATCACCACCGGAAGCAACCTCCCACTCGTCTTCACTTGGCAGACGAAAGCGTCGGCCTGTTACACGGGCGAGCCAAGCGGCGTAGGCATCGGCCGCTCCCGGTGTCACCGAATAGACGGGGTGGTTGGCTCGCTCGCTCGGGAAGCGCCCAAACGCCCATGAAGTGGGAATTTCCGGCCAGCCGGAGTCCCCAAGGAAGGTAACGAAGTCTCGGTTGGTGATCGGATATTTGCCAATGCGGAACGGCGGAAGCTTTACGGCGTGCCGCGGGACCTCCTTGGCGATCCATTCGGCCCGGACACCAAGCGGCGCGAAGCGGCGAGCAACCTCGGCCGCCGCTTCTTCGTCCAATCCGATCCGCCATGTCCCACCAGGGACCGCGACCATAGCCGGTGCGAGCGGGTCGGTGCGGGGATCGCCGATCAGGGCGAGAAGGTTGCCAGCGGCCAGACGTTGAGCAAGCGTTGCAACTGGGTCCTCCACAAGTCTGGCGAGCCGGCCGGGATCCGCTTCGGTGAGGACGCCGCTTGCGGACTCATTTTCCTGAAGAGAGGTCCGAACGAAATGCTCCGGATATCCCATCGCTTCCCGCACGGTGCTGCCGTTGATGTCTGCCTTGAGCGGCTGGCCAGCCCGCATCATGGTCGATACGATTTGTCGCCTTCCGGAGGACATGGTTCGGGCCTCGATGAGGTGCTGGGCAGTCGTTCGCGCTGACATCAGTTGAGAATCCGGGTGCGCATCAGTTCTGGGACGCCGTCCGCGATGCCGTAAATCGATATGAAGTTCCGTCCCGCCACGATCAGCCGGCCGAGCCCGTCCGCATTTCGGTAGTGGCGCAAAGAGAATGGCAATCCTTCACAGGAGAACTGGACGTTGACCGGTTCGCCCGAGGTGCGATCGTAAGTGATGAGCTGCTGACTGTAAGTCACAACGTAGACATAATCATCGACGACGACGGCGTTTTCCGGCGTGTTCAGTATCCACTTGTCATACTTCTCTTCGAACTCGAGTTGCTCGACATCGAAGATCTGGACGCGGATATTGCCGTTCCCGTTAATCAGCATCTTCCCTGGCGCAAGGCGCTGGATGCGCTTGAAATTCCCATGCGCCAGGATCGATTTGATCGGCATGAAGCTTTCGACGTCGAGAACGATGAGCTGTCCGTCGCGGTCGGGGTCGGGTGCACCCAGCGCGAAAGAAGAAGAGTTAGATCCCTCTCCTGCGTCTAGTTGCCGTGACGCGGAAACTGACGTGCCGGGGATGTCCACTGGCGGGATCAGCGTAAGATTCCTTTCGCCGATCAGGACGTGGCCCGCATCGTCATAGGCGATGCACCAGACCGGCCTAGGATGCTGATAGGAGTGGAGAAGATCCCCGGACTCGGTATTGAACTCGAAAACCTCACCGGCCTCGTTGCCTACGACGACCCGCATTCGGTCCGAGGCGATATCGATATCGCGCAGGATGCCTGCGGTCCGGACCTTCCAGGCAACGGCGCCGTCCCAATCACAGTTGATGACAACGCCGGCGGTCGTAATGGCAAGAATGGACTGGTCATCGAGCGCGACTGCCTTGCGGACGCGGCCATGGCCGAAATTGGGTAACGCGCGGCGCTGCATTGAAGGACCGAGATCGCCATCATCGGTCAGGGTGACGATTTCGAGATTGCCTGCCTCCATCGCGCAAAGTAGCCGCTGACCATGCAGTTCGACATACCACACGGCATTGGTGCCGAACGCCGATCCGACAACGCAGCGTTGGTGCAAGTCGACGCGATAGATCTCGCCCGATTCGAGAGAGACGAAGACGGTCTCGTTGTCGAGGCGCCGGATGTGCGTAATCTGGAACTTGAAGGGACCGATACGGTCGATCTCGACCGGTAGCTCTTGGTTCTCGATGATCCTTAGCCAATGATCGAAACCCACTACGTAACAATAGCGATAATCGGCCGAGAAGACCATTTCCTCGACGTCGTCGCGGGTTATCTTGAGGCAGGCAATCTCGCCACCGTGCCGGTCGATGATCGCGATTCCCCCTAGCGCATCGGACGACAACCAGAACCGGTCAAATCGGCCGTCGTATCGCACGCAATGCATGTTGCCATTGGGCACTTCGGCGATCCGGTGTAACGCACCGCTACGGATGTCTCCGCTCCAGACCGTGCCGAGCACGTCCGAGAGCACATCCTGTCCCGGCGCTTCCAGGCACAGGCACTCGGGGAAGGCTCCAGGAGGAATATCAATAGCACGCCGACAACGCATGTCGTCGGTGCCAAAGGCCATCAACTGACCTGTACGCGTTCGCGACATAGAGTTCTCCGTCGCGCACGGCGATGGCGCCGGAGGGGCTTGGCACCGGCTGGATATCTTCGGGCGGCTTGGCACAGAAGTGCTGCGAGACCAGGAAATCTTCGGGCAGCAGCCGGTCCTTACACCAACGGATTATGTTGCCGCCGACGTCGCGGGTAAAGATCCATCGATCGTCGGCAGCGATGGTGTGGATGCCTGCGCCGTGATAGGTCTTCGGCGATTGTTGCTTGAGCCGCAGATGCTCGTCCAGCCGGTAGAGGGAACCGTGACTATCGGCCGCGATAATGTCTCGGTTTTCGTCGATGATGAAGTTGACGATGCGTGTGCCCATGTTGATGCTCCTACAAGTATTGACCGTTGATAGACGTCACATGCCGAAGGGGTAGGTCTTGAAATCGATGGCCCGGCTGTGGCGCACCGACCGGAGGGCGATGGCATACTCTCGCAACATGGCGAGAGAGTACCGGAGGCGGCCGTCGAGACGTTCGTTTTCCGGCGTCGGGACGTCGAAGGCGTCCGCGACGTAACGAATAACGAGATGGTCTGGAATGTATACGATGCGCGTGTTCTTGAAGCTGCTCGCGCGCAGCTCGGAGATGGGATAAGATCCACCGGTTCCCGCGGAGATTCCCACGAGGAGAGCTGGCTTGTGCGCTAGCTCATGACGATTGCACATCAAAAAGAAATTCTTGAGGCAGGGCGGCGCCATACCGGACCATTCGGGGGTCACGAACACGAGGGCCGATGCCCGTTCAAGGCGGCGTGAGGTCGCGAGCCACATCTGTGCCGGAGCCGACTTAGGATCCCGTAAACTTTCGCTCCAGTCAGGGACGACAGCTTCGGCGAGATCGATCAACTCGGGTATCCACTCCGGAGTCTCGTCCGCCGCCCGGCGCGCGATCTCGGCGGCAATCCGCCGTGACTGCGAGCCGCGACGCGGACTGCCGCTGACGATAACGAGCCGATCCGTCTCGGGCTCATGGGGCAGGTGAGGGAATGTCGAGAACATCGAGGCGTGCTCCATCAGTGGCTTTTGATTTCAGGCTGCACAGGGCATAATTCGGACTGCGAAAGTAATGGGATGCTGAGGCAACCAAGCACGACGAGACCGGTGGACGCCGCCGCAATGATGATGGCGACGCCGATCGAATCTGCCAGCGTGCCGGCGATGACGCCGCCAAGAGCCGCTAGCCACGCGTAAACGAATGACACGGCGCCGCGCACCCGCCCGAGCAAATCCTCCCGTACGGTAAGCTGCAGACCGCTGCGCAAGGCAACGGAGAACCCAGTGCGCCCAAAGGCGGCGACCAGGAGCGATGCCGCGACTGCGGCCAGCTTCCACGCGTCCTCGGGACCGACGACCGACAGCAGGCTACAGCCGGCACCGCATGCGACAGAAGACGCGGCGACCACCCACCGTAGCCCAAACCGTTCGAAGGCATGCTTGAGCACGGCCGCGGCCACGAGGCCGCCGCAACCGCTCAGCATATAGAGTTCCGCCTAGGGCGCTCGCCGCAATCTGCAACTGCTCGGCGGCACGCAGGATGCGCAGATTGACAATCATGTCGAAGAGGAAGGCGAAGGCGAGATGGACCACGACCAGGGCACGGACGGGCCGGTCGCGTGCGATCTCGCGCAGGCCGGCCACGATCGATGCTAGCGACGTCCGGCGAGGCGCTTCGGCGGTCGGCGAGACTCGCGGCTCCGCTATACCGGAGACAAGCAGAGCGGACACAAAATATGAGGCGGCATCACAGAAGATGACGAACGGTGCGTTGAACACCTGCAAAAGCCAGCCGGCCAGTCCGGGTGCCGTCACGTTGACCATAGACGACGTGGTTTCGAGGCGGCTGTTTGCTTGGACGAGGCTTTGCCGCTGGACAAGCCCGGGAAGCAAAGCTGAATTCGGCGACCTTACCCAGCACCTGGAAACAACCGAAGAGGAAAAGCATTGCCAGCAGCAGGTTCATGTCGAGCAGGCCCACCGTGTAAGCCAGTACCGACAAACAGCAGCGACACCCCCGCCCCAAGATCACGGATGATCATCATCCGCTTCCTGGAACAGCTATCGGCTAATACGCCAGCGAGGATTCCGAACAGGGCGGAGGGGAGGATCTCTGCGGTCCGCAAATAGCCGATTTGCGTTGGCGTCGCTTCAAGCAACTGAATAGCGGTCATCGGCACCGCGAACAGCGACACCATTGAGCCAAAGTCGGAGGCTGCGGTAGAGGCCCAGTAAAGAGCAAAGCTTCGATCGACGCTCCGCCAGATGGGCAAGCGATCGACTTGGAGGGACCGTTTTGCAGTCGGCATCATCATCCGCTCCTCTGGCAAAACATGAATGGCAGGTCACTGAGAAACGAACTTAATTACAGTAGAGGGGGAGCTCTGCCGAAGCGGAGCCCCCCTCGTTACGCCTTAGCGGGGGCTAAACGGAGGCTTCTGTTCGTAGACGGCAACCGTCGAAGCCGGCTTCTTGGAAAAATCGATTGTCTTGAGAAGCATCAGTAACTCCACGAGTTGAGGAAACAAGATCATCTTGTCCCTGGTTTACACCGGAACCCAGCGCCCCGGTGTGGTTCAAATGATGGGATGAGGAGGTGCTGACTTTCCAGACCATAATTTGCTCAGTTACTGTTCAGCGCGACGGACTCTGGTCATTTGTACTCTCGAGGGGTGACCATTTGTCGGAGAGCCGCGTCGGCCCGGGAGGCTCCGCCAAACGCGGATGCCGCAGATCTCGCCCTGTATCACAAATTGAATAAAAACTGGACAACGCTGATCCTGTTCGCTTCATTAGAATAATTCTTCCGAATAGTACAGGGGCAAAAAATGGTATACCTCGGCTCTGCAGGAGCCTGTGCATGATCCGCGCAGGCGCCGGCAAGGATTTCGAACAACGCTTTCACAAAGGACTAGAAGGCCCGAACTTGTCTGGGGTTTCCTTGTCAGGAAATTGTCGGCGGCAGAGTTCCTTTTTTGAGCGTCCTCGTATCGATATAACAATGGGACACTGCTCTGCATCTGTGTTCGTAGGGGGTGACGTCCATCGAGGGCCGAGAGGTCGAGCTGGACAACGGAGATGCCGTCTATATCCCCGTATGGGCGTAGCGCTACCATCGGAACCGCTGGGCTGATGAGGTATGCCGCTATATCGCCTGAGAGAATACGCCTCTTCAGCGTAACTTTGGTGGCGTCGCGCAGTGGGATGAGCGATCCTAAGGCCTGGCAACACACCAGTGCCGCGGGTGCACTGCGGCAAAGGCGCAATGTCGTCGCTCGCACAGGCCTCCGATCCACGATTTCGCTTCCGGCCGTCAGCGGTTTATTGCTCGTTTTAGCCCTGCTCGTGAATAACGGATGCAAGCCCGAAGCGACGACAGTCGAAGAACCGCGGCCCCTGGAAGTCACGGTGACGCCGGTCGTCCCGCACGATGTCAGCCTGATCTATATCTATGGCGGCCGCGTCACCGCGTTTCGCCAGGTCGAGGTGCGAGCCCGGGTCGGTGGTATCTTGCAACAGCGGCGCTATCACGAAGGCACGCAGGTGAAGATGGGTGACGTGCTGTTCCAGATCGACCGGGCACCTTATGAGGCCGCGGTCGAGCGGGCCTCCGCACGAGTGCGCCAGCAGCAGGCACAGCGGGACAAGGCTCAGCGGGATCTCAAACGCACCAGCGCGCTGCTGGCCAGCCAGACCGGGACGATGCTGGCGCGCGATGACGCGCTGTCGGCCCTGGCCGTGGCCGATGCCGGCCTGGAGGCTGTGCAGGCTGATCTGCGTTCTCAGACGCTCAACCTCGGCTATACGACCGTCACAGCCCCGCTCAGCGGCGCAACGAGCCTGGAAGCCGTGCCGGAAGGCAGCGTGGTCGGCACCGAGTTCCGGCAACAGCCTGCTGACCCGCATCACTCAGACCGATCCGATCTTCGTCACATTCTCATTCGACCCTGACGATCTCGCCGAAATCCGCCGACTGCGTGGGGCCGCCAATCCAAAGTTTGTGGCGTCGGTCGTCGTCAACGGCAAAACGCGCGAGGGCATCGTTGACTTTACCGAGAGCAACATCGATCAGGCGACCGGGACCGTGCACGGGCGGGCATTGTTCGACAATGGAGACGACGGCCTCGTGCCCGGCCAGTTCGTACAGGTCACACTTAGCGGGCTGACCCTGCATGAGGCACCGACGGTCCCGAAGATCGCCGTGGGGCAGGACGTGACGGGGACGTTCGTTTACTTGGCCGACCATGGGCGCGCACGCCGGGTCGACATCGGCCTGAAGCAAAACGCAGGCAACGATTGGGTCGTCTCAGGTGTTCGATCCGGCGACCTCATTGTGACAGAGGGGCTGGTGCATGTGCGCGAAGGCAGCCGAATCCGGGTCGCCCAACAATGAACACGCGCGGCATCATCGACCGGCCGGTCACCGCGGCCGTGCTTTCGCTGGTGATTGTACTGGCGGGTTTGGTGTCACTGCCGCTGCTGCCCGTGTCCCTGTATCCCGACATCGTGCCGCCCCAGGTTTCAGTCACCGCGAGCTTCCCGGGGGCTGATGCCGAAACCGTCGCGCAGAGCGTCGCTGTGCCACTGGAGCATGCGATCAACGGCGCAGACGGGATGATCTCTCTGCAGTCGTTGAACAGCGACGGCAAAATGCAACTCTCGATCTACTTCAATACCGGCACAGACCCCGATATCGACACCATCAATGTCAGCAATCGCGTGCAAGGCGTGCTGAGTTCTCTGCCGCAGGACGTTCAGCGCCTCGGGGTCACGGTCCAGAAACAATATAACTCCCCGATCGCAATTGTGGTGCTGACGGCCACATCGGATCGCTATGACGACGTGGCCGTCAGCAACTATGCCCAGCGCAATGTGGTCGACGAACTTAGGCGGCTGCCCGGTATTGGTGATGCGCAACTGTTTGGTCAGAAGGACTACGCGATGCGCATCTGGCTGCGGCCGGACAAGCTGGCACAATTCCAGCTGACAGCCACCGATGTGGCGACCGCACTCGCCGATCAGAACAAGGAATTCGCGACCGGCACGATCGATGGGGCGCCGGGCGAAACACGGGTCTTTACCTACGGCATGACGACCCGCGGCCGTCTGCCGGATTTGGCTGCGTTCGGCGACGTGATCCTGCGTGCGACGCCGGATGGCTCCGCATTGCGCCTGCGGGATGTGGCACACATCGAGCTTGGCTCCGAGCACTATGACTTCAACGCCATACAGGATGGGCAGAGGGCTATTCTCATCGGTCTCTATTTGAAGCCAGGCGCAAATGCCCTGGCGGCAGTCGCCGGCGTGCGCGCCCGCATGACAGAATTGGCTCGCGAGTTTCCCGATGGCATTGGCTACAGCCTCCCCTATGACATGACGCATTTCGTGCGCGCCTCGATAGGCGAAGTGCTGAAAACATTCGCTTTGGCGCTTGGTACTGGTGGCGGGGATCACCCTCCTGTTTCTGCAAAGCCTCCGGGCCGCCGTAATCCCTCTGCTGACGGTTCCTGTCTCTATTGTCGGCAGCTTTGCCGGGCTTTATGCGTTGGGCTTCTCCATAAATCTGTTCACCTTGTTCGGCCTGATCCTTGCAATCGGCATCGTCGTTGATGATGCAATCGTGGTGCTGGAAAACGTCGAGCGTTTGATCCGTGAAAGGCACCTTTCATCCCGCGAAGCCGCGATTCAGGCGATGGACGAGGTGCGTGGGCCGGTGATCGCGATCGTTCTGATCCTGTGTGCCGTTTTTGTTCCGGTCGCATTCCTGGGCGGGCTGAGCGGGGAGCTGTATCGGCAGTTCGCTGCGACCATAGTGGCTTCAGTTGTGATCTCAGGCCTGGTGGCGCTGACGCTGACCCCCGCGTTGTGTGCCGCTCTGCTGCGTCCGCGGCATTTGGCACCACTTCCGGCGCTGCGTGTGTTCAACCACGGCTTCGCCGCTGCCAATCGTGCGAGCGTTGGCCTGGCACGCGTCCTCGTGGATCGGCGATGGCTGACGGCTTTGTGCATGGTCGTCATCTGCGAGGCCTGTGTTGTGCTCGTGGAGCGCATACCGTCTGGGCTGGTGCCAGCGGAGGATCAGGCGGACATGCTGATCGGCTGGTCGCTGCCGCCTGGGGCGGCCCTGAGTCGGACGACCGACGTGATGGTCAAGGCCGACAAGATCCTGCACGGTCTCGGGGTCGTCCGTAGTGCCACTATGTTCGCCGGCCTCGACCTGCTGTCCAACGCACCTAGGACCTATGCAGGCCTCGGGTTCCTGACGCTCACCGACTGGAGCGAACGCACCCGGCCAGAGGACGATGCGCCTCATCTGGTGGGCGCCATCCGCCGAGCGCTGTCGCGCCTGCGGGAGGCGGATTTCTTTGTCTTCAATCCTCCGCCCATCAACGGCCTAGGTGGGGTGAATGGGTTGGAGTTCCATCTGCTCGATCGCGAAGGTCGAGGGACGGTGGCCCTGAACGCGACGGCCGAACAATTCATGGCGGACGCCGCTGAACGGCCGGAACTGGGCGAACTCAGCGCTTCTTTGCGCACGGAGACGCCCCGCTATCAGCTCGAGGTCGACCGCAATCGAGCCAAAGCTCTCGGCATCTCGATTTCCAGTATTTTCGATGCGGTCCGCACTACGTTCGGCAGCCTGTATGTCAACGACTTTGCCCTGTACGGTCGCAACTACCATGTGAACCTGCAATCCGACGCGGCCTACCGCCGCGATCCGGCTGATATACGCCAGGTGTTCGTGCGTACCGATGGTGGTGAGATGGTGCCTCTGTCGACGGTATTGACGTTGAAGCGCGTGGTCGGTGCGGATGCGATCGAGCACTTCAATGTCTATCCATCCATCGAGATTACCGGTTCGGCTGCGCCGCACTATTCGTCCGGACAGGCGATTGCCGCCGTCGAAGCGCTGGCGCGTGACAAGCTGCCGCCCGGCTACGGCATGGCCTGGGCGGGACAGGCGTTCCAGGAAAAGTCTGTCGGCAATCACAGCTGGCAGGCAGCGGGATTTGGGATCGTGATGGTATTCCTCCTCCTCGCCGCCCTCTACCAGCGGTGGGCGCTGCCAGTGACGGTGTTGATGGTCGTGCCACTCGCCTTGTTCGGCGCCTTTCTCTCGGTGTGGCTGCGCGGCATGAACAACGACATTTATTTCCAGGTCAGTTTGGTGACCCTGATCGGGCTGTCGGCCAAAAACGCGGTCCTTATCGTCGAATTCGCGGCTCGGCGGCAGCACGAGGGTCTGAGCGCGGCGGGGGCGGCGCTGGCCGCGTTGCGTGTGCGGTTCCGCCCCGTCGTTATGACCTCGTTAGCGTTCATTCTTGGCTGCCTGCCGTTGGCGTTCAGCGTTGGGGCCGGAGCCGGGGCGCGTCGCTCGCTCGGTACGGGGGTGGTCGGCGGGATGTTGGCGGCAACGGTGCTGGCCTTGTTTCTGATACCGGCGATGTATCACATCATCGCCGCACGGCGTGGCGAGCCATCCTGGCCGCGGGTTGAGGAGGGTCGGGCAGAATTGGCCGGGGATCCTCTGGTTCCTCGCGAGGAGGCTCGCGAGACCCTTCTGTAGCCGCCCGCCCCTCAGCGTCGCGCTTGGCCGACAGTAGAAAGTCGATCGTCTGGCCGCAGCTGTCGACGGCTCGATACAGATACATCCCGCCGCACCGGCCTTGTGCGCTTGCTGCTAGATGAACTTGCGCTCACGCTGTGTCGGACCGACAAATCACTGATCGTCGTCGATCGCGCCAACGCCTGAATGGCCAGGTCCTGGCGGTCACTCTCCGGCAGCATCGCCGCTGCGCCAACGCATTGAGCCACATTCGCACCACACCCGAAAACGTCAGCGTGCCATCATCCGCTCGGCCAGTGTTAGCCCGGCCTCGCGCATGTGACCCTCATTTGAACCACGCACTGTTTAGCCCGACTTTCGCAACTCGACCTCGGTTTTGGAAATTTTGTGCCCTCGGGGTGCCGCTAAAGCCAGGAGAAGTGCGGGGTCAACCAACGAGAATCAGCTGAAACCGGGTGCGGTGCCGACCAAGCCCCTTGCGAAACGGCCAGCGGCTTTGAAAGGCTGGCGCCATGTTTCTGCGCCACAAGCTTCGCCGCAAAGACGGCAAGGAGCACCGCTATTGGAGCATCGTCGAGAACCGTCGGGTATCCGGCGGCCGGACGGTGCAGCGGCATGTGCTGTATCTGGGCGAGATCAACGACAGCCAGCGCGCCGCCTGGTGCCAGACGATCGAGGCGTTCGACGACGATGGGCAGGCCGGCAAACAGATCGCACTGTTTTCTGAGGATCGTGCGGCACCGCCCATCGGATTGCGATGTCGTGCATGTCAGGCTCAGCAGCCTGCGGCTCCGCCGGCCGCGGCGATGGGGTGGCTGTTGGCTGGCGTGCCATCTGTGGGATCAGCTTCAGCTGGATGCGTTCTGGTCGCCGCGCCTGCCAGCGTCACGGCAAGGACACGCTGGCTGAACGTGCTGAAGACGCTGGTGGCTTACCGATTGATCGATCCGGGCAGCGAGTGGCGGCTGCATCGGCAATGGTATGAACGCAGTGCGATGGGCGATCTGCTGGGCGAGGACTTCGATCTGGTGCAGAAGGACATCTGCATCGCTGCCTCGACAGGCTGCTGACCCACAAGACGGAACTGTTCAGCTTCCTGCAACAACGCTGGAAGACTCTGTTCGAGGCCAAATTCGAAGTGCTGCTCTACGATTTGACCAGCACTTACTTCGAGTGCGATCGACCCGAAGCGGGCAAGCGACGGCATGGCTACAGCCGTGACAAAGGGTCCGACTGCGTCCAGGTCGTCATCGCCTTGATCGTGACGCCAGATGGCTTGCCACTGGCCTACGAGGTGATGCCCGGCAACACTTCGGACAAGACGACGCTGCGCGACTTCCTGCGACGGATCGAAGCCCAGTATGGCAGGGCGGGACGCACCTGGGTGATGGACCGCTGCATTCCCACAGAGGCGGTGCTGGCCGAAATGCGGGCGGCGGAAACCCCCACCCACTACCTGGTGGGCACACCGCGGGGCCTGCGCGCCTCGGTAAATGAGCTGGCCACGTTCCCTTGTAGCACGGCATAAGACGCGATAACAACCCTTCTCGCGTATTGTCTGAAGCGCCGCTTTACCTTGCCACGATGATCATGACCGCATTCAGATCGATCCAGATGGAGCTCAGACCCAGCGACGTGGCGGTGTAGGGCGTATCCCGCTGCCGTTCCAGGGGTCCAGCACGACGGCGCCGTGCGACAGCTTGGCGCTCTCAGCAGCTCGCGGGCGAAGGGATAGCCAGCGTAGTAGGGAAGAAGCCTTCCCACCCGGTCTGCAGGCGTTTGTTCAGCTTCGGCGAAACGATGCGAAGTCGCTTGGCCATCAGCGCGCCCCGAGATCAAGAGACGGATACTACGACGCGCGCGTTACGGCGCATACCCCCGCTTGCGGCGCAGCGTGATGCCAAGCCGGATCAGCTCGGCCGGCAGCAGGGCGACTTGCAACAAGCCGATAGGCAACGTCCCAGACAAGGCGGAAAAGGCGCGATCGTAGATGGCGACACAGGCGCCGGTCGTTAGGCGGGAGTCGAACAGGATGGCGTCGACGTCCGCCAAATCATCGTGCACGGCCTGCGAGAAGGACTGGCCGATGGTATGGTCGCGGGCCCGGCTGGCGTCGGTGTCGACGCCCAGCTCGTAGGCCCCTGCACCCCGCAGATCGAGCAACGTGAGCTCACGACTGGAGCTGATGGCCGTCAGGCACACCTGCTCTAGGTGAGGTCGGTAGAGGTAGCGTCGAGACTTGCTACTGGTTGCGGGTTTCTCTGACCGCTCAAATTCGGGCGAGAGGCGCTGAAATGGCCGAATTCTTAGGTTATCAGCGGAACCGTCTCAAAGACGTTTGGACTCAGCACCGACATGGCAGAATGTGAGAAGTCGACACGTACGCCGATGAAATCGTGCTTCACGTAGCCCGAGCAATTTATCTTTTCCCGTCTGGCCGCCGGAAGCCGCGGCACGGCACGGAAATCCGCCATTTCTGCGCCTCGTAGCCGAATTCGAGCGGTTCGAGAAACCCGCAACCAGTAGCAGCAAATGCGGAGGTATTCCATGGGCCCGTTCCGCCGCCGCGATCGCCTGCCGGCACACCAGGTTGGCCGTTTGAGCGGACGGCGTGCCGATATCCGCGCGGACTTGGCATGGTGCCAAGATGGCCATCATGGCCAAGAGAATGCGCCAGTTCATGGACCGGTTGTACCGGGAAAAAATGAACAAGAGGTTTATCGGAGGGGTTTTTGGCTGCATCGCGAACGGGATCGCGTGAGACCACTTGGCGGAGTGGCGGAGAACCCTGTTTGGGAAAGCGCTTGTGGATGATAAACCTGCCGGTTTTTTTCCGGCAGACCTTATCCATCAGTTAGGAGTGTGCGTTGCAGACCGTTCGCGACGCCTACGGACGTGTCAGAAGTGGCTCTCAATCAGGCTGGGTGTCGGTAGTTGCGGCGGCGTAAACTCGGCGAGTTTGGACTGACCCGCCACGAAGGCGGCTTCCATAGTGACGAAGGCCTCGGGTGATACATAGACCGGCTCGGACATGGTGTCCTTGTTGATTTCCCACACGAATGGAGCCGCGCCTCTCCTGGCTCGGCGAACCACAACCCTGGTCGAAAGAGCTTCCTTGCTGATCCTCATGTTGATGCACACCCTGCTGCGATTAACGAGGCTCATATGTTGCTCGGCTACATCGATACGGCAACAAGTATGTGCTGTTATTGCAATGAAATTAGCGTGAACGAAGACCATGATGCTCACTCGGGGAGGGAGGCCCGGCGGCGGGCGGTTCAAGGCGCCGCATGTCCTCCCTTCGACGAGCTGGACCGCTGCCTCGGCTCAAAGCACAAATTTGTAAAGCAATGCAGAATCCAGCCAAATTTCTAGACCATCGCACTCGATGAGTTCGATATGATCGGCCAAAATTTTTCGGCCCGTGGCGATGGCCGCGTCCAGTGTTTGGACCTTCAGGTTGAGACCCTGAACGATGCGCCCGGCTTGCATGAAGTGACAGCGATACATCGGCCGGACTTTTCGGTATAGAAAGAATTGCAATTATAGAACGAAAAGTCGAGAGATTGCAATGACAAACGCCACGTTCGACAAAGCTGGCGGCAAGATAGATTACGTCCCGTCGATGGAGACAGCGATCAGGGTGGGTGGGTTGGGCGTTCCGCACGCTGGCGCTATACACACCGGCCCATCACGTTCGAAGGGGAAACGGTCATGGTAATCCCGCGCCGGGACAAATCCGGCACGCCATCTCGTCATGTCACGGTGGGACCAAGCCGAGCGTCGCATTACAATAAGCTACCTGGGGTTACGACTTGGGGTGGCATCTTTGGGTCTGCTGTGGGAGTTTGTCGATGAAGTGGCTTATTGTCGGTGCGGCTATCTGCGTGGTTGGGATAGGCAGCGCGAGTGCTCAACCGCCGCCGCCGCCGACCTACGCGCCGATTCCGCCGCCGCGCGCCGAAGTCGTCCCGCCGCCGCCCGGTGGACCGATGGTCTGGGAGCCGGGACATTGGCACTGGGACGGGTATCGTTACGTGTGGAGGCCCGGCCACTACGTCCAACGCCGGGCGGAGTACGGCCACTACGTGGAAGGCCGCTGGATCTGGGCGCCACGCGAAGGACGGTGGATCTGGCGCCCCGCGCACTGGGAATAGCGGTGGGGCGTCCGGACGGATTTGTCACGCGATGCTCGATGGCCGGTGAAGCCGTCCATTCCCCGCCCCTGTCGTCTTGATCGCGGCGGCGATCGGCTTCAGCATCGGACAGCTTAAGGTTACCGACCCACCGGTGCCGGAATAATCGGCGTGACGCGACGACCGCGCATTTCCAGGCTGATCGTGATGGGCGGCCTGGTTTATCCCGTCGTTTGCGAGAGCAACGGTTCAGTGGACCGATAAGAAAGGTTGATCTGTTGTGGTTTCGGTGAGGTCCCGACCCACTCGTGTGACGCTGGCGCGTTTGGCCAAAGGTCCGGACTTGTTAGTCGATCGCCGCCAGGGCAGTTCTCGCCGCCGACTGACCGCTGATCCAGGCGCCCGCAAGCGTTCCACCAAAACCGACATGGCATGCCTCGCCGGCGAACGTCAGATGCCCATCAGCGACCGGTTCGGTGAGCACATCCCGGGCCATCGCGGAGCCTGGAACCGCGTAGCAATATGCGCCTCGCACCCAGGGATCGGCATCCCATCGCGTGACCAGCGAGGCGCCCCCAGCCAATAGCCGGTCCACCCTTCCGCCGAACGCCTTGCGTAGATACGATAGCGCGTAGTCCACCGAAGCGGCCTTGCCTGCCCGCGCGAGATCCCAGGCGACCGACCCGCCGATCCAGCCTTGCACATAATCACGTCCAAACGGCCAGCACTGGAACGGCATCAAGGGGTCACCCTGCCGCTCGAGGATGCGGTCCAACGAACAATGCAGCGGCAGGTCCAGACGGTCGGGCCCGGTCGCGCGCAGGGCGATCTTCATCGCCAAACCCATCGGCAGCGCGTGGATTGCCTCAGTGGTCCTCACCGGCAGCGCCGGATCGAACCGCAAGGCCCCGGAGGCAAGCACGCCAGTAGACACCGTCACGATACAAGCCTTCGCGGTGATGGATCCGCTGGTGGTTTCGACCGTGACCGCGCCGCCTGGACGGCTCCAGCGGACGCACGTGACGGGTGAGTGCAATCGTATATCCAAGCCTGTGGTCAGCCGTCTTTGAGCGAAGGCGCCGATGCCCCCGTCCGGCAGAAGGTTGCCGCCGTTCAGAGCGTTGCGCCGCCAGTCTCGGGCGCTAAATTTGTCCGCATCGGCGGCACAGATCACCGGACCTTCCCAGGCTTCGACGGTCGCCGCCCAAGGGTCATCCGGCAATCGCCGCGTCACTTCGGCCAAGGATACATCGTCCCTGCTTGCCAGTATCGCGTCGGCCGCCGCCTCGTACCGGGGCCAAGCGTCGGCGAAGGCGGTCAATTCCACCTCGCTCGCCAGCCGATTGCCGATGAAGGTACGCTCCTGGCGGATCTCGTCCGACCGAAGGAGCGTGTCTCCGGCGGCGCGGGCGAGCGGCACCAGCGGGTTACGCTCCGCGTTGTGGAACCAGATCGCGCCCATGTCGAACCAGACCCCACCGAAGGCCGCGGGATAGTCCGTCCAGGCACGTCCTCCGACTCGGGCGGAGGCCTCCAGCACGACAGCGGCCCGACCCGCATCGCGGCACGCCGCGGCTGCGCCCAGTCCGGCGAGACCGGCGCCGATGATGACGACATTCGTGTCGGTCACTCGGTTTTCCTCAATATCATGCGACGCATCGCCGTCTGGCCAAGCGTTGCCTGATGCGCATCTGGATGGGCTGCGCGCAGCAGATTGGTCTTCCTACCATGGCCCCGCCCGGTGCGGCCACGTGCGCTCGAGGCGCTGACGCGCTCAGGCGACGACCCGGGCAACCTCCTCCGGAGGTTGTTGCACCAATCTGTCGTAATCTTTCATCAATGTCTCGGTGATGGTCCCGGGCGTGAACCGGCGCGGGCCGATTTCGCGCACCGCTGTCACCTCAGCCGCGGTTCCGGCCAGAAACACTTCAGTCGCGCGCGCCAGATCGGAGGGATCGATTTGCCGCTCGATCACCTTCATCTGGTGGCGGCGAGCCAGGCTGATCACGGTCCGCCTGGTGATCCCGTCAAGGAAGCAATCCGGATCCGGCGTATGCAGATCGCCGTCGATGACGAAGAAAATGTTCGCGCCGGTTGTCTCCGCCACCAGGCCACGCCAATCCAGCATCAACGCATCCGAGTAGCCTTCCTGCTCCGCCTTCACCTTGGCCAGCGAGGCAATGACATACAGCCCCGAGGCCTTCGCCTTGACTGGTGCGCACTCCGGCGGCGGCCGTCGCCAGTCCGCCTCAGCCACCCGAATTCCATGCATCCGCTCCGTCCCGAAATAGCTCGGCCATGGCCACGCGCCGATCGCCAGATGGATCGAGGTGCCGGTGGCCGACACGGCCAACTGCTCCGACCCGCGCCAGGCGATCGGTCGCACGTAGCCGTCGGTCAGCCCGTTGGCCTTCAGCACCGCATCGCTGGCGGTATCGATTTGTTCGGCTGAGTAGGGGATTTCGAAGCTCAGGATGCGTCCGGAGTTGATCAAGCGATCGGTATGGTCGCGCAGCCGAAAAATATTACCGGCATACGCCCGCTCGCCCTCGAACACTGCACTGGCGTAGTGCAATCCATGCGATAAAACATGCAACCGCGCGTCCCGCCAGGGAACCAAGGAACCGTCCAACCAAAGCCAGCCATCGCGGTTGTCGAAAGGAAGCAGCGTCATGGTCGCCCTCTCCGCAAGTTTATTGCTTCAGTGGCGTGAATTTAGAACGTAGCGCCGATTTAAGTCAATAATGCTGACCCATTTGGGAAGCGAATAACAGGCATGCTGAAAGCCAAATCCCACTTCGTCCCGCCGCCCAAACTGCCGCCGCCGACACCGATCGTCGATGTCGGCGACGCCGAAATGCGCATGGCGCAGGATCTGCTGTTCTTCGCCTATCGCGACTTCACCAACGTCGCCGACAAGGTGTTGGAGGAACTCGGCCTGGGGCGGGCGCATCACCGAGCGCTGCACTTTATCGGCCGCAATCCCGGGATCACAGTGTCAGGCCTGCTGGCCATCCTCCGCATCACCAAACAGTCCCTGGCGCGCGTGCTGAACGCGCTGGTTGATGAAGGGTATGTCAGTCAAGCCCCGGGCTACGAGGATCGGAGGCTGCGGCTGCTGACCCTGACAGAGAAGGGCAAAGCGCTGGAACAGCGTCTATTCGAGTCGCAACGGGAAAAGCTGTCGCAAGCGTACCGGGCCGGTGGTCCTCACGCTGTGCACGGATTTCGGACCTTGATGCGCGCGATGATGGACAAGGGAGCGCGTGCCTATATGGATGGCACCGGACCGGCGGAGGACGCCTGACGAGATGGCCGAAGATTGTCACATCCTGGTCGTGGAGGATGATCCTCGGCTGCGCGAGCGGCTGGCGCGCTACCTGACCGGCGAGGGCTTCCGCGTGACCGCGGCCGGCGATGCCGCCGAGGCCCGGACGCAACTACGGGCGATCAACCCCGATCTGATGGTGCTGGACGTCATGATGCCAGGCGAAAGCGGCCTCGATCTAACTCAGTCGCTGCGCTTGGAAAGCAGGCAGAACATGCCGATCCTGCTGTTGACCGCCCGGGGAGCGCCAGAAGACCGCATTGCCGGGTTCGAGGCTGGGGCAGATGATTATCTTGGCAAACCCTTTGAACCTCGCGAACTGGTGCTGCGCATCCGAGCGCTGCTGCGGCGAGCACCACCGCCCGCGGCAGTGGCTGCGCCGGCCGGACCGGTGCGGATCGGTGACGCGGAATTCGATATCGACCGCGGCGAATTGCGCGATGCCACTGGCCCAATCCGTCTGACCGGCGGGGAGGCAGCGCTGCTGACCGCACTTGCCAGCAAGCCCAATGAAGTTCTTTCGCGCGAGGATATCGCCGAGGCTCTCGGCATGGACGATTCCGGCGAGCGCGCCATTGACGTGCAGGTTGTACGTCTCCGCCGCAAGATCGAAGCCGACCCGCGCGAGCCACGCTTTCTGCACACCGTGCGCGGCCGGGGTTACATCCTGAAGCCAGGCGCCTAAATTGCGCGCACGCATCCCGTTGCCGTTCGGGGCCTGGATCAAGCCCCTCATGCCGACATCGCTCCTGGGGCGCACCCTTCTGATCATGCTGGTGCCGCTGGTTGTAGTGCAGGTTATTGCGCTGCAAATATTTTATGGCAGCCACCTCGGCATCGTCTCGCGTCGGCTGTCCAGCGCGATCGCCGGCGAGATCTCCTATACAGTTGAATTATTGCGCCAGTTCCCCGAGGACCGTGAGTGGGTGCTGCAAACGGCGCGCGAGCAGTTCACTCTGGACATCACGCTGGAACCCGGGGCAGCGCTGGCTCGGCGCAAGCGGGTCAATCTCCTGGGCCCGATGGACGACGATCTCGCGGCGGCTCTCGCTGCCAGATTTAACGCGCCGTTCACCATGGATTGGACATCCGACCCCCACTCCGTGCTGATCCACCTGCAACTACCGGATGGCGTGCTGAATGTGGTGGCACCGCGCAAGCGGTTGGCGATCGGCACCATCTTCCTGTTCGTTGGCTGGCTGGTCGGGTCCGCCCTGTTGCTGTTCTCCATCGCCGCCTTGTTCATGCGGAATCAGGTGCGCGCCATCCACCGTCTCGCCCGGTCGGCGGAGGCGTTCGGTATGGGGCGCGACGTACCGGCGATCCGGCCTGAAGGCGCGTCGGAGGTGCGTCAGGCCGCGGCCGCGTTCAACCGAATGCAGGAACGTATCCGCCGCTTCCTGGCGCAACGGACGGAGATGCTGGCCGGCGTGTCGCACGATTTGCGCACACCGCTAACCCGGTTGCGGCTGGCGCTGGCGATGCTGCCGCGCACTGAGGAACTGAGCCAGGACGTACTGGAAATGACCGCGGATGTGGAGGAGATGGAGCGTATGATCGGCGGTTATCTGGCGTTCGCGCGTGGCGAGGCGACCGAGCAGGCCGAAGCGGTCAATCTGGCGACGATTTTGGACGACGTCGCGGCAGGTGCGCGGCGCGCCGGCGCCCTGCTGGAGTTAAAAGTGCCGGCGGACCTGACGATCAAGCTGCGCGCCGGGGCGGTCCGCCGAGCGGTCACCAACCTCGTGGATAATGCGCGCCGGCACGGAGGGCATGTCGAATTGGGGGCGGAGACGCACGGGCGTTCGGTGCTGGTGACGGTCGACGACGATGGACCGGGTATTCCCACCGACAAACGCGAGAGTGTCTTCCGCCCGTTCGAGAGCGGATCGTCTGGTGGCACCGGCCTGGGGTTGACGATCGCGCGCGACATTGTGCGCGCTCATGGCGGGGAGATCGTGCTGGAGGACAGTCCTCTGGGCGGGCTGCGTGCGAGGATTAGGTTGCCGGTTTGAGGTGAGGCGGCGTCGAGGTGTTGATACGATGCCAAGGGACACGCCGAGGCGAAGCGATCGCCCGCCCACTGTAAACCATCCATCTCGAATGCGGCGCATTGAATTGCAATACGTCATCTGACGTATTGGCACGTTTCAGCCACCCTCCATACTCGGGCTTTCGACGCACAGCATATGCCGAACGCGGAACTTCAGGTGGTTGACACAGTATGGGGTCATTTCGCCGGCGGGCCGGGGACCAGCCCTGTAGCGACGCTGGACGCGGCTCTGCGCAAGTTGCTCGCGAGCTGAGATGGCGATACCGGTATGCAGTGCCGCCCTCACTCCAACCAGGGCGGTATTGGCAATCCCTTCTCCCGCAGGAACGTCGGGTTGAACAGTTTCGACTGATACCGGGAGCCGCCGTCGCACAGGATCGTCACCACCGTGTGCCCTGGCCCCATCGCCCTAGCCACCCTTATCGCCGCGGCGATGTTAATTCCGGAGGACGTCCCGACCGACAGGCCCTCGTGGATCAGCACCTCAAAGATCTGTTCCAGTGCCTCGGCGTCCGGGATTTGTTCGGCGTCGTCAATCGATGCCCCGGACAGGTTTTCGGTTACCCGCGAATTGCCGATACCTTCGGTGATCGATGACCCGGAGATCGTCAAATCATCGCTCTTCACCCAGCCATACAGGCCGGACCCGAGCGGATCGGCCAAAATGATGCGGACGCCGGGATTGCGCTCCTTCAGTGCCAGGGAGACACCGGCCAGCGTGCCGCCGGTGCCGCAGGAGCACGTGAATGCATCGACTTTGCCGCCGGTCTGCTCCCAGATCTCCCGTCCGGTATTCATGCGATGGCCGTCCCGGTTTGCCAGGTTATCGAACTGGTTCGCCCAAATCGCATTACCGGTCGATTCGGCAAGCTCCTCAGCCAGGCGGCGTGAGACGTGCACATAATTGCCTTGGTCGCGGTAGGGCTTGGCCGGGACGAGCCGCAGATCGGCTCCGATCATGCGCAGGAAGTCGATCTTTTCCTGCGACTGGGTCTCCGGCATGACGATCACGCTGCGGTAGCCGCGGGCGTTGCCGACCAGGGTGAGGCCGATGCCGGTGTTGCCGGCCGTGCCCTCCACGATCGTGCCGCCCTCATGCAGGGTGCCGCGTTGTTCGGCATCGATAATGATCGCCAACCCGGCGCGATCCTTTACCGAGCCGCCTGGGTTCATGAACTCAGCCTTGCCGAGGATGGTACATCCCGACGCCTCCGAGGCGCGCCGCAGACGGATCAGCGGCGTGTTGCCGATCGTTTGAGCCAGGTCGTCTTGCCAGGACGTGCCGTGATATAAGCCTGTCATCGTAATCCCCAATCGCCCCAGCGGAGCGTCAAGCATGGTTGAGAATGTCGCGCCAGCCCAGACCTGGGAAGCCCTGCAAGCCGATGAAGATGCGCAGTTGGTCGATGTCCGCACCGATGTCGAGTGGACTTTTGTCGGTCTGCCTGACCTGGGGTCGGCTGGGAAAGAGACGCTTCTGATTCCGTGGCAGGTCTATCCGACGATGCAACTCAATGGCTCGTTCGAAGAGAACCTGCGCGCCGCCGGCCTGACGGCTGAGCACAAAATCTATTTTATCTGCCGCAGCGGCGCGCGCAGCATGGCAGCCGCCGAGGCCGCTCGTTCGGCCGGCTTTCCGCACGTGTTCAACGTCGCCGACGGGTTCGAGGGTCCGCCCGACGTCGAGGGCCATCGCGGGACCACAGCCGGCTGGAAGGCGAACGGGCTGCCTTGGCGGCAGCGTTAGACTAGCAAGTACCCTTCAACATGCCCCCGGCTCGAGCTCTATGCCGGCGCATAGAGAGTTCAACGAAGGCTGCGCGGCATTCGAGGCCGCGTAGAAGACGGTCGCGGGCGAACGCTTTCTGGCGCGTCATTAACGATTTCTTATCACCTGCCATGTCATCCAATGGGTATGTCGCATGCGTCCTGCCCGATCCCTACCTTCATCGCTCGCTTGCGGTTGGCGTTCACATCATCCGACCGAGGTTGACACCGAATGCCGCTGCGGCAGCATCTGCTCATTGTCGACGACCAACGGGTCGACCGTGCCATCGGGACTCACGCCGCCACACAGATAGGCTACACGGTCAGTTGCGCCGCATCGATTGAGGAGACGAGGGCGCTCCTCGAGACCGGCAACCGCTTCGACTTCGTCGTGCTTGACCTCGCGCTTGGCGCTGAAGATGGACTTGAAGTCCTGCCGCTGATCGCCCGCTTCGATCCTGCCGCGGTCGTTGTCTTGGCGTCGAGCTTCGACGGTCGAATCCTTGCTGCCAGCCAACGCCTCGCCTCCGGCCTGGGACTACGGGTGGCGGGTGTGTTGCGCAAGCCGATCCTGCCGACGGCGCTGCAACGATTGCTACAACTGTCACCCCGTGCTCTGGGCCACGGCGGCGCCGACGTGTTGTCGATCCCGCCTGAACAGCTTCGTCACGCCATCGACATGGGACAGATCGCGGCCTGGTTTCAACCGCAGACATCGTTGGAAACCGGCCTCGTGGTTGGCGCGGAATCCCTAGCTCGTTGGCGCGTTCCTGATGGCCGCTGGATCCCGCCGGCAAATTTTGTTCCGATCGCTGAGCAACATGGCATGGCGGAGGCATTGACCGATTTGATGTTGGATCGGGCGCTACTGGCTTGCGCCGGTTGGCGAGGCAAGCGGCCCGATTGCTGGGTTGCCGTCAACGTCTCGCCGCTGCTGCTGGACGACCCTGGCATCGCCGATCGGATCGAGCAGAAGCTGCGGGAGCACGGTGTGCCACCAGGTGCGCTGGTAGTGGAGATTACGGAAACCAACGGCATCCCCGACACCCCCTGCGCGATGGAAATCCTGACACGCCTGCGCATCCGCGGGGTAAATCTGGCGGTGGACGATTTCGGCACCGGCCACTCCAGCCTGCTGTCGCTGGTACGTACGCCGTTCAACGAAATGAAAATCGATCAGGCATTCGTGGCGGACGCGATTTCCAACCGTGACGCCCGCAAGGTGGTCCGAGCCAGCGCTTCCTTGGGGCGCGAACTGGGGTTGAAGGTGGTGGCCGAGGGTGTGGAAACCGAGGCCATGGCGCATCTTGTGCAGGATGCCGGATGCCAGATCGGGCAAGGCTGGTTGTATGGACGTGCAGTGCCGTCGGAGATATTTCAAGCGAACCTTGAGCCGTCTCCCGAGATTGCCGGCGTTGAGCCGTTGACCTGAGAGAGGATGCGCCTCCGAACTGTCCTGGCTGCAGGTACCCGATTGTGCTCCTGGTTTGGCTCGGGATAGGCGCTTATCTTGTCCAGCGGCACAGCTCCGAGATTGCTCATGTCCAGCGGGAGGCTGGCAGTCTCGCACAAGCGTTCGAGGAAAATATCCGCCGCACGGTCGAGGCGATCGACACCACGATCCGATCGGTTCGGGCTGCGAGGCCACGCGATCCGATGGGTTTCGACCTAGCCTCCTGGGAACGTGAGAGTGGCCTGAAAAGCGAACTGTCGCTACAGATTTCGATGTCGGATCGCGTCGGCAACATCCTCGCGAGCAACCTCGGCCCCGTCACCGACCAGCGAGCCAGCATCGCGGACCGAGAAGATTTCCGCATGCCTAGGGACTCACCCGGCGACGATCTTTTCGTCAGCCGGCCTGAGATTGGGCGTGTCACCCGCGAGTGGTCGGTCCAGTTCGTGCGCAAACTGTTCGATGCGACGGGTGCGTTCGATGGCGTCATCGTCGCTTCGCTCGACCCGGCCTTTCTGTCGCGCTTCTACACCTCCCTCGATATTGACCGCGGCGCGGTGCTGCTGCTGGGCCAAGACGTGATCGTGCGGTCGGTTGGACCAAGGTACGGTAGCCGGGTTGAGCGATGATCTTTCTGCAATGAGGCTCACCGACCCCGCCTTGGCCGAGAGCCACGGTCTCGTGCGTACGAGCGCAACTACGGACGGGATCGAACGGATATATAGCTGGCGGCGGCTCGATGCTTACCGCCTGGTGGTGGTTGCTGGCCTGTCCACTGAAGACGCATTGGCGGGTTATCGGGAGGATTTGGAGCGTTGCGTGGCGATCGGTCTTGGTCTGACCGCGATGATTTTGTTGGTGACTGCCGTCCTCGCGCACAACCGGATCGATAGCATGCTTTCGCGCCAAGTGCTGCGTGCGGCGGTGGACAACATCAGCCAAGGCCTGATGGTGATCTCTGCAGATCGCCACGTGCCGTTGCTAAATGCGCGTGCCGTCGAACTCTTGGACCTGCCCCCGCATCTGGCGCTCCCAGGATTTGAATTCGAACTCGCTGCTGGAATGGCAACTCGAGGCGGGCGAGTTCGCCGACAACGACTCGGCGGCTGAGCGAACCCTGGCCGAGTTGGGCGGGATCGAGCGTAGCAACGCGGTTTACCACCGCACCAGGTGCAACGGCACGGTGCTGGAAGTCCGCACCAAGGTGCTCGATTTCGGGCCTCGCGGTGCGCACCTTCACCGATATCACCGAACAGGAGCACGACGCCCACGCCTTGGCCGATGCCCGCGACTTGGCACAGGCGGCGGCCCGCGCCCGATCCGAATTCCTGGCCGTCATGAGTCACGAAATCCGTACCCCACTGAATGGCGTGATCGGCGTCGCAGCATTGCTGGAGGACACGGAGCTTGGATCCGTGCAGCGCGATTACGTGCGGCTGCTGCGGCAGTCGGGTGACCATTTGCTGGAGCTGATCAACGACATTCTCGATTTTTCCCGTCTGGAAGCCGAACGGGTGGAACTGGAGGAGGCGGATTTCGCCCCGCGGACGCTGCTGCAGAGTGTGGTGGAAATGTTTTTGACCCAAGCCTCTGCAAAGGATCTGTACTTGTCGGCCATTACGGACGATCAGGTGCCGGCGGTGGTCAGCGGCGATCCTGGCCGACTTAGGCAGATCCTACTCAATCTCATCGGCAACGCAGTGAAATTCACCGACAAAGGGTGGATCAGCGTGACCCTGACGCACGAACCGGCCCCCGATGGCTGCAACAAGTTGCTGTTCAGCGTCGCGGACAGTGGGATCGGGATTGAGCCGGAAGCCATCGACCGGATGTTCCAGGAATTCACGCAGATGGACGGTTCGATTTCCCGCCGGTTTGGCGGCAGCGGCCTCGGTTTGGCAATTTGCCGCAGGCTAGTGGAGCTCATGGGTGGCAGCATTACCGTCGAGAGCCGGCCCGGAAGTGGCAGTACGTTCAGGTTCGACCTGGCGGTAAGGCCGGCCAAGGCAGTGCTGCCGGCGGATACGGTGGCAGACGTCGAATCCCAGCCTGCTCCGGGCATGCGAATTCTGCTCGCCGAGGACAATCCCACCAATCGCATCGTCGCCCTTCGTATGCTGGAGCGGCTTGGGCATTGCGCCGACGTCGTCTGCAACGGTATGGAAGCTATCGCCGCCCTGGCGGGCACCCGTTACGACCTAGTCCTGATGGACGTGATGATGCCGACAATGGACGGCCTGACTGCGACACGGAAGATCCGGGTTGCCGAGGGCGGTGGCGCGCGAATTGCTATCGTCGGCCTGACCGCCGGTTCGGGTCCGGACAATCTGGCAGCCTGCTTGGAGGCGGGGATGGATGCGGTCACCACCAAGCCGGTCACTCCGGAGCGGCTCCGCGCGGCGCTCGCAGACGGGCTCGGCGCGGTTGGGCGAAACTGCCCCGCGGCTGGTCCGGAGCCGTCGACCTCACGGTTGCGCGAATTGATTGAAATGCTCGGGGAGGAGGCGGTGGCGGAGATCGTGCGCACCTTCACGGAGGACACAAAGGCGAATTTGGAGACGATGAAACAGGCCGCTTCGAGCAAGGACCTCCAGACGACCTATCGCTTAGCACACAGTGTTACAGGAGCCGCGCGGAATGTTGGCGCCGATGCGCTGGCGGAGCGCGCGTCGACGTTGGAGCAGACCATCGGGTCGTTGAGCGCGACGCAGATCGCCGCGGAGATCGTGGCAATGCAAACCGATTTAGATGTGGTTCTGAGCCGGCTTGGGACCAGCGTCGGGCCGACGGTGCGGGAGGTGGTGGGTTAGGCGACGGTGGGCGGCTGGCGTCTTTACGCTGATCCTTGCGCGGACTAGACCATATCATCCTGGCTGTGCAGGCTGAAAATGGTCTATACTTTTGTCTGGTCGCATGGTTTCTGTGCCGGTGACATTTTGCCAGGCGCGGCTTCATGACTGGAATATCCACCAGAATTCCGAGAGTCGCCCTCGTGACCGGTGGCGCCCACCGCCTTGGCCGGGAGATTGTTTTGGCACTGGCGCGGCAGGGCTTCGATGTTGCCGTCCATTTCAACAGCAGTCAGGATGAGGCCGAAGAGACGTTGACGGACGTTCAGGCCCTTGGCCGGCGGGCGGTTCTTCTTCGGGCGGATCTGGCCGAAGAGGTGCAGGTGGAAAGCCTGATCCCTCGAGCGACGGAACAACTCGGCCCGGTTGGCGTGCTGGTCAACAACGCCAGCCGCTTCGACCGGGACGAATGGCATGACGTGACGCGCGCCTCGTGGGACTCCCACTTGATCGCCAATCTCCGCACGCCCTTCGTTCTGATCCAGGCGTTCGCGGGGATATTGCCGCCAAATGCCGAAGGTGTCGTCATCAATATGATCGATCAGCGGGTCTGGTCGCTGACGCCACACTTCGTATCGTATACGGTGTCGAAGGCCGGCCTGTGGGCGTTGACCCAGACCATGGCGTTGGCGCTGGCGCCACGCATTAGGGTCAATGCGATCGGTCCGGGGCCGGCGCTTCCCAGCCCCAGGCAAACCGCGGCCCAGTTCGCCCGGCAATCGGCGTCCGTGCCGCTGGGCCATGGCACCAGCGCGACCGAGGTCGGGCGGGCTGCCGTGATGATCCTGGGTCTGCCGGCGATGACCGGCCAGATGATCGCGCTCGATGGCGGGCAGCACCTGCAATGGGCGGCCGTGCAGGACGCCACGGGCCCGGAGGAATGACATCGTCCGGCGGCACCTTGTCGGGGCCGGGCATCCGCCACGTCTTTGTGCGGGATATGGTATTGACCGCCAGTATTGGCATCTATCCGCACGAGCATTCCGACCGGCAACGCGTGCGCATCAACGTGGATCTCGCGGTCGATGATGAAAGCGCGTTAGCCGGTCTTGCGGTCGGCCCCGACGAACTGAGCCGGGTGGTCAACTACGAGAAGATTGTTGTCGCCGTGCGGGGAATTGTGGGGAATGGGCACACCCGTCTGGTCGAAACCGTGGCGGAACGGATCGCCGAAGCATGCCTGCGGGACGCGCGGGTCAGGAGCGCCCGGATTTGCGTCGAAAAGCTGGATGCTTTCGCCGATGCGGCGTCCGCCGGCGTAGAGGTGGAGCGGCAGCGCCAAAGCCGGTAGGCGTTTGCTCGGGCTCTGTCACATCCGTTGCGCGAGGTCGGATCCTCGGGTGACCACCGCCTTGAACGATGCTTGTGCGGTTTCCCGATCATTCCAGTCGCCGTCGTCCAAAATCCGGCCAGCCGCGGATATGTCCTTCGCCGGAATGCCGGCACGCGCTCTATCGTGACAGTTGTAGAGATGATCTTCACGCCGCTCGACGACAGCGTATCGTTTGCCATCTGTGATCAACAGGTGACTACCTTGTTCCGCGACGACTTTGACGGTCATAGTATCCTCCTCGATCATTTCTAAGCCTGACTTGCGGGCAAAAGATGGTCATCTGGTTGTCGATTGAGCGATTCAGACGTCGCGATCGGCGTGACCATGTGCCTGGGTCAAGCGGACGCGCCTGTGACGATACGGTCAAGCTTGGCGGCCATGATGAAGTCATTCTCGTGCAGCCCCTTGATCTTCTTCGTCCGCAGCGACACGGTCGCGTATCCCCAGCCGAACGAGATGTCTGGGTGGTGCGCTTCGGCCTCGGCCAACTCGGCGGCGCGCCAAACGAACGCGGCGGCCTCGGCGAAGTTCGCAAACCGGTAGGTGCGGTCGATGCGGGTCGCTTCATCGCGCAGCGTCCATGCCGGCGCCTGGGCTTGGTATGCCTCAGCCTCCGCCGGAGTTAACGGCGGCACACCGCCGCGACAGGGTGTGCAAGTCTTTTCGGCGAGCGTGGCTATCATCGTGTGGTCTCCTCCCTCAGCGTAACCCCATATGGAGAGCGCGGGTCCGCCTTCGCAGTGTCTGGATCATCGCGTTAGGTGAAACGCCGAGACCCAGGGGTGGATCCCGCGTGATCGTCTACTTTGGACATCGGCGGCCAAAGGCTTGGTGCACCCGCTTGCGGACCTGGTAGAGAGTGCAACCCACGTCACAACAGCAGGGTCACCTGTAAGGACCACAGCAAGACCCCCGAGATCGCGGTCCGGACGCCGCCGTTGGTTTGGTCAAGCCCGCCAACCATTGCCTATGAGGGTCTGCTTCCCAGCGGCATGAAAGAGCAATTGATTAAACTTAGGGCATTTCCCGCTTATTCCGCGGTGCAATTCCCCTGAACTGCGTACTGAACCGCCGCATTTCTCAGGTTTTGAGAGGAAGGCGCGATCGGTACGAGGTTTGCAGCAACCGATTTGGCCGCGGGCCCGGGCGGCCCCGCGCATTGGTATTTTGCCAACCCGCGCTTGGTGTCCGGGTCGCAAGAACAGGGGTTGTGGGATGACGAGCGACAAAATCAGCGGAAAAAGAGCAGGCCTGTCACGCAGGGCGCTGCTCAAGGGTACTGCCCTCGGCGTAGGGGCGGCGGTCGGATCAGGGGCCATGACGGGCTTTCCCACCATCTGGGCGCAGGACATCAAGGACATAACGCTGGTTCACATCGGCGGCTCCTATGCCTGCATCAAGGAGATCGCCGATCAGGCCGGCAAGGATCTCGGCTTCAAGGTCCAGATGCAGGTGGTCGATCCTCCGACCCAGCTCAACCGTGCGCTGACCCAGCCGAAGAGCTTCGATATCAATAACATCGACAGTTCACAAATTGTGTACATGGTCGGCAAGGGCGTGCTGAAGCCGATCCCCGTCAAGGATTACAAGCTGTGGGACCAGACCGTACCGATCTTCACCACCGGCAAGTTCCCTGACGGCAGGCCGATCGCGAACCAGGGCCTGTCGCCGATGAAGATTGGCTTCTGGACCGGGCCGGATGCCAAGAAGCTGGCCGACAAGCCGACCGATTTCCTGACCATGGTCCCCAGCCTATTCAACGCCGACACGCTCGGCCTGCGCCCCGACCTGGTCGGCGGGCGCGACCAGGTAAAGAGCTGGGGCGACCTGCTCGAAAAGAAATACCAGGGCAAGACGGCGCTGGTGGACTACGCACCGGTCGGGGTCATCGATGTGGCGATGGCGCTCGAAGCGCGCGGCGAAGTCAAATATGTCGACAAGGGCAATATGACCAAGGCCGAGATCGACCAGACCATCAAGATCATGCAGGACCTGAAGAAGGGTGGTCATTTCCGGGCATTCTGGAGCAATTTCGACCAGTCGGTGAACCTGATGGCATCCGGTGAGGTGGTCCTGCAGTCGATGTGGTCGCCTGCGGTCACCGCGGTGCGCTCACGCGGGATCGACTGTTATTACGCGCCGCTCAAGGAAGGCCACCGCGGCTGGACCAACGGCCTGACGCCAATGGCGCACTTGACCGGATTGAAGCTCGATTGCGCGATGGAGTATCTCAATTGGTACAACTCCGGCTGGCAGGGCGGCTTCATCGCCAAGCAAGGCTACTACTCGCCGGTTCCAGAGACGGCGAGGAAGTTCATGACACCGGAAGAGTGGGATTACTGGTACGAGGGCAAGCCGGCCGCTGTCGACATCAAAGACCCGTACGGCAATCTGATGGAGAAGAAGGGAGCGACGCGCGACGGCGGCTCGCTCTGGCAGCGTGAAGGCAATGTCACCGTCTGGAACACGGTCATGGACGAGGACCGTTATCTCACCAAACGGTGGAACGACTTCGTTTCGGCGTGATCACGTACGGGCCAGCCTTCGCGGTTGGCCCGCTAGCCTGCCTCTTTTGTTTGGACATCGCGCATCGGCATGAAGATACGTCCCGCGTTCGCCTCCTGGCTGCAAGTTGGCCCGCTTGCAGCTATTCTAACGCTGTTCTTCGGTATTCCGGTCCTAGTGGTCATCGTCGTCAGTTTCTTCGACTTCGATCATAGCGATATCGTTCCGACCTTTATCCTCGACAATTACACCGACATATTCACCTCCGACGTGACCTGGCGGCTGTATTTGAGTTCAGTGAAGTTCGCAGTGATCGTGTGGGCGATCACACTGGTTGTCGGGTTCACGTTAGCCAACTATCTGGTATTCCACATCCAGAGTTTGCTGCTTAAGATCGGACTGTTTTTACTCTGTTCGGTGCCGTTCTGGACCTCAACGATTATCCGGATGATCTCGTGGATTCCATTCCTCGGCCGCAATGGCGTGTTCAACTCCGTGCTGATGGACGCGCATCTGATTTCGCACCCGTTGGACTTTCTCCTGTTCTCGGATTTTGCGGTGATCGTGGCCTATGTCCACCTGTTTACGCTGTTCATGCTGGTGCCCATCTTCAACTCGATGGCCCGGATTGATCCGCGGCTGATCGAGGCGGCCAAGGATGCCGGCGCCTCCCGGGTGGCAATTCTCCGCGAGATCGTGTTGCCACTGTGCAAGAGCGGCATCGCCCTCGGCTCGATCTTCGTGGTGACACAAGTGATGGGCGACTTCTTTGTGGTGAAGGTCATGAGCGGCGGGCAGAGCGCCTCGGTGGTGTCCGCACTGCAGAACGAGATTGCAGCGCTGCAGTATCCGCCCGCGGCGGCGAGCGCGGTGATACTGGTGATCGTCGTCGTGTTGATGGTCTCCGGCATTCTCCGCGTGGTTGACGTACGCAAGGAACTCGCGAGCTAAGGACTGCCCCATGCACGCCACCGCCTCCGACAGCCGTCCCTGGACGTTCTACGCGCTGACGCTGTGCTTTGCGCTGTTTTTGGCCTTTCTGTACGGGCCGATGCTGGTCATCTATGTCTTGTCGTTCCAGGGACCGGAGGGCGGCCTGACCTTTCCGATCAACGGGTTTTCTACGCGTTGGTTCCACGAACTGATCGAAAATGGACGCAGCGGCGACATTGCTGGGACCTTTACAAGCTCGATGGAACTTGCCGCAGTTGTTGCCGTAGTCACTGTCGTACTGTGCGTAAGCGCCGGCCTTGGCTTCCGCCGTCGCTTCCCCGGTTCGGGGGTGGTCTTCTACATGGCGATCGCCAGCTTGGTGATGCCCGGTCTGTTCGTGGGGCTGGGCGTTTCATTGGTCTATCAGTTGCTGGGCTGGCAGACCGATTGGCGAACTTCCGGTTTTGGCACCCAACTGACGTGGACCTTGCCGTTCGGGCTGCTGGTGATGTTCGCGGTAATTGGCCGCTTCAACCGTTCCTATGAGGAGGCCGCGCGCGATCTGGGTGCCACCGCCTGGCAGGGGACGCGCGAGGTGACCTTGCCGATCCTGCTGCCCGGCATCATCGGCGTCGCACTGTTCGGCTTTACCCTGTCCTACGATGAATTCGCACGCACCGTGCTGACCGCGGGAAGCCAGAACACGCTGCCGCTCGAGATCTGGGCGATGACGACGAATGTCACGTCGCCGGCACTGTATGCCGTGGGCACGGTCACGACGCTGGTGTCATTCACCGTGATCGGCACCGCGCTGGGGTCGATCGCGCTTATTCAGCGGCACCGCTCGCGGCACGCGACCTCATCCGACATGGGCCTTCCCGCCACGCCCACGCTTCCCTCTGATAATGGACCGAATCCCGCCATGGCCCCAGCTGTTCCTAACGGCAAGATCGAACTCGTCGACGTAACCAAGCAATATACCCCGGGCGCTACCCCCGCGGTGGCGAACCTCGACCTGCGTATCGACCATGGCGCTTACTGCTGTCTGCTTGGGCCGAGCGGCTGCGGCAAGACGACGATCCTGCGGATGATCGCGGGGCATGAATTCCCGACCTCCGGCGACGTGCTGATCGGGGATCGCAACGTCACCAACCTGCCGCCGGTGGAGCGCGGCACGGCCATGATGTTCCAGAGCTATGCGCTGTTCCCGCACCGCAGCGTGATCGACAATGTCGCCTTCGCGCTGAAGATGCGCGGCGTCGGCAAAAACGACCGCTACACCACCGCGCGCGAGCTGTTGGAGAAGGTGCGTCTGGAGGCGTTCGCCAATCGGTTGCCTTCGGAACTTTCGGGCGGACAGCAGCAGCGAGTGGCGCTGGCTCGGGCTCTGATCACCAACCCACGCGTGCTGCTGCTGGATGAGCCGCTATCGGCACTCGACGAATACTTGCGTCTACGCATGCGGGGCGAGTTGCGGCGTATTCAGCGCGAGCTTGGCATCACCTTCATCCACGTCACCCACACGCAGCTTGAGGCAACCGCGGTCGCGGATGTCGTGGTGGTCATGGAACAGGGCAAGATCGAACAGGCGGCATCGGCAAGAGACATCTTCCTGCACCCGCGGAATGCTTACGTCGCACGCTTCATTGGCGGGCAGAACGTGTTGTCCGGTTCGGTGGAGCGCCTGGCCGACGAACGGGCGGTGGCGATGACCAGCACCGGCGCGCGTGTTGAAGTCCCGCTTGCGGGGAAACGCATCGTGCCGGGCGAGACATTGTTCGCTTCGCTTCGCCGAGATCGCATCACGGTGCGCCGGCCTACGCCGGGTGAGGTGCGCCGCGACCTGCTGAACAGCGTTGCGGGTGAGATCCACGCGATCGAAAATCAGGGCTCGTACGTCAAGGTGACGATCGATCTGGGGGATGGCGAGGAGTTTGTCGCCAACGTGCTGGACGAGGACTACTTCGTTGATCCGATCGATATCGGTGATCGCGCGGTGGCGAGCTGGTCGCCGGGCGACGTGCGCATGCTGGAGGATCGTGTCCCGGCCCAGCCCGTGAGAATGGCGGAGACAACGAGCGTCGCGGCCTGAGGCGGCGGCAACTCGGCAGCATGGAGTTAAACCGATGGACATTGGCGTATTCATTCCGATCGGCAACAATGGCTGGCTGATTTCGACGACCTCGCCGCAATATCGGCCGAGCTTCGCGCTGAACCGGACAGTGGTGCAGAAGGCGGAGCAGTATGGGCTGGATTTCGCGCTATCGATGATCAAGCTGCGCGGCTTCGGCGGTCAGTCCGAGTTCTGGGACCACAATCTGGAATCTTTCACGCTGATGGCCGGGCTTGCCGCGGTGACCAGCCGAATACGGCTATATGCGACGGTGGCAACGTTAACGATCCCGCCGGCGATCGCCGCGCGGATGACCAGCACGATCGACAACATCGCTCCAGGTCGCTTCGGGTTGAACCTGATCACGGGATGGGCCAAGGCCGAATATGATCAGATGGGCCTATGGCCGGGTGAGGCGCACTACGAACGCCGGTACGACATGCTGACCGAGTACACCACGATCCTGCGGGAGCTTTGGACCGAGGGGCGTTCGGACTTCAAGGGTGAATTCTTCACCATGAACGACTGCCGCCTGAGCCCGCGCCCTTCAGGGCCGGTGCCAGTAGTCTGCGCTGGTCTCAGCCCTCGCGGCATGGAGTTCGCCGCTGCGTTCGCTGACTATAATTTCTGCGTCGGCGCTGGGCTTAATACACCCGCCGCCTATGCACCCAACAACGCGCGGCTACAGGCAGAGACGGCAAAAACTGGCCGCACCGTTGGGTGCTACCCGCTGATGATGCTGATCGCCGATGAGACCGATGACGCCGCCTTTGCCAAGTGGCGGCGCTATGTCGAGGGGGCGGACGCCGAAGCGCTGTCCTACCTGGGCCTTCAGGCCAACGCCGACACCAACGCTGATGCAGGGTCTACCGCGCGCTGGATGGCGCAGGCCACGTCGGCGGTGAATTTTAACATGGGTACGCTGGTGGGGTCGTACGGCAAGGTTGCCCGCATGCTTGACGAGGCGGCATCGGTGGTCGGCACGGCGGGTATCATGCTCACGTTCGACGATTTCGTCGCCGGCATGGATCAGTTCGGCCAGCGTATCCAACCGCTGATGTCCACCCGTGCCCATCTGCGCGCGGCGGCCTGAGGCACGACAACGCTCCTGACCGACTTACGACCCCGGGTCGATCCAGCCGATATGCCCGTCGTTGCGGCGGTAGACGACGTTCAGCACGCCACTCGCGCTGTTACGAAACATCATCACCGATTGATCGGCGAGGTCCATCCGCATCACCGCCTCGCCAACCGACAGGATGGCGATTTCGGTCTGGGTTTCAGCGATAACGGTCGCATAGGCCTCGTCCAGACTGCGACCGTCCACGGCGGGTTCGGTGCCGTTCAACTCTTCCCGAAGGATGTATTGCCGGGCCGCCTCAGGGGGCTCCCGGCTGGCCATGTCTCGGTGGTGGTCGTTGACCCGGCGTCGATAGCGCCGCAGACGCTTGGCGATGTGCTCCGCCGCATCGTCGAACGCCGTGTTGGCGTCGGCGGCCTCGCCTTCACCGCGAAGCTGCAAGCCCCGCCCCGCGTGTAGATTGATATCGCAGGTGAAGAAACTTCGCGCTCGGCTAAATGTCACGTGCGCCTCCAACGCATGGTCAAAATACTTACCAGCGATGGTGTCCATCTGAGTGGACACCCGTGTGCGCAACGCATCCGACAAATCGACCTGCTTGCCGGCAACCGTGATCTGCATCGTACTCTCCCGACCAGTTCGCAAGCCGCTCAGGACGATGTGGAACCGGCGCCCTGTCGGCCACCGGTATTGGGCACCCGAAACCCCGGCAATGTCCACTACGGAAAAGCCGAAATTGTTTGCAATCCAAACGGTTTCCCATGCTGTCCCGATGGCTGGGCGAATTCTCGTTGTTTGATCGGGTAAATCCCCGCGTTTGGGACGTTTCGCGCCCTGCAATCCAGCCTGGAAACCATTCGGAGACGCGAACCACGATATCGCGGGGCTCGACCCAAGTGCCCCTGGTCAGGCAGGAATCGCTTTATCCCGGCGTCGCTGCACGGAGTTTGGTATCCGGAGCGCTTCGCGGTATTTGGCAACCGTCCGGCGTGCGATATCCACACCCTCCCGCCGGAGTACCGAGACGATCGCGTCATCCGATAGAATGTCGGCGGGTGCCTCAAGCTCGATCAGCCCACGGATTCGATGACGCACTGCCTCGGCGCTGTGAAAGTCGCCGCCATTGGTGCCGTGGATCGCGGTGGTGAAAAAGTATTTCAGCTCAAAGGTGCCCCGCGGCGTGGCTATGTATTTGTTCGCGGTTACGCGGCTGACGGTATTTTCATGCAGTTCCACCGCCTCGGCGATGTCGCGCAAGATGATCGGGCGCAGATGTGCAACGCCCAGTCGCAGGAATGCATCCTGCTGGCGAATGATCTCCGCCGCAACTTTAAGAATGGTCTGCGCCCGTTGCTGCAGCGAGCGCACCAGCCAGTTGGCGTTCGCGAGGCGCTCCGTCAGGAACACCTTCTCGTCTTTTTTCGCCCGCGGAGCGACCTTGGCATAAAATCGATCGTTCACCAGCACGCGCGGCATGGTTTCCGGGTTCAGCTCGATGATCCAACTCTCATCCGGCAGTTGCCGCATCAGCAAATCCGGCACGACCAATTGCGGCGGCGTGGTGTCCCAGGTCGCCGCGGGTTTGGGGTCGAGTTCCTTGATCTCGGCGATCATGTCACTCAGGTCTTCGGCGTCGACGCCGCACAGCGCCATCAGCCGCCGGTTTTCCCGCTTCGCCAGCAGGTCCAGGTTTTCTAACAGCGTCTGCATCGCCGGATCGAGCCGGTTACGTTCAGCTAACTGCGCCGCAAGACATTCCTTGAGATCGCGTGCGAACAGGCCAACGGGATCGAACCGCATCATCCGAGCCCGAACGGCCTCGATCCGTTCCAGCGGCAAGGCCATGGCGGTCGCGATGGCCTGCGGTTCGGCGGTCAATCGGCCCGCGGGGCAGAGCAGGGCGATCAGATGCGCCCCGATCATGCGGTCCACCATGTTAGAAAGATTTAGCCGCAACTGCTCGCCCAAGTGCTCCCGCAGCGATCGGTCGTTGCCGGCGAAGTCATCTATGCCGCGGTCGTCACCTTCGAAACTGTGGCTGCCACCCCGGCCATCCATGCGTCCCAGCAAGGGCGCGCCGTCGCCGGCACCGCCGGGATCGTAAGTCTCCGCATGTACGGCGTCGAGCGGAGAGCCGGCGTCTGCTGGCAACGTGTCTGCTCGCGCGGCATCAGCGGAGTCCATGACCTGAGGGAGGCGCGGCTCGATCTGGTCCAGGGCGGCGCGTTCGCCGATCGGCGGTTCAGGGGCGTCGTCGCGTTCGAGGAGCGGATTGCGCTCCATCTCCTCATCAACGAATGAGTTGACCTCAATATTGGAGAATTGGAGCAATTTGATCGCCTGACGCAACTGCGGCGTCATGACCAGTGTCTGGCTTTGGCGCAGGTCGAGACGGGGAGCAATCGCCATAGCGGGCGATTATCTAGCCATTCGGTCCAGGGTCAAATGGTTTTCGGCGCATCGCATGCAAATTTCATGCAAGTTTGGTTCGAGCCACTTGGCCTTAAGTCAATAAACTTCTTACATACTGAACTTTTCCCCCAAGTATACGCGCCTCACATCTACGTGAGCAACAACTTCGCTCGGTTTGCCCTCCATCAGCACCTGACCGTCGTGCATGATGTACGCTCGATCGATAATATCCAGCGTTTCCCTTACGTTATGGTCGGTAATCAAGACGCCGATGCCGCGATCCTTCAGGTGCTTGACGAGATCGCGGATCTCGCCCACGGCAATCGGGTCGATGCCCGCCAGCGGCTCGTCCAGCAGGATATAGGACGGCTGAGTGGCCAGAGCGCGGGCGATTTCGACGCGCCGCCGCTCGCCGCCGGACAGCGCTAGCGCGGGGGTACGGCGAAGATGGCTGATACCGAATTCGCCCAGCAATTCGTCCAGCATCATGTCACGGGTGGCGGTATCCGGTTCGATGACCTCGAGCGCGGCCATGACGTTCTGCTCCACATTCAGGCCGCGGAACACGCTGGCTTCTTGCGGCAGGTAGCCGATCCCCAGACGAGCGCGGCGGTACATCGGCAATTTGGTGATGTCGGCGCTGTCCAGGCTGATGGACCCGGTGTCGGGTTTTACGAGCCCGACGATCATGTAGAATGTCGTAGTCTTGCCGGCGCCGTTCGGGCCCAGCAGCCCGACTGCCTCGCCCCGGTGCAATGTCACGGTGACGTTGCGCACCACGGGGCGGCCCTTGTAGGTCTTGCCAACGCCGCGAGCGGTCAGGCCACCGCCGCCCTCCACCACCGTCAACCCGCGGGCTGGCCTCATTGGGCGTACAACATTCATTGTTTTTGTCCTGAAGTCGCCGGGGAGGCCGTTTTGGCTGTAGGAGGCTTCGCCGACCCGCCCGGGGTCGTGGTGGCGGTCGTGTTGCCGAGTGATTTGCTGCTCTCATCATTCGGCACGACCAGCCCGTGCACTCGGTCGGCTTTCTGCCCCACGGTGGCTTTCTGCGCCACCAGGTTCGCGATGCCGGTCTTCATGTTCACGTCCGCTTCTGCGCCGTTCAACTGATTCTGTCCCCGCGTGATGCGCACATTGCCGCCCAAACGAGCCATGCCCGTATCGGGTACGTAGACGCCGCGATCGCCAGTCACAGTGTCGGTGGGCGTGCGAATCGAGACATGGCCGAAAGCTTCAACCCGCTGCAACTTGCCGCTTGAAACCAGCGGATCGGTCGATTGTTTGGCCGGGGTCGACACGCGGGTGGGGGTGGAAGTGGCCGCTGAGGCGGGCTGCGCATTATCGGTCGTGTACGCGACCAGGGTGTCGGCCGCGACGCGCTTGGCGTCGGAGGTCACCACGACGGCGTCGCCCCGCGCCACCGCCATGTGTTTCTGTGGCCAATATTCCAGGTCGTCCTTGGCGGTGATGACGTCACTGGGCGTGGTCAGTTTCAGGTCGCGTCCGGTCATTACCATGACCGATTGATCGAGATCGTAGGTTGCCTTGTCGCCCTCCGCTCGGTCGGTCGCGGTGAAGATGTTCACGTGGCCATCTGCCTGTAGGCGGTAGATCTCGCTCCCCTCGGTCGAGGGATCACCGGTCAGGCCCGCCACTGGCGTCGGCTGCGCGGCCTCGGCAGCGCCCTTTTTACGGTACCACGCGGTGAGCCGATCAGCCGTCACTGTCACATCGCCCCGGATCGCCTTGACGTTGCCGCGGGCGATGACCTCCTGCTCGACTTGCCGCCATTCGATTCCGTCGCGAGCCGAAATATCGATTGGACCACCGTGCGATAAATCAAGCTGTTGCGCCATTGCCGGCGCCATCAGCGATGGAACGATCAGGCAGGTCATCGCCGCGGCGGCCCAGATCCTCTTCAATGGCCAGCCCCATTCAGCACAACATGCGCGGGGCCGGGGAAATCGATCGCGTTGCCCTTGTCCATCACGGTAAAGCCCCGCGCGTCCAGCACGCCGAACGGCCCTTCCACGTGCACCGGATCCGAGCCCGCCGCGGCACCGGCTTTCATGTCAATCGAAGCACTTTCAGTGTGCATCGTGGTGCCGTCATCCCGGTACAACGTCACTTCCTTCACCAGATCGAGCTGATTTAATCCCCTAATAAACGTGCCCTCTTTCGAGTTCAGCATCAGCCAGGTGCCATTGTTCAGCGTGATGTCGCCTTTCGGGAATGTTAGTCCCACCTGCTGGGGGTTGATCTGCCAAGCGGTGGCGGCGGTAAGTGTGTAGGGGCGGCCCTTCTCATCTACGCCATTGTAGCGGGCGTCGATCACCTTGCCGCCTGAGACCTCGCCTGAGACGTGGCCCATCGCCAGGCGAGCCTTCGTCGTGGCAGCATTGATCTCGGGCCACAACGCGATCAGGGCCAGCAAACCCGTCGCCGCAAGGGGCAACGCCCATTTGGTCAGGTTGATCACGAACCGGCGCCGAGCAATTCGGCCCGGTGTAGGAAGTACGCGGTCGCGGGTACTAGCGCCGCCCAGCAGGTAGCCGCCGGTTCGATGCATCTCGTGCGCGCCGGAAGGAAGCGGGCCGTTGCTCATGCCTGAGCCATCTTTAGCCAATTGCTGAGCCTTTTGCAGAACCGGCTTGGGTAGTCGGCGACCCCCGTCGTCGCCCACCGGCCCGTGGCAAAGGGAACGATGGAGGGTGCGAATCGCACTAAATCGCGAAGCAGGAAAGGATCAACCAAAATGTGCGAGCCTGTGCTTTTCACGCTTTTCTATGGGCCGGTGAGATGTGCCTGGTCAACCGCAGCGATATTATCAAAGCGTTACCTGCGCGCGTTCAGCCGTTCAGGTTTGCTAATACCATGAAAGTCAATTCTACGGTGAATTCCGCGAGCGCCCGTGTCGGGCTGTCAGAATTCGGCATGCAGCCTGAGAGCAAAGACCGATGCTGGACCGCGTTGCCTATTGTAGGCCGGGTTGTTGACGAACTGATAGTCGCCGGTGACTTTGGCGAAGCTGAAGGCCGCGAAGCTGTAATACGTCTCGATGATCTGTTCCGGCCCAGCCTCGGGGAGTTGTCCGTCGCCGATGATTCCGCCCAGGCCGCCCGCCGCCAGATACACCTTGCCGTCGTGAGAGATCTGGTTGGCAACGACGGCCAGCCCCACCGTGTCGTTCGGCCGCTCCCAGCGGGTGCCCAGCAGGGATAGGCCGATCTGCACCGACTGGCTGATGTCGGTAAAATCGTACTCCTCCAGGCCACCCTGCGTCCAGCCGACCCGTGCAAACATCCCCAGATCGGGGGTCAATTGCTGCTCCAGGTTCAGCGCGACGCCGTACTTACTTCCGATAGTTGCGCACCGAGCCGGTAGACGGTGTCGTGCCGGTCGCCGCTGCCAAAGCGACCGCATCCGAATAGCTGCCCATGTTGGCGCGCGTAAGCCAATACAAGAATTTGAGCTTGCCCGGGTGATCCCAGAGCGTATGCCGTTCCTCGACCTCCGCCACGAATTGGTTTTGATGGATCAGCGGCAGGCTGAGAGCGATGCTGTTCGGCACATTGGACATGTCGAACAGGCCGACCCTGACAGTCCACCAGTCCTGGTACCACTCGGCCGCTGCACCATAGGTCGCGCCCCAGGCATCAGCCGCATAATCGAATGAGCCAACGTCAAGCACTGACCAGTTCAGGAAATCGTTGCGCGGGTCGTGGGCGTATTTGTTGGTGTCGAAGATATCGACGACCGAGTATTTGCCGATCGTGATGACCACCCGGTTGGCGGTCTGGGAGCCGCCGAGCTGGTTGAGGTCCGGGTCGACTTTTTGGACCTCGCCGCCAAGGTCGATGGTTTGGCGAAAGAACGCACGCGACATTCGGTAGTAAGGGTCGGTTTCGCCGAGTTTGTAAGCCTCGCCGCTGACGTAGCCGGCGACACCGAAACTGTTGCTCACTCCGAAGCCTTGGTCGGCTTCGGGGTTGATCCAGATCTCCGCGCCTTTCCACGGGCGGAAACCGGCGTAGATCGTGGCATCGACGGTTTCCCGGCCGTTTGCGGGAGGCGAGAGGCTTTGTGGTCCCTGATAGGGGGAGTGGAATGCCGGCTGAAATTCCTGGGTGTAGGTAGTCTGACCGTGGATCGCCCAGGTTTCCTCAGGGGGCGACGTCGTATCGGTCGCGTCGGTTGTGGGTGCGTCCGCGGCGAAGCCGCGCTCGGTCGCCAGGACCGAAAGCAAGAGGGCAGCGCGGAAGACGTGCCGGCAACGTTTTGGCGTCCCGTTTTGGCGCCGGGGGGAAAAGACCATCTTCTGCCGTCCCCCTCTCTTCCGGAGGCAGCAGAGTGCCCGGATCGACGCAAGACCGCGACCGTGGTGACCGCGTGATATTTGCCGGCGCCCCACGCCCGGGACGCCGGCTTCTGGAACCGCTCAGAGAGCGGCGAGGACCGCTTCAGCCTTGCTCACTTCGAACCCGCCGGGTGCCTCAACGCCCAGATGGGTGACTTTGCCGTCCTCGGCGATCAAGGCGTAGCGCTGGCTGCGCCACCCCATGCCGCGGGCGTTCAGGTCGAGTTCCAGGCCGATGGCCTTGGCGAACGCAGCGGCGCCGTCGGCCAGCATCGTAACCTTATCGCCGGCGCCCTGGTCCTTGCCCCAGGCGCCCATGACGAAGACGTCATTGACGGCAATGCAGGCGATGGTGTCGACGCCCTTGGCCCTCAGGGCGTCCGCGTTTTGTACGAAACCGGGCAGATGTTTGGCGCTGCAAGTGGGGGTAAAAGCACCCGGGACCGCGAAAAGGACTACTTTCTTGCCCTTGAAGATCTCGTCCGTGGAGATCTCTTTCGGGCCGTCCGCCGTCGCGACCATCAGTTTCATGGACGGAAGCGTATCGCCGACCTTGATCGTCATGGGTACTTTGCTTTCTGCAAGGGTTTCTCGAATGTCGCACGAGACGCGACAGGATCGAGACTCCTAGCCGGACATGAACGGTAAGTCACCCCCTGCGGGCCCGCAGCGGTTCGCACTGATATACCTTAAGTTTGCGATCCGGCCGGGTATGCCCCGACCGCTGGCTACGGCGGAGGCTATTGCCCCTGGACCATGACCATCCAGCCGACGCCGAACCGATCAATCAACATCCCGAAGGAGGAAGCGAAAAACGTCTTAGCCAACGGCATGGTGACCGTCCCACCGTCTGCCAAAGCGGTGAACAAGGACGCTGCCGCGGCATCGTCGGCCGGGTTCAGCGACAGTGAGAACCCCTGAAATGTGGGCGCCCCGCTGCAGCGGCCGTCAGACATGAACACCTCGGTCTCCCCAATTCGCACGCTGGCGTGCATCACCTTGTCGCCGGCCTCGGGCGGCTGTCCCGTCGGCTCCGGCTATCCTTAAAGGCCATTTGCATCGCGACGGTGGCGCCGAGGGTCCGGCTATAAAACTCGATCGCTTCCTGGCAGCGTCCTTCGAAAAACAGGTATGGTTGAACTTGCATTGAAGGCTTCCTTCCCTGGGGTTCGATATAAGTTAGGCAGGCCAAGGCCTCGGCAACAGACCCAGAAATCTTACAGTGGGGATGGCGGCCGCGAGGAACCACTTGGGCACGCGACTTGCCGGGGGAGGCGCGGCGCGCTCCGGGGACCTAGCCGTCGGCGCGCGGCACCCAGGGAATTTTCGCCACCGCGATACCCTCCTCAGACAGGGTTTCGGCCTGTTCGTCGGTTGTCTCCCCATAGATGCTTTTGGCTTCCAACTCACCGCGATGTATCGCCCGAGCCTGATCGGCGAAGTTCGGTCCAACATACTCGCAGTTTTTTTCGACC
Organism: uncultured Alphaproteobacteria bacterium; assembly: GCA_963772355.1. Taxonomy (GTDB): domain Bacteria; phylum Pseudomonadota; class Alphaproteobacteria; order Acetobacterales; family Acetobacteraceae; genus Rhodopila. The sequence continues at coordinate 43,630 of CAVYXX010000107.1, read as the reverse complement.
TCGGCCCGCATGCGCTGAAGCGCGGCCATCGCCTGCGCCGGCAGCCGGCCGGCGGTTGCCTTCACGGATGGCGGGACCGGAGCGGGCGCCTTGGGTTGGGCGACCGGAACCGGCAACGATTCCCGCTTTGCCAGAGCTGGAGCCATCAAGGCGCGCTCGACATCGGTACCGCCGCATTCGGGACATTCTATCAAGCCACGCTTCGCCTGCTTTTCGAAGCTCGCGCTATCCTTGAACCAGCCATCAAACCCATGCAGCTGGCCGCATCGCAACTGGTAGTAAATCATTCCAAAACCTGACAAAAACCCGAACTAATATCGCAGTTGACACTCTCTCAAAAAGGTGTCCAACACTTTTCATCTAAGTCCGAGCAGAGGATTCAACTTTCCGGCGCGGTCGAGTGCCAAAAGCTCGTCACAGCCGCCAATATGCGTGCCGCCAATAAAGATCTGCGGCACCGAGGTCCTTCCGCCGGATCGCTCGCGAGCTTCCCGCCGGGAGGCGGATCCGTGCGGCGCGTCGATCTCGCGGAATTCGACGCCTTTGGTGGTAAGGACGTGCATGGCGCGTTCACAAAATGGGCACCACGGCTGCGTATAGATTTCGATATCCTGCATCTTTTTCACCTCTGTCCACTCATCTTGGGCAGATCGGCCTTGCGTGCAAGTTCCGCCATACAGGCGGCGCGATCGGCGACGCAACCGCCATCTAGCCACCATCGCCGCACATCGCGCAGGAGCGCGCCAACAAGCGGGCCGGGAGGGACGCCGACGCTCAGGACGTCACGCCCCTCCAATGGGAAAACCGGCCTGGCCATCCGGCGCAGCCGCCGCCTGGTGTCCGCGGCGCCATCGAGCCACGTCCGGTCGATCAGATCGGCCGGCAAATGATCTGCCAGTAAGCGCCGCAGATCCGCGTCTGTTCCGTGAGGGCTGGGTGTCGCGAGCAGGCGGATCAGCCGCTCCCGGTCGTCGTTCGACATTTTCAACCGGGTCGCCAGCGCGAGTGGATCTCCGGTCAGCATCGCAGCCAACCGCAAAACTGGATCAGCCGGAAGCCCCGCAATCCGAGACACCGCTTGCGCCTCCGGCAACACGGCATTCCAAATGCCGAGGCGCGCCATCAACCCGACTGCTTCTTCCGGGTTCGGCGCGGCCAAGATTCGGCGTAGCTCCATCCACACGCGCTCGACGGAAAGGCGGCTCAAACCGGGGATGCCGTTGCGCAAGGCGGCGAGCGTGGCCGGATCGGGCGGGACGCGGCCGTAGCGGGAATAGAAACGGAAGAAGCGAAGGATGCGCAGGTAGTCCTCGGCGATGCGGGTTGCCGGGTCACCGACGAAGCGCACCCGCCCGGCTTGGAGGTCGGTGGTCCCTTCGAAGTAGTCGAATAGTGTCCCGTCGCGCGCCATCGACATCGCGTTGATGGTGAAATCCCGCCGCGAGGCGTCCAACCGCCAATCCTCGGTGAAGGCGACCACGGCATGACGGCCGTCGGTCTCGACGTCACGGCGGAGGGTGGTGATCTCGAAGCCGCGTCCGTCCACCACCGCGGTGACGGTGCCGTGCCCCAAGCCGGTCGGAACGACCTTGACGCCGGCCTGCCGCAACGCTGCCATGGTGTCAGTTGGCGGGCGCGTCGTCGCCAGATCGATATCCACGACGGCTCGGGCCGCCAGCGCATCACGGACCGCGCCGCCGACCACCCGCGCCTCCGGCAGCACATCCCAGACATGGCCCAATGCGCGGTCGGTCAGGAACGCCGGCTGCGTCATCGCGGCGGAGCCCGCTGTGCAGGCGCGACTTGCCCGTCGATCAGCTGGGCGGGGACGTATCCTTCTTGGGCGTCACCGGCATCGAAATGCCGCGACCAGATGAGCGCCAGCAGCATGAGTATGACGAAACCGGTCAGGCCGTAGATCAGTCCAAGCGGCGGCAGCGGCGAGGGAAACAGCAGGCGCCACGCGGCGAAGCTGAGGAAAGGGGCCAGGAAAAGCACAATCTCGATCATACGCGACATGAGTTGCCGGTTCCCCGATAAATCGGCGTTGCGGCTCCTGCGTGGGCAGGGCGCGCGGTGATCGTCGCCGCAAACCATGTTTGATTACAGCATGATCGCGCCGACCGGAACGTCCCGAGCCGGCGCAAGATAGTGTCACCGCGGATACCAGATGCGGCGAGGTCCCCAGGCTTGCGGGTTCACCGCATGCTGCCGGCCCCAGGAGGCAGCGTGAGGTATCAGGCGGGCGACGCGGCCTTCCACCGAGCCGCCACCGGCCGATCGATGGCTGCTTGTCGCTAAAATCCTGTGGTCAGCACCATCCGGAATCGCGCCTCGCCGCTCATCATCCGCTCATACGCCTCGGGTGCGCGTTCCAGGGGCATGGTTTCGATCATCGGCCGGATGTCGGTCATCGCGCTGAACGCCAGCGTGTCTTCGGAATCGATCGAGGTGCCGGACGGCCACCCCTGGATTGCTCGCCGATCGGAGATCAGCAGCAGCGGTGATACTTCAATCGGTTCGGGAGATGCGCCGAGAACGATCAGCTTTCCGCCTACGGCAAGGCCGCCGATCGCGGCACTCATCGCGCTAGAACTGGTCACCGTCGCCAGAATTACGCGTGCACCACCCAACTTTCCGAGCGCGCTGGCCACGTCCTGAGTGCTGTTATCGATGTAGTGATGGGCACCCAATTTTCGTGCGAGCGGCTCCTTGTCTGATCCGCGTGCGATCGCGACGGTTCGGCACCCCATCTTCGCGGCAAATTGCACGCCGAGATGCCCCAAGCCGCCGATGCCGAGGATCGCAGCAAGATCACCGGGTCCGATACCACTATTGCGCAGCGCGTTGAATGTGGTGATGCCAGCACACAAAAGCGGAGCGGCTTCGGCGGGCCCCAGGTCATCGGGCACCGACGCAAGGGCCTCCAAAGGCGCAATCACGTAGTCGGCATAACCGCCGTCATACGAAATCCCCGGGATCTGGCCGTTGGCACAGGTGATGGAATTCCCCCGGCGGCAGGACGGGCAATGTCCGCCATGCCAGCCTACGCCAACCCGCTGCCCAAGTTGCCAGTCAGGCACGTCGGCGCCAACTGCATCAACGATCCCGACGATCTCATGTCCAGGCACGCGTGGAAATTGGATGCCAGGGAACGCGCCCATTTTGGTGAAGAAATCGCTGTGGCAAACCCCACAGGCCTGGACTTTGATCCGCACATGGCGCGCCGACGGATCCGGGATCGTTCGCTCGACCAGTTCGAACGGTCCATTCGCGCTGGTTACCTGCACTGCTCGCATCTGGGACATCTTCGCCTCCGACTTCGAAGTATCCCACGTCACATAGCGCCAATTTCCTGCTGTGCCAAATGCACACGCTGTAGTTTAGACTTGATTTTGACAACAGGCGTTGGAGCATGCTCCGCACTAAGTATTCATTGCGTCGAAGAAGTCGTTGTTGGTCTTGCTGTACTTCAGCTTGTCCAAGAGAAACTCCATCGCATCCACTGTGCCCATCGGGTTAAGAATGCGTCGCAGCACCCACATCTTCGTCAACACGCCCCGCTCGACCAGTAGTTCCTCCTTACGCGTGCCGGACTTGGTGATGTCGATCGCCGGGAAGGACCGCTTGTCTGACAGTTTCCTATCAAGAATGATTTCCGAATTGCCGGTGCCCTTGAACTCCTCGAAGATCACCTCGTCCATACGGCTGCCGGTATCGATCAGCGCGGTGGCGATGATGGTCAGCGACCCACCCTCCTCGATATTGCGCGCCGCACCGAAGAAGCGCTTGGGTCGCTGCAGGGCGTTGGCATCGACACCGCCGGTCAGAACCTTGCCGGAGGACGGCACCACGGTGTTGTAGGCTCGGGCCAGGCGCGTGATGCTGTCGAGCAGGATCACCACGTCGCGCTTGTGCTCAACGAGGCGCTTGGCTTTCTCCAGCACCATCTCGGTAACCTGCACGTGGCGAGTCGCCGGCTCGTCGAAGGTGGAACTGATGACTTCGCCGTTTACGCTGCGAGCCATGTCGGTGACTTCCTCCGGCCGCTCGTCGATCAGCAGCACAATCAGAAAGACTTCCGGATGGTTGGCGGCGATGGCCGCGGCGATGTTCTGCAGCATCACCGTCTTGCCGGTGCGGGGTGGCGCGACGATCAACGCGCGCTGGCCCTTCCCGACCGGGGAGATCAGGTCGATCACCCGAGGCGTGAAGTCCTTAACCGGGCCTTTGGCAACGGACTGGAAATTCTCCATCTCCATCTTCAGGCGTTCTTCAGGATACAGCGGCGTCAGATTGTCGAAGTTGACGCGATGGCGCACCGCGTCGGGCGGCTCGAAGTTGACGGTGTCCACCTTGAGCAAGGCGAAGTAACGCTCTCCGTCGCGTGGCGCGCGAATTTGGCCATCCACTGAGTCGCCAGTGCGCAGGCCGAAGCGACGGACCTGACTGGGACTGACATAGATATCATCAGGGCCGGCGAGATAGTTGGCTTCGGGACTGCGCAGGAAGCCGAAGCCATCAGGCAGGATTTCCAATGTGCCTTCGCCGTGAATCGCCTGATCCTTGTCGGCGAGGTTCTTCAGGATAGCGAACATGATGTCCTGCTTGCGCAGCGACGAGGCGTTCTCGACTTCTAAGGACTCAGCGTAATTCACCAGTTCGGCTGGCGTTTTTTTCTTCAGTTCAGCAAGGTGCATGGGGATGCCTGGACGTGAGGGTGCGATATGGGGACGTGACAAGGGCTTGAACAGTTTTTGGGCGCAACACCGCCCAGAGGTTCGTAGCCGGTCAGGATATTGGGCTTAGGGCGTTAAGCGCATGCGCGGCAAACGCCCGATATTCAGGATGGAAGGTTATAATAGGAAGCCACCGCCCGGTCGTCAATGGTCTTCGTCTGTCTCGCCCGCCTAGACCGCGCCGCTTCGCCTCATCCCAGTCGATCCAGAGCAGCCTGGAGACGAGCGATCTCGAGTTGAGCGGCCTCCAGGCGTTCGCGGTTTTCGGTTACGACTTCCTCTGGCGCCCGGCTGACGAAATCGGCATTTGCCAGCTTCTGCGAAGTCTTTTTTGCGTCAGCTAGCAACTTGTCGCGTTCCTTGATCAGGCGCCCTCGTTCCAGCGCGATATCGATCAGTCCTTCCAATGGCAGCACGATCGTGGCCCCGTCCAGCACCGCTTGGGCGGACCCTTTGGGCAGGTCCCCAACCAGAGCGGAAATGTCCGACGCTCGCGCCAGCCGGCGAATGGCATCCATCCATCGATCGACCCGGCCCATCGACTGCGCCGAAGCCCCCTGCAACAGAACCGGGGAGGGCTTTGATGGCGGGACATTCATCTCGGCCCGCACTGATCGAACCAAAGTTATCAGCCGCACTACCCAGTCAAGTTCGGCGCGGGCTTGTTCCGCGCCCGGCACCACAACAGCCAATGGCCAGACGGTGCCGATCAGACTCGATGGCTCACCGTAGCCGAAACGATCCCATAGTTCTTCGGTGACGAACGGGATCGCGGGATGCAGCAGGCGCAGGATCTGGCCCAGCACATAGGCGCCCACGCCCCGAATCTCGGCAGCGGAAACGGGGTCCGCTCCGGCGGCCAGCAACGGTTTGGCGAATTCCAGGAACCAGTCGCAGAACGTGTTCCAGACAAAATGATATACCGCCGAAGCATATTCATCGAAACGATAGGCCTCCAGCGCAGCGGTGGCAGCCTGGATCGCGGTATTGGTCTCCGCCAGCAGCCAGCGGGACAGCGGCAAGACCACGCGGCTTGGATCGAACGCTGCTTCAGGACCGATTCCGTTCATCTCGCAGAAGCGCGCGGCATTCCACAGCTTCGTCACAAAGCCGCGGTAACTCTCCACGCGCGCCGCGCTGAGTTTCACGTCGCGTCCGGGACCGGTCAGGGCGCAGATGGTGAAGCGCAGGGCGTCGGCGCCATAGCGGTCGATCAACTCAAGGGGGTCGATGACGTTACCGCGGGACTTCGACATCTTCTGACCGCGCTCGTCGCGTACCAGGCCGTGAATGTAGATTTCCCGAAATGGCACATCGCCCATCATATGCAGGCCCAGCATCATCATGCGGGCGACCCAGAAAAAGATGATGTCGAAGCCGGTGACCAGGACGTCGCCCGGGTAGTAACGCGCGAGTTCTTTGGTCTTTTCCGGCCATCCCAGGGTTGAGAACGGCCAGAGGCCTGAACTGAACCAAGTGTCCAGGACGTCCTCGTCCTGTATCAACGCTTCGTCGTGGCCATAATAGGCGCGTGCCTGAGCGGCGGCGGCGTCCGGGTCCGTAGCGACAAAGACCGTGCCGTCTGGTCCATACCATGCCGGGATGCGATGGCCCCACCAAAGCTGGCGCGAAATGCACCAGGGCTGAATATCTCGCATCCAGGCGAAGAAGGTGTTCTCCCACTGCTTCGGCACGAACACGGTCTTGCCGGTTTCCACCGCCTCGATCGCAGGTTTCGCCAAAGCGCCGGCGTTGCAATACCACTGGGTGGTCAGCAGCGGCTCGACAGGGACGCCGCCGCGGTCGCCATGCGGTATCTGGTTGACGTGCGGCTCGATCCTGTCGAGCAGTTCCAGGCGTTCCAGTTCGGCCACAATGGCGCTGCGAGCGGCAAACCGCGACTGACCGGCCAGCGAGCGGACAAACTCGGGGTCGGCGACACCGGGAACCGAGGTCAGCGCGTCCTCGATTTCCGCCAGCGTGACCATTGCCTGGCGGTCCAGGACGGAGGGCATCGGCAGATCATGGCGGCGGCCGACTTCGAAGTCGTTGAAATCGTGGGCTGGGGTGATTTTGACTGCGCCCGTGCCTTTTTCTGGGTCCGCATAGGTGTCGGCGATGATCGGGATCGATCGGCCGACCAGCGGCAAAATTGCCCGCTTACCGATCAGCGCACCGTACACCGGGTGATCGGGATGCACCGCTATGGCAGTGTCACCGAGCATCGTCTCGGGTCGCGTGGTGGCGACGATGATGGATTGGCCGGGTTCACCCTCGATCGGGTAGCGCAGATACCAAAGCGATCCTTTGATCTCGCGGTTTTCCACTTCCAGGTCCGAGATCGCTGTCTGCAGCTTCGGATCCCAGTTCACCAGCCGGCGGTCACGGTAGATCAGGCCTTCTTTGTAAAGCGTGACAAAGGTCTCCTTCACCGCGGCTGACAACACGTCGTCCATGGTGAAGCGCTCGCGCGGCCAGTCGAGCGACGCCCCGAGGCGGCGCAATTGGCGCGTGATGGTGCCGCCGGATTCCGCCTTCCATTGCCACACGCGCTCGATGAAGGCCTCGCGGCCCAGATCCCGGCGGTCCTTGCCTTCTTCTGCCAGTAGCCGCTCCACCACCATCTGCGTGGCGATGCCGGCGTGGTCGGTGCCCGGCTGCCACAGTGCGTCGCGACCCTGCATCCGGCGCCAGCGGATCAGCGTATCCTGGATGGTGAACGTCAGCGCGTGGCCCATGTGGAGGCTGCCGGTGACGTTCGGTGGCGGGATCATGATGGTGAAGGGCGTGGCGTTCGAATCTGGGTCGGAGGCGAAGCTGCCGGCGTTTTCCCATGATTCATACAGGCGTGCCTCGATCTCGGCCGGTGCGAACCTGCTATTGAGTGTCATTGATCTCTCCCGCGGCTGGCGTAAGCGCCGCCATGGTCCGCGTCATCCAGTGTTAGAGAGCCGGCAAGGCTAGAAACCCGGCATTGTCAGAAAGACCGCGCTCCTGGAGCGATGCCCCAATCAAGGAACCGCCCGGCCGACGACCCTCTCGATCTCGGTCCTGACCAGTCGCTCCACAAGTGGAGGCAGGTTGGTGTCCAGCCATTCCTTCAGCAACGGCCGCAATTCGGCGCGCACCAGGTCCTCAAGCGTCGGTCCGCCGGAATATACTTTCGTGGCACGGCCAGCCGACAAGGACCGGACTAGATTACCAACCAAAGAGGTGGCAGCGGCGGCGGTTTCCGGGGCCATCAAGTCGGCAAGCCTCGGCGGCGCGTCCATCGGGTGAGCTTGATTGGACGCTGCGGCTGCTACGTCCTTAACGGACGGTTCGGGTTCGATCGCAGGCGGCTCCACATGTGCCACCGGCAGTTCGATCTTTCTAACCGGAGGTTCGGGTTCCGGCTCGGTCTCGATCGGATCCAGCGAGTGTTTGCCGGCGGACACCATCATGGACTCGTCCAGCACCAAAACATCATCGTCCGCTGGGGCCTCGACGGGCGCGGCCGCTTCGGCCGGAGCTTCCTCCTCATTCAGTATCCTGCGGATGGAGGCGAGGATATCCTCCATCGAAGGATCCGCGCCGTCCGGTGTTGCCGCAGCAGGGGGTGGGGTCTCACTCACCGACACTTGGATCAGCGACCCGGCTGATTGGTTGCATAGTCGCCGAGACCGATCCAGCGGTCCTTGACCGCCTGATAGTAGGCCGTTTCATCATACAATGGCACCGGCAGATGCAGATCTCTGGCGGTCAACCGTCCGATGGCGACCGCGACGCCGTAAGAGGCCGTGATAACTTGCGCCAGGTTCTGCACGAGCGTGGTCCTGGACTGCAGCAGAAGCTGTGTTGCGTTTAAGACGTCCAATGTGGTTCGGCTGCCGACTATGGCTTCGCGCTCAGTACCTTCCAGAGCGATCTCGTTAGCCCGGATCTGAGCACGGGTGCTGTCGGCGGATGCTTTGGCGGCGACCAGCGTATCCCACGCCTGAACGGCGTTTTGGACCACGGTCCGTTTGGCATCGTCGATCAGCCGCTGGGTCTGTTGCTCCGCCTGACGCGCCTGGCGGACGGCGGAGTATTCGGATCCGCCCTGATACAGCGGCACGGACAGTTGGGCGGTAATCTGATAACCGTTATCGCTCAGGTTACGGGCGGTCGACGTTGGTATTCTGGAAGGTCTGTCCCTGTAGGCTGAGCTGCGGTAGTAGAGCTGAAAACGCGACGTCGATCGCGTCTTTGGCCGCGGCATCGTTGAACAGCGCGGTGATGACGTTGGGGTTGTTGAAACTGGCCATGGTCGCCGCTTGCTGCTCACTTTTCACCGGCAGATTCAATGGCTGCGGTTCCACCAGATCGTCGGGCGGAAACACACCGATGATCTGCTGAAATGTGCCACGGGCGGTCTGCAGATTGCCGACCGCCGTTTCCCGCGTGGCCCGAGCGCCCTCCAGGGCGGCCTCGGCCTGCGCCACATCGGTGCGGGTAATCTCGCCAACCCGGAAGCGATCGTTCGTAGCCTCGAGTTGTTTGGCCAGCACCTGCTCGTTGTTTATCTGCAGATCGAGTAATTGCTTCGCCTGGATAACACCGACATAGGCACTGACAGCGTTGTTAAAGCTGGTTTGCTCCTGCGCAATTAGTGTGGCGCGCTCCGCCATCACCTGATTTTTCGAGCGATTGACGTTGGCCGACACCTTGCCTCCTGTATAGAGGTTCTGGGTGAGCGTGGCCTGCGCCGAGGCGATCTGCCGAGGGTTGAGCTGCTTAATGTTCTGGGCGGGGTTCACTGTAGTCAGATATTCGCGTAGCAGGCCATTGCCGTAGCCAGCGTTACCGGCCAGTACCACGGTCGGGCGCCAACCTGCGAGCGCTGTCGGCACGTTTTCATCGGTGGCCCGCAACTTAGCCCGCTCGGCCTGCAACGCCGGCTGATACGAATAGGTCGCGGCCAAGGCTTCGATCAGGGTATGTGGTACACTCTGCGCGGCGGGGGTGGCGGACGCCGAGGTGGCCTTCGTGTGCGGGGCCAATGTCTGGGCTTGAGCCAGCTTCGTTGGTGATGTTGCCCGTGAAGGCAATGGTTTCGCGGGTGAGGCTAACGGCGAAGACTGCGGCAGCGTCTGGGCACTGGCGGAGGCCGCGACAGCGATCAAGCTGAATCCGGCAAACAAACCGTGGTGCAAACCCATAGCAAACCCTTTTCGGCAGAGCGCATACCATTTAGGCACGCTTTATCAGACGATGTGGCCGTAATCCGGGACGAGAATCGTCACAATCGCGTCTCTGTGTCCAGTGTCACGTGCAGCATGTCTGCCGAGATGTTTCTCAGAAAGCGAAAACGGGCGCCTTTCGCAGTGACGGGATCGGGTGGGTCGCGCAGTCAAAGAGCGGGGAAATCCCAACCCCAAAGGGAGTCACCTCGGCGATCACGGCCTGAGTGATACGCCCCTCGCCGTATATCGCGGCAAGGATGCGGCCACCTTCCTGGTTTGTTTGAGCGGCCAGGGCAGGGGGTATTTCAGGGACCGCGCCCTCGATCAGGATAAGATCGTAAGGGGCGTGAGGTAGCCAACCCGCGGCCAGTGGCCCCGCTACCAAGGTGACGCCGATCGCCTCACGCGGCAACGCAGCATCAGCCGTCGAGAGCAGGTCTCGATCTTCATCAAGAGCGGTCACGCGGCAGCCGCAAGCGTTCAGCACAGCGGCGCTATAGCCCGTCCCTACACCGACGATCAGCACCTGCTCGTTTTCGCGCAGATTGGCGAACTGGAGCATTCTCGCGAACACCATCGGCTCCATTAGGAAGCGGCCATTGCCCAACGGCACATCTTCATCCGCGTAAGCCAGCGCCTGAACGTTCGGTGGCAGAAACAGCTCCCGCGGAATGGTCCGCATTGCAGAGAGCACGCGCTGATCCACCACACGATTGGGCCGGATCTGGCTGTCTACCATACAATTTCGGGCTTCGGTGAAGAGCTCGTTCTGAGTTGCCATGGGTCGCTCGGCTGCTGTACGCCGTTTATAGACGCGGCACGTGGCGCAGCAAAGCGGTCATGACGGCCGGGCGCGGTTTTGCGCCGTTGCTGGGTCCAGGCACGGGCCCGCTTAGGAGATAATGTTCAACCCGATCATGCTCGTTACGCCGCGTCTTCCCTGCGGTCGCGGACCTTCACGTAAGCTAGCTTGGCGTGCTGGTCACAATACGGCTTGCCGGGGATGGAGATATCATCGCAGAAACGAAACGATTTGGTGCCGGGTTCCCCGATTGGCCAGCAGCATGACGGAGCTGGGCGGCGGCTCTGGATCTGGGTGGAAGGCACCACCGGACGTGGAGCGAGGGGCGCGACGGGTGGCGGTAAAACTGGGCGCGGAGTCTGCGCCGGTGCCGCGCGCAACGGCCGTAGATTGGATAGCGCGGGTGCAGCGGAAAACGCCTGAACGGTCGCACTGGGCAGTGGCGGGAGGGTTGGTCCAGCCGCCCTGAGGCAAGGAAGTGGACGCTCAGACCCCGATTTGACGACGTCGCGCCTGATGGGCGACGGCCGCGCATCCAGTTCCAGCCGATGAGCTTTCCCAACGATCGCGTTCTTGGACACGCCGAGCCGGCGACCGATCTCGGCAGTTGAATGTCCCTGCGACCAGAGATCCCGTAGAAGGCGGATCGTTTCCTCATCCCATACCATATGCTGGTTCCTTTTAGCTGGGTGACTACTAAATACAGTATGAGTTAGCGGAGGGAGAGGCAACGGTTGATTCGACCCAACAGGCAGAATCCTGTGGACAACCCGATAGAACTAGCTGGCGCTGCCTTGATTGAAGGTTCTGAGTGAACGATCGCTCACTTGGAGTAAGGGCAAAGTAGTTGGCACGCTGCCCCATTCGCTGAGTAGCGTCGCTTGGCGTATCGCCTGCGTCGACGTCAAGTCAGGTGAATATTGGAGTATCGAAGGGACGGATTAAATCCAACTCCCGGCTTCGTCTGCCATTGTTGAAGCCTGCCAAAAGGGTCAATCTGACGGTGCCACCTCGACGGTCGGACCCCAATCGAAACGTCGTGATTTCGAAACGGGGGAAATCGCAATATTTCCCGCCACCCTTGCGGCCGATCGGTACTGATATTGGAGGTCCGGGCCGGAATCGAACCGGCATCCGCGGATTTGCAGTCCGATGCATCACCACTCTGCCACCGGACCCCCGGGCGCAGGACGGCGTATATGGTTCGGCCTAGGCGTTGCGGTCAAGAGCGAACACCTACCGCCGGCGATGCCATCTCAGCGTGTGCGTCCGGTCGATCACTAGGACCAAGAGCGCTAGCGACTGTCGGTGTTTCCCGCGCCGGCGGCACATCTGCCGCGAACTAGTCGTCGCCCTTGCGGAACGGCGACTCTTGCGCAAGGCAGGCCATTTCAGCCTCGATCCCTGCGCGTTCTTCCACCAGGAAATTCGCCACCGCACGGCGGAGTCCGCTGTGCGTGATCCAATGGGCCGAGTAGGTAGACCGCGGCGTGTAGCCGCGCTGGATCTTGTGCCGTCCTTGCGCGCCGGCCTCGACCCGCCTCAGCCGATGCTCGATCGCCCAATCGATGGCGCGATAGTAGCAAAGTTCGAAGTGCAGGAAGGGCCAATCTCCCCGGCAACCCCAGTTGCGGCCATAAAGAGCCTCGTCTCCGGCCAGGTTCAACGCACCAGCGACCGGTTTGCCGGCGTTTTCGGCATACATCAGTACAACCCTGTCCCCAAGGCGCTGACCGAGCAGGGAGAAGAATGAGCGGGTTAGGTAAGCCGACCCCCATTTGCGGTCCACAGTGGACCGATAAAACGCATAGAACGCGTCCCAGTGCCGCTCGGTGATGTCAGTGCCGGTAAGCGCGTGGAACGTCAGCCCCGCGGCATTGGCATCGCGGCGTTCGCGGCGCAGCACCTTGCGCTTGCGGGCTGACAGCGCGGCCAGAAAGTCCTCGAAGCTCGCATAGCCGTCGTTCTCCCAATGGAACTGCATGCCGATGCGCTGTAGCCAGCCTGCGTCGCCAAGACCGCTCCATTCATCCTCCGTGCAAAATGTGACATGGACCGAGGACAGCCCATGCGACTGGCACGCCTGTTCCAGCGCGTTCGCCATCGTCGCCACCGAAACGCCGACACCCGGACGGCGGAGCAAGCGAGGTCCCGGTACGGGACTGAACGGCGCCGCGGCCTGCAATTTTGGGTAATAGTTCTCGCCGATCCGCTCCAGCGCGTGAGCCCACCCGTGGTCAAACACGTATTCGCCGTAGCTGTGCGACTTCACATACATCGGGACGACGCCTACGATCTCGCCGCCATCGTACCGTAGGACCGCGTGTTGCGGCAGCCAGCCGGTACGCGAATTGGCCGATCCGCTGTCCTCCATTGCACTCAGGAACGCGTGGCTGACGAAAGGATTTCCAGCGCCGGCACAGGCGTCCCATTCAGTCGCGTCGACCTCGGCAATGCGGGCGTGAAGCGTAAGGGTCAGCGTGGCGGAACCATCTGGCATGCGAGGCAGTCTAGGCGATTTCAAACATGCCCTCCACCTCGACAGCAGCGTCGGCGGGCAGGGATGGGACACCGATCGTGCTGCGAGCGTGCCGCCCGGCCTCACCAAATATCGCCACAGCCAGGTCTGACGCGCCGTTCATCACCTGGGCGTGCTGATTGAACTCGGAAGGGGCAGCGATGAAACCACCCAGGCGGACCACACGCCTCACCCGGTCCAGGTCGCCACCGCAGGCCGCTTTCAGATGCACCAGTACGTTGATGAAACACAGTCGCGCGGCTTCCTTCGCCTGCTCGATCGAGACGCCCCAACTGACCTTGCCGGTGATCGCGATCTTGCCGTCGATCGCAGGAACCTGGCCGGAGACGACAACTAGGCTGCCGGTCACGACGTAGGGCACGTAGTTCGCGATCGGGGGCATTGGCCGCGGTAGGGTGATCCCGAGTTCCGCCAGCTTCACCTCGACCTGACCGGCCATTCGCTGCTCCTTCATCAAGCTAGCGAGCGTAGCCGATCATCGCCCTGTTCTAAAGAGGTCACCCCAGCGCCAGCACCGCAAAAGTGGCGAGCCAGTGCTCCCCCATGTAGTCGCCGCTGACGTATGGCAGGCTGGCATCGAGATGCATCTGGGCGGTGCGTCGCGCCGCATCTGGATCAGGGGAAAATTTAGCCAGCGCGCGCCAGCACCAGGCGCGACTGAGGTTCAATCCATCGAGATGCGCGATCTTTCCGTCGCCGCGGTCGCTGACGCTGGCGGGGGTGAATAACGTCGCGGGCACCGATTGCCCCAACCGAGGCAAGAACGCCTCGAACCAGTGGCGGAACTCGGCGGCGGGGAGGGCAGCTCGCATGCACTCGGCTTCGATCAGCGCCGGGGATAGGAATTCGTCGCCGCCCGGCTCCCACGTCTGGCAGTCGGCATCACCCAGGTACCACCGCCGGGCGGCATCGATCAGCAGTGCGCGCAACGCTTCGTCCGGGTAATCCAAGGACAGCCGCACGGCGAAGGCGGTGTTCGAGTGTACACCAGCCCGGACGGGGTAGGTGGCGATCGGCAGGAACGCCTTGAAGCGCTGGGCGAACATTCCGGCCAACGGCTCCAGGGCGGCTGACCACGCTTGACCCTCCGATGTCTCATACAGCGCCAGTTCGGCGGCGAGCTTGAGCAGCCAGGCCCAGCCGTAAGGCCGCTCGAACCCACGTGTCGCGGGGCGAGCTAGATAGCGGCATTCACCGGCGATTCGGGCGGGAGTCAGGCGCGAATTGAACAAGGCGCGGATCGCCGCGGTGTTTGGTATGACGGGAAAGCGTCGGTAGAGATGAGCGAGCATCCAATAGGCGTGCACGCACGAATGCCAGTCGAAGCTGCCGTAGAAGACCGGGTGCAGATCCGCCGGGCCGCGCGCGTCTTCCGGACCGGCCAGGACATGGTCCAGTCTGTTGGGGTACTCGCGCGTGACGTGTCCAAGAGCGATCGCGGTGAATAGTTGGGCGAGATCAGGCGTCATCGCTGAAGGACCAGAGAACATATCGGCACCATGTTCCGATTGGAGGAAGAGGCACATTGGCATGGGGCCCGGACAACTTCATTCCGGTCGAGGAACTCCAGCAAACCGGCGCGGCAAGATTGGCTGGTGGAGAGACCAATCTCACACTGCCTGCAAGGATCGGACAAGTGTCGTGAACGGGCGCAAGTCTTGCCTGAGTTCGGATGAGGCCGGATACCGGGCGCATTTTGTGCAGCGGACGCAGCGCATGACCGTGGCCGACACGGGTTTAGATCGAATTGCTCAACGCCAACCGTGCCTTATGATTTAAGGACCGGCTGCGAGGTAGCCTTTCGTTTAGATCGAGAGCGTCGACAGCCCAGGACAACGGCACGCGCCTTGAGCGAACCGCGGGATGAGTTTGATATTCATTACGAGAAATCGTTGTTCTCAATACCCCAGAATATATCTTTACTTTTGCAAATCTTTGGGACAAAGGCGGAGGAGGCGCTTGAGCAGCGCCCGTCCTTGAGCAGCGCCCGCCCAGGTGTGCCCTGAGCGGCTCGGTCACTGACGTTGTTGAGGGGGAAAGCGACGCTTGAGACTTGCTCAGGCTAGCACGGGCGATGGCGCGGCAAGCCGCCTTTGGGTTATCGCGGCCGGAATTTTTCTGGGCCTGTTTTTGATCTTATCCGCTATTATCTGGAAAGGCGAGCGCGCTTCCTCCGACCGCAGGAAAGCCGAACTTCGGGAGGTCCACACTCAAACGATACTCCTCGAGGCGCAACATCTTCTCTCGGTGCTGCAAGACACTGAGGCGGCCCAACGCGATTACGTCATTACTGCGAGGCCTGATTTTCTCGAGCCCTACGACGCGGGACGCAAGGAGGTCGGGGTATCTCTCGATCGCTTAGCCGAAACAACTCTGGACAGTCCGACTCAGCAGGCGCGTATCCGCGAGTTGGGCGACGTTATCGCAGTGAAGATTGCTGAACTGTCAGAAGCCGTTGCCCTCGTGCAGGCCGGCGATCAGCCGGGTGCGGTCGCGATCATCATGACCGCGGGCGGAAAGAGCCGGATGAAGGCTCGATCCGTCGTTGACGCGGCAATTGCTGAAGAGCAGCGGCAGCAGACTCTGCTGAGCCGTGCAGTCGATAAGGCTTTTAACCGCGACCGCCAGCTTTCCTACGGACTTGCCGCGGTCGGTCTTTTAACTTTGCTCGGCGCAGCCATGGCGGCATTCCTGACGTTACGCCAGAAAACTCGGGCGCAATTACAGGGGAGTCGCATTTCGAATTTGCTTGACCTTCGATTCCCTCTTGCCCGGCTCGAAGCAGATCGACTCTACGCGATGGCCTGAGAAACTCACGTCGGGAGGCTACGTTGGAAGAGTTTGGCGCATGCTGGGAGGGTCTTGAAGACCCACGAACCGGGAATGCCACGCTGCATCACCTGCACGACCTCCTGATGATCGCGCTGTGTTCGGTGATCTGCGGCGGCGAGAACGCCATGGACATGGCGGCATTCGCGAAGGCGAAGGAGCCATTACTTCGCGGCTTTCTGCGGCTGCCCAACGGCGTGCCAAGCCACGACACCTTCAGCCGGCTGTTCCGTTTGCTGGATCCTGCGCCGTTCGGGGCTGCTTTTCAGCGGTTCATGGCGGTGTTTTCGCAACAATGTCAAGGCGTTGTGGCCATCGATGGCAAGGTTCTACGCCGCTCGCACGACCATGCCAGCGGTAAATCAGCGCTGCATATGGTCAGCGCCTGGGGATGCGAGCAACGCATGGTGCTTGGCCAGATCGCTACGGATGCGAAGTCGAACGAGATCACCGCGGTGCCAAAACTGCTTGCGATGCTGTCGCTGAAAGGCACCATCGTCACGGTTGATGCGCTTAATTGCCAACGCGCCATCGCGCAACAGATCGTCGATCAGGGCGGCGATTATGCCCTGGCGCTGAAAGGAAATCAGGCGACCCTGCATGACGATGTCAGGCTGTTTCTCGACGATCCAGCCCGGGCGGGCGGCGTTACCGCGCAAACGGTCGATGGGGATCACGGGCGGATCGAGACCCGCACCGCCAGCGTTTCAACCGACATCGCATGGCCATCCGGAGGGGCTTGAGCCCGGGATGTACGTTCGTCTCGCCATCGCTGACACCGGGACCGGGATTGAACCGGCGACGCTCCCGCGAGTTATGGAACCCTTCTTCACCACGAAGGAGCAGGGCAAAGGCACTGGCCTTGGTCTTCCCATGGCTCGCGGCTTTGCCCAGCAATCGGGCGGTGCGCTCACCATCGCCAGCGACCCGGGTCTGGGAACCGTTGTGGCGTTGTGGCTGCCCTTAAGCGGCACAGAGATCATGCAGCCTGACCATTCAAGAAGGACCGCTGTTTCGAGTAGCGGCGAAAGGCCGCGCCTTCTTGTAGTGGAAGATGAGGAGTTGGTTCGAGAGGTGATCGCGGAACAACTGATCGACCGTGGCTACGAAGTTATCGAAGCGGAGGGAGGCCGGCGAGCCCTCGCGCTGCTGGACGCAGGTTGCCTCGTAGACCTGATCATCACAGACTTATCAATGCCGGGTATGGACGGCGTGTCTCTTATTCGAGCGGCACAAGTACCGGAAACCGCGGCTACCCGCCATCCTGCTCACTGGGTATGCCGGCGAGACCGCCGCGCTCGCAGTCGGCAGAGAACTGAACGGCTCGTTCACGCTGCTGCGCAAGCCGGTTACCGGCGATCATTTGGCCGATCGAGTCGCAACGCTGTTGGAGGCGGCAGCAATGAGCAGAGGTAGCGAAGCCGTGGTCCCGCTCGGATGGTATATCGACAGGCTCTGACTGAGCGTTATCTGGGTCGCAATACAAGCAATGTCATTGATCATTCCGATGGGCAACCATGATTGAATCAGTCCCACAACGGCCCTGACAGAAGGCGTCGGAAGTGAGTTTACTTATTCAGGTCCTCTACTGCATCCTGCCAAAGTAAAATTCATTGAGCATCTGGTAACGGCTAAGGCGGGGATCGGGCCCGGCGCCGGATTGTTCGGCAAGCCTCATCACCGTGCCGTCTGGCCCAGTGTATGCGGGCCAATCTGGCAGGCCAGGTCCGTTCGGGTTCCCGCTCTTGGCGAAGTTCGCCCAGTACCGATGAGGCGATTTCCGCCATACGCCGATCCTCCGGCCGCCAGGGCCAGTCACGGACTTGGAGGTTGTCGAAGACATAAACGATCTCCGCCGTGTGGAACGCGCCAGCGGCTGCCAGCGGCGTCAGCGAAAGCTCGGGTGACGGCGGCACCAGTTCGAATAGGTAGCGGTAGGTAGGGGCTTTGCCAGTCTTGGCCTGCAACTGGTTCCACAGCCACGTCGGGTAGGCGATGAGCTGGTCTCCGAACAGCGCCGCGAAGGACAACTTGGCTTCTTCCAGTGTGCCGCCCGGATACAGCTTCAAAACCGACTCGGAGGCTGTGCCGAAGAATTTGCGAACCTGCTCCGCATAGTTCTCAGGCGTCGCCTGCTGCGCCCGACCAGTGAATAGCGTCCCCTCATCAGAAGTCGAGCCCGCCAGCATCGGCACGTCGGTTTGCAGGCCTTTGGCGAAGATCTCCACCGGGTTCAGCGGCAGCACCCAGCCGTCGATGATAGGACCTCGGGACAAGCGAGGGACGTCGGGATTTTTGACCACGGCATCCAGCAGCGCCTCGGCCGGCCTGGCGCGCAGCTCGGCGAGGGAGTGCGCGGACAAGATGTCAGCAAATTGCACTCCGGCCTGTTCCGCCTTCGCCAGGGCTGGCAAGGCGAAAGGAGATTTGTCCGGGAACAGCATTGCGCCGCTCTCACCGATGACGCGCTGGAATAAACCGTGGGCGAGCGGGGAGGCCATCAATGCACTGACGGAGAGGGACCCAGCGGATTTACCGAATACGGTTATCCGACCAGGATCGCCACCGAACGCCGCGATGTTGCGCTTGACCCATCCGAGCCCGGCGATCTGATCCCTCAACCCGTAATTGCCCGATGCGTGGTCACTGCTTTCGGTCGTAAGTTCGGGATGAGACAGGAATCCGAACACATCCAAGCGGTAGTTCACCGTGACGACGATCACCCCTTTTTTGGCCAGATTCGCCCCATTGTACCACGGCTCTGACCCGGACCCGATGTGGAAGCTGCCACCGTAAATCCACACCATGACCGGCAGCCGATCACCGGCTGACTTCGCAGGGGTCCAGACGTTCAGGGTACAGGCAGTCCTCGCTCATGAGCTGATTAGCGGGATCGATGTCGCCTAGCTGACCGGTTTGCATGCATCGAGGTCCGAATTGTTCTGCGCTCCGCTCGCCGAACCAGGGCTTCACCGACTGGGGTGGGCTCCAGCGCAGTTCGCCGACCGGGGGTGCGGCAAAGGGGATTCCTCTGAAGCTGCGAACCCCAGTCGGGCCGGGTGGCACATCGGTGATCTCGCCGCCCTCTACCGTCAGCGCCGCGGCTGCCGCCTCATGGATGCCCCCCGCCAGCGACACGGCGCTGACTAACAAAGCTAATACGAGGCGTAGCGTTGCGGTCCGGCACCTGCGGGCAAGAGTTGCGGCTAATCGCCAGAGGCGCCCCCGCAACCCAAGATCGTGGTGAGCGATCTCGCCGGGGCCCTGAAGCCGGGCCGCGGAGGGGCCCTGGCTAGAGTCGTCCGCCATCGTGCCTCCTTTTGACGCTCGGCTCCGCATGGCGGATCAGCCCCAGCAGCAAACGTCGCCTTGTCAGCGTCAGCGGTGGGTGTCGACCTGTCAACGGTGCGGGCCGGCGGAAGTCAGCCAAAGCTTCAACTCGCGTCTTCTGAGTTGATGACACAACTCACCGCACGGCATGTGAAACGGGGGTGCCGTCGAATTTTGGACATTAGCGGTTCGGCCCATGGATCCGAGCCTGATGGCTACGCCGCCCCGACCCCGATAGTTTATAGACCGAGTTCGGCGCGGAGTTGTCCAGCTTGCCGCGACGAGTCTACTGCCGCGCCGAGCAATTGACCCGCGTGGGCGCCCGTTTGGGTGGCACCGTGGCGGACCCACCGATGTTGGAGGAGACTTCCTACGTCCCGGCGGAGACCTCGAGCTTTCGCTTCGAATGACCGTGTCGCCGTGTCGATCCTTTCTCGCCGCTGATGCCTCGCGGCGGTTTCTGCCTCTTGCTTCCGCGTTGAGTTGTTCGCCAAACGTTACATGCGACGTCCGATCTTCGGCGCTTGGGCATGATGGCGGGTTCGGCGAAACCACATGACGCGGCTGACGGCTTCGCCGATGATCAGGGTCGCAGTCATACCCAGGAGACCTGAACTGCCTCGCCAACCTGGTTCGAAGCGCCGCCGCCGGCTTACACTAATGCTGCGCGCGGTCCTGTACGCGCTCCGCGGCGGCTTTCTGGTGCGGCCGCTCGCAATTGCTTTGGTGCTCGGCGCTACGGGAATGCTGTTCTCGGAATTCGAGGAGGCGTTTCCCCCGCTGGATGCCTGGGTGCCGCATGCGCTGTTTCCATCGCACTCGGATCCACAGGTTGCCCAGGTGATCCTGGCGGGCATCGCGGCGTCGATCATGACGGTCGTATCGATCGTCTTCGCGATCCTGCTGATGACGCTCACGCTCGCGTCCATGCAGTTCTCGCCGCGCATCCTCGTGAGCTTCGTCCGCGATCGCACGACGCAGTGGACGCTGGGCATTTTTCTCGGCACGTTTAGCTACTGCATGGCCGCCCTGCCGGCGGCGCGCACACTGCCGGTCCCGTTCAGCCCAGTGGCCACGGTGGCCGGCGCGATGCTCCTGGCGCTGCTGTGCGTCGGCTGGCTGATCTTCTTCATCCATCACATCAGCCAGGCAATCAGCGTCAACCATATCGTTGACCGGATCGCCGGCGAGACCGAACGTGTGATCGACGAATTGATGCCGTATCCGCGCAGCGGCATCGCCCGCGCCGAACCGCAAGCACCACGTTGGACGGCCCCGTCCTCGGCAGTCGCTTGTCCGATCTCCGGCTACATCCGCTTTGTCGACACGGCACGTCTTGTGGCGGAAGCCAAAGCGGCTCGGCTGCTGGTGCAGGTCACGCGCCGGGTCGGCCACTTCGTGCCGGAGGGTGTGCCCCTGCTGATCGTCAACCGCGCCGACCGGTTGGATGATGAGGTCCAGGCGGCGTTGCTGGCGACTTTCGATATCGGCCCCGCGCGCACGTTGCAGCAGGATGTCGAGTTCGGCGTCATCCAAATTGTCGACATTGGGCTGCGGGCGATCTCGCCGGCGGTGAACGATCCAAGCACCGCGATCACCTGCCTGGATCAGCTTGGCCGCATCAT
Organism: uncultured Alphaproteobacteria bacterium; assembly: GCA_963772355.1. GTDB lineage: Bacteria > Pseudomonadota > Alphaproteobacteria > Acetobacterales > Acetobacteraceae > Rhodopila. The sequence continues at coordinate 22,562 of CAVYXX010000107.1, read as the reverse complement.
GATCCGTTGGGTGAGCCGCGACCCGCCGGCCAGCATGCTGTTTGATCCCCCGCACGTGCTCCGCGTGACGATGCCATGGATCGACCTCGATGGGTTGCTCGAGACTGCCTTCGAGCAACTGCGCCACTACGCCGAGAGCGATCTGCCGGTGAGCCTGCGGCTGTTGCGCACGCTGGGTGACATTGCGGTGACGACGAGCGACCCGACGATCCGGGGGCAACTGCTGGCGCTGGCAAACCGCGTGATGGAGGGTGCCCGCGATCGGCTAGATGAAGCCGCCGTGGCACGGCTGGGCGATCGGTTGGCAGCTCTACATATGCTGTAGGGCCGGCAAATTGGCCGAGTCGGCACATCCGGCGGCCTCGCTTGGCAGAGTGACTGAACACCGTGTCGAACGCTCGGGCCGTTCCGCGGATTAGTCGGGACCGAGAGGCCCGAGATTGCAGCCTTCGGGCGGCCGGGCGCCGTCCGCCATTTCTCCCCGCCTGACGCATAAGTCCAATGCTGCGATGCAGCATTCATATCCGGCGAGCCGTATCCATTTGTCGCCGTGCGAATTGGAAACCTGTCGCCGGGCGGATATGGAAAGTTCGGACGAAAATACCAATCATCCTCTGGGTTGCGGGTGATAGCGCATGTGTCCCTTCCGCACAGAGCTTCGAAGTTCGGTATGCCACTTGCAAGACGTGCGATCTGGTGGGGAGCTTCTTCGATAGCGGCAGCGACCTGGCCATTTAAAGGGCTTTTTCGATGGGTATAGTCCGCTTTGCGCTCAGATTTCCGCACACATTCTATGTGCTGGCTGGGCTCATGCTGTTCCTCGGCTGCAGCGCAATCCTGGTCACGCCGAAGGACATCTTCCCCGCCATCAACATCCCGGTGGTAACAGTCATCTGGCAGTATACCGGGCTGTCTCCGGCGGAGATGGAGCAGCGAATCACGACTTACAGCGAGTATTCGATCAGCGCGAGCGTCAGCGACGTGCGCAACATTGAAAGCCAGACGCTGGAGGGTATCGCGGTCGAAAAAGTATATTTCCAGCCGAACGTGAACATTAGTCTCGCGATCGCTCAACTGGTCTCGGCGAGTAACTCCATCCGAGCGCTGATGCCCACGGGGGTCCAGCCGCCGATCATCGTCCAGTATAACGCATCGTCGGTTCCAGTACCTGCAGCTCAGCCTGAGTTCAGACACGCTGAACGAACAGCAGCTTTATGACTACGGCCTGTATCAGGTACGCCAGCAACTGGCGCCAATTCCCGGCATCACACTGCCCACCCCGGCCGGCGGTAAGTATCGCCAGATCATGGTCTATCTCGACCCGGACGCGCTGCGCGCCCGCGGCGTCACACCGAACGACGTGGTCAACGCGGTGAATGCCCAGAGCCTCACTGTGCCCGCGGGCGACGCCAAATTGGGCGACAAGCAGTTCATCGTACGAGTGGATGCGATGCCGCTGTCGATCGCGGAGCTGCAGCATCTGACGATCAAGCAGGTCGGACCCACCACGGTCTATCTGTCCGACGTGGCGCATGTGGCGGATTCCTGGTTGGCCCAGGCGAACATCGTGCACGCCGAGGGCAAGCGAGCGGTGCTGCTCACAATCATCAAGAACGGCGACGCGTCCACGCTCGATGTTGTGAAGAACGTGAAAGCTGCGCTGCCCACCATCCAAAAAGCCGCGCCCCCCGGCATGCAGATCCACATGCTGTTCGATCAGTCGGTGTTCGTGCAGAACGCGATCACCAGCGTGCTGCGTGAGGGCGCCATCGCCGCCGGCCTGACCGCCCTGATGATCCTGTTGTTCCTCGGCTCCTGGCGCTCAACCGTTGTGGTGATGGTGTCGATCCCGTTGTCGATCCTCACCTCGATAGCGGTGATGTCGGCGCTCGGCGAGACCATCAATACCATGACCCTGGGCGGGCTTGCGCTTGCCGTCGGCATTCTGGTCGACGACTCGACGGTGACGATCGAAAACACCCACCGGTTGCTGGAGGAGGGGCGGACGTTCGAGCCAGCCGTGCTGGAGGGCGCGGCCGGCATCGCGGTGCCGACCCTGATCTCCACGCTCGCGATTTGCTGCGTCTTCGTCTCCGTGTTCTTCCTGCAGGGTGCGTCGAAATACCTCTTCACCCCGCTCGCCATGGCGGTGGTGTTTGCAATGCTGGCCTCCTACGGCATCTCGCGCACGCTGACCCCGATCATCATTCGCCTGCTCCTGCGCAAGGAGTATGCCAGTCATGGCGCTCCGAAAGGCTGGTTCGGACGCATCCATGAGCGGTTCAATGCCGGTTTCGACCGGTTCCGCGACTTCTACGGCTGGCTGCTCGCCGGAATTCTGCGCAGGCGCGTGCTGATACCGCTCGTCGGGGGTTCAGTAGTGGCCTGCGCGGCAGTGATATCGCTGTTCGTAGGTTCCGACTTCTTTCCGCCAGTGGACGCGGGGCTGATCGAATTGCATGTCCGCGCCCAGGCGCGCACCCGCATCGAAAGAACCGAGCAAATCTTCCACGCGGTCGAGGACAACATCCGGCAGCAGATCCCGCAATCGGATCTTGGGCTGGTGCTCGACAATATCGGCCTGCCGGCGCGTTTGTTTAATCTGGCCTTCACCGACGGCAGCACGATCGGTGTCAACGACGGCCAGATCATGGTGCAACTGAACGAGGGCCACGCCCCGACCGCCGACTACGTCAAGAAGCTGAGACGCGAGCTGCCGGTGGCGTTCCCCGACGTAGCGTTCTATTTCCAGCCGGCCGACATGGCGACACAGGTGCTGAATTTCGGCGTGCCCTCCCAAATCGACGTGCGGGTGCAAGGCCGCGACCGCGCCGCCAACCAGGTTATCGCCAAGGAGCTGCAGAAACGCATGGCCGCCATCCCGGGCATCGTGGATGCGCACATACAGCAGGAGCTGGATGCGCCGGAGTTCGAGTACACGATCAACCGCACGCGCGCCCAGGAACTCGGCCTCAACGTCAGCACGGTCGCCAACGACGTGAACATCAGCCTGAGTTCGTCGGAGCAGGTTTCGCCCAATTTCTGGACCGATCCGAAAAACGGCATTCCGTACTTTTTCGCGGTGCAGACGCCGGAATATCGTGTCGCCAGCAAGCAGGACATCGACAATACGCCGATCTCCGGCACCCAGTCCGGCAACAACGTCGTACCGAATTTGCTGGGCAACGTTGCCACGGCGCAGCGGGTGCCGGTGCAGTCCGTTTACAACCATGCCAACATACAGCCGGTCTATGACGTCTATGCCAGTGTGCAGGACCGCGATCTCGGCAGCACCGCGGCGGCGATCCGGAAGGTTGTGCAGGAGATGCAAGGCAAGCTCGGCCCCGCTGATCGCATCGTCATCCTCGGTCAGATCGACAGCATGGATCATGCCTTCACCAATCTAACTATCGGCCTGCTGTTCGCCGCGGTGTTTGTCTACGCGCTGATGGTGGTCAACTATCAAAGCTTCGTTGACCCGCTCGCGGTCATCCTGGCGCTGCCTGGGGCGGGCAGCGGGATAATCCTGCTATTGTTCGCCACAGGGACGATGTTCAGCGTGCCGTCGCTGATGGGGGCAATCATGGCAGTGGGCGTTGCCTCGGCGAACTCCATCCTGCTGGTCACCTTCGCACTTGAACAGCGCGAGGCCGGCATGGATGCGTTTGAGGCCGCGCTATCCGCCGGCACCACCCGGCTGCGCCCGGTGCTGATGACCGCCGCGGCGATGATTGTCGGCATGCTGCCGATGGCGATCGGCGGTCCGGGCGAGGAGCAGAACGCAGTGCTCGCCCGGGCTGTGATCGGCGGCGTCGCCATCGGAACCATCACCACACTGCTGTTCGTTCCGTACCTATATTCCGTCTTCGGCAAGTTCGAACGCAAACACATATAACTGCTGTCACCATCGATGCGGCCCGGAGCACACCAATGGACCAAATATCACCGCGGCAATCCGAAGTTCTGCCAGCCGAACAGAAGCAGCCGCCACCATCCGATCCAAACCAGGAACGGCATCGTCGCCGCATAGCACAATGGGTCGGCCTTACCGCCGTGGCCGTCTTGGCCGGGTTGGTCGGTGTTGGCGCGTGGGGCGAGGCGGAACGTCACGCCGAGGCGATCGCCACACTGACGAGCGAACGTGACGCCGTGCCGGTGGTGCGCACCGAGGTCCTCAAGCTGCTGGGCACACCGCCGCGAATTGAGCTTACCGGGTCGACCCAGGCGTTCGATGCCGCAACGCTGTTCGCCCGCGCGACTGGATACATTAGCAATCGCAACGTGGACATCGGCAGTCGCGTGCATGCCGGCGACGTGCTGGCCGTGATCGCCGCGCCCGATCTCGATCAGCAGTATGCCCAGGCGCGGGCGCAACTAGCGCAGATGCAGGCTGCGCTGGCGCAGTCGCAGGTCAACATGGAGCTTGCCAAGGTGACCAATGGCCGTCAGTCGCAACTGACGAAGGACGGCTGGACCAGCAAGCAGGGAGGCGACGAGGCTCGGCTGAGTTACGCGGGCAGCGTCGCCGCCGTCGGGGTGGCGCGTGCCAACCTGCAGGCGCAGCAGGCCCAGGTCGACCAATTGGAACAATTGACTGGGTTCGAGCGCGTGGTCGCGCCGTTCGATGGCGTGATCACGACCCGGCAGATCGATGTTGGCAGCTTGGTCACCGCCAATGCGAGCAGCGGAACGCCGCTGTTCTCGATCGCCCATACCGATGTTCTGCGGGTGCAGATCTACGTCCCGCAGAATGATTATTTTGGCCTCAAGGATGGCCAGCAGGCCGATGTGACGGTCCCGGAATTGTCTGGTCGGGTGTTCCACGGCCGGCTCGCGCGCAATGCCAGCGCACTGCAGGACGCCACGCGGACGGTGCTCGCCGAGGTCGATGTCGACAATAAGGACGGCGCCCTTGCACCGGGAATGTATACCGTCGTGCGGCTGGACGAGTTGCAACCCCAGCCGGTCATCGCTGTACCGTCGCAGGCTATCATCTTCGACAAGGACGGGTTGCAGGCCGCAGTTGAAGAGAACGGCGTGGCGCAGATCCGGCATCTCGACGTTGCCGCCGATAACGGCGCCACCGTCAACGTGCGCGCCGGTTTGAAAGCGGGCGATCGGCTCATCCTTAATCCGCCGATCGGCGTCACCGCGGGTATGCGCGTTAGGACGCCCTCACCCGCGCCGCAGACTGGCTCGGATCATCAGGGATGATCTACCGCGCGGGCAATCTAGATCCGAGAACTCGACATTGCAGTGGAGACGAGCGACCCGGCGGTTCGGGAGCTGCTCGCCTATGATCGGGGTCGTCCTGCCGGCAATGGTTATCTCTGGTTGCTAGCATTAACGCGGCTCTTACTGGGCTGAAGTGTACCGGGGGTTGTATCTGGAACGAGCGCGATGCCGAAGCTGACCGACTACACGACGTACGCGGATGCTCATCGCCTGTTCTCGACCGCCCGGCTGTGGGAACTTTTCGATGGCAATCGCGGAAGCCTGAACATCGGCCATGAATGTGTTGACCGCTACGCCAGCCCAGGTCGGGTCGCCTTGCGTATCGCGCATGCTTCCGGGGCGGATGAAACCATAACCTTTGCCGATCTGTCGGCTTGGTCATCCCGCTTCGCGCATTGGCTGGACGCCACCGGGGTAGGGCCCGGCGATCGAGTGGGCATCATGCTGGAACCGTCCCTGCCGTTCTACGCGGCATTGTTCGGAACTATGAAGCGAGGCGCCGTGGCGGTGCCCTTGTTCACATTATTTGGCCCCGACGGCGTCCGGCTACGCATCAATGACTGTGCGCCGTCCCTGCTGTTGACCACACCGGAAAAAGCAGCGGAGCTTGCCGCTCTTGCCGCCCCGCGCATACTGGCGGCAGATCACGCGTTCATCGCCGCGCTGGAGGCGTTTCCGGACCATTATGAACCGCGAACCGCGCCGACCGATATGGCGATCTTTCAGTACACGTCGGGCACTACGCGTGAGATGCCGGATGCCATCAAGCACACCCACCGTGCAATCGTCGTGGTGATGAACGCGGCGCTATATGGCACCGGCGTGCGGCCCGGCGATCGGTTCTTCTGCCCGTCCTCGCCCGCTTGGGGCCACGGCCTGTGGCACGGCACACTGGCTCCATTGGCATTGGGAATCGAGACCGGCGCCTACGCCGGCAAATTCGACGCGGACCGTCTTCTCAAGGCGCTGCAGGATTATGGCACCACAAATTTGTCAGCGGCCGCCACCCATTATCGGATGATGAAGAATACAGGCCGCATCGAGGATTACCGCAGGGTCCTGCACAAGCTTTCGTTTACTGGCGAACCCATCGACCCAGAGACTGCTTCGTTCATTCAGGCGGCCTTCGGTGTACCGCTGTGCAGTATGTACGGAACCACCGAAGTTGGCGTCGTTCTCGCCAATTACCCCGGCGCCCCGGACTTCCCGATCAAGAACGGATCGCTCGGCCGGCCGGTTCCCGGCGTTGATGTCGAAGTGCAACGGCCCGACGGGTCTAGGTGTCACCCAGACGAGCTTGGCGAGATCAAGGTGCGTCGCCACGGCGCTTGGTTTCCCACGAAGGATCGAGGCCGGATCGGTGCCGACGGCTATTTCTATCATGCCGGTCGAGCCGATGATGTCATAATCTCGGCGGGCTGGACCATGAGCGCGGTTGAGATCGAGGACGCACTAATGGGGCATCCAGCCGTCCAGGCGGCCGCGGTGATCGGCGTATCCGACGCGTTGCGAGGGCTTGTGGTAAAGGCGTTCGTCGTGCCGGCCCCTGGCCATACAACCGATGCAGCCGCTATCAGCGACATTCAGGCGTTCGTACGCACGAGGCTCAGCCAGCACGAATACCCTCGCCTCATTGGTTTCGTCTCCGAACTGCCCAGAACGCCGGCCGGGAAAATCAATCGCAGGGCCCTGCGGGACCAGGAAGCCACCTCGTCCGGATCAACGGAGCACACATGAGCGCCGAAACCACGCGGTACTTTCCGAAGATAACCAATGAGGCGCTCGATGCATTGCGGGCCCGCAAGAACGTGCGGATCGAGAATACGCTTGAACCGTGGTGCCATGAAGCGACGCGCGACAACATCCGTCACTACGCTCATGGCATAGGCGACGACAACCCGCTGTGGTGCGATCCAGCGTACGCCGCGCGATCGCGTTTCGGCGGCATCGTGGCGTTGCCGAGTTTCCTGTTCGCCACCAGCCGAATCGTTTCCGGATACGTGGGCGGGATTCCGGGTGTGCATGCGATGTGGGCAGGCGCCGACTGGGCTTGGCACAAACCAGTCTTTCGCAATCAGGAAATTACCACGGAAGCGTGGCTGAAGGATCTGATCGAGCACGACACAAAATTCGCCGGCCGGGCAATCCAACAGATCTACCATGTCAACTTTTTCAATCCCGATGGCGACCTGGTTGCCGAGGCCGATAGCTGGTGCTTCCGCACCGATCGCGACCTGGCGCGCGAGCAGGGCACCAAATACACCGAAGTCCGCGCTCGGCCGCAGCGTGTCTATAGTGAAGACGACCTTGAACGTCTCTATAAGCATTATGAAGCCGAACAAATTCGTGGTTCTGCGCCACGGTATTGGGAGGACGTGGCAGTCGGCGATGCGGTGCCGACCATGGCGAAGGGGCCGATGACGGTAACCGGCTTCATTGCCTTCGCACAGGGTTGGGGAGGGCTTTATATCCGCGCCAACAAGCTGGCCTGGAGGCAGGTCAGTAACCATCCAGGCCTCGGGATCGCCAATCGTTTCGGCATCCCGGATTGCCCCGAGCGGGTACATTGGGAGCCGGAGTTTGCCTTGATGGTTGGGGCGCCGGGCGCTTACGACTACGGCCCGGAGCGCTGCTCCTGGCTAACCCACCATCTGACGAACTGGATGGGCGACGACGGTTTTCTGCGACGCGCGTCCTGCAAGATCCGCCGGCACAATCCGGAAGGCGACCTGCTGTTCATCGACGGTAACGTAGTCCGGACGTTCCAGGAGGAGGGTCGGCATCTAGTCGAGATCGAACAGTCTGCACACAACCAGGATGGAGAATTGTCGGTGGTGGGCTCAGGGGTAGTGGAATTGCCGAGCAGAGCGGGCGTATGAGGCAGGCCGCCACAAGCGTCTTCCACGTTGGAGTGGCACTGGCTAACATTTCCTGACCGTTTCCGCTTACTCTCTGTCGAGTGCTGCTAAACCTTCCGGCTTCCGGCTCCCCAGCTATCCTCCAGATTGCGGATCAGGCCCTGACTAAAATGGCACAGTGCCTGTTCCCGAGCATAAACGGCGCAGTATCGGCGAAAAACATCCAAGGGCTCGACCGCAACTCGGAAGGCCCGACGGTTGGCAATCGCACCGACAGCGCCAGCGCTTGTCAACATCGACACCGTGCGATCGATCGCCGCATCCATGTCCGTGACAGAAACGATCTCATCACAGATCAGGCGGCCTTCAGCACTGTCGCATTGCAGGCGCCGTTCGGCCTGGATCAACTGCCGCGCGAGACGGTCGCCGGTGAACCGCGGAAGTCTCAGGTTCGCCGCCCCGGGAATAATACCCTCCTTGCGAGCAGGCAACGACAGGAAGGCGTCATCGGTTGCCAGGACATAGTCCATGGTCAGTAGAATCTGGCAATGACCGCCGATCGCAAATCCCTCGACGGCTGCAATCCAGGGCTTCTCGATGCCGGCTCCATTCACGTCGTCGGGCAGCAAATCGGGCGTGGCGATACCGCGCAGATACTTGTGCACGAAGCCTAGTTCGCGTTGCAGATACCAAAGATATGGGATCTTTCCGTGATAAAGGTGTGTGAGGTTAATACCGGCCCCGAAGAGGCGGCGTCCGGTATACTTGGCGTGCTCCACCGGCTGTCCGCGGAGCACCGCTATTTCCGTCCCGGGGTCTAGCGTGGCGACATCGACGCCGATCTCCATCGCATCGATCGTACCCTGGTCTTCCGCATTCAGATAGCGTGGATTGGAGCTCAGCAAATGCACCGCGCGGCCATGCCGTTCGAGGCGCACGGGCCCAAGATCCAGAAACCCCTGAGCCGCCAGAGTAGCCAGCGCCGCCGCCGTCTCCGGGCGAGGCAGCAGCATCGCATGACATAGATGCGTCCCGCAGCGCGGATCAGCCAGAACATGCGCGAGCAGCAGGCTTTGGTCGGTCTCCCACCCTTCCTTGTCCTTCAGCGGACGCCCGCTCTCGGCGGCAAGCTGTTCCCGCGTCGGTACCAGCCCCGGATAGGCTTCGGCGGCATCACGAACGAGGTCTTCAACATGCACGAACCGGCTCAGCCCATCAGTCAGGTTGTGATAGACCGCCTCGACATTCTCCCGCAGGAAGCGGTCGCGCGCCGGGCGGTCGTCGAAGCTCGGTTGCATAAGCGTCAATCCTTCGGCCGTAGATCGAGGACACGTTTCGCCTTGCCCTGCGAGCGTTCGAGCGTCCCCGGTTCGACCACCCTCACCCTCGTCGTTATGCCGACGAACGATTTTATTAGATGTTCCGCGTGCCGTTCGAGGGCCGCCATGTCCGTGCCACTCAGTTTGCCGGCCAAACCCGCGCGGGTTTCTACGACGACATCCAGCTCATCCAAACTTCCGGGCCGGCGCAATTCCAGCAGATAATGTGGGGCGAGCCGGTCTTCCTTCGCCAGGACCGCCTCGATATTGGAGGGAAACACGTTGACGCCGCGAATAATCAGCATGTCGTCGCTACGTCCGCTGATACGGTCGATCCTCCTCATGGCGCGCGTTGTCGGGGGCAGCAACCGCGTCAAATCGCGGGTGCGATAGCGGATGACAGGCATGCCCTCCTTGGTGAGCGTGGTCAGGACGAGTTCGCCAGCATGCCCGTCGGGAACCGGTATGCCCGATCCGGGGTCGATTATCTCTGGAAAGAAATGGTCCTCCCAAAGCGTCAGTGCGCCTTTCGAATCCGCGCATTCCTGCGCAATTCCCGGGCCCATCACTTCCGACAGACCATAGATATCCAGTGCTTCTAGCCCCATGCGCCTTTCAAGTTCATTGCGCATCCCTTCGCCCCACGGTTCGGCCCCGAATATCCCAAGCCGCAGACTGCACGCTGACCCGTCGATCCCCTGCCGGTCGAACTCATCGGCGATCGCCAGCATATATGACGGCGTCACCATGATGATATCCGGTTTGAAATCGTTGATGATCTGTACCTGCCGTTCAGTGAACCCGCCGCTAACCGGAATTACCGCCGCGCCGAGATGCTCGCCGCCGTAGTGAGCGCCCAGGCCGCCGGTGAACAGGCCATAGCCGTACGCGATGTGGATCTTGTCCGATGCACGTCCCCCCGCCGCTCGGATCGACCGAGCCATTAAGACCGACCAAGTCTCGATGTCGTTCTTTGTGTAGCCGACGACCGTGGGCTTGCCGGTGGTGCCGCTGGAGGCATGGATGCGAACGATGTCATCCATGGGGACGGCGAACATGCCGAACGGATAATTCTGCCGCAGGTCCTCCTTCGTGGTTAGCGGAAACCTCGAAAAATCTTCCAGCCGCTGAAGGTCGTCGGGGTGAATGCCCGCCGCATCGAAGCGGGCCCGGTAATATGGAACGCGGTCGTAGGCGTGGCGCACAGTGTCGCGTAGCCGGATTAACTGCGATGCCCTCAACTCGTCGGCACTGACGTGCTCAATCGGTTCGACGTGGACCACGACGCTCTCCCTGGCTGCCTCCCCGTTTCAACGCGGATCAGGCATCGAGGATCGTGCAGCGCGGCGGGGGCGTCAACAAACGTCTCACAAGCCGAACAAAGCCTTCGCATTCCCCCCGGCGATGGCTGCCCGGTCGGCTTCGGTGAATGAGGCGACAGAGGCGATATGACCGAGCGGGTCGTATTCCCCCATGTCGTATGGATAATCCGTCCCGAGCAGGATCTTGTCCACGCCAAATAGTTTGACCAAGGCTTCCAACTGGTCTGGGGTGAAAACGATCGTGTCGAAGTAGATTTTCTTCAGATAGAAAGTTGGCGGCTTCGGCAGCGCTCCGCGCGCGTCGCTGCGCGCCCCCCATGCGTGATCGATCCGGCCCGAATACGCGGGCAGATACCCGCCGCCATGGGAGGCGATGATCTTCAGGCCGGGATACCGCTCCAGCACCCCATCAAAGATCAGATGATGCAGCGCCATGGTGGTGTCCAAGGGGTTGCCGATGACGTTGCTGAAGTAGAATCGGCAGAAGCGTCGCGGTTCGGTGAAGCCGCTCGGGTGAATGAACACCACGGCACCAAGCGCTTCGGCCTTGTCCCAGAATGGCTCGAAGGATGGATCGGACAGTTCCAGCTCGCCAACATGCGCCAGCACCTCCACGCCTTTGAGGCCCAGCGTCTTCACGGCATATTCCAGTTCGGACGCTGCCGCCCCACCGCCGGCCTGCAGAGGCACAGACCCCATGGCGGCAGGAATACGATCCGGCATCCGGGCCGCAATCGCCGCCACGCCCTCGTTAACCATACGCGCCGCCTCGATGCCGACCTCGGCCGGCACGTTGTAGTAACACTGCGCCGGGGCCGGGCTGATCACCTGCGCATCCACCCCCATGACGTCAAAATCGCGCATTCGCAGCGCACGGTCCACGAGGTTCGGCGTCCGGTCCTCATCTTGCTGGCGGGCGAGGATACGCGTGTCTTCGGAATAGAGGGCTGTCCGTGGGTCCGGCGTCTGGTGCGGACCAACATACGCGGCCGCGGCGGGGACCAAAACATGGGAATGAATGTCGACGGTCAGGCTGCGAGGCCGGATTTCGCGTCCCGGCCGGCCATGCGTTCGGGCTACAGTCATGTCGTAACGATTGTTGGGGTGAGTCATCAGCGATCCTCTCCCTTAGTTCTGTCTGCACCGAAAGAATCGTGCGAAAACTGGCATCTAGTGGTCCGATCCCGACAGAAGCATCCCATGCGGTCGGGTGAATCGGCCCACAAAATCAGAGACCAGGGTTCAAAACGGACGGTACCATCCGTCTGATTTGAACCACTAGGTGCACGCTCGCGTGAGACGCGTTCCGGGGGCACTGGCTATTTCCACCTGATCCCGTAGTTTCGTACAGCCTCGAGTAGGATTCCGCACAATTATGGCCAAATCTCCAGCGTCTCGCCTTCCGGCGATCATGTCGGAATCGGCGACATCCCTTATCGCCGATTGGCTCGCCAAGCTGAACGCATCGCCCGACCCGAGGTTGAGGGCGCCCGAGCTGGAGAGCCAGTGTAACAGCATCGTCAAGAGATTGGCGCAAGCCTGCCGGGACGGCAATGTCACCGATACCGACGGGCCTTCGTTCGCGCCGCTGCGAGAGATCCTGGCTGACCTCTCGCGGACCCGGGCACTTGCGGGATTTTCGCCCACCGAGACGGCTAAATTCATTCTATCGCTGAAGCAGCCTTTATTTGCCCGGTTGGGCGCCGCCCTGGCCGCCGAACCGGAACGTCTGACCGCCGAGACGCTGACGAGCAGCGAACTGATCGACGCCCTCGGTCTGTTCATGATGGAGGCGTATCAACGGGCACGGGAGGAGGTGATCATCCGCCAGCAGACGGAAATCGCGGAACTTTCGACGCCAGTGGTGAAGCTGTGGCAGGGCGTCTTGGCGCTCCCCTTGATTGGCACACTCAATTCCGCCCGCACTCAGGTGGTGATGGAGAATTTGCTGGAAAGTATCGTTCGCTACGAAGCGGACATCGCCATCATCGACATCACTGGTGTTCCGACCGTTGACACTCTCGTTGCACAGCATCTGCTTAAGACGGTTGCCGCCGCCCGGCTGATGGGCGCGGACTGCATCATCAGTGGCATCAGGCCGCAGATTGCACAGACAATGGTGCACCTCGGTGTTGAATTGAACGTCATTTCTAAGGCCAACCTGTCGGACGCTTTTGCGCTGGCGCTCCGCCGCCTGGGCAAGGTGGTGGTCAATCAGCGGCGCGCGGTCCCGACCGAACCGGGGTGAGGCGCAGCTTATGGATCGCATTCCCATTCTGAAGCTGGGCGAGGCGTTGCTCGTCACCATCCAGGTCGACATGCACGACCGTCTCGCCATGGCACTTGAGGAAGACCTGACCGCGCGGATCGTCGACCACAGCGCCAAGGGCGTGCTGATCGACATCTCCGCGCTGGAGATCGTCGATAGTTTCATCGGCCGCACATTGGCCAACATCGCCATGATCGCCAAGGTTTTGGATGCCGACACCGTGGTCGTCGGCATGCGCCCCGCCGTTGCCATCACTCTGGTGGAACTTGGTCTGTCGCTCCCGGGGGTGAGGACCGCGCTAAATGCGGAACGTGGCATGGCCATGATCAGGAACCGGATCGCCGACGCCGGTGCAATTGAAGGGAACGAGGAAGCGGGTGACCCGTAGCACCGTGCCGATCCGCGCCGGTGAGGACGTGGTGCGGGTTCGCCAGGAAGTGCGCCGCTTCGCGATCGACGCGGGGCTGGGACTGGTGGATCAGACCAAGATCGTCACCGCGGCCAGCGAACTGGCCCGCAACACGCTGGACTACGGCAAGGGCGGTCACGCGATCATGGAGATCGTGCAGAACGGCGCCCGACGCGGCGTGAGGATCGTGTTCGAGGATCAAGGGCCGGGTATCGTGGACATCGAAATGGCGTTGAAAGACGGCTACACCAGCGGAAAAGGTATGGGACTAGGGCTGGGGGGTGCTCGGCGCCTGTGCAACGAGTTCGCGATCGTGTCGACACCTGGGGAAGGCACCAGGGTCACCGTCGCGCGTTGGAAGTAGCGCCATGGAAGCCATCTCCGTCCGTGATCCAACCGACGTCGCCAACGCGCGCCGACGCATCGGCGCCCTGACCGCACTGCTCGGTTACGATGAAACCAACGCGGGCCGCGTCGCCATCGTGGTAACCGAACTGGCACAGAACCTCGTGCGTCATGGCGGTGGCGGTGAAATCCTCGCCGGGGCCGACCAGCAACGTGACGCAGGGATCGAGATCATGGCGCTGGATCGCGGCCCCGGCATCGCAGATGTCGCCGCCTGTCTGCGTGACGGCTATTCCACCGGTGGGACCAGCGGGAATGGGCTAGGGGCAATCAATCGGCTGGCACATGAGATATTGTTTCATTCGACACCCCAAAAGGGCGCGGGCAGTGGCACCGCCGTGCTCGTGCGCATGGGCGGGAAGGCCGGCCATGTCGCGACGCCAAATATCGCGTCCCTTTGCGTGCCAAAGATCGGAGAAACCGTTTGCGGCGACACCGCCGCGATCGTCGGCCGGCCGGCCGGCAATGTCGAGGTCATGCTGGCGGACGGTCTCGGCCACGGCCCGCAAGCGGCCGCGGCCTCCGGCGAGGCCGCTCGATTGTTCCGCAAACAGGCTGTCGCCGGCCCAGCGGCGATCTTGGCCACTCTGCATGCCGGATTGCGCGCGACGCGCGGCGCTGCCGTGGCGGTCGCGTCGATCGATCCTGTAGCCAGGCAGGTGACCTATAGCGGCATCGGCAACATCGCGGGCTTCATCTGCGACACCGGCGGCGTCCGCCGCATGGTGTCTCATAGTGGGACCGCCGGTCACACCGCCGGCCGACTCCAGGACTTTCGCTATCCGCTTTACAACCGTCCCGTTCTGGTAATGTATTCGGACGGCCTCGCGACATCTTGGTCGCCCGAAAGTCACCCGGGATTGTTCGAGTTGGATCCACTGCTGATCGCCGGCGTGCTGTATCGTGACCATGCGCGCGGCAGGGACGATGCGTCCGTGGTCGTGTGGAAGGGCTGACCCGATGGAATGGCCGCTGCTGACCGTTGCCCTGGCCCAACCCGAAGATATTGTCGTGGCACGCCATCGTGCTCGGCAGGTAGCCTCGCTGGCCGGGTTGGACGCGTCCAGCCAAACCCGGCTAGCAGCCTCGGTTTCGGAGATCTCTCGAAATGCACTCGCCTATGCCGGGGGCGGCCGGATCGACTTCACGATCACCCGATCGGAGCCCTTGGCCGTATGTGTCCGGGTCACGGATCGCGGGCCCGGAATAGCCGATCTCGACGCTGTTTTGGAAGGGCGCACCGCCGGCCAGGGTATTATTGGAGCCCGCCGGCTGGTGGACGATTTTACCATCGCCAGCCAACCGGCCGGCACCGTCGTGACGCTGTCGCGGCGTCTGCCGGAAGGCGCCGTCGTCTCCTCGGCCGATGTCGCCCGCATCGTCGGGGCTCTGGGCACTGGCGTTGCCCTCAATCCCGCCGCCGAGTTGCTTACCCAGAATACCGAACTGATTACCAGCCTGACGGAACTTCGCACTCGCCAGGACGAACTTGTGCGGCTCAATACCGAGTTGGAGGATACTAATCGCGGCGTCGTCGCGCTCTACGCTGAACTGGATGAGCGAGCGGAGCAGTTGCGCCGGGCCAGCGAGCTGAAATCACGCTTCCTGTCGAACATGAGCCACGAATTCCGCACGCCGTTGAACTCGATACTGGCGCTGTCGCGGCTGCTGATGGACCGCACGGACGGGCCGTTGACGTTGGAGCAGGAACGCCAGGTCACCTATATTCGCCGCTCTGCCGAGAGTTTAACCGAACTGGTCAACGACCTGCTTGACTTGGCCAAGGTGGAAGCCGGCAAACTGGAGATCCGTCCGGGATACTTTACCATAGGCGAGTTGTTTGGCGCACTACGGGGCGTAATGAAGCCGCTGCAGCAGAACGACGCGGTGGACTTGATCTTCGAGGATTGCGCCGATTGTCCGCCGTTGTGTAGCGATGAGGCCAAGCTGGCCCAGATCCTTCGAAATCTGATCTCTAACGCGCTCAAATTCACCGAACGCGGCGAAGTTCGGGTGGCCGCGGCTTTCGATAGCGAAACACGGCAATGCCACCTTGAGGTTTTGGACACCGGGATCGGCATCGCGGCCGAAGACCAAGAGTTGGTATTTCAGGAGTTCTCTCAGGTCGCCAATACGCTGCAATATCGAGCGAAGGGTACTGGTCTCGGCCTGCCGCTGTCCCGCCGCCTGGCGGAGCTCCTCGGGGGTACCCTGACACTGCGAAGCACGCCCGGCAGAGGTTCCACCTTTACCTTATCTATTCCTATGTCGCTGGGACAGGTTTCCACGCTTGCTCCTGCGGTCGTGTCTCAACCGAGCCAGTCGCGCGGCGTTTTACTGATAGATGATGAAGAGACATCCCGATATGTGTTGCGCCAGATGCTCGCGGGGTTCGAGCCAGTTCGCGTCCAGGAGGCCGAGACAGGCGCCGACGGCCTCAGGCTGGCGCGGGCGTGGCAGCCCGATGTTGTGCTGCTGGATCTCCGGCTACCCGATATTGATGGATTCGACGTAATGGACCGCCTCCATGCTGATCCCGCTACCGCCGGACTTCCTGTGATCGTATGCACTTCATCGGTGCTAACCCAGCAGCAGCGCGGCCGGCTGAATCATGCTCGGGCAATTCTGTCGAAGGCGACACTGACACGGGAGTTAATGCAGCGCACGCTGGGCGATATTTGGCCGGCCGACTTGCCGGTCGAAATGCCGGAGCCATTGAAGTGAACGTGATCCCGGCCGCCCGGACGCGCCCGCTCGTCCTGAACGTCGATGACGACGCGGCAAACCGGTACGTTAAGACACGCTCGCTGCTGCTCGGCGAGATGGAAGTGATCGAGGCGGAGACCGGGACCGCCGCCCTCGCCTTGATCGCCGAGCGGCAACCGCTGTTGGTTTTGCTCGACGTCAATTTGCCCGACGTGGGCGGTTTGGAGGTTTGCAGGCGGATCAAGGCGGATTGGCCAGACATCATCGTCATTCAGATTTCCGCTACCGCCACCTCAGCGGCTGAGAAAGTGATAGGGCTGGAGAGCGGCGCGGATTGCTACCTGACGACGCCGGTCGAGCCGATGGAATTGATCGCCGTCACTCGGGCGATGCTGCGGTTGCGTCACGCGGAAGCTCAGGCGCAAGAATCCAGTGAGCGCTATCGTATGATCGTCGAGAGTGCGATCGATTACGCGATATTCACCTGCGGACTGGACGGCCGGATCACCAGTTGGAACTCCGGCGCACAGGCGATCCTAGGGTATCTCCCGGAAGACATCCTCGGCGAGCCTTGCGCTCGCATCTTCACAGCGGACGACATCATCGCGGATGTCCCCACCGCGGAGATGCGAGCCGCTTTTCAAGGCATCAGTGTGCATGCCGAGCGTTGGCACCGGCGCCGCGAGGGCTCCCGTTTCTGGAGCAGTGGCCGGATGGTGGCACTCCGCGACAGGCGTGGCGAGGTGGCTGGATTTCTCAAGATTTTGTACGACCGATCGGCCGAGAAGGCGGCGCGAGACGCACTGGAGGCCCTGAACGCGGAGCTTGAAGACCGGGTCGCCAAACGCACTCGCGATCTGGCGGAGGCCAATGAAAAGCTGCGGGCCGAGATCACCGAACGCGAACGGGCAAGCGAGCAAATCCGCCAGCTCCAAAAAATGGAGGCGTTGGGCCAGCTTACCGGCGGCATCGCGCACGATTTCAACAATCTTCTAACGGCGATCTTGGGTGGCCTTGAAGTTACCCGGCGCCGCATCGAGGATCCCAGAAGCCTACGGCTGATCGACAGTTCGATCAGCGCTGCACAGCGGGGCGCCAAACTGATCGCTCAGCTTATGGCATTCGCCCGCAAGCAGAATCTGCAGGTGGAATATCTACCGCTGAACGCTCTGGTGAATGATATGAAGGAGTTGTTGGAACGGAGCGTCGGGGCGCAGGTTCGTCTGATCTATGATCTGACATCGGACGCCTGGCCAGTGATGGCGGACGCGAACCAGGTACAGACGGCACTGCTCAACTTGGCGATCAATGCCAGGGACGCGATGCCGGGCGGCGGGACGTTGAGGATTGCCACCGGCAATTTTTGCATCCCCGACACTGAACCCGATTTATCGGCCGGCGGATATTCCGTGCTCTCGGTCCAGGACACCGGCACCGGGATGTCGGAAGCAGTGCAGGCGAGGTTGTTCGAACCGTTCTTCACGACCAAGGACATTGGCAAGGGAACCGG
Source organism: uncultured Alphaproteobacteria bacterium (assembly GCA_963772355.1). Classification (GTDB taxonomy): domain Bacteria; phylum Pseudomonadota; class Alphaproteobacteria; order Acetobacterales; family Acetobacteraceae; genus Rhodopila. Next base: position 4,529 of record CAVYXX010000107.1, on the reverse strand, counting down.
GCTAGGATTGGCTCAGGTTTATGGTTTCGTGCGCCAGTCGGGTGGCAGTGTGCGGGTGCACAGCGTGGTGGGCGAGGGGACGACGTTCACCATCTTGCTCCCACGGGCAGAGCCGGAAGAGGTGGAAGCGCAAAACTGTTAACGCGATACGAGCGTCAGGACGCCACGTCCAGACGTGGCGCTCGGTGTTCCATCCCCTGTCCAGATCATATGCCGAAAACGGCGTCTTTTCGCGCGGTGCCCGCCTCGCCAATCCCAATCGGGTGACCGTCACGCATCCCCATTCCGGCTTGCCCTGATAGGCGTGGGGTGCGATTGTCCGACCGTTTCGGAAGACCGGGGAATCGGCTCCGGCTGCGTTCCGCCGAGAGGATATTATGGCAAAGATTAAGGTCAAGACTCCGGTCGTCGAGTTGGACGGGGACGAGATGACCCGCATTATCTGGGGTTTCATCAAGGAAAAGCTCATCCTTCCGTATCTCGATATTGATCTGAAATATTACGATTTAGGGATTGAATACCGCGATCAGACCGACGATCAGGTAACGGTTGATGCGGCCAATGCCATCGCCCAGTATGGCGTTGGGGTGAAATGCGCGACCATCACTCCGGACGAGGCTCGGGTAGAGGAATTCCGACTCAAGCGGATGTATCGCAGTCCGAATGGTACTTTACGCAACATTTTGGATGGAACGATCTTCCGCGAACCGATCATATGCCAGAACGTTCCGCGCCTGGTGCCGCACTGGACACATCCGATCGTCATCGGCCGCCATGCCTACGGTGACGTCTACCGCGCTGTGGAATTAAAAGTGCCTGGGCCAGGTACGGTTACCATGAGCTACCAGCCCGCCGACGGAGGGCCGGTGCAGACGCTTGACGTCCACCGGTTCACTGAGGGCGGTGGCGTCGCGATGTCCATGCACAACACGCGCGTGTCCATCGAAGGATTCGCCCGCGCCAGTTTCAACTACGCGCTGATGCGCGGCTGGCCGCTGTATTTCTCGACCAAGAACACGATCCTGAAAACCTACGACGGCTTCTTCAAGGATATCTTCGAGACGATCTACCAGACCGAGTTCAAATCGAAGTTCGACAAAGCCGGACTGACTTACGAGCACCGCCTAATCGACGACATGGTCGCCTGTGCGTTGAAGTGGAACGGCGATTACGTCTGGGCCTGCAAGAACTATGACGGGGACGTGCAGTCCGATACCGTGGCGCAGGGTTTTGGGTCGCTGGGCCTGATGACATCGGTGCTGTTAAGTCCCGATGGTACGAAAGTGGAAGCCGAGGCGGCCCACGGCACGGTTACGCGGCACTATCGTCAGCACCAGCAGGGCAAAGAAACCTCCACCAACCCGATCGCGTCGATCTTCGCGTGGACCCGCGGCCTGATCTATCGCGGCAAGTTCGACAACACCCCCGACGTGACCGCCTTCGCCGAGACGCTGGAAAAGGTCTGTATCGAAACGGTGGAGGCCGGGCACATGACCCGCGATCTGTCCGTCTTGATCGGCCCGGATCAGCCGTGGATGACGACGCAAGGATTCCTGGCGAAGTTCGATGAGAATCTTCAAACGGCCATGAGGTAGCACTTCATGTGGGATCAGTCCCATCGCGGGGCCGGGGTTTCGGGGCGGCGGCGTGCGCTCGTTCCCCTGCCGGGGCGGACATGACCGACGTGACTGAGATCGGAGGTCTCCGGAATTATCCGTTCGCCCGCCGCGGTATGCTGATGACCGGGCTGATCAGTGGCTTCACTCTGGCCACCCAGCGTGTGGAGGCGCAGGCGATCCACACCGACGAGACTGGTATCGAGGCCGGCGCGACTGAAATCCCGACTACGGACGGCAACCTGCCGGCCTATTATGCCAAACCGGCCCGCACGGGGCCTTTCCCCGTTATCCTGGTCAACGAAGAGATCTTCGGCGTCCACGAATACATCAAGGACGTGTGCCGGCGGCTCGCAAAAGCTGGCTATCTCGCGGTGGCGACCGAGTATTACGCCCGTATCGGCGATCTCTCGAAGATGACCGATGTGAAGCAGATCCTCAGCGAGGTGATCCGGAAGGCGCCTGACGCCCAATATATGTCGGACCTGGATTCCACCGCTGCGTGGGCGCAGCAACACGACGGCAGCGCGACACGCCTCGGCGTCGTGGGTTTTTGCCGCGGCGGACGGCAGACGTGGCTGTATGCCGCGCACAACCCCCGACTGAAGGCAGCGGTCGCTTTTTATGGCCCAATCGGGGGTGAACCTTCACCAATCCAGCCTCAAACTGTGCTCGATATCGCCGGGCAAATCGAATGTCCGCTGCTGGGTCTGTATGGCGGCCAGGATCAGGGCATCCCGGTCGAGTCCGTGAGGCAGGCGGAGCCAAGGCAAAGGCCGCACACAAGATCATTTACATCGTGATCTATCCCGACGCGCCGCACGGCTTTCACGCCGACTACAGGCCAAGCTATCGGCAGGCAGACGCGGAGGATGCGTGGAAGCGCATGCTGACCTGGTTTCATCGCTTCGGCGTTTGAGGACCACGGGCTGGCAGGTTCCGTGGCCGCGTCAAGGCGAGCGGCAGACGAGGCAACCAGGCAGGCCGAGGCGAATAAAGATCGGATGGAATGCAATATTTTTTCGCACTGATATTGGGCGGCCTCCTGTTGGCCTCAGCCGCGTCCGGGCAGGGGACATTGCAGACCTTGCTGCCACCCGGCGACCTCAGCACCAGGGGTAATCAGATTGTCGACCAGGGTGGACGGCCTGTCAGGCTGGCCTGCGTCGGCTGGAACCAGGTGAACGACAAAAATCGCGCTGGAACACCAGACGGCCCTGATGGCGAAGCTGGGCTTTAACTGTATCCGGCTTTCCTGGGTCAACGCGACCAAGGACCAAGACATCGCCGGGATCGACCGCATCGCGGACGCGGCGAGCAAGGCGGGATTGCGCCTGATCCTGGATAACCACACCAACGAAGCCGGTCACAGCGAACAGGACAACCGGGGTGCGCAGCAGAAAAATGGCTTGTGGTACGACGTGGGCGGCAGCTCCGACGGGACCGACGGGGGCGGCAACCCCGGCACCGTCACCGACGCAAAGTTCCTCGCCGACTGGCAATTCGTCGCTCGGCACTACCTCGGCAACCCGACGGTTATCGGTTACGATCTGCGTAACGAACCGCTGAAGTGGCGGCGCATGAGCGTGTGGGGCGGCGGCTCCGACCGCGATATCGCCTCGATGTATACTCGCGTTGGCAACGCGGTCCTGGCGATCGATCCCGCCAAGCTGATCATCGTCGAACCGCCCAACAGCGATTGCCGGGGGGTCCACAAATATCCGCTGACATTAGCAGCGCCACACAAGCTGGTTTACTCGGTGCACGAATATCCCGGCGAGATCAGCGGCCAGAAGGTCAACAGCGGCCCCGGCTTGATCCAACGGATGAACGAGGAGTGGGGTTGGATTTACAACGAGAACGTGGGACCGATTTTCGTCGGCGAGATGGGTTCGTCGATGGTCAGTGATCAAGCCAAGGCCTGGGCGGAAACGATCGTGCCGTACCTGAATGGCACTGGGCCGGATGGTTTGCATATTCCTGCAGGGGGACAAGCGGTTTCCACCGACTGGTGGGCATGGGGTTACCTCCCCGGACAGGCTCCTGACGGCAACTTGGAAGCCGATTGGAAGACCCCCCGCCCCGAGCAGGAGGCGGTTTATGGGAAGCTGCGACAGGCTGCGTTGCCGGACCAGTGATGTGGTCGATCGTCAGGTGGCAGGACGGCGCCTGATCGCGAACATGCCGTAATAGACCCTCAATTGTCGTAACGACGGCGGACACAGCAGCGCCACGATCGGGACGGCAATATCCCAAAGTCCGAGGTCTTGCCAGAACAGGCCGATCGCGATCGCCGCCCACCACAACGCCGCGATGCCATAGTCCGGCGCTCCGATCACCTGGCGGAGCGACCGGTGAAGCACCGGATAGCTCAGCAATGCCACCATTTCGGCGTAACCGTAGCCCGCGATCCCGCAGCGATTGACCAAGACCCAGGCTGCTCCGGCGAACAAGAGGATGTGGACGACGTGGAACAGGAACACCGCCCAATTGCGGTGCAACACAAAGAGGACCGAGACATGGATGTTGAACTGGGCGTTCGTTAGATAGCTCATGGCCAGGTAGGGATAGACGATCATCACCGGATCCCAGCGCTTGCCAAACGCCATCGCCAGCAGGCTGCCGCCGAACCAACTGAAACCGATCAGGACAGGACCTAGTGCTAAGGTCTGCAAACGCATACCGTCCGTGGCCGCCTCGAGCAGTTTGGCCGGCTCGTGCTGCACCCGTGCTAGAACAGCGACCGACAGCCGGTACACGACAGCCTTGGTGAATGTCAGCAGTTCCAGCATTCTGATCGCGAGACCGATCTGGCCAACGGCCTCGGCCGGGAGGAAGTGTCCCACGATCAGCGGATTGATTAGCCCCCGTATTTGCCACAGCCAATCCGACGCGGCGTAGCCAAGGGCATAG
>CAVYXX010000106.1:0-15883 GCA_963772355.1 uncultured Alphaproteobacteria bacterium | reverse complement strand
ACCGGTCGCTCCTACGCCAACCAGTGCAACATGAGGCAACATCACGCGCTCAAATCCATTGAAACCTCTTGATATATCGAGGCAATCATGAGACATGACGCAACATGGAGCAACCGGGTGAGACGGGCAAGTGTGTTGCCCCTATGTTGCCCCGTGAAGGAAGGCGGCTATGGCGAAAATCAATCTGACGGATCGGTTCATCAACTCCCCGGTCGGACGCCAACCACCGGGCGCAAGGATTATTCCGATGCCCAGGTTCCGGGACTATCGCTTCGGGTCAACGCCACTGGTCACAAAAGCTTCGTCTTGATCGCGCGCTACCCGCTCAATCCCAAAAACCCAACCCGTCGGGCGCTCGGCGACTACGGCAAGATCTCGCTGGAGCAGGCTCGCGAGAAAGCACGCGCGTGGCTGGCGCTCGTAGGCAAGGGCATCGATCCCAAGGTTGAGGACGCGCGTCAGAAGGCCGAAGCAGGGCGCCGGCAGATCAACACCTTCGCCGCGGTGGCTGCCGAGTTCCTAGACCGCCACGCTAGTGGCCTCCGCAAGGCGGCCGAGGCCCGTAGGATTGTCGATCAGGAATTTGTGAAGCGTTGGGGCGCGCGTCCTATCATCGATATCAGGCCGGAAGAGGCAGCGGCGGCAATCAGAGCTATCGTAAAGCGCGGCGCCCCGTACCAAGCGCACAATGCGCTCGGCTACCTCCGCCGGCTATTCAACTGGGCGATCGGCACGCACGAATTCGGGATCGACGCGTCACCCGTCGAACGGTTGAGCCCAAAGGACCTCATCGGCAAGCGAGAGGCACGCGAGCGCACCTTGACCGATGCCGAGCTTTGCGCGGTGTGGGATGCCGCCGAGCTCATGGGCTACCCCTATGGTCCCCTGATCCGCCTCCTAGTCCTGACCGGACAGCGCGAGCGCGAAGTGTCCGATATGACCTGGTCGGAGGTCAACTTCGATCAGGCGCTGTGGACGATTCCGGCCGTCCGCATGAAGGGCGACCGGGCACACGAGGTTCCGCTAGCCCCCAAGACCCTGGCGTTGCTGCGGTCGTTGCCACGGTTCTCCGCCGGCGAATTCGTGTTCACCACGACGGACGGCGCCAAGGCGGTCAACGGCTTTTCCAAGGCCAAGGTGCGTATCGACAAGCTGAGCGGGGTGGCGAATTGGAAATTCCACGATCTGCGCAGGACGATGCGGACCCATCTGTCCGCGCTGCCGGTACAAGACATGGTACGGGAACTGGTGATCGCTCACGCACGGCCGGGACTCCACCGGGTCTACGACCAGCACACCTACCGCTCCGAAAAGCGCGAATGCCTAGAGTTTTGGGCCACTCGGCTAAAGGGTATCGTCGAGCCGCCACCGCCGAACATCGTTCCGTTGCAGCGGCCACGCGAGCTTGCCGAGGCGGCGCGTTAGGATGTGCATTCAACTAAACTCCTGGGAAATCATGCAAGAACGGCTGAAAGCCGAGTTCAACAAGGTGCGAACTACTGAGCCGCCCGCAGGTAGGATGCCGATGAATTCGGCCATTCCTGAATTGCGCGTTATTTTCTGAAGGAGACGCACAACAAATACAAAGACCCACGCCTCGCGAACGTGACACAAACTGAGGCCGAGCGGCAAATACTCGAAATCGCAAAACACTCCTCAGCGTTGCTCACCGCTCTGGAACAGATGAGTGGGGCCGCCGAGAATGCGTTCGACCCCCTTAACAGAGCTTTCCTTTCCAAGCTGATGACACAGTTAAGACTGCTGGACGTAACGTCAAAATTTGCTGACCCGCCTAAACTTCCGCCAAATGCAGGCACGGGAAGACCAAAGGATACCTACGCTCAGCGCGCGGCTGATGTCACCGCTCGCTATTATTGGCTTTTAAGTGGGAACGCCCCCACCGTCACAAAGCCTAACAAAAAAAGGCGATATTACCTATAGCGAATACCTATATTTACTTGAAAAGGTATTCTCCATACTCGGACTGAAAGACAACAAGCCGGCGACCTATGGGACGGACGCGGTGAAGAGGTGGCCAGAATTGCTGCAACAAGCAAAGCGGGAATTTGGCTGGGTCGATCCCGATAAGGAGAAAAAGCAGCCTTAAATTGGGCCATTAACTCCTCTTGTTTGCTTTGACAGCGGTCGGTTCGATTTGGTGCTCTGTGGCGCACTACGAAGCCACCTGGAGCGGCCATGCGAGTTATCTCCTACAGCAAGCTGGAGGCGGAAAAGGGTATCCGCTTCAGTCGGGAACACATTCGGCGATTGGTGAAAGCAAAGAAATTCCCGCCGCCGCTGGACCTCGGCGATCACACTATCGGTTGGATCGACAGCGAACTCGACGCGTGGCTTGAGGCGAAAGCGGCCGGGCGCCCTTCTGCCAAGGCCGCCTGACCCACATGGAAAGCCCCCGTGCACAGGGGGTCGGCGACACGAGGGCATGGATTTCTTCGCTGGGCAGCGGATCGACCAAGCCATACGTAGCATCTGCCGACCTCTGTATCAAGGACCGCAAGCTCTGGGCTGCAATTCTTGATCGTCAGGCGGTGGCGATATGACGCCTGGCATCGCCTGCCCATTCAATCGCAGCCTTAGCGCCGGCGCCGAAGAAGTCATCCCGATCCAAACTGCTTTACGGCGAATGGACCACCGCGGACGGGACCGTCGTGTTGTTCGACCGCAAGTATCGGCCACGGTGGCGCCGGACCCCGGATGGCATCGTCACGCCGGTTGATCCGTCCAAATGGATCGATGACATCGTCAATGAGGCTTGGTTTTACACCGAACGCGCCAGCCTTCCGGACAGGAAACAAATTAACGCGCGGATCGTCGCTGAATGGCGGCTCAAACGAGCACCTCCACGCTTTCCAGGCCGAATCCCACTCCCACCCAGCATCGAAGCCCAACTCGTAAAGTAACGGACTTCACAGAAAAAGAAAACCGGCCGCATGGGGCGACCGGTAAGTTTAAGAATGGATTTACACTATGAATGATAGCACACAACCGAACGATGAGGGAAATGACGTTAATCGTGGGTCAGGGCCTGATCAACATCCTGGCCCGAACGGTCGCGCGTCCGCCCCTAATACAGCAGGAGGGAAGATACCTGTTCCCGAAGTAGAAGGCTCCGGCAGCAAATACGCCTCAAATGCTACGTTCGGCATGGGGGCAGCCATCCGGATATTCACCCCCGTAACCCTTGGCAAGTCTAAGTGTCCGTCCGGGAACTTTCCGAGTCGTTAGAGTCGGTTAGCACCGGGGGCTTGAACCCGTTGACTCTGCTGTGATTCGATGACGGCATCAATTCGTGATGGGCATGATGTGGACAACTGAGAACCGTCCTCGGTACAACCGGGACAAGCTGCGCTATCCGAGCGACCTGACCGACGAGGAATGGGGGCACTTGGAGCACCTGATCCCGCCAGCCAAGCGTGGTGGGCGCCGACGCGAGATCGATGAACGCGAGGTGGTGAATGGCCTTTTGTACGTTCTGAGCACCGGGTGTCAGTGGCGCTATATCCCCCGGGACTTGCCGCCGCGAAGCACCTTGTTCGACTACTTCCAACGCTGGGAGTACGACGGGACGCTGTTGAGAATTCACTATGAGCTTTACCAGAAGTGCCGCGAGCTGCTCGATCGGCAAGCGAGCCCGACCGCCTGCGTCATCGACAGCCAGAGCGTTAAAAGCGCCGAAAAAGGCGGCGCACACATCGACCCTTCGGGTTATGATGCGGGCAAGAAGATCAACGGCAAGAAGCGGCATATCGTGGTGGATACCGAGGGCTTGCTGATGCATGCGGTAGTTCATCCGGCCGACGTTCAGGAACGCGATGGCGGGATACTGGTTCTGGCGAGCCTGTTCGGGCTATACCCGTTTCTGAAAACCCTATTCGCCGACGGCGGTTACCAGGGGCCGAAATTCCGCGCGGAACTCGCCAAGCTGTTGCCTGGGTTGGCCGTTGAAATAGTCAAACGTTCGGATGCCGCCAAGGGCTTCGTAGTTCTGCCCAGACGCTGGGTAGTCGAACGCACCTTCGCCTGGCTTAACCGGTGCCGTCGATTGGCCAAGGATTTTGAGAACCGGAGCCGTAATGCCCTCGCATTCATCAGATTGGCTTCCATCCGGCTGATGCTGAGAAAGCTCAGCAATTCGAATGGATAGTTTCCGGACAAACTCTTAAGACCTTCATGCGGGCTAACCTGGCACTAGCCTGCGAGGCGATTCTGGTTGATGCCACCAAGGCAACCGCTATCGGCAAAGATCTTTACCTGGTGTTGCCGAAGGTGGCGGACGACGGCGGCCTGGAGGGGCTAGATGAGGCCCACAATGCGCTGCTTGTGCCCATGATCGACCGCGACGGCCAGGCTTTTCTGTGGCCTCTCCGCACCCATAATCGCGACGGTTCGCAACTTCAGTCCTACGACAGTGCGTTAGCGGTTCTGCCCAAGATCGTGGACAATTGGGGGGGTATTAAGTGGCGCGGTAGGGGCTACATCCTGGATTACCCGCGCAAACCAGAAGCTATGCCCGAGCCGCCGCCGTGGCCAGAAAATCTTCGGACGTTCGATGACTGGGTTGATGCCGGGTTCACTGGAAAAATCATCAAGCATAGCGACCACAAGGCGCTGCAAACTATACGCGGCGAGATTTGAGCCGTGGACGGCACAGCTTTCCTGCACCAACTGTTGGAAGGCTGTGCGCCTGCCGCGGTTAGGTCAATCCGCGACGGGTATCATGCCTTGGAGCGGCTACCCTACCGCCGAATTTGGGCGGTGGACTCAGAGTTTGCCACCAATGGTGACCCACATCGCACATGGTGCTTCTGCGGCCTGGAACTACGCACCGGTTGCCGGTTCGAACTGTGGACGGATGGTTATCAGGGGCCGCCGCCCTGCCTGACAGATCGTGATACCTTGTTTGTAGCCTTTGTTGCGTCGGCCGAAATAGCTTGTTGGCAGCAGCTAGGCTGGCCAACTCCGGAACGCGTTCTCGATCTTTATCAGGAGGCTCGTATCGTCACCAATACGGGCCTCAAGTCCGACCCGCATAGCCTGGCCGATGCCTGCCGGTATCAAGGTATTGGCATGCTGGATCTTGATCTGAAGAAAGCTCACCAGATGGAAGCGCAAAATCGCACTGTCTGGCCCATAGATGAGCGTGAAAAACTGCTAGCCTATTGTTCCGCCGATGTCACCGCCACGGCGCAGCTGTTACTTGCGACACTGCCAAGTATACTTAAGCTATACGGCGATGATGTTGAGCGAGGTCTGTATTTTACTATGATGCGCGGCGAGTGCTCCGCCGCTATGGGTAAGGCGGAGCTGCGTGGATTGCCGGTCAACCCCGACGAGTGGGCCGTGCTGCGTGACGGCAGGCTCGGCATTTTCCCGGCAATGGTGGCAGGATTGCCGTCGGAGTTGCGAGCGATTTATCGCAACACCCGAGGCGGCCCAGTGTTCAACACCGACGGAGATGGCGAGGCGCGGCCTGTCTGCTGATTGGCCACGCACCCCTCTCAGTAACCGGTTGAACACCTCCCGCGAGATGCTGAAGCAGATGCTGGGCCCGGTGCCGGAGCTTCACCCGCTCGCCGAAGTTATGGGCTCACAGTCGACGATCGCGTTGCTGCAATGGAAGGTGGGGCAGGATGGGTGTTGTCGGACCCTAATATCGCCTGGCCGCACCGCCACAGGCAGATGCGCACCAAGAGGCCGGGAGTTCCCTTTCGCGGCTCCTAGACGCTTCCGCCACGCCCTACAGGCACCCTCCGGCAGCGTTATCCTGCAGGCTGACTACGCCGGGCAGGAGAGCGGTATCCTCGCCGAGCAATCCGGCGACTTGGCGTATCTGGCAGCCTATGCGACCGGCGATATTCACATGGCAGCCGCCAAGCTATGCAAGATTGTGCCAGAGAGCGCGACCGATATCACCCATCCCAAGGAGCGCGGACAGCTCAAGGCGGTAAACCATGGTCTGGCCTATGGTGCCCGGCCCAAGCGGGTGGCCGCTCAATTGGGTGTCGACCTGGCCACCGCGGAGTATCTGTATAGCACCCACCGCAGGGTATTTCGTCGCGTCCACGACTATTTGGCAGCGGCCGTTGATACGGCTGACAACGATCGCAGGTCGACCTGTCAGGATGGCTGGTCCAAGCGGATTGTTCCGCCGTTCTCGGCAACAACGGCGTTGAATTTCGGCGTGCAGGCCACCGGTGCAGCCATTCTCCGGCGAGCCATCGTGCTGGTAGACCGTGCCGGCCTGCCCTTGGTCGCGACGGTGCACGACAGCCTGATATTCGTTTGCCTGCTACAGGATGCCGCCGCGGTGCTGCTCGAGGCCGAGCGCTTGATGGTGGACGCCGCTGCCTACTTTTGTCCCGGTATAACGCTGCGGGTCGATTTCTCGGCCTCCGTGCCGGTGCCCGGGCTCCCCCCTGGGCGCAAGGTGAAACCGCTAGCCGACCCGGGATCGCGAGAGAGCTACGACCGGGTGTTGGAGCAGGCGCGAACGGCAGGAACTCTGTAGGCCCTTCATACGACACCCCGCTGTCTGCAAGGTACACACCCCGTAGTTCACGAGGCTGACACCGTGGTCACCGCGTAATTCTTCTACTTCTTCTACATATTCCTTCTTAGGAATATGGATTCTTCAAAATATAAAGGAGGCTAGGGTTGGTAGGTAAATCTTCGTTAGGACAGGTGTCTAAGTACGCGGCACGTTCTCAGGCGGGTAAGTTAAAGAAGGCCGCTACTCGTGCTCTCAAACAGCCTGATCGAAAGCAGGGCTTTGCCAGGGTTGCAGAGGGTATGTTTCAGCCTTTGGCAGAAATCGGTGGGCCAGCTGTTGGGATGATGCTGGTCCTTGTGCAGCGGTCTGGCCTTCGCAGTGTTCAGCGCAATGAGGGATGGGACGCCTTGCCTAAGGTGATGCTCGAACAGATCGGTCTGACCGACCGGCAGCTCAGGAGCAAGGTCGTTCGGCGGTTGGTCGCCAAAGGTCTCCTAGAAACCCGGCAGGCAGAGGCAGGCCTCTCGCTGGAATACCGACTAAGGCCGGCCATGCAGTGGATGACCCCTTGCCAGGCAGTCGCCGTTGGACCGGCCACGTACGACGCCATCGTCGGCAACGTTGAGCCTAGCCACCCGCCAGCCCAACTGGAGTGAAGCGGATACCCTATTTTGCGAATTTACGATTTTTCTCCCCCGTCGATAAGTCACGCATCCACGAAATAGGCACTAATTTTGGGACACCGGAACCACGGTCAATTTGTAAGTAACGTCTTGCACGAAGCTCTGATCGGAGTTCGCCGCGTGAAAGTGCAGTGTGTGCGGTCCCTTCTTCAGCCGGTGGAGCAAGGTATAGTATCCATCATCGACCGCGGGCGAGAATATGCCTGCCGGAACATTTCCCAGATTGGCAGCCATGCACGGGGCGTCGAAGACATTTGTTTCTGGCAGCGCAACCTCGAATACCTGAGAGCGCAGGCGTTGAATGTTCTGAATCGTCTTGCCGTCGAGGCTGGCCGAGAAGTCGGTGATCCCGTCGATAACAGCGGCAGACGCCGCTCGTAGATCGTCGACGGAGAGATCCGCTGGTCCCTGCCCACAAATGTTCGGCGTGTTGATGTTCACCGAGTTGGCCACCGGGAAGAATAGCGACTTACCTTCGGGCACGGAGCATGTGCGCGTCGCCGTCTCGCCGCCAAAAACACCGGCAAGGAACCAGATGGGACCGCGTTGGCCCACCACGCACTTCCCAGCCGTGGAATAATCCTTGTCAGGGTTTGTATCATCGGAACCCAACTGGGGGTTTACGGCGGTCGAAATCGAGAGCGCCCATTGCTGCCACTCGGCGTTTAATCTTGTCAGGTCGTCGGTTTCGCCAGCGGCGGCGCTGGTTGGCATCAGAAGCCAGAGGCTGATGCCAATAACCGCCAGGATGTGCGTCGTTCTCAGCGTTCTGGTGTTCATGACATCCCCTTCCACTCGGCGTCTTCTGTTTTGCTGTATGAAGGCACAGTAGCGCCACCGCTAGCCTCATGGACCCTGCGGATCGTTCGCTGAGTAACGGTCGCCGACCGGAAACATTTTGTCAAGCTAATACCAAGTCGCCTAGACATTGACACACGCCCAGCGGCGCTGGCCGAGTGAGCACCTGCAGACGAGCCTCCTCGCGATGCAATACTTCCAATTCTCCGCCGCTCCGACACGCGGCCGACCGAAAACCGGTTCCTCAGGGGAACCGGCCCGCGCCGGCAGAGAGTTATGCGGAGACAACGTCCGCCTATATCCTTGGCGCTCTGCGGACGTCATGGGCGGTAGGCCGCCCGTCCCACAAAACGTCCATCACATTTGAAACCTCTCGCCGCCACTGTCTGTGAATCATTTCCTGAAATGTCACGCCGGCGTGCCCTGCTATCGCTCGAGGAAATGGAAGCCGGCTGGCAGAGAGTGAAGGCCGCCGAACGCGGTCCTTTATCCTAGGTTACCGCTGCACGGCGGCCGGTTGCAAAGCCCAGGTGCAGGCTCCGTTGCTTGCCCTTTAGGCCTTCGAGGCGCTACCCTTGGGGCAACGGCGGAAAAATCGCCGATCAGGGGGAACACGATGACCAAGCGCTCGACGGGCGTCCCGCGTCGCATGGTGCTCAAACGTTTCGCCGCTGGCGCGGCGGTCGCCGCGGTTGTGCGGCCAGCCTTTGCCGTACCGGAGACCATCAAGATTGGCCTGGTCGCCCCCCAAACGGGTCCATTGGCGCTGTTCAATGAGGAGATGGCGTACGCCCTCGATCACGCCAGCAAAGCGCTCAACAATTCTATTAAAATCAATGGCACCGTCCATCCGCTGGAGTTTGTCGTCAAGGACAGCCAATCGAATCCGAACCGAGCGGCTGAAGTCGCCCAGGATCTGATCCTCAAGAGCAAGGTCCATCTCGTCAGCGCCTTCGCAACGCCGGAAACCGTCAACCCGGTGGCCGATCAGTGCGAGCTCAACGGCATGCCGTGCGTCACCAACGACGACCCGTTGGAATCTTATTTCTTCGGCCGGCATGGCGATCCGAAGAAGGGCTTCGAATGGACCTACAACTTCTTCTTCTCGGTGGGTGGAGCGCTTGGTTCGAACATGGCGGCCTGGTCCAAAGTGCCGTCCAACAAGATCCTGGGGGTGCTTTGGGCGAACGACGACGACGGCCGGGTCATCGCCAAGGTGATGCCGCCCGACCTCGTGAAGAACGGTTTCAAGGTGGTTGATCCCGGCCGCTTCGACCTACCGGCGAACAATTTCTCGCCCGAAATCGCTGCCTTCAAGGCGGGAAACGTCGAGATCGTCTTCACGGTGATCCCAGGACCCGATTTCACCGTGTTCCTTAACCAGGCGGCCCAGCAGGGCCTCAAGCCGAAAATCATCTCCGCCGGCAAGGTTGCCGAGTTCCCGCAGGGCGTATATCCATATGGCGATCGCGCCATCAATATATCCATATGGCGATCGCGCCATCAACATGATGACCGAGGTGTGGTGGTCGAAGTATCATCCGTATACATCCGGCCTGACCGGCCAATCCTCGATGGAATACGCCACAGAATACGAGAAAGCCGCCAACAAGCAGGCCGCCATGGCTCTGGGCTTCCGTCATTCGCTCATCGAGGCCGCCGTCGATACGCTGAAGCGCAGCCAGACGCTCGATGATCCCGCATCGATCCGCGATGCCCTGCGCGGCATGGACTACAAGTCGATTGTTGGGCCGATCAATTTCATGACCGGACCGTTTCCCAACACCAGCGAGACCAAATGCGTTACCGGGCAGTGGCGCAAGGGCAAGCAATGGCCGCTGGATCTGCTCATCGTCGACAACAGCCTCGCGCCGGACGTCCCGACGCAGGGCATGCCGGAACCGATGACGTACAGCTAAGCACCTCTGCGGCGGGCCCCCCGGTTCGGACGTGGGAGCCCGTCATTGGGGATTCGGATTCGGATTCGACGCGTCAGCCTCCCATCTTGTGCTCATAATGGCTAACGTGCTGTTATAGTATTATATCATTGTATTACCTAACATCAGCAGGCGTAGATGCTGATACGGGTAACATCAGGGTAACAAAGAGGGGTCAGAAAACGGAGTTGGATCGCTTTGCGCGCCGGGCGCCTCCGAAGTCAGCCACTGTGCCATTACGGCGGAGCGGTTTCGTTCAATACGCCCAGCAAATGGCGGCGCATGAGAGCGCGCACTTGAAGCTCGAATGGGTGTGGTCTGCCTGCGCGCCACGAATGTTGGCGGCATCTCGTGATCCATCGCCGCGTGCGCCTGAAGGCCGGTAGGCCCAAGAAAGCCAGTCGCTTTGAGTCGATCAAACGTGGATCATGAGAAGAGGAAGGTTCCAATGCAATTAAGCACATCCTTATCCGCCTTCACACTGACCACCGCCATGGCCTTCGGGGCCGCTGCGATGGCCGCCGATCTGCCAAAGGAAGGGACATATAAGGGCACATATGCCGCAGTCGGTACGTTCAAGGCTAACCCAATCGGGAAGGAATGGGTGGGGAGCAGGGCCACTGCATAGCGACTGACACCGCGGGAGACAAGATCGAGCTACGGGGCGGCCAGGGCGGTTAGCGTTGTTTCCAGCGGCGAAGTGCATCTATCTTTCCGGCGCAGGCCGAATGAAATGTCGTCACCATCCGCGCAGGGGAATTCATCATGCCATCCATCCACGGGCTGCCGATCCCTACCTCGCTCGAGGAAGCCTGCAATCCCGCCCGGATGGCGCTCCTGATCTACGATATGCAGGTCGGCATCTGCCGGCAGCTCCCCTGCGGGCCCTCGATCAGTGAGGCGTCAGTCCGGCTTCGGGACGGTTGCCGCGCTGCCGGCGTGCCGGTGACCTATAGCCGGCATCTGTCATTGCCGACGCATTGGATGGGGGCGTTTCAGACCAGAATGGGGATGGCGTGGCAGAACACCGATGATCCCGCGGCCGTAAAGCCGTGGTTCTTGCGCGGCACGCCGGGCTTCGAGCTCGTGCCCGAGCTCACTCCCGGGGAAGACGAATTCGTCTTTGACAAGCTCGCCATGTCGGCTTTTGAGGGCACTTTCCTGCAATTCGCCTTGCGCGATCGTGGCATCACGACGCTTGCCATCTGCGGCATTGCACTCGAAATCGGCATCGAGCCCACCGTGCGGCATGCAGCCGATCTCGGCATCGTGCCGGTCGTTATCGCGGACGCCTGCGGTGCGGGAGATGTAGCTGCGGGCCCGGCTCACGTCTGCACCTCCTGCATTCGAATGCTTCCAATCCGCCGCCCGCCAGATGGTCCCGTCCCTTGACCCATCTCCGCCGAGCGCGCAGCATCCCGGCGCGGATCGTAGAGTCCGCAAAGCCCTTTCAGGATGGCATTCGCCCCCTGGTCAGACGGTTGACAGGGGGCTTTTCTTCGCTCCCTGGGACGCATCCGCCGTGCCGCGAACAGAATGCTGCCAGCGAACGCGACCCTTGCCTTGTCGCCGCCGATGACTGTCGCCCTGCTGCCGCCTCGCATCTAGCGCGGGTCGTTCGATCCTTGTTCAGCAGTTAGATACATAGCAAACGACAAAACGGAACGTGAACGGCGGGGAGGGAGCGCCCCGGGACGCTGCCCGGTCACCAAGCGCCAAAAGCCAGATTATGCGGTTGTTATCAACGGCCTACGATATGGCCACCTATTCAAACGGTCGTTTGAAGGCGCATCGGCGGTTTGTATGGGCCTTTTTGGCTGCGGTATTTGTTCCCATCGCCTGCCGCCATCCCCAAGTTTGGGGCATGGGCCGCCTAATAACCCATCTTGATTATCATACGGCTTAGCCGTATATGAAGTCATGGATTTTGAGTATGACCCAGAGAAGGACGTGGCGAACCGGTCCAAGCACGGTGTGCCGCTCGCCTTTGGCGCGGTCATTCTTGAGAACTGCATCGGTGAGGTGCAGGACGAACGCCTTGACTATGGCGAGGCCCGCGTCAACGCCTTCGGCCTGGTCGAGGAGCGGCTGTTCGTCTGCACTTATACGAGGCGCAATGAAACCTACCGGCTGATCTCGGTTCGCAAGGCTAGCCGACAGGAGCAACGCACATGGCTACTACTGTAAAAGTCACTCCCGCAATGGTTCAATATGCGTTGCGGGATACCGATTGGGCCGCGATCGATGCGCATACCGACGAGGATATCGCGCGCAACGTCGCCGGTGATCCGGACGCGGCACCGATCCTAAGTGAGGCCGAGACAGCTTCGGCCATTGCGCGCGCGGTGCGCAAGCGACTGGGCATCTCGCAAGCCGAATTCTCCGCTCGCTACCATGTGCCGATCGGCACGCTGCGAGACTGGGAGCAGAACAGGAAGCAACCCGACGCGCCGGCCTTGGCATACTTACGCGTGATTGCTCGGGAACCTGGGGTGGTGGCGCGGGCACTTCAGCGCGAGGCGGCCTGAGGTTTTTCTACACTACCGGAATGCGGAGTTGGCCAATGAGCGACAGAACGTACCAGATCTTCCAGGACGGGCAGGCCTACAAGGTCCGGATCACCCGTCTCGGCAATTTCGTCCAAGAGGCAGATGGTTTCTCGTCTTACCTGGATGCTGCGTCATGGGTTGCGCAGGATCGGCGCATTGCGGCCAGAGAGGAGCAAAAGGAGCCAATGCCTTCGGCCCATCTGCGGGTGGTCTGAAGGGGATCGGGGACATGAAAGCATTGGTGCACTGCGACCGGTGCGGCGACCCGGTTGGCGAAGTCCTCCAGCACGGCATTGTATTGACCGACAGTGAGGTGGCCATCAACGCGCAGCACGATATTGGAGACGTAGTAGCCGGTATCTTTGGGAGCCAACCCGAGGTCGATCGCCGGAAGACCGCCGACCTTCCGGCGCTGAAATATCAGAATGTCTTGTGGGCTGACGAGTTTTCCCCTTCGCTTCTGCTGACTTCCTTGGATCAAACTTCCATGGCGCAGTGGCGGCTGCGATCAGTGCCTCGCGCAGAGCTGGGCGTCGTTCAACGGGGGCCCCTGTATCGTCATTTCCTGATAGATTTCGATTCCTTCTACCACCTCCGACCCGCTCCTATTGTCTACCGTTCCCCGTGTCATTGAGCGGCCTTCTGCTGCTTCGCTTTGAGGTGAGTGCACGGGCCGGAGGTAATCGCCACTCGAGGCCGATTGTAATCGCCACCTGAGGCCGGTCGAAACCGCCACCTGAGGCCGGCGAATTCGCCAGTCTGCTGGTGGAGGAAGCCGCCGCTGACATCGAAGTAATCGCGACTACCGTTCCGCCCTTTTTGGCGGGGTAGCAGTAGTGCCGAGACCGAGGGCGGAGATGCGGCGGATCAGGGAAGTGTTACGGTTGCGTGCGGAGTTAGGGCCGAATTTGAGTGCCATATCGGCAGGCGCGAAGCTGGCGCGCTCGACGGTGCGGGCGTATCTGGATCGAGCGGCGGCGGCAGGGCTGGACGCCGCGGCCGCCGATGGGTTGTCGGAGACGGCGCTGGAGGCGGCGCTTTACCCGCCGTCATCGGCCACCGATGGTCGCGCACTGCCCGACTGGGCGGAGGTGGATCAGGAACTGCGGCGCCACAAGCACGTCACGCGCAAGCTGCTTTGGATGGATGACAAGGCAGCCGATCCGGACGGTTTGGGGTTCAGCCAGTTCAAATTGCGGCTCAGCGAATGGCAGAAGGCCTCGGGGCGAGGCCTGTCGATGCGCCAGGTGCACCATGCCGGCGAGACGGTGCAGGTCGACTACGCCGGCGACACGGTCGCGGTGATGGACGACGGGACGGCGCGTGCGACGCAGATATTCGTGGCCTGCCTGCCGTGTTCGGGGCTGATTTACGCTGAGGCCAGTTGGACCCAGGCGACGGAGGACTGGCTTGGCGCGCATGTCCGTCTGTTTGCCTTCCTGGACGGCGTGCCGGCGAAGGTTGTGCCCGACAATCTGAAGGTCGGCGTCACCCATGCCTCGTATTACGACCCGGTGATCAACGCCAGTTATGCCGCGTTGATCAAGCATTACGGCACGGCCGTGGTCCCGGCACGGTCACGCAAGCCGCGGAACAAGCCGGGGTCGAAAATGGCGTTTTGCAGGCCTGTCGTTGGCTTCTGGCTCCGCTCCGCCATCGCCAGTTCTTCTCGTTGGCTGAGCTAAACCAGGCGATCGCGCTGCTGCTGGTCGAACTGAACGACAAGCCGATGGCGCCGCCGCGCGAGGGTAGCCGGCGCAGCCTGTTTGAAGCGGTCGAACGCGCCGCCCTTGAAGCGCTTGCCGATCGAGCCCTACGTGATCGGCCACTGGGCGATCGGGGCAACCGTCAACCTCGACTATCACGTCGCGGTCGATTGGAACTTCTACTCGGTGCCCTATGCGCTGGTGCGCAAGCGCGTCGATGTCTTCCTCACTCGGACCGGCGTGCAGATTTTCCATCGCGGTGAGCGGGCGCCAGCCATGCCCGGGTGGCCGGGCAAAATCACTGGGCCACGCTGGGCGAACACATGCCGCCGGGGCACAGCGCGGTGGCCAAGCGGACGCCGGACTGGGTTCGCGACCAGGCGGCCAAGGTCGGTGTGGCCACCGCGGCCTATGTCGAGCGGCTGCTGACCGGGCGCGATCATATCGAACAGGGTGTGCGGTCCTGCCTCGGCATTCTGCGCTTGGCGACCCGCTACCCGGGCGAGCAGTTGGAGGCCGCTTGCGTGCGAGCGCTGTCGGCAGGTGCGAGTTCATCAGGCTTTGTCGAGCACCTGCTCAAGAGCGGGCGGCCACTCGTCGACCCCGTGGCCGAGGATGGCGTCGGCCATCACGGCAACATTCGCGGCCCCGGCTACTACCATTGACGATCGGCGCCACCGATCCAGCAACAAGGACACAAGATGCACACAGCCGACCATTGAGAAGCTGCACGACCTGCGCCTGGGAGCCATGGCCAACGCACTGACCGCGCAACTGCAACAGCCCGAGATTGACGCCATGCCGTTCGCCGAGCGGCTGGCATTGCTGGTCGACATCCAGCATAGCGCGATGCTCACCGCGGCCTTGGCGCAGCGTCTGACCCGGGCGGGCATGCGTCAATCCGCCTGCATGGAAAATCTTGACCTGCGTACGCCGCGCGGACTGGACCGCACGACCATACAGGCCTTGGCCAGCGGGCTATGGATCCGCCAACACCGCAACGTTTTAATCAGCGGGGCGGCTGGCGTCGGCAAAAGTTGGATTGCCTGTGCCCGGGCAATCAGGCCGCCCGCGATGGCGTCGCGCTTGACAAGCGCCTCTCGCGGCTGCTCGACGAGTTGGCGATTGCCCGGCTGCATGGCCGTCAAGCACGGTTGTTGAAGACACTGGCTCGCACCCGGCTGCTGATCCTGGACGATTGGGCGATGGTCAAGCTCACCGCTGATCAGCGCCGCGACCTGATGGAGGTCATCGACGATCGCCACGACCGTGGCTCGACCATCGTGGCGACCCAAATCCCCCAGGACAGCTGGCACCTTCAGATTGGGGATCCGACATACGCCGACGCGATCCTGGATCGTCTCGTCAACAACGCATATCGCCTCGAGCTCACGGGCAAGTCGATGCGCGGCAACGGCGCCCGTCGGGCGGTGGCGGATCCGGTTGGAGATGAAATAGGCGAACAAAGTAAATAGCTTAGTCTAGTTATACCCGTTATTCACACGTTACACGGGCGGCAAAAATGACAGCCCCAATCACAGCAAGAGTATTCTAATTGACGACTTCTCTTCTTGTCAGATAAAGTTGTTCGTCAGCGGCAGTTCGCCTCGCCTGACGGCTCGGTGCCTGCGGCCAGGGGTGGCGGTTTCATCGGCCTCGGGTGGCGAATAGGATCGGCCTCAGGTGGCGAATTCACCGG
>CAVYXX010000105.1:0-21960 GCA_963772355.1 uncultured Alphaproteobacteria bacterium | reverse complement strand
ACGGCCCGTCCAGCACAGCGAAATCGAGCCGACCTGCCACCACGTCACGCACGCAGCCGTCACTGTTGTCGTACAGCTTCACTTCGCCCACGCCCGGCAGCTTCTTCATCTCCGGCACGATCGTGAAGCCGTTGACCGTCCCGATCGAGCGGCCCTTCACGTCGCCCACCGAAATACTTGTGGTGAACGGCTTGTCCTGCTTCATGCAGACGAAAGCGCCCGCATAGTAGATCGCATCGGTAATAAGCAGCGCCTGGGCGCGTGCCGGCGTCCATCCCATGTTGCCGAGCATGACGTCGGCGCGTCCGCTCTTCACCGACTGCACGGTCGCGGACCACTCCATCTGCGCAGATTTCACGCCGAGTCCGATCAACTTGCCTCCGTCCATCGCGATCATCGGCATTTCGTTGCTGTTCGCGATGGTTATGACGCCCGGCTCCACCGTCTTGAAGGCGGTCGCGGCAAGGGCCTGGCGACGCGTTCCCGTAAGCAGCGCAGCTGCCCGTACTGGCCATGAAGCCCCGGCGGGAGACATTCCAGTCCGCCATGATCAACCTCTCTTACTTGCAGTGGCGATCTTCAGCGGGCAAGGTTAACGACATATCGGTATCGCGCAATCGGACAACATTGGGTGAGGAACTTGAGTTGGATTATCTGATGGGCGAGGGGACTGTCGGGCTGGCGTATCGTGGGTGCGCTGGTGGGCGGAGCTATGAGCCGCGTCGCCTTGCACCGGTCCGGTTTCCGTCACCTGATCCGGCAGGGTGGTGCGATCGCGTTGTGACCGGGCTGGGCTCGGGTCATTGGCGTGAAGGACATGATCGATACTGCGAACATGGTCACGGCATTATGTCACCATTGCTCGATGGTCAGCCCGCTCCCGCCAGACGGGTAGCACTGATGTTCTGAGGAAGCCCCCGGGGCCTGGACCCGAGGTTATGCAATCTGGCACATCGTGTGGTAGCCGATGGGCTCAGGACGCCGAATTCCCGGACATGAAATACAAATTCCCGGACATACATGAAATACAAAAGCAACCGAATGGGGGGCGCCCGCCATGGGCGCTAAAATAGTTCTGGACTCGGCTCGAATCGGTACAATTCTGGGAGCAGATGCAAAACATAGCATCGCTCCAGACCGACGAATTTCCCGCGCTTTTGGCTCGTCTGCCGCCGGATCTCGACCTGGATCAATTGGCCATCGAGCACAAGGCGATCCAACGCGGCCGCAAGATCAAGACCGGCACCGAGCTGTTGCGCCTGGCCTTGGCGCACGGGCCAGGCGGCATGTCACTGCGCGACGCCGCGGGTTGGTCGGGGATGCTTGGCTTGGGTAGCCTGAGCAATCCCGCCGTCAAATACCGCCTGGACAACTCGGTGGAGTTTCTCGAGGCCGTCACCGCTCACCTGCTGGCGGCAAGATCGGCCAGCCAAGCTCTGCACTGGCCGGGTCGTACGATACGTGTGGCCGATGGCACCTGCATTTCCAAACCGGGCAGCAAGGGCACTGACTGGCGCGTGCATGGCGTCTACGATCTCGGCGCGGGTGGCTTCTCGAACCTCGAACTGACCGACGTTAAAGGTGCCGAAACCCTGACCTATGGCGCGCCGGTCGTAGGCGAGGTGCGTATCGGCGACCGCAACTACGGCCGCGCCAAGCCGTGGCACCGGTTCCTCCAGGACAGCGGCGGGAAGGCTGATCTGATCGTGAGGATCAAGTGGAACGGCTTCCATCTCACCGGCCAGGAGGGCTCCGCGTTCGACCTGATCGATCACCTCGCGACCCTGCCGAACGACCATCTGCCGCACGAGATCGACGTTCAAGCTCTGGTCCGGCGCGGTGTGACGACGCCGATCCGCCTGATCATCTTGCGCAAGCCGCCCGAGGCCGTGGAGGCCACGCGCAAGACGCTGCACGCGCAGGCCAACCGCAAACAGAGGGTGCTCGATCCGCGCACGCTGATCGCCGCGGAGTTTCTGATCCTTGGCACCTCGCTGCCAGGCGAGGACTACCCTGCCGTGGAGGTACTCGCCGCATACCGGCTTAGGTGGCAAATCGAACTCGCGTTCAAACGGCTGAAATCCCTGCTCCATATCGATAAGCTGCCGGCGCGTACCGACCTCGGCGCACGAAGTTGGCTGTATCCGCATCTTATCCTTGCGCTGTTGTGTGACGACTTGAGCCAGGTTTTCCTGGAGTTCTTCCCCTCAGGACCTTTTCGATGCCGAATATCTGCCTTCACTATGGGCCAGCCTTCCTTGTCCGCCCGCTCGGCAAAGGCGGCCCAACCTTGCTTGATAGCGGGCAACCGGAGGTCGTTGAGCAGCAGCGTCAGCCGGGCCCCGTCGATGGTCTGGCTCATGCCGCCGCTCCGATATCGTTATCGTTGCTGACCAGCGTCTCGTAGGCGCTCAGCGGGGTGAGATGGACGCTGACCGCAGGCAGTGCTGCTGGATTGGGCGCAAAGCGTTCGCGCAAGGCCGCCAGGTCGGGCAACTGGCCTGCCACGAGATCGGCCGCCAGCAGTGTCGCAAGATCGGCCTCGCAGCCGCGCTCATGCGCCAGGGCCAGCAGGTTGACCATCAGACGACAGGCGGATTTTTCCGGGAGCCGTTCGAGCAGCCGGTCGAAGGTCTGTCGATAGGCCTCTCGCGGAAAGAGCTGGTCGCGATAGACAAGACCCAGCAACGCCATCGGTTTACGCCGCAAAGCGTGGATCACATGACGATAATCGACAACATGCGCGCGCTTGCCGGCTGAATCGGCCCGACCACGGACCAGGGTCATCAGCGGCGTGCCGCCGATGAACAGATCGAGGCGCGCATCATACAGCCGCACCCGCAGTCGGTGGCCGATCAGCCGTGACGGCACAGTGTAGAACACCTTCTTCAGCATGAAGCCGCCGGAGGAGGTGATGGTGACGACGGTCTCCTCATGATCGCAGGTCCGCTGCCCTGGCAACGGCTGGAGCGCGGGTCGTTCGGCCTCGATGCGCTTGGTGGATCGGGCGTTCTTGCGGCTGACGATCTCGTCAATGAAGCGGCGATAGCTGACGAGGCCGTCGAAGTCGGTCGTGCCGCGCATCAGCAGCGCGTCGCCGACGGCTCTCTTGAGATGACCGTGCGAGCTTTCGACCGAGCCGTTCTCATGCGCGACACCGCGGTTGTTGCGCGTCGGCTGCATCCCGTAATGGGCGCACAGCGCGTCATAACGCCGAGTCAGATCCTCGCGCGCATCCGTATCCAGGTTGCGGAATGCTGCCGACAGACTGTCGCTGCGGTGTTCGAGCGGCGCGCCACCAAGGACCCACAGCGCATTTTGCAGCCCCTCGGCGAGCGCCACATAGCTTTCGCCGCCAAGGATCACATGAGCATGTTCGAAGCCCGAGTAGACCAGCCGGAAATGGTAGAGCCGGTGATCGAGCCGTTCACCGGCGATGGTGACGCCGAGGTCGGCCATGTCGGTGAAATCCGACAGCCCCATCCGGCCGGGCTCATGCACCTGGCGAAAGATCACCTCCTGGTCAGCACCGTGCAGAGCGCGCCATGACCGAATGCGGCGCTCCAGGGTGCGCCGGACACCGGCGGACAGCGCGGGGTGGCGCCGCTGCATCTCTTCGAAGATGGCGACCGCGCGCAGCTCCGGTGCCGCCTTAAGCCGAGTTTCCCTCTTTTGCTGAACGTAAGGGACTGAAATACATCCATCATTCATCGAATTACCCCTCCGCTACTGGGCACGTTTGATACCCAGGAGGTCGAACGCCTTCTGCTGAACCGGGGTTGGCCGGGTCAGCACGGTGAGCGGATAGTGCGGCGTGATCGCGGTGGTGATGGTGTTGCGCGCCAGCGTTGCCAGATCGGCCAGCAGCGAGTGGAAGCTATGCACTGGCAGGCCATCTTCGGTCAGCCCGGTGGTCTGCTTCTTCATCTCCCCCTTCGAACGCTGCGCCTGTGCCACCACGCTCCGACGCTGCGCTTCGGCTGCCTCTTTGTCCGTGTCGTCGAACAGCATCGGCGCCAGCTTCTGGCGCATATGCCATTCGAGATAATAGGCTAGCATGCAGAGAAACACGTGCGCCCGGACCCGATCCTCCAGTCGGTGGTACACCGGTCGGACGTGCAGATCGACGGAAAGCCCCGCTCCACCAGGCTCAAGGATTTGTAGCTGCGCACCGTCTCCGGGTCGCCGAGCGTGTCCTCAGCCAGACTGGTGCGCACGACGTAGATGCCGTCGGTGGCAGCCTCGGCGGCGATCGCGTCGGTCTTTCGGGCGAAGCTGAGGCCGGCGTCGGTGATCTCCAGATCGAAATGCTTTTTCATCTTGTGCGTGTTCAGCACCTCGCCGACCTTCAGCGCGATCTCGGCCGTCCCGCGCAGCGGATTTCGCTTGCGTTCGACGGCAGTCTTGATGCGCGCAAGGTCGTTCTCCGTCGCCGCCAGCAGGTCTTCGCGCTTGCGGCTGCGTTCGGTGGCGAGGTCGGGATTGCGGCAGACGATCAGCCGTTCGCCGGGAAAGTCGGGCGAGGTGATGGAAGCGATATCGCGCCGGTCGAACAGCGTGAGTTGCAACGCCCCGCTGTTCAGCAGTTCCTGGATCGCCGGAGCGGGCAACGCGGTGATCCAGTCCAGGCCTGCCGCTTTAAGGTCTTCGGTGATGCGCGCCGCGGTAATCATGCCGCGGTCGCCGACCAGCACGACACGATCGAGGTGAAAGCGCTGCTTCAGCTTCTCGATCTGTGGCGCCAGGGTTTTCGGATCGGCGGTGTTGCCGTCGAACACCTCGATTGCAACCGGACATCCGTCGGAGGCGCAGAGCAGGCCGTAGACGATTTGCAGTGTGCCTCTGCGGCCATCACGGCTGTAGCCACGCTTGGCCAGCGGACAGCATCGGCCCTCCATGTAGCTCGACGAGACGTCGTAGAGCACCAGCATGCCATTGGTCAGATGGCGTTTGGCCAGGATGGCTTCGATGGCAGGCTGGCGCACCAGCAGCCAGTCGAGTGCGGCGTCGAGTTCGTTATCATCGACATCGCCGAGACCGAGCGCTTCGCCGAGGCTGGTGGACGCGGTGGCGGGCGAGAGTGCCCGTGCCGTGGCCAGCTTCGAGACCGGATCGAGGATGCGGCTGATGAGCATCGCCAGGACAAGGTCGCGGCATCGATTGCCGTCGGCGCCGAGGATGCCCTCGAGGCCGATCTTGCGGGCGGTCGCGACGGCCGCTGCGACGTGGCCGTGTGGCAGGCTGCGGATGACGGTGAAAGCATCGCGCCCGGCGGGGATGACAGTGCCCCCTTTGAGCACACCGCGCAGGCCTTCGACATGGGCAGTGGGCCAGTTGGAGAGGTTGCAGAGGGTGCGCTTCAAAACTTGCCGTTCTGGCGGTAAGTCTCGCGCAGGAGGATGGCAGGAGGCGAATTCCGGTTCGGGACGGCTTCGATATACATGGCCAAACAAAAGCCAATTCGGTTCCCCGGTACAAGTCACCAAAGCGTTATTACATGGCCACGGCTCGGACAGTTCCATAACCATTCCGCCGGGATTTCCGCCGGTTTGATAGTATCAACAAGAGGGAAGCTCGGCTTAAGCATCGGCACGATCTCGGTCTCGAAGAAATCGGCCAGTGGGTCCGGGCGGCGGCGGCCACGGGTCTGCTGATGCTCGGACGGAAGCCTGTGATCGTGCGCGAAGCGATACGCGGTGGCCGTGCTGATTGAAGCCTTCGCCGCGGCAACGGTCGGCGATTCTGTCTGCCGGAACTTCATGTAGAGCCTCATCTGGTGATCGGTGACATGGCGGCCGGGCAACGGGCGGATTCCTCGATGAGAAAATCCGTCCCATAGCCGGTCGGTCGCGACCACCAGACGATCCGCTGCACCCCCGGGGGCCGCAGGTCGACTTTTTCCGGGGCTTGAGCCTCCGGTCGGGCCACGCCCTCCCTTCCGCCCAAGCCCCGGAAACTTTCTCATCCAGATTGACGGGGATTCTCACCTTGATTGTCGCGCGGCATAAGCGGCGGGGAGAGCTTGCCTTCGATCTGTGAGACAGCAGCGGAGGGTGCTAGCGCTGTTTGTGACGGCTTCGTTATTTCCCGCCGGCGGGGAAAAGCCCCCCGGGGCAACGCGATCGCAGAGCCTGCGGGCGGCACCGGCCATCCGCCGCGCACCCGAAGCGGCCTGGCTGGCGCCGGGTCGAGGATGTAGCGTGTCCGCGCTCGAAGCCAAGCCGAGGTTGCCATGGCCGACGAAAGCCAGCTCGAGATCATCCTGAAGCAAGGGGCTGATGTCTAGAACGAGTGGCGCCGCAGGGATATCCCAGTGGACCTCAGCGGGGCCAACCTCCGCGTCAGCGGAGGCCCTTCCGCAAGAGCGTGCCCAGCGGTGCGTGGGCGTGTTGGAATGGCGTCCCCGCCGTGTGCTACGTCTGACTGGCATAACCTCGACCAACATAGCACCTTGCAGCTTTGCTCTGGCGGCTGTGAGATCCGTGAGTATATTATCCAATCTAGAGGCGCTTCGTCCGCGATCGCACCAGGAGACGGGTCGTGGCGAGCTTGGTTCAGGAACGCTCCATAGATGCCGGCTCCCACCCCACCGACCCAGTCGGTCCACGTGACGAACACCCCCTTGCCGGTCCACGTGACGGACCGGCCGATACCCGTAACGATCACATCCGGCGAACCGGTCAATGAACTCAATGAAGTGTCGAACCAGTTGGGCAATCAGATCGACAATCACGTCTTTACTATCCCTGCTGGCAAACGCCTCGTCATTGAGTACCTCTCGGCGAAAGGCACTGTCCCGGCCGGAGACTTGGTCTCAGGTGTTCAAATCAACAACCCGGTCGTGCACTTCTTTGCGGTGACGGCCCAGGGAACGGACATCTTTGGCAAGAGCGTCTTCGCGGCCGCGCAAAGCCTCCACACGACGATTGGTCCTTTTTCCGTTCCGACGGACGTTGTGGTCCGGATGGAGCGGAACCTGTTCGGGCCCGGGAGCGAGGCCGCGCTCGCGGTGACCCTGGCCGGACATCTGCTGAATCCATGACCATGATCTTCGTGGGCCTTATCCTTCTGCTGGCGCTCTACTTCGTCGGCGCAGAGGAAGGCGCTACATCCCGCCCGGCGCATCGTCGGCTGGCGAGTATCGCGCTCAGCCCGGGCAGACTTCGTGCTCGACGCTCTCGAGCAAGCGCTGTGTGATCGCCGCCCGGTCCCCCAGGGCGAACTCGTGCACCACAGCGATCGCGGCGCGCAAGGCGGATTCAAGTGATCGTCGCAACGACGATCCTTTTAGCTCGGCAGGGATGATGCTGATGCCCCAACCTGGACAAAGCATAGCGCCGTGCTTGGTCTCGTCCAGGACGAGCCGGCGCTGCGCGCCGGTGCCGCACGCGGCATCCTGGACAAGACCTGCGCGCGGCGCTCTGCCCGAAGACAGGTCGGCTCCGAGGAATGGTCCTTTTGATCTCACCAAGGAATGTAATTTAGATCTGGATGCGGACAAGCGGCAATCAAAGCCAGGATGACGTCGCGTGCAGATACGGGGGTTGGTTCCGAGCGCCGCTCAGCATGGCCGATGTAAACAGCTGGTCAAGCGCCTCAGCCGGGGTTTTCCAAGCCAGCGTCTTTCGAGGCCGAGCGTTGAGCGCAGCCGCCACAGCCGCAATCTCGTCGGCGCTGTGCAGGCTGAGATCGGTGCCTTTGGGGAAATACTGGCGCAGTAGTCCGTTGGTGTTCTCGTTGGTGCCGCGCTGCCATGGGCTGTGAGGATCACAGAAATAGACCTGGATGCCGGCGTCGATCTTCAGGCGTGCGTGTTGAGCCATCTCAGCTCCTTGATCCCAAGTCAGCGACCGACGCAATTGCGCAGGCAAGATGGTAATCGTTCGGGTAATGGCCTCGCATACCGCATCGGCACCATGTCCGGCGAGTGCGGGTCCGTTCTTCACGCGCGCCTCGTGGCCATGGTCGGTCATACGCGGCAAATGCAACAGCAGAGTGAAGCGCGTCTTGCGCTCGACCAGGGTGCCAATTGAGATGGTCCCGTTCGTTCGGACAGTCCAGCGGCCTGGTTAAGCTAATTCCTGGTTACCTCATGCCGCCAGTTTGGTCGTCGCCGGGTCCCTGGTTGGCCCAGGACTGGGCAACGATTGCACCAATCCATAAGCCTCATCGGGCGTTCGGTCGGCAAGGGCTGAGTGCGGACGTCGGCTATTGTAAAGGTCGATCCATTTCGTCACACCAGCCCGTAGCTCGGAACCCGTCTCGAAAACATGGAGATATACACACTCGTATTTAAGCGACCGCCAAAGCCGCTCAATGAAGACGTTATCCAACCAGCGGCCACGACCATCCATGGATATCCGAATCCCAGCATCCTTCAGCACGCCAGTAAACCGCGGGCTCGTGAATTGGCTGCCCTGATCGGAATTAAAGATTTCGGGCACGCCAAATCGCTCGATCGCCTCCTCCAGCGCCGCAATGCAGAAATCAACCTCCATGGTGTTGGAGATGCGCCAGGACAGCACCTTGCGGCTCGACCAGTCCATCACAGCAACGAGATACAGAAAGCCGCGCCGCATCGGGATATACGTGATGTCCGTGCACCACACCTGGTTCGGCCGATCGATGCTCAGATCGCGCAGAAGATACGGAAATACCACATGTTCGGGATGCGGCACGCTGGTCCGTGGCTTCTGATACACCACAGCCAACCCCATCCGCGCCATCAACCGGCGCACCCGCTTGCGTCCTACGCAATAGCCGCATCGTCGCAAATGCCGCGACATCTGACGAGCACCGTAAAACGGCGTTTCCATGAACTGCTCGTCGATCAGGCGCATCAATGTCAGGCTGAACGCCCTCTCCCCAACGGGCGCGTAGTAGAACCCCGACCGACTGATCGAGACCAATTCGCACTGCCGGACGATCGACAGGTGGGGATGCTCCAGAGCAATCAGGTCGTGCCTTCGGGCCACGCTCATCGACCGAAGGCTTTCGCCAAAAAATCCCGTTCCACAACCAACTGACCGATCTTGGCGTGCAGCTGCGTCACCTCGGCCGCGGTCACCGCCGTCTCGGATGCCTCCGCCTTCGACGAGAACGTCGCCGCCATCCCTTCAATAGCAACCTTCTTCCAAACCCCGACCAGCGTCAGATGAATGCCGTGTTTCGCACCAATCTCCGCCAGCGTCTGCTCGCCCTTGATCGCTTCCAGCGCAACCCGCGCCTTGAACTCCGCCGTATGCCGCTTGCGCGTCACTTTGCCCATCAAATCCATTCCAACCTTCAGTCGGAATTAGCTTAACAGCCTGTCCGAAAACCGGGGACCACCTCAAATCGCGGAACTGCCGAGGCCCACGATGAGATCCCCCTCCCAATGGCCTGGCACGGCGCGATCAGCTGCCTCCGCGGGACGTTTGCTGATCATTATCTCGGAAGAGATGAAGGTTTTTCCTCGGCCGCGGGTGCGCGCTCGCGGTATTCGCAACGCCCGCCCGGTACGCAAGCAGGCCGTCAGCTCGCGGCGCAAAGCGCCACGACTTTGAACAAACAGCGCCTGATAAATCGTTTCGTGGCTGATGCGCATGGTCTCATTGTCCGGGAAGTCGACCGGCAAGCGGCGAGCGATTTGCTCCGGGCTCCAGGCCCTTGCCCACCGCCGAGGCTTTCGGGGTCCATGGCGGCGGCCTCTCCAGTGCACAGCCGGCCCGGAAACAGCAACCCCACCCGGAGCGACGACGACACCGGCCAATCGTTCCTCCACATAGGTTCGCAGTGCAGTGTTAAGCGCAAGCTTGGCCTGCTTGGGGCGGCGAGCAGATCGCTCGGCATGCCACTGCGCTGTCGTCGCGCGATACGCCAGGCCGCCACTTCGGGTCGCAGCATTGCGCCGCAGCTCCCGCGAAATCGTTGAAGCGGCTCGCCCGAGCCGGCGCGCAACCTCCCGCCCGGAGCAGCCTTGAACGCGAAGAAGGGCGATCTCCTCCCGCTCCGCAAATGAAAGATACCGCCCGGACAGCGGCTTCGCTGATCGCCGAAACATCGCTGGTGGCATGCCGCCTGCCTTTCGGAACAATCGTGTTCCCACAGCCTGCGACATACCAGCCTTGAGCGCCGCATCCTCACTCGCCATGCCAGCCGCGATCGCCGCCCAGAACCGTCGTTGCTCATCTCGTCCTGCCACCACCGGACGACCTGGTGAGAACAGGGGCGCCCGACCAGACCGATCCGAATGCCGCCTATGTCTCGTCATCGCAACTTCTCCCTCGAGGTGTTGCGACGACCATTTGAGTTCAAGCAATACCTCTCGATCCGCTACAGCGAGCGCCTGCGGCCGGCATCGAGCCATCTGTCGGCAGTGTCGGCGACAGTTATGACAATGCGCTCGCTGAAACCATCAAGGCCTGTTCAAAGCCGAAGTCATCCATCGGCGTGGTCCGTGGCGCAGTGCCGAGACGGTCGAAATCGCCACCCTCGAATGGGTCGACTGGTTCAACAATCGTCGCTTGCTCGAACCGCGCCTTGCCGCTTTGCTCACCGCAAGCACGCTTCGCTGCGCTGGCAAACGACAGTGATGGTGCCCCGTCGCCGGATCATGTGTCTGCGCAGCCCATAGCGGTTTGAATCGCCAAATGCAGGTCGGCGAGCGTCATGCTTTCGGGCATCAAAATCCGGCGCCAGATCGGCGGTTTCGTATTGCGCAGCGTCACCTTCAGGCTAGCCGTCAGCGGCGGCGGGCTTTTTCAGCGGAGCAGGCTTCACCAAGGTCATGTCCCGTCTTGTGATCCATCGGATGCCCGGGTTTTGTGGCATGGCGGCGACGGCGGCAAGCAACCAGGCGGGCGCCGTTCTTAGAGTGCGTTTTGGATTAGATTCTGCGATGACCCTAGCTAGCTAGTGTCCGTCCATAAACGCTAATCGTCTAAAAACCCAGCTGCTTCGCGATATCGCGAGTCAAGCCCGGCGGCTTCGGTTATGTGTCGGCGGCATACCACTGCAGCCGAATCCATACCCCACCCGCCGGAGCCCGATCATGCGTCAGGAACGCATCACACAGGCCAGTCTATTCGATATCTTCGCCACCCACGAGATCGGTCGCGAGTTGAAGCAGATCTCGCAGTGGCTCGATCAACATCGCCCATTGCTACGCCTGGTCAGCAACGATCTGCGCCGCGACGGGGTGCGCGAGACCGGCCGGCGTGGGCTGCCGGCGGAAGCCGTGCTGCGCTGCGCGCTGCTGAAGCAATACCGCCAGCTGAGCTACGAGGAACTGGCGTTTCACCTGGAAAATTCAGCATCGTTTCGCGCCTTCGCGCGGCTGCCGATGGGCTGGACGCCGAAGAAGGCGGTGCTTCAGAAGACCATCAGCGCGATCACCGCGGCCAGTTGGGAAGCGATCAATCAGGCGGTGGTGCGCAACGCCCGGCAAACCCGGCTCGAGCCGGCAGCGATGGTTCGCATCGACAGCACAGTCACTGAAGCGCTGATGCATGAGCCCAGCGACAGCTCGTTGCTTTGGGACGCGGTCCGGGTGATGACGCGCTTGCTGGAACAGGCGGGTGGGTTAGCCGGCCGCGCCGGGATCCGCTGGCGTGATCACCGCCGGCTGGCCAAAAAGCGTGCCCACGCCATCCAGCACAGCCGCGGCAAGGAGCGGAAGGCCAAGCTGTATCGCGAGCTGATCGCAGTCACGCGTGCCACCAAGCTGGCCCTGGAGCGAGCGCTCATGGTGCTGGCGGCATGCGCGGAACCGACCGCCGCGGATTGGTGCGGCGAGGTCCGCCATTACCTGCCCTTGATCGAGCGCGTCATGACGCAGACCAGGCGCCGGGTGTTCGACGGCGAAGCGGTGCCGGCCAGCGAAAAAGTGGTCAGCCTGTTCGAGCCGCACGCCGACATCATCGTCAAAGGCGGCCGCGAGGTGCAATACGGCCACAAGATCAATCTGGCGACCGGTCGCAGCGGCCTGATCCTCGACGTCGTCGTCGAGACCGGCAATCCGGCCGATGCCGAGCGCTTTCTGCCCATGCTGGAGCGCCACATTGCGTCTCATGGCCAGCCGCCACGCCAAATCGCGGGCGACGGCGGCTATGCCAGCACCGCCAACGTCACCCAGGCCAAGGCGCTTGGCGTGAGCGATGTCGCGTTCCACAAGAAGGGCCACCTTGGCATCGAAGCCATGGTCAAAAGCCGCTGGGTGTATCGCAAGCTGCGCAACTTCCGCGCCGGCATCGAGGCCAACATCTCCTGTTTGAAGCGGGCGTTTGGCCTGGCACGCTGCACTTGGCGCGGGCTGGCGCACTTCACCTCATACGTTTGGTCCTCGGTTGTCGCCTACAACCTGGCTCTCTGTGCACGACTAGCCGTGGCCACGACCTGACCGCCGCTCGCATTGGGCGCGCCGAACCCCGCTGCCCGCACGCGCCCTGCGGTACACGCAAAGGTTGCAATTGCAACTATTCCCTAACCGAGGCGGGAAATTGCTGCCCCAGAGACCGGTCAGGGCGCCACTCGGGACGTTCCGAAGGATCGTCGTCCAGGAAAAAGCCTCGTTTATGGATGGGCACTAGCTAGTGTCCGTCCATAAACGCTAATCGTCTAAAAACCCAGCTGCTTCGCGATATCGCGAGTCAAGCCCGGCGGCTTCGGTTATGTGTCGGCGGCATACCACTGCAGCCGAATCCATACCCCACCCGCCGGAGCCCGATCATGCGTCAGGAACGCATCATGCACCGTGTGCACCCTGGCGTAGTCCCTGGCCGTCGGTAGCGTCATCAGCGCCGCACCCTGGGTTTCGTGCCTTCACGATCACCGGTCTTGGGGTCGTGGGCACGGTCGCCACCACGGCGGCTGATGGAACCAGCAACTTCTGGCGGGCCTGGCGAAGCTCTTCATCGGCAATCGGTTGCCAGCCCGCAAACCTGATGTCGCCCCGGATCAGCGGCCACGGATCGAGGAGCCGTACCCAGCCCCACCACCGATCGGTATAGTAACCGACGAAATCGGTGCCATCGCGGAGATGCAGGCGGACCGGTGTGCCGTCCTTTGGCGCGTCGGACATGGGACGTAGCGCCGAGGCGCCCTACCCCGCTCCAACGCGCGGGATGTCGTTCTGCTGTATCAACTCGGCTCGCCGGTTCAATTCCATTTCAGCTTCTTATCCGAATCGAATGGCCCCTTCAGCATCCAGTCCAAATAGTCCTGCGGAACCTCCGACCAAGGTTTGCCGAAGTGCATGCCGAACATGATGCGCGGCGGCATTTCTGGCTCCGCGGTCCATTGGAACATCCGCTGAAGACTTCCTTCCAGTCGGTACATGCGGACAAAAATATGCGCCGTCACATAAGTACGTGCAGATCCATGGCGCTGGCGCTTCCGGCCAGAATGAGGCTTCAAAACTTGCTGTTGTGCGCGATGAAGGCGATCGGCTCATTGTAGCACAAGTAAGGCTTCCAAAACGATCCGGGGACGCCCTTTGTAAGATCTTCCGGTCCAATGTGATGCGCCGCTCGAGCCTCAATTTCGATCGGCCGATCGGTCTTGACCAGCAGCGAGTAAGGCCCTTCGATCCTGCAATCTTCGTAGACGTCGCACCAGCCGACCTCGATAACATCGGACGAGGCCGGATCAAGCCCCGTGGTTTCAAAATCAACAACCCGAACACATTTTGCGCTCATGTTGGCGTGTCTGGCATCAGGGATCGCCCTTGAGTTCGCGGATGCTTTTCAACGCCTCCCGGAAAACCCGATCTGCATAGTGTAAGCCTTTGATATTCCTCACTGTTGAGTACAATAATTTCTGGGCAATTCCTTGATATCATTGAATTCTTGGGTTATTCATGCACCAACGCGCGGTCAGCTGACCTTGAGCATTCCGCTGCTGATCAAAGAGCTGAGGGTAGCATCCGGTCCGACCCCTGGCAGCACAGCGAGGGCCGCTGCATGGCCACCTCCCATTGGGTCGGGATTGAATAACACCCTCGCGTCATTGCCGGGGTCCGTCACCTGGAAATACGCCGCCAGCTGCGATGTATCGCTTGGGCTGATGTGATATGCAGAAAGCAGCTGTGTCAGATCCACAGGAGCGCCAGCCGTCATGCTGTTGCTGGGCAGGAGATCGCCGCTGCCGGTGCTAGAGACAAACGAGAGCGCGGCCGGGGCGGCGAGCGCTCCCGCCGGGATGGGGGCCACAATACTCGCTGTGGCTACGGGCACCTCTGTGTCCACCACTTCGTCGCTCGGAACGGTATTGCCGATGTTGGTGGGCGGATTGACCACGGTAGGTGCTTTCGGCTTCAGAATGGATGTGATCCCCGAAAATTGCACCCGCAGCACACTACCCTCGTAAACCCAACCATTCCCATTGTTGTTCGTGAGCGTGAACGGCTGGCTATTGAGCTGCTTAAGTTTAGTGAGATCCAGCGTGTTCGTGCCGAGCCCGCCTGTAACCGAGTAGTTGCCGCCGGTCAGATCGAAAACATCGTTCCCATCCCCGCCGTTCAGTATATCAGTGCCGTTGCCTGCAAAGATCTGCGACCCGCCGGTTCCTGCGTGAACGGTGTCGTTGCCGTTGCCGAGAGTAATCGTATCATAGACGTCGTTCCCATAAATAAAGTCGCTGCCATTCCCAACTTTGAGGTTATCGAGTTCTGACCGGGTGTCCGTGCCGTACAACTCGGCATTGTATACATTCCCCTTGGCGAGATGGTTTACATCACCCGGCGCTGCACCGAGGTTGGCAAGTTGCTGGAAGGAGAACCGCATCGATCCGCCCGGCCGCATGTCGAAAGAACCATTTTCATTGAAATTGCTGAGATCGTACGTGCTGTTGGCCCCCTCGGTCCATACCGTCATAAAGATGCGGTTTTGGGATGGTGTGCCCTGACTGACGCCATTGATGGATTCCTGACCAGTCGTTGGTGACCACGAGTAAGTGACGTTCTGGCCCACTTTGCTGAAATTGGCGCCATAGACGTACTGTAGTGCGGCGATGTCATCCATCATGTACGACTGCGGAGATGATCCCGGCACTTCCGTCGCATTCGTCCCGACCTGGCCGATATAGGTCGTGTAGTTCATCACCGAATACTCAATGCCGAGATGATCGCCAGGCTCCGCCCCGTAGGGTGGAACAAGCTCGCCATGCTTGAGCCCCAAGGCATGTCCGATCTCGTGGAGCACAGCCCGCGCGGAGTCGAAATTGCCAATGCCCGGATTTCGGCCGGTGCCGCCGAAGAAAACGTCCCCGGATTCGACATTCGCCCCCGGATAGAAGCCAACCGCGGAGGTATGAACCGCTGGGCTCGTGTTCGCCAGACGGATCGCTCCGCGGACTGGTGGCGTGGGCGTCGGAGTCGGGACACCTTCTGTGACTTGCTGAAAGGTTAGGCCTGTATAGCCAGCGATCAGACCGAAGGCGCGCTGTACTTCGTCGATCTGCGTCGTGGTGAGCGAAGTGAGGCCCAAGAATGGATATGGCGCGGGATACTGACCGGGACCATTGCCCTGTGAGGTTCCATAGGAAGCAGACTGATTGGGGAAGCTATACGTTATTTTGGCGCTCCCGTATCCAACTCCCGCGTTCCAGGCAGATCCACCCAGCAGGCCATTTATATCGGGTGAAATGCTGTCGTTTGCATTGG
Organism: uncultured Alphaproteobacteria bacterium; assembly: GCA_963772355.1. GTDB lineage: Bacteria > Pseudomonadota > Alphaproteobacteria > Acetobacterales > Acetobacteraceae > Rhodopila. The sequence goes on along the minus strand of CAVYXX010000105.1, from coordinate 6,320 downwards.
TCGTCCGCGTCGCCTTCTGGACGCTATGCCAACCCAAGCTAGGTACGCCCATGTCATCATTCCCCCAAGTATCGTGCCGGAATTCTAGTGCCAACACCCCATTCTAGATCCGCATCGGTGCTAATCAGAGAGATTCTGTCAAGCAAGATAGTTGGGTTCACCTATTATTTCAAGAATATTGTGGTTGTCTGTTGCATGGAAACAACTACCGCGGTGGCAATATCCGCTGAACCCATCGGACGCTTCCGTTGGAGGTCGCCGAAGTGCTGAGCAGAGCAACGGACCGAACAATTCGGATTCTCATCATGACGCCCGATGATCTCGCGGTTGGTGTCGCCTCTGGTTCGATCATCCGCTGCAGGAGTGAGGACGGCCGCCCCTTGGCGAAGAACTCGGCTTCGATCTCCCCGGGGGGCAAACGGTCATGCCGGTGCGCCTGCTGATGCAGCAGCGCGGGGATGTGCAACGATCTCTATGCAAAAATACCAAGCTGGACAACCATGGAAGGCTTTCACGTTGGAGATGCGGCGACCATCTGGGGACGCCGTGATTGTAGAAGGCGCAGTCACCGTTCCTGGCGTGTAAACCAGTCGCTGGAGTACAGCCGTCGCTTGACCCAACGGGGACTGTTTCGGTAAACTGATCGGTTCCTGCATCGAAAGTGCCATTGCCGGACGGGTCGGTAATAGTCCCGACAGGAGTGCCCGCAGCGGCTCCCAGCGTGATGGTGATCGTGTCAGTCGCGGGTGCCGCGTTTGGGTCATTGACCGTTACAGACGTAAACGGTGTAGCCGTCTTATTGTCTGGCGTGGCTAACGGATTGGTCGTGAGGTCTGTAATGGTGAGCGGCAGGAGTGCTCCCGCGGTCTGGAATCCAAGCGCATTCAGGATATCCAAATCCTGCGGTTGGAGCGCCTCATTGGTAATGAACTTATTAAAAGCGCCACCAGTCCCCTGCGCCCATCGGCGGGGTCGCCGCTATTCTGCGCCACATTATAGGCGTCGTACTGCTCGATCTCGGTCTGGCCACCGTCAATCGAGAAATAGTTGCCGGTGCTGGTTGCATCGCTTGCCAGTACGCCTCGTGCGGAATAGTCTGTGAGGTTCTCAATGGTTATGGGCGCACCCGGATTCGGCCCGACAATTCGGCCGAGCGCATGGCTTAGCTCATGCTCTGCCGCCGTCTCCAGATCGATCGCGTTAAGCGTTGTGGCATTCGCCAAGTTGAAATCGGTTCCAGTATACCAGGTGAACACGCCACCGCCGGACCCAAACCCAGCAATCCCGTCGACCCCGGCAGGTCCGCCGCTGGGCGATTGCCCACCTGTACCGACCGGCAGCCCTAGCGCTTGTTCCTGTGCTTGGCTGACGCGAATGGAGTCAAACGCCGGGGTTGGCGGTGTTGATGGGATATTGGCCAGTATCGACTTCTGCTCGTCTGAAGCGGCATGCTGTACGAGCGCATTGTACACTTCGGCGTAGGGCAGTTCGTCGCCATAAAAATTGGCTGATGCTGCCGCGCCGGCAGTGATGGCCTGTCCACCGGTCTCATTATAGCCAATTTCAATGGTGATGTTGACCGGGCTGGTAATGGCCGCATCGAGGAGATTGGCGGCGGCTTGGATTGCGTTGTCGAAGCCAGCTGGTGCTGCGGCTGTATCCGAATCGAAGACTAGGTTGATTGTTGCCACGATCGCTTCCTCCACTTATAGTTTCCTAAGAAGCACCGACTTGAGCTGCGTCTGGTTCCATCTCACTAGGCTAACGCCGGAACCCACGCGCAAATGAATACTTCCAATCTGCCGCGCGCGAATGTCCCGTCCCTTGACCGACCTCCGCCGCGCGCGCAGCATGCAACCGATAATTCTTCACCATGAAAACTCGCCCCCCTTTACTAGCGGACATTGCATCGGGGGGCCTTTCCCCGTGTCGACAGTCCCTTGACCCACCCCGGGCGAGCGCGCAGCATCCGTAGCGTTACAAATCGTCTGATCCGAAACTAGCCCCCTTGGTGTGGTAGCCGGCTGGCAACGATCGTTGGTCACCCTATGCGTTCTGCGCTGGTGTGCAAATCTGATCATATCCAGATTTGAACAGGAAAAAGGCCGCTGTCTTTCCGGGACGCGGCCTTAAGTCTCGGGGTAGATTGATCTTTGCAACGGCGGGATCGTCCACCCATCGCAGCCGGACGTCAAGGCATGCCGCCATAACCTCCCTCGGCAACGGTTATGGAGGGCAGCAGGGGGAACGCGTCCGCCTCCCCGCAAATTCAATATTTCCAATCGGAGTGGGTCACGCAACGCGGTTTCGCGCCCTTTCATTCTTGAACCCACCCGTGCCCACGCCATGTCCCAAACGCAATGAAGCAACGCACAACCGCCGCACTGGCCGGCACTTTTGTGGGACGGATGATGGGGCCGGCTGCAGTTTCTTACGGAAACCAGCAGTGTGCCGTGGGTTGCGGCGGATGACATCTCCGCATAACTCTCCGCTGGACATGAAAAAGCCCCCTGCTGTTACCTAGGGGGCGAGGTTCTGATCTTAACGCTAAGGATTGCGGGACTATGACCCGCGCGGGGAGGCTGCGCGCACGCCGGAGATCGATCAAGGGTTCGGCGCGCGGCGGATTGGAAGTATTCGTATGCAGGAGGTGCGGGAGTTCAGGATATCGCCGCCCCTTTCCCCTTTCCCCTTCCGGCTATCGCGCCAGGCGTTGAACAGGCGCATGCCTTCCGCCCCCTCTGCCGCCGTCGGTGGTGGTCTGAATGCAGGCATTTCACCACGGCGTTGAATGTCTCGCGCGACATGCCTTCAAAGTGCATCTCCCGGTCGGCTCGCTCCCGCGTGGTCCTCTCACGGATGCAAGTCCCCTCCGGGCAAAGTTTGGCGAGCCGCCCTACGAGTGTTGTGAGCGACGCGGCAACGCGCCAGTGTATTTGCGCGCTACTTCAGCAAGAACATCCAAAGGGGGAAACCACGTGTCCGGACCTACAACCACCTTCGGCAAGACCGGCCGTATCGTCACCTATACGGTGCCCGTAACGGGACTCTACGACATCGAAGCCATCGGCGCGAGTGGCGGCGCAGGCATCAATAAAGGCGGCCTGGCGGCTGATGTCGGTGGTGACGTCAAGCTGACTGCGGGCGAGGTGTTGAGCATCGCGGTAGGAGGCACCGGAGGGCTCGGCGCGAATGGCGGGGGAGGGGGTGGGGGCAGCTTCGTGGTCGCGCCCGGCAATGTCCCGCTCGTTATCGCGGGCGGCGGCGGTGGCGGCAACTCGATCTCCCGAATGGCGACGGTAACGGCGGTAACGGCGAGCCATCATGAGCAGCGGCGGCGGCGGCGGCAGCAGCGGCGGGAACCGAGGATTTCAGGCGGGCGGCGGCGGCGGATTGCAAGGGGACGGTTCGCCTGGCGAGACCGCTGGAGGCTCGTCCTTCGTCCATGGTGCCGAAGGCGGCACATCCGGTAGGAGGCGGTGCCTCCGGCGGTTTCGGCGGCGGCGGGGCTGGGAGCCTCGGTAGCGGTCACGGTGGCGGTGGCGGCGGCGGCGGCTTCAGCGGCGGGGACGCCGGAAGAGGGTCGGCGTGCGGCGGGACGTCGTTCGACAGCGGCTCGGACCAGCACTTCAGCGTGGCGGCCCAACCCGGCGACGGCTCCGTGACGATCACGCTCCTGACGAGCGCGCCTGTCATCAGCGGGACACAGGCCGAACAGGCGACCACCGACAGCATGTCGATTAGTCCGTTCTCGAATGTCACGATCACCGACGCAAATCCCGGCGATCCGACCGAGACCGTCACGGTGATCCCAACAAACCCCGCCAACGGCGCCCTTTCGGATCCGAATGCGCCGGGCGATGGTGGCAAGCTGGTGAACGGTGTCTACTTAGTGAGCGGCAGCGCCGCCGCCGTGACCAAGGCGGTGGACGGCCTCGTGTTCACGCCAACGAAGGGCCAGGTGGCGCGGGGCAGACGGTGACGACCGGCTTCCTCCTGACCGACGCCAGTTCGGCTGGACAGAGCGCGACCGACGACAATACCAGTGTGGTCTCAACCGCGGGCGCAGAGCCCACCCCCACGCCCGGACCTACAACCACCTTCGGCGAGACCGGCAATATCGTTACCTACACGGTGCCCGTCACAGGGCTCTACGACATCGAAGCCATTGGCGCGAGTGGCGGTTCGGGCATTGGAACCAAGGGCGGGTTGGGGGCTGATGTCAGTGGCACCTTTCAACTTGCCGCTGGCGATATGCTCCAGATTGCGGTCGGCGGAGTCGGCACCACTGGATTCTCGGAGAGTGGCAGAGTCGGAGGCGGTGGTGGGGGAGGAAGCTATGTGGTCGAGGTCGGACCCGCTTTAATACAGGGGCTGCTGATCGCTGGCGGGGGCGGCGGAGGGGAAGACCGCCCTGATAATGGTGGAAATTCGAATGCCCTTGGGATCACAACCAGCGGTGGGTCCGGCGGCGCTGGAGCAAATCTAGCCGGCGGCGGCGGAGGTTTTTCGGGTTCCGGCCAAGGAGTTTTAATGGAGGTAGTCTCGGGGGGACGTCCTTCGTGAGGCGGCGCCGGTGGAGGACAGTCCCCCTCGGTGGGACCAAACGGGCTAGGCGGGAGGGGCGGGTTTGGTGGTGGCGGTGCCACTGCGATCAGCTCCACAGCAGGCCCCGGCGGCGGCGGCGGCGGCTTTACTGGCGGGAGCGCCAGTGATCGGGGAGGAGGGGCGGCGGCACATCCTTCGACAGCGGGACGGACCCGCAGTTTAGTTTGGCGACCGCCAGCGGAAATGGCTCGGTCAGTATCACGCCGCTGGCAAGTGCTCCTGCTCGCGAGACACCCGGCAGTGACACCTTGGTCGGCGGCTCCGGCAACGATCAGATTTCAGGCGGCAAAGGCGACGACTTCATCCTCGGCGGCTCGGGGAACGACAATCTCAGCGGCGATGAGGGCAACGACACCCTAATCGGCGGCCTCGGTAGCGATGTGCTGCATGGCGGCCTTGGGAGCGACATCTTTCTCCACAGCGCGGGCGACGGTCAGGACACCATTACGGATTTCCAGAACGGCGACCGCCTCGTGCTCGCGGGTTACACGCTCGATCTCCACGATCTCAACTTTTCGACCTCGATACGAACCATGACGGCCTGCTCGGCAAGGGCGACAAGCCGCGTCATTCACCCAGGACGGCGACCTGGTTCTCAACCTGGCGGCTTATGGAGCGGAGTGCTACTCCCGACACCGTCACGCTCAAGGGCGTAGCGTTCTTGCACAGCACAGATGTTGCCGTGACCTAAGCCTGGTTCGGCACATCCCGGCGGGCAGCCACAGCGGGAAACCGTATAGCCCCGCCTGCCGGGATGGCATCGCCCACCATACGGCGTGTAGAAGACCTGCCCCGCTTAATCTCCGCTCGGGCGGATGCAGTCTCCTAAAGCCGTGTGCCGCGACATGCTCTGCTGGCTACGACGATGTTCAAGCACACTGACAAGGCGTGGATACTAGGCACTCTGCGCGAAATTTATAACGCCATGAACACGATGGTCAGAAAATAGTCATACAATCCCTTTGGACGCTGATTTTATCGCGATTCGCTTGGGGATGACCCAACCTGAACACGTCCGCACAGCAGTGACAGCAAACAAACACAAAGAAACAGAGAGAGACAATACTACTGCCAGTATTGACTCCGAACGATCTAGGTCAATATACGGCGGATATGCCCCAACTAGGACCGTATAGCCACCCCGCTACACTGGCGAAACTGGACGGACGCACCCGAGAAGCGCGGCTGATGCGTGGGACGCGCTCGGCGCTGGTGGCGCACGTCGGCGGAAGGCCCTCCGTTGTGCAGCAAACGCTGATCGAGCGGGCGTGCCAGTTGCAGATTCGCATCGCCATGATGGATCGGGACTTTGCAGCGGGCGAAGTCCAGACGGAGCATGACAGCCGGACCTATTTGAGGTAGGTTCAGGATAAGTGTAAAAAGTGGTCACAAGGGCATGGTCGAACAGAAATGCGTTTGATAACAATGTCATGGCCCTATGGCCCTGTGCCCTCCAAAGGCCCGCCATCAGCCCTGTCGCCGACGGTTCGACCGAGTGTCCGAAAAATGGCTCTGCCGATGGCCGCCAGAGAGGGACATGATTCCAACGAGATAGACGACGAATTCCGCTGTCCAGTAAGGTAAGCCTTTCTGGAGGATGCACCGATTTGGCTTGTGACCACTTTTTACACTTATCCTGAACTTACCCCCGATGCGCCCGAAACCAAAGAAGCCTTCACCGACATCGCTAGTTTCTTCGACAAGCACCTAGC
>CAVYXX010000104.1:0-52753 GCA_963772355.1 uncultured Alphaproteobacteria bacterium | reverse complement strand
GGAGGAGGATGTTCGGGCCATCGCCCGCGACCTCGGGCTAGCTGCTGACATCCGCTTTTCACGCCTTGCCGTGGTTCCCGCGCAGATCGTCTCCCTCGGCCTGGTGACAGCCCCCCCGAAGGCTACCGACAGACGATCGTTCACCGGCGAGACGGTCCAGTGCGAGGCCATCCCGCCTGACGTGCTGGCCGGCATTATCCGCGATGCCATCGAAAGCCGGATCGATAAGGCTACCTATGCCGCCGTGCTTGCCGAAGAGGAAGTCACTCGGGAGAGGTTAGCGGAGCGATTGCTGCCACTCATGGGGGAGGACGGACCATGAGCACCGTCGGCGACCGCAACGGCCGCCCATGGCCATGTTTCAGCATGCAGCCTGGCCCCCAGGAGCCGGTCGAGGCTGCCATCGTTCAACCGTGGGAGGCCAGTCTATGAGCGCCGCCCGCGTCGAAGCCGACTGGATACCCCGCCGAGGCCCGGACCAGTGCCCGCCCGAATATCGTCCGTGGCTCGAAGAGGTCGCCGCCGCCTGGGGCGTCCCCGTCGAAAAGATCTGGTGGCGCAGCATCATTGTCGTGGTGACCCCACCGCAGCAGGACAATCCCGGTGCGGCCATGTGAGCGCGCCTCGTCATGGACGACGCAGCATGGAAGGCAGCACAATCTCAGGCACACTCCCACGCCACAACGCGCTGCGGCCTAACCGTGCTGAGCTGCACCGGAAGCGCCGGGGCTACAAAACGCTGGCGCTGGAACCGCACGCTGCAGCAATGGCTGAAAATAACCTACCAGGCCGGAACTTGGTTCACAGCAACGCCGGTCCACTTCGCCGACCTGCCCGGACAGGTCGCCGTCCTGGAGCATATCCGCCGCGACCCACGCGCGCTGATCGTCCGCGGCGCCTTCACGCCCGATACCGCCGCAGCCGTGGCTGCCGATCCAGACCGCGCGATCCGCCGCCTGAAACGTCCCAAGGGGACCTATGCAGCGACACTCACCGAGGTCGACCGGCGCTGGGTCATGGGCGACATCGACGGCTGGCCCCTGCCGCCATGGGCGGACCTGGCCGATGACCCCGATACCGTTATCGATCACGCCATCCACGAACTCCTGCCACCCGCCTTCCACGACGCAACGTGCTGGTGGCAACTGTCCAGCTCCGCGGGCTTCGTCCAGGGTGTCCTCAAAGCGCACCTGTTTTTCTGGCTGTCAGCGCCGGCCAGCAACGCGCACATCAAAGCAGTGCTCAAACAGTGCGCGCCGGGCATCGATGGGGCGCTATTCTCCGCAGCGCAGCCGCACTTTGTCGCCGACCCCATCATCGAGGGCAGCCACGACCCGATACCGCGCCGCACCGGCTGGCGGATCGGCCTGGACGACGAGGTCGAACTGCCCGAGTTGCTGGCCAGGCCAGCGCGCCCCGCCACAGCGGCAGGCTATACAGGCCCGGTCGGCGGCCTCGAAGTGCTGGGAGACGGCCCAGGCCTCGAAGGCTTCCACGCCCCACTGCGCACCGCCACGATGCGGTACGCCGCCCATTGCGCGCGAGGCACCGAGCAGCGCGACGACGCGGCGCTGATCACAACCCTGCAGGCCGCCGTCCGCGCCGCGCCACAACGCACCGATCGCAACGTCGAGGACGTCTATACGCAGGACTACTACCTGCAGCGCCTCATCGACGGCGCCTTTGACCGGCTGGCCAGCGAGCCGGATCATCCGCAATCCATCCAGCCGCAGTACCCGACCCCGCCCGAGGCCGAGGGCGTCGAGGAGACCCGCAACACCCTCAGCAAACTCATCGCCGAATTCCTCGGCCGCGTGGGCGACTGGCACGCTCTGCCAGAAGACGGCCGCCCACCCGCCGAACACGCCGGCATCATCATCGGCGTCGGCGTCGGGAAGTCCCGTATCGCGCGTGAAGCCCTGGCCGCATTCATCCACGCAGCACGCAGCCGCGGCGCCGATTTCCCCCACCGCGTCCTGTGGCTCGTTCCCACCCACAAACTCGGCAGCGAGGCACTGCTGAAGATGGAGCAGCTCGGGCTGTCGGTCGCGGTGATGCGTGGCCGCGAAGCCAAGATCCCCGGCAGCGATACCGAAACGATGTGCCTTAACCTACCAGCAATCACTGACGCTTTATCAATCCACGCCGATCCGGAGAAAGATGTTTGCGGGACCGGAAAGGACAACGAACCGTCCTGCCAGCATTACCAGCACTGCCCCTATCAGAAACAAAAATCAGCGCTGGCCAGCGCTGACGTGGTGATCGCCGCGCACCAGGCGCTGTTCCACCACCTGCCAGCCGGAGCAACCAAGGGGCTGGCCCTGGTCATTATCGACGAGTTCTGGTGGCAGGCAGGACTAATGCCCGCCCGGGAAATCCGGCTGGCCGGATTTGCGCAGGAACCGCTGCTGCACCCCGTCCTGACCGAGAAAGGCAAAAAAGCGCACGATTTAGCAACCGCCGACCTGCACACGTGGTCCGTCAAGGCGCAGGCGGCACTCGAAGCCGAGGCCGACGGCGCACTGGCCAGCAAGCAGAGCGTTGCTCACCGGAGCCTGTCCCATATGGACTGCGCCGATTCCATCAAGCTCGAATGGCGCCGGAAGGTCGACGGCGTGCTGGTGCCCGGCATGACACCAACCCAGCGGAAAAAGGCCATCGCAAAAGCCGAAGGCAATACAGCGATCCCCCGCCGCGCGGGAATGTGGCGAGCACTGGAAGACCTGCTGAAGGGCACAGCCTCACACACCGGGCGCCTCGAACTCGGAACCCAGGGCGGCGCCTCCGGCGCAGGCCGCGTCGTCCTGCTGCACGGCCGGTTCGAAGTCCTCGAAAAACTGGCCACGCTGCCAATGCTGCTGCTCGACGCCACAATGCCGGTCGATCTGGTCAGGCACTTCCTCCCTCGCCTCAACGTCCTCGCCAATGTGCAGCCAGCCGCACCTCACATGACCGTCCACCAAGTCATCGGAGGATGGGGCAAAACCTCGATCGTCCCGTCAAAGAAAGCAACACCCGCAGAAAATCAGCGCCGCGAGTACCTGCTGTCCGAGCTGGCGGATTTCTGCCGGCTGAACAGCGGCGGCAACGCCCTCGCCGTCACATACCAGGACGTCGAAGACCACTTCAAAGACCCAGCGGTCGCGACCGGCCATTTCAACGCCATCGCCGGCCTGGACGAGTACGGCGATGTTCGCAGCCTGTTCGTCATCGGCCGGCCGCTGCCCAAAGCCCCCGAACTGCTGGCCATGGCACGCGCCCTCACCGGCGAACCCATCCAGCCCGAGGCCGGACACGTCGAAACCCGCGACGTCCTGATGGCGGACGGCACAGGCCGCCCGCTCAACGTCCGCGTCTACGACACCCCAACCCTCGAAATGCTCCGCTCCGCCATCACCGACGCCGAGGTCATCCAGTGCATCGGACGCGGACGCGGCGTCAACCGAACCGCCGAGACCCCACTGGACGTGTTCGTGTTCGCCGACGTCATCCTGCCCCTGCCCGTCACCCGCCTGGTGCGCTGGGCAGACATCCGACCCGACGTCGTCGGCAGGATGCTCGGACGCCATGGCGCGCTGTTCAACTCCACCGACGCACACACCGCATACCCCGATTTGTTCGCGTCGACGGCGGCGGCAAAAAAAGCCCTCCAGCGGGTGAGGAGGGGGACAAATCCCTATGATTATATATCCATAGGGGAATGTCCCCTTCCTCTCCAGGACCAGCCAGTCGGGCAGAGTCTGAAAAAACGCACCGCGCTCGCCCTCCAGCGGCACCTGTCAGGCTTCCGGACGTGGCTCGAGAGCGTCGTCGGATCGCTGGCGCACTACGCCGTCGAGGGGGATGATCCGGCAGGTACCACCAACGTCGTCGTGCTCTCGCCAAGGGCGGGATCGATCGTCATCACGGGCTTCACGCCAACCGTCACAGGGGCGATCGCCGCCTAGCGGACGGACGCAGGCGACCAACCCCCAAAGCGCACCCACCGACCGCACCGCAGGCACAGCGGCTCCGAGGCCCACGCTTGACGCGCACTCCCCACGCCGGAATGTCGGGCACGGCGTTCGACACACAAAAGACCCGTCAGGTCGCTGTTATCCGCCGCACCGAAATCCTCACACCACGCTCCGATACCGTCACCTAAAACCCGCAGAAACCATTGGGTTACAGTAGCGGTGGATCAAAGGGACTGTTCCGAAGGGTGTCTGTCCGCCAGGATTTGGGATCGTGCGCGCGTGCGTGATACGAGCGATCAGCACCCGGTCGTTCAAAAACGGCACCGATTTGCCGTCCCGTTGTCCTGGGGCGTATAGGCGGCGTCGGAGTGCGCGAGGTATGGGCAAAAAACTGACAGGACGGCCATCTGGGCGGCCATGTGTAGTTTGCTCCAGCATCCATCGAGCGGCGGTAGAAGGGTGCGCTGATCGTGGTTCAGCCGTGAACTTGATCGGCCGCGAGTATGAGATTTCCGCAAGTTCGATTCGCCGCCACCTCGCGAATCATCCCCGATTACCCCCACCGCAACCGGTTCGGACCGCGCCGAAATCGAAGATTCGTGTACCACCCCCGGCGCCGCGCACTTTTCGGCATCCGCAACGCTGGTGGACGCCGACTGAGCCGGGACCTCGATGGGGGGACCGCTGCGAGGCTTGCGGTCGTAAAGACGATAACTGGTGGTATATCCCTGGCTCTCACGGCGGCTGCGATTGCTGGCCGCCAGTGTTCTATGGCGTAAGAAAGCTCCTATTTACCCCAAGGGTGGTGACGTAGGGAGTGAGCGGTGATGGTGACAGTGGATTGGTCCGATCCGGCGTTGCAGGCGATCTTAGCGTGCGCGGACGGCAGCAAGGCGTGGAAGCTAGTGGATACTTACCTCGCCCCGATCCGTGATGAGATCTGGCAAAGGCGTCGGGCGGCCATGCCGAAGCGCGGCGGCCGGCGGACGGCCAGCCAGAGGGCGGAGGCGGCCAAGCTGATGGCGGAGGCGTTGGAGGAAGGTAGAAGAATGCGGGAGGAGATAGAGATGGAGGAAGAGATGATGAAGCGGTTGGCGAAATCGGTGCGCCATTGATCGAGGGCGAGGCGGAGGACACCGACGATGGCGACCTTGACGCTTAAAAGCGCCGCCGATCTTGAGGCCGATCGCCTCCAAACCGTGGCGGCGTATTGCTCCGCTGTCCACGCAGTGCGGTCGGTTGAGCACCGACTGAAGCAGCTCGGCATTCACCCGCACAGCCAGGACATGCAGGCTCGAGAGAAGTTCCTCGATCTGAGCGCGCAGTCTGGCGAAGATGTGCATCAGCGCGCGAGCTTCCAGCGTCGTGACCCGGTCTTCGAGCACGCGCTGGCTGGCTTCGATCGCGGTGAGCCGTCTGCCGAGGGACGCAGCCATGTCCTCGACCGCCTCGCGCAGCGACCGGACGTCGGACTCGATCTTCTCGATCCGGCGCCCGAGCAGCGTGAGGTCGGGGGTATCGTCGGTCATGGCGAAATTAGCGCGGCATGTCTTCTGTATTTGCAAAGTCACAGTCCCGCGAGGCGCTGGCGTCACCCGTCGCTGATTATCGAAAGCGAGATGTTCGGGCAGCCGACGCTGCGAGCGAAGTGGAAGAGGGAATACGGGGCGCGGCCAGAGGATATTCGGGGCCTTGCTGTGGAGGATTACGTGGTTCGGTTGAGCGAGGTCCTGCTGCCGCTAGCAAAGCAATTCCACCAGATGGCCAGCGAAGCGATCGACGGTCTCAGGCGGCAGAGGCAGATGCCGGCGGTTGAGGTGGAGCGCGCGACGCCGAGGGAAATCCGGTTAGTGGCGGCAGAGCGGGGCAGCCCGGCAGCCATCGAACAGGCGTCCGATCTGCTGAGCGGCATTCTCCCGGCAGCCATAGGGCAGCGCTTGAGAGCGCCCGGTCCCCCGTCGCCATAGCCAAGGCGCCGAAAAGCGGGCATTCGAAAAACTCCCATTGGAAAGCGCATAAGAAACCGGCGGAATTCCACCGTCTCGTATACCCACATTTGCATATTCCATAAACAGTTGTTTCTCGAATAGGCCATCGGTATGATCAGACCAGATATCCACAACCCATCGGGAGATAGAGGAGCATGACATCCGCGATCGATCGCGGCGCATCGCGCCGCAGCATCGCGCGCAATCGCCTATCACCAAGCTGGCAAGTCCGCGATGGCGAAGGAGTGGGCCCACCGCCTTGTCGCGTTGCTTCGCGACGCAGGCATTGATGTATCGTGACAGGAGACAGCCCAATGTCGAAGCGGATGCGGGCAGCCCTCTACTTGCGGGTCAGCACGGACGGCCAGACCACGGATAATCAGAGCCGCACATTGACCGAGGTGGCGGAGCGACGCGGGTGGACCGTCACCGCGAGATACCAGGATGCGGGCATCTCCGGCGCCAAGGGGCGGGACAGGCGCCCTGGCTTCGACGCGATGTTGAGGGACGCAACGCGGCGCCGGTTCGACGTGCTGATGTTCTGGTCAATCGACCGCCTGGGCCGCAGCACGGCGGCGGTTACAACTGCACTGGCTGATTTGGATGCGGCAGCAGTGGCGATCTACGCGGACAAGGAAGCCATGGACGCGACTACACCGCACGGCCGCGCAATGTTGCAGATGGCCGCGGTGTTCGCCGAGCTTGAACGAGGCATGATTCGCGAACGCGTCATGGCAGGACTGGCGCGAGTGCGGGCGGAAGGCAAGAAGCAACTTGGCCGCCCCAAAGTGGGAAAGAAGATCGAGGACGCGATACGCGTTCGGCTGTCGGCTGGCGACGGGATGTTGAAGGTGTCCAAGGCTCTTGGCGTGGGAGTGTCGACCGTCATGCGGGTGCGGCAGGCGATGCACCAGACACCAGGGGTAGCGCCGTGACGGGACGACCGATGCGTCCCATCTTCGGCATTCTCCGCCGTCGTAGCCATAATTGAACCACGAGCGCGGAGGCACGAGGCCCTCGGCGCTGAAGCCGATCAAGCCGCCGCCGAGATGGAAGCCGAGGAACGAGGCATGATTCGCGAACGCGTCATGGCAGGACTGGCGCGAGTGCGGGCGGAAGGCAAGAAGCAACTTGGCCGCCCCAAAGTGGGAAAGAAGATCGATGACGCGATACGCGTTCGGCTGTCGGCTGGCGACGGGATGTTGAAGGTGTCCAAGGCTCTTGGCGTGGGAGTGTCGACCGTCATGCGGGTGCGGCAGGCGATGCACCAGACACCAGGGGTAGCGCCGTGACGGGACGACCGATGCGTCCCATCTTCGGCATTCTCCGCCGTCGTAGCCATAATTGAACCACGAGCGCGGAGGCACGAGGCCCTCGGCGCTGAAGCCGATCAAGCCGCCGCCGAGATGGAAGCCGAGGAAGATGCCGCTTGGTTGTCGAGCTCGAAAGGACCTGGCGGCACCGCCACAAATGCGTCGCCACCAACACCCTCTCATCTGACATTCGCTGATTCGTAGCGGGAACAGAACAGGTCTGTCCGACCAGCGATGGGGCTACCCCCCAGGCGCCCCCTGGGCCTCGACATAAAGGGCATAGACGGACTGGCTCGCCGTCATGAACAGCCGATTCCGTTTGCGCCCGCCGAAGCACAGATTGGCGCAGCGTTCCGGCAGCAGGATGCGACCAATCAGGGTGCCATCCGGCGCGAAAATGGCGACTCCGTCCTGCCCCACACCACCGGAGAAACCACACCAGACATTGCCCTCGGTGTCGCAGCGGATGCCGTCGGCGTAGCCCGGCTTGCCGTCAAAGAACACCCGCCCGTTGCACACCGTCCGGCCGTCGCTGTCCACATCATACACATGTGTCGTCTTCCGGCCGGACGGCGTATCGACGACATAGAGCCTGGTTTCATCCGGCGAGAAGCACAGCCCGTTCGGACGTTCCATGTCGCCGACCGCGATCGTCATCTCGCCGGTAGCGCCATCGATACGATACACCCGGAACGGCAATTCCTGTGGGGCCTTATCCCCCAGGTAATTGCCGCGAATCCCGGCACCGTTGTCGCTGAACCAGATAGAGTTGTCGGATTTGACGATCACGTCGTTGGCGCCGGTCAGCCGCACGCCCTGAAAATGATCCGCGAGAACCGTTATCGTTCCGTCATGTTCAGTCCGAGTCAATCGCCGCGTACCCAGTTCGGCACTCAGCAGCCGCCCCTGCCTGTCACGGGTATTGCCGTCGGGAAAGCCGGCGGGCTTGCGCAGCACACCGGTCGCTCCGGTTTCCTCATCCCAGCGCACCAGCCGGTCGTTCGGAATGTCGCTGAATACCAGTTGGCGCAGATCGCCAAACCAGACCGGGCCCTCGGTAAAGCGGCAGCCGGTCGCGATCCGCTCGATCGCGGCGTGGCCGAGGATCATCCGTTCGAAACGCGGATCCAGCACGATGATATCGGGATCGGGGTAGCGGATCGGTTCCGGCGAGGTCCACCTGTTGCGGCCGGCCGATCCGGTTGCCTGTGACGCTGTCGTCTGTTCTGTCATGGTCATCCCTATACTTATACCAAGTCGCCTAAACATTGACACACGCCCAGCTGCGCTGGCCGAGTGAGCGAATGCGGTCTGGATCGTCGATCAGGAAATGCCAGGCCTGTTTGCAGGCCTCGACGATGTCCTCGTAGCTGTCCCAGACCCTGGAGCAGAGTTTGTTTTGCCGCAGGTAGTCCCAGACGTTCTCCATCGGGTTCAACTCCGGCGAATAGGCGGGCAGGGTCAGCATGGCGATGTTGTCAGGCACCACCAGTTGCCGACCGCGCTGATGCCAACCAGCGCCATCGCAAACCAGCAGAGCCTGAGCGCCGGCGGTAACCTGCGTGCTGACTTCCCCCAGATGCAGGTTCATTGCCTCGGTATTGGCGTGAGGCGTGATCATGGCGGCGCCGACCCCGCGATCTGGACAGATGGCGCCAAACAGGTAGGCAAAATCATGCCGATTATCGCGCACCATCAACGGCCGCGCGCCGACCGGGGCCCAGATGTAGGCGTGAGTTCCTTGTTGACCGACCCTGGCCTCGTCCTGGAACCAGATCTCCAGCGGTACCGGCGTAGCCGCCGTGGTGCTGAGCAGCGCCGCCTTGGCCAGGCTGGCAAAGTTCCTCTTAAACGTCACCTCGGCTTCAGGATCCTTCTTGGGATGCACGGGCCGCGGTTGCAGGCGGGTTAGGCGGAACTGATTAAGCCACTTGCTGATGGTGTGCACATGCACCGTTACGGAAAACCGCTGCGCCACGACGCTCCGCAGATCCACGCAGCGCCAGCGAACGACTTTGTCGGTTGCTGGATCGGGTCCTTTGACGACCAGTTCGCGCAACTCGGCCCTCTGCTGCTCGGTCAACGCGGGCACCCGTCCGGGCGGGCAGCGGGATTTGAGGCCTTCGACGCCGGATGCGTTGTAGCGATGCACCCAGTCGCACAGGGTTTGGCGGTCCATGCCGGCCAGTGCCGCCGCCTCGCCGCGCGGACGGCCGTCGATCACCAGCGCCAGAGCCAGCAGTCGACGAACCTGCGCACTGTCTGGACATTTGCTCGACAGCGCCCGCAGTTCCCCACTGGTATGGTCCCTTCGTGTGAGACCCAGCGCAGCGCCCATCCAATATCTCCGTCATCCAATTCGCATACCCGGACAGCGAATCGAAATAACCGGGCCTTGAAAACCCCAGAAAGTCGAGGTCATCGCGACTTGGTATTACTTGATGGATTGTCAGCCCCGGCCGGCGCCCTGTGCGACAAGGCGGCCCTGCTGATATCGAAACGCGCCTCGCCGGTTTCCTGGTTTTCGCCCCAACAATCTGGGAGCCTGCCACCAAGATCCGTCGCAACGTCAATGGTATCGTTCGTCGTGGGCTGCCAGACCGTATCGAGCCTCTATTCTGCCGCTATTTCTTCGTTCGGTTCGATCGCACAGATTTCGGTTGGACAAAAATTCTGCGTCTGCCAGGCGTCCGCCCCATCATATCCTCGCAAGTTGGTTTCCCCATTGCCGTGCCTGACAACGTCATAGAGGCCATCCAGGGCCGCGCTCATGCCAATGGGTGTCTGTATCCCAATATTCCTGCCAACGCCGCTAGGCTCGCCAAGGGCACACGCGTGAGGCCACTGGCCGGAACGCGCTAGCTCTCTGAGCCCTCTTCCAGCCGCTTGATACCCATCCGCTCCAGGAAAGCGACAGCCCGCGCCTTGGCCTCGGGATCGTCCGGCGGCGGCAACCTCCACGCCCTGCCCTTCGGCGTATGCTGCACGATCCGAGGTTACTTTGATTGTGGCTGCCTGGGCGGGCTTTGCAGGTCGTTTACGGGGGCGGGTGGTGACGATGGTCATGGGAAGTAGTTATGTTGCGCGTGGGTCAGGGGCGACGTCAGCGAGGGTGATCCTATCTGCAGCAGAATCCCGTCGCGTAGTCGATTTCCTTTGTGCAACCGGGAAATCAATGTTGCGGCAATTCGTTGTATGACAACTGAGGACCCATATGCTGCCGGTGATGTTCCAGTGTGAACACATTGCTATAAAGTTGCGCAACCCACTGCCGCCCCTCCATCGTCAGTTCGAGGTGACGTATTGCTCCGCCGATGTAAGGCTCTACCTTACTCAGAAAGAACAGAGGATACTGTTCGGCGATATCTGCGGGACTAGCAAAGCCCAACTTCTTACTAACTCCGGTCTCGGCGAACTCATAGAAAAGCGCATTGATCTTGCGCGGGTACAGCGGGTCTCCAAGTTGTCCGATCAGATCGGCTGCTCGCAGCAAGCCAGCCTCGGTCTGGGTTTCCGCGTGATCGCCGTCATCAGGCACGGGGAAGCGAGTCAGCTCGATCGCTCGGACAACCCGCTCGCAGTCAATCATCGGGTCTGATGCGAAGCGTTGTCGTACCGCGAGCTTCGACCGAAAAACATGGTGAGGCGCGAGGTAGGTGTCTGAAGCGCCGCGAGGCAAAACGACGGTGTTACCAATTTCGTCGATGATCTGCCGGTCCCCGTTGTCCTCGGCACAGACCCCGCGCAGGTAACCGACATCGTGGGCGAGGGCTGCGAGGATAAAATGCAACCAGTCCCGCGGCATAACCGTTCGGGTCAATCGAAGGCCACGTAGGATGTCTTGGGCCACCAACGTTACTAACGCCGTGTGTTCCGCGTCATGGTAGAGAGCGTCGCTGGTGGCAAGGCGCTCGATGATTAGTCGGGCCGCCCCATCGAGCAGGGCTGCGATACGCGGCTCGCCACCACCAAAGGTCCGCAGAAAAACACTAGACAGTCTTTATCCCAATTCTTCTGCCAAAAGCGTCGTTGCATTCAGCATCTGTGGCTCCCTAGGGCTATACCGACCAACCTGCCTAACCCCCATTGATCTTGATCCGGCCTGCCGAGCGATCACGATCTCAATTCCGTTCCCTAGCAGAATTACGGTACGCAGCGCCAGTTGCATCGCCCCGTCATCAAAGCCGGAGGCCGGCGGGAAACGCGGCAGGCGGGCCGCCGTTAACATGGCGGCGCCCCTTATGCGGATGGGAGGAGGGGGCTAGATGGCTAACTGTCGGTGGGAGTAAAGCAGCAATCGCAGTCGTCTCGGGGTGGCACCTCGTGGCCCCCTGATCGACTAGCTCGTACAAAGATCAACACTCGAAATAGGAAATATGCAGTGCGGTATATCGCAGTGCTGGTGCTCGCAGCCGCATGCTGTGCCGGTCTTGTTGGCTTATTTATTTTGCTGATACGCGGGCTATGAATGTGCCGACAATGAGCCACCCAGGCTGCGGGGGGGGTCGGAGCCCCCACGGACGCCCTTAGAGAAGGGACCTCGATGATCTCGAAGCCGATGGCGAGCTCAAAGAGCTCTGCCAGGCTGAGGGCGCACGGTCCATCAAGACGCTCGTGGCCATCCGAGACAGTCCAAGAGCCGGAGGAATGGCCCGCCTGAAGGCGATAGAGATCCTTCTGGAGCGTGGCCTTGGTAAGCCGGTGCAGTCGATCACCCATCGCGTTATCCGCCGCGAGGCCATACGGAAACCTAGTCGGTGACGGCGAGGCTTGAGCAGAGCATTCCAACCGGGGTTCGACGCTGCTAATTACGCAACGAACAGACGATTACCGACCGCATCCGCGCCGGTGTTGCTCGCGTGAAGGCGACTGGGAGGCGAAGAGTGGGCTCCGCTTTGGCGGTTGCGCCCCGCCTCCCGACGGCCATACCCCGATGACAATCGTCACCACCTGCCCCCCTAAGCGCCCAAGCCCGCTCTGGCGGCAGAGATCAAAGTGTCGAGGATCGTCCAGCACATGCCACGGGGCAGGGCGTGGAAGCTGCCAAAAACCTGACCGGAGGCCGAGGCACGGGCTGCCGCGTCCTTCGCTAGGATGATCGGGCGGAGGTCGTCTTAAGCCGTATCCCCGCAAGCAGGGCATCGACGCGTCGGCGGGCTTCGATAAAGGCATCTTCCCGCGCGACGGCCTGAGCGGCTCGCCGGCCTCGGGGCAGATTATAGCCCCGATACTCTTCATCGATCATTTCTTCACCTCCGACTACGCCGACCTCCTTGCGGGACGGGATCTCCGCATCCACCTGCCTATGGAGACGGCAGCGACACCCAGCGAGCGCATCAGAGCGGCGGCGTCGCTCATCATCTGGCCCCTCCATTTCGCGCTTCACCGGGGAGAGACGTGCTTCATCCGTCACGCCGGAGCAGGGCGTGCCCGGTCCGTCACCTCGAACAAGATGGAGCACACGGTGCCGGACCACGAAACGCCACTCATCGCGACGATCGCCGCGGGGCTTGTCTTCGCGTTCGGGTTCGGTCTCGCGGCGAACCGGCTGCGCATCTCGCCTCTGATCGGCTATCTGCTCGCCGGCATCCTGGTCGGTCCCTTCACACCCGGTTATGTGGCCGATCAGGCGCTGGCCAACCAGCTCGCCGAGGTCGGGGTCATTCTGCTGCTCTTCGCGGTGGGGTTGCACTTCTCGCTGGCCGACCTGATGTCCGTCCGGGCGACGGCCTTGCCGGGTGCAATCGGGCAGCTCACCGTTTCCACGCTGTTGGGCATGGCGCTCGCCCGCGGCTTTGGCTGGCCGATCGATGCCGGCCTGCTGTTCGGCCTCGCCCTTGCCTGCGGCAGCACCGTCGTCCTCACCAAATCGCTGCAGGAGCATCGGCTGCTGGCGACCGACCGCGGGCGCCTCGCCGTCGGATGGCTCATCGTCCAGGATCTCGTCATGGTCGTCGTGCTGGTGCTGCTGCCAGCCCTCGGCCACACCGGCGATAGCACCGCATCCTGGCAACAGATTGCCATCGGGTTGAGCATCACGCTCGCCAAGGTCGCCGCCTTCGTCGCCATTATGCTGATCGCCGGGCGCAAGCTGGTGCCGCAGATGCTGCACTACACCGCGCATACCGGTTCCCGCGAGCTGTTCCGGCTGGCGGTCTATGCGGTCGCCCTTGGCGTGGCCTATGGCGCTTCCGCGCTGTTCGGGGTCTCGGTTGCAGTTGGCGCCTTCTTTGCCGGCATGGTGCTGGCAGAAAGCCCGCTCAGCCAGCGGGCGACGGAGGAGGCGTTGCCGCTGCGCGACGCCTTCGCGGTGCTGTTCTTCGTCTCCGTCGGCATGCTCTTCAACCCGCACGTCCTTGTCGAGCGGCCGTGGGCCGTGCTGGCCACGCTGGCGGTGATCGTCGGCGGCAACGGGCTCGCGGCCTTCGGCGTGGCACGTCTGCTCGGGCAGACGACGGCGACCGCCTGGACGGTTGCTGCCAGCCTGGGTCAGATCGCCGAGTTCTCGTTCATCCTCGCCGGGCTAGGCGTCGGGCTGGGCATATTGCCGCCCGAAGGGCGCGATCTCATCCTCGCCGGTGCGATTCTTTCCATCCTGATCAACCCGTTCCTGTTCACGGCGGTCGAGCGCGGGCGGGTGCAGCTGGCACCGCATCCCGTCGCCGCGCCGGCCCCACAGCCGGACCGTGCGGCAAAGCCCCCTACCCTGGCTCCCCCCCTGATAACGGCCCTCCGGAACCATGACGTGATCGTCGGCTATGGACGGGTGGGCTCGCTCCTCGGACGCCGCCTCGCGGGCGCAGGCCGGCAACTGGTGGTGTTCGACGAGACCGAGACGGCGACGCAAGCGGCGCATCGCGACGGCGCCGAGGTGGTGACGGGGAATGCCGCCGACCCGGAGGTGCTGGCCGCCGCCAACCTGCCGGCGGCGCGGCGGCTGTTCGTGACCATCCCGCAGGCGTTCGAATCCGGCCAGGTGGTACAGCAGGGGCGCGCCGCTAACCCGACACTGGAAATCGTCGGGCGCGCCCATACCGACGACGAGGTTGAGTACCTGACGCGGCTCGGCGCCGATCTCACCGTGATGGGCGAACGCGAGATCGCGCACCGGATGATCGAGCGGGGGCTATGTGATGACGACGCACCGGATCGCAGCGTGCGGTAGACGAACTCCAGAACCAGCCGAAGTTACCGTAGCCGACGGTTCGCGCCGCGGCGTCGGGATCGCAGCCGGCGCAAGACCGCGACCGCCTGGCGTATCATCGCCACCCGCGCGCGCATTGTTGTTCCGAAGGGTGTCTGTCCGCCAGGATTTGGGATCGTGCGCGCGTGCGTGATACGAGCGATCAGCACCCGGTCGTTCAAAAACGGCACCGATTTGCCGTCCCGTTGTCCTGGGGCGTATAGGCGGCGTCGGAGTGCGCGAGGTATGGGCAAAAAACTGACAGGACGGCCATCTGGGCGGCCATGTGTAGTTTGCTCCAGCATCCATCGAGCGGCGGTAGAAGGGTGCGCTGATCGTGGTTCAGCCGTGAACTTGATCGGCCGCGAGTATGAGATTTCCGCAAGTTCGATTCGCCGCCACCTCGCGAATCATCCCCGATTACCCCCACCGCAACCGGTTCGTACCGCGCCGAAATCGAAGATTCGTGTACCACCCCCGGCGCCGCGCACTTTTCGGCATCCGCAACGCTGGTGGACGCCGACTGAGCCGGGACCTCGATGGGGGGACCGCTGCGAGGCTTGTGGTCGTAAAGACGATAACTGGTGGTATATCCCTGGCTCTCACGGCGGCTGCGATTGCTGGCCGCCAGTGTTCTATGGCGTAAGAAAGCTCCGATTTACCCCAAGGGTGGTGACGTAGGGAGTGAGCGGTGATGGTGACAGTGGATTGGTCCGATCCGGCGTTGCAGGCGATCTTAGCGTGCGCGGACGGCAGCAAGGCGTGGAAGCTGGTGGATACTTACCTCGCCCCGATCCGTGATGAGATCTGGCAAAGGCGTCGGGCGGCCATGCCGAAGCGCGGCGGCCGGCGGACGGCCAGCCAGAGGGCGGAGGCGGCCAAGCTGATGGCGGAGGCGTTGGAGGAAGGTAGAAGAATGCGGGAGGAGATAGAGATGGAGGAAGAGATGATGAAGCGGTTGGCGAAATCGGTGCGCCATTGATCGAGGGCGAGGCGGAGGACACCGACGATGGCGACCTTGACGCTTAAAAGCGCCGCCGATCTTGAGGCCGATCGCCTCCAAACCGTGGCGGCGTATTGCTCCGCTGTCCACGCAGTGCGGTCGGTTGAGCACCGACTGAAGCAGCTCGGCATTCATCCGCACAGCCAGGACATGCAGGCTCGAGAGAAGTTCCTCGATCTGAGCGCGCAGTCTGGCGAAGATGTGCATCAGCGCGCGAGCTTCCAGCGTCGTGACCCGGTCTTCGAGCACGCGCTGGCTGGCTTCGATCGCGGTGAGCCGTCTGCCGAGGGACGCAGCCATGTCCTCGACCGCCTCGCGCAGCGACCGGACGTCGGACTCGATCTTCTCGATCCGGCGCCCGAGCAGCGTGAGGTCGGGGGTATCGTCGGTCATGGCGAAATTAGCGCGGCATGTCTTCTGTATTTGCAAAGTCACAGTCCCGCGAGGCGCTGGCGTCACTCTAGGGTATACCCCATCGAGGCACTCGCACGAGACACCGAAGCGGCGCCAATCTGTGTCTTTTTAGGATTGATATTGGATTACAAGACAGTGTAGACAGAGGGTCTAAAGCCAAACAAGACAAAAGACCCCTTCCATGAGTATCGATCGCAGAGCCGTCAACCAAGCCTTGGCGAAGGCCATCGCCTACAAGCAGTGCGGACAGCATGCCGAGGCCAAGGAATGGGCACGCAAGCTGGTTCAGTTGCTGGAGATGGCGGAGATACTGAAATGAGCCGCATCGGTTACGCACGCGTTTCCACCATTGACCAGGACACCAGCCTTCAAGTCGCCGCACTTCATGCTGCTGGGTGCGATGTGATCAGAGAGGAGAAAGCCAGCGGCACCACGACAAGGGGCCGGACCGAGCTGGCCACAGTTCTCGAATTCCTTCGCCGCGGCGATGTGTTGGTCGCCACCCGCGTCGATCGCCTGGCCCGGTCCATTGGCGACCTGCAAACCATAGTGCGGACGATCAAGGACCGTGGCGCAAGCCTGGAATGCACAGAGCAGCCCGTTAAGACGGGCACGGCCGCGGGAAAGATGTTCCTGGACTTGCTAGGCGTGTTCGCCGAATTCGAGACCGCTATCCGGCGCGAACGGCAGTTGGAAGGCGTTGCCGCCGCGAAGGTCAAAGGCGTCTACACTGGGCGGAAGCCGTCGATCGCGGCCGATCAGGTGCGCCGGCTCGCCGCGAACGGCATGGGCGGCACCGCCATCGCCAGGGAGCTGAAGATCAGCCGGGCCAGTGTGTATCGACTCCTCAACGGCAGGGAGGCGTAAGCCGGGCCAGGCTCGACAAATGCTGTCTCGAGTTCGCGCTCCTTCCTTCGCTCCGTCTCAACAAAGCCCAGGTAAGAAAGGCCCCTCCTGTGGGTCAAGTCAGAACCCTATTGGGCGTGCCAACGGTGACCTCCTGCGAGTGTCTCGATGGCGGGGGGGCCCCCCAGCGGGAGGTGAGGCCGCGAGCCGGACCAGGCCGGGGTGGCGTGGAGCCTCCAGTCAATGCTGCTGTTCCGCGTGCTGCAAGGTTTCGCGGGCGGCGGCATGGTGCCGGTCGCGCAGTCGATCCTGGCCGATGCGTTCCCGCCGGAGAAGCGCGGCTAGGGCTTTGCCCTGTTCGGTGTTGCGGTGGTCGTGGCACCCGGTCGGGCCGACGCTCGGCGGGTGGCTGGCGGACAATGTCTCCTGGCGCTGGTGTTTCCTGATCAACGTGCCAGTCGGCGTGCTCGCGACGGCGGCGATCGCGATGGTCCTGCGCGAGCCGGAAGACGCCGCCACGGCGCGCCGGGAATGGCGGCGGCAAGCGGGCGGCTTCGACCTGGTCGGCTTCGCGCTGGTCGCGACGTTCCTCGGCGCGCTGGAGCTCGCACTCGACCGCGGGCTCGAGGACGACTGGTTCGGTTCATCGTTTATCATCACGGTCGTCGCCATCTGTGCGTTGGCTTTCGTGCTGATGATCCCGTGGGAGATGCGGCGCCGCAACCCGGCGGCCGATGTCAGAATGCTGGCCACGCACCGGTTCGGCGCGTGCTTCCTCGTGATGCTGGCGAGCGGCGCCATCCTGTTGGCGACCACCCATCCAGCACCAGCCGGCCGCTCTGGCCAAACGGCAGGTGCTGTCCGACTTCATCGTCGAGGAGTTAGCGAAACGTGAGCCGGCGAACGAGCGGCGCGGTCGCCCGCTGCGCGGCCGCGCAACTACTTCACGCAACGCCGTCAAGATTGCCAGCTACGGCGTGACCGATCCGACGGTCGGTTCACCGCCAACCGATATTGCTCTCACCGTCTACATGTTTCGCACCGGCGTGGCGAAGCGCCCGTTCTGCACTGATTGCGACACATGTGTTCGACGGCCGTTAGTGGAGGATCCAGCGCAGGCCAATTCCGCAGGCGGACGTGTCCCAGCGGCGGGACCAAACAGCGTCAGAAGGTAGAAGCGGAACAGGGCTTATCCCCAGGTGGCCTGCGCGCCGACGCGGGTGATGGTGATATGTCCCATCGTCGTATCGGCCTTGGCACCATGCCAATGTCGCTCACCGGCCTTGATATGCACCACATCGCCAACGCTGATCTCACGTTGTTCTTTCTCTGTCGCCACGATGCCAGTGCCGGAGGCTACGATCAGTACCTGATCGCAGGTGGGTATGCCATCCCGTCGTGCAGCCCTGGCTGAAGCTCACAACGCTGCAGCTATAGTCCGGTGACTCTCCAGGTTCGATGATGGTCTGGCGGGTACGAAAGACAGGACCTGTCCAGCCCTCGATTGGCTCCGCCGCTCCCTCGGCTGGAACGGTCGGTATATCCTTAAGCGTGACCACCTTCATGAATGGCTCCTTCGTTCTCTATGTTCGTAATCAGACAATATTCGACGGCTCGGTTTGCTCCATAAGCGCCAGGCCTTCCATGGCGAGCCCGTAACCAAGCAGATCCTGCATCCGCTTCTTGAGATACTCGGTGAACATCAACCGTGTATAACGCAACAGGAGGGTTGGCTTCGCCGCGAGAGCCTCGGCATGTTCCCAGGCGCGCGCGAGGACTTTACCCGGCGGCAGGATCTCCGACACCAGGCCGAGATCCTTCGCTTCCTGAGCCGACAGTGTTTGGCCCGTGAGCAGGAAGTAGCGGCCGCGGTTCACACCCATCAGCAGAGGCATGACAATATGCATGCCGTCCCCCGGCAACATCCCCGACATGAAGTGGGCGGAATCCTGGAACGCTGCTGTGTTTGCGGCCAGCACGATGTCCGACAACAGTGGGATCTCACAGTGCCGCCAGGCGGGCCCGTTGATCGCCGCAATCACCGGCACCTCTATGTTCAGAAGGTTCATCAGCAAGGCGCGGCCTTCCCAATGCACCCGGTCATATGCATTGGCGGTCAAGCCCTGCGACAACGATCGCGTGCCGGCGGTGGCCCGCACGCCGGACCACTCATCTCCCGTGCCAGTCAGGATCACCACGCGGTTCTCCCGGTCGCGCGAAACATCAGCGAAGGCGTCGGGAAGTTCACCGTGCGGACCAAGCCCCCATCGCAGCGGACCGTTATCAGTGTGAAACCGCATCTCTAGGATGCCGTTCTCGCGCCGCATGTTGACACAGGCGTATTTCGTTGCGTAGCTGTCGAACCGGCTCATCGCGATGCCTCCCCCGGCACTGTCAACCGATAGACCTTCGCCGCGGTGCCGCTGTACAGTGCTGTCTTTTCATTCGCCGATGCATTGGCGGTGATCCGCTTGAACGCGTTCCACAATTCGGTGTAGCCACACGATTGCTTGTCCGGCGGCGTCTCGGTGGGGCGCTTCGCCAGCCATGCGTTGAGAGCAGCGTCGTCGCGCACGCTTGTGCCGCAATATTCGCTCGTGGCGTCTCCGACCTTGGGCATTCTTGTTTCCTCCGTTCGGTTTTGCCGCGATCTGTCACTGGCCGCGGCTTGGAGACCGCGCGCAAAGACCGGCTGCTCAGGCGATCAGATTAGGCCCAGACCGGCCAATCGCAAACTGCACGACGCGAGCAGTCGCGAAACGACGGCCGCGCCGGTAGCATCCGTATTCCTTGAGAGAGCGGATGAACTCTTCGTGCCGGTGCTGCTGCATGCAGCGACCAATGACCGTGCCGTCGAGAAAATTGGGAGCCGCGAACAGTGTCGTCGTGCCGTGGCGCTTGTAATCGTGGGTCATCGTGGCGCAGCGTCCGGGCTTGAGCGGCAGTCCAGGCTGGGTCCGATCGAGTGCCTGGATCTGGCTCTTCTCGTCGATGGACAGCACCACGGCATGCTCCGGCGGATCGACATACAGGCCGACGATGTCGACAAGCTTGGTGGCGAATTCCGGGTCGCGCGAGCGCTTGAACGTGCGGATGCGATCTGGCTGGAGCTTGTGCGCGCCCCAAATGCGCTGAACCGATCTCAGAGAAATGCCGACCCCTTGGCCATCGCGCGACTGGTCCAGTGCGTGGCCTCGTGCGGCGGCGTCGCACAGGTCATGGCCACGACGCGCGCCACCGTATCGGCTGCAATCGGCGGCTTGCCGGGCTTGCGCGTCTTGTCACGCAGCAAGCCCTTAATACCCGCTTCGGCGAAGCGCTGCTGCCAGCGCCACACCATCGAACGGCTGACACCCAGCAGCGCCGCCACGCGCTGTACCGGCTGGCCTTGCGCCAAGGCAAGCACGACCCGAGCGCGTTCCGCATGCTTTTGCAGCCGGTTGCGATCTGCCACGATCGCTTCCAGCCGCGCTTTCTCGGACCAATTAACCATCACGCAGACTGTCTCTGCCATCGGCGCAGAATCGCATGACACGCCTACGCCGTAAATCACACGAATGGGTCAGAACACTGGCCGATAGCTGCGTCGGAAATCACAAGCCTCGCCCGACGCGCCCGTTCTAGAACATGATGAACACAGACCGGTTCGAGAAGGGCCTCGCTGGCACCGGTGTCTCTGTCGATCAGATCGACAACGTGATGTGTACCCATCTGCACGTCGATCACGTCGGCGAAGATGGCGCCTGATACCGTTCCCGGAGCGGTTTGCTCCGCGAAAGCCCGTGCAACCGCGATCACGCCTCAGCACACTTCACGATCCAGCGTATTGCCGGTCTGGCGGGTCCAGAACCCGGGCAGGGAGAAGCGGCGACGCTCGCGCTCCTCCACCGGCGTGTCGAGTGCGGTCCCGGGCCGATCAGTTGCTCGCTGCGGTTCGCCCGCGATCAAATACTGTCAGCGCCCCCGCATGCTCGCGCGCCACAGCTCCGTTTTCGCGGCGTTCACCGCGTAACCGTAACCGTCATCCACTTCGTCGACCACCACGCCATACACCTCGGTCGCGTGCGCCAGGGTGATGAAGTCGTCGAGCAGATCGTCGAGCACTTTCGCCGGATCCCGGTCGAGCGGGTCGCCGTAACCCCCGCCGAAGGGCGAGATATACGTCACGGTATCGCCCGCATCGACCCGCAGGCCTGAGAACTTCGCCGGCACTGACCTCACCTCCGCTGGCCGGGCGATGTTGTGGATTCAAGCTTGCCGCCGTGGCCGGCCTTGCCGCCGAAGATGCCCCAGGGCGCGTCGTCGCCCGCCGCGGAACTTTCCAGCACCCGGAAAGACGTCGTCGCGCACCTCGTAACGGTCACAAATCAGCGGCAAGTGCATACCGAGATCTTCCAGCGGGTTGTTGCGGGTGTTGCGCATCAACTCCTCGACCGTATCCGGCCCGTCGGAGGCGGGGCGTCCGCCCATCGCTGCCTCGTTTACCTCGAGAAATACCCAGTAGTCGCCGCTCGGCCGCACACCGGAATACGCGGCAAACGAAAGCGTCGCTGCGTTCCCGGCCGTGCATTTGTCCGGCACCACCGGCGCCAGCGCCTTGATGATGAGATCGACCACGCGCTGGATCTGGGAGAACCGCGCCTCCGCCGCGACCGGTGGATCGGGTTGTAGATCGACCCGATTGGCGCGGTCACCTTCACCGGACAAGCTGGCGAACCGGCCTGCTCATCGGCTGGGCCGGCACGCGCGGCCTCGTCACCGTCGCGACCGCGCTCGCCCTACCGCAGAACTTTCCGGAGCGCGGGATGCTGCTCTTCGCGGCATTCACGGTCACGCTCGGCACACTGCTGGTCCAGGGATTAACGCTAGGTCCGCTGGTGCTTGCGCTCGACTTGAATGATGATGATCCGGTCAACCGAGAGGTGCGGGAGGCACGAGTGGTTACGGCTGATGCGGCGCTCGCCGCCATCAGCGGCGAGACGGTCGAGGGCATCCAAGCGCTACGCGCCGAGCTGAAGTCCGAGCGCCGGGTGGCGGAATTAGCGGATGAGGGCGATGGACGTTCGACCTTTCCGATTAAGGCGCTGCGCGCAAAGGCGCTTGCGGCAAGACGGCAACAACTGCTCGCTATGCGACGGGAAGGCGTGATCGGCGACACGGCCTTTCACCGGATCGAGGAAGAGCTGGACTTTGCGGACCTTCGAGCTTGAGGAATTACACTATCAAGCCGTCCAATCGCTCAGATGGAGCTGTTGATTCCTGACAAGCCCTTTGCCTTCCTGAAACAAGCCTCTCAGCGGTGATCCGCGCCATCATGTCATCGGCATGGTGCACCCTTTCGACCCTGCTAGCGCAATGCGAACGACAGAGTTGCCAGCGATAGCTGATGTATCGTCGTATTTCTGTAAGAGGGGCAAAAATGCGGGCACGCCTGCATTTTTCTCTTGCTGCGGCTCGACTCCGGTACGATTCCTGGCGAATGTGCCGCTTCCACCCAACCTCTCCGGGCTCAGCCGCGCAGAGCTTGAGTCTCTGCTGCTTGAACTATTCAGCAAAGTCGCTGCCCTGGAGAAGACTGCTTCCGAGCAGCGCGAAGAGATTGCCCGGCTGAAAGGCTTGAAGGTCCGGCCCACGATCAAACCGAGCGGCATGGATAAGGGCACCGAGCCGGCGAAGCCCGGCGAGGGCAAGCGGCGGTTCCGCGGCAAGGTGACACCGCGGGTTGGCATCGAAGATCAGGTTGTGAAAGTCGCGGTCCCGGACGGATCGCGATTTAAGGGTCATGAGCCGTTTCTGGTGCAGGATCTGGAGATTTCAGTACGGGCGACCTGTTACCAGCGTGAACGTTGGGTCGCGCCGGATGGCCAGACGATTTTGGCCCCGCTGCCGGAGGGGATCGACGGCCATTTTGGTCCCGAACTCCGCCGCTTCGTGTTGATGCAATACCATCAAGGCCAGTCGACACTGCCGCGGCTGGCGGCGCTGCTTGGCTCGCTGGGCGTGGCGATCTCGAAGCGTCAGTTGCAACGTCTGCTGACCGACAAACAAGCGGATTTCCTCACCGAAGCCCAGGATGTTTTGCGCGCCGGGCTGGCGACCTCGCCGTTTGTCTCGGTGGACGACACCGGTGCGCGCCATGCCGGGAAGAACGGTTTTTGCACGCAAATCGGCAATGACTGGTTCACCTGGTTTGGCACCCGCGGATCGAAGAGCCGGCTGAACTTCCTCGACCTGTTACGCGCCGGTCATACCGATTACGTACTCAATGACGCGGCCTATGATTACATGCGCAAACATGCCTTGTCAGCGCCGCTGATCGCCCGCCTAACGACCGAAACGCAGACCGGCTTCGCCGATCAGGCCGCCTGGCTGGCGCACCTCGGCCGGCTGGGCTTCGCCAGCCTGGACGTCACGCCTGATCCGGTGCGGGTTGCCACCGAGGGCGCCGTGTGGGGCAGCGTTCAGGCGCACAAATTCCTCTGCGAGAGCGTGGTGCTGAGCGATGATGCTGGACAGTTCAACGTCGGTCGGCATGCGCTGTGCTGGGTCCACGCGGAGCGCCTAGTGCATAAGCTGGACACCTTCACCGACAAGCATCGCGCCGCGCAGACGCGGGTGCGCGGCCTGATCTGGGATTTCTACGCCAGTCTGAGGGCTTACCGGCTCAAGCCAAGCGCGCGCCGGGCGGCTAACTTGCACGCGCGGTTCGACCGTATCTTCCTTCGCCGCACCGGCTTCGTCACGCTGGACCGCCTGCTCAAGCGGCTGCATGCCAACAAGACCGAGTTGCTAATGGTGCTGGAGCGGCCGGAGATCCCGCTCCACACCAACGGTTCGGAGAACGACATCCGCTGCTACGTGACCCGACGCAAGGTGAGCGCCGGAACACGCAGTGATGCTGGCCGCGATTGCCGTGATGCGTTTCTTGGCCTTGCCAAGACCTGCGACAAACTTGGCATTGCGCTCTGGGACTATCTGGGCAGCAGGCTCAAGGTCGCCGGGCACATCCTCGTTCAGCCGCTCGATCACTACGTCAGGGCCCGGTTCCGGCCGGCCTGATCGACCGCCGCACCTACGGTTTTGCCCCTCTTACACATTTGGTTCCTAACCTCTTGTGAAGCGACAGATTTCAACAGAGCCGACGCTCCCGCACCGTGAAGGACCACGGATCCGGGGTACCCAATCACCCGGCAGTAGCGACGAGCAGAATCCCACCCATGATCAGCCCAACACCAAGTGCTTTCAGCGGGGCGATGACCTCGCCGAAAAAGAAAGCACCGGCCAAAACCGTTACGAGAATCCCCAGAGCGACGAAGGGGTAGGCCGACGACAGGGGGATACGGGACAGGACGAAGAGCCATATTACCGCACTGAGGCCAAAGCATCCAAGACCGGCGATGACCTGTGGCGATGTCGAAATCATCACCATGAGTTCGATGGAATTGCCGCTCTTCATCGTGTGCTGGATGTCCTGGGCGCTCATCGCACTCTTCAAGATGATCTGCGACCCCGACGACAGCGCTACACTCGCTAAAATCATTGCAACCGAGTTCGAGCCGCATACGGTATCCAACTCAATTTTTATGTGAGATGTCGGCGGCCGGCGTCACGTCATAAACGCAAATTCTCTTGGTCGCGAATAAAGGAGGTTTTTCTCGGGTCGTATCGAGGCAAATTTCGATCTCATAGGCAAGGCCGTTTTTTTGAGCGTAATCGAGTTTCTCTTGGTGCGTGACCAGCGAACTCACTTCGCTCACCCGGCGATGCCAAACATAATAGTAAGACGGTGACCACATGACGGCTGCGCCCTTCTTGAAGCCAACCCAAACACTTCTCTGTGCAGTATAATTGAATATCGCATCCGAGGCCCCCCCAACTTCTTCGTCCGTGTAAGGAGGTATATTGGCTTTCACGACTGGATTCATAAAGAAAGCGTTTACCGGTGTATTTTCACGCGCCCAAACCCCTATCGTCTGCCATTCGTCCGTCCATGCCTGTTCTCTCTGGTCCACCTGACGGTGCTCGAACACCAGGACAGGTACGCTGCTAACCATCCACACTGCCGCTGCGATCCGCAACCTGCTGCCTTGCCTCATAAGACCGTCGGGCACGCGGCTCGAAAGGATTTTAAGGACTGGCGTGAAGGCCGAGGCAGCCAAGGAAAGGCCGAGTGCCAAGATAATCGGGGAGCGAAGGTAGCTGTCGGTGGGTACCGAAAGCAGCACGAAGACGATCGGCGCAGCAATGCCCGCCCTGAACCGCTCCTCGCCGAACCACCACGACGTCGCGAGAGCGCAGACCGCCAGCGCCGAAAGGAGTTGAATCAGCACACTACTTCGCAGGAGATGAAGATTGAGGATCGTCGGTGAGTGCGTTACGTGGGGCATAAATATTCCCACTACATAGATTGCACAGGCCGCGAGCAGTGCGACCAACCAGAGGCGGCCCTGCTTGCCAAAGTTAGCCATGGCGCCTACACCAATCGCCGTGACGAAGGCGAGACCGATCTTTCCGCGAAGACTGACAGAGTCGAATAGAAAGTGAAAAGGATAGTATTCCTTTAGGAACGAAATGTAATCAAATGCCAGAGGCTTGCCAAAATCTGGATTGGATAGGATTAAAGTCACGACCGGCGTGGCAAATAGACTGGCAATGCCGACACCGATCCCACATCGATACAAAATCCGATCGTCCTTCATATCTCCGTGGGCAATCTGAGCGAGGAACACCACAGCAAGTACAACGATCGCCCACACACCCATGAAGGCATTGACGAAAAAGATCACGCCCACCAAACCTATCGCCGCAGCGATTTGGTGTCGAAACGCCAGATATAGATCCAGAAGAAAGAGACCGTTGCCAATTTCCGAGTGAGTGAAATATTCAATGAACAGACCACCGCCCCCGCCAAAAGAATCCTGCCTCAGCAGCCAAGTTACGCTCACCAAAAGAGCGAAGCAGGCCTGTTGTGATCGTGTTACAATACCGAGCAATCGTGCGCAGGCAAGAAAGCCGATGAAAGACAAGAGGCGGCTGAGCACAAAAAGCAGCAAAAATGACCAATAGGGGTCTACATAACGTGCTGATCCTCGCAAGAACATCCATGGTCCCGCAGCGTAATAGCGCAGACATTGCACAAATCCATCATTTGCGAACTGCGGCTCATCATAGAGTTCGGCGACGATCGGCAAATGGAACAAGTTGTTATTGGTTGCGAACACGAATCCGGTGATCGAAAGGGACACCAGGGTGCCCGAAGCCGCCGCGATCCAGAAACCAACTCGATCAAACTGAGGGGTCGCCGTTCGGGTTTCGCTTTCGGTGGCAACCATGATCCGACTCCGATAACAACGGGAAAATGGCCCCATATATTTGGGTTTCACATCGCTGCGAGCAGGATGACGACGATGAGCGCGACCGCTACCAAGCTGTTCCGATCACGCATGGCGAAAACGATGGGATCGTCGTCCACCTGGCGGCGGTGCGCCATGAGTAGAGTCCTGCTTAGCCAGTAAATCAGGATCGGGCAGACAAGCCACAGCGCCTGCGGATGACGGTATTCATGCAGGACCGTGTCGGAGGAAACATAAAGCGCGAAGATGGTAACGGCATTGAAACCCGCGGCTGCCGCGAGGGCCGCGACAATTCCAAGGTCCGACTTGCGATAGTTTCGGTTACTCGGATCGGGCAGGTCGTTGTCGATACGCGCAGCGAGCTCCACGTATCGCTTCATCAGAGCGAGTGACATGAATACGAACATCGAGAATATGAGCAGCCATTCGGACACCGGCACGGAGATCGCCGCGGCACCCCCGATGACACGGATTGTGTAGAGCGACGCCAATACAACTATGTCGACCATCATCTTGCGCTTGAGTGCCAAAGTGTAGACCGTCGTTAGGAGCAGGTAGCCCACGAGCACAGCCGCAAACAGGGGGGCGATTGCCAGAGCCCCTCCAAGCGCGACAACCAGAAGCAGCAGCGCAAGGAACATCGCTGCAAAGACCGGAACCGTTCCGGCGGCAAGCGGACGCTGCCTCTTGCGCGGATGCTTGCGATCGGCGTCGAGATCAACGAGATCATTGAAAATGTAAGTCGCCGAAGCGGCCAGCGAGAACGTCAAGGTCGCGCCGATTACCTTTGAAAAGGAGATGAGATCGAAATGCTGCGAGGTGACGAGCGGCACCAGCACCAGGGTGTTCTTCGCCCACTGGTGAACCCGAAGCAACTTCATCCACGCGCGAGGACGACCGGCGGGCGGATCCAGCACGAGCGCTTCGGGATCAAGTTTCAACAAATCACGACGGACCGCCGTGGATGGATTTACCGCAATGCACCGCCGCGCGACCGTCCACACCACGAGATCGGCTCGGCCGTTGCCCACATAATCGAAGCCTTTCTCACCGAACGTCTCGACCAGCCTCCGGACCTTCGCCGAAGATGACAGATTCTCCAGCTTACTTGAGGCAAACCAACCGTCAAATAGCCCCAAATGTTCGGCAACTGCCCTTACGTAACGCTCGTTGCTGGCCGAGGCGAGGTGGACTGGCCTTCCAGCCCCACGCGCCTCGCGCACAAGGGTAAGGACGCGGTCGTCATAGGGCAGGTCCGTGGCCTCGACCGCCGTCTCGCTTGCGATTTCCGCTTTGAGCGCCGCCTTGCCCCTCGGCAAGGTCACCAAGAGCCCGCCGATCCGGAGCGGGTCGGCTCCGACATAGGCAAAGGCCGACTCCACCAGCAGATCCGAACGGATCAGCGTTCCGTCGAGATCAACTACGAGCGGCGTCGCGCCGCACTTGCAAGATGTTCCAATGTGACCGCTGGCCTGCATATTCCGCACCCGAGTAAAGCAAACTTCGAGTTGTCGTTAACCCACGGACAGATACCTGACCATCATCCCCGCTCCCGGTGCCAGTCAACTTGACGTTCGACCTCAGACACAAGCTCGTTGAGCTCGTCATCTAAGGCCCTCATTGTGTTTCCTGATAGTGATATGCGGCGAGTTGCTGGAGGGTCCATGTTGTTGTTCCCAGTCAGAGAGGGCTTGCTCCAGCTCGGCCGGCGTTGGTTCACGCCTCGCAATGAGCGGGCGATCGGCTCGATTGCAGCCAAGATTGGCTGCACGGCAGAGACGCTGCGTGGCTGGGTGCGGCACCCAGAGCGCGACCAGGGTCTGCGGGCTGGACCGATGCGCGTTCCGGTTGATCGTGATCACCGATTCCGTTCCATCGTGATCATTCAATCCAGTGGATCGTGATCATGGTTTCCGTCGGATCGTGATCATCGGTTCCGGTGATCATGATCGCGTCGGGAAGAGCGGTGTGCTGACCAACCGCTGACAGTCTTTCAACCATAGGCAGTGTCGGTTCTTTGTCGAGGAGCAAGGGACCGAGATGCCAGGCGAGAGATTGTCGATGCGTAAAATCCGTGAGGTGCTGCGGCTGCGGCTGGATCAGGGGCTTCCGCAGCGGGCGGTGGCGCAAAGCTTGGGGCTGAGCCAGGGAGCGGTCCATGGCTACGTGGCGCGGGCTCGCCGTGCAGGAGTGAGTTGGCCGCTGCCCGAAGGTCTCGATGACAGCCAGCTCGAGGCGCTGCTGTATCCGCCGCCGCCTGCGGTGGCGACAGACCAGCGACCGGTTCCGGACTGGGCAGAGGTGCACCGCGAGTTGCGGCGGCCAAATATGACCCTGGCGCTGCTCTGGGAAGAGTACCGGGGCGGGACCGGTGCCCGGGACGGATTTGGGTATTCGTGGTTCTGTGACTTGTACCGCGAATGGATCGGCCGCCTGAAGCCGACGCTGCGCCAGATGCACACGGCGGGTGAGCGGGTTTTCGTCGACTTCGCCGGTCACACCATGGAGGTGATCGACGGGACGACGGGGGAAATACACCGCGCCGAGGTCTTCGTCGGCGTGCTCGGTGCCTCCAGCTACGTCTTTGCGCAAGCGACCTGGACACAGTCGCTGCCGGACTGGATCGGCGCACACGTCAACATGCTGGCGGCCATCGATGGTGTCCCACGGCAGATCGTCAGCGACAACCTGCGCGCCGGGATCACCCGGGCCTGCTTCTACGAGCCGCTGGTCAACCGAACCTACGCCGACATGGCGTCGCACTACGGCACCGCGGTGATTCCGGCGCGTCCGTACAAGCCACGCGACAAGGCGAAAGTTGAAGTCGGGGTCCAGGTCGTGCAGCGCTGGATTCTGGCACGGCTGCGCAACCGGCGGTTCTTCTCACTGGCCGAGCTGAACCAGGCGATCCGCGAGCTGGTTGATGATCTCAACGTTCGTCCGATGCGCGGCTGGGGTACCACCCGACGTGCCCTTTACGAGCAACTCGATCGGCCCGCACTGCGAGAGCTGCCGCCGACACCTTATGAATATGCCACGTGGAAGCGCTGTCGGGTGAACCTCGACTACCACGTCGAGATCGACAAGCACTTCTATTCTGTGCCGTTTCGGTTGCTGCGCGAAGAGGTCGAGGCACGCGTCACAGTCAAGACGGTTGAGATCTTCCATCGCGGCAAGCTGGTGGCGACGCATCTGCGCAGCTTGCGCCCGCATCATCCGACCACGCTCACTGAGCACATGCCGAGTTCGCACCGGCGCT
The DNA here is from genome assembly GCA_963772355.1 of uncultured Alphaproteobacteria bacterium. GTDB lineage: Bacteria > Pseudomonadota > Alphaproteobacteria > Acetobacterales > Acetobacteraceae > Rhodopila. Next base: position 23,438 of record CAVYXX010000104.1, on the reverse strand, counting down.
ACCGCGACTGGACGCATGAACGGATCCTGCGCGAAGCCGCGGCAATCGGCGACGACACTGCGGCACTGGCCGAGATCATCCTGCGCTCACGCCCGCACCCTGAGCAGGGGTTCCGCTCCTGCATCGGCATCCTCGGCCTGGCGAAGCGCTACGACGCGGAGCGGTTGGACGCCGCCTGCGCCCGAGCGTTGGCCCTGGGGACGCGCTCCTACAGTTCGGTCGCGACGATCCTGAAGAATGCTCAGGACAGGAAGGCGGCCGATCCGGAACAGCAAAGCCTGTTCCACGAGAACATCCGCGGTTCTGGCTACTACCACTGAAAGGAAAGACGATGCTGATCCACCCTCTGGCCGAGCGCCTGCGCGGCCTCGGCATGGCCGCCATGGCCGATGCGTTCCTTGAGATGCAGACCACGTCGGCCGCCGCCGAGCTCTCGCGCGAAGACTGGCTCGGCCTGCTGCTCGACCGCGAAGTGACCGCGCGCGACAACAAGCGCCTTGCGCGACGACTTAGCCAGGCCCGATTGCGTCAGGCCGCGGTGGTCGAGGACACCGACTTCCGCACACCGCGCGGTCTGGACCGCGCCCTGTTTCACAAACTCGCTGGCTGTGACTGGATCCGTCATAGCCAGCACTTGGTGATCGGCGGCCCGACGGGGACCGGCAAGTCATGGCTGGCCTGCGCGCTGGGGCACAAGGCCTGCCGCGAAGGCTTCTCGGTGCTGTATCGGCGCGCACCTCGGCTATTCGCCGAGCTTGCCACCGCTCGCGGCGAAGGCAGGCTGCCTCGGATGCTCGCGATGCTGGAGCGCACCCGGCTGCTGATCATCGACGACTGGGGACCAGAGCCGCTCAACGCTGAGCAGCGGCGCGACCTGCTGGAGATCGTCGAGGACCGCTACGAGAAGGGATCGCTACTGGTGACCAGCCAGATCCCAGTGAGCCGCTGGCACGAACTGATCGCTGATCCAACGATCGGCGATGCGATCCTGGACCGCGTCGTTCATCGCGCCCACCGCATCGAGTTGAAGGGTCCCAGCCTGCGCAAGCGCCACGGCGTCAGTGCAGCGGCCGAGGGCGACAGCCCCGTGGCGTCCGGAGGATGAGCAACCGGCCGGCCCGCTTCCAGCCATTCCCATTGAATAGCGTTACATAACGGTGGACAGACTATGCCCAGAGGCCGACACCCCGAAGGTGAGCACGCGCTCAGCAACGCCGAACGCCAGGCTCGCTATCGCGCGCGCCACGAAGCCCCACAGCCAACCCCTGTGGTCTGCTACCGGCGGCCAGCCGACCGGCGCACGCGCGCACAACGTTGGCACGACACGGTCGCCGGGCTGATCGCCCTGCAAGCCGAATACGCCGCCTGGTATGACGTTTTGCCGGACAATCTGCGTGACACCGCCACCGGCAACGCCTTGCAGGCAATCGTCGATCTCGATCTCGACGACCTCGTCAACATCGAGCCGCCACGCGGCTTCGGTCGCGATTGAATGAGCCATGAAAGCCAAATTCATCCACCCGTGTCGGCAGAAATGCCCCGAAAGGCAAAGACAAGGCTTGACGGCCGCCCGGGAAGGATGAGACGGAACAACCGTCAGTGGTGACAAGCAGACGCCGTCCTGTGACGCCCGCCAAGCACTCCTCAGGCTGGGCAAGCATGCATGATCACGATCACCGGTGCAGGTGATCACGATCCGCCGGATTGGCTGATCACGATGACCGGAATCCGCAAGTCGTCGTTAACCCACGGACAGATACCTGACCATCATCCCCGCTCCCGGTGCCAGTCAACTTGACGTTCGACCTCAGACACAAGCTCGTTGAGCTCGTCATCTAAGGCCCTCATTGTGTTTCCTGATAGTGATATGCGGCGAGTTGCTGGAGGGTCCATGTTGTTGTTCCCAGTCAGAGAGGGCTTGCTCCAGCTCGGCCGGCGTTGGTTCACGCCTCGCAATGAGCGGGCGATCGGCTCGATTGCAGCCAAGATTGGCTGCACGGCAGAGACGCTGCGTGGCTGGGTGCGGCACCCAGAGCGCGACCAGGGTCTGCGGGCTGGACCGAGCAGCGAGGAGCAGGAGCGCATCAAGGCCCGGGAACGCGAGGTGCGCGAATTCCACCAGGCCAATGAGATCCTGCAAGGGGTCGGGTTTATCCACGCGCCAATGCGGTTCCTAATTCAAACGCAGGGTCATCCGCACAGGCTGCTTCCGGACGAACGGCTTTAAATTAGGGGGCGAGGTCTGAACCTCGGAGCCTGGTATAAGTTTATTGCGCCCCACCGAAAGCAGGGCCTTTCAAACTAAGGCAACAACGATATTGATGTCCAACATCAACGTAACGGCACTTTCGATTGACGTCACGCCGGGGTTGACCGCAGAACCACTACGTTTCTTGATCCGTCCAATGTTTTTCGGCTTTGTATCTTTGGCGATCGCCGTTTCGCCCGTTCTGGCTCAGTCACCTGATCAGCCAAAGACACCTCCCGCCGCCGCCAGCCCATCCCCTGAGCCGGCTGGAGTGCCCAAAAGTTCTGATTTAACCGTGGCATCAGTGACAATGCAGGGTGGTTCACGGATCAGCAAGCTGATTGGATCTGCAGTGTATAATGACCAAAATGAGAAAATTGGCAGTTTGGACGACCTGATCCTGAAGGATGGCAACCACATCGCCATAGGGGTTGTATCGGTCGGCGGCTTTCTCGGCATAGGCAACAAACTGGTGGCGGTGTCGTATGATCAGCTTCATCTCGAAATGGACAAGGCATGCGACCGCTGAACCTTCAGACGGCCGCCTTGACCCTGATCCCGGCGGCGGGCAGCGTCGCATCTGAGCGTTTTATCGTTACCCTTGTGTTACAAGCCGCCATCCTACAAGGTTGTGAAGGCGCCAGCTACGAACCCCGCCGTCGCAAAAGGCGATTAAGAAGGAGGTGGTTGCTGCAGAAGAGGAGAAGCCAACATCATGACGAGGGTTCCTGCGGCGATCGGCATTTGCGCGACCATCGTGCTCGGTTCAGCCGCGTCCGCCTGCACCAGCGGCGGCAATAGCGTCGCCACCAGTCCCGCCGCCACCAGTGGTAACTGCCCTCCCGGCCTCTGCGTCGGGTCAACGCCAGGGTCAACGCCGAACAACCTGCGCTCAGGTGGTCCTCGATGACTTTCATATGTTGAGGGAATGATGGCTAGGCATCCGGGATGGAAGTTGAGCTTCGATCTCTTGGTGATGAAGAATGTGGCCGTCAGCGCGATGGACGATATCTGGCGATATAAGGTTTACCACCTCGCATCGCCCGACAAGAGGTCAGACGCCGTGAAGCGGGCGGCATACTTCACAAAGTGGTTGATCAAGCTGCGCCCCATTTATTATATGCGGCCCTACCGACTCGCTGAATTCAAGAGATCCTTTGATAAGGAGGATAGCACACTGTACCTCAACGAATCGTTCGCGGTCTTCGTATCGCTCCAGACGATTGCAACGGACGTTCGAGTTGAAAAGCTTGCCCTCTCGAGCGATTTTCTATCTCGAACTTATTATGATTTTCATTTTCGGAGTATGACGGACGATTTGCTTCTGAGCCTCTATCAGACGATCAAAGATCTTGGATCTGGCAAGAAGCTCATAATGACATAATATGCTTCAGAGCAGCAGGTATATTATCATTATCCATTACCCACAAGGTATCGACGCCTAGAGAAAGCATGTCCTTGGCGATTATGAAATTCTCGATGTGTCTTGTCGCACTGCCAAGTTTTGCGTCCTTATGAAGCGCTCTCAGAGATATATGACGGCGTGTCCCTCGAAGCAGTGTGTAGTCAAGTAGTCTGCGAATGTTCCCGTCACTGAAGGATAGTCCCATGAACAGACACTCTGAGGAAGCGAAAGCGGCCATCTGGAGCACGTTAGCCCAATACGATTGATTGAGGAAGTGGCGATGATAGTCATCCTCAGAGAAGATCAAAGGGTTGTCGGCTATGGGTCCAAAATCCTCGCCAAATGGTATATAGCCATGCGGATGGTACACCTTTATGGTCTTTCGGTCATATGAGTTTTGATAGCTGGTCTCGGAATATATTGGAGCAACATTGAGGTCAAAACCTTGCTCCTTTATGACGAACTTCAAGGATTTCTCAAGCAAATTATCAAAGTTATAGGTAATAACCGATGAAACCAGAGGTTCGTCGCTTGTTCCAATAATGAATTCCGATATTGCTCGGAGATTATCATGCGGTGGCCCGTCGCGGTATTCTGCGTAAAGGACCTCCAACAGCTTACTACGAAATGCCACCTTTAAGCCAAGAGCTTTCTCAAAGAGCCTCACCTGTGCTGTTGGAGAGAGGTACGATGACTTGACTAATGCGACCAGTTCGGGAATGGCGGTTCGCGAAAATATTTTGTCGCCCGACGTGTTGATCAGCTTGTCCCAGCCGGGAAGCCGAGACGGCTGGGAGATCCCTGCGCCCAGCACAAGGATGAGATTATGGCTCTTCCGTCCCGAGGAAACACGCTTGCACAGATCTGGATCCAATATCTCCGGAATGTAGCTAAACGTCCCTAAATCAGACAAACCGATCATGTCGAGATGATCCTGGAAAAAAGCCTCAGCTGACATTTTGCCTTTTCCTTTATAGGGCTTCGTAGGATTTCGTGGGGTGTATAGCACGAAGGCTACCTCCAACAGCGCGCGTCTTGCTTCATTGCTTATGTCCCTCGAGCGGCGCCCGGCGGCCAAAATACGCGAGCGCAGGTCGCGCTCGTTCAGATGTCGACGATCAGCTCGGGCTAGGACGCCCGCAAGGAGTGCGTCAGAAAAAGGTGTAGCATTTGCTACTCCATAAGCGCCTTAAAGACTGCGTCAGCCCCATCCTTGTAAAATTCGATGCTAATTTTAGTCCAGAGGTCGTCAGGCAGATCATTCAATTGTCGGCGTGCGGAGACTGGCATTAGTAGCGTCTGTGCCTGCTTGTCGACCGCTAGCTCCGCAATACGGACAGCGTTCGGAATCATCTCGATTGAACCGCCGAGGTTGAGTGCGCCGACCACGATGGTCCCGCCGCGCGTGTTGCGTCCAAGGAGCCCGCCGCATAATGCGACAAGCACGGGAACGCCAAGTCCGGTTCCAGTCTTGTCTGCATCCATCGGACGCATCTGAAGCGAGAATTCTTCCTCCCTCGGGTTTCGGTCTCCGACCAATTCCTTTGACCGGGTGTAGAGGTTTTGCTCGCCGACACGTACACTCTCGCGAAACGCCGGCGGAGTAGGCTGATTAAGAATTCTGAGCCCACCGCCGGGTCCACATGTCACGTCGATTTGATAGAGCCCCGGGCCCGTTTCGCCCGCGCCCAAGCTAACACCCCAAACCTGCCCGGGCGGCAGCGGATCGCTCTCGATCGCTTCATCGCTATGCAATTCCGGAGTTGAGACAAACTGTTCAGCGCCATCTGGGCCCATAATATAACTGAAATGGGTGTTGCGAAACTCGCTCTTGAAGACGCGCCGCTGTTGTTCCTTCACACGGCGCCGGGACTCCAATGCGACCCGAACAATCCACTCGAGGTCCATGTCAGGGACGGGCATGTCTGGATCAGGAAATAGCAGCTTGGTCAGCCCACTGACCGTCTTGTTGACAGCTTCGAGGTCCCGACCGCTGAGCGCACCGCCGAGATGGACGCGGCCCTGCAACACCGACACACGGTTGCCTTCTCGCAGCCGTGTCCAGCATTCGCTGAGGAAGTCGCTCACACGGCCTCGCCAGGCGATCGTGGAAGGCATACAGGTGCCGGATACTACAAAACCGGCTGATGAAGGTGCTTGCGGGAAGTGGGCGCGGCACTCGATCGTGGCGGGCGTCCCAGTCCTACAGCTTCGTCAGCCAGCGCTTGGCGATCCGGCAGGCGACTGTAAACGCGGGGTTGAATACGTTGCCGACATCATAACGAACAACCTGACCCATCAGATGGCTGGCGGCCCGGGCGTCCAACCCGTAATCCTCATCGAGCCACCGCAACATCTCGGTCGTGGCGTGCTGCAGCGCCTGATCCAGCGGCCGAGCATTGCCGACTGCAAAAATATCATCGGCCGTCTCTCCGCGCGGCCAACTGATCGTCCGCTTCAGGACCCGGAACGTTACCTCCATCTCGAAGGAGGTCTCGATGCCCGTGCCGGTGATCTCACCGTCACCCTGGCAGGCGTGGCCGTCGCCAAGATAAAAGAGCGCGCCCGGCATGGATACTGGGAACCAGGCCGTCGTCCCCGGCGCAAACAGGCGATAGTCCATGTTGCCGCCATTCTGGGCGCTGGTTGCTGTGGACAGCGCCTGGCCGCCCGCTGGCGCAACTCCAAAGCAGCCGATCATGGGTTGGAGCGGCGGGGAGAAATCCTCCAGCCCCTTCGTCGGTTCCTGCAGCCGCACGGTCCCGGCGTTGCCATTGATATCCCAGACGACGCGCTGCTGCACTGGCCGGTCGGCGATCGCGGCCGGGTCCAGCACGGTGACGGCGAGCGGCGAATATGTCCAACCGGTCGTCCGGTTCGGCGTCAGTCGGTCGATGTGGACGGCCAGAGTGTCTCCGGGTTCGGCACCTTCAACATAAAATGGCCCAGTCATCGGATTGGGTCGACTACCGACGGCAATCTCGCGCGCATCAAGACCGGACGCGTCGATCGTATCGGTTATCAGCGTGTCGCCGTTGGCGACGCGAAGGCACGGTTCGGCGGTGCCGATCACGTTGAAATATCGTGTGGGACGAAAGCGGTGCGTGGCCATCAGGCTCTCCAGAATTCTCATTGGCGCCGTCGTGCCGTCTGATCTGCTCACGCCACAGCGGCTCCCGACACGCTAGGAACCACCCGGGGAACGGTCAATACTGACTGAGAGATGCGTGTTCCGCTGGTGATCAAGAAGCGCGATTGGCCGAAGCGACACTGCGACGTCGACTGCACCGGCGAACACATCGCCCACAATTATCGATCACAGGAACCGACTTGCCTCTCAGAGAGCAATCAACAGCGCCTACCACGAGCTACCTGCTGCCCAGACAATCTTCTGCCAGATCGGCCATTGATTTACCTATGTAATTACAGTATTGTCTCTGTATATCCAGAACATAGAGTAAGAACTGGGCAGGCGAACTCACTAAGGCGGCGGAGCACTGCGACAAGGCGCTGGACCTCTACGATGCCGAGAAACTTAGCCACCTTGCAGAAATCCGCAACAGCGGTCCCAAAACTTCGGCCGGTATCTGGGGCTCGATTAGCACCTCGATTCTGGGCTACCCCGACCGAGCGTTGCGGCTAAACGACGAAAAAGACGCGCACGCCCGCCGGCGCGGTCACCCCTTCGACCTCGGATTGGCGCTGTTCGCATTGGCGCATGAGTTCGCTCACCGCTGCGGGCACGAGGATTTTGACAAGCGCGCCGAAGAAATTGAGCGGCTAGGTCGGGAGAACAGCCTGCCAATGCTGTGGGCGAAGTTGGCTCCCATGGCATATGGCCTGGCATTTATCCGAGAGGGCAAGGTCGCCGAAGGAATTGCCCCGCTCAAGGCCGCCATCGCGGTTTGGGAAGCGACCGGCATCAAGCTGCCTATGCCGATCCTTAAAGCGTTGCTGGCCGAAGCCATGGCGCTGACCGGCGACCTCGAGAATGCGTTGCACCTGATCGACGAGGCCATCGCACAGGTCGAGCGCCCTGGATGGGAGGAACGCCTTTCCTACGCTGAGAGCCAGCAGGCGAAATTCTGGGAGCTGCGCACGTCGAACAGCCTCGCTCGGCTGTGGCAGAGCCAAGGCAAACGCCAAGACGCGTACGAGTTGCTTGCCCCGGTTTAGGGCTGGTAGGTGTCCAGACCCGTGAGAGCAACGAGAGGCCCTGCGAACCCAGACAACACACCGAGCGTCCAGTGTTCGCACCCGGTGCAGGTAACCGCCGCCCCCGGCCGGTCTCGCGACGCGCCAGGATCAGCAGCGGTAGACCGAACAAACACCGGCGCGGCGTCATAGCAATCTTTGGTCGGGTTTGGTCCGCTCACTTTGCAGCGGCGAAAGTGCGGTTGCCACGAAACCGCATCGGTGATCGGATAAAGCGGTATCAGGGAACGTTGTGCAAAATGTCCGATCCGATCACTGAGGAGCTGTTCCGCAACGCGATCTCGGCAATTGGCGACGAGATGGTGCTGACGATTTACCGAACCGCGTATTCAGGTGTTTTGAAGAACATCATGGACTATAGCGCCGCTATTTGCGACGCGCAGGGGCGGCTCGTGGCACAGGGCCTGTCGCTGCCGGGCCATCTGTGCTCGATCCCGGTGGCGTTGCGGGCGGTGCTGGCGCATTTCGGCGATGATGTGCATCCGGGCGATATCTTCATCAACAATGATCCTTACGATGGCGGCATGCATTTGCCGGATATCTTCATCTTCAAGCCGCTGTTCGCTGACGGCAGTCCGATTGCCTATGCCGCAACGATCTGTCACCACACCGACGTGGGTGGGCGCGTGCCCGGATCGAATGCCTCCGACAGCCTGGAAATCTACGCCGAGGGGCTACGGATCCCGCCTCTGAAGCTCTACGAGAAAGGTCAGCCGAACGCGACATTGTTTCGCATGATCGAGCGCAACGTTCGTCTGCCGGGCCGGGTCTTCGGCGACATCCGGTCACAACTCGCTGCCTGTGAGATCGCGGCACGAGGGATAACGGATCTGGTCAACCGTTACGGCGCCGACGATGTATCGACGCTGATGGTGGCGATGATGGACTACTCCGAGCGGTTGACCCGCCAGTGCCTGCTGGAATTGCCCGATGGCGAAGCGACCTTCACCGATTGGATCGATGACGATCAGATCGACGTGGGCACTCCGATCCCGCTGGTCTGCACGATCCGCAAGCACGGCGACACGATGGAGGTCGACTGGACCGGCAGTGCGCCACAGGTCAAAGGATCGATCAACAATACCCTCAGCTATACCGCGGCCATGAGTTTTACGGCGGTGAAATCGGTGCTGTCGGTGAATATGCCGAACAACGACGGGGTGTTCCGTCCGATCAAGATTATCGCGCCGGCGGGGACGATCACCCATGGCAAGCTACCTGCTGCCTGCGCGGCGCGCGGGTTGACGGGATTTCGCGGTGTGGATTGCGCTTTCGGTGCGTTGGCGAAGTTGTATCCGGACAAAGTGTTTGCCGCGTCCGATGGCGGCAACACCGGCTTGACAATTGGCGGCTACGACAAGGATCTGAAACCGTTCATCTATGTCGATTTCATCTCCGGTTCCTGGGGTGGCCGGCCATGGGCCGATGGGCTGGATGGCAACACCTGCATGTTCGCCAACATGGCGAGCTTCTCGGTGGAGGTGATCGAGGCGGAGAACCCGCTCGAAGTGCTGGACTATCAATTTATCCCCGATACCGGTGGCGCCTGGGCGGTATCGTGGCGGGATGGCGCAGCGGAAGACGTGGCGGATGCTGGCGGACGAGGGGATTCTGCAGGTCCGCGCCGATCGCCAGACGCATCGTCCGTACGGGCTGCAAGGCGGCGGCCCTGGAGCACCCGGGCTGAACGTGATGAACCCCGGTCTGGCGGGGGAGGCGAAACTGCATTCCAAAGTTACGATGAATTTGAAGCGCGGGGAGATTTTCAGGCACGAACTGCCTGGGGCCGGCGGGTGGGGGCCCGCGTTGGATCGCGACCTTGATCTTGTCGCCCGTGACCTGCGGGACGAACTGGTTACGCCCGAAGCGGCGGCGGCGGGATTATGGCGTCGTTGTTGTTGCCGGTGATAGGCCGGTCATCGATGTTGCCGCAACCGAGGCCCTACGTACCCGCCTGCGCAGCGAACGAAAGCCATTGCCCGCGGTCGCTTGGGAACCGGCGACATGAGGCTGCGTATCGGCGTCGATATCGGTGGCACGTTCACCGATGTGGTCGCGATTTCGAGCGACGGGGTCGTCACGACACATAAGACCACATCCACCCCGCACGACTACGGCGAGGGCATCATCGAAGGGCTACGTTCGCTGCTCGCGGATCGGACGGGTGCGGTCAGCGACGTTCTGCACGCAACGACGGTGGCATCGAACGCTGTGCTGGAGGCGAAGGGTGCGAAAACAGCGCTGATCACCACTCGGGGTTTTCGCGACATCCTGGAGATCCGCGACTTGCGCATGCCAGTGTTGTACGACATCGGCTGGACCAAGCCGCGCGCACTGGTGGAACGTCGTTTGCGTCTGGAAGTGACCGAAAAGATGCGCCCGGACGGATCGGTGGCTGTTCCGCTGGATGCGGCGAGCCTGGATCCGGTGATCGCCATGTTGCGTGCGGAGAACGTCGCCAGCGTCGCGATCTGCCTGCTGCACAGTTATGCCAATCCGAAACATGAGCGGGCGGTTGCCGCGGCGGTGCGGGACGCCTTGCCGGATGTGGCGATTTCGGTCAGCAGCGAAATCCTGCCGGAGATCAAGGAGTATCCGCGCACCAGCACGACGGTCATCAACGCTTACGTTCAACCTGTCGTACGTGCCTATATCACCGCGCTGGATGCGAGACTGCGAGAGCTGGCCATCGAGGCGCCGCTGCAACTGATGCAATCGAACGGCGGCCTGGCCTCGACGGCGTTTGCCGCGGAATCCCCAGCCCACATCATCGAATCTGGTCCCGCCGCCGGCGTCGTTGGCGGCGCCGCGCTCGCCCGGCGCCTAAACGAACCCCGGATCGTTACGTTCGACATGGGCGGGACAACTGCCAAGGCCGGGCTGGTCGAGAACGGCGAGATCCTGCGCGCCGAAGCGATCGAGATTGGCGGCGGGGTGATGGCCGGATCACGCCTGCTGGTGGGCGCCGGTTATATGCTGAAGCTTCCGGCCATCGATTTGGCCGAGGTTGGCGCGGGCGGGGGGTCTATCTGCCGGCTGGACGGCGCGGGCGCACCGAAGGTCGGACCGGAGAGTGCCGGCGCCTCACCTGGCCCCGTTTGTTACGGACTCGGTGGCACGGCGCCGACGATCACGGACTGCAGTCTGGTGCTGGGGTATCTGGACCCTGGCGGGCTGGCCGGCGGGACCATGAGGCTGAACCTGGAGGCGGCCCGCGCCGCGATCCACCGGGAGCTGGCCGTGCCCTTGGGTTTGTCTGATGAGGAAGCGGCGCACGGGATGCTCCGTTTGGCGTCTGCCACGATGATGCGAGCCATCCGAGCGGTGTCGGTGGAGCGCGGGCGGGATCTGCGGCATTTCGCGATGTTGGCGTTCGGTGGCAACGGGCCGTTGTTTGCCGCTGGCATCGCCGCGGAACTGGGGATTTCGCGGATCATCATTCCACCGCTGCCAGGCGTGTTCAGCGCGTTCGGGTTGCTCGTGGCCGATGCGGAACATCATGCCCGGCAGAGCATCTGGGTGCGTCTGGATGTTGCCGATCCTGTGCGGATCAACGACATCATTGCTGGGCTGACCGCGGCCGGGGCGCAACGGCTGGAGCGCGATGGCTTTGGCATGGAGCGACAGGTGTTTCAGCGCGCTGCGTCGGCGCGTTACGCCGGACAGTCGAGCGAGATTGAAGTGGCACTTCCCGATGGGGATATCTCGCCGGCGATGATCGCGGCTCTGTTCGCGGAGGAGCACGAAAAGACCTATGGGTTTCGTGCGCCGGAAGGGGAGCCCGTGGAGTTGATGGGGCTTTCGGTCATGGCGCGCGGATTGCCGGAACAGCCTCGGTTGCCGGATCGTGTTCGGCCGTTCGTGCAGGGGGTGCCTGCCGGCCGCCTGGCCTGGTTTCACGGCGAGGGATGGGTGGAGACGCCCGTCACCGACCGCGCTGGGTTGACCAGGATGGTCACTGGTCCGCTGATAGTGCAGGAATACGACGCTACCTGTCTGGTGCCGAAGGGTATGAGCGCGCAGGTGGACGGCTTTGGGAATATTCGGTTGGAGCGGGCTGAATGAGCCAGTCGTTTTCGGCTGTGGACCGGATTACTGCGTCGCTGTCGCCCGCCGGCCGTCACAAGCTGTTCCGGCTTGCTAACCACCTTCACGGTCCGCCCGTCGATTTCGCGCAACAGGCCGGGCACGTCGTCCGCGATCACATCGATGATGTGCAGCCTGAGCGCATCCGCGGCGGAAAGACTCACCGCACCGCGGACGGCATGAGGATGAACGAATAGCGGCGCTATTCCCACTGGTCCGCCAGCCCGTACGCTTGCGCGGCTCTGCCGATCCCGCCAGTCGAGATCTGCCGGGGCCGCGTACGATACGCGACCGCTGGGGCGGCTCCGGCGTTGATCGATCAGGCGCGATTTAAGCCTGCCGAACTGACCGCCGGGAGGTGGCTGGGGAGCACCAGGGACCGCATCTCTCGTGGTCACCAGCCCGGATTGCTTGGGGACTCTGAGCCCGAGCTTCCCTCTTGTTGATACTATCAAACCGGCGGAAATCCCGGCGGAATGGTTATGGAACTGTCCGAACCGTGGCCATGTAATCACGCTTTGGTGATTTGTACCAGGGAACCGAATTGGCTTTTGTTTGGCCATGTATATCGAAGCCGTCCCGAACCGGAATTCGCCTCCTGCCATCCGCGTTGGGCATCGTCCCGGACAGTAGCCGACGGGTGAGAACGTCTTCGAGAACATCAGCGGCGGGTCGTGTAGCCATATAATCGGCGATCGACACCGCTCACGCCGTCATCGCCGCTTTGATCCGCGAGACGGTTCCATTGCCGACGCCGACCGTCTTCGCGACCTTCTTGATACCCTCGCCGGCTGCCAGACGTGCGCGGATGGCGGTCTCGACCTTGGCACCGGTCTTCGGGCGGCCCAAGTGTACGCCTCGAGCCTTGGCGCGCTCCAAACCCGCCTTCACCCGGCTGCGGATCATCGCCCGCTCGAACTCCGCGAAGGCGCCGGTGACCTGAAAGAACATCCGCCCCGCTGGCGTGGTGGTGTCGATCGCCTGCTCGTGCAGGACGAGTGCCGCGCCTGCCGCCTCTAACTCGTTGAGCGTATCGAGCAGATCCACTAGTGACCGGCCGAGTCGATCGAGCGCCCAGGCCAGCACGACATCGAAGCGCCCGCGTGAGGCATCTTTCAGCAGCGTGTCCAGACCGGGCCTCTGACTGCGACCTTTGGCGCCGGACACACCGTTGTCGCAGTAGGTCTGCACCGGCCGCCAACCGCGCTGCTCGCACACCGCCTCCAGCGCGAGCCGCTGATTGTCCACGGTCTGTCCGTCTGTGCTAACCCGCAGATAGAGCGCTGCCCGTTTCGGCTTGCTCGCCATCTCTGCCTCCATCGTTGAGAGCGAAAATAGAGCATTGGGTCCAGGAATCAAATGATTTCGGGACCAGGAAACCTACCAATTCAGATCTGTTAGAATAAGTGAGTTGCACGGGCTCGATTGGAAGGGGTTTTCTGGACCTAGACCAAGCCCATTGCTATCGACGAAGACGCAGCCCACCGGCGCGGCTCAGCCAGGTGCGGAGGAGCAAGCACCAAAAGCTCAACCGCGGCAGCGGGCGTGGCGCTGGTGGTGACTGCGTGAACCCGCTCAATCGGCACCAGGGACTGGGCAACGGTCGATCTTTAGGACCGCTGGTATAAGATGCTGGCGGCGTCGCCCGGCACTGCGGCTCTCGAGCTTGCGCGGCAGCTGCCTCGCCATTACACCGAATGCCGCCAGTCATCACGCGTTTTGACGAGCCCCAGAGGGTGAGAGGGCTGAATTGGGGGTAAGGTTGGTCGAGCTGTCGATTTCGGTTGCTGGAGATCGCAATCTGTTGGCTCGGCTGGGCAGCGACGCGTCCTTGGACGTCAATTTTCTTGTATTGGGATTTGTCAACGCCCTTCAGACGAGCCCGATCGACGCCATCACTGATTTGATCCCCTCCTACAATTCGGTTTTAGTTCAGTACGATTTCACGCGCATCGACCACGATGATCTCTGCACAGAGCTGCGCGCGATCGCCGCGGCGCTTCCTGCCGTCGACGAGATCGAGATCGAGAGCCGGCTTGCGTACATTCCCGTATGCTATCTCGATCCATGGACACGCGCCTGCATAGACGATTATCGCGCGAAGATCGCTGAGCGAGGGTACGATCCGGAATTCGTGGCGGAGGTCAATGGGCTTCCGAATGCGCAGGCGCTGGTCCAACTGCATGCGAGCACCGAACACTGGGTGGTCACGGTATCCTCTTTCCCGGGATTGCCCATTTTGCGACCGCTTGACCCACGCTGCGCCATCACCTCGCCGAAATACAATCCGCCGCGTCTCTGGACGCCGGTCGGATCGATCGGCGTCGGTGGCACATCGACCTCAATCTACACGATTCCGAGCCCGGGGGGGTACAGTCCCATAGGGCGCACGCCCGTGCCGATCTGGCAACCTCAGCAGCGTCTGTCCGCCTTTGCCCAGAATCCGATCCTGCTGCGTCCGACCGACCGATTGAAGTTCATCCCGATCTCGGTCGACGAGTTCGAAGCGATTGAGGGGTCCGTGGCGCAGGGCCGATACGAGCATAATATCGTCGCTTACCAACGCTTTTCCGTCGGTCTCTACAAGCAATGGGCCGCCGCGGTGGCACCCGCAAAACAGGCTACGTCGATGACGAACGCGCTTGCATGACGATGATCGAAGTGTTGGAAGCCGGACTGGAGACAGCCGTCCAGGATTTCCCTGGGCGCATCGGAATGCTCCGCCACGGCATACCCCCTTCCGGTCCCCTCGATGATTGGTCGTTCCGATTATGCAATAAAATCGTTGGCAATCCCGAAGGGGCTGCGGGGCTCGAATGTCAGTTTTTGGGCCCGACATTGCGCTTCCATGGTGAAGCGGTGATCAGTCTCTGTGGCGCCGACATGCGTCCGCATCTGGACGATAGCCCGGTGCCGATGTGGTCGAGCATTTCGGTGCGCGCGGGACAAGTTCTTTCGCTCGGGCCGGCGATCGTGGGCGCGCGGACCTACATTGCCTTCTCGGGTGGGCTGGATGTGCCGGAAGTCATGGGGTCGCGCGCGACCTATGTGGTCGCATCGCTCGGGGGGCTGAATGGGGCGGCCTTGCGGCGAGGTGTCCGGTTGGACGTGAGGTCACCAACCGGCCGCGCATCCACCGGCGAGGTTGCTCCGGAGGCGATCAGGCCGCCGATCCGGAATGAAAAGCAGCACCTGATCCGGGTGGTTGCCGGGCCGAACGACGATTGGATTTCCCGAACCGGCCATGAGCGGTTCTGTTCGGCCGAGTGGCGGCTCTCCAGCCGCAGCAATCGCGTTGGATTTCGTATTGAAGGCCCGAAGTTCGATTATTCGCCGGTAGCTTCAGACAAGCCTCGCGAAGCAGGCTCCGATCCTTCGAACACGATCGACATCGGTTACCCGATCGGTGGCATCAACATTGCCGGCGACACACCGATAATACTGTTGCACGACTGTCTCACTCTGGGTGGGTTCATCGTCCCT
This sequence comes from uncultured Alphaproteobacteria bacterium, assembly GCA_963772355.1. Lineage (GTDB taxonomy): Bacteria > Pseudomonadota > Alphaproteobacteria > Acetobacterales > Acetobacteraceae > Rhodopila. Next base: position 8,001 of record CAVYXX010000104.1, on the reverse strand, counting down.
TATACGGTGCCAAGCTGCGAGTTCTGGAAGCTCGCGCAGTCCCGGCCGTGGGACCTCCTTCGGTTTGAGTTCATCGACGTAAAGCAGGCACAAGCCGAGCGTCGGAAAATCGATGCGATATTCGCGTCAGGCTGATATCGCTTGCAACTAGTCTACGACGCCGGGTTGAGCAGCGAATCGATGCTGGTGCCATGCCAGCCGGCCCGGCGCCGCTCCCAGTATTGCGTGCGCAGAGTTGTCGTGATCAGGCCGGCGGCGCCGTTGCCGAGCGGTTGGTCATTGACCCGGGTGACTGGAACGATAGCCCCGGCGGTGGTGGACAGGAAGGCTTCGTTGGCCAGCATCAGTTCGTTCGGGTCGAGCTTTGCGGCTTTCGCCTCGATGCCCATCTCCTGCGCGAGATCGAACACGGTTCGACGGGTAATGCCTTCAAGCAGATTATCGTCCGGCGTCACCAGCGACTTGCCGCGCACGATCCAGATGTTGAACCCCGCGCCCTCGGCGAGATAACCCTCGGTCGAGAGCAGCACCGCCGCATCGGCGCCATGGTCGAGCGCCTCAAACGTGCCCTTGGTCAAATCCATCCGATTGAAGTTTTTGGCCGTCTGGTCGATCGCGACATTTGGAGAGCGGCGGGTTTCGACGATCCAGATATGCGCGCCGGTGTCTATGCGTTCCTTCGGAACGACGTAGTAGTAAGGAACCGCGTACGCATAGAAACCGTTCTCGCAATCGCGCGGGTCGCCTAAAGTCGCGCCGCCGCGATACGGGCCACGCGTGCCACACATGAACACGCAGGCGTCGACGAACTCCGAGCGATGGACGCATTCCGCCGCGATCCGCTTGATCTCGTCGCGGTCTACTGGCGGACGCATGCGCACCTTCCGGCAGGAATCCTCGAACCGGGCGACATGATCGTCTATCCTGAAGAACACCCGATTCGTCGCCGAGACCACGTCGAACACGATGTCGCTTTTGGTGACGGCCGGATCCAATATGGAGATCCTGGCATCCTTCAGCGGCATATACCGGCCCTCGAAGAACGCAATCGCTTCGGCTGGCATAGAACTCTCCCCGCTGCTCTTTCCAGGTGGATCGGACCATGGAAGTCTATGGTCATTCGCCCGGCTGCAAAAGGGCCAAACCAGACGGTTGCTCGGTTTCGAACGTATTTGGCGCGATGCGGTCATCCTGACCTTCGGCGCATTTGCCGCGGCATATCAGCCTTGCGGTGCGTGTGCTTTCTTCATAGACTTCAGTCGCCGCCTGTGCGGCGCAGTCGAGTCTGAGACGGTATCGAGGGAGATATGGCGGGACACGATGTCGAATTGTCCACTCCCTGGTACGAGACTCGGATTTTGAACTGTTCGTTTTGCGGCAAGATGATCGCAGCTCGCTATTGGTGCGACGATGCTTTCCCGGACGACAAATTCTGCGAAACGGCGTGCGCCGACGTGAAGCGACGCCTGCAGGCAGTCGCATCGCATGATCTTCAGCATTCGCTGTAGCAGCGTCATTCCCGACGAGAGGCCATCCCGTTGCTCATCAGAAATCGATACCGGTGGAACCTTCACCGACCTGGTCGCACTCGACGCTGCGACCGGTGAGATTTCCATCGTCAAGGTCCCGTCGACGCCGAAGCAGCCGGCCGACGCGCCGATCGCAGCCATCCGCCAGACCGAGGTGGCGCCGGACGATGTGGAACGCATCGTGATGGGCACCACCATTGCGATCAACGCGCGCCTGCAGAAGCGCGGTTCGACGGTGCTGTACATCGATACCAGGGCGTGGAGGATACGCCGATCATCGCCCGCATCGACCGCAAGGAAGCCTACAATCCTGCCTGGCCCAAGCCCAACTCCGGCATCAAGCGCCGCCATGTGTTCGGTATAGAGGAATGTCTCGACAGCAAGGGCGGGGTGCTGGTGGCGCTCACGCCGGTGGAATTGACGCGGCTCGGCGACTGGGTCGCCCGGTGGATCCAATCCGACCCCCGGCAGGATTGGGCGGTCGCGGTCAATCTCCTGTTTTCCTATGTCAACGCGGCGCACGAGCGGGCGATCGGAGAGTATCTCGCCGAGCGGTTTCCTGATGTCACGGTCTCGCTGTCGCATGAGGTGGCGCCGATCTGGCGCGAATACGAGCGGTCGACCACCGTCATCACCGACGCGTTCATCAAGCGGTCGATCGTCGAATTCAGCAGCCGATTGGCAACCGAGATCAAGTCGCTTGGGATCGATGCCCAGCTGTCCCTGATGAAATCCAACGGCGGCCATGTCGAAGCAAGCACGGCCGCGGCCGCGCCGGTGCAGCTGCTGCTGTCGGGCCTCGCCGGCGGCGTGATCGCGGGCCGGCGCTTCGCCTGCGAGCACGCCAACGGCAACGGGGTGACGCTCGACATGGGCGGCACCAGCGCCGATGTCGGGCTGATCGCGGACGGCGAGTTCGGATCCACGACGCAGTACGAGGTCGAGTGGGGTGTGCCGGTGAGCGCGCTGTTCATCGACTACACCACGATTGGCGCCGGCGGCGGCTCGATCGCCTATCTCGATGCCGGCGGCCTGCTGTGCGTCGGGCCGCGGAGCGCGGGCGCCGAACCGGGGCCCGCCTGCTATGGGCAAGGCGGAACCGAGCCAACCGTAACCGACGCGAATGTCGTGCTGGGACGCCTTGATCCGGACTTCTTCCTCGGCGGCAAGATGAAGCTGGACGCGTCCCTTGCGCACGCATCGGTCACGCGCCTGGCGGAACAGCTCCGGCTATCGGTCGAGGAGACCGCGCTCGCGATCCTCAACACGACCGCGGCCAACATGGCCAATGCAACGCGTCTGCTCACCGTGGATCGCGAACTCGACGCGCGCGACTTCGCGCTCATCGCATTCGGCGGCGCGGGGCCGCTGCACGCCGTCGACGTGGCGCAGCATCTTGAAATGACCCGGGTAGTGGTGCCGCCGCATCCCGGCCTCGTCTCGGCACTCGGGACGCTGATGACCGATCTGCGCGTCGATCGAGCGCGCACCGTGATGCACCGGTCAGACCGCCTCGACCTTCCGCTCCTCTCACGGCAGCTTGCCGAAGTCACCCGCGAGGCGCTCGCGGAGATCAGGCGCGATGGCCTCAAGGGCCAGCCGTCGCTGATCGCTAATCTCAGCATGCGCTATCTCGGCCAGAATTTCGGCGAACTGATCAAGCTGCGCGAGCCGGACATCAACCAGGCGAGCTTCGACCAGGCGCTCGAGGACATGCATGCGCGCCACGAGCAGCTGTTCGGCTACGCCATGCGTGACCGGGTCATCGAAATCACCGAAGTACGGGCGATCGCGCTGGGCGAGGGCAACGTGTCCCCCCGGCTGGTGGCGCCGACCGGCGCGGGGAGCGGCCCGTACGCCACCCGCTCGATCTACTTCGCGGGTATTGGCCGCGTCGACACGCCGATCTTCCGGCGCCACGCGATGCCGGAAGGTGCGCGTGTCACCGGTCCGGCCCTGATCGAAGAGATGGACTCGACGACGCTGCTGCATCCCGGCAACGTTGCGGAGGTTCGCGCGGACGGCAGCCTAGTCATGGATCTGAGCGCGTCGTTCGGCACGAACGCGGCGACCAAGGGCCGGCTTGCGCCGGAGCGCGACCCGACTACACTGACGGTGGTCAGCAATGCGCTGCGCAACATCAGCGATGAGATGGGCAGCGCGATGGTGCGCACGGCCTATTCGCCGATCTTCAGCAAGTTCCGTGACTTCTCATGCCTGCTGTTCGACCGGAAAGTGCGCATGATCGGCCAGGTCGAGATGAATCCGGCTATTATTTGTGCCGGCCTGCATACGGTGCCGCACTGCGTCGCTGAGTTCGGCGCCGATAACTTCCATCCCGGCGACGTCGTGGTGCACAACGACCCCTATCGCGGCCAGTGTCACATGCCGGAGCACCTGCTGCTCAAGCCGGTGTTCATCGGCAACACGCTGATCGGCTACGCCGGCAATATCGCCCATATCGGTGAGATCGGCGGGATGGCCGTGGGCTCGTTCGCCTCGACCGCGACCGAGGTGTTCCAGGAAGGTCTCAGGCTGCCGCCGGTCAAGCTGATGGACCGGGGTGAATACGTGAAGGACATCTGGCGCGTGGTGCTCGCCAACCATCGCACGCCTGACGCCACCTGGGGCGATTTCCACGCGATGATGGGATCGCTCACCACGGCCGAGCGGCGCTTGCAGGCCTTGGTCGAGCGTTACGGACTGGACGATTTCGAGCGCATCTGCAACTCGCTGATCGAGCACGGGGAGGCATGGATGCGCAAGGAAATCGGCAAGATCCCGAACGGCATTTATACCTCGGAAGACTATTTCGAGGACGACGGCGTCAGCACGAACTCGGTCCTACTTCCGATCCAGGGTGCACGTCGGCGACGACGAGATCGTGATCGATCTTTCGGGCTCGGACAAACAGGCAAGGGGGCCGATTAACGCCACCTATGTCGCTACCTCGGCCGCGAGTTGTACCGCGATCCTCCAGAGCATCTGCGCTCGCGACGTGCCGCTCAATGCCGGCACGTTCCGGCCGATCCGGGTGATCGCGCCGCCGGGTACACTGGTCAATCCGATCTTTCCGGCCCCGAGTGTCGCCGGCAACACCGAAGGCCAGCCGCGGATCATCGCCTGCGTTCTCGGCGCAATGGCCAAGGCCATGCCGGGCAAGATCGGAGCGAACGAGGGCGGCACCGCCTGCAGTCTGCTGATGGGCGGCACGCATCCCGAAACGGGCGAGTATTGGACGCATTACCAGCTCGAGGGCTGCGGCTGGGGCGGCCGAGCGGACAAGGACGGCAACAGCTCGCAATGCTGTGCCCACGCCAGCACAATCCGGGCGACGCCGATCGAGGTGTTCGAGAGCCGGTTCCCGCTGCGAGTTATCGAGTATTCGCTGCGGCCCAATTCGGGTGGCGCGGGGATGTTCCGCGGTGGCCTCGGTGTCCGCCGCGTGTTCGAGGTAACCGCGCCGTCGGTCACGCTGAGCGCGCTGCTCGACCGGGTGAAGCAGGGCTCCTGGGGCCTGTTCGGCGGCGAAGCTGGAAGCCCTGCCGGCGTCTTCGTCCGGCACCAGGGCGGGGCGACGTTCCGCACCTTCGTGGAAGCCTACGGGACGGTCAGCCCAACGAAGTTCATCAACATCGAGCTCAAACGCGGCGACCAGTTGCTGCTGCATTCGCCGGGCGGCGGCGGCTACGGCGGCGCGAAACAGCGCAGCGACCGCGCCGTGCAGGACGATATCCGCGATCGTTTCATTACGCCGGCGGGTCTGGCGGCGTATGGGCGGTCACCAAGCTTCGCCGAGGCGGTGTCGCCGTTCGGCTGAACGCATCAAGGGGGCTGCGGCCCGTTTCCGGCCTCAGCGCACGCTGGCTTTAGAAGTGGACCATTTCCTCGGTGCGCCCCCCGTCATCGAAGCCGAAATAGGCGCGTTCCAGTTCCTTGTCGGTAAGATCCTTGCTGAGGCCGTGCAGTACGATCTGTCCGCTCCGCATCACGTAGATACGATCCGCATTCTCGAGTGCGCGATGCGTGCTCTGCTCCACCACGAGCAGTGTGTTGCCTTCTTTGCGCAGCGCACGGAGTATTTCGTAGACGCGATCGACGATGATCGGTGCAAGGCCGAGCGACGGTTCGTCGATCAGCATTATCCTGGGCCGCGTCATCAGCGCCCGCGCGATCACCAGCTGCTGCTGCTCGCCGCCCGACAGCTTGCCTCCGGGTGTCGACAGGCGTCCGCGCAGGAACGGAAAATAGCCCATCACCCGCTCGAAGTCCCCAGCGATGTTCTGGCGGTCCCGTCGCATGTCCGATCCGATGCGGACATTCTCGTCGACGGTGAGCTGAGAGAACACGTGGCGGCCCTCCGGCACGAATGAGACACCGAGCCTGGCGAGGTTTTCCGGCGATTTGCCGACCAGGGATGCGCCGTCGAGCTTGATCGCGCCCGTGGTCGGGGCCAGCGCGCCGGCAATGGTCATCATGGTGGTCGACTTGCCGGCACCGTTGGGTCCGACGAGCGTGACGATCTCGCCCTCACTTACGGAAAGGCTGACGCCGCGAACCGCGGCGATCCGGCCATAATGAACGTGAATGCCATCGACCTCAAGCATGCGCCTTTTCCGATCTCGCACCGAGATAGGCGCGGATGACATCAGGATTGTTCTGAATTTCCGCCGGTGTTCCCTCGACGATCGTGCGCCCGCTGTCGATCACATGGATACGATGACACACCCCCATGATCACACGCATGTTGTGCTCGATCAGCAGCACCCCGCAGCCGAACTTGCCAGGAATTTCCGAGATCAACCCCATCAGTTCGTCGCATTCGGCGTCGCCCATGCCGGCTGCGGGCTCGTCGAGAAAGGTGAACCGCGGCGCTGATGCAAGCGCACGTCCAATGCCGACGCGGCGCTCGTCCGCGTACGGTAGCGTATCGGTCCGAAGATGGGCTTTTCCCTCGAAATGCATCCAGACCAGAATGTCCCAGGCGCGCATCCGGGCATCAGCGGGCGGAAGCCCGCCGCCGATGCCTGCCACTTCAAGATTTTCAAGTACGGTCATGTCACGGAACGGCCGCACGGCCTGGAACGTCCGGGACAAGCCCCGGCGTGTCCGACGGTGCGCTTCCAGCCCAGTCACATCCACGCCGTCCAACAGGATCGAGCCTTCGGTCGGCTTTTGGAATCCGGTGAGCACGTTGACCATCGTCGTCTTGCCGGCTCCGTTCGGGCCGATCAAACCGAACACTTCGTCAGGCCGCATCGAAAGCGACACGCCCGAGATGGCGGCCAGCCGCCGAAATGGACCGAGACGTTGCGGGCCTCGAGCGTCGCGCTGTCGCTCGCCATGCCGTCTCCGCTCGTGACCTCCTCGCCGAGCGTCGCCATCCGGTCGAGCGGCCGGGCCGCGTCGCGCTCCGGCGGTCCGGCGCGGCGGGCGAACGGCCAGGGAATTTCGCGCCCGCCAGTCAGACCGGCGTTGCGGATGAGCAGGATCACCAGCATCAGCAGGGCGATCCCGAGCTCACGCAAGCCGTGCGGAATTCGCACCGTGACCTGGGTGATGTGCACGCCGACCTCGAACTGGCGCAGCACCTCCAGCAATGCCGATACCGTCACCGCGCCCACCACGGCGCCGGTCAGGCTCCGCTGCCCGCCGATGATCAGCATCGCCAGGCCGATGAAGGTTGTCGGTATCCAGAATGCCGTGACGGCGGCCGAACCGAGGAAATGCGCCTGCAAAACCCCGCCCACGCCCATGAACATGCCGCTGACCGCGAACGCGATCAGGCGCTGGCGACGCACGTTGATGCCCGCGGCCCTGGCAGCAACCTCGTCCTCGCGCGAAGCGCGCAGCGCGAGGCCGAAGCGGGATTTTTGATGAACGGTCGCTGCGAGCAAAGCGACGGCAACCCAACCAAGCGCCACCCATTCGTTCACGTAAGTCGGGATACCAACCAGCGTGCTCGCGCCGAACGTCCAGGAATCCCAGTTCGAGTAGATGGTGTTGAAAATCACCAGCACGGTGAAGGTGCCGATGCTTGCACTGATCCCGCTCAGCCGCATCAGCGGAATGCCGGTTATCAAGGCCGCCATGAAGGCCAGAAAGGCCGCGGCGAGCGAGGACGGGAACAGCGGGAAGGAGTTGTCGGCCAGGAAATCCGGCAGGGACAGTGCAAAGCTTTTTTTGAACGGCGGCATCGTCAGCCAGGCAGCCGCATATGCGCCGATCATCGCGTAGGTGATATGCCCGAACGCGAGAATGCCCGAATTGCCTACGAAAATATAAAGACCGATGACCAGGACTATTTGAATCAATGCGCTGGTCAGCGTGAAGAGCAAAACCTGGTTGCCCACGACGGCCATGACCGCGGTGATGAGGAGCAGACCGGCGGCGAGGACCACCGGCTCCCAGAAGTAGCGGGCTGCGGCAATGAGCGGACGCTTCTCGCGCAAGGTCAGACGCGCTCCTGCGC
>CAVYXX010000103.1:0-49133 GCA_963772355.1 uncultured Alphaproteobacteria bacterium | reverse complement strand
CGGCGTGACAAAGCCGGCCGTAGTCTTCGACATTGACGAGACGGCTCTCTCGAACTGGGACGTTCTTCGCCGGGCTCAGTCGCGCATGACATTTGCCATGGCGCGTCAGGTTGTTGTCGAGATTACCCGCTCGTTTCGTGTTAGCCCGTCGCGCTACGCCGGCGGGGACCGCCTGCCGGGCGACGAATACAGCCGGATGGTGACGATCCTTTTGGAGGCCGGGATCAGGTGGAACGACAGCGCGAACGTTGAGGAAACGCTGGCGGCCCTGCGGGCGACCTATGAGCCGTTACTCGACGGATTGGCATCGGCGCTGTTGTTACCGTTGCCAGCTTGGGTCGCGCGGCAAGAGGTGGCCGATCATTGGCGGCGTGGACATAGGGGGCTGATCGCGAGCCGGTTGATCGAGGAGTTGTCCAGGGGCGGGGAAACTAATGCGGCGCCGGACGTTATCGGTGGCAGAAGGGCGCAACGCCTGCGTTCGCGGCTGAGGCGGGGGTGATAGTCCGCGACATCATACGGAAGATTGGGACAAACCGGGTCGTTTGCCCTCCGGAGCCTCACCCTCTCGCAATACTGCTGCCTCAGAGCAGGCCAGCCGCGATGTTTACCGTCAGGCCACGATGATCGTGTTGAACAGGAAACTAATCAAGCCATGCACGGTTGCCAGCCTGCGAAGCTTCGGCGACGTGATCTGTACGTCCGACACCTGAAATGTCATTCCTAACACTAAGGAGAAGTAAACGAAGTCCCAGTAGTCAGGTGTGTCTTCATGGGAAAAACGAGCCCCCGATCCACGTTCGCTGCCCCTCGCGAGGTTGTATAAAACTCGTGCGCATAGCGGATAGCAAAGATCAGATGCGTCGTCAGCCACGAGATCAACAGTGTTCCTGCGACCAATCCTACACGCAAACTGCGGGCAAGGGTGTGTATCTCCTTCGCCTCGGCCAACTCGGTGGTAAGTGCGACAAAGCTGAAGGCCGCGCCGGCAAGCGTCACCCAAAACATCGTCCATTCGCCATCCTGCTGCTGAAGCGCATTCTGTTCCATACTGGCGTCATCGCCCTCCCGCGAGAACAGCACCGCAGCGAGAACAAGCAGCACGAGAGCACCCAGATCCCAAGCGATAACCGACCGTGTGGTAACACCCAGGTCATTTGGCAGAAGCAGGTACGCCAGCACACCCGCAACTATGCTTACGGCATACGGAAATGCCCCGCCGCAACGCGGACAGGCCAAGGTTTAGCAAAAGCCATCGTCAGGGTCCTACAAACCTACGCCATCCGCCTCACTCTTCGCATCCGCCGCGTCGGATCACCTCGCCGAAGTCGGCCGCCGTGACATCAGTGAAGACAGACGTCAGCGCCATCGAGGACAGCTTTGCAGATCCGGACCAAAGCCTCATCGCCGCTGCAGCACGTCGAGGTAACCTCAGGCCGGGGTCGAGGGGCCGCGTGCCCACTTGCACGGGCCGAGACATGGTGGCGGCGGTCACGCCCTGCCAATCAAGTTGCAGCGGGTCGGCGCGGCGGGCTGCCCCACGGTGCAAGCCGGGCACCTCCATTTCCCGAGCTTTCCAATCTGTTCGGTTATTCGGCTATCCAACTATATGGATTTACGCCTTGATGGGAAGACGTATAGTGTTCTTTCCGCATCGGGAGCCATCTGCATGGTTTTGACAATCAGTTCGCGAAAAGGCGGATGCGGGAAGACAGTCATCGCCATGATCCTCGCCGTTGCCCTCGCCGAAGAAGGCGCCGACGTGGCGTTGCTAGACACGGATCCAAACCACGCGGCCCATCGCTGGGCGACCGGAACTCGAAGTCCGCCGATCCAGGCTTATGCCGAAGCGGATGCCGAACGGTTGGCGGAACTACTGCCGGCCCTGGCCGAGCGCCATGAATTGCTGATTATCGACACCGCCGGCTTCGGCAATCAGGCAGCAACGGTGGCCGCCGCCGGGGCTGACCTAGTGCTGGTGCCGGTCACGCCCGGGGAGGGCGATCTGGTCGAGGCGCAACGCACAGTCTCCTATGTCGAGGGGTTGGGCCGCAGCACCCGGCGGCCAATTCCGGTCCGGGTGGTAGCCAATCGGATTCGACGTGCCACTACGCTGTCGCGTCATGTGCTGTCGCAACTAGGAGCACTCGGCCTCCCGCGGTTGCAGACGACACTGAGCGAGGCCGTGTCCTACGGCGAAATCAGCTTTTCCGGGGTGCTGCCAAGCGAGGGCGCGGCAGCCGCCGAGATCACCGCGATGATAGCGGAGCTTCGCGACGGGGCATGGTTACCGACGTTACGGAAAGACATAAACCTGGAAATACGAGAAGGCGTAAAGGCATAAATGCATGGCAAAGAACCAATTGAAAAGTCTCGAAAGAGCACCCCAGCTACCCGCCTCCCTGCCCTCGGTTGAGAGACCCGATGCCAGCGTCCTGCGCCAAGTCGCAGCGGCTGCCGGCCGGTCCATGCCGCCTGCTGTCGTTCGACCAACCCGGCGAACGGTGCTGATCAATGTGAAGGTGGATGAGACGTTGGCAATCGCGCTGGCCGAACGGGCGCAGGCCGAGGGCGTCACGCAGAAGCAGGTCATCATGCGCGCCCTTGCGTCAGCGGGCTTGCCGGTGAATCGCTAGACCTAGAGGACCGCACACCACGTCGGCGAACCGGAGCATGAGCGAGTATGACGCCGACATCCTGCTCTGGTCGGAACACCAAGCCGCGCTGCTCCGCCGCCGCGCCGCCGGCAAGCTGATCAACGAAGCCGAATTGGATTGGCCGAACATCGCCGAGGAGATCGAGGACGTGGGGCGCAGCCAACTGCATGCTGTCGAGTCGCTGCTGGTCCAGGCGCTGCGGCACATGCTCAAGGCGGAAGCTTGGCCGCTGTCCCTCGATGCGCCAAGCTGGCGAGCCGATGCGATCGATTTCCGTCGGCAGGCACGACGGCGCTTCGTTCCATCAATGCGGCAGAGGCTCGATGTAGCCGGCCTATATGCCGACGCGCTCGCTGCCATGCCCGAGACGATCGACGGTCAGCCGCCGTTGCCGATGCCAGAGGTCTGCACCGTGACCCTGGACGAGCTGCTGAGCGACGAGCCGTGACTTTGCAAGCGGCTCTGGTCCGCCTGACCTCATTCGCCCATTCCTTTCTCCCCAGCCGCATGTCAGGATCGTTACTTCCGCTTTCCGGCATTAGGTGCGGGAAGTGAGCGAGTTCCGTGTCTTCCTCTCGGCGGTGAGCAGCGAATTTGGCACCGTGCGCGATGCCCTGGCCAACGATCTGCAGTCGCACGACTTGATCGTGCGCGTGCAGCGCAGCTTTCGCCATGACGACAACGCGGAAACTCTGCTGCACAAGCTACGGAATTACATCGAAACCTGCAACGTGGTGATCTTCCTGATCGGCTGCCGCAGCGGAGCCTTCCCAACCGCGGTCGAAGCCGCGCGGTTTCGCGACGATCTCCCGCGGGGGATTAGCGAGGCATCCTACACCCAGTGGGAGATGTTCTTCGTGCGGCATTTCGGCAAGAAATGCCTCATCTACTTTGCGACCGACGATTTCAAGCGAGACAAGGCTGCCACACCGCCCGACGACCGCGAGGACTTGCAGTCAGCATTCATTGCTCACGTTAAGGCGCCGGGCCCGCAATGGACCTCGGTCGGCAGCGTGCACGAATTCCGAGCAGAAGGTACCTAAAAGACCTGCTGCGAAGCCCGCTCCCACCGTCGGTTTCGGCCCAAATATCGGAAAAGCTGGCCCCGAAACCCATCGACCTCCACTATCCCTCCATCGACCCCTTGTTCAAAGGCCGTAAGACCTTCCTGGACCGTCTGCACGCCAGCCTCACCCGTCCCGACGGCGGCGCCGCCGCGATCGCCGGCAGAGCGGTGCACGGCATGGGCGGCGTCGGCAAAACCCGAGCAGCCGTGGAGTATGCCTGGGCGCATCGTGACGACTACTCCGCTCTGTTCCTGCTGGACGCCGAGACCCCGGACAAGCTGCACAGTGCCCTCGCGGCCCTGGCGGCTCCGCTTCGCCTTCCCGCCGCCGCGGCACCCAAGGAAGTCGAGCGATTCGAAGCCGTGCTGGACTGGCTCAACGCCAATCCCACCTGGCTGCTGATCTTTGACAACATCGACACCGAGCCCGCCCTCGCTGCCGCCCACCATCTGCTCGGACGCCTCGCCGGCGGCCATGTCCTGATGACCAGCCGCCTGACGCAGTTCCCCCGCGGCGTGGAATGTCTGGACCTGGACGTACTGAGCCTCGCCGACGCGACGTCATTCCTGCTGGAGGCCACCGAAACCGACCGCCGTCACACCCCCGATGATGCAGGCGAGGCACGCGTGCTGGCCGAGGCGCTCGGCCAATTGGCCCTGGCCCTGGAAATGGCCGCCGCGACCATCGACGCCCGCGGCTGGAGTTTCACGAAATATCAGGAAATCTGGCAAGGCAACCGCGCCCGCGTAGTTGGCTGGGCGCGCCCGGAGATCACCGGCTACCACCATGCCGTTGCAGAGACCTGGCAGGCCTCGGTGGATCAACTGACCCCAGCGGCCCGCGACCTGCTCCGACGTCTCGCATTCCTGGCCCCTGAACCGGTGCCGGAATTGCTTCTCGACGTGCCGGTGCCCGGTGCCACGACAGCGGACGACCCCTACGCCGCGCTGGACGATCTGGCGAAATACTCGCTGGCCAGGCTCAATCCGGCAACCGAGACCTTTCTGCTGCACCGCCTAATCCTGGACGTAACAAGGCGCGGGCTGGCACAGGCGGGGGCAGAGAGGGACCGTCTGACCGAGGCTCTGGGCTGGATCAACGCCGCGTTCATCGGTGATCCACAAGATGTCCGGGTCTGGAAGATCCTGGATCCGCTGGCGGCGCATGCCGAAGCAGTCGCAGGCCACGCCGACGCGGCGGGCGTCGTCGAGCCGACCGTGGATGTGATGGGTCGTCTTGCCACGTTGTTCCATGTAAAAGCGCTGCATCCACGCGCCGAACCATATTATAGGCGTGCACTCGCTATCGCCGAGGCGAACTTCCCGCCAAACGACTTTCGCATCGCGGCCGGTCTCAATAACCTCGCTCAGTTTTTGAAATCAACCAACCGGCTTGGCGAGGCCGAGTCGCTGATGCGTCGCGGGCTGGCAATCGCCGAGGCCAGCTTCCCACCAGACGATCCCCGTAACCTGACCTACCTTCACAACCTTGCCGCATTGCTGCAAGCCACCAACAGGCCCCGTGAAGCGGAACCGCTAGCGCGTCGGGCGTTGGCGATCGCCGAGGCCAACTACGGCCCGTTTCATCCAGACGTCGCGATCTACCTCAACGGCCTCGCCCAGCTGCTGCAAGCTACCAACCGGTTCAGTGACGCAGAACCGCTGATGCGCCGCGGGCTGGCAATCGCCGAGGCCAGCTTCCCACCAGACGATCCCCGTAACCTGACCTACCTTCACAACCTTGCCGCATTGCTGAAAGACACCAATCGGCTCCAAGAGGCAGAATCGCTGATGTGCCGTGGGTTGGCGATCGCCGAGGCCAGTTATGGTCCCGATCATCCACGCGTTGCGACCCGACTCAACAGCCTCGCCCAATTGCTGCACGCCACCAACCGGTTCAGTGACGCAGAACCGCTGATGCGCCGCGGGCTGGCAATCGAGGAGGCCAGCTACGGCCCCGACCATCCGCGCGTCGCGGGGCAACTCAACAACCTCACTTGCTTGCTGCTAGACACCAACCGGCTTAGCGAGGCGGAACCGCTCATACGCCGCGCGCTGACGATCGATGAGGCCAGCCACGGCCCGGACCATCTGGATATCGCGCGGGATCTCAACAACCTTGCTCGCTTGCTGCAAGCCACCAACCGGCTTGACGAGGCGGAACCGCTGTTGCGACGTGTTTTGGGGATCTTCCTCGCCTTCCAACGCGACACCGGCCACGCCCACCGCTTCCGCGACCCAGCAACCGACGCCTATTCGGGCCTCCTCGCCGCCATGGGAAAGACCGAAGCGGAAATCAACGCAACGCTGGTGGCGCTGGGGCGCGAAGTCGGGCTCAACTACATCCGCACCGCCGAAGGACCGCCCGCAAAGCGTCCAATGCCCAGCTAATTCCATTACGCGCGATACCCGCGTTTATCGCAGGCGTGGGCGCCGTTTTTCGGAAGGTCCACCCGTTGCTATTTTCGGACTGACTTCCCCAGGGAGGCTGCCGATGACCATCATGCTAATCATCGCCAACAGTGTCTCAGCCGTCGCTGCCTTTACCGCGGCAGCATTGTGGTGGAGGGCCAGTAGAACTTCAGTGGCGCCGGAAAAAACACCGCCTGGTGTGCCAATCATGGAACTCGTCACGTCGAACGGAACACGCTTGAACCCTCTTGCCACGGCCCTAGAAAGTTCGAGGCTTAACGTGAAAGCGGCCATCGCTGCCGGGGGTGGCAGCATGTTTTCAAGGCATCGCTCTATTGCTCACAATGGCCGGCTGTTAACGACGGCGGTTTAATTTGAGTGCTGTTACTGACTACGTCCTGAAAACCGCCGACGAAGAGCGCAAGCTTTATCAGACCCAGGTTCAGCAGAATTGGCTTGGTCCGCTTCAGGCTGCCGTGTTGCTCGTGATAGCGCCTCTTTTGATCCGACATGCACACGAATACGCCCCGAACGGGCTGATGGCGTTAAACGCCTCGAAAGACCGGGTCGACTACGCTGCCACCTTCGCCCTGTTATATCCTTTTGTCGCTTTGGTTCTTTTCGCGCTGCAAATGCTGCCGTCCCTCCCCGTGAGAAGGATTTAGGAATGGTTGCGGTATCTCTTCTGAACGACGAGCAGGAAAGACTTGGATTTCGCGGCAAACCAATCGCCCTACTGCTCCCTCTCGAAGCGCAGGAACTCATTCTCGAGATAATTCGCTTGAGAATGCTCTCAGAGGTCACTGATGAAATAAAGCGTTTGAAGAGGATATTAACTTACCGGAGCATGCTCCAGGCATTAACAACGATTATCATTTCACTTGCACTGATAGCTTATAGCATCTTGGCCTTCGTTGGTCGTGTCCCATACCCATAATCGGCGTGCCAACTCAACCGCCTAGCGGCCATTACGGTAACTCGATCCTCGGCCCGCAGCCACGGCTAGTGGACACCGCGCCGCCGGCTCTTCCAAGGTCCGCCAGGGTCATGGAGCCGAGCAATGGACGCTTTCCGCCACCTGTCACGCTTCGGCAGCACCGTGAGGCAACGCGCCGCGCCGGTCTGGAAATCGGCACCGGCTCATCTGCGGCGCGTATGGTTGTGGCTGACCATTCCGCGAGATCCCGTCGATTGGAAAGGCGCTCTCGCCAACGCCAGCACGTCGCTTCAGCTCAGAACCATTGCTGCCCGCCTAGTTGCAGGTGTCGTCTTCGTGGTCCTGCTTGCCGTTATTGCAGCGCGCGTAGGGGGGCATTGTCGTGGTTTTGGACGGGCCAAGGCTGCCTCGGCGCCATGCGGCAGCACGGAGGGCTCGCCGACCGCTGCACCGCGCACTTCATATAGGTCGCCAACATCGACGAAGTGCAGTGTGCGGTCGAGGCCAAGCAAGCGGAGCAGCGGCAGTTTCGGGTCATCGTCATCAAACCCGTCCATCTCGTGCAGGGAAACTTCGATCGCCAGGCCGTTGTGGGATAAACGGTCGCGGCACCACCGAATTTTGCGTTGCGTTCGAGTACCAGGACCCGCAGTCCGGCTTGTGCGCAAACGGCGCCCGCGGTCAGACCGCCGAGGCCTGAGCCAATGACGATTGCGCCAAATTCTGGCAGCATATCGGACCCCCAAAAGAGTTGACGACATACTACGCCACGCACGCCGCAAAAAATGCCATCCAAACCTAGCCTAACGAAACTTAGAATTGGGACCAATTTCCTTCATTCTCGTAATTCCATAGATATTGTCAGGGACTCCTCTTGTTGCGGAATTCTTCGAATTACGGACGCGCGATGATCGCCGAGGCCGGAGCGGGCATGGCTTCCTACCCATCATCCATCTTCTCTGCCGGAGGGCCTTTCCTGTTGTTCGCCTCGAATTGACACGCGCATCCGGGGGAGAGAAGTTTCGAACACTGCGGCGTTTCGCTGGAGGAGTGCAGAGCGTTGCTTCCCATCCTCGGCATGGCCGCTTGAGTTCCCATCCGACCCGTCGGATTGAAGGAGGATCACTATGAAAGTAAGCCCAACTCTCGGAGTAACTCCCGATCTGCCGTCGTCGGCCCGTCGCACCTTCATGAAAGCGGCTGCCGGCGCAGTCGGGGTTCTTGGCGGAGCCACCGGCAGGTTGAACGTGGCACCAATCATACCGGCAGCGGCGCAGTCATCAACGCCAATCGATTACGAGGTGTTCGACTTAG
Organism: uncultured Alphaproteobacteria bacterium; assembly: GCA_963772355.1. Lineage (GTDB taxonomy): Bacteria > Pseudomonadota > Alphaproteobacteria > Acetobacterales > Acetobacteraceae > Rhodopila. The sequence continues at coordinate 40,747 of CAVYXX010000103.1, read as the reverse complement.
GCTCGGTGCAGTTGCAGTCCGGCACTGTCTTTCCCAATGCAAAGCTGGCCTACAAGACTTACGGCGCACTTGCGCCGGACAAGTCGAATGTCATCGTTATGCCAAGTTACTACAGCGGCACTCACAAGGACGTGGAATGGCTGATCGCGGCCGACAAAATACTTGACCCGAGCCGCTACTTCGTCATCAGTGTGAACATGTTCGGCAGCGGGCTATCTTCCTCGCCGAGCAACAGCGTTCCACCGATCGACCGTGGGCGCTATCCGAAGGTCACGCTCACCGACAACGTGCGCATGCAACATCGGTTGGTGACGGAGGTGTTCGGCGTCAATAAGATAGCCCTCGTCTTCGGCTTCTCAATGGGCGCGCAGCAAGCCTACCATTGGGGGGCACTTTTCCCCGACATGGTCGAGCGGATCTGTGTCGTATGCGGCTCAGCCCGGACATCGCCGAACAATTTCGTTTTCCTCGAGGGGGCCAAGGCGGCGCTTACGACGGATTGCTTATGGCAAGACGACTGGTTCGCGGCGCCCCCGGTGCGTGGTCTGAAGGCGTTCGGGCGGTGCTATGCGGGATGGTGGGCGAGCCCGGCGTTCTATAACGAGGGGGTCTACAAGAAGCTGGGCGCTCCCACGATTGAAGATTATCTGGTGGGCGCGGAAGCCTATTTTCTGCAACACGATGCCAACAACCTGCTGGCGCAGCTCTGGAGCTGGCAAAATGCGGACATCAGCGCGAATGAGATGTATGGAGGAGACCTTGTGAAAGCCCTAGGTTCGATCAAAGCCAAGGCCCTCATCATGCCGAGCGAGACCGATCGCTACTTCGGTGTTGCCGAAAACGCCGCCGAGGTAGTGTTTCTGCCAACCGCAGAACTCCGACCAATTCCAACGATATGGGGCCATCTTGCTGGCAACCCAAACGGGAATGAGCCTGATACGGCCTTCCTTGCCCAGGGAGTGGGCGACCTGCTTGCGGCCTGAGTCCGCGTAACCCACCACAGTTGCTTTCGCCTGTCAGACACAAGCTGAGCCGTGCAAATCGGCCAGAATTGTGCTATAGTCCAACGAAGTAGGAAGGATATACATGGCTGACCCTGACACCACGTCGATTTTCGATCTGCCGCCTGACGCCGCCGCCGAGGCGCGTCTTGATGCCGAAGCCGAAGCCGATGAGATAGCTGGTCGGGTCGTGCCGCATGATCGTGGGTTCTCCCGCACATTCCGTGCTGTCGTTGCGTTATGTGGCATGCAGCACGCGAGCGCGGAGGAGGCGGAAGCCGGCGCGGCCATACATCGTTCGTTTCAACATCTTGAGTCGGTTTATCTGGCCTTCAGCGGGGCTAGTGGTCCAGGGCAGCTCGAGGGCGGCCTGCACGGCACTGAGATCGCGCCGTAGACTGGAGACGAACGACCCAAGTGCCGTGTTGCCTGCGTCGTCGAGCACCTTGTCCAGTGTCTCCTTACTTTTCCGGCGTAGGACCGCGTTGAGCCGCTTCGCTGCTTTGACGCACTCGGCAAGGCCAGGCACCTGCAGCAAAATGCGTGAAACAAAGTTCTGCTCCGTCTGCGGCAGGGCATCTTCGATCATCAACTGGCGTGCAATCTGGCGGGCAGACGCGGGTTCGCCTGTGATGACACGTACCGCCGCTCTCGCGGCCTTAGGTTCGCCTTTACGCCGTCGTCCCGCCCACTGCCGCACGGTTCCAGGTCTGCCTACAAAGCCGAGCGTAACGAGTTCGCGCCAGAGTTGAGCCGCGTTATGGCAGCCTTCGGTCCAGCGGCGGTCGAGATGATCGTGATATGGCGCGAGACCGCCAGGCTGCCGAGGTTTTTGCCAGAGAGGGGCTCCGCCGGCTCGCAACCAGCGGCGGACCGTTTTACGTTCAGCCCCAATGACGACCGCAATGCGCTTGATCGACGCGCCGGCCGTTTTCAGCCGTGCGGCTTCTTCATAGCGCGCATGCCGCCGCGCATGGGCAGTCCGACTACGCCGCTCGGCCGCTGTCGGTTTGGCGGCGTCGGTCGGGGCTAGAGGCTCGCTGGCCGCCGGCACGACGGCCTCTTCGGCGATCTGCTTGGCAACCCGGCGAACCTCGACATGCTGACCATCGACGACGGTCTGAACGGCATCACCGAGGTTGCGCAAGAGGTGCCATGGTCAGCAACTTGAACCGCGTCCGGCGCCCCTTGGCGGATGCCGTCGGCGTAAGCGCCGGCACGGTCGCGCGCGACAATCTCGACACCAGGGTGCTCGCGAAGCCACGCGGCTAACGTTTCCGCTTGTCGGTCGGGCAACAACTCCACGACCTCATTGCGCTCCAGATCGACCAGGATGGTTCCGTAGCGATGACCGCGGCGCCAGGCCCAGTCATCGACAGCCAGTACCCGCGGTGTCGCCGCGGGGCTCTCACCGGACACCGCCGAAGCGGCCATTCGCAGCAGCGTATCGGCGCTGATCGGCACGGCGACCCGCTCTGCGAGACGGGTTCCAGCTTCGCCGCCGAGCGCCAGCCCTAGGTAACGTTGCAGATCGCCAAGCCGCTTGGTTCGGCGAGCCGAAACCACGGCATCATCGAGACGCTCGGCAAAGGTCTTGCGGACACATGCCGCGTTGAGACATCGAAACCGCCGGGCCGCCACATGGATCATCACGGTTCGCCCGTGAGAAGGCAGGTCACGAAGTTTGCGCGTGTAGTTGCTGTGGATGCGCTGAGAGGCCGACCCGCAAGCAGGACACTCCGCGACGCATCGACGTGATCCAGCCTCAACGCTGACATGATCAGTTATCGGTAGCACCCGCAGGACGCGCAAAGCGCGCGGGATAAACGACAGCAAAGGAAGAGACACGAGTCGGAGCACCATGGACGTGAATCCAGCCCTCGCGCGCGCGACTGGATGCGAAAGGCCGGCTCTCGACACTGCCGATCGGGAGAATGTCACGGGTGGCTATCGCAGCGCCCGGCCGCACTTTCACCGCCGGTAGCTGGGCTCAGAGCCTTATCAGCTACCATGGGTGTGGGGTTAACCGACCAGCCGCGCCAACGGCGGGCGGGCGGGGTGCAGCGTGATTCCACTGTCTCCCACCTCAACTCTTGCCTCAGGATAGGCGGCTGTGGCGGCCGACAGGGCTTCCACGAAGCTTGGCTTGAAGTGCTTGATCGCCTTGAAGCCCGCGCCGAACTGCGCGTGAATCGCCGGCCAGGAAATAGCGGTAGGCTTCCCGAGCTGATGGCATCGCCAAGCAAGCCAGACGTAGATGTCCAGGGACATCGAGCGGTCACGGAGCTGGCGGATGGCGGCTTCTAACAAAGGCACAGGGTGATCTCGGAGCGCGGCATAGAATGTCTCGTCTAGCACAACACGGTCTTCCCACAGGCAAGCTTGGTCCTCGCGTTCGGGTATTTTAAACCGCAGTCCCGACGTTACTATGCCGCCGCGGGTCCAACCTTCGTGCTGGTCGTCCTCCCAGAAGAATTTTAGCGTGCAGGCTGATATCCGAGCAGCCTGTTCGCGGAGGCCCCGGGCCGTTTCTCCACCGACAGATAATCCCATTCGTTCCATCCAGTCCCGCATAGAGCGGCCAAGCGCGACTTCCCGGCTGCCGGTCCGCACAGCTTGGGTTTGTAGGTATAGGAGGATCATTCGGGCACGGGCGCCGTAGGGAACGCCGTAGGTAACAGCCTTGCCATGGGCCTTCATGCGGCCAGGCTCAACCCATAGTGTGACCCGATGGCCTTTCTTTTCCCAAGTCTCATCGTCGGCCAGGCGCTTGTGCGGCAAGCTGGTCAGGCAGAAGCCGGTGTAACTGATTCCGATCCGTTGGCTTTCGTCGGCCATTACTTCTGCGGCGATGTCCACCAGCGGGCGGTGCTTCTCCGAGACCAATTCTCGAGCACGTTCCCGTCCATGAATGAGCACCAGATGATGTAACCGAGTTACTTCGTTATTGCCTTCCACTTCCGCCTCTTTGAGCGATCGGTCATACCCTGCTCAGTAAAAATCGCGGCTGTCAACTGTGGGGTTAACCGACCAGACTATTAGAAAGTAGTAGATGCCTAATTAGTAGTTTAGCCGGTTCTCCCCACGGGATAACCCCGAGTCGCGCCGGTTCTCCCCACATTTTGGACGGTTCTCCCCACGGGATAGTTCGTAGCTGTAGTGGGAAACTTGCAGGGGCGATTCGGGCGGCCGGTTAACCCCACGGGATAAGTCTGCGCGAGTCGCTGACCAACATGACCCAGGCAGCGTCAGGTGCGGTTCACCCTGTCAACTGAGAAAGACAACCGCGCGTCGACGGCGTGCTCTCACGTTGATGTGGTGGCATGCTCGCATGGTAACATTTTCCGTCGAAAAACATTTGGGCGCTTAGCGCATCCGAAGGTAGTGAGAGGCGGTGTTAGCGGTCTTAGCTCTACCGCTCGCCGAATGGGTGCTTTCCGTTTTCCCTAAGCCATAGGTCGATCGCTTCGCCAAGGACTGCCTGCAACGTTGTATCGCGTTCTGTCGCCATCATGTTCAGCGTGCGGCTGAGTTCGGGGCTGAAGTATCCCACAAGCGCCCGCTTCCCTATCCTTGCCTTTGCCCGCGTGCTCGTGCCCTGGCGCTCGAATCCCTCGGGCGCGACCGACACCTTCTGCGGTGGTTTGCGTTCGGCCTTTATGGCGTCCTTAAGGCCAGATAACCGCCCGCTCATGCGCTTGCTCGTGCTGGCGTGTTCGCACGCTGGCGTGGCGGCATATTCACCTGCTGACATATCCAGCGCCAAAGAGCATCGACTTCGCCGGATGCTCTTGATCTTACCAATGCACGAAGCGCGCTGCCCATTGCCTGGCGGCATCCAAATCGGCGAATCCCTTGAGGGGAACTCCGGCCGATACTTCGCGGTGCGGAACAGTGCTTCAGCGAAAGAATTATCATCACTCACGCGCGGACGCGAGTAGGATGGCTCGATGCCGAGCCAATGCAGCATGGCCAAAACCGTCGTTGCCTTCAGGGTTGCGCCGTTGTCGCCATGCAGCACTGGGCGCACCGGCTTGGCGTGCACCCCTTCGGCGAACGCTGTTCGCCTAGCCAGGTGGGCCGCGTGCTCGGCACTGTCGGTGTCATGCACCTCGAAGCCGACGATCTTGCGGCTGTAGAGGTCCAGGATCAGGTAGAAGTAGAACCAGCGTCCTTGGATTTGTGCCGGCAGGAACGTCACGTCCCAGCACCAGACGTCGCCGGGACGTGTGGCGATGTGCGTGGTCGGTGGGCGCGACGTCCGCGGCGGCTGGGCCCGTCCCCGGGGGTTCATCTGGCCGTGTGCGCGCAGCACACGATGGAAGCTGGAGTCACTGGCGATGTAGATACCTTCGTCGGCCAGTGCCGGGACAATCCGCGCCGGCGGCGTGTCGGCGAAGCGCGGTTCGTTGGCCACCGCGACGATCTGGGCCCGCTCGGCCTCGCTCAAAGCGTGCGATGGGACCGAATGGTTGGCATCTGGCCGGCGATCTCCCCGCGTCAGACCTTCGCCGGCTTTCCAGCGTTGGAGGGTGCGGGCATCAATGCCGGCCAGAGCACAGGCTGGGGCGAGCCGTGCGCCTTCCACCCGGGCTTGCGCGATGTCGCGGATCAGGATCTGGCGGTCTTCCGGGCGGGTCATGCGTCCTCGCCGTCGTGGAAGACCGCCGACAGTTTTTTTGACAATACCAGCAAGGCGGCCGTTTCGGCCAACGCCTTGTCCTTGCGATGCAGTTCCCGCTCCAACTCCTTGACCCGCCGGTGGTCCTGCCGAGCTTCCACAGCGCTAGCCGCCCGCGGCTCACCGAGGCCGGCGATCGCATCCCGCTTCCAGGCATCCAGTTCCGCCGGATACAGCCCCTGCTCGCGGCACCAGGCACTGCGAGCCGCTTCGTCCATCGCAGCTGTGACAATCACCGCTTCCAGCCGTGCTGCCGCCGTCCAGCGTTGGCTGCCAGCAACCGCGCCGTTGGCCAGGGCGGCGGCCCGCCAACGCTCCAACGTCGCCACGCTGATCCCGACCTCACGGGAGACACGCTCCACCGATGAACTCTCCGGCGGCAACAGCCGCGCCACTATCCGATCCTTGTACGCTTGTCCGTATCGAGCCACGTTCGTCTTCCAGCGCCCCCAGGGTTTCGATTCCTATTTAGGCGGCAACTTGTCTGACACAGAGGGCGATGATGCTCTTGTCCTCGATCAGGATCTCCTTGACGATCAGCCGCACGATCCGCTGCCGCTCTTGAATGTCGAGGGTGTCGGCGGCACTACGCAATTTGGCGAGGAATGCGGAGAGGGTCTCAGCAAGACGCAGATAGACGGCGCGATCGTTGACTTGATCGAGGATGGCCTGAAGTTCTGTCTGTAGGGCGTGCTCGCGTTGCCGTAGTTCCGGCATGCGTCGCCGCAACTCGTCGAGCGACAGAAGCTCTTCCTGGTAGGCGGTCAGCAAGCGATCGATGCTTTTGCGGGTGCGCGCCACCTCTCGGTGCAGGATGTTTTCCCGCCGCCTTGCTGGATCGGCCGTTCGCGCCGCCGCCAGCCGCCGGTCGAGCTCGTTCTGGATCAAGCCGGGATCCTCCAGCAGTCGGACGATTTCAGTCCACACAACCCGATCGAGGAGATCCTGACGTACTGGCCGGTTATCGCATACTGGTCCGCCAAGATGTCGCCAGGCGTCCGACCCCAGGCATCGGTAATAGTGGATTTTACGAGCGCTCGACCTGGTCGATGTACGCGACATCGCATAGCCGCATTTCCGGCACGACACCAAGCCCTGCACGATGCTGGGTTCGATCGTCCGTCGTGGCGCAAACGTTTGTTTTGCTCAAGCAGTTCTTGAGCTCGCATGAAAGTATCGTCCATGCTGAAGACGCGCAAACCGTTCGATCCGGCCATCGCCATGCCAGCCTGAGCTGCGAGGATTTTCCCGATTGGGAGACCGATCACATTCCGCCGTCCCGATCTGGTTACCCAGGGCGGCGCGCGTAGCGAAGGTCAAGGAGGGCCGCAGGCCCGCGCGTGAAAGCGCGCCTTGTCCTTGACCACAGTGGTGTGTCAAATGCCAAATCGCGGTTTGCCAAGGGTGTCTATTCATTGGCGACTTTGGCTGCGCATAAGACACGCCGATGTACGGACGCATCAGGACCGCCGCGGGAAGCTCATCCAAGCACCGCTCTGTTGCCAATTATCGCAAATAATGGTGAGGGGTCGCGGAAGAGAAACTGCTTTTACGAGGCATTCAAGACGTTTGTGACCGTCAACGACGACTATGTCGGGCATGCATCCCAAGGGGATATTTGTAAAATCTGAAGAGGAGGTGGTATTCTCGCGGTGTATGATGGTGATGTTGTCAATCCCGCGTGCCGCTGCTTCAGTCGATATCCATTGGCACCAAGTTCCATCGGCTTCAATTGTAAAAATGTGGAAGCATCTTTTGGCCCACCACAGGCTAGAAAACCCGCCCCCCCATTCTAATACCGTTTTTGTCCGTACATCCCACTGCTCTATCTCATTGAGGGCAGGATGCGTGTACCAAGGCTGAATATCTCCGGTAATCCGGTCGCGTCTCTGACCTGTTGAAAAACTCTCCATGCTAAGATTGCCCCCCGTTTTTTCGAAAAGCCACTGACCGAGATGTCGTCGATTTACTGTACTGGGGACCAGGCGACTTTCAATGCCGAGACTCAAGAGCCAGGTGTGGAACGGCTGCATGGGCGCGCCGGCACTGGGTGGAGGACGTGCGTAGTAGCGGGGGGTTCCGTCAGCGTTTGCGCCACGGTCTCTGTTCGATTAGGCCTCGGTATAGGGCCGCGGCGAGGGAGGTCGGATAGATGGATGCATCAGGTGCGACTTCGTGGCCTCGGAACGGAGCGAGCGCACCGCTCAGGGTTACCGCCGGTTCCGTTGTCGCGCTTCACTGCCCTCGTGGTGCTCTGGCGCTTGCATATAAGCTTGCCCTGCGTGATCTCCCTGAGATGTTTCTGATCCGCTGCATCGTGTTCAGCCACGAGGCGGTTCGCGATAGGGGCTAGTCGATCGACCTCCTTGCCAACCCCACGAGCTTTGGCGCGAGCCCGCCCCTCGGACACCGCGCCGCCGGCTCTTCCAAGGTCCGCAAGGTCATGGAGCCGAGCAATGGACGCTTTTCATCGCCTGTCACAGCTTAGCATGAAAGAACGCGCGTCGCTGATCTGGCAGTCGGCGGCCCAACTGGTCGAAGATGCGTTGTCCAAGCTACTGGGAAACAACATGCTGTTCCTTGATAGGCACGACGCTGGCAAGCAGCTCGCCGAGCGGCTGCGGGCGTTGAAAGAGGAGAACCCAGTCGTTCTAGCGCTTCCCCGCGGCGGCGTGTCGGTGGGGTTCGAGGTCGTGCGTGTTTTGGCGGCGCCGCTCGACCTTGTGGTGGTCCGCAAGATCGGTGCGCCATTCGAGGCAGAACTGGCGATTGGAGCGATTGCCGACGGTGCGGACCCCGAACTGGTGACCGATCCGCTGTTCATCGCTGGTCTGGACATCTCGCCAGAATATTTTGAGGAATCGAAAGCCGCTGTACTTCGGGAGATCGAGCGCCGCCGCCAGGTCTATCTCGGTAATCGTCCGCCGTTAGAGGTCGCCGGCCGTACGGTGATCATAGTTGATGACGGCATCGCGACCGGTGCAACCATGCTTGCTGCTTTGCGCGCGACGCGCCGCCGCCGGCCGGCGCGGATCGTGCTCGCCGTTCCGGTGGCTTCAAAGGCCACGCTGAAGCGATTGCGTGAGGAGGCGGACCAGATCGTCTGCGTGGCAACGCCCCGAAACTTGGGGTCCGTCGGTAAGTTCTATCAGCGATTTGCGCAGCTACGCGACACGGAGGTGACTGAGCTGCTGGATAAGGCCCGCAACTTCGTCTCTTCGACAAGGGCTGGCGGGCCTTAATGCGTCCAACCGCCTTGCTGCGGCAAGACTCGGGAGGTTCGGTTTCTCGAAATCTGGCCTAACTGGCCGATCTCCAGGAATTGTGGCGCCTCTCGCTAAGGCGCGGTAATGGCCTCCGTAGGCCAGAAGAGCCGCAAATCCGGTCCAAGAGCCAGATAAAGAGCCTTTGGCGAAAGGTGGCCACCTTTGCAAACGACCGTTTACAAACACCTTGTTGATTTGCAAAGGCGCCCTTTGACAATGGCCATTGCCCTTCACCATGCCGCCGAGACGCCGGAAAACCACCGCCGCGGCCCCTGATCGGCTATGCAGGGGTCTCCACCGAGGAACAGGGCACGGATCCCTGTAATTGCCTGGCCGTCCCTCCCGAGTTGCGTGGGATTTGGCAGGGAGCGTCCGTGGGCTTTACCAGGAACATCCACAGGCCTGATTGTGGGGTTTAGCAGTGATCGCCGTGGGATTTACAAGGAGAGGACGAGAAGCCGCCGTCAATGATTTCAGTTAGTTGGCTGCGATATCCACTGGCCTTTAGCAGGCCTAGCTTACTATCCATCGAATCAAATATGCCTTCAAATAGCCTGTCCTGGTAAACCCCACGGGGACAAGAATCCGGAGATGCGATCACGATGCTCGACATGGGAACAGTTCATGACCTCATCGAGGCAAAGGGAAGGCCGGCACGCTAGCCTTCGATTTCGACCGCCAGGTTGTCGAGGCCGCAGCCGCATATATGGCTGACGAAGACGCCGGCATCGGCTTCCTCTACTCAGGATGGTGCCAAGCCGCCCTGCCCCATCGCAGGCTCGCTAATGACCAAGGCTGGCAGATCGATGGCGAGCGGGTTCGCCTCATCGTAGAACCAGGCATGCGGGGCGGCGACAACGGTAAGCCCGAGCCTGTTGGTGTTCCATACGGCTCACGAGCGCGCCTGATCTTGCTTCGGCTGCAATCGGAGGCCTTGCGCACCCAATCTCGCGATGTCGAGCTTGGGAGCACCCTCCGCGACTGGCTTACGAAGATGGGCATACCGGTCGGCGGCCGGAGCGTGAAAGAGGTCAGGGACCAGACCGAGCGCATTAGCCGATGCCGCCTCACATTCGAGGTCAGGCATGGTAACCGGGTCGGCATGGCAAATCAGAACATCATGGAATTGGCCATCTTTTTCGAGAGCGCAGATCCTGCTCAGGGCGCCCTCTTCGCTCAGCATGCGCGCCTGTCGGAGGCTTTTTTCTTGTCGCTTCAGAAACATCCAGTGCCAATCGAAGAAGCGGCGATCAGAGCGATAGCCAACAACTCCATGGCCCTCGATATCTATGCCTGGCTCGCCTATCGACTTCATGTCCTGGTAAAGCCCACACCGGTTTCGTGGCGAGCGCTCAAGCAGCAGTTCGGCACCTCGTTCGCAAGGCTCGACAACTTCAAGGCCACATTCTCCTCGAATTTGCATCTTGCCATGGCCGTCTATCGCGATGCGAAGATCGAGGACGGCCCAGCCGGCCTTGTGCTCCACAATTCTAGACCGCCGGTAGCGCCACGGCAGATAGCAGTCCGATCATTTTAATTCGGTATTATTCTCTGGACAATACCCAAAATGTAGTTGCGTCCCATTGATGGGGCATGGAGTAAAATATAAGAGGCTCTTGGTTACGACGGTCCCGCGGTCCGTTCGCTTTACAAAGCAGAAATGGCGGCTGATGGCTCGCACTGCGAAAGCGCAGAAGCGGAGCATCAACCAGATTCTTAATGACATCGTGGACGCCCATTATAGTCGTCCAGAGGCCATATGACGGCCTCGACACTCAACTCGATAGCCGGCGCAGACCCCCCTCCCCTGCCCCGTCCGTTGATTGGCAGCAGCGCCACTTCGAGACGCTTGGCGAGCGCAATCGCTTTGAACCGCGCTCGCCCAGATAACCGAATGCGCCGCGTCCTTGGAGCAAGCCAAGACTATCGCGGCTGCCGCCCGTTCTCCCCAGGTGACATGTCACGTTGGCGAAGAAGATGTGAGGATTGATGAATGGACTTGCTGACGAGCTTCGCCTACCGCTCTACGATGAGATCCTTCACCTCACCGGCAAACTGATCCTGAGCCAGGAGAATATGGCCCGATATCTCGAGCGCCGCCAAGTAGCCCCGGCCGGTCGATGGCAGGCCTGTAAGGCTGTTCAGGATCGACGCTCACCCGTTAGCCAGGATACCAGGCCACCACCGCGCAAGCTCAATACCGCGGTGTGATCCAGATAGCTAGTATCCCACGTTCCCATCGCGATAGTCTACTCCTGTGCCACCATACTCGTAGGATATGAGGGAATCACGGTAGAACACCTCCATACCATCACGGCAGGTATACCACTGAGGTATAGTATGTGCCACCGCGGGTTGATTCCAACCCCGATGGCGTGGTAGTGGGCCAGTATCATAGCGGACTGGCACACATGCGGACTATCTCGGTAGCTTCAAGGAAGGGTGGTCAGGGAAAATCCTTTCTCACCAGGGCCATAGCAGTGTTAGCCCTCATGGAGGGAAAGAGCGCCGGGATCATCGATACAGATCCACAGGGGACTGTCGCGCTATGGGGGAAGCGCCGGCCGCACAACGCGCCCACGATTGTTCACATAGGGTCCAGCACCATAGAGAGCCACCTTGAGACTTTCCGAAAAGCCAACGCCGATTTGGTGGCGATCGACACGCCTCCGAATGTGGCGCCAATTATCAATGTGGCAGTTACGGCTGACCGATTCTGCACTGATCGTGTCAGGCGTCTATGGCGAAGACCTGGAGCAGGTTGCCGTGCTGGCCACCATGATGACCCAGCTCAAGAAGCCTTCCGCGATCATTCTCAACCGTGTGCCGCAGGGTGCGTCAGCGCTGAGGGAGGCGAAGAATGCGTTATCGACATTCAGGCTGCCGATCTGTCCGGTCGCGATCGTGCAGCGCGTTTCCCATCCTTACGCGAGTGTCGATGGCCTGACGGCATCGGAGAGAGAGCCGAACAGCAAGGCGTCCGAAGAGTTGGCGCAAATGTATGCGTGGCTTGGCAAGGAGGGGCTCATCTGATGGCGAAGCCGGTTTCCTATAAGAGTCTCAATATCGGTGCGCCACCGCCAGACCCAGAACCAGCGCCAGAGCCGGTTGCTCCGTCGCCGCCATCACCGCCGATCGAGGCCGCGGACGGCACACGGCTGCGAGAGAGGGCGCAGGCCTACATGGTTTACATCGACCCCGAGGCGGCAAAGACCATTGCGGCTTATGCGCTCGCCAAATCGAGCTTCAAGAACAAGATCAAGGCGCACGACATTTGGCTACAAGCGATGGAGGAGTTTTTCGAGCGCAATGGATTGAGAGGACCGGTCCGGGTTCAGGAGAAGGGCAGGGGAGGCTAGCTAGGTTGCATACTAGGATACCATCGCGGGTGGACTCCAGCTTCCCGATCAGGGTCAAGCCGCATGACCTCATGATTGAGATGCTTGAAGAGTGGCACGAGCGCGCGGCATCAATGTGCCAAGGAGCCGCCACCTCCGAAACGCAAATCGCGTCGGTGAAGGCGACTAGAAGATAAGGGGAGGGGGTTCCGGCCACTCCAGCTCTCACTCCGCAACCTGACGATTGACCTGCGACCTGATTTGCATGCCAAATTCAAGGCCACTTGCGCTTTGGCCTGATAATGTCTTGCTGGCACGAGAATTGAAAAGAGGTGGCCACCTTTCGCCAAAGGCTCTTTATCTGGCTCTTGCGACCGGATTTGCGGCTCTTCTGGCCTACGGAGGCCATTACCGCGCCTTAGCGGGAGGCGCCACAATTCCTGGAGATCGGCCAGTTAGGCAAATTCAGAGCGAGGCGGCCCATCGAGCTACTTAACGGTCCAACTGACGAGCCTGATCGCGCTCCGCCGACGAGGTTTCGACGGGTTGCCTCGTCACTCCTAGGCCGGTTCGTCGCCGACACGGGGTCGATGCCCAGCTCCTGGCGGACGTGGGCAAATCGTTTCGGATCGGCGAGGCGGCGGTTGGCGACCATCGCGCGCAATTCGACGAGCCCCGCCTCGGTGAAGAACAGTCGTGGCAGCCGCTCGCTGGTGTCGAGCCGCATCAGCCCACGGTCCACCAGCGATCGAGCAACCGGCGGGACCTTCGGCTTACCGGCCTCCGGGCCACCGCGCCATGTTTGAGCTGGAATCCTTCCGCTACGGTCGGCAGCGTCGAGAAGAACATGTCGAGTTCACGGCGAATATAATCCCGCTCGCTCGCTGAAAAGCCGGTGGCCGGCGCCTGCTTGGTCATGAGTGGCCTATCAGTCCGTCCAGATTACCCGGTCCAGGAGGCACTCACTAGCATGCGGGCGGTGGGTCGCAACCCTCGGCACGGCATCCGCGTCACCGACGCCACCTCCTCAGATCGGCACCCGATGGTACAATGACTGGAGCGTCACGCTATCGTTGGCTTTTTGGGCGCTGGAATTAGGCCGGCACGAACTCGGCGGCGAAATCGCCATCGACACCCGCGAGTTGCCAATGCCCATCCTCGCATTCGTAAATCTGCCGGGAAGCCCCCCAGCAGTCCACAATAAGGGCATTCCGCCTCGGGGCGTGTCCGTGAACCGAGACCACTGGAGCGTAGGTACCGCCCTTAATCGGCATCCCCCGCGCCGGAGATGAGATGCACCGCATAAAGTGGGGCAGACCATGGTTGTCCAACTGAAGACCCTCCGCAGAGGCCATCTACGACGGCCCATCGGAGGCCATTGTTCTGCCGGAATGCGGATCAGTGCTGTGACCCGCTACACATTCGGAGGACGGGCCGGTTGCCCGAGGACGAGGCGGCATTGTGGGACTGGCTGCTCGTGCAGGACAGCGCGGTTGTCTCCCGCCTGGCCGGAAGATGGGACTTCCTACCCGCTGACAAGGAGATTCTTGGCAATCCTATCAGCGTTGGAGAATGGTTAGGCTGTCCAGGGGACGACGCTCAGGCAGTCCCGCAATGGATTTGCCGAGGCCAATCCCGAGACGGCGTCGATGACGCCAGTGGGGGCCCGGGAAAAATCCACGGCGAACGAAGAACCGCTGCGCTGGCACTTGCTGACCACGATCGAGTTTGGCGATGCCGCCGCGGCGTGCGAAATCGTGCGGTTTTATCGCCTCGACCAGCATGGCGGCTCTCAAGAATCAAGCGGTGGGCGGGTTCGACCTGCAACGAGGCATTCTGGATGGAACGTCGTGGTTCTATTTTCAGTCCCGTCCAAATCCGCGCGGCGGATTGGCAAGCGATAGCTGATCAACGAGGTCGCGCCATTCCAGCAAATCGCCGCCCCAAAGATCGGCGCAGTCGACCCGACCAATGGGCGGATGCGATTAACACGCTCATGGACTGCCTCGACCGATATCAGCAGTGGCGCGAAAACCTGCCCGACAGTCTCGCCGATAGCGCGCTCGCCGAACGCCTCGACGCTAAAGCGGATCACCACTGGTGGCTTGTCCGGCGGTTTGTCTACTGCCTCGGCCTTGCGTTTCTCGCGAAGGCGTCGCATGCGCTCAGCCGAGGTTAACGCGCGATCGCCTTGTGGTCTGGGTCCGGGCATGGAGTATTGTATCCCGTCACTGTGACGGGATACAATAGGATCCCGCCTTGAATAGAACAAACCATCTGGACAGCGCTGCGGCGCAGGCGACGACGCCCGACTTGACCTCAAGCCTCGCGCCGTGCTCGATCGCGTCAAGACCGCTGTGCGCCGCTGCGCGGGGGCCAGCGGCCCGTCTTGATCCAATCTCCGCGCGGCGCGTGCAACGCGCACGGGCCGGGACGAAAAGCGGCGCTTCAAGCCGAACAAAAAGCAATCTTTGGCTTGCAAACACCCCAGCGATTAAAGAGCGAAGAACGGCTCTCCAACCGAACAAAGAAACATGCGGTAAATCACGCTGATTATTTAGAGAGCGGGCTTGCCAAACGGGTCGCGATCAACGGACGAAGGGATGCCGACAAAAGGATTGAGTTAGGCTGCGACCGGCTCACCATAGGCAGGGTCAAACGGAGTTTGTCGCTTCAGCAGAACACAGGCAACATTGAGAAGCCTGTCTGCGACACCTCGGATAGCACGCCCATGGGAGCAGCCGCGCTGACGCAACGCGGCGTAACGACTGCGGCACTTGGGATCGTGTTGAACCGCAACGCGTGCCCAGTGGTAGACGGTGTTACGCAGTCGCGCGTGCGCTCCGTAGCGCATCATAACGATGCAAGATTTACCACTTCGCTTGGTCACCGGTGCAACGCCGGTCAGCGTCCGCAGCGCCGGGTAATCGCGTCGGCTGAGAGGTCCCGAAGCTTCAGCAAGGAGCGTGGCGAGGTTGATCCGGCCGATCCCAGGCAGTGACTTGAGAATCGCGACATCATTCTGAGCAGAACCCTCGAGCGCTGCGCATAGTTCGTCGAGCTTTCTCTCGACGGCGCGTAACTCATCATTGATCGGCCGCAGCCGGACAATGAGAGAACGGATGTGTGCACACGCTGCCTCGGCAACCCCGTCAGACACGTTGATAGCAGGCTGACGTAAGGTGAGAAGTACCGTTTGGCCATCGATGCGACGAATGCGATGCTGTTTGAGCAATCGCTCTATGGCCGACCTCCGGAGATATTTCGCCTTATCGGGCGTTGGCGCCTTGCCCCAAAGCTCCAACAGCCAACCCGCCGCCACGTCATCGGTGAGCTCGAGCATCTGCGGGTAATACCGCCAGAGCTGGTGATGGAGGCGGTTGCCGAGCCGAACTCGTTCCTGTTGCAGTTCCTCGGCCAAGCGTGACCATTCGCGTAACTCGAGAATATGCGGATCCGCAATCTGAAGGCAGCGAAACAGATGACGGTCGGTCCGGAGACCGTCTGCCGCGGCACGAGCGTCTCGCCGGTCGTCCTTGGCACCGGCGACGCTGAATCGATCTCGCAAACGATCAAGCTGCTTTGGATTGATCGAATAGACGCAGAAACCCCGATCCAGAAGCACATCCACGACCGGCCCATGGGGCACCTCGATCGCGATCGCGACCGTGCTTGCCGGACCCGTAATAGATTGAACCCAATCAGCCAACTGCGTCAGCCCGGCGCCGCTATGCCGAAATTCGCGTTCGCCCATGACACCACCTTCGGCATCGAGAACGCAGACCTGATGTTTCTCGGAACCCCAATCCACGGCGGCAAACCACTTGAAAGACCTCTCACTCATCTGTCTCTCCTTTCCTGATACACGAGGACACACGAGCCGCCACGACGCTTGCCGACCCTGTACGGGCGCTCAAAGGCGCGACTTCCTACTGGACTTTCGTCGTGGCCAACCCGCTGGGGCACAAGTCCCATCACGGTGCTCGAAGCACGAGGTGGACGGAGGTAGCTCCCAGCGAGCTGGCCCGTCTGGCCAGCTTATGCTCGCGGCTACCAGACGTCTCCAGAGGGTACAGGGTGGACGGCCCCAACGGCATCAGAGTGCCAGAGTACGGGTCGTGACAACCTGTAGAATGGGAACCGCCCGCAATGAGCATTACCATGATCGGCCTGGACACCGCCAAGTCCGTCTTTCAAGTCCATGGCGTCAATGAGGGGTCACCAGACGATTTGTTCAAAACTGCACGCTAAGCCGAATCTCGGCCGCCAAGCGGCCTTTCGCAAACGTTCGTTTTCGCAACGCGACAAACTGAACGGCAAGTCCTGGGATTTTCTCTTTCAAAACCCTCTTTCAAAATCGAGTTCAAAGGCAAGCGGCATGCGAAACCCTCACTGAGACCTTAACGTGCAGTTTTGAACAAATCGTCTGGTGACCCCTAGAAGCTTCGCTACACCGCGTCTGGACTTTAGCGTCAGATCAGCCTGAGGCGAACCGCTTCGGCACGGGGTACCGCGGGGGCGGATGGCCGCAAGATCAGCCCTTCAGCAGTCACATCCACTCGTGCTTCTGGATACACCGCCAATGCAGTCTTTAAGGAATCGGCGAAGCGCGGCTTGAAGTGCCGAAGAAATTGGAAACCCGCACCGAACTGGTTGAAAACGGCGTGCCATGTCACCGCGATAGGTCCGTTCAGAGCGTGCAATCGGTAGGCAAGCCAGATGTAGATGTCGATTGCCATACTGCGGGTGCCGATAGCAGAGATGGCTTCTTCACGGACCGGGACGGGATGGGCACGCAGCGAGGCCCAGAACCCTTCGTCGAGCCGGACCCGATCTTGCCAAAGGGATGGTTGCGCGGCGTCCATCAGGCCAGACAGGCTGATTGCATCACGCACGAATGCGCCGTTTTGGCGATATTCCGCTGGGCCCCGTTCAGTAAAGAAAGTCAGCCGGCACGCCGAGATGCGGCGCGCTTGCTCCGCCACGAGCTCCCGGGTACGGCCACCAGATGTGATCGCCATCTTGGTTAGCCAAGCGTTCATCGATCGTCCTAGCACAACTTCCGGGTTACTGGTCCGGATTGCTTCCGTCTGTAGGTAGAGAAGGATAATTCTGGCCAGCGATCCATATGGCACCCCAATGGGCTGGCGCCGCCGATCCAGTCCAGATTCCACGAGGAGGGTGGTCAGGTGCCCTTTGCGTTCCCAGAGTGAGTCCCCAACTCGTCTATGGGGCAGTGACGTCATGGCAAAGCCAGCGTGTGTTATCCCGAGCCGGCTTACTTCTTCCGAGAGCACAGCCGCCGCCGCCTCTACGGCGCGGCGCTCCGCCTTGGTGACCGCCAGCGACCTTGCGTGGTCTATGCCGCCATCGGTAATGATCTGGTGAATGTCTCCCATAGCTACGAACGCTGACCCAGAATGATCGGCGCTGCAACGGGGACTTTAGCGTCAAGGCTATTAGAAAGATTATTTGAGTCTAACTATTAGCTTCGCCGCTAAAGTCCCGGGGATAACCCCGGTTTTCGCCTCGTGCTGACGCCAAAGTCCCAACTTCTTGCCGCTAAAGTCCTCGGGATATGTTGCTTCCGATTGTGGGCGGATAGGGCGACGCTAAAGTCCCAACTCGCATCGACTCGAACATCGAGTCGCTGGCAGAAGACATGGACGGCATCCAGCGGGCGCGGGCGTTCGCCTGAATGCTCTGTGCGCCGGCGACCGGCATGGTCCCCTCCCTACCAGCCAACCTTGGTGCTGTTGGCGCACCTGGCCGAAGTTGGGACTTTAGCGGCAGGCACCTGCCCTGCCGGATTTGAACCAACTGCTCGCGGGTTTCTGAAGGCGGTCGAATTTGGCTGTAAAAGCGGCCTTGCGAGCGAGAACACCACCCTACGCCGTTAGATTGGTCAACGCCGTCATATCGGGCTGGCTGATGCCAGGGGCGTTGTGGGGGCTCCGTAGAGCGATTGCAGGGCAGCTACATGTGTGGGCGTTGACCAAGCTGACTCCTGCGCTCACCTCGGATAGACCGCGTGACGGGCCTCGAGCAGAGGGCGATCCTGGCGCATGACGCTGTGTGGCGGGTGACGTAGCGGACGGCGCTATGGCGGTGCTCATCGTTCTACCATTGCACAAACCGAACCGTCCATTGCCGAGCGGCGTCAAGGTCGGCAAACCGCTCAGCCGAAGCGCGGGCCGCGCTCGACTACAAGGTCTGGTAACGAGGTGCACCGTTTCGAGCCGATGCCGGCCACCCCGGAGGTCGTCGGAGCCTACCTGGCTGCGGGCTGGCGAAGGCTCCGCGGGGCGCTGGCGTCGGCGTGTTGCTGCGTGAGGCGTTGCCGAGCTTGACACGAAGCATCCGGCTATCCGCGAAACCCTGCGTGGGATCACAACCGCGAGCGCGCCCGTGCTGCAGCCGTGGTCATCGAGTCCATCTTAATCCCGTCACACTTGTCACTCCCACCGTTTCCCGTGACCGACCGATAGTGTCGAGAAGCCACTGGATAGCTGAGGAAGGAGCCTAAGCCATGACAACACACATAACCGGCACGACTGCCATGCCCCAGGCGAGCATCCAAAGTCATCGCGTCGTATCCTGGGACGAATGGGTTGCCGAGCGAAAGACGCTGCTTGCGCACGAGAAGGAGCTGACCCGCTTCGGCGACCAGATCGCCCGCGAGCGCCGAGCGCTGCCCTGGGTGCGGATCGACAAGACCTACAAATTCGACACGCCGATGGGCTATCGCACGCTGACCGACCTGTTCGACGGCCGCCGCCAACTGCTGGTGCAGCACTTGATGCTCGCCCCGGGTTGGGAGCAGGCCTGCAAGAACTGCTCCTACATGGCCGACCACACCGACGGAGCGATTGTGCATCTGGCGCAGCGCGACGTCACCTTCGTCGCTGTCTCGCGCGCGCCGCTGTCCGAGATCGAGCGTTTCCGCCAGCGAATGGACTGGAAGTTCGCGTGGGTGTCCTCGCACGGCAACGACTTTAACCGAGATTTCCACGTCAGCTTCATGGCCGACGAGATGGCCAATGGCACGGCCGAGTACAATTTCGGCGGCACGCCCGCGGGTGAGGAAATGCCCGGGGTCAGCGTCTTCTGGAAGGATGACACGGGCGAGGTCTTCCATACCTACTCGACCTACGGCCGTGGCGTGGAGGTGATGATGCACACCTACAGGCTGCTCGATCTCACCCCCAAGGGTCGCGACGAGGACGGGCGTGGGATGGGATGGGTGCGCCACCACGACCGGTACGTGTAGCACCGCACAAGAAGAACGGCCCGACGCGCAATAAAAGGTCGTTTGCAGAGGTGGCCACTGTTCACCAGCGGCTCTTTATTTTGCTCTTGGACTGGATTTGCGGCTCTTCTCGCCTACAGAGGCTATTACCGCGCCTTAACAGAGGATGCCACAATTCTCGCAGATCGGCCAATCAGGCCAGAATGGAGCGAGCGCGGCGCGTCATCGATTTGCGGGGATATCGCGTTTCGTAGGCGAGTCTTAGCCGTGCCCGGCGGCTGAACTTGCGAACAATGTCCTGCAGGTCTATGCAGCGGGCGTAACGGCCGCCGAGAGCTGATCGATCGCGGCATCGATTTCCCGGTCAGTGGTGGTGCGGGCGGCCCTCAGAGCCGACGGCATCCTGCCAACTTGACGGCTAACATGCGATAGTCGCGGTTATCGTGGCTAACGCAATTATTCGGCTTGCTATCATCTTCGAATTGGCTTGGTTTGTTAAAACGCGCTGACTTGATCGACGAAGCGCTGAATTAGCCATGCCGCTGCAGGACCTGGCGGCTCGTCGGCGCGATGCAGGGCACGGAGCGGATATAGCGCATTCCTGGCCTCCGGTAGCTCGAGGCGCACGAGCCGCCCAGCTGCCAAATCCGCGCGCACATGGGGTTCGGGCATGTTGCCCCAGCCGACGCCGGCGACCAGTAGGGCATGCTTCGCGCCGAGATCCGCGAGCCGCCACACGTCCGCCGAGAAGATTCCTAAGTCGGGCCCCTCCGAGAAGGGAGTTCGCACCGTCAGTACCAGCTGCCGGTGATTGCGCGCGGCGCCGGAAGCATTCGGCCGACCTCGGGCCAGCGGATGGTTTGGCGCGGCCACCGGGATCATCTCCACGTCGCCGACATGAATGAGTTCGAGCTCCGGCTCGACATCAAGCAGCCCGCCTCCGATGCCGATCATTCCGCCATCCCGGCGGACCAGCTGCGCGACGGCACGTCCGGCATTTTATGAGTTTTCAGTCAGATGTGGATGGCTATCTTCGGCCCAGAAGCGGGGCGACGCATCTGTCGACCTCGTAAACGCAACCAGGTCGCGGACAGCCAACGATCCGACGGCCAAGCTCTAGGATCAGACCAATGACCCAGCGAACCGACACAATCGCCCTCGCCGGGCGAATTCTCATCGGCGTGCTCTTCCTCATGGCAGGCCTCAGCAAGCTAGGTGCACCAGCAGCGACCCAAGCCTACATCGAGGCTGTAGGCTTACCAGCTCCGATCGCCGCGTACGGCGTCGCATTGGTCGTCGAGCTGGTCGGCAGCGTGCTGCTGATCGTGGGTTTTCAAGTCCGCATCGTGGCGGCCGTCCTGGCGGTATTCACGTTGGTGACGGCCTTGTTCTTCCACAACAACTTCGCCGATCAGAACCAGATGATCCACTTCTTAAAGAATGTCGCCATTTTGGGTGGACTCCTTCAGGTCGTGGCCTTCGGTGCCGGCAAACTCTCGCTCGATAATCGCTTCGGCCGGTTGGGTGTATTGTCGAACGCCGCGCTGACCGCTGCGAAGTAGGTGTTTCTGCGGAGCGTCGGGCAGGGCCTCGCCAATGCCCAGCGCTCCCGCTCGTCGGCCAAGTCACCGAGGTTCGTCATGCCCACTGTGCCAGCGCCGAGCCCGATCCGGGAGATAGTACGCTCCGCCTCGCGCCCCGACTTCAGCTGATCCCGAAGAGCGGCTTGGCATGGTCACGGAACAAGGATCATTCTATGATTATTGGATTCATCGGCGCGGGAAAGGCGGGGGTTGGTCTTTCTCATCTTAAAGGGATTGCCAAGCGGCGTGGATTTTGGCCCGGCTTTCTCCGAAGGAATTTCGCGCTTCGATGGGTCACCCTGCGCTGCTTTTCTCGCCTCTTCTTTTCTTGCTCGGCAGCCCGGCGGGCGAAAGGGTCTAGGGGTTTTCCCCTATTGATAGGTTCCGCCAGCATTTACTCCCTCCGGCTAAATCTAGCCCCCCATTATAACGCTGCTCAAAACAGGCACCCGCCGGCAGGCCGTGAATAATGTGTGAGCCGGCGTTACCCGCATGGGCGGAGACGGCTTCGGCTCCGTGCGTCGCTTGTCCCCCGAAGCCTTGGCGTAGGGGGACGGCGCATAGCACGCGACCCCTGCGTAGCACTGCGAAGACGGGGACACGCCAATCATTCCGCACCTAATTTATGCGCAGAAAACCTGTAGCGTTTTCAAAGCTCTGATTTTGGTGTGTAACTCATATATTACGCACGAAGGAAAGGCGCTGAACGATTAGTTATACACCAACAATTAACCCAAGATCGTTTAGCGTTACGGAAGAGTGGTCACCACACGATCTGTACAAATCGTACAGCCATCAATGTGGGCCGCTACAAGTAGGGTGCCTGAGCAGCGTCACCCGATCTTCGTCGTGCCCATCTTTTCATAGCTGAAGTCGCCTCCGGTGCCGCCG
This sequence comes from uncultured Alphaproteobacteria bacterium, assembly GCA_963772355.1. GTDB lineage: Bacteria > Pseudomonadota > Alphaproteobacteria > Acetobacterales > Acetobacteraceae > Rhodopila. The sequence continues at coordinate 18,738 of CAVYXX010000103.1, read as the reverse complement.
TAACGCTGGTGCTGGTAATAAAACTCCCATTTGGTACCGATCCGTATGCCCACCGTCACTGCGATGATCTCGAAATCCATACGGTCCACGCCGGAGTAGGTCACGTTCGCCCGGTACACGTCCGGGTTGACGATGTGCGCCCCTGCCCCCTGGTTAGAGAGAGCGTCGCGCTGCATTTGTCGCTGTCTCGTGAAATCCGGATTGTCCTTGGTCCCCGTGGCAAAACTGGCCGCATTAGCATGACCCACTCGCACAGTCCCGTCGCTGGCCGGGATCCCGGCCCCGAAGGTGCAGCCATTCATGTTGCCGGTAAACATGACTTCAGCATCCTGACCCAGGGTCATGGTGCAGACGCTATCCTCACTCCAGCGGCAGATATAGGCGGGAAAGGCGTTGCTCGCGCCGTTAGCGGCGGGCGAAACCTCGTAGAGGTTGGTGGGCTTCTCCCAGACTGTGCTGGAGGTGACGGGCATCAGGGCGGCGAGGCCTTTGCGGTTGCGATTCCGCGTGACCGTGGACCATTGGTTCGTTATGTCCGTCAGCGTAACCCAGACAGTTCCCTGGGTGGTCATCATATTCGCGGATCGATTCTCCAGAGCCGTGGCCAGCGTCAGCAGGTTGTGCCGCAGGAACTTGCGCGGGTCGTTGCCGAGTAATCCCATGGGTGCTGCTCCGTGCCGGCGAAAGTGTTGAACAGGGGGCGAGCGATGCACAACTATAGCGTCCTCGCCGTCCTGACGATCCTGGCAGGGTGTGCAGGCCCCCAGGCCAGCAGCGGCGAATACCGCAGCCGTGCATCAACCGATCGCCTGTTCGCCGCATCGCTCAGGGCTGTGCCAAGTGTCGGCTATACGGTCACCAGCTCTAACCAGGCCGATGGCCTCATCACCGCGGAACAGCTAGTCATCTTAGGCAACGGTCTCGCCGCCGGGTTGACCGTCATCATCACCCGGCAAGGCCCCGAAAGCGTGCTGAATGTAACCTTCCAGGCGCCCCCGATGACCGTCGCGCTCGGCGGGTTGGACAGCACCGTCGCCGAGTATGTCGCCGCTGTCCGGTCGACCGTCCCGGACATTCACGCGAGCGCAGCGCCTTGAGAAAGTATCTTCTGTCATCTGTTGTTGCTTGCGTGTTGCGTTGGTTAACTCCGCCCGCGCGGCGCGCGCTGACTTTCCAGTCATTGACCTGCTCGGGACGGACTGGCTGCGATTGCGGGGGGGGCCGCACGCGATGCCTAGGCGTCGTGCCCCAGCCCGCAGCCACGGCTAGTGGACACCGTGCCGCCTGCTCTTCCAAGGTCCGCCAGGGTCATGGAGCCGAGCAATGGACGCTTTCGATCGCCTGTCACAACTCAGCAGCACCCTGAAGGAACGCGCCTCGTCGATCCGGAAATCGGCGGTCCGTCATTTTGAGCGCGGGTTGCATTGGCTGGGGCAATGGCTGAAGCGCAGACGGCGACCGGTCCTGGTGGTCATCGTCGGCGGCCTGCTGCTGTATCTGGGTCTGCGCTGGTACGGGCCGCAGGTTTGGAGCGCGTATATCTCCAAACCCGAGATTTTCACGCCATTCTTCACGCCAATCGCCGCCTTGCTGGCAGGTTTGGCGGCCTTCGGTCAGTGGCGGACCGCTAGGTTGCGGCACGAAGAGCAGACCAACGCCGACCGTCGGCGGCGCATCATCGAAAGCTACAGCAAGGCGGTGACCCAACTCGCAAGCGATAAACTGGAGGAAAGACTTGGCGGCATCTACACCTTGGAGAGCATTTCCAAGGAAAGCCTAGACGACTACTGGACTGTGATGGAGACGTTGACCGCCTTCGTCCGGGAACGCTCGCAGCGAAACGAACGAGAGCGGACGGCGATCGGCTTAGAGGAACGCATCAGCAAACGAGCCTACTTTCTGTGGGAAAAGAACAACCGTCCTCAGGGAGGAGATTTCAGGCGGCAAGCTGAAGTTTTGGAGAAACTAGGCGAACCGCCGGCAACGGATATCGCGGCCGTTCTATCGGTCATCAAGCGGCGAAGTGACGTGAGCCAGAAGCGCGAGCGCGTCAACGGTTGGCATCTCGATCTTAGCGGTGCTGTTTTGAAACAGGCCTACCTCGCGGGCGCGCATCTCGAAGGGGCCAACCTCGTGGTGGCGCATCTCGAAAGGGCCGGCCTCGACGACGCGCATCTCGAAGAGGCCTCCCTCTATGGCGCGCATCTCGAGGAGGCCATCCTCGGAGGTGCGCATCTCGAAGGGGCCAGCCTCGGAGCTGCGCATCTCGAAGAGGCCAACCTCGTGGTGGCGCATCTCGAAGGGGCCTTCCTCAGCGGCGCGCATCTCGAAGGGGCCGTCCTCAGCGGCGCGCACCTTGAGGGGGCCACCTTCGCCGCCGCAGAGGGCTTGATAGCGGACGCAACGGGCTTATCGGAAGAGCAGCTGGCCGAAGCCCACGGTGACGCCGCGACGCGCCTGCCCGCCGGGCTGACCCGGCCGGCGCATTGGGCCGGCGCCGGATGCGGCCGTGCCACCAAAATCGTGTCGGCGCTCTCGCGTTAGTAAGCAAAGCAGACCGTGGTCCTGTTGGCCTGGGAGGGCGGTCTCAGTCTCGCGCCTCGTCCTCGGAGCTAGCATCGATGCCGAGTTCCTGTCGGACATGGGCGAACTTTTTCGGGTCTACGAGACGGCGGTCTGTCATCATCGCGCGCAGGGCCGTTAGGCCCGATCTGCTTGCAGGTGGCGGTCCAGTAGCTCTCCGCCTCCTGGGTTGCCTCGACCACTGTGTCACGCGTGGCGATTTTGCCGGCTTCTTCCACCACCCTGCCCTGATCACGCGTTTCCAGCGGGCCGGATCTGTTGGGTGAGAAGAGCGTCGGTTGTTAGCTGAACAACGGACCATAAATCTTGTCTGTCCGCCTCGAGCGGGTTTTGGTCGTGCTACAAGCCGGGGGTCATGTTGCGCTGAGGCTCATCCTTTTCGTGACATCCTTAATGAGGTGGGTCAGGCAATAATCTACCTGACCACTCCATCGCGCGACCGCCACCGTCTGACGTGCTTTGAGCGACGCTTCTACGTGACTTATTCCATCTTCATAGTAATGGGCAGGAAACGCCTCAACGAGTTCGAAGTTTTTTGCGTCCATCATCTCGCCTACGCGGCCTTCCTCTATAGACTTCCTCGCATCCGCCAGCTTAGCTTCTACAGCTAAATCAATATCATCGGTGTGAACACCCGAAAATAGTTTATCGAAGCAATATCCAGGATGCTCATCCATGGTTGAGCAAACCTTATTATAAATAGTAACATATTCGACCTCTGCCACTACTCTCTTGATACGCTTGTCAAAGAACTCGATTGCCTTTATTGCCCGTTCGACCGATCCGACATCCAGATACATCTGATCATCCACCCGAGAGTAGAACGACCCCAAGATGATGGGCCGCTTATCAGGCGGTATGGAGGAGTAAGGCACCGCGAGCTTCAAATTCTTGGCTTCACCGTCGTAGAGCCAAACCCACCGATCGCCGGCTCGATCGTAATTCATGCAGCGGAGATTGCTGAATCTCGCCTGCAAACCGGATTTGCTGTGAAGCTTATAGTACAGTCTAATTGGCAGGAAGACCTCTCCGGTCATTGTCTTGATAATTTGCTTATCTGCGGTCATAAGTCCTCTCCAAAAATGGGGTAAATTCGGGATACCTCACCGCGCTGCATGGATATACGGTGAACGATAGCCAGCATCGCCTCCAGATCACTACCTGGAAAGGGCAGTTGGTTCAGGCCGCTGCAGGGCTATTTGGCTCGGGCGGCACCCTAGAAGCGCCCCAAACTGACAAAAGCGTGGATCGTTTATTTCTCGGCAGCCCCTAACGCACCTTATCCAGGCAGCATTTCTTGAACTTCTTGCCGCTGCCGCAAGGGCACGGGTCGTTGCGCCCGACGTTGCGGTACGGATTGTGGATGATTGTGTCGGTCACCCGCCCTGGTGGCGATACCTTGAGCTTCGGGATTGGCTTCTGCTCCGGGGCGAAGCCGACCCAGCCGGACAAATGGTCCACGATATCGTTGAGACGGCCGTCGTCCTTGTCGTGCTGGTCGAAAACGTCTGCTGGATCGGCTGCCTGCCGCGCCGCCTGAAGATCTTCGTGGAAATGATGCAGGCTAAGCGCCATTGGCTCGACCCAGCCGCGATTGAAGGCGTCCTCGACCAGCGGCACGAGTTCGTCCAGGCCGAGGCGGGCGATCGCCTGCTGCCAGCCAACCCAGACCCAGGACGCGTCTTGTGGCTGAAGGGTCGCATGCAGGTCCCGCAGATAGCGCGCCGTCTCGTCCCGATCGATCCGCCCGGTGGCCGTCAGCCAAGACAGCGCCGCGAAGCTGGCATCGCGCGCGAACTCGTCGGCATCCGCGGCCTCGATCAGCATCCGCAGCGGTGCCGGGTCGCCGTCATAGGTGCGCGCGAGGATAAGCGGCAAATCCTCAGTCACCCCGTCGCCGATGAGGCGTTCGATCTGCGCCTCATGGGCGGCAATAGTGCAGAGCGGCCGGAACGCCCGAATCTCGCTGGCCTGCGCCATCAGATAGATGCCGAAGAACAGGATGGCTTCTGTGCGGTCGGTGACCGCGTCCCCCTCAGCGACGGCTTCAAGCATGGCGACCAGGGCTAGGCCAACCTCCGGCCAGCGATCCGCCGCCTGCTTCAGGGCCGCCCGTGGCAGCACGCGTCCGGCGGTGGCGAACGCATCTAGGATTGCCTCAGTGGTCAGCAATTCGTCTGTCATCATTGTGGTATCACTCCAATACGGACGTGGTTCAAAAAGTGCTGGTTCCGGGTTGCACCGAAAATCGACAAAGCTGCGCCAACAAAGGGATTCCGCGTTTCGACTGTTACCCTGTTTTGAACCACGCCGGCGATTGGTATGAATTCAAGAGCGATGACCAACCCTACGACGTGGCCCCTGGTTTCGCCGCCGCCTGGAAGAAGGCGCGCGACCTGTCGTGATGAGGCGTTCCTGCTATCCAAGCTACTCTACCAATCCGTAAGACCGGCCGCTGACTTTGATCTGCCTTGACCCTGATCCGGGCGGCGTGCAGCGTCGGTCGGGCAGGGGTTCCAAGAAAGCCCCCTCTGGAAGGGAACTCGCCCCCTGAAAAATAGGCAGGGGGCTTTTCCCACCAGTCCAACACCCGGTTTCGCTGAAGCGGGACGTCGAGGCCGACGCCGATATCGCCGGTCAGACCCTGACGGTTTGGGTAAGCCGCACGCTCAATGCCGTTCTGCACGCGACGACTGCAGCAAAGCCGGCGGGAAAGAGCCCCCCGGGGTAATGCGACGCAGGGTTTCGCATTCCGGCAAGCCAGCAGCAGCTACGAGGCGCCTTCACAAATTGCTTGACGGTTTGCTATCCACCGACCCAGCGCGGCGGTGCTCGAGCTAGGGCAGGCGGCGGCACTCAAGACGAAGGGAGGATTGCAAGTTGCCGGCCGAGTTTGTGCAACGAAAGACCGCTTCACCCGCCGACTTTCCTGACAGTCCTCTGTCCCACGTTCTCCGTCAGCCGCTTATTCTGGGACTTTTCCTGCCTATACAGAGCGGGGGCTGGTCGGCATCACTGTTGCCGAGGACGACCGACTGGCGTTTCGACTATAACGCATCCTTGACGCAACGAGCCGAGGAACTCGGATTTGACATTGTCTTCGGGCTCGCTCAGTGGGCGGGCAAGGGTGGTTATGGCGGCCTTTCCAAATACCGTGAGGATTCGCTCGATCCGTTCATCACCGTAGCGGCTCTGAGCACGATGACCGAGCGTATTCTACTGATCTCAACAATTCATGTGCTCTTCGGTCCATGGCATCCCCTCCATCTTGCTAAGTTCGGGGCTACGATCGACCATATCGCGGGTGGGCGTTGGGGTATCAACGTCGTCACCGGCTATGCGCCGCGTGAGGCCCAAATGTTCGGCGGCCGGCACATCGAGCACGATAATCGTTACGAAATGGCCGAGGAATTCACCAGAATACTCAAGCAGCTTTGGAGCGAGACTGAGGATCTGACACTGCAGGGAAAGTTCTGGTCCCTCGAGAAGGCATTCGTCACGCCAAAGCCACGTTATGGGCGCCCGATCTTGGTCAATGCAACGGGCTCCCCGGCCGGCTTCGGCTATGCGGCGACGCATTCCGACCTCGTCTTCATTACCAGCCCAGCTGGACACGAGATCGATGCGGCACTTGTCGCTCTCCCGGCGCACACCGCTGCCATCAAAGCTACCGGTGCTGAGCATGGCCGGCAACTGCGCACAATCATAAACCCAATGATCGTCTGCCGGCAGACGGATCGCGAAGCACAGCTGTATCACGATTCAATCCTCAATGCAGCCGACCTGGGCGCGATCGAAGGTTTCGTCTCACATCAGCGGAGCGGGGACGCGGTTGCCTGGAAGGCTCACGGCGATAAACACCGAGCTCTTGGTGGCAACATTCAGATCATCGGCAGCCCGGAGCACGTGGTCGACAAGCTAGTCGGGCTGAAACGGGCCGGGTGCGACGGGATCCAGGTTACGTTCTTCGATTTCGCGCCGGATCTCGAGTTCTTCGGAGTGAGGTGGTCCCCGGTTTTCGGACAGGCTGTTAAGCTAATTCCGACTGAAGGTTGGAATGGATTTGATGGGCAAAGTGACGCGCAAGCGGCATACGGCGGAGTTCAAGGCGCGGGTTGCGCTGGAAGCGATCAAGGGCGAGCAGACGCTGGCGGAGATTGGTGCGAAACACGGCATTCATCTGACGCTGGTCGGGGTTTGGAAGAAGGTTGCTATTGAAGGGATGGCGGCGACGTTCTCGTCGAAGGCGGAGGCATCCGAGACGGCGGTGACCGCGGCCGAGGTGACGCAGCTGCACGCCAAGATCGGTCAGTTGGTTGTGGAACGGGATTTTTTGGCGAAAGCCTTCGGTCGATGAGCGTGGCCCGAAGGCACGACCTGATTGCTCTGGAGCATCCCCACCTGTCGATCGTCCGGCAGTGCGAATTGGTCTCGATCAGTCGGTCGGGGTTCTACTACGCGCCCGTTGGGGAGAGGGCGTTCAGCCTGACATTGATGCGCCTGATCGACGAGCAGTTCATGGAAACGCCGTTTTACGGTGCTCGTCAGATGTCGCGGCATTTGCGACGATGCGGCTATTGCGTAGGACGCAAGCGGGTGCGCCGGTTGATGGCGCGGATGGGGTTGGCTGTGGTGTATCAGAAGCCACGGACCAGCGTGCCGCATCCCGAACATGTGGTATTTCCGTATCTTCTGCGCGATCTGAGCATCGATCGGCCGAACCAGGTGTGGTGCACGGACATCACGTATATCCCGATGCGGCGCGGCTTTCTGTATCTCGTTGCTGTGATGGACTGGTCGAGCCGCAAGGTGCTGTCCTGGCGCATCTCCAACACCATGGAGGTTGATTTCTGCATTGCGGCGCTGGAGGAGGCGATCGAGCGATTTGGCGTGCCCGAAATCTTTAATTCCGATCAGGGCAGCCAATTCACGAGCCCGCGGTTTACTGGCGTGCTGAAGGATGCTGGGATTCGGATATCCATGGATGGTCGTGGCCGCTGGTTGGATAACGTCTTCATTGAGCGGCTTTGGCGGTCGCTTAAATACGAGTGTGTATATCTCCATGTTTTCGAGACGGGTTCCGAGCTACGGGCTGGTGTGACGAAATGGATCGACCTTTACAATAGCCGACGTCCGCACTCAGCCCTTGCCGACCGAACGCCCGATGAGGCTTATGGATTGGTGCAATCGTTGCCCAGTCCTGGGCCAACCAGGGACCCGGCGACGACCAAACTGGCCTTAGCGGGCTCAGGCGTCTATCAAAGGGTAACATATTGGACGTTGAGAAAAGGCCATGAAAACAAGCGCCTGGGAATCCCGAAACTCAGTCTCATAAGAACGCATCATTCCGGCCGCTTCGCGGCGACTTAACAGATTCCGGAGTTATGCGACACTGCTGGGCGGCGCTGGGCCAGTGTCCGCGGCCGGCCAATGCGCCGGCCGGGCCACCCCGGCCGGAAGTTGCGTCGCGGCATCGCCGTGGGCCTGGGCGAGCCATGCGTCCGACAGGCCCTCCGCGCCCAAGAGGTTGGCCCCTTCGAGATGCGCATCCAAGAAGTAGGCCCCTTCGAGATGCGCTCTCCCGAGCTCGGCCCGTTCGAGATGCGCGCCCCCGAGATTGGCCCGTTCGAGATGCGCGTCCCGGAGGTCGGCCCGTCCATTCATGCGCCCTACATGCGTTTCGATTCTGTCCTCGGCGCTGCGATCGCTAGACAAATTCCTTGCACATGGGTTGCACGGGCCGGAGGTAATCGCCACTCGAGGCCGATTGTAATCGCCACCTGAGGCCGGTCGAAACCGCCACCTGAGGCCGGCGAATTCGCCAGTCTGCTGGTGGAGGAAGCCGCCGCTGACATCGAAGTAATCGCGACTACTGTTCCGCCCTTTTTGGCGGGGTAGCAGTAGTGCCGAGACCGAGGGCGGAGATGCGGCGGATCAGGGAAGTGTTACGGTTGCGTGCGGAGTTAGGGCCGAATCTGAGTGCCATATCGGCAGGCGCGAAGCTGGCGCGCTCGACGGTGCGGGCGTATCTGGATCGAGCGGCGGCGGCAGGGCTGGACGCCGCGGCCGCCGATGGGTTGTCGGAGACGGCGCTGGAGGTGGCGCTTTACCCGCCGTCATCGGCCACCGATGGTCGCGCACTGCCCGACTGGGCGGAGGTGGATCAGGAACTGCGGCGCCACAAGCACGTCACGCGCAAGCTGCTTTGGATGGAGTGACAAGGCAGCCGATCCGGACGGTTTGGGGTTCAGCCAGTTCAAATTGCGGCTCAGCGAATGGCAGAAGGCCTCGGGGCGAGGCCTGTCGATGCGCCAGGTGCACCATGCCGGCGAGACGGTGCAGGTCGACTACGCCGGCGACACGGTCGCGGTGATGGACGACGGTACGGCGCGTGCGACGCAGATATTCGTGGCCTGCCTGCCGTGTTCGGGGCTGATTTACGCTGAGGCCAGTTGGACCCAGGCGACGGAGGACTGGCTTGGCGCGCATGTCCGTCTGTTTGCCTTCCTGGACGGCGTGCCGGCGAAGGTTGTGCCCGACAATCTGAAGGTCGGCGTCACCCATGCCTCGTATTACGACCCGGTGATCAACGCCAGTTATGCCGCGTTGATCAAGCATTACGGCACGGCCGTGGTCCCGGCACGGTCACGCAAGCCGCGGGACAAGCCGGGGGTCGAAAATGGCGTTTTGCAGGCCTGTCGTTGGCTTCTGGCTCCGCTCCGCCATCGCCAGTTCTTCTCGTTGGCTGAGCTAAACCAGGCGATCGCGCTGCTGCTGGTCGAACTGAACGACAAGCCGATGGCGCCGCCGCGCGAGGGTAGCCGGCGCAGCCTGTTTGAAGCGGTCGAACGCGCCGCCCTCAAGCGCTTGCCGATCGAGCCCTACGTGATCGGCCACTGGGCGATCGGGGCAACCGTCAACCTCGACTATCACGTCGCGGTCGATTGGAACTTCTACTCGGTGCCCTATGCGCTGGTGCGCAAGCGCGTCGATGTCTTCCTCACTCGGACCGGCGTGCAGATTTTCCATCGCGGTGAGCGGGCCGCCAGCCATGCCCGGGTGGCCGGGCAAAATCACTGGGCCACGCTGGGCGAACACATGCCGCCGGGGCACAGCGCGGTGGCCAAGCGGACGCCGGACTGGGTTCGCGACCAGGCGGCCAAGGTCGGTGTGGCCACCGCGGCCTATGTCGAGCGGCTGCTGACCGGGCGCGATCATATCGAACAGGGTGTGCGGTCCTGCCTCGGCATTCTGCGCTTGGCGACCCGCTACCCGGGCGAGCAGTTGGAGGCCGCTTGCGTGCGAGCGCTGTCGGCAGGTGCGAGTTCATCAGGCTTTGTCGAGCACCTGCTCAAGAGCGGGCGGCCACTCGTCGACCCCGTGGCCGAGGATGGCGTCGGCCATCACGGCAACATTCGCGGCCCCGGCTACTACCATTGACGATCGGCGCCACCGATCCAGCAACAAGGACACAAGATGCACCAGCCGACCATTGAGAAGCTGCACGACCTGCGCCTGGGAGCCATGGCCAACGCACTGACCGCGCAACTGCAACAGCCCGAGATTGACGCCATGCCGTTCGCCGAGCGGCTGGCATTGCTGGTCGACATCCAGCATAGCGCGATGCTCACCGCGGCCTTGGCGCAGCGTCTGACCCGGGCGGGCATGCGTCAATCCGCCTGCATGGAAAATCTTGACCTGCGTACGCCGCGCGGACTGGACCGCACGACCATACAGGCCTTGGCCAGCGGGCTATGGATCCGCCAACACCGCAACGTTTTAATCAGCGGGGCGGCTGGCGTCGGCAAAAGTTGGATTGCCTGTGCCCTGGGCAATCAGGCCGCCCGCGATGGCGTCTCGGTGCTTTACAAGCGCCTCTCGCGGCTGCTCGACGAGTTGGCGATTGCCCGGCTGCATGGCCGTCAAGCACGGTTGTTGAAGACACTGGCTCGCACCCGGCTGCTGATCCTGGACGATTGGGCGATGGTCAAGCTCACCGCTGATCAGCGCCGCGACCTGATGGAGGTCATCGACGATCGCCACGACCGTGGCTCGACCATCGTGGCGACCCAAATCCCCCAGGACAGCTGGCACCTTCAGATTGGGGATCCGACATACGCCGACGCGATCCTGGATCGTCTCGTCAACAACGCATATCGCCTCGAGCTCACGGGCAAGTCGATGCGCGGCAACGGCGCCCGTCGGGCGGTGGCGGATCCGGTTGGAGATGAAATAGGCGAACAAAGTAAATAGCTTAGTCTAGTTATCCCCGTTATTCACACGTTACACGGTCGGCAAAAATTACAGCATCAATCACAACAAGAATATTCTAATTGACGACTTCTCTTCTTTCCAGATAAAGTTGTTCGTCAGTGGCAGTTTGCCTCGCCTAACGGCTCGGTGCCTGCGGCCAGGGGTGGCGGTTTCGACCGGCCTCGGGTGGCGAATTGAACCGGCCTCAGGTGGCGAATTCACCGGCCCGCGCACACATGGGTCATAGTCTGGGGTCCAAATGATGACTGAAAGTGCGATGCTCCTGAGGCGGCAGTTGCTACTGTCTGTGTCCGTTTTGGCCGTCATTCCGGGCCGAAGGGCTTTTGCCTTCCTACCAGTCATCCTAGCGGCACTGGCAGCTGTAACGGCCCTCGCATTCGCCACAGGGAAAGCGGCAGATGCTCTGCAAGCAGCAGTCCATAACGGTGAGCGGCTTTGGACCGTGCTGAAGTCCATTCCAGATGATCAAGCGGTAGCCAATCAGCTAGCTGATCGCCAGCGCAGCCTTCGCGAGGAGATTGGGATAAGAAGGGAGGTAGTCACTCAAGCCAAGCAATCTCAGCGGGCGAATGCATCGGTCGTCAGTTCTGTAAGATTTTATCTCATTAATCGGGACAGCAGTGCGTGGGCGAAGGTCGTGCCTGCTCTGAATAGCGCGGCGACGGTCTTGCAGAGTATGGCGATAGTCTTTCGGGAAAAGGCTGCTTGGTTCCCTGCCGAGGCTCAGCAACCGCTAGGAGAATTACCCGACCTTTACGAGGCAAGAGTCTCCATTATTGGGGATCTTCACCGACTTTCTAATGATGCGCCGCCTCAAACTGATAAGGAGTTGGACGCTTGGGCGAAGTTAGTAGACGCCTACGACAACCTTCGGCAGCAATCTTTGAAGCTAATTGCAGCACTCGACGCTTATACGGCTTGAATAATGCTGATGGCATGGTGCTACGAGGAGATTGACTGCGTCGAAGCGGTTTGGCTGTGTCTGGGGAGCCATTTGCTGGCCCCCCAGGCCGGGAAGAACTTCAGAGCAGTCAATTCCAGGGTTCGCCCCTGCCGAACGACCAGTCCTCCTGTTTGACGAACACCATGTTGATGGTGATGTCGTCGGGGCGCACGCCGAGCTGGCCTTTGAGTTCGTCCGCGATCTGACGGTAGAAAGCCAGCTTCTGGTCCTTGGTGTTGCCGACGGTGCTGGTCACCTGGATCAGCATGAAGTCGGGCGAGCGCTGCATGCCGAGGAAGGTGGGATCGTAGATCAGGTTCTCGGGCTTGTGCTCGTTGACGACGATGAAGCGGTCGCCATCCGGAGCCTTGAGGACACCGACAATCCCTTGATAAACGATGTCAGCGACAGCGGCGCGATATTCCTGGGTTTTGCCTTGAGCCAGATCGATGCGTGCAAACGGCATGATAATCTCCATTGTTTTGGTTGGTTGAGCAAAACGTCATAGCGACGGCTGGGGCAGGATCGTTGCTCAGCCTGAGTAGGCTACCAATCACTCGGTAGGGCATGATTACGCCTTCAAATCGGGGCTGTCAATCGCTACCTTCCACTTGGTAGGATGGTCTGACGAAAACGTGAGGTGGTGTAATGAGTGCCGGATCAAAGGAAGAGATTCTGGCGGCAGCGAAGCGCGCCGCCATGGCGCATGGCTACAATGGCCTGAACTTCCGCGACATCGCCGGCGAGGTCGGCATCAAGGCGCCGAGCATCTATCACCACTTCCCGACCAAGGCCGATCTCGGCGCGGCCGTGGCCAAGCGCTACTGGGAAGACATCGTCGTCGATCTGAATGCAATCTCTGACGCATCAACCGATCCGCTCAAAGCGCTGCGCCGCTACCCGGAAATTTTCCGCAAATCGCTATTGAACGACAACCGCATGTGCCTGTGCAGCTTCATGGCGGCAGAATATGACGATCTGCCAGATGCGGTGAAGAAGGAAGTGCAGAGCTTCGCCGACGTCAATGTGACCTGGCTCAGCAAACTTCTGTCGGCTGCCGGCGTCGTCAAAGCCAAGGAAAGCCAAACGCGGGCTCGTGCGATCTATTCTGCCGTCGCGGGCGCCCAGCTTTTCGCCAGAGGTCGTTCGGATATCTCAATCTTCGACGCGATGATGGACAGCTATCGTTCGGTTGGGCTTTTGCCGGCGTGATCGACGATCTGACCCGCCCTCATTCTCGTACGCACCACCGAAGCAGCCAGCCGCCCTCTACACCTTAGCCCTTGCAAAACTCCGGTGCGAATGTTCCGCTCAGGGTCGGATCAGACGGTGGTGCGTCGCTGACCATCTATTGCGCGTCCGTCTCACCGAACGTGCGTTGTGTCTCAGCTAATTTGCGTCGAACGCCGGCTTCCGTCTCAGCCAATGTGCGCCGGAAAAGACCATCTATTGCGCGTCGGGCCGTCCATCATTGTGCGTCGCTACACCTAGTCCTTGGCGCGTCGCTGTTCCTGGCTTCGGCTTTGTGTATTGGGCTCTTCCTCGGCCGAACCCTCGTATCCCATCCTGGGGCAGCAGTAATGCCAGACCCCGAACAGAAGCACGATCCAGGAGTGTGGTTCCGTCGGAAGGAACAGGCCCCAGCTGAAACACGGGGGCTACCGTGACAGAGCACCCGTGCGCAACATGAATAGGGCGTTCAGGCACGTCGGACGTTCCAGAAGAGCGCCGCGTCGGAACGGACGAATCCCGACAAACCCGTACGATACGACGACAGGATGAAATACTCGCCGAGCGGCACGAATGGCGGATCCTCGAACGCGCGTAACTGCATTTGATCGGCGATGGTTTTCTGCGACGCAAGGTCAGAGGCGTCCAACCAGGCGTCCCGCAACGCCAGCATTTTCGGATCCCGATCCGGCACCAAGCCAAAGAGCGGCAGATGGCTGCCGGGATCGAGAACCGCCGGCCCCGGCCAAGCGGCACAAAAGCAGTTCCAATTGTCCGACCCAGCCTGGCCGCCTTTATTGACCCGGCTAAGCAACGTACCAAAATCCATGGCCTGAAAGACCACGTTCAGTCCGATCTCCGTCATCATCGCCTGCGCCACGAGATTTAACGCGCTCAGCCCGGGGCTGTCGGTCGCCGCCATCTGCACGATCGGCGCGCCGGCGTAGCCACTGGCTTTCACAAGTCTCCGCGCCAGATCGAGATCACGCGGTCCGGTCAACACTTCGATCCCCGCTTTACTCTGCAAGGGCGACTCCGCGTTGAACAAGCCGATGCCGGTACGCATCAGGTCGGGCTGATCGCCCACCGCCGCGCCCATGTAATCGGCCTGGTTCACGGCGGGAAACAGCGCCCGCCGCAACGCCGGGTTGTCGAACGGGGGCGCCTTGGTGTTGAAGTGCAGTACGGACCACCAGCCAAATGGGTTGAGTTGCTCCACCGTTACTCCGGACGTCTGTCGGAGCTGTGACACCAGGTCGGGCAAGGCTCTGTCCAACCAGTCCACCTCGCCCCTCGTAACCGCACCCGTGGCAGTGACGGCATCGGGCATTATCGTCCACTCGATCCGGTCGAAGTTCGCGACCTTGCCCCCGGCCCAAAGCGACGGCTCTTCCTGCCTCGGCACGTAGTGCTCGTTTCGCCGGAATGCGAGGTACGCGCCGGACACCCACTCGTCCGGCAAGAACATGTAGGGTCCGCTGCCAGTGTAGTCCTTGGCGTCGGTGAAGGCATCGATGTGACCGGCCACGCGCTCCGGCCTGACGACGCAGTCGGCGGCGCGGCCGAGGCCATAGAGTAGGTGGGGAAATGGTTTCTTCAGTTGGATTTCGAACCGCCGATCGTCGATCGCGCGCATCTCGTCCAACTGCTTCTTCATGCTGACGCCAAGCGGCGCGCGCTGTGCCCAACGCCCGATCGAGGCGACCGCATCGCGCGCACGCACCGGCTCGCCGTCGTGGAATCGCAATCCCTCGCGCAAGCTGAAACGCCAGATCAGTCGGTCCTCAGATAGTTCGTGCCCCTCGACCATTTGCGGCTGCGGCTTCAGCGACGCGTCCAGCCCATACAGTGTATCGAAGACCATGAAGGCCGCCTCTCGGGTGCCTACCGATTGCGCCCAGAGTGAGTTGAGGGAGGAAGGATTAAGGGCGGGTACAAATCTCAACACCCGGGAGTTACCGCCTCCGAGGACCAGACGTCCCCGGCTACCCGCGGCAATGGCCGCAGCTCCAATCGTCAATGCGGTACGGCGACGGACCCTGATCGCGGCGACTGACATTTCCTATCCTTCCCAGTTATTTTAGGGCGTGGGGACGTGCTTTGTCGCTGTTATCGTCGCCGGGTGGCAGAGTGATGTCTGGCTCTGCTCCAAACCCGCTAGTTCCGGCAGGTTCCCGGTCCGATAGGACCATTGCCCTGACGGAACCGGAGGGTCAATCCCGCGACGGTGCCACGACAGCGAGAACCGACGGGGCCTCAACGGCTTGCGATGGCGCGACGCCTTGACCCAGGGAGACCGATTACAGAAGGGGGCGTTACCCGAATGGGCCGAGACACGCTTTTAACGACGATCCGCCGCCGAAATCCGCGCAGCCTTGCAGGAAGGCCCCTGCAATTGGAGCTCACGCGGCATTGCTCACCGGCATCGCAAATCGTGCCGCGAAGTGGGCGGGCGGAAGCGATCTCCAGGGCCGTCTGCATGGTCAATAGGATGCACGAGCAAATATCAGTTACGGCCGGGCGTGGTGGCCCGAAGGCCCAAAACGAGGGTGGATGGTACATTCTCCACACTTCAGTGCGCGTGCCACCATGCAGACCAGTGGCGCTCGTGAGCACCGTCCACAACGAGCGGATCAAGTCGAGCGGGACAGCGGTGAAGATCTGGGCGTCGGCGCCATCTTCGGGCATCGTTGTCCCGCTGGTTAGGGGCGACCGACAGCCCTGACATCGGCTGTCATCCGGACGCTGATTGGTTTAAACTTCGCCTGGATGGCGCAGGTAACGCTTGGGAGGCTTTTACGTGACGCCGCTATTTTACTGGCTGGTCGCTGCCCCAGGGCTGATGGCAGGCCTGTCGGCGGTCGGGTGGCTGACGTTATGGCTCACCACCCCGAAGCAGAAGGACGCGGACGCAGCCGCTCAGAAGCAGATGGCGTTGCGCCGCTACCTGAGATCAAGCCGACGTCCAGCCGTGGCGTCATCGTCTCCACGGCGCCCTTTAGCCTGGCCTGCGCCCAATGCGGTCACGCCGTGGCTATGCTGCGGCTTTCTTGGCTCCCGTCGCCAGCGGCATTGAGTTGGTCTTTGCCGCTTTTCCCACGGAATCGCAGCGCCTTGCTGGCGGGAATGTCAATGGGTTCGCCAGTCTGAGGATTACGTCCCGGCCGAGCCTCGCGGGTCACAACATCGAAAACGCCTAGGCCGCTCACACGAACCTCGTCGCCTGCCATGGCGGCGTCATAATCGTCTGCACCAGGGCCCCCACCATTCGCTCGCTTCGGCTTTGGGCATTCCAGTGGCCAGGCCGACCTTTCGACTAGTTCAGCATGATTCATGTTACGGATCTTTCCCTGTGGTTGATTGGGGGTTGACTGTCGATGAGGCGCATCCCTGCGACAGCCGTCTTGGGAACCGCCGCAGGCGACGGCTTCAGCAGTAGCCCGTGTGGGGTGACTTCAATGCGTGCGTGGGGATAGGCGGTCAGGACGTCTGGCATCACCTCCCGGACGCGTTGTGCCAGCGTGAACGTCGTCTTTTCGGCGGCTCCGATTTGTTGCTGCAGCGTTGGCCATCGCAGGTGCACATCGCGCTCAAGCCTCGGCAACCGATAGGCAAACAGCGCATAGAGATCAAGGCCGAGGCTGTTGGAGAGAAATGGGCGATGCCGCGTCGGTCGAGCGGCACTGCGTGCTCCCGCAATGCGTGTGGAACCGCTCGGAGAGTTCCACCGTCTCCGACCACCCTGCCTGTCGGAACTCCACAGCTCCAACCTGTCGACGATGCGCGTCTGGCGATGACAGTCTGATTACCGGCTGATGTGTCTGCGGACCACTGCATGGTGAAACTGCACTGGGAGATGCGAAGGGACTGCTCCCGTACCGCCCCGATCGTGCCGCGCCTGCCGCCAGTGACCGCCAGGCCGAGGCTCCGCATGAAGGCGCTGAACGATGCGCCGAGGTTGACCGTGCGGGACCTCATACCCTCGGTTTGCAGGTGGATCAGGATCAGCCGGGCTTTCGGACCGTATGGGACGCCGACGTACCGGGCGCCGTCGCCTGGTCGAATACACCAGGCTGCACCGTCAGCGAGACCGTCCGGACTTGCGCTGCCATACTGCGTGGTCCTCGTCCGGCCGGCTGTGCGGCAAACAGGTTTGGCACAAACCAGAGTGCAGAAACGACAGGTCCTCACCGGCCGGAACTCCGACATGAGTTCGTGCGTCACATCGATCCGTCGCAGCAGGCGCGATCGCTCACGGGCAGACGTGGTGGCCCTTCAGCCAAGCGTCTGGCGCCATCTAATCCAAACATCTCCAACTGCGCACTGAGGTCGTGCATCGCAGACTTCGCTCCTTTGGAAGTGCTTATCCGAAGCGTCCCGATTTGGCTTCGCAGAGTCGGCTATGTCTGGTGCGGGTTAGCGCGGTTATCCACGCTGCGGAAAAGCGCGGTTGCGCAGAGTTGGCTATGGCGCCGAGCGCGTTTTGCGCAGATCCGCTATCAGCCCCCGGTTATCCACGCAGACTCGGCTATCAATCCTATATAAGACAATCTTAACCCCTATAGGCGCGGACATAGCCGACTCTGCGTAAGCCGGGCCGGCAGGGCCGGATCACCCGAGACTGGTGAGCAGACGCTGTCGCCCGCCGAAGCAAGGTGATTGAGATCCTGAAATCCTACGCTGGCGGCCTTACGCGAAGGCTGGTCAAGAGGGCTTGGCGTCGATCGCGGCGCTCGGCTGCGGACCTTGGGGGCTGGGCTATAAAATGTGTCTCAAACGGTGCTGAATTTGTGTCCCAATTTGTGTTACGTGGATGTAGGTTCGCCTACATCATGGCGCTCGTCCGTAACCCGTACTTGATAGTAGGACATAGCTATGTCGCACACGACCTAACTGCGCTACGCGACAATATGGCGAGCTACTTCGACCGGGTTGCTAGGATCACGAGCCATTGGTGGTCACGCGGCCGGCGGGGAAGGCGAACGTCGTGGTAATCTCAGAGGAAGATTTCGCTGGCTGGCAGGAGACCGTGGACCTGCTCAGCAGCCGCGGAATGCTGAGCGGCTTCTAGCCTCGATCGCCGAAGCTGATGCCGGTTAAATGGTTGAATATGTGTTTACTGACGACGGGACCTCGTGCGCGCTTGAAGATTGAATTCAGCCTCCGAGCCGCCGAGGAACTAGACCGGCGGGAGGCGGACCCCAAATCGTCGCTCTCGGACGAGGCAATTACTCGCCGCAATTCGGGGAGGTACCGACCGCCCGCATCGGCAAACCCGAGCCGCTGAAGGGTGATGACAGGGGTGGTGGTCGATGCCTATCACTCCGCTGATCGCCTGGTTTACCGGCGCGTCCTGGCACCGGCGCACCATCAGGCGCTGGACATCGGCGTCCTGTCGGTCACCCCCACCGCCCGCTGGCCACTACGACGCGGCGCCATCGGCGGCAGCGTTACCCGACTTGAAGTCGGCAATGACGGTGTTATCGGACTGCTCAGAGCGGGCAGCTATCTGTGTTCGCTGATCGGTATGCAGACGACCAGGTTGGTCAGCACGCCGGGCTTCAAGGTGGAAGCGCGCTCGATCAAGCTCAGGTCGATCCAGGCCGCCGATTCGTTCATGGACGTGCGCAGAGCTCGACTCAATTCCACAAGCGCAAGATCGCCGAGGCGCGTCACGCTGCCGGTAGAGTCCGTGCCAGAAGGCTGGC
>CAVYXX010000102.1:0-119040 GCA_963772355.1 uncultured Alphaproteobacteria bacterium | reverse complement strand
GGTTGCCTTATTTCAAGCGACGGTCATGCTCAGCGATAAGGAGTTTGCCTTCGTCTCCGCGCTCAAAAGCACGGCGACGAAGGAAGATGGCCAGCCCCATCACCGGGATGATGAAAATCGCGACCTGCCGACAGGCCGATGGTAGGTGGTCGCAGATAGAATGAGCAGTGGCGAGATCAGCCGTCCGAATATTGCCCTCGGTGGTAGCAGAACAGAACTTCGTTCGAAACCGTTCGGAGAGATAGGCCCGATATTGAACGTGCAGCCGCCGCACGCAAACAGTCCCTGCAAAGCAAATCCAATGACGATCAACGTGAATCCTGGGTCAGCAGATAAAGGAACGCGGTCGGAACCTCGAGCGCGGCCGGGATGATCATTGCCCAGCGCCGGCCTATGCGTTGGGCGTGCGCCCCGGATCGAAAAAATCACGGTGGCGGTCAACTGCTGCATTTCGCGCCTTGCCAAGAATCGGCACGTGCTGATAGCCGAAACGGCTCTGGTTTGGCCTCAGACAAAAGGGAATCTCCGTGCTCGACACCTTGCGCGCCCGCCACTCGGCTCACCTGTTTTGGGAGCACCAAGGACGGCCGAATGGTCAGGAACTCGACCATTGGTTGGAGGCGGAGCGGAGGCTCAGTAAGGATTATAAAACTTTGGGAAAACTCAAGAGGAATAAGCGGGACGTGGACGGGAAGAAGAAAAAGAAGAAGGGCTGAAGCTCCTGGAGGGTTCCGTCAGCGTTCGCGCCACCGTCCCTATTCGATCGCGTCACGGACGTACCTGCGCGAGCAGATGCTAGCCCAATCATACAGTCGTGGACCTCTCGATCCCTCACTGGCGGCGACCAGGCTTCGGGCGGCAACGCATTGGCTCGCGTTAGCGGATCCCCGGGAAGGTAGAGGGTAGCGCAAGCTGACCGCGGTGGCACAGCAAATCAACGAGGCTTATGAGCTGATAAAAAAGCGAGGGAAGTAGCGGGTATGCTTCTGTGATATCGTTTATCAAGGCTCTGTTACTGATCCCGATAGGAATTTCGCCCGTCTTCCTCATAGACGAATGGTGGGTAAATTTTCGGCGCGGACCTGCCGAAGCTATTGCCCTGCGACGTGCGTCTTATGGCGCTGTGCTAGCCGCCTTGGGGTTTCTCTGGCTTTTCTACATCATGGTCGTTGAGAGCGACTTTGTGGGTTTTCCGACTAGCGTGGGCATGATAGCGGGGGGCGCATATCTCTTCGCCCGGCACGCTCGCGAATGTCAGGGATTTACCGATCTCGACTTTGTCGCGCGAGCAGCCGGCAAAATGATATTCGGCGTCATAGGCTTTTTGATTTTGTGGTCCAGCAATGGAGACGATGTTGCTCTAGGCGAGCGAACTATGGACTTCATTTCGGGAAGTAGCATCCGCAAGCCGCTTAGCGATGCCGTGTTTATTGGACTGCAGGTATATGTCGGATTTTGTGCTCTGTGGCTGGCTATCACCGGCGGCGCAAAGCTCTACCTGCTGCTGCGCGATGGCAATGCGGCGCAAACTTCGCGCGCGTTGCAGTATGCAGCAGTCTACTTTTTTGGACGGCTAATGCCTGAAAATAGGCCGCCGCGCGGGTGGGAGTGAAGAAATGACCTCAATGCACCCAGCCGCGAAATGCAGGTGCCGGTCGGTCATGCCATCGTTGAGGGGCGCATGCCGATCAATATCGGGGCGGCATCGACGTGCTCAGGTCCTGCGATCTGATTTCCTGGACGTGCCATTATCGCACCTGCGAACGAACTAACTAAACCGCCTCCTTCAGTTCCTTCGCTGGCCGGAAGGCGATCTTTTTGCTGGCTGCGATCTTGATGGATGCCCCAGTTGCCGGGTTGCGACCCATCCGAGCGGGTCGTGCCCGCACTTGCAGGATGCCCAGCCCCGTCAGCCGAATTTTGTCTCCTTGCTTCAGATACCGGGTGGCCAGCGCCACCAGGTCGCCCAATACCGATTCGGCAACCTTCTTCGGCAGGTCATGGCCTTCCGCTAACTCGGCTGCGATCTGCTTAAGCGTGATGGTGACCTGCGGCGCAACGGTCGCCGGAGCCGACCTCTTGGCAGGCGCGGCAGTCTTCTTCGGCGGTGCGGCTTTCTTCGGTGGAGCAGCTTTCTTTGCCGGGGTGGCTACCTTGGCAGCCGGAGCGGCAGCCTTCTTGGCGGCAGGGGCGGCTTTCTTCGCTGGCGGCATGACGATCTCCTTTTGACAAATTCGCTTGGGCAACATGCTCGCGGCAAACCGATTCGGACAACTCGGACGATGCCCGGATGGTGCGGTATCACCACAGATACCCAGGCAGAGTCCGTCCGCAATCTTCGCAGCGTGGCTGCCTCACGTTCCAAGCGATCGACTTCCAGCCTATCGCAAAAAGGCCGGTCGGCCGTTCAGGCCCGTCGGATGTTCCAGAAGAGCGCCGCGTCGGAACGGACGAAGCCCGACAGCCCCGAGCGATACACCGACAGGCTGAACCACTCACCGAGCGACACGAACGGCGGATCCTCGAACGCGCGTAACTGCATCTGATCGGCGATGGTCTTCTGCGATGCAAAGTCCGGGGCGTCTAACCAGGCGTCCCGCAACTCCATCAAGCGCCTGGCCATAACCAAGCGGCGCCATCAGCTCCGGAGGGTTACTCACGCGGGTAAGCGAGGTAGCGTCGAAAGAGGGTCGATGGAACTCGGCGCGCACCGACCGCATTCCCTCGAGGGCCCGCTTCCGTCATTCCGAAAGGGGGCTAGCGCTACTCGTTTTGTGCAGCTCTGGCTTGGAGCGCCGATTTTCCAGAAGAGGATTTATACGATTTTGGCAGCGGGAGCCCTATTTCGCGGCGAGCACCGCTGCAGGAGTCGCATGGCTAACGAAGCCATCTCCGTCGACAAGGACTTCGCGCATGGAGCCGGTCTGGCGTTGGAGATGCAGCGGAAAAGTTCGCCAAATCGCCGCGTGGGAAGCGGGGAGGTTATAGTTGACTTTGTCGAGCCAAACATCGGGTCAATTCCCATCATCATGAGGCGGCAACCTAATGTTCGCCCTCCTACTGGACCTCCAGAGAATACCCATAATCAGAGCTAGTAGAAGAAGCCATATTCCTGCACCAATGCCGATTTCCGACCATATCGACACTTGTTTTTTCCTTCCTTTTCCTAATATTGCCCGCTTAGGCCGGATTAGAAAATATCGATGCCGCCGCCACGCCGCGCGAACCGTCCCTCGCGCAAGCGGAATCACCCCTATGATGCTCTCCCCTATGTATAATTGTGAACGCCGGTCAGGATCCGTATAAAAACGCTGACGCCTAAAATCTTGGCACAGAAATTGCCGGGCCACATGCCGCTGCGCCGCATCTCAAAATGCCACCGGCCTCCCACCCTTGAGGCACAATCCGGAGAAAGCCGTCGACCCCGTCGCCACACTTCGCGCTATTGATGACCTGCCATGCCTGAAATTCTTTGGCCTTTTGGCGCTGAGGAGACCGTGTTGCACGGATCCGGTCCTGGTTGCGGGCGGACGGATGGCGACACACACCCGGAAGCCGATTTACCTCCCTGGAACCGCTTTGCCGTGCCGTTCAAACACCATGCCGAACACCGCCATCACATCCCCAAGCCCCGGTATCGGGTCACGAACTGGGCGGAGTATGACGCCGCATTGAAACGGCGGGGCACTCTCACCGTGCTGGTTTACGGACAAGGCGGTCCAGGCGTGGCGGGCGGAGCCGCGAGCCACGCCTGGCGGCCAGCCGCATTGTCATGTCCGTTTCAAGGAGTTCGGACGCAAAAATTCACCCGGTTCTTTTCCTCCCGGTTGATTTCTCTGATGCAGGCATGCACGGTGGAGGGCGGGCACTGAGCGACGGTTGATCATGCTGTGATACGCGGGTTGGTTACCGCAAGACCATGGTGCGTCGCGGGCCTGCCTCTGTCTACTCGGCGGAGGTCGAGTTCCAAATGCGGCTTCGAGGATTGCCCTGACCGGTCCCGCCCCCCGCCGTGCATGCCGGATATGATCCCGCTGTGTGGCTAGCCGGTGCTCCCTTCAGCATGCGTTACGTAACGCAATTCAATGGGCGCACGGGTTTGTCCCGGGCGTGCCGGGCGCTGTCGTGGTTTTCAACGGCTGACGACGCGGCGCCCGGGATTGGCCTGTTGACGTTGGAGAGACCTCGTCCGACGCTGTCGTGATGACAGAGGTCTTCGCAGGAGGATCCGACGTGATGCAGGCAATGGACCAGAAGAGCCCTGCCAGCTCGCGCGCAATCGCGGTGACCACGACCTGGTTTAACTTGCCCCTCGCCACCATGCGACGATACCGCTGACACAACCGGGTTTGCGCTTTCCAAGCGATCTCACGCACCGCTTCCGGCACGGCGTCAACGGCGGCCAGCTTGTGTCGGGTGAGGGCAACATTCAGATCAGTCAACGAACTTGTGTTCGGCATCGAAAACGTGCTGGTGATCTACCTCGGTGCTTCCGCCGTCCTGAACGGCGGCATGAGCATCGGTATGTTGTTCGCCTTCATGGCCTACAAAACACAGTTCGTGGACAAAGCTGCCCGATTTGTCGAGAAAGCGATCGAGTTCCGAATGCTGGACGTGCAGCTTGAACGGCTGGCCGACATCGTGGCTAGCGAACCGGAGCCGGACCTCGCTCGTCCGTCCGTTCCGACCGCTTATCGGCTTCCGCTAAAGGGCGCGATCACAGTCCAATCGCTGTCGTTCCGTTATGGCGACGATGAGCCGTTCGTGTTCGAGAACGCAAGTTTCTCTGTTGCGCCCGGAGAATACGTCGCGATCACTGGCCCGTCGGGCGGCGGAAAGACAACGCTCATCAAAGTCATGCTTGGTCTGCTTCGACCCTCCTCCGGCGATATCCTGATCGACGGCACGCCGCTGCGACAATTCGGCGTCCGGGCTTTCCGCGATCAGGTCGGGGTGGTGATGCAGGACGACCAACTCCTGTCCGGATCCGTTGCTGACAACATCTGCTGCTTCGACGAGGCGTTCGATGTGGAGTGGATGCAGACTTGCGCCAGGACGGCCGGAATCCATGACGAAATCATGCGTATGCCAATGGGCTACAACAGCCTGATCGGAGATATGGGCACGTTTCTTTCCGGCGGCCAAAAGCAGCGCGTGGTGCTTGCCCGAGCGTTGTATCGCCGGCCGCGTATCCTGTTCATGGACGAGGGAACATCACATTTGGACGTCGCCCTAGAATCCCAAGTCAACAGCGCCATTAAGGCGCTCGGTCTTACACGGATCATTATCGCCCATCGGCCCGAAACGATCGCGTCAGCGTCACGCGTGTTAGCCGTGCGGCAGGGTCTAGTGGTTGACCCGCGGCGCGCGGAACCGAATGAGCCGCAAGTTATCTGCGCCGTTTAAGGAGAAACCTAACGGTGGTCGCCTCGCTCGTTTCTTGAGCGGCGAGCCACTCGCAACCGCCTTGTTGCGCGAATATCCGGTTGAGCGCATGCATCCGACTTTTGCCTCGGTCCGTTGGTTGGGCAGGGTCCGTGCGTGAAGTTGTCTGCCGATGACGGTCTTGCAGCGAAACATCGTCGTCTCAACCAGACTTCGCCGATTATAGCCGGAGCTTCGCTGCCAACTCATGCGTCCATACTGGGCAATGGCCGTGAGATGGTATCTGCTCCTTGGCGTAAAGTTGAAAGGATTGCCGCAGGCGACATAGCCGGCGGCGATACGGGGAGCGCGACCGTCTTCCTCATTGGTGGCCAACAACCACCGCGTTTCAGGTGGGTCGCGTCTCACCGGGGCAACGCCTCGTGCATAAGGTGCGGAGCCGTCGCTCCGACCGCATGTAAGGTGATGCAGCTGTTGCTGCGATACAGGATCGCTCTGGCCCCAAAGGACTACGCGTACTCGCGCAACCAAGCACAGAAAGGGACCCACATGCCAAAACGCTGTTGACAACCCAACCTTCATGTAAGGGAGGTTAATGGGCTTCCCAATGTGTGTAGCCACCCGTCCGCCCGCAACCAGGACCGGGTCCATGCAACACGGTCACCCACGGCGAAGACATCGAGGTGGTGATACCGCCGCGGTCGACGGCTATTCCCGATGGCGAAGCGGGCTCGCCCACAGAGCGTGACCGCCATTTGAAGATGATCACAGAACGGGGTGGATTGGCTTGGCAGGTAGCCACCGCCTGCGGCCAACGAGCACTGATCGAAACGACGATGGGTCGTTACAAGGCGCTGATCGGACCTCGGCTACGCGCCCGCGGCTTCGCCGCCCAGCAGATCGAGGCTGCGATCGGCGTGGCGGTACTGAACCGGACGCTGGCGGCCGGACGTCCGACATCTGTCCGCAGTTAAGCAGTCATTACGAAGTCAGTTCGGGTCGGGGGTTATCTCGCCTTCCATCTATCGAGTGCACCAACGCCAAACTCGTCGTTGATTTCCCGGTGGAACTCTGAATTGATGACTTCGCAACGATCAGCGCGAGCAGACGCTCCCGCTCCTCTTCGCAATCTGTCGGCGGGCAGAGATGGCCGACCTCGTGGTAACGAAACAACTCGGGTTCCTTGATGAACCGCTGATCGACGTCGGTGAAAGATCCGGTCAGTTGCGCCCTTATGTCCGGCCTGTCGCGCGGCACTTGCCGCTGGCCAGGGTGTACGCATGCGTGTCAGGCGCCAATCTGTCGGGCGTGCTCAGCTACCGGTATTGCCTGAACTGTTCTTGACCACAGCCTTTCCCACCACGCGGTTCAGCGTCTCCTGCCGGATCAGCCGGGCTTATGCCCGCTCCCCACCGTCTTGCGTCAGAACGTCACGCCACCGCTTCCGTTGCGGCCGCAACACGTCCTTTCGCCCGGTAGCCCTCTTTACGCGTCATCAACGCTCATGCGATGCGCGCCATCTTGTTCGCCAGAGCCACGGTTACCAGCCTGACCGGACGGCGCTCCAGAATCCCTCTGGTCCACGCCCCGACGACGCTATTCCATTGCGGGGCTCGGTAAACCATCGACGTGGCACCGAGCACAAGCAACCTGCGGATCTCCCGGTTGCCCGTTTTGGTGATCGGACCAAGGCGGGTCTTTCCGCCGGTGGAATACTGTCGCGGCACCAAGCCGAGCCAGGCCGCGAAGTGCCGTGCACTTTTGACCCAACTTTCCCACCAGTATCGAAAATATAGTTGTAGAACAAGGCAATAGACGTCTCGTTTGGATTTAGGCACCACAGTTTCAGAGCGTCAGGCCGTTGCTGCAGCGCGTGGGAGTTCCTGGAATACCGGCGGCAAGGCGACACCGACGGCTCGACAAAGTGCGTCAATCGTCGGTCCCGGAGCGGTGCGCAGCAGTGTGCGCCGTCCGTCCTGCTCGACCTCGATTTCGCTGAGTTCGGTGAGATCATCGACCACCTGGTGCCATTCCGGCATGGCGAGATGGCGGGCTGCCAAGCGGTCCATCAGTTCCTTGCGCAGCACCAGGGCGAGAAAAGTGCAGAAGATGTGCCCGCGAATGGCGGCGTCGGTTCGATGAAAGATCGGCCGTGTCGCCAGCAGTGTCTTGGCCGCGAGAAAGCCCTGCTCCACCGCCAGCAGGTTGCGGTAGCGCAACACCACCTGCAAGGCCGTCAGCCGGGTGTTGGTGCGCAGCACGAAGAGGCCATCGAAACGGGCATCGGCCTCGACTTTCGCCGCGTCGATGCTGAACCCTTCGCCTGTGGGCTCAGCCAGGAAGCGGCGGTATCCGGCATTGCCGACCAGCGCCTTGTCGCCCTGTGTCAGCTTGCGTTCGAGACCGGCCAGCAGGGCGGTCCGCGTCTCGGCATCCTTGCGGGCCTGTTCCGGGTTTCGGGTCAGCACATAACGACGCCCGGCCAGAACGACGTCCTTGACGGCAAGGTCGGTCTCACCCTTCTGGCGGGGGATGGTCAGCGGCACCGCCACGCCGTCGTCCTCGATCACCGTGCTGCGGACTTCGGCGGTCGAGCGTTCGCGCGCGCCGAGGATGTAGTCGATGCCGTTCTCCTCGAGCTCGGCGATGGTGGCGGCACTGATCATCCCGCGATCAGCGACGATGCAGGCCCGGCTGATGCCGAACCGCGTTCGCAGGCGCTCGACGACGGGCAGCAGCGTGGTCACGTCGGCAGTGTTGCCGGGCCAGAGGAACGAGGCGATCGGCCGATCGTGGCCGCCGAGCACGATGCCCAGCACCACATGGTGCAACTGTGGCCGAAAGTCCTTCGAGAAGCCGCGTTGACCAAGGGTGGCACCACCCCGGCCCTCGAAATACAGCGAGGTGGTGTCGAAGAACGCGACCGACAGGTCACCAAACAGCGGCTGGCGATGGCGGTAGAGCGTTTCCTCGACGAGCTCGGTCATCGAGCGGTCGCCGGCGGTCTGCTCGCCCAGCCATGCCATGGCCTTGTAGGCCTGCTTCAGGGTGAGTGCGTCGGCGCCAGGAATGCGCAGACGCTGGTGCCAGTCATGGGCGTGGCGATCGGAGCCGGAAACCATTAGCCGGTGCAGCACGGTGAGATAGATGGCGCGCTCGACTTCGAAGCCGAACTGGCGTTCGCCTAGCAGGTGGCGAAGCACATCGGCGCAACCGGTCTGTTACCACAGCCGTCCGAACACCAGGTCGGGGCCGATGCTGAGGCGGCGCAGTTCGGGTAGTTCACCACGGTAGAAGCTTGAAAGCACGATTGAGCGTCGGGAATGGCGGGCGGCCGAGGCGATCAAACCGTCGAGCATGTCGGAGTTCTCGACTTCATCGCGTCGACCGAGCGCTTTGACACGCTGGACGTGACGGCCGCCTTCGCGAGCCTTCTCGACGAGATAGAGGTATTCGTAGGGTCCGATCTTCTTGACGCGGATGAACATGGCGTGGAACCTGATTGCCCTTAGGCCACCACGTCGAATTGACGAACGTCGAGTTTTATTCGCTGCTATCAGCGCATAGACAGAGCTGGTTTAGCACCACAATTCGATAGGCACGTCGCAAACCCGCGGAATACCGCGGGCTTCATGCCTCCGAAAGCGCAACGGTGGGAAAGTTAGGTTTGAACAGGCCGATGTCGATGACGGTCGCTGCGATCAGCGACGCGGTGATCGGGCCAACCCCAGGAATTGTTGCCAGGCGCGGCGTGCGGTTTCATCTTGCCGGGCGTGCGCGACAAATCTCCACTTCGAATGCTCTGATATAATAGTGTTTTTTATGGTGACGAGCCACATCTCATTCGCGGGAACATTGCACCAGTCGTGGGCTAACCAAATTGCAACACAGGCCATTATACCGCAATTCCCGGACTTCTGGCCGGCAGCGTGTCTCGACTGCCCAAATTGCAGTGGAGTCAGATTGCCCAAATCTACACCTGCGGTATCCAACGTTGATGGGTGACCATGGGTGGCGTGCCACCGGTTTTCTAGGACGAAGCTTTCATTGATATAGTTACGCTGACGTCATCTTCGATGTAGTCGATGCCGTCAGAGTTGAACCGCATCACGATTATTATGGTAGACGCAAGGTTTTTCGCCGAACATGCGAGCACCCGTCCAGTTAGCGGGTGGTGCCTATTTCCGTTTCGCGCCTATGTTGACTCGGGCATCAAATGCCGAAGAGACGATACATGCCTTTCAGGGTCACCAAGGAGCAATTAGCCAAGCGCGAATGCGCGATTTCGAAGATGAGATAGCGGTGGGTCAGCATGTTCACACCATTACTCCTGGTTCCTCTCTCGCTCGGTGTCGCCCTGGGGGAGCCCGAAGAGGAGGGCTGTCTCATATCCTAACTCAACACAGTCGCAAGATGTCAGCGCTCGTCCCCGCACGCCACCTCGTCCAGCAAGGTCCTCGCCTCCCTTAAGTCCGGCGCATCAAAACCCTCAGTAAACCAACTGTAGATCGGTCCAAGCAGATCACGAGCTTCCGAGCGCTTACCCTGGTCGCGCCAGAGCCGGGCGAGGCTGACAGAGGCTTTCAGTTGCAGCAGCTTCGAATTCTGCCGCCTAGCAACGGCGATCGCCTGACGATAGTTTTGCTCCGCACCGAGAACATCGCCGGCTGCGTTCAGCAGATCGCCGCGCACACGATACAACAACTCGGCCTCACTAACCCGCTCGTCCGTGGCCTCGACAAACCGAGCGGCCTCCGCCAGGCAATTCAATGCCTCATCGGATTGCCCGCGCGTCGCTGGCCTCGGCAAGCCAGGTGCACAACAGCGCCGTATTCATGACGCCTCCGGTTGCACGTAACTCCGCCAACGCCTGTGCCAAGAGGGCCTGGCCCTTCTCCGCTTGCCCTTGACCCACAAGGGACCGGCCGCGACATGCCAAACCCCAACCCACGTAATAGCGAAAGCCGTGGGCAGTCGATAATGTCAGAACCTCCTCGGTGTGGACATCCGGCACGCACGTAAGCCAGTCGATCCAATTCGCAAATACGAGCACCTGAGCCAGCGTATGAACGTGTCGAAGACGGCGCGCCTCGGACAGCGCTTCATTCATTCGCGATCGCGCCTGATCAGCGAACCCGAGGTATGTCAGGGTGACTGCAAGGTAGCTGAGCATCACCGCATGGGGATCGAACGCTAATGCACCGATGGGACGATGCGCCGGATCAGCAAGACCCAAAGACTGCTCGAGCAGCGTACGCGCGGCCATGAAATCACCGAGATAGAAGCGCGTAGCCCCTTGCATGAGACGACCCAACAGTTGGGTCGTCGTATCGTTCTGCGCGCAACCGCGGTGCTCCAGCAACTCGACTAACGGTAGCGCCAGTCTGTGCTCGGCCCGGACGCAGTGAAACGCCCATTGGCCTACCGTCAGCGGCACTAAATACTCCGACCTCTCAAGGATTTCGGCCAGGGCGCGGCCACGAGCCAGGGTCTCCGCGACATTGGCCGCCGACCAGCCTGAGGTGGCCGTTAGTGCCGATCCCAGCGCAATTTGCAACTCGAGCTCCTGCTGCTGGCGCCGCGGGCCGTCTGGCAGACTGTCGAGCAAACTCAGTCCCTTGCGCAACTGGGCGACCGCTTCCGCCATCGCCGACCCCGCGAGGGCTTGCTGGCCAGCCATCAGCCAATGGGCCACGGCTAGTTCTGCCATCCCCGCTTCCGCGTAGTGCCGGGCTAGAACTGCGGGCTTAACCGTGGCGATCTCGCGGAACTGCTCGCCAAGCGTCGTGGCTATGCGGGCGTGCAGTCGCTGACGTCGGCCACGCAGCAGCGTAACGTAGGCGGCATCCTGGACCAGAGCGTGTTTGAAGGCATAGCTCGCGTCCGGCGGCAGTCCGCTGGCGAACAACAGCCCGGCGTCGGTCAAGCGCACGAGACCGTCGCGCAGTTGCGACTCCGGCAGATCACTGACCAAGGCCAGCACCCTATACTCGAACTCACGACCGATCGCGGCGCCCGTTTGTGCAACCTCCTTGGCGGTCGATCCCAGCCTGTCCATCCGTGCCATCAGTGACGCTTGCAGAGTTGCCGGGACCGACAGTGTCGGACGCGGCACCGCCGACGATCCGCCGGATACCTGCGTGCCGCATTCGAGGACCGCCTTCGTTAACTCTTCGACGAACAGCGGAACGCCATCCGTCCGCTCGGCGATCTCTGACACGATCTCGGACGGAAGTAAGGCGCTGCCGGCGACGTTGACAACCATCGCAGCAGTGTTCCGTCGGTCAAGCCGCGCCAGCGCCATCGTCGTCACGTGCGGTTGCCCGGTCCATGTCTGCTCAAACTCCGGGCGGAACATGGCAAGTACGAGCACCGGCCAAGCCGTCACCAGCTTTGTCAATCGGTCCAACAGTTCTAGCGAGCTCGGGTCGACCCAGTGAAGATCGTCGAATGTCATCAGAACCGGGTACTGCCGCGAAAGACCCTCGATATGTCGCAGCAGCGCCTCAAATACTTTTTCCTTCTTGCGCTGCGGCCTGGTATCGAGCTCCGGCGTCGGATCGACCGGCGGCAACGCGTGTAGCTCTGCGATTAGCGCCATGTCTTCTGTCGTCGGCCC
The DNA here is from genome assembly GCA_963772355.1 of uncultured Alphaproteobacteria bacterium. Taxonomy (GTDB): domain Bacteria; phylum Pseudomonadota; class Alphaproteobacteria; order Acetobacterales; family Acetobacteraceae; genus Rhodopila. Next base: position 107,036 of record CAVYXX010000102.1, on the reverse strand, counting down.
CGAGGCTGAAAGCAAGGCTTGCAATTTCGTGAACCGGGTTGCCGGCTTGTCCGCAGGCTCCATGCCAGCCGCTCGCTCCATTTGTACGATCACCGGATGGAGTGCGCTATCCTGATGGTGCGGGGCGCAGAAATAGCGCAGTCGCGCGTGCGGTTCCGCGGCGATCCGCTTGGCCAGCGCCTCGGCAAGGCGAGACTTACCCACGCCGGGCTCGGCGGAAATCAACACCACCCGTCCGACGCCGGTCTTTGCCCGTTGCCAGCGGCGGAGCAGCAGCTCGATCTCCTCCTCGCGGCCGACCAGCGGTGTGGTGCTCGACCGCAGGGCTTCGAACTGGCCCAGCGCTCGGTTCTCACACACTACTCGCCAGACCGGCACCGCCGCCGACAGGCCTTTCAGTTCGACTGTGCCGATGTCACGGCACCCGAAGAGGCCGCCGATTTGCCGGCGGGTCGAAGCATCGATCACCACCTGATTGGGCTCAGCGAGGCTTTGCAGGCGGGCTGCGAGATTTGGCGTCTCACCGATCGCCGTCTGCTGGCGAGAAGAACCTGAGCCAATGGGTTCCCCAATGACCACAAGCCCTGTTGCGATACCGATGCGAATTTGCAACAACTCTCCGTCCAGCGTCGCTTTGCTGACCGCAGCGACCAACGCAAGACCGGCGCGCACAGCACGTTCGGCGTCGGTCTCGCCAGCTTCCGGCCATCCGAAGTAGATCAGCACACCGTCGCCCACATACCGCGCGATGAACCCGTCAAACTTCTCGAGCGTTGCGGTGACGCAAGCTTGGTAGGTGCGTATGACATCCCGCAGATCCTCAAGATCTAGTCGCGACGAAAGTGCGGTAGAGCCGACCAGATCGCAAAACATTACGCTGAGCGGACGGCGCTCGGCTGAGCTCTCATACGAGCCGAGGTGCCCGGTCAGGCCAGGCTGCGGCTTCGGCGTTGGCGAGTTGGTGGCGCGGGCGCCCACATCAAAGCGCAATGTGGCGATCGCCTCTAGCATCCGGCGACGATGACCAACTGATGTGACGCCAAGATCCTTGAGGTCCTCTACCGTCAGAGTGGGCAGGAGTTCGGCACGAACATCGTGCTCGCGAAATACCGCCTCGTATCGCTCAAGTCCGAGCGCGCGAAGCCAGTTCGCGATGTCAATTGCCTCTCTGACGGCAGCCTCGTTCAACACGGTAAGCTCTCCATTTCCCTCCGCCCGACGAGGACGATCGAGTGGGTTCCGTCAATCTACCAGGGTCATGTTCCTCGAACAGGCATGATGTAGAACCCGACATTGTCGCCACCAAGTCGGGGCGTGTCTCACATCCCTACGGTCGAGCCTCGAGAATCATATTGAATGGTGTCTCCGTAGCCTTGCGGACATGCCCGAAACCGCCGTCGCTAATAACCGAAGATAGCTTCGCGAAACCTGCCTGCGCCCCCAGCGCCGCTCCCACCGGTTGATCGAGTGAGGTCGGCACGCAGACCATTGTCGAGGCGGCGTAGTAAAGCCGGCCCACAGGATTGAGGTTGTCTTCCAGTCGATCGCCGGCAGCAGGTTCGACAATCATCCAGCGTCCGTCAGGCTTCAGCGTCTGGCGCACGTGCCGCGCCGCACCGACCGGATCCCCCATGTCGTGCAGGCAGTCGAAGAACGTGACCAGGTCAAGGTCCTTTCCTGGAAACTCACTTGCCAAGCTGACCTCGAACCGCGTGTTGGCTGACACGCCGTGCTGGTCGGCGTGAAGTTGTGCCTGTTCGACCGATCCCGGGTGGAAGTCATACCCAACGAAGGTCGAATTCGGGAAAGCCTTGGCCATGATGACCGTCGAGAACCCGTGTCCACACCCGACGTCGGCGACCGTGGCGCCGCGTTCCAATTTTGCCACGACGCCATTCAGGGCCGGCAGCCACGACGTTACCAGACTGTTGTGATAGCCCGGCCGGAAGAAGCGTCCAGTGGCGCAAAACAGGCACTGTGACTGGTGGCCCCAGCCCACACCCTTGCCTGTGCGAAACGCCGGTTCGACCAACACCTGATTCTCCATCATCACCGCCGCGATATCGAAACCGCCCTGCATGTAGACCGGGCTTGTGGGCTCGGCGAATACCATTGCCTGTTCAGGCGGCAAGGTGAATTTGGCGCTGTTAGGATCGTACGACAGGTATCCCGACGCGGCTTGATGCGACAGCCACTCGCGCGCGTACCGCTCCGCGATTTGCGCTTTCGTCGCAAGTTCGCTGGCCGACATCGGCCCGCTATCATGCAGCGCCTTGTAAAGTCCCAATCGGTCGCCGATGCGCACGAGCGATACGCTCAGTGCCCCGCCCAGGTCGCCGAGCATCTGGCCAATGAACTGATTGAGCTTGGTCTCATCTACCATTGTCGAACTCCGTCCTGGGTTTGATGTAAATTCGATCGACTTGACTGAACTTTCGGGTCGAAGCTCGTTGCGGCGCGTGCGGGGTATGTCGTGTTGGTTTGGCGCCCGACGACAGACCACAGCACGGAACTATGCCGGCTCTGTGTCGCGTCAGGATCGCGCCGATCCGCATAAATGTCGCGTCTGTCGCGCCAAACAGGGGAGGGCATTTCACCGCAGCGCGCGACCAACACGACAAAATCGCCCGCAGCGTGCGATGCAAACGCGACACCACTCTGGCATGACTCTTTTGCGCATGCCCAAAGGACTCTTACATGACTGGCGAATCCGGTTCGGATCCGAACAATACTTCCGACAACGCTGCCGCCCCTAGCCTGGCGCGGGAGGTGGGCCTTGAGTGCGAGTTGCAGGAGGCGCTCGAATATCGCGTGGCGACGAACGATATTCTGCGGGTCATCAGCCGCTCGGCGTTCGATCTTGCCAGCGTGCTTTTGACGGTGGTGACCAGAGCAGCCGCATTGTGCCGCGCGGAGACGGCCGTCCTTTGGCGCTATCAAGATGGCGCGTTTCGCTTCGCGGTCGGCCACGGCAATTCTCCCGCCTATGAACGGCTTGAGCGGCGGCAGCTGATCCAGGCCGGCCGTGGCACCTTGGTTGGGCGCGCGGCGCTGGAACGACGCACAGTACAGATCGCGGATGCATGGAACGAGCCCGACTACGAGAGAAAGACCGACGCACGCATCGGGATGATCCGGTGTATGCTGGGCGTGCCATTGTTGCGCGAAGGCGTGCCCATCGGGGTGATTGGGCTCGGTCGCGCCACGCTTGAACCCTTTACCGACCGTCAAATCGAGCTCGTATCGACCTTCGCCGACCAGGCCGTGATCGCCATCGAGAACGTGCGGCTGTTTGAGGAGTTGCAGTCGGCGCGCAAAGCTGCAGAACGGGAGCGCGACGTTGCCGAGGCCGCTCGGGCCGAGGCTGAGTCAGCCAACCGGGCGAAGTCCACCTTCCTGGCGTCGATGAGCCATGAAATACGCACCCCAATGAACGGGGTGCTAGGTATGATGGAGGTGCTGGAACGCTCCCGCTTGGAGCCGGCACAAGCCCGGTCCGTCGCTGTCATGCGTGACAGCGCCCAGGCTTTGCTTCGCATAATCGACGACGTTCTGGACTTTTCGAAGATCGACGCAGGCCGGATGGACATCGAGGCATTGCCGTTCAGCCTCAGCAGCCTGGTGGCGGGGACCGTCGAGACGATGCTGCCGCAAGCCCAGCAGAAGCGTCTGGCGCTGTTTGCCGATCCGCCGGGCGGAGGCCCCGACTGGATCACAGGCGATCCGACGCGGGTGCGGCCGATTCTGTTCAATCTAGTCGGAAACGCCGTCAAGTTCACGGACCGTGGCTTCGTCCGCATCAGCACGGACGGCCAACTTGAGAATGATGGAACTGTGCGGGTGAGCGTGACCGTAACCGACAGCGGCATCGGCATCGACGAGACCACGCGGGCGCGCCTGTTCGAGCCGTTCATGCAGGCTGATAGCTCGACCACACGCCACTTCGGCGGCACCGGCCTCGGCCTCTCGATCGTGCGCCGGCTGGCACAGCTCATGGGTGGCGACGTCAGCGTCGAAAGCATGCCGACCGGCGGCAGCCGCTTTACGGTGGCGCTGCGGCTGTTGGCGGTCAACTCACTCCCGCCGTCGAACGAAGCGCCGGCCCACCGCGCGTCCCCGAAGCCGATGCCCCGCCAGAGCGGGGCCAGGTTGTTGGTTGTTGACGACCACCCGGTCAATCTCGAAGTGATCGCGCGCCAGCTCGAACTGCTCGGCTTATCGGCCGACCTGGCAGATGATGGAACCGGAGCCCTGGCTCGATGGCGCACGGCCCGACATGCCGTCGTATTGCTAGATCTGCATATGCCGCGCTTGGACGGCTTTGGCCTGGTGCAGGCCATCCGCCGAGAGGAGGCCGAGCAAGGGCTTCACCGCTGCGGGCTGATCGCTGTCACCGCTGATGCACTGAAGGGCGAAGACGCGCGTTGCTTTGCCGCCGGTATGGATGGGTTCTTGACCAAGCCCGTTTCTTTGGATGCGTTGGCCCGAACGCTTGGGCGTTGGATCCCGGCCCTCGTGCCGGAGAGTGCGTCCACGGAAACTGCGTCTGGCGCCTTGTTTGACCCCGAGGCGCTGCGCGGGCTTTTCGGTACCGATACGAAAAGGTTAGCGGCTTTGGTGCAGAGCTTCGCCGACAGCGCCGAGCGAGACGTAGCGGCGCTTCGTGCCGCGCCGAATGCTGAAAAGATGGCTGCGGCGGCACACCGGCTGAATGGCGCCGCACGCATGGCCGGGGCCAGAACTCCTGGCTGAGCAGGCGGTTCGGGTCGAGGCTGCGGCCAATGCCGGAGACCTTCTTACCGGGCGAGGCGCGGCCAAGGGAATGGAACGTCTGTTGACAAAGACGCTGCGAGCGATGCGCTCAGTCAGTTGACGGAACAAACATGTATCCCACGCCACGCACGCTCCGGATCGCCTCCGGCTTGTTGGGGTCGCGCTCCAACTTTCGTCGCAGCCGCAGAATGCGATTGTCGATCGCCCGGTCGAATGTATCGGCTTCGCGGTGCGCGACCGTCTCCAACAACCAGTCGCGCGTGAGCGGACGATTGGGGTTTTCAACCAACAGCCGCAGCAGGTCGAATTCGCTTGCGGTCAGGGCAGACTCCGTTCCATCGCCCAGAACTAGCAGGCGACGCGTTAGGTCCAGCATGGCGGTGCCGACCCGAATTTCGGACAGCCGCACTGGCGGCAAATCGTTGGTAACGCGACGCAGCAGTGCCTTAACCCGCGCCACCAGTTCGCGTGGCTCGAAGGGTTTGGCGATATAGTCGTCGGCGCCTGATTCAACCCTACCACGCGATCAATAGTATCGCCGGCGACGGTGAGCATGACGATGCCAACTCGGGCTGATCGACTACGAAGCCAGCGGGCCAGCGCGAAGCCATCTTCCGGTTCATTGACTACTGGTTGCGGGTTTCTCGAACCGCTCGAATTCGGCTACGAGGCGCAGAAATGGCGGATTTCCGTGCCGTGCCGCGGCTTCCGGCGGCCAGACGGGAAAAGATAAATTGCTCGGGCTACGTGAAGCACGATTTCATCGGCGTACGTGTCGACTTCTCACATTCTGCCATGTCGGTGCTGAGTCCAAACGTCTTTGAGACGGTTCCGCTGATAACCTAAGAATTCGGCCATTTCAGCGCCTCTCGCCCGAATTTGAGCGGTCAGAGAAACCCGCAACCAGTAGGTGGCGGCCATCGCGCGAGTGGAGAGCGGGCGGAAGGATCAGGCATCCAACTCGTTCAACCCCTGGCCATGGACTATCAACTTCGACGGGCAGGGCAGCTTCTACGACAACAAGTCCCAAGCGGTGGCCGCCGCCACGTCGATGCGACCGCGCGTTACACAGTCGATCGATGTCGGCTGTATGCAGATAAGTCTGACGAATCATCCCGACGCTTTCGCTAGTTTGGACCAGGCCTTCGACCCGTCGGCGAACGCCGACTACGGCGCACGTTTCCTGGTGCAGCTCTTCGCAAAGACTGGCTCCTGGCCAAAGGCGGTGGAATTCTATCATTCTGCGACGCCCGAGCTCGGCCACGACTACGGACAAAAGGTCTATGGGGTCTTGCCAGAGGAAACCAAACTCGCCTACGCGGCGGAACCGCCTCCATTCGCCAGCGGATGGGCCACGACGCCAAACCGCTCGCTGCTGATTTCGCCGATGCGACAGATCGGGCGGGTCATTCCCCGGGTGACCGGTCTAGGCGGAGAACCAACACCAGGACGGACCCTCAACTCCTACCGATCAGCGCCAGTCCGGATGGCCTTCCGAGCACCCTGACCAGCCCGCGACTAACTCGTGTGCGCCCGTAGCGCCGCTAGTCCTTTCCTCAGATCGGCGATTAGATCGTCAGCGTCCTCTAACCCGATATGCATCCGCACCACCGGCCCCGCGAACGGTCGGCTGCCGGCTGTCCGCGTCACGAATCCCGTAGTCGGCACCGCAAGACTTTCAAACCCTCCCCAGGATGCACCAATCCCGAACAGATCGAGCGCCTCAACAAACCGGTAGTCGCCGCCGGCGTAAACGACGGCTTGAACTCGATCCCGAACAGGCTGCAGGCGCCGGTGAAATCGCGCCGCCAGAGATCATGCCCGGGCGCACCGGGCAAACCCGGATGCAGCACCTGGGCAACCTCCGGCTGCTGCTGCAGCCAATGCGCGATCTGCAACGCCGCCTCCATTTGAGCCTGCAACCGCACCGCCATCGTCCGAATTCCGCGCAGCGTAAGCCAACAATCATCCGGGCTGGCGTATTGCCCCAGGGTCCGGCCCGCGGCATGCAGGATCTGCCAGTCCGCATCGTTGTTCACCGTGATCGCGCCGATCAACACATCCGAATGCCCCGCAGGATATTTCGTCGCAGCCTGAATTGACACGTCCACACCATGCGTGAACGGCTGAAAATGATGGATGCCCCAGGTATTATCCATGAACACCTTCGCACCACCGGCATGCGCCGCCCGAGCGATCGCCGGCACATCCTGGACCTCGAACGTATGGCTGCCCGGACTCTCCGTGTAGACCACCCTGGTGTTCGGCCGCATCAGCGCGGTGATTTCCGCCTCATCCACCTCAGGCACATAAAACGTTGTCTCCACGCCGAAATTCCGCAGCATGGTGGAGACGAAATTGCGCGCCGGCCCATAAACATGATCCGGCATCAGCATATGATCGCCGGCCTTCAACCATGCCAGCAACGGTGTGGTCACCGCCGCCAGCCCGGTGGAAACGATATAGCAGCGAGTCCCCCCTCGATTGCCGCGATCGCGTCCTCCAGCGCCCAGTGTGTCGCCGACCCGCCCGTGCCGTACGTCAGGACGCGTTCGCCACGCCGGGCCGCCAACGCTTGGCGTTCCTTGACGGTAGGGACCAACACGGTCGAGCCCCGCAGCAACGGCGGATTGACAAACCCGTGCTCCCGCTTCGTCGCTCGACCGATATGCGAAAGCGTCGTGCGGAAGCCGGGCTTCCGGGTCTTATCGGTCATGGATATCAGCCCAGCTCGATCGGAGTGTCGGAGCGGCCGCCCCATTCCGTCCATGACCCGTCATATACGGCGCCTTCGGGAAAACCGGCGATGCGCAGCCCGAGCGTCAGAATGCACGCCGTAACGCCCGATCCGCAACTCGTCACCAATGGCCGGGACCCATCCACCCCCGCGGCCTCGAACCGGCTCCGCACCTCGCTCGCCGGCTGGAATGTTCCATTCGCTCGCAGCAGCTCGGTATAAGGCAGGCTGACCGATCCCGGGATATGCCCGCTGCGCATCCCCGCCCGAGGCTCCGGCACCGCCCCGGTGAATCGTCCCGCCGCCCGTGCATCCAGCACCAGTTCTGCGCCGGTCTGCACATTGCGCAGCAAGTCGCCCACGCCACGAAGCTGCCCCGCGCGGTAATCCGGCCGGAATTGCCTTGGCCCCGGCACCGCCTCCTCACCGTCTTGGACTGGACGGCCTTCCTTTACCCATTTCGGCAGCCCACCATCCAGCACTGCCGTGTTGTCGTGGCCGAACAGCCCCATCAGCCACCAGCCGCGCGCCGCCGACGCCAGCCCTTTTTGGTCGTAGAACACCACGCGCGAATCATTCCCGACTTCCATCGCGCCCATCAGTTTCGCGAACCGCCCAGGCGTCGGGACCATATGCGGCAGTTCGGTATCGGTGTCCGCGACTTGGTCGATATCGAAAAATGCCGCTCCCCGGATATGCTCCCGTAGAAATTCGGCGTGACCATCCTTTGGCTCATTCGGCAGGTATTTTGTCGCGTCGAACACGACGAGATCCGGCGCACCCAGCTCCGCGGCCAGCCACTCGGTCGTTACCAAAGGACCCATCTTCAACCCCATAGGCGAAAGCCGAGCATCCTAGAGCGCACAAGCCCTACGGCCAATGCCTCGGCCGGCTCTGCAATACCGGCGCTTGACGCCTGAGCCCCGCTCGACGTCCCATTCGGTCGAACCAACGCGGAGGAGCCATCGCCATGACCCACGGAATGATCTCCGCGCCGCAGCCCGAGGCCGCCGAGGCCGGTGCCGACATCCTCCGTGCCGGCGGTAACGTCGTTGATGCCGCGGTCGCTACGGCCCTGGTGCAGACCGCCGTCGACCCGCAGATGTGCGGCATCGCCGGCATGGGCTGCATGCACCTCTACCTCCCGTCGCGCGGCGTCCATACCACGATCGACTTCCACGGCCGCGCCCCCGCCGCTGTGCGCGCCGACATGTGGGCCGACCGCATCGTGCGGGAAGCCGACGACGGCTGGGGCTTCATCCTGCGCGACCGCGAAAACGAAATCGGCTACCAGTCCATCACCACCCCGCGAACCCTGGCGGCGCTGGACCACGCCCTTCGCAACTACGGGACGATGACCCTATCGGACGTCATTCAGCCGGCAGTCGAGTATGCCGAAAAAGGCTTCCTGGTCCGCCCCCACCTCGCCGAATACTGGCGTCGTCCACCCACCGCGGGCCGAGCCGCTAACATTGGCATAATCACCAAGTTCCCAGCCGTTCGGAAGATCTACACCGATGCGGACGGCTCGCCGCTCGAGGTCGGCGCGACGCTGCGCAACCCCGACATGGCGAACACCTATCGCCGCATCGACCGCCACGGCGCCGCCGATTTCTACAGCGGCGAAATCGCCGGCGAGATCGTCGCCGACATGGATGCCAACGGCGGCCTGATCAGGCACGCAGACCTGCTGTCTTGTGCTCCTGAAGAAACGACCCCGCTATGGGGTAGCTATCGTGGCACGAGCATCGCCACCAACAACCCGCCCGGCGGCGGCATCATGCTGCTGCAGATGCTCAACATCTTGGAACACTTCGACCTGCCAGCGATCGGCCATAACACGCCGGAATACATCCGCATCGTCTCTGAGGCGATGAAGATCGCCACAGCCGACAAGGATGCCCACGTCGGAGACCCTCGTTTCGTCGACGTCCCCGTGCACCACCTGACGTCGAAGGACTACGCGCGCCAGATGGCGGACAAAATCAGACGCCGCGAGAAAACTCCCGTCCCACGCTTCAACGAGGGCGGCGCGGAAAGCCGGCACACCACCCAACTCTGCATCGTCGACTACACCGGCAACGCCGTCACCATGACTCACACGCTCGGCCAACCGTCCGGCGTGATCACTGAGGGTCTCGGATTCATGTATACCGGCGCCATGGCAGTGTTCGACCCGAAACCGGGACATGCGGGATCCCTCGCACCCGGCAAGTCACGCTTCTCCGCCCTGTCGCCGACAATCGTCTTCAAGAACGACCAGCCCTTTCTCGTGCTCGGTGCGCCAGGCGCCACCTACATCACCATGGGCAATTTGCAGGTCATGCTGAATGTCATCGACTTCGGCATGAACGCTGAAGCCGCGGTCAACGCACCCCGCTTCGCAGCCGTTTCGGACACCATCGAACTGTCCAACCGCATCCTACGCTCCGCTGAGCGCTCGCTGCTGGCCGAGGGCTATCCCGTCCGGCGCCTCCCGCAAAGCTATGCCTTTGCCTGGGTGCACGCGATTCGGATCATAGATGGCAGGATGGACGGCGGCGCCGATCCCGCAACCGGCGGATCGGTTATCGAGGTGACACCATGATCATCCCTCCCGACTGGCTCGCCCTCAACCTGGCCAACTGGAATGAGCGGGTTCCCATTCATCTGAATGCCCCGCCACTGCACTATGATCTCAATCAGCTCAGGCAAGGCAAGCAACAACTCGAGCCGATCGCCGCCGGCATCCTGGGACCAGTTGACGGCCTGCGCGTACTGCATCTGCAGTGTCATTTTGGCTATGACACGTTGACCCTCGCTCAGCAGGGCGCCACCGTCACTGGCCTCGACTTTTCCCCGCCGGCCATCGCTGCTGCCCGATCGCTCGCCTCCGACCTCAATCTGACGCATCGCGCTCGGTTCGTGCAGGCAGATGTCTACGACGCCGAGGCGGCGATCAACGAACTAGGCTCCTTCGATCGCGTCTTCGTCAGTTGGGGCGCCCTGGTCTGGTTACCCGATATGCCCGCCTGGGCGCGGATTGTAGCATCCTTTCTGAAACCAAACGGCTTCCTCGCGCTGGCCGAAGCGCATCCCGCCGCGTGTGTATTCGACGACCGCACCGCCACGCCGGACGGCAGGCCAGGATGGTATGCGCCATATCTCGCCCGGCAGCCGCTGATCGAAGACCAGCCGGAGGACTACGCCGATCCCGCCGCGCGTCTGAAAAACAGCCAAACGGTCGAATTCCTGCATCCATTAAGCGACGTCATCATGTCACTGATCAACGCCGGGTTGCGAATCGATCAATTCCACGAGCACCACAGCGTCACATGGCAGTTGTTCGCGTATCTGGAAAAGCGCGGGCCGAGCGAGCACGTCTGGCCCGACAAGCCGTGGTTGCCGCTGTCCTATTCTTTGCGGGCAGCAAAGCCTTGATCCCATCGCGGGCAGCGAAGCCTTGACCGGTTCGGCGATCCGCCGCCCAATTGACCTGCCACAATATAACCCGGATCGCTGAACAACCGGGACGGCTTAGGCCAAAAGTCTGCCGCCGAGATTAACCCGCCCAACCACCTCCTTTAAGGGGCAATGCAATGATCGTTGCCGACGTCATGACCCGCAACTGCGTTACCATTGCCCCCGAAGCGACTGTGGAGGAGGCGGTTAACCTGATGCTGACCCGGAACATCTCCGGCCTGTTCGTGGTCGACGAATCCGGTGACCTCAAGGGCGTCATTACTGAGGGCGACCTGCTGCGCCGCGACGAAATCGGCACCGAGCGCCACCGCCCCTGGTGGCTCCGCCTGCTCGCCTCTCCGGCGAGGCAAGCCGCCGATTTCACCCGCGCCAACGGGCGTCACGTGCGCGATGTCATGACCGAGGACGTGCTCAGCATCGCGCGCGACGCGCGGCTGGAGGATGTGGTGGCGACCATGGAGAAACACCGCATCAAGCGCCTGCCGGTAACCGCCGATGGCCAGATCGTCGGTGTCGTCAGCCGCGCGGACCTGCTGCGCGCGCTGGTCGGGCGAATTCGCCACGTGGAGCCGCTGAACACGGACGACCGCAGCGTCCGCACCGCGATCCTGAACGCTCTGGAGGCACAGCCCTGGGCACCCACGACGACGCTCAACGTGACCGTGGCGGATGGCGTCGTCGATCTGTGGGGCACCATCACCACCGAGGAAGAACGCCACGGCATCCGAGTCATCGCCGAGAACACCGCCGGCGTGGAAGCCGTCAACGACCACATGGTCTATATTGAGCCCTATACCGGCACGGTGATCGACGCGCCGGACGCTCGGTCATAGCGCGCGCCGCCAATGCTCCGAGCGGACTGATAAACACCCAGACTGGATTTCGCGACATGGCGTCCCTATCTCGCCTCTGCCTAAGAGGGAGAAGTCAAATGAGCGAATTCGAGAGCAAGTACACCGCCCAGAACCTGATGGCGGTGCACGGCCTGCGCGCTCAGGCGGTCGTCCACGAACGCCTCAGCGAAGCACGTCAGCAGGGCGACACGGCAAGTTTAGAGCGTTGGCAAAATGTCGAAGCCGCGATCAGCGAACTGCGCCGCACCGCCCCTGGCCGCGCTGCCCAGCACTGATGGCTGGGGCGGGAGGGATCGAACCTCCGTATGACGGAATCAAAATCCGTTGCCTTACCGCTTGGCGACGCCCCAACGTGCCGCCGTGATAGGTCGGCCCGTCCTTCGCGTAAAGCGGGAAGCGTAATTACCCTTCGATTCTCCCGCCCCAAACCCACCATCCCTCTCGCGTGATCCCGACGGCGGCCTCGCGCGCGGCCCCGGCTGACGTGAACAGCCCGAAGCAGGTGGCCCCCGACCCGCTCATCCGTGCCAGGAGACAGCCTGGCATCGAGCTCAGCACAACCAGCACATCCCCAATCGCCGGCGCAATTGAGCAAGCCGCCGCCTGAAGATCATTTCGCAACCCCCGCAGATCCGTTGCAAGCGCGAAAGTATCCCCCCATCCACCTCGGGGAAAGCAAGCCACCTCCGAGAATCCTCCGCCAGACCGCGCCTGAAACACCCCGGGCGTAGAAACCGTTACCCCAGGATTAACCAGCACCAACCCCACCTGCGGCAGCGGCGGAGCCGGCAGCAAAATCTCCCCAACTCCCGACATCAGCGCCGGCTGCCCCAACAGACACACCGGAACGTCCGCCCCGAGCGTCCGCGCCAATCCATTCAGTTCCGGCGCAATACCCCAGAACCGGCACAGCAACCGAAGCGTGGCCGCCGCATCCGCCGATCCCCCGCCGATCCCCGAGGCAACCGGCAAATTCTTCTCCAGCACCAAGGCCCCGCTGGCGCGGATCCCGGCCAGATCCGCCAATCCGTGCGCGGCTCGCAGGACCAGATTATCCGGCTCCACAGCCAACCCAGCGGCGAATGGCCCAGTCACGGTCAACGAAAGCTCGGAACCGGCTGATACGCTCAGCCGGTCGCCTACCTCGGCGAACACGACCAGGCTGTCGAGCAGATGGTACCCGTCATCCCGCCGCCCGACGACGTGCAGATGCAGATTGATCTTCGCCGGCGCGAACGTCGAAAGCCCGACGCCAGGCACTACGGTCCGCTGACGACTGAACCCAAGTGCCCGGTGTTCAGTTTGGCCTCCAGCTTCGCCGCGTCATCCGGGGTGGGATTGAGCGTCAGCGCGCGCCGCCACTGATATTGCGCCTCGATCTTACGCCCGGAGGCAAAGTAGGCATCGCCCAGATGCTCGTTGATCGTCGCATCCTCGGGGTCCAACTCCACCGCCCGCTCCAGCGTTGTGACCGCCTCCTTGCTATGCCCCTGACGGAACAGGACCCAGCCCAGGCTGTCGGTGATCGCCCCGTCATTCGGCCGCCGTTCCGCTGCGGTCTGGATCATCTGCCGCGCTTCATCCAAATGATGGCCCATGTCGGCCATCGAGTAGCCCAGATAGTTCAACACGAACGGCTGATCAGGCGAAAGCTGCAACGCGTGCTCGAAATCGGCCTTCGCCTTCGGCCACTGATGCGATCGCTCCTCCGCCACTCCGCGCTCGTAATACAGCACCCAATCCGAAGCAGTCGGATGCGCAACCCGTCCGATTGCTTTGTCATAGGCCGCCACCGCGTCCGGAAACCGCTGCGTCATGCGCAGGATGTCGCCACGCTGTTCGTCCGGCAACGGACTGTCGGGATAGTCCCGCGCCATATGTTCCAGATCGCGCATCGCGTCCTCCGGCCGCCCCAGCCGGTCGACCAGAACCGCCCGCCGCAACTGCACCACGGAGTAGATTGGGTCGCTCGCCGGCACCTCATTCAACATGCGAAGCGCTGCTTGCTGGTGATGCTGGCTCCCCAGGATATCAGCGGCCAACAGCCGCGCCGCGGTGAAATCCGGCCGCAGATCAAGCGCCAGCCGCAGTGCGATCAGCGAGAAATCGTCGGCGTCCTGCGCCCGAAGCAGGGCCGCGAAGGTGAAGTAGGCCTCGGCGACACCGTCAACCGCCCGCGGCACAGGACGTTTGGTGACCGCCGCGATCATCGCAGGCATCGAGATTGACAGATCAGGCGCGCCCGCCAGCAGCGCGGTAAGCGTTCGTTGCGCCTCCCCCGCCTGGCCGGAGCGAGCCTGCCAGCTCGCGAGGACCTGCGCCACACGCAAGTTCGGCTCCGTCATGGTGCTCTCAGCGGCGCGGTAGAGCCCTGCCGCAACCTCCGGCCGATTGCCAAGGTCCGCGATCATCGCCGCTTGTATGGTGAACAGAGCGCGAAACCGGGGATTTTCGACGTACGGGCGAAGGGTCGATAGTGCTGTATCAGTCCGGCCATCCCCCTGCTGCGCCCAGGCGACGAGCAGCGGTTGCAGCAACTGCGTCATGCCCTGGCGCGGCAAGGAATGGAAAATCGTCTCCGCATCCTGCCAACGTCCGGCTTTGATATCCACGTCAGCCAGCACCAGTTGCGCCACTTGGCTTTCCGGCAACTGGGTCGCCAGTTTGACAGTTTCCGGCCGCCCCGCGTTGAGGCACGCAATAAACGCCTCCAGCGTCAGGTCCGGGTCGCCCGGACTCTCAGCCAACGCCTTGAGCAGATCGTTCGCGGCGGTGGAGGGGTCACCTTCAGCCATGGCAAACCGCCCGGCGAGGAAGTTGCCGATCACCCCAGCGGGCACTTGGCCCGTATCGGACCCAGGGGCGGGAGGATCGGAAGCCGCGCAGGCCGACAACAGCGTGAGCGCGAGGAGGACGGACCGCCGAGCGGTGCGGACATATTGCATCTGCTCACTGTAGCAGGCGTAAAACGCTCTGTCATTCAGCGTGATCGATGATTTCACATGAATAATGGCACATCAGACGGCCCAGCCGGACCGCTGGCCGAATCCGAAAGCCGCCGTGGCGGTGATCAAGTCCAATAAATCGGCTGTCTACGGAATTTTTCGAACGCCACGATGACCCGAGGCCGTACTGTCCCCGCCCGCGCCGCCATGAAACCCGCAACCACCCCGGCGCCATAGGCATGCCGACCATTCGCGCCGCCGAGTTCCTCCAGCAGATGCGTTGCAACAGCGCCGTCATTCAGAACACCCAGGCGTTGCTGCAAGTTGCTTAAGCGACGGATGAAGCGTTGCGCAGCTTTACCTGGAAACATCGTGGCGAACATCTCCGCCGCGTAGCGCGCACGCTTGGCCCGCAATCGCACTGCGTGAAGCCCCGGAACATCCAGTTTCTCCATCCGCTTTCCCGCGCCGACCAGCTTCTTCCAGCGATGCTGCAGAACAGCGGAACTAAAGGCGGTCAAGGTCAGCGGCACCTCCGCGGTCGTCACTCGCCATGACGCGGCCGCCGCGAACCAAGCGAGCTCAATACCCAGCTTGCGAAAATCGACACCAGCCAGATAGGCGGTCAACGCGGCCCGATGCGTTTGCCGCCGTCGCGTCGCCGCCAAGGCCAGCCGTTGCAGCCGCTGATCGGCCGTCAAAGCCTCCCGCAGTGCCGGGATCGTCTCATCCACCAGCACATCCCAATCGCGGCTCGGACCAAGCTGCCTGCCGAGCGCCTTCAGGCTGCCGTTGACCGCATTCAGCGCACTGGCTTCAACTATCGGCCGGAAGATCGACATCGCGGAGCGGGCGCGACGAACCGCTACACGCATCTGATGTACCGCCTCGGCGCCCACCTCATCCAGGCGATCAGCCAACGGCGCATAAGCCAAAACCACGTCGGTCAGGTGGCCAATGATGTGCGCCAGAGCCTCCGGCACGGCGATCTCCGCGGCCGGCAGGACAGGAGCACCCCGATGCCGTGCCTTCGGCGCGCGCCCGGTTGCCAGTCCGATCGCCTCGGCTGCGAGCGACGCAACCGGCACGTCGGCGGCAATCAGGCCGGCGATCAGCAGCGCGGCAGTACGGACCGCCGCCTCCTCACCGCTTAGCAGAATACGGGCGACCGGCTGCTCCGCCGTCACCGCCCGCAGAACGCCCCGCTCGATAGTCAGCGTAACCAAATCCTCACCGAATTGATGGACGCTGCTAGTCCGCCGGCCCTCGAACGCTGCGAGCGGCGCCCGTGGAGACGGGAGCGTCGCCAGATCAGGCGCTTCCGTCGCCAACGGCGGCGGCTGCGCGGGTAGCCACGTGTCCGGTCCCGGCACTGCGCGCTCCAGCCGCCAGAGGCCCCGTTGTTCGGACAAGGCCAGACCGTCCGCCAGCAGCGCGTGCTCAGGACTGTCGTGCCAAACGATCTTGACCGTCTGACTCCGCGCCCGGCCGTCGCGATTTGCAGCCAGCGCCTTCAACCGCCCAAGGCCAGCCGCCGCCTCCGCCTGCGCGGTGAGTTCCAACTCCATCAGGACTGGCCAGCGGCCTCCAGCGATCGCGGCGTTAGGAACCGCACCAGCCGGCCGCCGCCCTCGCGCAACTCCCACCAGGATCTGGCAACCACAAATTCCGCGAGGGCCCCGGTGGGGAAGCCGGCCGCCAAGCCGCGGGTGGCCTCACTGCCGCTGGCCATAGCGAGCGGGCCGGCCAGGCTCACCGCGAGGTCGTGGAGGCCCGGGTTGTGACCGATCAGCAACACGCTGCGCACTGTCTCCGCCACGCCGTGCAGCGCTGCCATTAACTGGACCGAATTGGCAAGGTACAGGCTGTCCATCGGTTCTATCAACGGCGCCTCGTCCCACGGTTCCAGCAGCTCCAGCGTCTCCTGCGTCCGCCGCGAGGTCGAGACCAGGACAACGTCCGGAACGAGGCCGAGGTCGCGCATCGCCTCCCGCATCACGGCGACCGACCGGCGCCCGCGCGCGTTGAGCGGACGATCCCGGTCGGGCATCGTAGCATCGTCCCAGGCGGACTTCGCGTGCCGCAAGATCAAGAGCTGGCGCATGACAAACCTATTCTGCCACGGCTTGCGATCGTTGTCCCCCCAGTCGTTCGCAGCTAACGATCCGGCCGGTTATAATCCGGATCTCCAGCGTCTGCTCACCACGCGCGAGGCTGCTACAGGTAACTCGAAGCCATCGACGGCGAGCCTTCCAGCGCGTGCGCCATAAACTCCAGCGCCTCACGCACCTGAGCCCGATCAGCCGGGCCGCCGAGGCATACCCGGACCGCTTCCGGTGAGTTTGTGCCGGTCGCAAACGCGTCACTTGCCACAACCCCGATCCCACTGGTCCGCATGTGCCCACCAAACGCCGACCGCGTCCACGGAGCCGGCAGCGACAGCCACAGATGAAACCCGGCCGGATCGGCCCTGAACGTCGTCCCGCGCAGGATCGCGCGCGCCAGCGATTGCCGCTCCGCCAATTCCATCCGCACCGCGGCCAGCAGCGCGTCCCCGGTTCCGTCATTGATCCACCGCGTCGCAAGCGCCACCGTGACAGGCGATGCCATCACCGTCGCCGATCGCAGGGAGGCCGCAAAACTCCATCCCGAACGATTGTCCGGCACGATGACGTAGGCGACGCGCAGACCAGCCCCGAGACATTTCGCCAGGCCGGAGATATGCCAGGTCAGTTCCGGCGCCAGCGCGGCAAAAGCCGGTGGCGCGCGTTCGGGCAGCAGCCCGTAGGGATCATCCTCGACGATCGGCACGCCAAACCGGCGGGCGATCGAGGTAAGCGCCAGCCGCCGCGGCTCGCTGATCGTGTGGGTCGTCGGGTTCAGCAGCGTCGGGTTGAGATAGAGCGCTTTCGGAGCCAGCTGAGTGCAAGCACCGGCAAAGGCATCGGCGTCCACGCCCTCGTCATCCATCGGCAGCCCGGTCAGCTTCAATCCAAGCTGGCCCGCGATCGAGCGGGCGCCGGGGTAGGTGATAGCCTCCGACAGCACCACATCCCCCGGCTTCGCCAACAACCCTAGAATACCCACCAGCGCCGGATGGGCGCCCGGCACGATGAAAACCCGGTCCTGCTGCGGCACCAATCCCCGCCGGCTGAGCCACGCCGACGCGGCCTCCTTGTCCGCCGCAACACCGCCAAACCCCTGGTAGCGCATCAGCAGCACGAGGTCCCGGCTGATTGCCTCCCAGCCATCCTGCATCCGGTCCAGAAGGTCCGGATCGTCCGGCTCCGGCGGCAGGTTCATGGACAGATCGACGATCTCCGGATGGCGCACCATAGCGGGATGGCGGCGGCGGACGGCGTCGCTGACGAAGGTGCCCTGACCGACGCGGGACTCGATCAGGCCGCGTCGCTTCGCCTCCACATAGCCCCGCGCCACAGTAGTGAAGTCGATGCCGAGCACAGCGGCCAGGGTGCGTTGAGGCGGCAGGCGGTCGGACGGCGACAGTCGCCCAGCCTCAATGTCTCCCGCTATGGCATCGGCAATTGCCAGGTAGCGTGGCGTGCCACGACGAGAAAGATCCGGAACCCACTCAGTCAAGCCGTCATCCCTTCCGTAACGTGATGCGCGGAATTGACTGTATATTGTTGCACAGAGCGGCGCCAGTATCCGTCGCGTTTTCCCGGGGGCGTGTCGCGCTGCCGCCAGAGGCTTCGGCACCTTCGCGCGTAACCAAACGCAACCGAAATGCGCAGAGGTTAAGATATTCCGCACTTATCTGCCGATCGAACGCGCAAACCCGCCGGCCCACCGTGTGGAGTGGCGCATTTGTGAGCGGACGGGCGTGGCAAACTTTGCTTTGATCGCTTCATAGGCGTTTGCCCAAAATTCGTGGTCAAATTTTGATCTCGATCCATGCAATTGATAGGATAATTGGATGCATTATTGATTGTATCTCTGACCCGTCAGTCTACAGTCAATCTGGCACGCCACTTGCTCCTCCCATACCCGCCACCCAAGCAAGGAGGACCATCATGGCAACCGTCACAGCGCCCGCACACCAAAAAGGCGACTTCTTCGTGGACTACGAGGAAAAGGTCTTCGAGGATGTCTCAAAGCCGAACCCGGCGAGAAGGCTCTCGTCACTTTCCACACCGTCGCGTTCGAAGGCTCCATCGGCCTCGTGAACATCCTTCAGGCGGTCCGCCTCGCCCGCAAAGGATATGAAACGTCCATCCTCTTGTATGGACCCGGCGTCACCCTCGGCGTCCAGCGCGGCTTCCCCAAGATCGGCGACGAGGCGTTCCCCGGCGCACAGAACTTCAACAATCAGCTCAAGCGCTTCATGGACGAGGGCGGCAAGGTCTACGCCTGCCGCTTCGCCCTGCAGGCACTGTACGGCCACGGCGAACCCTCGCTGATCGAAGGCATCCGGCCGATCAATCCGCTCGATGTGCTCGACCTCGTGCTGATCCATAAGAAAGCCAACGCCGTCATCCTGGATACCTGGACGCTCTAACGCCCTAACCGTCATGGCCGGGCAAACTCCCGGCCATCCGCACTACGGTTTCAGCAACAGGATCCGTCCAATGCCGAAGACCATCCGAGCCGCCGCCGCGCAACTCACCCCCGACCTCGAAACCCCCGGCGGCACCGTAAGCAAAGTCCTGAACGCCATCGCCGAGGCCGGCGGTAAAGGCGTCAATCTGATCGTTTTTCCTGAAACCTTCGTCCCCTGGTATCCGTACTTCTCCTTCGTCTACCCGCCTGTATCGACAGGCAAGGACCACATCCGTCTCTACGAACACGCCGTCGTCGTTCCCGGCCCCGTCACCGACGCAGTCGCCGCTGCCGCGCGCCGCCATAACATTGTCGTCGTGCTCGGCGTCAACGAACGTGACCACGGCTCGCTCTACAACACGCAACTGCTGTTCGACGCCGACGGCAGCCTCAAGCTTTCCCGCAGAAAGATCACGCCCACCTTTCACGAGCGCATGATCTGGGGCCAAGGCGACGGCTCGGGCTTGAAGGTCGTGGACACCGCCGCCGGCCGCGTCGGCGCCCTCGCCTGCTGGGAGCACTACAACCCGCTCGCCCGCTACGCCCTCATGGCCCAGCACGAAGAAATCCACGTCGCGCAGTTCCCCGGCTCTCTGGTCGGCCCGATTTTCGCCGAACAGATCGAAGTCACCATCCGCCACCATGCCCTGGAAAGCGGCTGTTTCGTCGTCAACGCCACTGGATGGCTTACCGACGATCAGAAAGCCGCGATCACCCCCGATACGAAACTGCACAAGGCGCTGACCGGAGGCAGCTTCACCGCGATCATTTCACCTGAGGGCAGTCACGTCGTTCCTCCCCTGACGCAAGGCGAGGGCCTTCTCATCGCCGACCTCGACATGAGCCTGATCACCAAGCGCAAGCGCATGATGGACTCCGTCGGTCACTACGCCAGGCCGGAACTAATGAAACTACTTCTCGACGACCGCCCTGCCCCCCCGATGCAAACGATTCCTCATGGGAGTACCCAGGATGAACGCGAAGATTCCGACGGAACACCTGATCAACGAATTGCAATCCCACGGCGTGCGGCTGGCTGATACAAAAGTTGGCGTCGAAAGCCGCCGCGGCGGCGCGGGTCCATCTGATCACAAGGCCATCACGATCGACGGGATGACGGTCATGGTTCCGGTCCATACGGCGCCGGCCTTCGAAAGCCCCTACGTCGCCGAGGCACCCGACCGTAACGGCAACAGCCGCATCGTTCGCAATGGCATCGATCTCGGACGCATCAGCTTCCCGAAGCGCCCCCGCTTCTACGACCTGACCACCGAGGACGGCATACCGTATTCCAAAATCGCTGTCCTGCACGGTCGGGACGTGCTGGCCACCACCGTGCTGCAAACCTGCATCCGCTATCAGAGCCGAACCAAAACCTGCCAGTTCTGTGCCATCGGCCAATCCCTCGCCGCCGGCCGGACGATCGAGCGCAAGACCCCCGCCCAACTCGCCGTCGTCGCCAAAGCCGCGGTCGAACTGGATGGCGTCAGGCACATGGTGATGACCACCGGCACCCCACCAGGCAACGACCGAGGCGCCGCCATTCTCACCGAAAGCGCCCGAGCCATCAAAGCCGCCGTCGACCTGCCCATTCAGGGCCAATGCGAACCACCCGACGATGACGCCTGGTTCGCCCGCATGCATGACGCCGGTATAGACACGCTCGGGATGCACCTCGAAGCTGTCACCACATCAGTGCGTAACCGCATCATGCCCGGCAAGGCAACAGTTCCGCTGACCCGCTACCTCAACGCCTTCGCCGCCGCTGTCCCGGTGTTCGGCCGAGGCCAGGTCTCCACCTATATCCTCGCCGGCCTTGGCGACACGCCGCACGCAATCCTCAGTATCGCCGAAACGTTGATCGATCTGGGCGTCTACCCCTTTGTCGTGCCGTTCGTGCCGATCTCCGGCACGCCGCTAGAAAGCCACCCCGCCCCGACCGCCGCCTTCATGGACTCCATCCTCGGCCCGCTCGCCTCGATGCTGCTGCGAGCCGACCTGCTCGCCACCGACATCAAGGCAGGCTGCGGCAAATGCGGCGCCTGCTCCGCGCTCTCGACCTACGAGCGGAGGGTCCTCGCATGATCATCGAACCGGTTCGCCCCTTCCTTGCCTGCGAATTTTGCGTGAAGTTCGCCACCCTGCCCTGGGAGCGAAACAGAGCGGCGGCACTGCGGCGGCAGGTCTTCTGCGAGGAGCAGCGGCTGTTTCAAGGCGACGATCGAGACGCCATCGACGACATCGCCATTCCACTGGTCGCCCTGTCGTCGTTGGCGATCGCCCATGAGGACGTGGTCGGCACCGTCCGGATCCACGAAGCCAAACCCGGCCTGTGGTGGGGATCGCGTCTCGCGGTCGCTCGGCCATACCGGAAGATCGGCGCCATCGGAACATCGCTCATCCGCCTCGCGGTATGTTCGGCCCATGCCAGAGGCTGTCGCCGCTTCCTGGCCCACGTGCAGAGCCAAAACGCCACCCTGTTCCAGACACTTCATTGGCAGACGCTGGACGAGGTCACACTGCACGGCCATCCCCATCATTTTATGCAGGCAGACTTGGCCTGGTACCCACCGCTGACAACGCCCGAAACCGGCTTCCTGTCGCACCTTAAACAGGCCGCATGATGTTCGAGCAGATCGTCGAGTCCCTGCGATCCAGTCGCGGCATCGCCGCGAAAGCCGACATCGCCCGGGTCGCGGACCAACTGGGCTTGACGGCGAACGATACCATCCGTGTCGGCGACGACTGCGCCGCGATCCCCGACGGAGACGGCTACCTGCTGCTGGCGATCGAAGGTTTCATCAATGAGTTTGTCGCCGCCGATCCTTGGTTCGCCGGGTGGTGCGGCGTGTTGGTGAACGTTTCCGACATCGCCGCCATGGGCGGCCGCCCCATCGCCGTGGTGAACGCCATCTGGTCGGCCGGCGATGCCGCTCATCCGATCTTGCAGGGCCTGCGCGCCGCCTCCGAAACGTTTGCCGTTCCACTGGTCGGCGGCCACACCAACATGCGCACCGATCGCTCGCAACTATCCGTGGCGATCCTCGGCAGAGCAAAACGACTTCTGACGTCTTTCGATGCGCAATCGGGTGACCGCCTGATCGCAGCCATCGACCTGCGCGGCCGCTACCGAGACCCGTTTCCAAACTGGGAAGCCGCCACGGACGCGCCCGTACTCCGTCTTCGCCAAGATATCGAAATTTTGCCCTTGATCGCCGAAGTCGGCCTGTCAAGAGCGGCCAAGGACATCAGCCAGGGCGGCACCATAGGCACCGCCATGATGCTGGCCGATTGTTCGTCCGTCGGCCTGAACATCGACCTCAGCGCGATCCCGCGCCCTGACGCCGCATCGCTCGATCGTTGGCTTCAGACCTTCCCCAGTTTCGGTTACATCCTGACCACGACGAACGCTCCGGCGGTCATAGCCCGTTTTGCCGAACGCGGCATCCATGCTGCCGATATCGGACTGGTTACATCCGAAAGGACCGTCCGCGTAACACTGGCCGCCGCGTCGGAGACCATATGGGACTTCTCCCGCCAGACACTGCTCGGTTGCGCCCATGCCTGAGCTTCGCTTCGTTCTTCGCTGGCCCGACGGTACTCGGGAAACCCGCTACTCCCCGTCCACAGTCGTGCGCGACCATTTCGAGCCCGGCACGCTCTATCCGCTCGCCGAATTCCTCTCGCGATCCCGTGCCGCGCTGACCGCCGCCAGCGACCGGGTCAAGGCGATCTACGGCACCCCCTGTTCCCGGGCGTTGAGCCAACTCGCCCGCATCGAGTGCGCCACCGCACGCTTTTCAACCGACACGCAGGTGCTTTTCGAAATCTTTCAAGGAATGATGCCATGACCGAGATCCCCCATGTCAGTGTCGCCGTCATTGGCGGCAGCCAGGCCGGCTTGTCCATGAGCTATTACCTGTCGGCCAATGCGATCGATCACGTCGTATTCGAGAAAAATCGCGTCGCCCATGCCTGGCGCACGCAGCGCTGGGACAGCTTCTGCCTGGTCACGCCAAACTGGCAATGCAAACTGCCCGGCTTCGACTACCCCGGCAACGACCCGGACGGATTCATGGTCCGTGAGGATATCGTCGCCTATGTGGAGGACTACGCCCGCCGCATCAAAGCGCCGCTGAAGGAAGGCGTAGGTGTCACGTTGATCACCCGGACCGATCGCGGCTTCATGATTGACACCACCGCAGGTCCCACCACCGCGGACGCCGTCGTCCTCGCGGTCGGCGGCTACCATCAGCCCAACATCCCTCGGATCACCGAGCGCCTCCCTGCCTCGATCGTTCAGCTCCATTCATCGACCTACCGCAACAGTCGCGCCCTGCCTCCCGGCGAGGTCCTGGTAATCGGCAGCGGACAATCCGGATGCCAGATTGCCGAAGACTTGCACCTCGACGGCCGGAAAACCCATCTCGTCGTCGGCAGCGCGCCGCGTTGCCCGCGCGGCTATCGCGGCAAGGATGCGGTGGACTGGCTGGCCGATCTTGGCCAATACGATCTGCCGGTCGATCAGCACCCGCTGCGCGAGAAAGTCCGTAAGAAGGCAAACCATTACTTGACCGGACGTGACGGCGGCCGCGACATCGACCTGCGCAAATTCGCCCTGGGCGGCGTGAAACTCTACGGCAGACTGACCGGCTTCGCCGACGGGAGGCTGACCTTCGCCGGCGATCTGGAAAACAACCTCGACGCCGCCGACGCCAGCTACAACAACATCTGCGCAACGATCGACAAACACATCGCGGCCAACCAGATCAACGCCCCGGACGGCCATCGCACCTTCCCCTGCTGGCGTCCCGAATGGCCGGTCAGAACCCTCGGCCCGGTGGCGCAAGGCATTACCAGTATCATATGGGCCACCGGATTCCGCGCGGATTGGTCCTGGATCGACCTGCCGATCTTCGACGGCGCCGGTTATCCCACCCATACTCGCGGCGTCACCTCCATGCCCGGCGTGTATGTCGTCGGCCTGCCCTGGCTCTACACCTGGGGCTCCGGCCGCTTCGTCGGCGTCGGGCGCGATGCCGGCTATCTCGCCGAACGGATCACCTTGCATCTGGCATCGACGCGGGAACTCGTAGACGGCTGATCCAACCACGTTCCCGCGCGCGAACGGAACCCGCGACGGCCGCCCGCGCTGTCTCGCAGCGAGGACAAGGAATCAGGGATGAGCGCGGCCGCCACCAAATTCAAGGAAATCACCACCGACATCCCCGCGCGCATGGACCGCCTCCCCTGGAGCAACTTCCATCTGCTGGTGGTCATCGCGCTCGGCGTCACCTGGGTTCTCGACGGCTTGGAGGTAACCCTTGTCGGCTCGATCGGCCCAATCCTTCGGGACAAACAAACCCTCAGCCTGACCGACCAGGACATCGGCAACATCGCAGCCTGTTACGTCGCCGGCGCCGTGGTGGGCGCCCTGCTGTTCGGCTGGCTCACCGACCGTTTCGGGCGCCGGCTGATCTTCAACCTCACGCTCGGTATCTACATGGTGGGCGTGCTTCTCACCGCCTTCGCCTGGAACTTCTGGAGTTTCGCCTGTTTCAACTGCATCACCGGCCTCGGCATCGGCGGTGAATACGCGGCGATCAACTCCGCCATCGACGAGTTGATCCCCGCTCGCCTGCGCGGCCGCATCGACCTGATCGTCAACGGCAGCTACTGGGCCGGCGCCGCGGTTGGTGCGGCCGGCTCGCTGCTGTTGCTGTCCGGCCGGCTTGTCGGTCTCGACATCGGCTGGCGCCTCGGCTTCGGCATCGGTGCGGTGCTCAGCGGTTTCATCCTGTTCCTCCGCCGCTACGTGCCCGAGAGCCCGCGTTGGCAGATCACCCATGGTCGCGAGGGGGAAGCCGAGCAAACCACAGGCGAGATCGAGCGAAAGATTGGCAAGGATCTGCCGCCGCCGAAAAACACGCTGAAGATCCACCCCAGAAAGGTGTTCGGGTTCGGCCTCATCCTCGGCGCGATGGTCGGCAAAAACCGCGGCCGGAGCTTTCTCGCGCTGAGCCTGATGGTTGCCCAGGCCTTCCTGTTCAACGCGGTGTTCTTTACCTATGGCCTCGTGCTGGCGACGTTCTATCACATCCAGGAGGCGAGAACCGGTGTCTATATCCTGCCGCTTGCCGCCGGGAATTTCCTCGGGCCGCTGCTGCTGGGTCATCTCTTCGATACCGTGGGGCGCAAGAAGATGATCGCCGGCACCTACGGCCTGTCCGGTCTTCTGCTTATCGGCGTCGCTATCCTGTTCGGCATGGACCTGCTGACCGCGTGGACTCAAACGATCTGCTGGATGGTAATCTTCTTCGTCGCCTCCGCCGCCGCCAGTTCCGCCTATTTGACCGCCAGCGAGATCTTCCCGTTGGAGACTAGAGCGATGGCGATCGCGTTGTTCTACGCCCTCGGCACGCTGATCGGCGGGGTCAGCGCGCCGTTCCTGTTCGGCCACCTGATCGGCTCCGGCAGCCAATGGGCGGTGGCGGGGGGCTACATCGGTGCCGCCGCGCTAATGATCGGCGCCGCGGTGTGCGAGGCGATTCTCGGCGTCGAGGCCGCCGGCAAATCGCTGGAGGACGTCGCCCAACCACTGTCAAGCAGCTAGCCGGCGGTGATTAACTACAGACTATTTCTGATCGTTCTGCTGGCGCTGATATCCCCCACCCCGGGCCGGACCGCGGATCAATGGTCGCATGCCGAACCGCTGACGGTGGTCATGGTCGACAACAGCTTCCAGCCCGACCACCTCACCTTCCACGCCGGCCAGCCCTATGAGTTGCGCCTGGAAAACCACGGCAAGGACTTGCACGAATTCACCGCCCCCGCTTTCCTGAGAGCTGCGACCATTCGAGACAAGCAGTTGCTCGCCAATGCCGGGACGGACATTGTGGTTCAGCCTGGCACGTCGGTCCGCGTCTTGCTGATTGCGCCCTCAAAGGGCCACTACGATCTGACCTGCGCCGATCACGATTGGGACGGCATGGTCGGCAATATCACGGTGGACTAGATCCACCCGCGACCGCTCCATTTCATCAAGTGTCGCTGGTCTCTGAAAATGCCTCGCGTGGGCAATTCGTTACGCTGTAGGAGGAAAAGCGGGGTGCGCCCGATCCGTGAAAAATAGGCGCGGCAGGACCCCCGGCCCCAGAACCTCGGCAAGGTTCCGGAAGGCGAAATACGGGACCAGGATCAGGAACATGATCAGGAAGGTCGCCAGCACTATTTCCAGGCGGTCGCCGGCAACATGGGCGAGTGATTCCTTGATTGTTCTATGATGCAGCGCACCGACAAGAATTTCCTCCAGCGTGGTTAGCACGATCAGTAGAACAAGCGTGAGCGCCGACTGGTAAAGCGTCGGAAATGCGAGCGGCCTGCTCTTGTTTTCGCCGAGGCGCAGCACCTTGCCGATCAGCATGAACTTGGCGAGAAGCAACGCCTTGATCGCGGCGATGCCCCAGAGATCGAACTCGACGCCGACGCTGTTGAGGATGGCGCTCTTCATGATGATGATCGCGCCAAGACAAACATACAGATAGAGACTGAGGATCAGGAATTCCTTCAGCTCCTCGGTCGCCCGGTGCCGCAGCGACGGCTTGGCCGTGGTCGGATTGTTCAAACTGCTCTCCACCGTGTTGGGATCCGATTGGCAGACGGAGCCGCGCCTGCGATCTCGACACCATCGACGTTCCGATGATGGGCCCATCCCGCGGCACGATCAATCGTAGGAACGTGCCGCAGTCCGACGCTAAGGCTGCGTTTAGGGTAACCGTGAACAAACCCCTCCCGGCCCACCTTCGGTTACTTTCGAACTCTGACGCGGATTTTGCGGTCTGTTACCATAGAATTGCAATCAAGCCGAAAAGGCCGATTAGCATCAGCAAGGCGGCAACCGTCATGGCAATCGGTCGCATGGCATTGTAGGCAAAATCCGGTCGCGATAGCCGTTTCAGGATGCGGGCGTGCTGAACAATCGCCGCGAGCAAACCCAGAATACCCACGACAATGAAACTGGCACCAAAAATTAGCGAACTGTGCGGGACATCGAACCGTGTATGCAGGCCAGCCGCCTCCATGTAAGCGGCGAGCTTGCCGATGCCAAATCCAAAACCGATCAGGGACAACGCGGTCCGGATCCACGCCATGAGCGTGCGTTCTGCGGCCTCGCGGTTGCGCTCCTTCGCCAGTTCGTTGGCAAGGTTGTGGGGGATTGGCGTTTCGGTCATCGGCAACTCCTCCGGTCAACCCGGTGGCGCTGAGTAAACCGGAGGCGTTTTCAAACTCCGTTGGTGGCCGCCTTCATCGCATTAGCAAGCATCGCGCCGGGATTGAAATCCGGCGGAGCCTGCCGCGGTGGGAACTCTTTGAACGTTTCGGCATGTAGCTTGAGGATGTAGCCGGCCGGCATGATCGTCCACAGCTTCTCCCCGACATAGAACGGGTAGCCCGGAGCATCCATGTGCTGTTCGAACGGATCGACGCGAAGGTTCACCGGCCGAGGCACGGTCGGCCGGATCGACTGCCCTGCGAACCAGTCGTCCTTGATCTGGAAGTGGATCTTCCAATTCTGATAGCGGATGGCAAACAGCTCGTGTTCCCCGTAATAGAAAAACTCGTGCCGCGCGGAGTCGGTGCTGCCGCCGGTCAGGTAGGGAAGCTGGTTGTAGCCATCGAGATGAACGCGGAAGTGCTTCTCGCCCGCCCGGTGCCCCTGCAGCAGCTTCTCCTTGATATCGGGTACGCCGGCGGCGGCCATCACGGTTGGCACGACATCCTCGAGTGAGAAGATGCCGTTGAGAACCTGCCCCGCCGGGATGTTCCCCGGCCAGCGCATCAAAAACGGAGCCCGGAAGCCACCCTCCCAGCCCAACCCCTTTTCGCCGCGGAACGGGGTCGTACCGCCGTCAGGCCAACTGAATTTTTCCGCGCCATTGTCGGTAGCGAAAATTACCAGCGTGTTGTCGGCGATGCCCAGCTTGTCCAGCTTGTCGAGCAGCTCGCCGACCACCCAATCAAGTTCCTGCATCCCGTCCGCGTAGAGGCCGAACTTGGTCTTGTCGCGCCAGCGCTCGGACAGCCGCGTCCAGACGTGCATACGAGTGGTGTTGTGCCATAGCAGGAATGGTTTGTCGGCTGAGTGGGCACGGTCGATGAAGTCCAACGAGCGCGCGAGCAGGTCATCTTCGATCGTTTCCATCCGCTTTCGCGTCAGCGGGCCGGTATCTTCGATTGTCTGCTTGCCCACCCTGCCGAACCGGGGGTCCTCGGTTGGGTCGTCCGTCTCTGTCGCTTTGCAGGACAGCACGCCACGCGGCTTGAAGAACGACTGGAACGCCGGGTGATCCCTCGGATAATCCGCCTGCTCAGGCTCTTCTTCAGCGTTCAGGTGATAGAGATTGCCGTAGAACTCGTCAAATCCATGCAGCGTCGGCAGATACTCGTTCCGGTCCCCTAGATGGTTCTTGCCGATCTGAGCGGTCATATAGCCTTGAGGCTTGAGCAGTTCCGCCAGGGTCGGATCTTCTGGCTGTAGCCCCTGTGTGGCGCCCGGAAGTCCGACCGTTGTCAAGCCCGTACGCATCGGCAGCTGCCCGGTG
Organism: uncultured Alphaproteobacteria bacterium; assembly: GCA_963772355.1. Lineage (GTDB taxonomy): Bacteria > Pseudomonadota > Alphaproteobacteria > Acetobacterales > Acetobacteraceae > Rhodopila. The sequence continues at coordinate 78,103 of CAVYXX010000102.1, read as the reverse complement.
ATGAAGGCGGCGCGGCCGGCAGTGCAACTGGCCTGGGCATAGCAGTCCGTCAGTAGGACGCCTTCCCGCGCGATACGATCGATATTAGGCGTCGGGCCGCCCATGATGCCGCGGTTGTAAGCGCCGACGTCGAACCAGCCTACGTCATCGGCGAGAATCAGAAGGACGTTCGGCTTCTTCTTTTCCGCCATATTCTTTCATCCGATCAGGGGACCCAGGACAACTCTCGGCCAGAGCCGATGCGACCGCTATGCAGTTTTGGCATCAAGCTGATCCCTCACAAAACACCAACCTGATTTGCGTACGGTAGAGCGGATCGAACCGATATTGCGCGCTTCCGCGCCGGCCGCTAACGCTTCTCAACAACTCAATTGTACGGCATGATCGCAGGGTGTGGAGGATATAGCGATGGCCGATCTTGACCTTGTTCCCCTGTGGGAAGCGCATTGTCGTTTTGAATTCGAAACACGAGATGTCGATGCCACGATGGCGACGATGGTCGCCGAACCATACGTCAATCATGTCCCAACGATGACCGGCGGGGTTGGGCATGAAGCGCTCAAGCGTTTCTACGCCAACCACTTCATCGGGGCGAATCCACCAGATTTCGCGATGGAGTTTATAAGCCGCACCGTCGGCGCTGACCGTATCGTTGACGAATTCATCGTGCGATTTACGCACACGACACAGGTTGATTGGATGCTGCCACGGGTGGTGCCCACCGGCCGGAAGGTGGAGGTTCCGATGGTGGCGATCGTTCAATTCCAAGGTGATAAACTGGTGCACGAGCACATCTACTGGGATCAGGCCTCTGTATTGGCGCAAATTGGTTTGCTGGACACCAGTGACTTGCCGGTCATTGGCGCTCAACAGGCTCACAAGGTCCTGGACAAGACGCTGCCGAGCAATCAGTTGATGGGAGAAGTATAGGTTGGGGTCGGGGCAGATTAGAAATGCGTCATCGCAGATGATATTCGAGCCTCTTCATCCTACAGTGGCCGGGAATTTAGCGAGATGCGGGATGGGTGTGATGAAGTTCCCGCCCCTTCCGCGATCGCCGCGCCTCAGAGGGCGTGCAAGAGCAGCAGTTTTGCAGAATTTTGGTGTCGACGCTCGCTGCGCGGGCTGCCGTTCGGACCAAGGTCGGCCTTCGGACGCTTGGGTAATTAAATCGTAACTATAAAGTAATTTCATCCGGCGGAAGTTTCCGATCCACCTTGATTATTCACAGTCAATGTTCGACCGGCTGGGCAAGGTGGATTCGCCCCCGCCGCGATCCCTCTTGATCCGACGAACGAGTCCCGGCCGCGGCTGCTTGGGCCGTGTCCAGGCTAAATCGCCCGTGCAGCCAACTCGTGGCTAACCGAAGGCCAGGCCCCGCCCGGACCCACAAAGGGTAGGCCGCGCCCCTCGATCCAAACAATGGGCGGCTCTTGCTGCACCGCACTGCCTTGCCGGGTCCCACGCGATGGGCTAGGACGCGCCCACCTTCCGGACACCATGTCCGGCCCCAGTCCAGGGCGGCGTCTCGGCAGGCCCGTTACATAGCACCCGGCGCCGCGATCGCGCCCTCGGAAGGACTTGCCCATGGCACGCGACAAAATCGCCCTGATCGGCGCCGGCAACATCGGCGGTACGCTGGCGCACTTGATCGGTCTTAAGGAACTTGGCGACGTCGTGTTGTTCGACGTGTTCGGCGGGATCGCGGCCGGCAAGGCGCTCGATATCATGCAGTCCGGGCCGGTCGACGGCTTTGACGCCGTGATGACAGGCGGATCCGACTACGCCGCCATCAACAATGCCGACGTGGTGATCGTCACGGCCGGTTTCCCGCGTACCCCCGGCATGTCTCGCGACGACCTGATCGGCAAAAACGCCGGCGTCATCGCCGAGGTCGCCGACGGGATCAAGACCCATTGCCCGGATGCTTTCGTCATCTGCATCACCAATCCGCTCGACGCCATGGTTTGGGTGATGAAAGAAAAATCCGGGCTTCCTGCCAACAAGGTCGTCGGCATGGCCGGGGTACTGGACAGTTCCCGCTTCCGCCTGTTTCTGGCGCATGAGTTTGGCGTCTCGGTGGAAGACGTAACCGCCTTCGTGCTGGGCGGCCATGGCGACACTATGGTGCCGCTGATCCGTTACTCCACCGTCGCGGGTATCCCGGTGCCGGACCTGATAAAGATGGGCTGGTCCACTCAAGCCAAAATCGATGCCGTATGCGAGCGCACCGCCAATGGCGGGGGCGAAATCGTCAAACTGCTCGAACGTGGCAGCGCTTTCTATGCACCCGCCGCTTCGGCAATCGCGATGGCGGAAGCCTACCTGCGAGACAAGAAGCGCGTCCTCCCCTGCGCCGCCTATCTGACCGGTCAATATGGCATCAAGGACCTGTATGTCGGGGTCCCTGTCGTCATCGGCGCCGGCGGCGTGGAGAAGATCGTGGAGATCCAACTGAATTCTACTGAAAAGGCCGCGTTTGAAAAATCCTGTGGGGCGGTGAGGGAGCTGATCGAGGCGTCCCGCAAGTTGATTGGCTAGAGCGTTTTCGAGCTGACCGGACACCTTGATCCACGCGCTTGGACTTCCACTCAGCGCGATCGAGCCCTAGGGAGCCAGACATGAACATTCACGAATACCAGGGCAAAGAACTCCTGAAGCGTTACGATGTCACGGTGCTTGACGGACATGTCGCTTGGACGCCGGAAGAGGCCGAGGCAGTGGCCACCAAGCTTCCCGGGCCGGTATACGTGGTAAAGTCGCAGATCCACGCGGGCGGTCGCGGTGCCGGCCGTTTCGCCGACGACCCAAACGGCAAGGGCGGGGTGCGCCTCGCACGCTCTCCGGCCGAGGTGAGATCCGCCGCCGAGGCGATGATCGGGCACACGCTGGTCACCAAGCAGACCGGACCGCACGGACGCCCGGTGCGGCGCGTCTATGTCGAGGCAGGATGCGATATCGCCACGGAACTTTATTTGTCGCTCCTGGTCGACCGGGTCAGCGGTCGCGTCACCATCATCGCCTCCACGGAAGGTGGCATGGAGGTCGAGGAAGTCGCGGCCAAGCACCCGGAGAAGATCCTTCGCGTCGGCGTCGATCCTGCCTCGGGCATCTCCGGATTCCACGCGCGGCGACTCGCCTCAGGGCTTAGACTGACCGGCAAACAGGCCGCCTCTTTTGGAAAATTCGTCGCCGGCATCTACGCGGCATTCAGCGCATTGGACTGCGCAGTGATCGAGATCAATCCCCTCGTGGTCACCGGCGGCGGTGAGGTCGTCGCGTTGGACGCAAAGGTCAGCTTTGACGACAACGCACTGTTCCGCCACCCCGAACTGGAAAAGCTCCGCGACGAGGGGGAAGAGGACCCGAAGGAACTGGAAGCGGCCAGGTTCGAGCTGAACTACGTGGCGCTCGACGGCAACATCGGCTGCATGGTCAACGGCGCCGGGCTGGCGATGGCGACCATGGACATCATCAAACTCTACGGCATGGCGCCCGCGAACTTCCTCGATGTTGGCGGGGGCGCGACGAAGGAGCGGGTGACGGCGGCGTTCAAGATCATTCTGTCCGACCCGAACGTCGAAGGCATCCTGGTCAACATCTTCGGCGGCATCATGCGCTGCGACGTCATCGCCGAGGGTGTGGTGTCCGCCGCCCGTGAAGTGCAGCTTTCAGTTCCTCTGGTGGTACGGCTAGCCGGGACTAATGTCGACCTGGGCAAGGAAATTCTCGCCAAGTCCAACCTGCCCATCGTCGCCGCGGACAACCTGGCGGATGCCGCCGAGAAAGTCGCCAAAGCCGTGCGGGAGGCCGCATAGATGTCTGTCCTGATCAATGCCAATACAAAGGTGATTTGCCAGGGCTTTACTGGCGCGCAGGGGACCTACCACTCGGAACAGGCGATCGCCTATGGCACCAAGATGGTCGGCGGCGTGACCCCGGGGAAGGGAGGCTCGACGCACCTGAATCTGCCGGTGTTCGACACGGTGTGGGACTGCCGAGAACAGACCTGCGCCGATGCCACCGTGATCTATGTTCCGCCACCGTTCGCCGCCGACGCGATTCTGGAGGCAATCGACGCGGAGTTCCCGCTGATCGTCTGTATCACCGAGGGCATCCCGGTCCTGGACATGGTACGCGTAAAGCGAGCGCTGAGCGCCTCGAAATCCCGCCTGATCGGACCGAACTGCCCCGGCGTGATAACCCCCGACGCGTGCAAGATCGGCATCATGCCTGGTCATATCCACAAGCGCGGCACGGTCGGTGTCGTGTCCCGGTCCGGCACTTTGACCTATGAGGCAGTGGCCCAGACAACCGCCACCGGGATGGGCCAGACCACCTGCGTCGGCATCGGTGGCGACCCGGTCAAAGGCACTGACTTCATCGAAGTGCTGGAGATGTTTCTGGCTGATCCCGAGACCAAGCAGATCGTCATGATTGGCGAGATCGGCGGCCAAAGCGAAATCGATGCAGCCGAGTTCCTGGCGAAGCACAAGGTGAAGAAGCCGACAGTGGGCTTTATCGCCGGCGCGACGGCGCCTCCTGGTCGCCGGATGGGTCATGCAGGGGCGGTCATCAGCGGTGGCCGAGATACCGCCGCAGCGAAGATGGACGCGATGCGTAGCGCCGGCATTCATGTCGCCGAGAGTCCCGCCGCGCTAGGCAGTACCGATGGTCGAGGTGCTGAAGGGGTAGGCACGGGACAGGGCCGCTTACCTGAACCCGGATGGGGGCGCGCTCTCGCCGGATTTTCCGCTAGCCATTGATTTGGCGGGGCAACGCTCGGACAGTGGGAGTTGGGATCGGACCACCGTGGGTGATCCGGCTCTCATGGCAGTATCCAAACGCGTGTAAAGACATTCGGGAGGCCGACAGACATGGTTGAGGTCCGCAGGGAAACCGATAGCCTTGGTGTGGTGGAAGTACCCGGAAACAAATTGTGGGGGGCGCAGACCCAACGCTCGCTCGAGCATTTCAGTATAGGCAAGGATCTAATTCCACGAGAGATGATCACTGCCTATGCCGTCCTGAAGAAGGCGGCGGCCCAAGTCAATCATAAGGGCGGTCGGTTACACGATCCGGCCCACAAACTGATCGTGCAGGTGTGCGACGAAATCATCGCCGGTCAACACCACGACATGTTCCCGCTGCACGTCTGGATGACGGGGAGCGGGACGCAGTTCAATATGAATGTCAATGAGGTCATATCGAACCGCTGCTGCCAACTCGCGGGCACGCCCTTGGGCAGCAAGGGGCCGGTTCATCCGAATGACCACGTGAACATGTCGCAGTCATCGAACAACTCGTTTCCATCCGCAATGTATATAGCCGCAGCCATAAATGTTACTGCCCGTCTCTTGCCAGCCGTCGCCGCCCTGCGTGACGCTATCTCGGCGAAAGCCGACGAGTGGAAGGACATCGTCAAAATCGGCCGCACCCACATGCAGGATGCTACCCCGATCACGCTCGGGCAGGAGTGGTCGGGCTACGCCGGCATGCTCAGCGACGATATCGAGCGGCTCGAGGGTGCGCTGTCGGGCGTTTATCGACTTGCACTTGGTGGCACGGCGGTCGGAACCGGCATCAACGCGGCGCCCGGCTTTGCCGAGGCAGCGGCAGCACAGATCGGAGTGCTTACCGGTCTGCCTTTCGTTACTGCACCGAATAAATTTACCGTCCAGGGATCGCATGACGCATTGGTTCAGCTGTCCGGCACATTCCGCACCCTTGCGGTATCACTCTACAAAATCGGCAATGATATTCGCCTGATGTCGTGCGGCCCGCGCGCCGGTTTCGCGGAATTGGAGATACCCGAAAACGAGCCTGGTTCCTCGATCATGCCTGGAAAAGTCAATCCCACTCAGGCCGAAGCGCTCACCATGATCGCGGCGCAGGTCATGGCCAATGACGTCGCGGTCGGCTTCGGGGGCGCGGGCGGCTATCTGGAGATGAATGTCTACAAGCCGCTGATTATTTTCAACATCGCCCATTCCATCACGATCATGGCCGATGGGTGCACGAATTTTCGGAAATTCCTTATTGAGGGGACGAAGCCGAACCTTGCGAAGATCAAGGAGTATGTCGACCGTTCATTGATGCTGGTGACCGCTTTGGCTCCGGTGATCGGGTACGACAAGGCCTCTCAGATCGCGCATTACGCAATGGATAATGACCTTACGCTGAAAGCCGCGGCGATGAAACTTGGTTTTGTCAGCGAGGAAGAGTTCAACCGGGTGGTTGACCCCGCAAAGATGGTGCACCCCTACGTGGCCCAAGGGGTATAGGCACCAAGGCAGCAGTAGTCTTATACTGCGGCACGAGGGAGCCCGCCGCGTACGGGTCAGACGGTCTCGAGCTTCAATACCGTAGCAGTGTCTGCTCGCACCTTGTGGAGAAGTTCGCCGTCGTCGATCAGCGACACTCCATAGGACGGTATGATTTCCTTAAGCTTCGGTAGCCAAGCCGATGACGTCAATTCGTTAGAAAAACATTTTTGCAGCACGCCGATGGCAACGAATGCCGCGGTCGAGGCACCGGGCGAGGCCCCCAGCAAGGCGACGAGAGACCGGTCTTGTGCCGCAACGAGCTCGGTTCCGAACTCGAGAATTCCGCCGCGTCCGAGGTCGGGCTTGATGATCTGAACCCGTTGCCCGGCCACCTGGAGGGTCCAGTCGGCGGCATTGGCATTCGGATAATACGTGTCCAGATTCGCCAACCGATAACTCGCGGACTGGAGCAGTTGCTCGATGAGATACTCCGTGAGGTCGACATGGTCGCGTGCCACCGACAGCATCGGCCGGATGTTGGCCGGTGTGACCGACCTGAAGAGGTCCATCAGCGACCCGTGCTTGAGAAACTTGCTGGAAAAACCGGCATAAGGCCCAAACAATAGCGAGCGCCGGCCGTCGATCACCCGGGTATCGAGATGCGGCACCGACATCGGCGGCGACCCCACGGCGGCCTTGCCATAAACCTTTGCATGGTGGCTTCTTGTCACCTCCGGATTGTCGCAACGCAGCCAAAGTCCGCTGACCGGAAAGCCGGCGTAGCCTCGCCCCTCCGCTATGCCGGATTTCTGCAGCAGCGGCAGTGCGCCGCCGCCCGCTCCGATAAATACGAATTTCGCCGTTGCCGACCTCGCTTCGCCGGTGTCGGTATGGGTGACATCCACCCGCCAGCCCCCATCGTTCATCCGAGCGATGCCGGTCACGTGACTTTTGTAGTGGACCGCGAAGCCGGGAAGCGTCTGTAGATGGTGCACGAGGTGATGGGTCAGGGCGCCGTAATCCACGTCGCTGCCCGTCACGATGCGCGTGGCGGCAACGGGGTCGGTAGCGGGCCGCCCCTCCATCACCAGCGGCACCCAAGCGGCGATCGTCTTGGGGTCGTCGCTATATTCCATCCCGTGATAGCAATGATGGGCTGACATCTCGGCGAACCGCTTGCGCAGGAAGGCGACGTTCGCTGCGCCGCTGACGAAGCTCATATGCGGCACTGGATGGATGAAGCTGCGCGGGTCGTCGATCGCGCCCTTGCGCACGAGATAAGACCAGAACTGCCGGGAGAGGTCGAATTCGACATTGACCTCCAGCGCCTTGGATATATCCACGCTACCATCTGCCCGTTCGGGTGTGTAGTTCATCTCGCAATTCGCAGCGTGGCCGGTACCCGCGTTATTCCACGCTTCCGAGCTTTCCAGGGCGCAATCTTCAAGTGTCTCGAACATCTGGATGTTCAGCGAAGGTTCGAGTTCCTTCAGGAACACGCCGAGCGACGCGCTCATGATGCCGGCGCCGATCAGGATGACATCCCGGCGATCAGTAGACGGGGTCGTTGTCATGATATTCTCCGACGGCGATGAAAACCGATGGAACGGGCTACACAACTGGAGTGAATGGAACGGGCACGCCCGGGGAAAGGATCAGATAGACGCGCCGCCAGGGCTGCCCATCCATCAGCCGCCAGCTATGGCCGGTGCCGACGGTGTCCTCCGCGAGCAGCACGTCGCCGGGCCGGATCAGGAAGTGCTGACCCTCCCGGGTGCAGAACTCCAGCGTGCCGTTCAACGTAACGACCAGTTGCCGCACGGGCGCGGTATGCCAGGTGAAGGTGCCCCCGGACGCCGTCTCCTGAAAAGAGATCGCTGTGGCGGCAACTTTTCCGGTGAGAAGATCGCCCCGCGGGCCGGCGTCAAGCGCCACCTGGCCCTCCTCAAATTGGGAATTTCCATCAGCACCGGTCCATATTCGGACACATCTGATCATGGCTCACTCCTGATCTGGCCAATCGGTGGGGGCAAAAGAGATCGATGCAGAAGCGTGTAGACTATCACCGGTAGAGAAGCTGAAGGCGATCTTATTGTCCAGCAGCCAGGCGTCGACGCTGCTGTTCCCCTTGGGAATTGCCAACTCACCGCCCCGCTATCGGACACGCCATGGCTTCTCAAACTTTCGATCAAGTCCTAGATGTTGCTTCGGCGTCCGAGTGTCTTCACCGTCGTCGCGGCGACAGTCGTCCCATCGTCCAGCGAGGATGGTCAACCCATGTTGCAGCAAACCGGCAGCGGCAGCGGCAAGGACGTGGAACCGCCGGCATCGACCTCACCGGCGGATCGAGACCAGGCGATCCTTGACTGCATCGCCGCCGTGGCGCGGCTGCTGTTCGTCAACGGGCAGACGACGGAAGCAACCCGCTTGGCCGTCGTTCGGCTGGGCAAAGCCCTTGCGGTCGAGGCCACGCTCTTGGTTCGTTGGGGGGAACTTGTCGTGCAGGCGAACGGCCGGGTCCTCGCAATTGTCACCGCCGATCCATTTATCGTTGATATGACACGTGTCGCGAATATCGAGCAGCTCGTGGACCACATCTGTGACGGTCGCCTAAGCCTTGATGGCGCTCGATCGTCCCTTGATGCCGTCAGCCGCGCCGCTCCGGTCTCGGCAACCCGTTTCGCTGTCATGGCGGCCGTCGGTGCCGCCGCGCTCGGGGTTATCTTCGGCACCTTTGATCCGATGACGCTGACGCTGATCGCCTTTAGTGCGGGCGCCGGCGCAGTTATCCGTCGAGCACTGGCGCGTTTCACCTCTAATCCACTGGTTCAGCCGCTGTGTGCGGCCTTGTTTTCAGGTTTGACAGGCGCGGTTGCGGCGACCCATGGCTTCATCGCGGCGCCGCACCTCGTCATGGTCTGTCCATGTATGGTCCTCGTTCCCGGCCCTCATATGCTGAACGGAGCACTTGATCTCGCGCGAGCGAGGATCCCGATTGGGGCGGCAAGGATCGCGTTTGCCAGCCTGGTTGTGCTGATGATTTGCACCGGCCTCATGGTCGGGCTGTCGCTCGCCGGCGCCAGGCTGTCGGACCCGTCGCCAGCCACGACCGTGCCCCTTGTTCTTGACGTCATCGCGGCCGGGGTCGCCGTCGCCGCTTACGGAAGCTTCTTTAACATGCCCTGGAAGACACTGCCGATTCCGATCGTTATCGGTATGGCGGCGCACGCCGCCCGATGGATCGTCCTGCAGCAAGGGGCCAGCCTTCAAACAGGCGCGTTCATCGCGTGTTTGTTGGTCGGTCTCGTCGTGACGCCCTTGGCGGACCGGGTTCGCATGCCTTTCGCGGCGTTCGCTTTCGCATCCGTGGTGTCACTAATCCCGGGAGTGTTGCTATTCCAGGTGGCGGCAGACCTCTTAGCCCTGCTTCAACCCGAGGCGACGATGAACGTGGATCTACTTCTCACTGCCGTCAGAGACACGACGACAGCTTTCGTGATTGTGTTGGCGATGACACTGGGCCTGGCCATTCCGAAAATGGGTTTAGGATGGCTGCATATTAGGCGCAAACCTTCATTCTTGGCCTAATGCGGAAGTTTGGCGTCGTCCCAGGAAAGCACCATTCCAGGCCACAACGCTATCTGCGACAAGTCCCGGCAGAGGGTTGTAGCGACCCTGGCTTCTTCATGAAATGGATCTTTAAAAGTGTCTGAAGCTACATTGCAGCGTTCGTTGGCCCAGGGTCTTGTGGCCAGAGTTTCTAAGCCTAGAAGAGATGTCTCCATGCCGATCACCGAGCATCTGGCTGACGTCGCCTTGCCGGGCCAGCTGCCCGAAGCGGTTCGAGACTTAACGCAGCTTCGACGGCTCTAATGACCCCGCCAAGTCTACTTAGCCCATACGTCTCACTATCACTTGCGAGTCTACTGCTGCTCGCGACCGCGATTGATGCATGGCGTGACGGGCGCCGGCCCTTATGGTTGCGGTTCGTTGGCCGCGTCGTGATCTTCGCCGTCCTAACGTGGCTCATGCAGCTTGCCGTCGGCTCGCCGTTGGCGCCGCAATTCCACGCCTCACTGCCCGGCGAATATGTGTGGGTGCAACTGGCCGAGATTGGTTGGTGGATGGTCGGCGCGCGCGTCGCGGTCGGTATCTTGCGGCTCGTCGTAGTGCTCGAAAATCGTCCCCGAGAAACCCAGATCGTCTCCGACCTGTTGGCGGGCGCAATCTATGTCGCCACGACCCTCGCGGTCATCAATTTTGTCTTTGGAGTGCCCATCGCCGGCTTAGTGGCGACCTCCGGCGTCGTCGCCATTGTGCTCGGCCTGGCGTTGCAGAGCACGCTTGCAGATGTGTTTTCCGGAATAGCGGTCGGATTGGAGCACGCCTACAAACCTGGAGATTTGCTCTGGGTCGAGGGCGGTATCGAGGGCCAGGTTTTGCAGATCAACTGGCGCTCGACCCAGATCGCGACACCGCAGAATAGCATTGCCATCGTGCCCAACAGCGTCATCGCCAAGTCCCGTCTCGAGAACAGAAGCGCGCCGACACCGACCCGCGGAGTGACCGTCAGCGTAAGCACCGATGCCGCCATCGATCCCCGGCGCTGCGTTACGGCTCTCGAAGCCGCCGTCCGCGCCTGCTGGTTGCCGCTGGCTCAACCTAAAGCGACGATCAATTGCGTTGGGCTTCAGGGCGACGAAATCGTCTACGAAATTCGCTTCGTCGTCGCTGCAACCGGCGAAATACCGGCCGCGCGCACCGAAATGCTCTCAAAAGTGCACCGCCATCTGCGTCATGCCGGCATCTCGCTCGGCGTGAGCGGTATAGCCCCGCTGCCGTCGGCGTCAGTGCCGACCATTGCCGAGGTTATGGCGGAGTCGGACCTGTTCGGCCCGCTTGCACCCGATGAGCGGGCTTTGCTTGGGGAGCATTTTGTCGTCGTCGATCACGAGCCCGGGGAGACGCTGTTCCGTGAGGGTGAAATGCCGGAAGCGCTTTTCCTGCTCACGGCAGGCACGGTTGAACTGACCCGCGGCGACGCCGACGGCAAGAAGGCGGTGTTGCGGTCCAACCCTGGCGACAGTATTGGAATGTTGGCGCTGATCACCGGAAGGCCAGCGCTTCTGACGGCAACGGCGCTTACCCCGGTAACGGCATACAGTCTGGGCAAGGCGGACATCGCCAAGGTATTGCGCACGCACCCCGGATTGGCAACCAGTCTGGAGGCCCAGGCCAAGCGCGGACAAGGCTGGTTGCGCTGCGAGATCGCGGCGCACGAAAATGAGCAAATCGAGAAGCCCGGTATGCTGCTTTCCGGCCTTCGGCAGTTCCTTCAGCGGCTCAACACCTAGCGATTCTGGTTAATGCATCCGCCTCGAGTTGGACGCCATCTCGGAACCGAGGCGCCAGCGACGCTTAGGACCGGATTGCTGCCGACACCGAGACCGGCTACCCATCATGCCTCGACGCACCGGAGCCCGGATGGACAAAACCCTGCATGACAGGCTGACGGGATGGCGGCGACACCTGCACGCAAATCCCGAACTCACCCTCCACGAGGATCAAACCGCCGCCTTCGTGCGAGATCGTCTAACGGAACTCGGCGTCCCCTTCACCGCCGGTGTCGGCGGCCACGGTATCGTCGGAACGATTAGCCGAGGCCAGTCTAACCGCTCGGTCGGCCTGCGCGCCGATATGGACGCGCTGCCGATCCTGGAAACCAGCGGCGTGCCCCATGCCTCAACCAACCCCAACGTCATGCACGCCTGCGGCCACGACGGCCACACCACCTCCCTACTTGGTGCCGCGGCCCTGCTGGTGACGGACCCAAACTGGGCTGGTACCGTACAACTGGTCTTCCAGCCAGCCGAGGAAGGCGGTGGGGGCGCCATGAGCATGATCGCCGACGGCCTGTTCGAGCGTTTTCCGATGGAGCGCATTTTCGCCTATCATAACTGGCCTGGCCTGGAAGCGGGAACCGTCGCCATACACGATGGTCCGGTCATGGCCGCCGGCAATCGCATCTTCTTCACCATCACCGGTCATTCCGGCCACGCCGCGATGCCACATCTGACGCGCGATCCAATGGTAGCATCCGCCCACCTGCTGCTGGCCCTGCAATCCATCGTTTCCCGCAGCGTGGATCCCCTGGACAGTGCCGTGGTCACGATCGGCACGATCCAGGCCGGCACTGCGGCCAATCAGATCCCCGGCCACGCGGTGATGCGCGGCACGATGCGTGCCTTGCGCGACGAAGTGCGCGACAACGTGGAACAGGCGATCCGCCGCATCGCCGACGGCGTGGCACGCAGCTTCGACGTCACCATCGACGTGCAGGTCCCCCAGGGCATTCCCGTGACGATGAATTCGCCTGTCGAACGCGATCTTGCCGCGGAGGCGACAATCGCCGCTGGCCTGACGCTGCGTCGCGACCTCGCCCCGGCGATGACCGGCGAGGATTTCGCCTGGTATCTTGGTCGCCGCCCCGGCGCATTCGTCTGGGTCGGCAACGGCCCTTCGGACGGCGGCCGCGAATTGCACAACGCCAACTACGATTTCAACGACGCGATCCTGCCCGCAGCCGCAGGCTTTTTGGCCAGCGTCGCAAGGCAGTCACTGGCGTAGGCGCTTGCCGAACGGGCGCTTAGTCCCAACTTTCAGGTTTCCTCCAATAGCACAGGGCAATCACCATGGCCGAAATCCCCGCCGGATACCTCGATCTGCTGACCGAGAAAAAGCCGATCGCGAACCTCGCCACGTTGCAGCCGGATGGTTCGCCGCAGGTGACTCCGGTCTGGTTCGATTACACTAAAGGGGTAGTCCGCGTGAACACGGCGAAGGGCCGGGTGAAGGCGCGCAACATGTCGGAGGGGTCTAAGGTTGCGCTGTCCATCGTGGATCCGGACAATGCTTATCGCTACCTCCAGATCCGTGGCACCGTGACGAAGGAGACAACGGATGGCGCCGAGGCCCACATCGACAGTTTAGCGAAGAAATACCTTAACAAGGACGTCTATCCCTGGCGTGACCCAAAGCAGACGCGGGTGATCTACGAAATCACCCCATCCGCAACTCAGGCAATGGGTTAATCCGCTGCTCGTGGCACGCAGCCCGCGTTCAAATGGGCGGCGTGCCGTCCCCTCGGGTTGGGTGGTCCCCATTCGTTGGACAGCGTTGCTGGCCAGCCTGAGAGGGGCTCTAAAGGCCTTGGTCTATTAAAACAACGCTAGCACCCACAACCCGCAACCGTTGTCCAACGGCCCCGCCCCTAGCGCCGAGGGCGTAAGTCCAAATCCCTCCGAGGCGATCACCCGTGGGGGTTCACCAAAGCCCTGCACAGCTCTCCGTACTCGTCCACGATCACGTGCAGGCCACAATGATGGCCACCGATAAGGGATCCGGGCCCTGCTGGATCCGGCCAGCCTTTTCCTCGAACACAGGGCCCCTCCCCTCTAGGATTTGCGGACACAGTGCGGACATTTTCTGCTGTTATTCCGGCGTGGGAATCGGAGGCTTACAAAAAGCTAGCGATTTCATGAAGCTAGTGGTCGGAGCGGCGGGATTCGAACCCACGACCCCCAGTCCCCCAGACTGATGCGCTACCAGACTGCGCTACGCTCCGACCATGGGAGCTGTCGTTTAACAGCCCGGCCGAGCAACCGCAATGCGCTTGGTTCCCCCAACGGTCTGGCGTTTTCCCCCCGCCAGCCCACATTCGGCCTATGATCGCCTTCGCCGCACTGCTGGAGCGCCTGGTCTTCACGCCCTCGCGCAACGCTAAGATCGCGCTGCTGCGGCAATATTTTGTTACGCAACCAGACCCTGATCGCGGCCTCGGTCTAGCCGCGATCACCGGCGAGCTATCTTTTGTGACCGCGAAACCTGGGCTGATCCGCGAACTGGCCGCCACCCGCACCGACCCGGTGCTGTTCAACTGGTCCTATGATTACGTCGGCGATCTCGCGGAAACGGTTGCGTTAATGTGGCCCGCCAGACCGGTCGCCACTGAGCCACCCGCCCTGTCCAAGGTAGTCGAAACCCTCCAAACCGCGCCGAAGGCGGCGTTGCCGGGCCTGGTCGCGGAGTGGCTCGACTGCGCCGACGCGTCCACCCGCCTGGCCCTCCTGAAACTGATCACCGGCGGCCTGCGCGTCGGTGCCTCCAGCCGGCTGGCGAAGATCGCGTTGGCGGAAATCGGTGGCGTCGATGCTGACGACGTCGAGGAAGTATGGCACGGGCTTGAACCCCCCTATCTGCCGCTGTTCGCGTGGCTGGAAGGCAGGGGGCCAAAGCCCGATCCGGCCGATGCGCCGGTGTTCCGGCCACCGATGCTCGCCCATCCGTTGGAAGCATCCGACCTCGCCGCGCTCAAACCCGAGGCCTGGCGGGCCGAGTGGAAATGGGATGGCATCAGGGTACAGATTGTCGCCACCGCGGGTGGCCGGCGGCTTTATTCACGCGGTGCCGACGACATCTCCGGCGCCTTTCCCGAAATCGTCGCTGCAATGGATTTCGACGGCGTGCTGGATGGCGAACTTCTGGTGATCCGCGATGGCATTGTCGCTCCGTTCGCCGATTTGCAGCAGCGATTGAATCGGAAGGTGGTGTCGACAAAGATGATGGAACGGTTTCCGGTGGTGGTGCGCTTGTATGACTTGTTGTTCGACGGCACCGAAGACCTCCGAACCCTACCCTTCGACCAGCGTCGCTCCCGCCTGGAAGCTTGGATCGCTCGGGTCGCACCGGAGCACATGGATCTTTCGCCGCTGATTCGGTTCTCATCATTGCAGGAACTGATAACTTTGCGGGACGGCGCTCGCGCGGCCTCGATCGAGGGGCTGATGCTGAAGCGCGGTGATAGCTCGTATCTGCCTGGCCGCGTAAAGGGACAATGGTGGAAGTGGAAGCGCGACCCACTGACAGTCGATGCGGTGCTAATGTATGCGCAACGTGGCCACGGCAAGCGCAGCAGCTTCTACTCTGACTACACGTTCGGCCTGTGGCGCGGCGAGGAACTGGTTCCTGTCGGCAAGGCCTATTTCGGCTTCACCGACCAGGAACTCGTCTTTTTGGACAGATGGATCCGCAACCATACCACCGCTCGGTTTGGACCGGTCCGCGAAGTCGAGAAGTCGATGGTGCTGGAAGTCGCCTTCGATGCGGCCCAGTTGTCGAACCGACACAAATCCGGGGTGGCGATGCGATTTCCGCGTCTGGCGCGCATTCGCGCCGACAAGCCGGCCGCCGAGGCAGACCGGTTGGAAACGCTGATGGCACTGATCGAGGGTCGAGAAGCGGCGGATTGACCTCAATATCCTCGTCGTGCTGCCTTGCGATTAAACATGAGGGTGGGAACCGATGCCTCTGACAACCAACATCGCCAAACGACGCCTCGCCGACGGGAAGGTTGCTCTCGGCTTTGGCGTCCATCACCTGCGTACCGTCGCTGCCCCGCTTCTGGCCGCCGCTAGCGGCCACGACTGGATGTTCATCGATACCGAGCACGGCGCGTTCACCGTCCAGGAAACCACACAGCTTTGCATCGCCGCGCTGCCTACCGGCGTCACCCCGATCGTCCGGGTCTGCGCCGGCGCGCTGGATGAGGCGACCCGAGCGCTCGACAACGGTGCGATGGGCATCGTCGTGCCGCATGTGGACACAGAGGCCACGGCCCGGGGCATCGCCGCCGCTTTCCATTACCCGCCCGCCGGCACGCGAAGCTGGGGCGGGCCGCCGGCGATTTACGGTTATCAGGCGCCTTCGACAGCGGAGGCCCAAGCCGCGATCAACGCCGAAATCCTCACTGTCGTGATGCTGGAAAGCCCGGAGGCCGTTGGCAACGCCGATGCCATCGCGGCGGTCCCGGGCGTGGACGTGCTGTTCATCGGTACCTCGGACCTAACTGCGGAACTCGGCATCTCGGGTCAAATGGGCCACGCGAAGGTGATCAACGCCTATCAAACCGTTGGCGATGCTTGTCGCAAACATGGCAAGGTCCTCGGGATGGGCGGCGTTTACGACGAGGAGAACGCCTCCCGCTACGTCGCCATGGGCGCGCGTTTCCTGCTGAGCGGGTCGGACCACAGCTACGCCATGTCCGGCGCCAACCAGCGCTCCGCTTTCTTTAACAGCCTGAACGCCGTGTCCGTCTGAATCAAAGTTAATGCAACTGTGACGTCGCGTTTGCGTTGCGGCGACATGGCAAACATTCAATCCGTTATCAACGGCATCGAAGCCGCCGTTGACCCGGTTACCCCGGCAACCGTGCCCATCACGCCTCCCGCGTTGGGAACGGGGGGTGCGTTACAGTTCATCAACTTTGACGACATCGCTGTTCCGCCAGGTGGCTTCAGCACGGTCTACTCGTTCGGCGACAGCCTGTCTGATGCGGGGAACATTTCGCTCGCGTCGCTAGGCACACTGCCCGTTGGCAACGGCATCTACAGCGGCGGCCGCTTCACCAACGGGAACGTCTGGGTGCAGGACATAGCGCAGAACCTTGGTCTCGCGGCGCCCAAACCGAGCCTGGCGGGTGGAACCGATTATGCCAATGGCGGGGCGGAGACCGGGCCGACCGCGGTCCATACCGTCAATCCGAGCGACCTGCCGTCTCAAGTTGGGCAATTTGTCGCTTCAGTGCCTAACCCCTCGCCGACAGCGCTCTACACGGTCTGGGCAGGATCGAATGATGTGCTCGATATCGCAAATTCCAGCCAGACGCCGGCAGAGCAGCAGGCGACCGTTCAGCAGGCGGTGAACAACGAGGTGGGATCCATCGACGGCCTGATCGCGCACGGTGCAAAAGATCTGGTCGTGATGAGCGTGCCTGACCTGGGAGTGACGCCATATGAGAAAGCGCGCCCGGCCAGCGATGCCACATCGAGCGCCCTGGCTCAGTCCTACAACAACGAACTGGGTGCCGCGCTCCAGGCAGTCATGGCGTCGGGCGCAGCCTCGATCGATTATGTTAACACATATGCGATGTTGGACGCGGCGGTTGCCAGCCCGGCGACCTACGGCTTCACCAACGTCACCCAACCGGTCTGGAATGGCAACCTCACCTCGAGCAGCAGTGGCACGCTAGCCGCGACTGGAACGGCGCAGAGCGGATATCTCTTCTTCGACGATCTGCATCCAACCGCCACCGGTCACTCTTGGCTGGCGGCCGGAGTGACGCAGAGCTTGACGGGAACGGCCTGAATTGGGACCTTGCATTTATCCGGATCGGTCGGTGTCGGCCACCTGGGTTGCAGTGTTGCTCGCGACCTGGGCGGAAGATGGACTTCCAGGTACCTTGCAACAACGATGCCGTTACTTTCTGGTTACGTTTCCGCTCCGTTTCGGAATTCCCGTCACCTCGTAACACACGCGGGCGAGTTCGGCCACCCCTTCCCGTATGATCTGCTTGCTCGGCATCGCAAAGCAAAGGCGCAGACAATTGCTGGAATTTTGCGAGCTAACCGCCCATTCCGGACCCGGATTGAACGCGATACCCGCTGCAGCGGCAGGCTTGACCAGATTTCGAACGTCCACATCCGGTGGAAGCTTGATCCACAAAAAGATTCCTCCCTTCGGCACCCAGCATTCCGCCTCCGATCCAAACTCCCGAGCGACGGCCTCGGTCATGGTATCGAGCTTCTCGCGCAGCACGGCATTTAGATTCGTCACATGACGATCGAAATTCCGCGAGAAATACTCGGCGACAATCATCTGATCTAGCGCGCCGGTGCCACTGTCGCCCTTCAGCGGCAATAGGCGGCTCATGATGTCCCAGCCACTGATCAAGTAGCCAAGCCGCAGTGCCGGGGCGAGCGACTTGGAGAATGAACCAATGTGAACGACGCAGCCTGGGTCCAGTGCATACAGCGCTGGCGGCGCCTCGATACCGTCCCATAGCAAATCGGCGTAGCACTCATCTTCAAAGACGGCGACATTGTATTCCCGAGCCAACCTGAGCAGGGCGTGGCGCCGGTCGAGCGGTAGGATGCTGGCAGTCGGGTTCTGGATCGTCGGAATCGTATAGATGAACTTGGGCGTAATCCCGCGCACCTTCAGGTCAGCAAGTTGCCTCGCCAGTGCTTCTATGACGATACCGTCCCCATCCAGGCGCATTCCTACCAACTCTGCTCCCAGTTTGCGGAACCTGTTGATGGCCCCCTGGTAGCAATATTCCTCGGTCAGCACCGTATCGCCTGGATTGACTAGAAGCTTGCTGATCATGTCGATACCCTGGCCGGATCCGGTCGTGATCAGGATGTCATCGATCGGCGCCTTGATGCCACGCTGCCGCTCGCACTTGTCGGCGACGAACTGGCGCAGGCCAGGAAAACCTTGAGGTCCTAGCCCGAGATTGTAGATCGCCAATTTCGACCCTTCCCGGCGCAGGTACAGAAGCTGCCGCGTCGATCAGGCCCTCGATCGGAATTTGTTCGGGATCGTTATTGCCGCCAATAAAATAGTATTTTGGAAATGACACCCAGCGCGGCGCCGGGGCAGGTAGCT
Organism: uncultured Alphaproteobacteria bacterium; assembly: GCA_963772355.1. Lineage (GTDB taxonomy): Bacteria > Pseudomonadota > Alphaproteobacteria > Acetobacterales > Acetobacteraceae > Rhodopila. The sequence goes on along the minus strand of CAVYXX010000102.1, from coordinate 59,333 downwards.
CTCTACTGAACAATCTACTGTAGTCGATCGTGTTGTCGCTCACGGCAACGTCCCCCACTGCGGTCGAGGGAATGATAGCACTGTACATCCACTACACGAAGCCCCACGCCTGTCGCGATACTGCGCGTTGCTGCTATACGCATCCTGACACGCCATGTCGCGTGCCTGTCGGAGCAATTCGTAGGAATTAATCCGGGGCGCGCATGTCCCATTTTCAAGCTGCCCAACCTGGGGCGTTCTGACGCCGCGCAACCACGTATCGGTCAGATCCCTCAGCATCCTAACGAGGCAAACTATCTTGGCCAGCGTTCACGTGCGATCCCCCAACCAGGCCGGACTTATGGACGCAAGCGATCCGATCAAAGCGCTGGAAACACCTTGCGAGGAGGGAGCCCTTCACATATGGAAAAATCTGGGTTCAAACCACCCGGACCCCAAAGGTGCAAGTCCACACACATAATCTGAACGCGGAGGAACAAGCATGAAACGACACTTCGTTTGGCGCACGATCGTCGCGGCGATGATCCTTGCAACGATTAGTACCGCGCACGCCCAATCCGTCGGCTACTCGCCAGGCGCCGCCCTGGACCAGCAGAGCTGGGAGGAACTTATCCGCGCGGTCACCCCGGCTGCGGGTCATCAGCTGCGCTTCGAGACCTGGAAAACCGACGCCGAGACCTTTAGTGCGCCCTCCGTTGGGCTCGCCGCGGCACAGGCCCCACGGTTCCAAGCCAGCATACTGGGGCTGGCGCACATGCCGGGCGGGCTTCGCTCCCGCGGGCAGTTGGCCGTGCCGCTGCCGGTGCCCTGCGCGCCGGCGCAGCCGAATCCCGACATCACACCGCCACCCACGCCGCCGCCCGCCGCCTACTTCCCGACGCCGGCCACGGCCAAGCCGCCCTTTGGCTGTGTGGCTGAGGAGGTCCGGCGCAATCCGCTGTCATACGATCACATCGTGAAACATCGGCTTAACACGCAGGCCGGGGTCATTTCAGCCTATAAGTCGGGTGGCGCGATTCCGGCCTTCCCGGATGGCGCGGTGGAGCTGAAGGCGGACTGGATCCCGCTGTCGACCGTGATCCAGTGGCTCAAAAACAACGGCAAAACCGTTACCGACAACGAGGTGGCGGCGAGCTACTACCACATCACACAAGCCGGCGTCGAATACGCGCTGGTGGCGATGCATCTCAGCATCAAGACCAAGGCATACCCAAACTGGGTGTGGGCAACCTTCGAGCATCAGTGGAACCCGGGCCGCTGCGACACTATGGGGTGCTATGACGATTATGGGATCGAGCCCAACCTGTCGGCGATCGCACCCGTGCCGCTCCCGCCGTCCCCCCAGCCCGACACTTTGTATCCGGACTGCGCGAAATCGCCGGCGCTTGTAGTGAAGTTGCAGGCGGGACATGTGGACCGGGTGTGGAACAACTACTGCCTGAAGGAAACCCAGGTCGATTTCGTCTCGACCCAATCGGCCAGCAAGGGTAAGCCGATTTTGGACGGCAATAGCCTGACTGAACGGATCGCCGCCGGCGTGTCGATCTCCAGCGCCTCTTGCATCGCCTGCCATGCCAACGCGTCGTACACCGTAGTGGGATCGGGCACCTCGGCCCGAGCGGCCGCGAACAAGGCGATCGGCGATGCTCCGATCGGGCAGGTCAAGGTGCAGAGCCCCTATATGACCTATGACTTCGTCTGGGGCTTGGCAGCCATGCCAGGGATGTTCCCGGCCGAGTGATCGCGACCGCCTGACCGCTTGATCTTTAGGATGGGGATCGGAATCGCAGGCCGCACTGCGATTTCCGACCTCTCAAAGCGGCAGATGAGTTCACTCTAGCCAACAGTGCACGCGGGAGGCACCGTTTTCCACCGTCCAACGAAAGCCAGCCACCATGATGATTGCTGACGCGCAGATCCATCTCTGGGCCAAGGGCACACCATCCGCCCATCACCGCCAAACACCTTATCTGAAGGAGGAAGCGCTGGCGGCCATGGGCGCCGCCGGCGTCGATCGCGCAGTGATCCACCCCGTGATGTGGGACCCTGAATTCGAACGAGTTGGCCGTCGAAGCGGCACGCGCCCATCCCGATCGCTTCGCCATTATGGGTTGGGTTTATCTGGATCAGCCGGAGCAGCGGGCTTTGCTCGAACGCTGGAAAAGCCGGCCCGGGATGAAGGGACTGCGATTTTACTTCTCTGATCCGCGGTCGCAGGCCTGGCCGGATGACGGCACGCTGGACTGGCTGTTTCCTGTGGCCGAGCGGCTGAACATTCCGGTCTCTCTGCAGGCATCGGCGTTCCTGCCGCGGGTCGGCGAGATCGCGGAGCGTCATCCCGGACTGAAGGTTAGCATCCGATCACATGGGGGTGCCGCGCGCGACAGAGGGGGCGGACGCGGCCTATCGCAACCTGCCGCAGTTGTTGGCATTGGCTGGGCATCCGAACGTGGCGGTGAAGGCGACCGGCCAGGCTGGGTATGCACTGGACCCGTATCCGTTCCGCAGCATACACGACGCGTTGCACCGTGTGTTTGACGCGTTCGGCCCGCGACGCATGTTCTGGGGCACCGACATCACCCGTATGCGTTGTACGTGGCGCCAGTGCGTGACCCTGTTCACCGAGGAACTGCCCTGGCTGCACGGCGCCGACCTGGACCTGGTGATGGGCCGGGCGTTCTGCGACTGGATCGGCTGGCAACCCTCGGGCTCGTAACGGTCCGCGGTCAAGGGGCATTACTGAGCCGCACGCCCTTGCACCGGTGCGAGCGTCACGTTCGGCCTTTGGCAGCCGGCCCGCGTTCCGCGGCCATCGATTTTCAGCCGCCGGATCGGCTCAGATCCCCGCCGTGCTGCTCGTTCGATTTTGGCGGTTTGTCGGCCCTGGCGTAAAAGTGGTTACCATGGGACGTCGCGCGACGAAAGAAACTCGTTGGTCTGCTCCTCGAATAAAAACGCAAGAGAACCAACAGCCAATGGCTCGGCATATTCTCGTCATCGATCAGGGGACTACCTCCACCAGAACGATCCTGTTCGACGCTAAAGTCACTCCGGTCGGCACGGCTCTGCAGGAGTTGACGCAGTTCTACCCAAGGCCCGGCTGGGTCGAGCACGACCCCGAGGAGATTTGGACGGCCGCGCTATCAACCGCGCGGCAGGTATTGTCAAAAGCCGGGCTTACACCTGCCGACATCGTGGCCCTCGGCATCGCGAACCAGCGGGAGACAGCGGTGGTCTGGGACCGTCGCACCGGCAAGGCGATCCACAACGCCATTGTCTGGCAGGATCGCCGAACCACTGCCATGTGCGCGGCCCTTGAGAGTGCGGGACATCAGGCGCTGATCGCGGCGCGGACCGGGTTGCGGCTCGACCCGTATTTTTCCGCTACCAAAATAGCATGGCTGCTCGACAATGTTGCAGGAGCTCGCCCCGCCGCCGAGGCCGGGTCGCTGGCCTTCGGCACGGTCGATAGCTTCCTGCTGTGGCGGCTGACCGGCGGCGGCGTTCATGCAACCGACGCCACGAACGCCTCACGTACACTGCTGTTCGACATCCATCGCGGCGACTGGGATCCCGAGTTGCTAGCGTTGTTTGGCATTCCGCGTGCGATACTGCCCGAGGTCCGGGACAGTGCCGGCACGTTTGGTGACACCGAGCCGGCGCTGTTTGGCGGGCCAATAGCCGTACGCGGTATCGCCGGCGATCAGCAGGCAGCACTGATCGGGCAGGCATGCTTCAAGCCCGGCATGGTTAAATCCACCTACGGGACCGGCTGCTTCGCTCTGCTCAACACTGGACGGAAGGCGATTGTCAGTTCTCAGCGTCTGGTAACCACCATTGCGTACCAGTTCGACGGCGTGCGCACCTATGCACTCGAGGGGTCGATTTTTGTGGCGGGGGCGGCGGTTCAGTGGCTGCGGGATGGTCTCGGCCTGATCGAATCTGCCGCCGAGACCAGCGCACTCGCGGCTGCAGCGGATCCAGCGCAACGGGTCTATATGGTGCCCGCCTTCGTGGGCCTCGGCGCTCCGCACTGGGACAGTGAGGCGCGGGCGCTGCTGACCGGTATCACACTGGGCACGACGCGGAGGGAACTCGCGCGAGCCGTCCTTGAATGTGTCGCCTACCAGACCCGCGACCTCTTGGAGGCGATGCGGGCCGATCTTGGTGCCGAATGGCAAGGCGACACTGTCGTCCGGGTGGATGGCGGCATGAGCGCGAGCGACTGGACGATGCAGTTCCTCGCCGACATTCTGGCCGCTCCGGTGGATCGGCCGTTCGGATTGGAGACAACGGCCGTCGGCGCGGCCTATCTCGCCGGCAAGGCGGCTGGTCTATATCCGGATATCGAGACATTCTCGGCGCAATGGACCGCCGAGCGGCGCTTCGAACCGGCGATGGGCGCGGCGGAGCGTTCCGAAAGATATCGCGGCTGGAAGGACGCGGTCGCGCGCACCTTGCTGCGGCCCTGACCTGGATGTCTTGTTCAGGTGAAAACCTTCGCCGACTAGCGCCTTGCGCTGCCCTTGGGTGGTCGCATCGACTTATCGGCTCCGATTTAAGCGTTCATCCGCTGTTTCGGTAGAAGTTGCACGGCATTAACCTTTCATCAACCAGCATTATCCTAGGGTCGCACCGCACAGCGGAGGGCTCGTGCACGCTTAACTTAACTTGGCTTTGAATGAGCGTTGGGCGGACAATGGAACGAATTGGCCAATGGGAGGCGCGTTAACCGGAATGGGATTGGTCGGCTGGCTCAAGGGCTGCTTGGAGGTTTTCCGGTCCGCACGCGCGACCATGTTGCTGAGCGTCCTGATCGTTGTCGGAATAGGTACGACCGCGGGTCTCTTGATCTGGCACGAGCGCCAGGCGGCGCTCGAAGAGCACGAGCACGAAATGAATAGCATAGGCGTCGTTCTCTCCGAACAGACCTCTCGCTATACGCAAGTGATAGATCTGATCCTTCGCCAGGTGCAGTCACGGGTCGCCCTTCTTAACGTCGTAACCCCGGGAGACTTTCAACAACAGTTAGCAACCCAGGACTTTCGCAGCTACCTGGCAGAGCGAGTGACGAATGTCCCACAGGTCGATGCCATCGTCCTGATCGACGCCAATGGTCATTCGCTGAACTCGTCACGGGATTTGCCCGGTCCAGCCGTGGATGCGTCCGATCGAGATTACTATAACTATTTCAAGGAACATGACGATCCCGGCTTGTTTGTCGGCTCGGTTTCGAAAAGCCGCATCTCTGGGAGGCCAAGCCTGTTCTTCGCACGTCGTATCAATGGGCGGGACGGCAAATTTTGCGGGCTGGTTCTTGGAATAGTAGATATTAAATCGTTGAACGCTTTCTACCAGGCGGCCGGCGAGCATACCATGGAGTCCGTCATCCTCCTGCGTCGCGATGGCACAATACTGATGCGCTACCCCAATCCGGAGATGGCTGTTGGGGCAAGGCTTCCATATATTTCACCCTGGTATTTGCGCGTCATCGAAGGCGGCGGAAGTTACTTCACTGAGAACACCTTCGGCGCGATTTCGAGCGTCGTCACAGTGCATCCGCTGACTGAGTATCCGCTAGTCGTCGACGTCGAGATGGGTGAAGCAGATATATTCGCTCAGTGGTCCAGGGAAGCAGTCTATGTCGCAGGCTTCGCTTCGACTGCCGCCCTTATCTTTGCCGGCTTGTTCTGGATGTTGGCGCGTCAGTTCAAGCGGCAGGCGATACAGAACGGCAAGCTGGAGATCGCCGCGATCCGCTTAAGTGAGAATCAGCAGATTTTGCGCGCCTACGCAGAAATGTCGGCAGACTGGCTATGGGAGCTGGACGCCGACCTGCGCTTGAAATCCGCTTCCGATTTCGTGACCGTCTCAAAAGACATCGGCAAAACTCCATGGGAGCTGGCCGATCCCGCGATGCACGAAGAACGCTGGGCGGCTCATAGGGCTGAACTCGCCGCGAGGCTCCCTTTTCGCAATTTCCGTTGGGAACGTATTGGGCCAAACGGGGAGCATCTTTTCATCAGCACAAATGGTGATCCGATTCTTGATCGGAACGGCGTGTTCCGCGGTTATCGCGGGACCGGGCGCGATATCACGGCGGAAGTTGCGGCCACGGCAAAGCTGTTGCAGCTAAATTCGGATCTGGAACTCGGCCGCCGGCACTTCAACGCTGTTTTGGACAGCATGTCGCAGGGTGTCTGCCTGTTCAATGCCGACAAACGGCTGGTGCTGTCAAACCGGCGCTATGCCGCGATCTACAATCTACCACCCGAGTTAACGCGCCCAGGCCAATCACTGGAGCAGATCGTGAACGATCGATATGCCGCGGGAAGCGCGCTGGATATGTCGGAGGCCGAATTTCTTGCCTGGCGGGACAAGGCCATCGCCGACCATCAGCCTTCCACCGCTGTTACTCCACTGAAAAATGGCCGGGTTGTCGCCATCCACCACCAGCCGATGCCCGACGGCGGCTGGGTCGCCATCCACGAGGACATCACCGAGCGACAGCAAGCTGAGGCGAGCATCGTGTTCATGGCCCACCATGACGCACTGACCAAATTGCCCAACCGAATGCTGTTCCGAGAACGTGTGGAACTTGCCATCGCCATGGCCGGTCGAGGAACCGAATTCGCGGTGATCTGTCTCGATCTGGATAACTTCAAGCAGATCAATGACACACTGGGGCACCCCGTCGGCGACGGACTGCTGGTGGCCGTTGCTGACCGGCTGCAGTCTTGCGTGCGCGACGTGGACACCGTCGCGCGCCTGGGTGGGGATGAGTTTGCCATCATCCAGATCGCCGTCCATCAGCCCGAAGACGCGGAAGTTCTCGCAAGCCGTCTCATCGCGGCATTTCGCAAACCGTTTGACGTCGCGGAGCGTCAGATCATGTCGGGAGCCAGCATCGGGATCACAGTGGTATCGGGCGACAGCATCTCATATGAGACGTTGATGCGGGACGCCGACATTGCGCTTTATCTGGCGAAGACCGAGGGGCGCGGCACGGTTCGGTTCTTCGAGCCGGAGATGGACGCCCGTATTCATTTACGCCGGGTATTGGAGGCTGACCTCCAGGGTGCGCTCGCCCGCAACGAATTGGAACTTTACTACCAGCCGCAAATTGACCTGACCTCCGACAGTGTCTCCGGCTTTGAGGCTTTGCTGCGTTGGAATCACCCTGTCCGCGGCTTGGTCTCGCCCTTGGACTTCATCCCGGTCGCTGAGGAAACCGGCATGATCGGTGCCATCGGGGAGTGGGTGCTCCGGATGGCATGTTTTGAGGCAGAAAACTGGCCGGCGGGGATTAGCGTTGCGGTTAACCTCTCGCCGGTTCAATTCAAGAAGGGCGATCTTGTCTCGAGCGTACAAGCGGCCCTTGCGGCATCGGGTTTGCGACCGGACCGACTAGAATTGGAAATCACTGAGTTGGTTTTGCTGCGGGATACGGCCGATACTCTGACGGCCCTGCATCAGCTGCGTTCGATGGGGGTGTGTGTGGCTCTCGATGATTTTGGGACCGGATACTCGTCCTTGAGCTATCTGCGCAGCTTTCCGTTCGGCAAGATCAAAATCGACAAGTCCTTCGTGCGTGATCTGTTGACGGATAATGGGTCCATCTCGATCATCCGAGCGGTTACCGGTCTGGGACAGAGCCTGGGCATGAAGACGATCGCCGAGGGCGTGGAGACTCAGGAACAATTGGACCGCTTGCGGGAAGAAAAATGTGATGAGGTTCAGGGCTACTTTTTCAGCCGCCCGAGGCCGGCTAGCGAGGTTCCGTCGCTGATCGAGAGACTTCAGCGAACGAGTGAGGTCGCAGGTCCGCTGAAAATCTGAACCCCACCGAGGGCCTAGCGCCAAGCACGCAGAAGACTTCCCGGCAGAGCCAGATGGTCCGCCGGGAAAACCCGCCCGCGTTCAACCCTTGATCGTCTTCCAGTCGACCCCGCGCTCAAACGCCGCGGCGGCGCGGTAGATGGTCTGCTCGGCATATGGCTTTCCAACCAGCATCATCCCGACCGGTAGTCCATCAACCATGCCGCACGGCACACTCATCGCCGGATGGTGGCTGCAGTCGAACGGCGCCGTGTTGGGCAGTATTTCAAACGCCCGCTGGATGATTTCTGAAATCGGGGCATCGGCTGCCGGCAACGGTGACGCGGTTATCGGCAATGTCGGCATCATCAGCAGATCGAACCGCGACAACGCGTCGTCATACGCGCGCTTCAAGGCATGCACGAGGTTTTGCGCCTTGGCGTAGTACCGGCCCCGGTGGTGCGTTGTCATGTACTGGCCAAGCAGCATCGTGTTCTTGAGCGTATCAGACAGCTCATCGGCGCGCTGCCGCCAAGCTGAGTGCGCATCCATCAGAGAAACGACGTATTGGCCCTGCCAGTTGAAGCCGAACCCGTTGCCCAGCATCATCTGCGCTGTCGCCCCTTCGGCGGCGATGGGCAGCCAAATGGCGTTACCCAGGCGGTGCATCGGAATCGTTATCATTTCAACGCTCGCGCCCAGGCCGCGCAGACGCTCCGCCGCCTCGCGCACCACCGCATCGGATTGTGCCTCCGAATGCGCGTGACCAAACCCCTCCTCGACGACACCGATCCGAAGCCCTTTCGCGTCCTGCCCCAGCGCGTCGCGGTACGGCATGCTCTGGCCGCCATATTGGCGCGGATCGAGCCCGTCGGGACCGGCGAGCACTTCCAGCATCAACGCGTTGTCCTCGACTGTCGCGGTCATCGGGCCGGTATGATCGAGGGTGAGCTCAATCGGCATGATGCCGGTATAGGGCACCAGACCATGGGTCGGCTTCATGCCGTAGATGCCGCAGAAGGCGGCAGGCATACGGATCGATCCGCCTTGGTCGCCGCCTAGCGCCATCGGCACTTCACCAGCCGCCACAAGCGCCGCACTGCCGGAGGACGAGCCACCAGCGGAGTAGCCATGGCGGCGCGGGTTGTGCACCGGCCCGCTGGAACTTGTGTGACTGCCGCCAGAGAAGCAGAAATACTCGCAAACACTCTTGCCGACTATTGTGCCACCGGCATCGAGGATGCGCTGCACCACGGTCGCATCGACATCGGGCACATAACCCTCGAGCGTGGAGGCGCCGTTCATCATCGGCACGCCCGCAACACAAATGTTGTCCTTGACGGCAACAGTCTTGCCCTTGAGCTTGCCACTCGGCGCCCCTTCAATCCTGGTCTTCACATACCAGGCCCCAAACCGATTTTCCTCGGCACTCGGCCGGCTGCCGGGCGTGCGCGGGTATTTCACCGCCGGCACCTCATCCGGCATCCGATCCACGATGTTGTAAGCCGCGAAACTCGGAAGCAGACACTCCCGATGCGCAGCCAGTTCTGCGTCACTCATAGTAAAACCGAGTGATTTGGCAGTGGCACGAAGTTGGTCCAGCGTGGGGATCTTAATGGTCTCTGTCGTCATTTCCGGGTCTCCCTGGGTCAGGCCATTCCGACGAATTCATCCATCATCGCGCGGTCCCGCGCAATCTCGGGCGGTATTTCCCGCGTCACCTCGCCCTTCTGCAGAATCAGGATGCGATCCGCGAGCGACGCGATAAAGTTCAGATTCTGTTCGACCAAGACCAAGGTGACGGGGCGTCGTCGCCGCACGGTCAGCAACGTTTCGATCATCTCTTCGATAATCGACGGCTGTATACCCTCTGTCGGTTCGTCCAGCAGAATCAATCGCGGTTCGGCGCAAAGACAACGTGCCAGTGCAAGTAATTGCTGTTCTCCGCCCGACAATGCACCCCCTGCCCGGTCCAGAAGCCGCGTGAGGCGCGGGAAATCAGCCAGTATCGCATCGATGGTCTGCCGGCTGTGCGGCAGCCGCAGGCAACCCATGCGCAAGTTTTCGGCGACGGTCAGGGTCGAAAAAATCTCGCGTCCCTGCGGCACGTATCCGATGCCCCTGCGTGCGCGGGCGGTTGGCGATAACCGGGTGATGTCCTCACCGTTGAAATGCACGCTGCCATCGGTCGCCGGTAGATAGCCCATCAAGGTCCGCAGCAGCGTTGTCTTCCCCATGCCGTTATGGCCGAGAACGCCGACGATCTCGCCGTCGCTTACCGACAGCGTCACCCCCACGAGAATCGGGATTCGCCCGTAGCCGGAGTGTAGCCGGGACACCGTAAGCATCGTCATGCCGCCTGCTTGCCGAGATAGACATCTCGAACACGCTGATCGGCCAGGACATGACCGACATCGTCTTCCATCAGCACGCGTCCCTGGTTGAACACCGTAACCGTCTTGGCGATAATGCGAATGAACTGCATGTCGTGTTCCACAACCACCAGCGCATGCGTGCGGTTGATCTCCCGGATCAGTTCGGCGGTTCGCTGAACCTCGGTGTGGTTCATTCCGGCAGCCGGTTCGTCCAGCAGGATCAGATCGGGTTCCTGCGCCAGGACGGTAGCAATTTCCACCCATTGCCGCTGACCATGGGCGAGTTGACCCACCGTTCGACCGGCGATCGGACCCAGTTGCAGCCGGGACAGCGTCTCATCGACGATGCGGCGAGCGCGTGCCACGGACTTGCGCCGCGCTGCGCCGATGAAGACGTTTTCCTGCACCGACAGCCCGTTGAACACGTTCGGGACCTGGGTTTTGATCCCGACGCCGAGCCGGGCGATCTCATGCGGATTGGCTCCGGTGATATCCTGTCCCCGGAACAGAATCGTTCCTTCAGTCGGCGTGAGCTGCCCGGTCAGGATCTTGAAGAACGTGCTTTTCCCCGCGCCATTCGGCCCGATTAAGCAACGGAGTTCAACTTCACGCAGGGTCAGATCGACCGATTGAACGGCGGTAACTCCACCGAACCGCATCGTGACCCCGCGCGCCTCCAGCAGCGGCGTGCTCATCGTCTAGCCTCCGCCGCGCCGGCCGCCGGTATGTCTCGCGATTGGGATTTGCGCATAGGCAGCAACCGATCCCGGAACATCGGCACGATGCCTTGGGGCACCAGCAGCACGAAGGCAACAAGCACCACGCCGAGCCCAAGGTTGGGATCGACAGCGTTCTGGGAGCCCGCCTGGATCATGAGATACTGAATCGCTACCGCGCCAAGTATTGGCCCGAGCAGCGTCCCGAGGCCGCCTACTAGAACGTAGATGATGACCTGGGCCGACATGGTCAGGCCGAACACCGTCGGACTGATGAACCCGCCCCAGTTGGTAAACAGGCATCCGGCCATGCCTGCCACGCCGGCGGAGATTATGAAAGTCAGCAATTTATACAGACGAGGATCATAGCCTAGCAGCATTGCTCGCGTTTCATTCTCCCGGATTGCGACCACGACACGGCCGAAGCGACTTGCCAGGATGCCTCGCAGCATTGCGTAGACAACGATCAGCGTGCCCATCGCTGCGTACCAGGTCTGCTCCGGGCTCAGCGGATTGGATGCATCGCCCGGGAAGTTCAGCGGCGGCACGCCTGGGATCCCATTGAACCCGCCCAGCTCGGCGCTTCCGATATGATAGGCGTTGCCAGAGGTGGAGTTGACCAGCTCAAACAGAATGATGGAAACCGTCAGTGTAATGACACCGATATAGGCATCGCTGATGCGGCCGTAGAACATGAAATAACCAAGGAGGGTGGCGAAGATCATCGGGGCCACGACGGCCAGCATCACCGGCGCGGTGCTCTCGCCAAGATTGAGCGCGGCGATCGCATAGGCGTAGCCGCCGAGACCGAAAAACGCCGCCTGGCCAAACGACATGATACCGCCGTAGCCCCAAAGAAAGCCTTGGCTGAGCGCAAACATCGCCATGGCCACGAAGACGGTCATCTGGACGATCCCGAACAGGTCCAGGACCTGAGGCAGGCCGAACATCAGAAGCAGTCCGGCGACGAGCATCGCGATGAAGCCAGCCCAGCCGGATGCGATAAAGGCCGCCGGCGCCTTCATAGACTTCTCCGCAGAAACCGTCCGGTTATGCCCTGCGGCAGGACTCGGATCATCACGATCGCGGCTGCCAGCAAGGCGACGTCACCGATCACCGGCGTCGTCTGGAACGAAACGAGTTGGTTGATCATTCCGAAGGCCGATGACGCAAGGCCGGTGCCGGTGATGATCGCCGGGCCGCCACCCAGGACCGTGATGAAGGCCCGTGCGATGTACGCCGCACCCATGCCGGGCGAGACTCCCGAGATCGGCGCCAGCACGCCACCCGCCAGCCCGGCAAGCGCGGACCCGAGCGCGAAGGCTGCCATATAGATGATCGGCGGCGAAACCCCGAGCGCCGCTGCCATGTTGGGGTTTTGCATGGTGGCCCGCAGGATCAGGCCAAACTTTGTATACCGCAGCAACGCCAGCATGCCGGCCAGCCCGGCGAGGGCGGTGGCGACGATGACGAGCCCATAAAGACTTGCACCGTAACGTCCAATGCTGAAACCGCCCGTCGGGGTCGGAACGGCACGCACGACATTTCCGAAAATCGTAGCCATCAGGCCGGTCAATCCGAGACTGACGCCCCAGGTCGCCAACATGGTATCGATGATGCGACCGTACAAGAACCGGATCAGGGTACGCTCCAGCACCAGCCCGACGACGCCGACCAGTATCGGTGGCAAGACAAGCATCGAAATCCAGATGCTGACGCCGGCCTGATAAGCGGTGACGGCGGTATAGGCGCCCAGCATCATGAATTCGCCATGTGCCAGATTGATGACCCGCATCATGCCATAGATGACGCCCAGCCCCAGTGTGATCAGCACCAGGGTGGCGATACCGGTCAGCACATTGAACGCAAGCAGCCCAATCAGATCCATGCTTTAGATGCTCGGTTCAAACTGCTTGTTGGTGGTTGGGTTCTTCATCAAATCGCAGGCGCCTCCGGTGTCAGCCGGATACTGGTCCGGATAGGTCGCCATGATCTGCCATTTGCGGTCCGCCGGTTGCGCGAGATAGGCGTTGCGGATGGTGTGGTGCGTTTTGGGATCCATCGTCACCTTGCCGGACGGACCCTCGATCACGATGCCGGTTTCCAGCGCCGCAATTACTTTCTGCTGCTCGACGGCACCGGCCTTCTTCACGCCCTCGGCCCAGATCATGATGCCCTCATAGGTGGCGGAATCCAGTTCACCGAGATCGGTGACGCCGGCGCCGTATTTTTCCTGCATGCCCTGCACGAACGCGTCGCTCGCGGGCGTGCCGAGGTCGTTGTACCAGCCGTAGCAGGTGACGATGCCATTGGTGGCCGCGGCGTCCATGCTCATCAGTTCATTGCCCAGGCCAAACACCGTCGAGGCCATCGGGATCTTGTTTTTCATGCCGGCCGCCGACCACTGCCGGTAGAAGCCCTCGTGATTGGAACCCACCAATGCGGACAGCAGGAAGTCGGGAGCAGCCTGCTGAATGCGGCTGATCGCCGACGAGAAGTCGGTGACATCGAGCGGGAAGAAGTCGGTCCGCGCCACGCTGCCGCCGCCGTCGCGGACGAACTTCGTCATCCATTTGGCGGTGATTTGGCCATAGTTGTAGTCGGCGGCGATGATGTAAGCCTTCTTGCCCCAGGTCTTCTGGGCATAGGTCACGACGTGGTCGACAGTCTGCGCCGGCGTCGTTCCGGTGCAGAACACGTTGCGGTCACACACACCACCCTCGTATTGGGTGTTGTAGAAATATAGCGTCTTATAGCGGTCCAGGGTAGGCCGGATTGCCTCCCGGGATGCCGAGGTGATACCGCCCTGTATGACGTCTACCCGATCCTTCAGGACCAGTTGTTGCGCGTATTGCGAATAGAGCTGCATGCTGGACTGGGTATCGTAATTGATCAGTTGGATTTGACGGCCAAGCAATCCGCCTGCCGCGTTCAGCAGCCCGACCGCATATTCCGTCGTCTGGATCATGCGAGACCCGCTTACGCCGATCGGGCCCGACCCATCGAGCAGGCTGCCAAGCTTGATTGGGGCAGCCGCCAACCCGTTGCGAAGGATAAAAGGCGTAGCCAGCGCGCCGGCCGAGAATGCGGTCCCCAGCTTGAGCGCGCTGCGACGGCTGAGGGCGTCAGGTGTCATCTCTTATCTCCATTGATCCAACTGGACCTGATCGACGGTGCAAGACCGATGCCAGGAGTTGCCCGCTAGGTGGCAAACTCGATCTCCTTAGGCAGCTTCGCTAGTTTCCGCGCGGGAGCGCTCGGCGTCGATGCCCAACAAGGCACCATCCCCTGTCGTACATGCTCAAAGAAGGACCCACGATTTCGTCAGCCGTCGTTCGCACCAGCGGCTCGAGCCCCGGTGATTTCGGGGGCGGCCATCCCCGAATTTTCTTCCAGGACTGCGAGTATTACTTAGGGCCTGTCCGGGAACAACCGACTCGCGTCGGCTGACCTTTAGAGCCGGGATTCTCGACAGAGGCGGCGAACGATAATGTTCGTGGATGATCGATCCAGCCCCGAATTCGTGACCGATTTACCGCCTTGTCGCCGCACCTCAACGAGCGAGAACGACGGTTGTTTGCCGCCACCGAAGCCGCAGCGGCGGGCTACGGGGGGATCGTTGCCGTCTCGGGAGCGACCGGCATCGCGGTCAGCACGATCGGGCGCGGCCTGAAAGACCTGGCTGAGGCAGGTGGTCTGTTGGCAGGCCGGGTGCGACGTGCGGGGGGCGGACGCAAGCCACTGGTCGTCAGTAACCCTGACCTATTGCGCGAACTGATGGCGCTGGTCGAACCCGGCGCCAGGGGCGATCCGATGTCGCCGTTGCGCTGGACCTGCAAGAGCCTGCGGCAGTTGGCGGCGGAGCTTGTGGCGCGTGGGCATCGGGTCAGTCGCACCGTGGTGGGTGAATTGTTAAAAGCGCAGAAGTTCAGTCTGCAAGCCAACAGCAAGACCAATGAGGGTGGCGATCATCCCGACCGGGACGCGCAGTTTAGCCATATCAATCAGAGCGTGACGACGGCGTTGGCGGCGCAGCAGCCGGTGATTTCAGTGGATACGAAGAAGAAAGAACTGGTTGGAGACTTCAAAAACGCCGGCCGGGAATGGCGTCCGCAAGGCGAACCCGAAGCGGTTCGCGTGCATGATTTTCTGATCAAGGAACTGGGTCGGGCGGTGCCATACGGTATCTACGACCTTGCCGCCAACGCTGGTTGGGTCAGTGTTGGGATGAACCATGACACCGCCGCGTTTGCCGTACAGTCGATCCGCCGCTGGTGGCAGGACATCGGCTGCAAGCGCTATCCCGCGGCCAAGCGCCTGACGATCACCTGCGACGGGGGCGGCAGCAACGGATCGCGCGTGCGGCTGTGGAAGCTCGAATTGCAAAAGCTGGCTAGCCAACTGGATATTGACATCACGGTCCACCACCTGCCGCCCGGAACCAGCAAGTGGAACAAGATCGAGCATCGGCTGTGTTCGTTCATCACCATGAACTGGCGTGCCAAGCCGCTGGTCAGCTATCAGGTCATCATCGATCTAATCGGAGCCACCACGACCAAGACCGGCCTGAAGGTGATCGGCGAACTCGACGACAACCAGTATCCCAAAGGCATCGTCGTCTCGGACGAACAACTGGCCGCCATAAACATCGTCCGGGCAGATTTTCGCGGCGAATGGAACTACACTATCAAGCCGTCCAATCGCTCAGACCGAGCGGTTGATCCCTGACGGGCCCTTAGCGAAGCCGCCGATGGGCAGTTGGACCGACGCTGATTGCCAGGATCCGGCTGATCGCTGTCAGGTCTCGCCCGGATTCAGCCGACCATCGATTAAAAGCATCCTGGATGATCGCGAGATCGCGCTTTCCGGCAGGCTTTGCCGACAGTATTTGTTCGCGTATGAGCGCAGCGGTGACCTCGGGCGTGACGATGAAGCCGGGTTTGCCGATCGATCTTAGAAAGCGCATCGCAGGCTCCCCGCCCAGGCGGTTTGCGCGTCTTTTCAACAAGTCGAGCAGCCCGACATAATCGGCGTCAGGCCAGGCGGCGAAGAACCGCGCTGCGCTGCCGTGGTCCGTAGCGAGATCAAGCAGGAATTGGCCATTGAGCGTCACCGACCGGATCTTTGCTGCATTGCGAACAATACTGCTGTCCTTCAGTAGTTCATCAAAACGTCCTTCGGACATCGACGCGCAATGGTCGAGATCAAAGTTGTCGAAGGCTGTCTCGAAGCCGTCCCATTTGGCGTCCACAACCTTCCACGCGAAGCCGGCCTGGAAGATTCTCCGCGTCATGGCAGCCAGGATGCGATGATCCGGCGTAGCGGCGATCTCCTCCGGCGTTCGGGACTGAGATCCGGCGAGCGCGTCCTCGAGCGCACTCATCCCTCCCTGGCGCTCGGCCGCCATTGCCACGATCGCATCGAAACGGCGCATGGCGCTACCTACCGGGGCCAGCGACCGCGCCGCCAAGCCATGACGCGGTCGAGCGGGATCAGCCTTGCGCCCCGCTAACGAGCGGAGGTCCAGCCCTTATAGTCAGCCACGTTCTCACGGGTGATCAGCTTGCTGTCCATCAGAAGCGGGTCCTTCTCCGGCTTCTTGCCATTCAGCAGATCCACGCCCTCCTGCACCGCAAGCCGGGCCATCATGAACGGGTCCTGGCTGGCCGTCGCGACGAACTGTGTTGAATTCGGGTCCTTCAGCGCGGTCTCGGCGTCGGGGGCACCATCCACCGCGGTGATCGGGAAGCTGGTCCGCTGCATCTGCTTGGCTGCCAGTTCGCCGCCGATTGCGGTCGGGTCATTAATGGCGAACAACCCGTCCACTTTCGTGAAGCGGGTCAGCAGCGACTGGGTGACCTGAAGTCCACCGTCTCGCGATCCCTTGGCGTCCTGGTCGAAGGAAAGCAATTTGACACCCGGATTCTTGGCGATAACTTCCTTACAGCCATTGACCCGCTCGATCACCGAGGAAACCTGTGGGCCATTGACGATGATCATGTCGCCCTTGCCGCCCATCTTTTCGATCAGATACTGGCAGGCGACCGTGCCGGCCTGTGTGTTGTTGGTTTCGACCGTGGCGTTCGCGCCCTTCGCCGCGGTATCCACCGCGACCACGACGATGCCGGCCGCCTGGGCTCGTTTGATCGCCGGCTCGATCGCCTTCGGATCGCCGGGGTTGAGCAAGATCATGTCGACGCCGGCAGCGATGAAATTATCGATCTGCGTATTCTGCTTGCCCAGATCGTAGTCGAAGCCGACTGCCGTGACCTTCACGTTGGGATTTGTCTTTTTTGCCTCGAACTCCGCTCCTTTCGCGAGAGCCACGAAAAACGGGTTGCCCATCGAACCGAGCGAAATACCGATCGACTTAAGGTCTTTGGCTGACGCGACGTGAGCGCCAACAATCAGCGCAGCGCTGGTGAGCAAAATTTTCCTGAACACCGTTTCCGTCCCCTCCTGGAGCCTTGTTGGAAACCCGCGCGGCCGCCTGGCCAGGATCGGCGGACGCGCAGGTATGCTAACCGATCAGGTGCGCGCCGAACCCCGCAGCCGATAGCGATCGAGCGCCACTGCACCGATGATGACGGCACCTTTGGCGATGTACTGCCAGACGTCGGTGACGCCAAGCAAGATCAGCCCGTTGGTCAATACAGCGATAATCAGCGCGCCGATCAGGGTGCCCCAGATGCTGCCGATGCCGCCGACAAAGCTGGTTCCCCCCAGGATGACCGCCGCGATAGCGTCCAGTTCGTATGACTGGCCGAGTTGCAGACCGTTCGCTGCATAAAGCCTGGCGGCCTGCATCACACCGCCCAAGCCGGCCAGCACGCCCGACACGCCGTAGGCGAAAAGCAGCACCGCCCACACCTTGATGCCCGACAGCCGCGCTGCATTGTCGTTGCCGCCGACCGCATAAATGTGCACGCCAAGGACGGTGCGGCGCAGTACCAACCAAGAGCCAAAGATCACCAGGAATGCGATGACCACCAACCAGGGTATGGAAAAGATGTCACCGATGTGAATCGAGCTATTACCAATAAAGGCGAACGGCAGGTCCGCGTTGAACACCGTCGTGTCATTTCCCAGCAGCCTCGCTAGGCCTCGCACCGCGGTCAGCGATCCGAGCGTCACGATGAACGGCGGCAGTCGCAGGAACGCGATCAATACGCCGTTGCCCAGCCCGATAATGAGGCCGGTCAGCATTCCGGCGAGAACCCCGAGATAGCCGAAATCTTGCGATGCCAGCAGGGCGACCACCGCGGACGCCGCGAGGATTGAACCGACCGACAGGTCGATACCGCCTGTGAGGATCACGAACGTCATTCCCGCGCCGAGCACTGCATTGATCGAGGCTTGCTGGGCAACGATCGACAGGTTCTGCCAGGTTAGGAACCGGCCCTCGCCGGTAAAATAGACCCCAGCCGCCTGGATCAGAATGCCCAGGATGATCAGGACCGGCAGCATGCCGATTGAGCGGACGAACGACCGCATTTGTGCCTTGCGCGCACGCTGGCCGGTGGGCTTAACGTCGCTGACGCTGCCGCTCATGCTGCCACCTTTTCCATTTCGACGCCGGTTGCGAGGGCCATGATGGTCTCCTCGGTGATGGGGATGCCGGTGGCGCCGCCAACCTCACCGCGGGTCTCGCCCTCACGCATCACCACGACGCGGTCCGCGATCCCAACGACCTCCGGAAGTTCTGAACTGATGACCAGCACGGCTGCACCGGATTGCGCGAGTTCATCGATGATGCGGTAGATTTCCGATTTGGCGCCGATATCGACGCCGCGCGTCGGTTCGTCCAGGATCAATACCTTCGGCTTAGTCTCCAGCAGCCGCGACAGCAGCACCTTCTGCTGGTTGCCGCCGGAGAGGGAGCCGACCGTTGTCTCCGGGCCGGGAACGCGGATGTTCATTGCCTTGATTGCGGCCAGCGATCGCTTCCGCGCACGCGCGCGGTCAAGCCAGCCCCCAGCTTTCGCGTCGCGGCCGATAACCCCCAAATTAATGTTGTCGCCGACAGTCATGTCGAGAAACAGGCCCTGCGCCTTGCGATCCTCGGTCAGGTAGACGACGCCGCCATCGATCGCCTCGGCGGGTGTGGGGTAATTCACCGGCTTGCCCAAAAGTTTTACGACCCCCGCGGTCCGCGGTTCGGCGCCATAGATGAGGCGCGCGAGTTCGGTGCGACCCGCGCCCACGAGCCCTGCGAGGCCCAGCACCTCTCCCTCATGTAACGTAAAACTACCGCGCTTCACGCGGTGCCCGTCGGCCAGGTCGGTTACCTCAAGCACAGGCTTTCCCGCAAATCCCGGGCGATGCTCCTTTTTGTAGAATGACGACAGATCGCGACCGACCATCATGCGGACGATGCTCTCCGGACGGACCTCCTCGCGGCTCAAAGTGCCGACATAGCCGCCGTCGCGCAGCACCGTGACGCGCTCCGACAGTTCGTACACCTCCGCCATGCGGTGGGAGATGTAGATAATGGCGAGACCTTCGGCCTTCAGGCGCAAAATCACCTGAAACAGCCGCTGCGTTTCGCGGCTGGACAGCGCGGTGGTCGGCTCGTCCATAACCAGAATGCGGGAGCGGGCATGGATAGCGCGCGCAACCTCCACCATCTGCTGCTCGGCAATGGAGAGGTCCCCGACCACGGTGCGGGGTCCAAAGGTCGCGCCCAGATTGGTCAGGATGTCGGCGCAGCCTGCGATCATGCCGGCGCGGTCAATCGTCGGCCCGCGTTGCGCTTCGCGGCCGAGGTAAATGTTCTCGGCGACTGTCAGATTGGGCGCCAGCGCCAGTTCCTGGTAGATGATCGCGATACCGTGCTCTTTCGCCGATAGCGGGCCGTTGATGTGGATCGGCTTTTCATCAATGAGAATTTCCGCCCCGGGGTCGGGGACATAAGCCCCGGACAGGATTTTCATCAGCGTCGACTTGCCCGCGCCGTTCTCCCCCATTAGGGCGTGCACTTCGCCGGGATAAACCGTGAGTTCTACTTTCTGCAGCGCTTTCACACCGGGAAACGTCTTCGAGACGTTACGCATCTGCAGGATCGGCTTGGGATCAGGGGACACCGACATTTGTGCCTCGCTGGGAAAAGATATTGAGCAAATAAGCGATGTTGTTGCTGCGCGTCGGATCGTCGGCCTCTAAAAAACTTCGCAATTCTCGCGTGGCGAAGACATCCGACGGTCCGCCGTGGAAGCACCCCAAATCGCGAATCGTTATATCGATATAATGTGTTGGGAAAATCGATATGATCGATTTACCAGAACTGCATGCTTTCATGGTCGGCGCTTCCTCGACCGACGGTTCACTCCGCCGGAGTTCAGTATTTCAGCATTGAGATCAACCCGGGCAGTGAAGGCTGTCAAGGCGGCAAACGCGTCGCCACGTTCAATACGCCTTGGGGCAGAACGTGGCCGCGGAAGCCGCTGCATGGCCGTTTTGATCGAAGCCTTACATCACTCCTGCCAAGTATTTGTCATCACGAAATTAATAGGGCGTAGGCTAAAGCGGCATGGTCGGGCACTGAGATCGCTTTGGCGGGCATACCGATCTTGTGAAGGAAATCCTTTACCTCCGGATCCGTCCAGGGCCAACGCCCGGCGATCGGCGGCAGACACTCTTCGGGCAAGCGATTGACGGTGCGATGCCAAGGCGGCACGGTCCGGCGATCGTCAGGAGGATAACGATGACGCGTCCGTTCGAAGGCGTCCGAATTATCGACATCACCCACGTTTTGGCAGGCCCATTCGCCACATACCAGATCGGGTTGCTGGGCGCCGATGTAATCAAGGTCGAAGATCCCAATGAGCCGGATCAAAGCCGTGATTCCGGCACCGACAATGAGCTGAACCATGCCGGCATGGGTACCGGTTTCCTGACCCAGGGATCGAACAAGCGCGCCATCACGCTGAATCTAAAGACCGAGGAGGGGCGGACAATACTGAAGAAGCTGACCGCCACAGCCGACGTGCTGGTGGAGAACTATCGGCCTGGCGCGATGGAAGCCCTCGGGTTGGGCTATGAAGATATTCGCAGAATAAACCCCAGGCTGATTTACGCGTCGTTCTCGGCTTTTGGTCAGGGCGGACCGAAGCGGGAGCGGACCGCTTACGACCATGTGATCCAGTCTACCTCAGGCATCATGGCGATGACCGGCACGCCGGAGGTCAATCCGATCAAGATCGGCGCGCCGGCGATCGATTACGCCACCGGGACAATGGGCGCCTTCGCCCTCTCTGCGGCGTTATTTCAGCGCGAGCGCACCGGTGAGGGCCAACGCGTCGATATGGCGATGCTGGACGTGGCGATGATCCTGATGGCGAGCCATGTCACCGGCTATCTCCGAAACGGCAAGCATCCAAAGCCGTCGGGCAATCGGATGCCGCACGCGACCTCCATGGCCTACCAGACTGCCGAGGGCATCGTCATGCTCGGGGCCTCAAACTTGCGGCAGCAGAAACGTCTCTGGACTGTGCTGGAGCGGCCGGACCTGATCAAGCGGACCAATGATGAACGCGACGTTGATCATCGACCGGGAGGTGCGGGCACTGACCGAGCTCATGCGGACACGCACGGCCGCTGAATGGGAGGAATTCTTGCAGGAACGCCACGTTCCGGCCTCGCGGGTGCGTAGCATGGGCGAAGCCCTGGTGGATCCGCAGCTTGGATCACGTGGTCTGCTGCATCGCTATGACGGCGCGCCGGGCATCCCGGGGGCTTTCACAGTTCCGGTCACGGCCTTTAAGTTTGGCCACGGTGGACCGCGCATCGATCGGCCGCCGCCGCTGTTCGGACAGCACAATGAGGAGGTTCTGACGGAACTCGGCTACAGTCCATCCGACATCGCCGGCTTCCGGTCGACAAACATCATATAACAGGAACGCGCCAATGAAACTGGGACGTCTGGGAGTTTGGTACTCCACCGATAAGCATAAAGATGCCGCGGCCATCAGCGCCTTCGCAAAGACCGTGGAGCACCTTGGTTACGATACACTGTGGTACCCGGAAGCGCGCGGCTATGAATTGTTCACCGTCGCCGGCTATATGCTGTCACAGACTTCGAAACTGAAAATCGGCAGTTCCATCGCGTCAATCTATGCGCGCGACGCGTTCACCTCGCGTCGAGGTATGATCAGCCTGAACCAGCTGTACGGCGATCGGTTCATCCTGGGCCTCGGCGTCAGCCATGTCCCGATGGTTGAGGGTCTCCGCGGCCATGTCTATGAAAAGCCGGTGCCGGCGATGCGGGCCTATCTGAATGGGATCATCAAAGGTGAGGCAGATGCAGCAGATTTCCCGATCTGCGTCGCAGCGCTGGGTCCGCTGATGTTGAAACTGGCCGGGCAAATGACCAGGGGCGCGGTGCCGTACAACACGACGCCTAGGCACACGGCGGAGGCGGCGAAAATCCTCGGGCCCGACAAATGGCTGGCCATCGAGCAGAAGGTTACGATTGAAACCGATCCCGCGAAGGCTCGAACGCTGGGCCGCGAGGAACTGTCTCGCTACATGGTGCTGGACAATTACCGGAATGCCTGGCTCGGTATGGGCTTCACCGAGGCCGACCTCTCGGACGGCGGGTCCGACGGGTTCATCGACGCAATGGTTCTGTGGGGGTCCGCCGCTCAGGTGAAGGATGGTCTTCGGGCTCATTTCGCCGCCGGGGCAACCCATGTCGCGATTCAGCCGGTGCACGCAGTCGGCGATACCGCCAATCGGGATGCAATACTGACGGCACTGGTGGACACTTAACCGCCGGCCTTCCGGCGGCACCGGCTGACCTATACGAGGCTGGCACGAACACGAATTTGCTGTTAGCTGCATCGTTTAATGCGGACGGCGCCCGTTGAGGCAATGGTTCAATACTTCGATGCACCCGACGAGATCTCCAGCACTGCCCGACGATCGTGAATGACATCTGGCGAGACTTGCTCCATCTTAGGGCGGACGTAACCGCGGCGATTGGCCTGGTACTGGCGATCGGCACGACGGTCCACATCCTGTTGCGCAAGCGGGAGGTGGCGTCCGCGGTCGGCTGGATCGGGCTCGTCTGGTTTGCGCCAATCCTCGGCGCGATCAGCTACGCGGTGTTTGGCGTCAATCGCGTAAGAAGTCGCGCTCGCCAACTCCGGCTGACAGACGACGATCCCGACAGCGTCGCCGCCGTTCCGTATTCACGCGGCGAACCCGAAGGCATGGATCCGCTGAGTTCGCGGGATCGGCCGTATCACCGCCCGTCCGCTTCTTGCAGGGACCCAGGTGACGATCTACCAGAACGGGGACGCGGCTTACCCGCCCATGCTGGCGGCGATCGAAGCGGCAAAATCCAGCGTCGGCCTGTCGTCCTACATCTTCCGAAACGACGCCTGGGGTGGCCGCTTTATCGTTGCCCTGATCGATGCCAAACGACGTGGGGTCGAGGTGCGCGTGCTCATCGACGGCATCGGTGGCTGCTGGTTGCTGTCACCGACCTATCGCCGGTTGCGCGGAGAAGGCGTCCGGGCCGCCCGCTTCATGCACTCCCTCCTCCCCTGGCGGATGCCGTTTATCAACCTGCGCAACCACAAGAAGGTCCTGGTGTTGGACGGAACGGTTGCCTTTACCGGCGGTATGAACATCGCCGACGAGAACGTAATGGCCACGCGGCCGAAGATGCCGGTGCAAGATCTGCATTTTAGGATCGACGGACCGGTCGTCTCGCAATTGGCCGAAGCTTTCGTGGATGACTGGGCCTTCGTGACCGGCGAAGACCTGAAGGGTGCCGGATGGGTGCCGCAGATTGCCCCGCGCGAGGGCCCATCGGCGCGTGTGATCGATTCCGGGCCAGACGAGGATCTCGAGAAGGTGGAGTTCGCGGTGCTCCAGGCAGTGGCCTGCGCGCGGGAGAGCATCGACGTCATGACCCCATACTTCCTGCCGGACGAGCGGCTGATCACCGCGCTGTCTCTGGCCGCCATGCGAGGTGTGACGGTGAATGTGGTTCTGCCACAAAAGAGCAACCACAAGTTGGTGGATTGGGGGACGCGTGCGAACATCGGCCCGCTGCTCGGCGATCGCGTCCGTATCTGGCGGAGTCCGCCACCATTCCATCACACCAAGAGCATGGTCGTGGATCGGGAGTGGTGCCTGATCGGCAGCTGTAATTGGGACATCCGCTCATTCCGCCTCAATTTTGAGCTCTGCATGGAGGTTTACGACCGGACTCTGGCGAGTGTGCTGACCTCGATCATGGAGGGTTGCCGCGCCTCGGAATTAACTCAGGATGACCTGGATGGCCGTTCACTGCCCATCCGCTTGCGTGATGCGGGCGCACGATTGATGCTGCCGTATCTGTGAACGGGCGCAAAAGGACACGGATGCGTACAAATTGGTTGCACTAGTTGTGCGCCACCCGCATTTATGCTCGGCAATGTTCAAACTGATCAGCTGGAACCTGCTCCGCCTGACCGGGGCGTCCCTGGATGATGTGATCCGGCTGATTAGTCGGGAAGATCCCGACCTTCTGTTGATGCAGGAGGCGACGCGGGAGATGGACGGCTTAATTAAGAGACTCGGCGGTCAATATCAGCGCAACCTCATGCCGGGCCGCGTCCATGGCCTCGCGGTGTGGAGCCCGGTGCCGCTCCCAAAAGTGCCGGTGGTGCTGCCGCTTCAGGCTGGAGCGATGTTTCATCGCGTTTGCCAGATCGTCGATCTCGGATCGATCACGATCGCAAACGTCCATCTCTCGCACGGCCAGATCCTCAACCGCCGGCAACTCAGACGGATCGCCAGAGTGCTGCCATATCGGGCCGCCGTAGTCGGCGATTATAACCTGATCGGGCCGACCCTGCTTCCGGGCTTCCGCGATGTCGGACCGCGTGAACCCACCCATGTCGCGGGCGACATGGTCCCGCTGCGGATCGACCGATGCCTGATCCGAGGCGTCGCCTGCCTGGGGGCCAGAACCCTGCTGCGGGAGGCGTCGGACCATCGGCCGATCGTCGTCAGCCTCGGGTACTATGGCACATATGCACGTGTCGGAGAAGGCGTCTGCAATATCGCTGGGCATTGTTGCCTGACGTCGAGTTCGGCTACGGCTGGGACTATCCCAGAGTTTCGTGATGATCCACCGCTAGTGCCCAGGCGGCGTTCCGCTAGCCGTACGCCAGGCTATTCGAGCCGCTCACGCAGGGCGCTCAGGACGCGGCTTTTGCCGATGCCGGGTTCACCCGACAGCAGCACCACCTGGCCTTCGCCGTCCCTCGCCTGCGACCACCGCCGAAGCAGCAGATCCAGTTCCTCGCCGCGGCCCACCATTGGTGTCAGCGCGCTACCGTCACGATTGGCATCGAAACGGCTCTCCGTCACTAGGGTACGCTCGACCCGCCAGACATGAACCGGTTCCGCAATGCCTTTGAGATCGATCTGGTCGGCAGTGGCCAGTCCTTGCAGACGCGCAGCGAGATTAGGCGTGCTGCCCACTGCCCGCTTTGACTGGTCCCCTACCCCAGCCTGTTCACCGACATGTGGCGTCCGCCTACGGAGCGGCACAGTTCTACGGCACGAAACTTTCCGCCGCGAAGGATCTTACCACCCGCCTCGGCAACGACGATCGCGACGAAGACCGGGGCGGGCCGAGCGGTTTCGAGGACAAGGCCGCACGGGCGCGCCGCTTCGCCGCCGAAATGGCGCTGCAATCCTACGCGTTGCGTGCCGCGGCCGAGGGCGCCGTTCTCGCTTACGCCGAAGTCACCGGCGAGACCTGGAAGTCTTACGAAGCACCGTGCCGGCATCCGCCAGCGTCAGCCGCCGCGGCGCCGCGGTCGGGATGGCCGCATTCCAGACCGCCTAATCGATCCGGCAGGCGGGGCCGCAAGGCCCTCCGCCTGTTTTCGTGTTCTTTCCTAACCATCTTTATCGCGGTAAGGGCGGGACGGCGCGGCGACTTGCCATCTAAGGCATTATGGACATGGCGTCGCGTATCGCTCACCCAGGACTGCGCCCCGAGATCGCGGCGTGCTACGTTGTATGCATGAGTAAGTTGCAAGATCGAATGATCGCCGGGTTCACAGCCGGCGAGCGGGACTACATTCGCCGCGAACTGGACATGTTCTTTTCGACATTGCCGAGCGTGGCCGAGGGCTTTCAGCTCAAGACCTGGCGCGGTGGTCCTGACGCTGGCAAGCCGAAGCTGCCGCCGACGGCTAAGGGGTTGATCGCACGTGGCCTCATGCGGCTTGATAACGAGGGCCACTTTCCGCGGCTGTTCTTCACTGAGGCGGGCCTAACGGCCCTGCGTGCGATGATGACAGACCGCCGTCTCGTGGACCCGAAAAAGTTCGCCCACGTCCGACAGGAACTCGGCATCGATCCTGGTTCCGAGGACGGGGCGCGAGACTAAGACCGCCGTCTGGTCCAGGCCGAGGTCGACCCGCCCGATCCGGCGCTCCATTGTCGCCCGGCGAGGCTCGGTATGACAAGGCACGGTTGCCCAGGCTTTCACCTGGGCCCCATGTTTGTTTACTCGGCTGCTTGCTGCATATCGGCGGTGTCCTCGTTATCGGCGTCGTCAGACTCCGTTTCGCTATTGTCAACCTCTGGCGGTTCCTGTGGCGGCCGAGGCGACATCACGCCATTGACCCGCCGCGATGTTCGAGACCACATGACGAAGTCATCGTCCATGCGCCGGAGGTCGGGCGGGGCAGGGCTATGAGATCCAGCCGTACACGAGAGAAACCAGCGCGCCGACGCCTAACAACAGGAAGGGACGGACTTTCGGTCGCCATAGCCCGAAAGCTGCGACCGCCAACGGTGGGCGGACTGTGCCGCAACAGGAGCCAACGGAACGAGGGGTGTGAGGGCCGCAGCGCAAACAAGCGCGGTCGTTACTGTTGCCCTAATGGAAAGTCTCCGAAGGTTCATGATATCCTCATCCCACTGCAAAGTCTGTTCAGGTCTTTGCAAAACGTTGCTGCCGCTGGAACCACTTCACGAGTTCCGCGTCGCAGCGTAGCCGACGCCTCCACCGCTCGCTATGCAAATCCGGCCCATCGCCAACATGGCCAGGAGTTGGGGCGGCTCAGTAGATCTCGGGCACGAAGCGCTGGCTCGACATTTTCGGGCGTTTGTAGTCGTCAGACTGGCGGGGCGGCAGTTCGATCTCCACTGGCCTGAGGTCCCTGTACGGGACCTTCGACAGCAGATGCGCGATGCAGTTCAGCCGCGATTTCTTCTTGTCGTCGGAATTGACCACATACCACGGGCTGATCTTGGTGTCGGTCTCGGCGAACATCGCGTCCTTGGCGCGCGAGTAGTCCACCCAGTGACGGCGCGATTCAACGTCCATGCCGCTGAGCTTCCAGCGCTTGATCGGGTTGCGCATGCGCTCCTGAAAACGCACCTCCTGCTCCTCGTCGTTCACCGAGAACCAGTATTTCGCAAGGATGATACCTGATTTGATCAGCATCTCCTCGAACAGCGGGCAGGCGCGCAGGAACTCGCGATATTCCTCGTCGGTGCAGAAGCCCATCACGTGCTCGACACCTGCGCGATTGTACCAACTGCGGTCGAACAGCACGATCTCACCCACAGAGGGCAGCTCCGCGACTTCCATGCCAAGACAGAGGCAGGCCCGCGACAAACCATGGCGCACCTCCTGCTCCTCGTCGTTCACGGAGAACCAGTATTTCGCAAGGATGATACCTGATTTGATCAGCATCTCCCCGAACAGCGGGCAGGCGCGCAGGAACTCGCGATATTCCTCGTCGGTGCAGAAGCCCATCACGTGCTCGACACCTGCGCGATTGTACCAACTGCGGTCGAACAGCACGATCTCACCCACAAAGGGCAGCTCCGCGACTTCCGTGCCAAGACAGAGGCAGGCCCGCGACAAACCATGGTCTTGCGGTAGCCAACCCGCGTATCACAGCATGATCAACCGTCGCTCAGTGCCGCCCTCCACCGCGCATGCCCTCATCTGACAGGGGCAACCAGGAGAAAAAACCGGGTGGAATTTTGCGGCCGGGGCTCTTGAAAACGGACATGACAGCGAAAAACGCCGTACATTATGCGCCGACACACCACTCACGAACCCGCTAGCGCCGACTTTCCATATCGTGCCTTTACGGTGGCCCATCCAACTAGCGCTTGCCGCATGTGACCCAAGCCGACTAACTTCTTCAACCAAGAGAGGCGGGCAGAGCCTCCGTTCATTGAAGCGCTGCGGTCATACCAAAAGGGAGAAACCGCGATGAAGATCAATGGAGGGATACTGGCGGCCGTGCCGGCCGTGATGTTCGCGGGTGTCGCGCTCGCGCAGCAATATCCGATCATGGAGCGGGTGGCCGACAAGGTCATCCAGAAGTACCAGGCCTCCACATGCGAGCAGCTCGCGCAGGAAAGGGCGGAGGCGAAGGGAAAGCCGAAGTCTGCCCAGGAACAGCGGGCCGTTCAGCTTTTGCGCGAGGATCCGAACATGCGGACCGCCTTCCTAAACAAGGTCGCCGGGCCGATCGCCAATAAGATGTTCGAATGCGGGATGATCCCATGATCGCGATACTCCGCCTACCGCGCGCTGGCAGCCTCACGCGGGTTGCGGCGATCATTGGGATGATCTTTGCTCTCGTCCCCGCCGCGCGTGCGGATAACGCGGGCGACGACGCGCGCTCCGTTCTCAAGGCAATGACGGACTATCTCGTCAGCCAGAAAGCAATCGAGTATACTTTTGATTCTTCTATCGAGGTGATCACCCCGGAAATTCAGAAGATCCAATACACTAGCTCGGGCCATGCCTTTCTGGAGCGGCCCAACAAGCTGCGCGTAAGCCGCCTCAGTGGCAATGGCGAGCTTGATCTCTTCTTCGACGGCAAGACCGCGACGCTCTACGGGCCAGGCAATAAAATATATGCGGAGGCCGGCAGCGCAGAGTCGGTAGACCAGTTGATTGACGAACTGGAACACAAATACGGCTTCGCCGGGCCCGGCGCCGATCTGCTTCTCTCCAACGCCTATGACACCCTGATGGAGAACGTGACCGACGCCAAGTACCTGGGCACCGGAATCATCGGCGGACTGACGTGCGACCACGTCGCCTTCCGCACCCACGAGACCGATTGGCAGCTGTGGGTCCAGATCGGCGCCGAGGCGATTCCGCGTAAATTCATCATTACCAGCAAGACCATCGCCGCGGCGCCGGAATACAGCGTGGTGGTAACGGGCTGGAAGACCGGAGCAAAATCTGATCCGAGCGCGTTCGTCTTCACGCCCCCGCCCGATGCAAAGAAAGGGGCCCTTGCAGATTTCGCTGGTCTTGATGAGTTCCCGCATAGTGCGGCGCAGGGAGAACAACCATGAGGAAGCAAATAGGAAGGATCAGAATCACACTCCCACGGCTCGCGATCGTGGCTCCCGTGACGTTCGCGGCGTTGGTCTGGGGTACAAGCCTGCTGCCTGGCGCTCCCCTGAAATCATTGTCGTTCGTTGCGACGGCTTATGCATACGTCGGCCACCCGGCCACCCCGGTCAGCTATGCCGGCGTCGCGCGCCGGACGACGCGCAGAGCGGTCGTGGCAACGACGCCGTACCGTTAAGCGCTCACGCTGACTATCATCAGGTCCTTGGGCGTCGCTGGCGTGACGGCAGCGTCTGGCAGCCCCGTTACGGAGGAATACCAAGCTCCGGCGACCTTCACTCCACGATCCGCAAAATCACGATCTCGCCGGCCTGCTGATAAGTAATGTTAAAAGGGGATATCGCGGCCGGAGAGGGGTAACGTCATGACCTTGCTGGTATCTATTAGTTGCGCATGGGCAACAGCGCTGCTCGGGTTTGGCATCGGTGCTTTCGCTGCTTCACCTGGCGCCGCACAAGGCAACCCGGAGCGGAACGCCTATTTCGGCCAGACCCATGTCCACACCAGCTGGTCGTTCGATGCCTACGTGTTCGGCAACACCATCACTGGGCCGGAAGAGGCATATGAGTATGCCGTCGGCCAGCCGGTCAAGCATCCGGGCGGCTACACGGTGCAGCTCAAGCGCCCGCTCGATTTCCAGGCGGTGACCGATCACGCCGAATATGTCGGCACGGTCAGATTGGCGAATGACCCCGGCTCCGTGATAAGTAAGCTGCCCATTGCGGAGAAATTGAAGGTCCGCAGCAAGGACGATATCGAGAAAGTCTATCTTCTCCTTGGCGAGTCCATGCTTAAGAAGCAGCCCATCAAGGAGCTGCTCGACCCTGAAGTGCAAGGCAGCATCTGGAAACAGACCGTCGCGATTGCCGACAAGTACTACCAGCCAGGCAAGTTTACAACCTTTGCGGCCTATGAATGGAGTTCGACACCGAACAACATGAATTTGCATCGCAACGTGATTTTCAAGGACACGAAGCAGGTCCCAGACGTTCCGTTCAGCTCCATCGATTCAACCCATCCCGAAGATCTGTGGGCTTGGATGGACGCGCAGCGCCGAGCGGGCAACGCGCTGCTGGCAATTTCGCACAATGCCAATTTGTCCGACGGCGCCATGTTCCCGCTGGACGTCGACAGCAAAGGGCGCCCGATTGACGCCGCCTGGGCGCAGGACCGGATGAACAACGAGCCGCTGTCGGAAATCACCCAGCTCAAGGGTACATCTGAGACCCATCCGAGCCTTTCGCCCGACGACGAGTTCGCAAATTTCGAAATCCTCAACTATCTGCTAGGCGGCGCTACTCGTGTGCCCAGGATCCACGGCAGCTATATCCGCGAGGCCTATCAGAATGGCCTCGGCATGCAGGACGCCCGCGGCTACAACCCGTACAAGTTTGGCGTCGTCGGCGCGAGCGACTCGCACGACACCGCCGCCGCCTACGAGGCGTCGGCCTTTTTCGGCGGTCACGGGCTTCTTGACGCCACGCCGCAGGCTCGCCTGAGCGGAAAGAAGGAAACCGGGCTGAGTATGGATCAGCTGAGCGTGTCAGGCCTCGGCGGCGTTTGGGCGGAGGAGAATACGCGCGAAGCGATCTTCGCCGCCATGCAGCGCAAGGAGACGTTCGCCACCAGCGGCCCGCGCATCAAGGTGCGGCTGTTCGGCGGCTGGGACTTCAGCCCCGACGTGCTGAAGCAAAAGGACTGGGCCAAGACTGGCTACGCCAACGGCGTGCCGATAGGCGGCGACTTGCCGCCGCCGAAGGCCAAGGCGCCGACGTTCATTGTGTGGGCGGTCAAGGACCCCGACGAGGCCAATCTGGACCGCATCGAGATCATCAAGGGGTGGACCAAGAGCGGCCAGATCTTCGAGAGGATCT
Organism: uncultured Alphaproteobacteria bacterium; assembly: GCA_963772355.1. Classification (GTDB taxonomy): domain Bacteria; phylum Pseudomonadota; class Alphaproteobacteria; order Acetobacterales; family Acetobacteraceae; genus Rhodopila. The sequence continues at coordinate 28,141 of CAVYXX010000102.1, read as the reverse complement.
ATGACGTTGTGTGGTCGGGAAATCGGATGCTCACGCGCGCTCCAATCGAGAATGTTCTCTATATCGGCAATGAGCTGACGCTGCCCCCCGTCGGCAACACGGTCGATATTAAGACCGCCACCTACGAGAACACGATTGGCGCCGTGGAATTGAAGACGGTATGGACGGACCCGGACTTCGATCCGAGCCTGCACGCTTTCTATTATGCGCGGGTGCTGCAAATCCCGACGCCGCGCTGGAGCACCTACGACGCCAAGACCTTGGGCGTGCCGCCGCCGAGCAATGTGCCGACGACGATCCAGGATCGCGCCTGGACATCACCGATCTGGTTTACGCCGACAGCAGAACTGCACGCCAAGGCTGCGCAAGGTCTGACCGTCGCCAATCTCACGCAACGAGGCGCGACATCGCTCGACGATGCGCAATTGCGCCAGCTGATCGTGGGCAAGACCTTCAAGGTCCGCAATACGGTGACCGATCAGCGATTTGAGATCACCTACGGGGTCGATGGCCGGCGCCTGATCTCGAGCGTTAACGGCAAGATTCCGGATCCGGAGCAGATGGGCGACATGTTCCACCCCGACGCGCTGGGTGCGCAGTACGATATCAGCGACGGCCGTATCGTCACCATGATCGAAGGGACGCCGTTCGAGGTGACCGTCTATCGCATCGGCGACAAACTTGTCGCCGCGCGCAGCAACGAGTTCGGCTACGCCAACTATGAGGTCGAAGGCATGAGCCCGTGAGCGGCAGGTCGCCGTTAGAGTGCGACCGACCGCGGACGGAGCGCCGCCGTGAGCCTGGATGAGGGTTTGGATAAGTTGGCATCGAGCAGGACGATGCGGTCGCTGCTGCGACGGTGGCTGCACGAGCCGCTGCTGCATGTCCTGCTGATCGGGGCGGCGCTGCTCGCCGTCTATGACGTACTCAATCCCGGCGCCAGCCAGCCTCAGGATGCTAATCACATCGTGATTACGGCGGACGATCTTGCCCAGATCCAGATCGCCTGGATGGCGCAATGGGGGCGCCCGCCCACGACCGAGGAGATGCGCAACCTGCTCGATGGCAAAATCCGCGAGGAAATTCTCTTTCACGAGGCGACGGCGCTCGGTCTCGACAAGGACGACACGATTGTCAAACGCCGCCTGGCGCAAAAGATGGAGTTCGTCATGGATGACGTTGCGGCGTTGCACGAGCCGACGGATGGTGAACTCAGGCGCTGGTTCGAGCAGAATACGCAGCGTTTTGCCCTGCCGAACCTCGTGACGTTTCGTCACCTGTATTTCTCGCCCGATTTGCGCGGCACACGCGCCCGCGACGATGCCGCCGACGCGCTCCGAAAGCTTGTTGGTCGGCCGGATGAAGCGCCGGAGGTTGGGGGCCTCGCAGACCGGTTCATATTCCAGGATTTCTATGCCGAGCGGTCGCCTGATGAGGTCGCCGGCATATTCGGGACGAGCTTCGCTCATGCGCTGTCTGGGCTCAAGGAGGGTCAGTGGCAAGGACCCATCGAGTCCGGATTGGGCTGGCATCTGGTTTGGGTTGAATTGAAAATACCCGGCCGGGTGCGGGCCTTTGAGGAAATAAGGGCAACGATCAAGTCCGAATGGATGGATGAGCAACGCGCCGAGGCCAAGCGCAGGATGTTCGAGACCATGAGAGCTCGTTATCAGATTGTGCTTCCTAAAGCCCCGGCGACGCCGGCCGGCGCCGTCGCTCACGCTGCTGCCGCATCGCGCTGAGGCGCCACAGGAGCTTTAGTGTTCGCTCGATCGCTTCTCTGCATGCTACTGGCAGCACTGGCCAACGCCATGGTCGCGCAAGCCCACGAGTTGCGCCCGGCATACCTTGAGATCAACGAGGCAGCTCCAGGCCGCTATGAAGTGTTGTGGCGTACCCCGATCAACGCTGGGATGCGGCTGCCAGTAGTGCTGAAGTTCCCAGACGACACGCGCAACCTCATCGCGCCATCGGTCAAAGAATTCACCGGTCAGCTGCTCGAACGTCGCTTGGTCGACGCCGGCAAGACCGGTCTTGCCGGCAAGCGGATCGAGTTCGTGGGCCTGCAAGCTACCATCACCGACGTTCTGGTCCGGGTCCAGGCACTCGACGACACTCACACGATCACGCTTGTGCATCCATCGCAGCCGTGGGTCGAGATCGCTGCATCGCAAGGGATCGCGGATGTCGCCGGCGCCTACTTCGTACAGGGTATCGAGCACATTCTGTTCGGAACTGACCACCTGCTGTTCGTCCTCGGTCTGATGCTCATGGTGCGAGACCGCTGGATGCTCCTGAAGACGATCACGGCATTCACGGTTGCGCACAGCATTACTCTGGCGGCTGCGACGTGGGGCTACGTGCATGTGCCGCCGCCGCCACTCAATGCCGTAATTGCGCTTTCGATCATGTTTGTCGGCGTCGAAGTCCTGGGTTCCTGGCGCGGCGAGACGAGCCTCACGCTGCGCCAGCCATGGCTCGTCGCTTTCGCCTTCGGACTCGTGCATGGGCTCGGCTTCGCCAGCGGGCTAGCCAGCCTTGGTTTGCCGCAGGGGGACATCTCTGTCGCCCTATTGCTGTTCAACGTTGGCGTTGAGATCGGTCAACTGTCGTTCGTAGCGCTCACACTGCTACTGCTGCGCTCCTTCCATCAACTCGAAATTCATTGGCCGCAACCGGTGCGCATGATGCCGGCGTATGCTGTAGGCTCTTTGGGCGCGCTTTGGACGATCGACCGGGTCGTCGCCATGATAACAGGATGACGCCGATGCCACGCGGCCGCTAGCGCTTCCGGATTTGCATTTGTTTGACGCGTGGCGCGGCGGTGACCCCCAACGCGGGCGAGCGCCCGGTGTATGGGTGGATCGCCTATGCGCCGCGTTGACCATCCGAGCATGAGGAGCCCGATAGCGGCGATCCAGCTTCCCGATAAGCGAACGGCGAGCCGCGCCCATTGCGAGCGCAGGGATGTCACCTGCCCGGCCAGAAGTGACACTATAGCTGCGAGGCAACATGCAGTACCGGCGAGTGCGACGAGGCCGCCGGGCGTAGCCGCCAAGTCAACGCCATTGGCAAGTCCATGCAGCGTGCCGACGGTTGCTGCCAGGCTCATCACCGCGGCCAAAGGAAGACGTACATCGGCTGCCACCGCGGCGCCGGCGAGCGCCGTAGCCGCCGCACTGGCCCACGAGGGAATGGCCGGAACGGCAAGCACCCATCCCACCGACATCGCTATCATCCAAGCGGCCGGGAGCGTTGCTAGCAACCAACGTCCGTAGCGTGCGCCGCCAAGTCCCGCGAGCAATGTCATGGCCGCGACCGGGAGTAAGTCCTCAGGCGACATTAGCGGATGCGCCAAGCCGTCGTAAAACGGCCCGAACCCGATGTTCATAAGATGCGCGTGCGCCGGCGTGGCGGACGCAACGAAGCCCGCGAGCAACAGCCACGCTTTTCGCTTTACGCCCATTCGGCTCACATCAGGGCATTCCACAAGAAGACGGCGCCCGCGATCGTGACGCCTGCGCCGCCGGTGCGAAGGATCAGTTGGCCAGGCTTCCATCGGTGGATCAGCCCAATCCCGACGCCGGTGAGATGAAGTAATCCTGTCGCAACGACGAAGCCAATGCTATAAAGCACGCTATTTTCGTCGGCTGGGAGCTCCGTGCCGTGCGCGTGACCGTGAAAAATCGCGAATAAACCGACGAGCAGCGCCGCGACCCAGAGCGGCGGCTGTGCCTCAGTCGCGACCGCGCCGCCAAGCCCGATGGCCGACAGCGCGATACCTATCTCGATGCCGGGTAGCGGTACCCCCATAAGACCCAACATTCCGCCGAACGCCATCACCATCGGGAATGCCACCGGCAGCAGCCAGATCGCGGGCGCCCCGAGCTGCGCACCCCATAGGCCGACTGAAACCATCGCGACAACGTGGTCTAGGCCGGATATCGGATGCTTGAATCCGCTGACGAACCCGCCAGCCTCGTCATCCAGTAGATGTGCGCAAGCGATGGTGGGCCACAGCAGCAAGATGCAAACGAAGACCGACTGGCGCAATCGTTTAGCTCTTGCATCATAGCCCAGCGGCATGGCGACGGTCCGGAGCAGAAATAACGGACGGCCCTTTTTTGTAGCATAGTTCAGCCTTGGCGGTGACACATTGAGTCCAGGCGGCGTTTGGTTCGACGACCAGATGCCGATGCGGTTGCCTGGCTGCAGTCCGAGCGCCAGGAGGCCGGCGGCCAGCCTTTCCTCCTCGCTCTTCATGCGACCTAGAAATGAGCAAAGATACGTACCTTGGCCGTGCGCTGTTCCAACGCCAATAAGTTGTTCGAGTGCGGCATGATCCAGTAATATGAGACTTGCCTCATCGTGCTCATAATTGGCTGGATAGGGGTGGCCGGCATTGGTTTCGGGCGCTGATGCGATCTGGTCCACGTCTTATTTCAGAGGATTGGTCCCTGATCTATCCGGGCGCCGCCTCCACGCCTGTTGCGCCACCTCTTGCGAGACTGTCCAGGGTGACATGGTGGCGTTTAGCGGCCCGTTCCTCAGGCAGCGCGGCTAACATTTGAAGTGTGCGGGTCGGGAATGCGAAGGCAATGCCCATTTCGCTCATGAGGTCCATAGTTTGCAAAAGTATCACCTCACGCTCCCGGAGTTCGGCGCTAAGGTCCTTCACGCCCAAATGAAATATCACTAGGATATCTAAACTACTCTCCGAAGAGTTGTTGAAATACACTTGAACGCTGGCCTTGTCGGTCATGGGATGGTCCAGGATGAGGCGTCTGACGCGGGTGACCAGCGCCTCCACCTCTTCGCGCGGCGTGTCGTAGGTGATCTGCAGGGCGAGCCGTTGGCGGCGCATCGCGCGAAGGCTGAGATTCTCGACCGACGCATTCACGATCGCATTGTTGGGTATTGATATCAATGAATGGTCCGGCGTCCGGATGCGGGTGCTGCGAAAGCCGACGTCCTCTACTGTGCCTTCACTCCCGCTAACCCTGATAAGGTGGCCGACACGGAAGGGCTTCTCGAACATGATAAGTAAGGAACCTAGCAAGTTCGCAATACTGTCGCGCGCCGCAAGCGCAACGGCCAAACCACCCACGCCCAGGCCCGCAAGCACCGAATAGGCCGGAAAACCGAGTTCGTCTGCGCCTCGGATCAGAAACGCGGTGGCGCACATAGCTCCGATTAGCCGTACGCTTAGCCTGATAAGCTGGTTGTCGAGGCTGCTCCGTTTTAGATGTTCAGACGATACAACCATATCGCCGATAATGATCAGGATGATGATCGAGAGCCATGCCACGCTGAGGTAAAATGCGGCGTGGTTCAAATCAGGGTCACACGCGAAGCCCGGTTTACCTGTTTGAGCGGATGATGGCACGCTGACATTTTCGGGTGTGGTGCGAATATGGCTCGATGCGTTGGCGCAGCGGCGATGCCGCCGGAGAGTGACCGCAAGGACCTGGCCATTGGCGCGATCGAAGACGGTCAGCGATTTGTCGGCCCGGCACGGTGTAAGCCGCAAATTCGTCTACCAGCAAGCGCACAAAGCCGGTGCGGCACTGGATGAGGTGTTCTTATCTGGCGCGCCGGAAGACGATGTGCTGTTCCAGTTGACCGTCACCAAGACATGGCTGCGCCAGGTGATCGTCGCGCTGACGCTGATCTGTCGCAGTTCCTATCGCGGCGTCGTGGAGTTCGTGCGTGACCTGCTGGGCGTGCCCATCAGCATCGGCACCATTCATCACGTGCTCCAGTTGGCCACTCGGCAAGCGGGTGTCGTCAACCTTGACCAAGACCTGTCCGGTATTCGTGTGGGCCTGCACGATGAGATCTTTCAGGGCGCAAAGCCGGTGCTGGCCGGTGTCGATGCGGCATCGACTTACTGCTATCTCCTGGCTGTGGCGGAACATCGCGACGCCGACACCTGGGGCGTGCATTTACTTGACGCTGCCAGGCAAGGACTGAAGCCTGACCACACGATTGCCGATGCAGGACTAGGCTTACGCGCTGGGCAAAAAGCCGCCTGGAACGATATACCGTGCCATGGCGATGTGTTTCACATCACGCGCCAATACGAAGGCCTCGCCAACACGCTGTCGCGCCTCGCCAAGGGCGCCCGGTCGCGTTGCGAGAAGCTGGAGACCAAGATCGACCGCACGGGTCAGCTTGGTCCGAACGACAAGCTGGCCGTGGAGCTTGCGCGGCAGACCGAGGCCCAGGCACAAGGGTTGGCCCGCGACATCCGAACGCTCACCCAGTGGTTGAGCCATGACGTTCTGGCACTGGCCGGGCCAGCCCTTGCCACGCGGCAGGTGCTGTTCGACTTCATCGTCGAGGAGTTGGCGAAACGTGAGCCCGAGGATATGCGGCGCATTCGCCCGCTGCGCGTTGCACTGCAAAATCAACGTGACGATTTGCTCGCCTTCGCCGGCAGGCTCGACGCCAAACTTGTCGACATTGCGCAGGCCCATGTCATTGCCGAGCCGCTGGTGCGTGAAGCCTGCGTGCTGCACCGATCGTCCAGCACCTCAACCGCCTATTGGCAGGGATGGAATCGACTTCGGGCGAAGCTGGGCGGCAAATTCCATACGCTGTTCGACGCCGTCAGCCAGGCTATGGCGCAAACACCGCGCAGCAGTTCGCTGGTCGAGAACCTCAATTCACGACTGCGCAACTACTTCACGCTTCGCCGCCACCTGGGCGGTTCATACTTGGACTTGCTGCGATTCTTCTTGAACCATCGGCGCTTCATGCGCAGCCGACGTGCCGAACGCAACGGCAAGAGCCCACGTGAATTGATGACCGGCCAAGGCCATCCGCATTGGCTGACGCTTCTGGGCCTCGGGCCACTTCAGCCCCGCCACGCTTGACCCAGGGAGGTTGGCCGCCTCCCTACCGAACCGCCTTCAAAGCGAAATCCAGCCATCACGGGCCGGCGGTTTCGGCGCGGCATCTGTAACCCAAAAACGGCCTCTTCTGAACCACGCCCTCCCGTCTTCTGGCGGCGCCTGCCGGGCGACGTCAGGACGGCCAGACGGTCAGCTTCGGCATTGACCAGATCGTCCTGACGTGTCGCTGCCTGCTTGGTCCGAACGGGAGCGTAGTGGGTGAGAATTACCTGCATGGTCTTGTCGCCGAGCAGCTGGCGGCAATGTTCCAGCCCAGCGGGGTCGTGTTCCAGGCAAAACTCCACGGCCAGGCTACGGAACAAATGTGGATGGAATTCGGCCCCCACGCGTTCGGCTACCGTGTCAATGATCGTCTTGCGGACCTGACTATGGGACAGTGGTCCGGCTCTTCCGTCGCCAGCCGGAAACAGCCACTGGGTTTCAGCGAAATCCCGCGAGGTGGCGGTAAACCACGGCAGGAAGCGCTCGATGTAGGTCTGCAGGAGCTGGTAGACGCGGCTGCCAATGCTGTACTCGATTTCCTGGCCGTTCTTCATCTCGTACGCCTGGAAGCTCAGGGTGGCGACCGGTGAACCCCCGCCGGCAAAGCGCAGATTATGCCCGAGGCGGCAGGTGTGCAGGTTTTTCATGCGCAGCGGGGCTCTGAGCTCGATGGCGAAGAAGCTCGCCGTCCGGGCCAGCCGCGCCGCCTCGGCCGGTCGCCGTTCGCGCAACTCCGTAGCGTCCGCCATCAGTGTGCCCGGCAGATTTAACAGCAGGCCCCGTTTGACCGGATCCAGGAACTGATCAAGGCGCCGACGGTTCTTGAGCGACATGGCTTTCATCGGCGACTTACGCATTTTTGCGGCGAGCCATTTCATTTCCTCAAGCGCATCCGCCGTCAGCGCAAAGTATTGCGCCAGCATCAACAGGGTGACCGCCGTGGCGTCTGTCTGTCCGGTGTTGCCATTCGGATCGGTTTCGCACGCACCTACTGGCATCGCCTGCTGCCGCTTTTGCCCACGCTCCCAGATTGCTTGCAGGATGGCTTGCATAACCTCCTCTTGGGAAGCCCGCCATCCGGTAGCTGACGCCGGTCAGTGCCCGGTTGATGGCCTCCACGTCGAAGGGCATGCGCGCGAGATCGAGCTTCTTGCGATCCGAGTTGAGGTACTGGCCGCTGTCGCGAGCGTTCACAAACACTGACGCCCCAGGCGATTGGCGCAGCGCCGTTTTCAGCACCGTCCGAGCCGCCGGCGAACAATCCATTGAAAAGTCGACGAAGCTGATCGCGCCCTCGATACGCCGGATTTTTGTGGAATCTCCATCGCCAGGGTCATCTTGACTCCGCCGAAACACCGGCGGAGCGGGTGACGCTGGAACGGCTCGCTAAGGTCAGCACTACTGGCTGGACGAAAGCGTCCACCGCTATGGTCGTGTCAGCGGTGGGCGGCGCTGAACAATCGATTATGATGTTCTCGAATTGGGTTAGGTTGGTCACGTCCATGGCGGTATCTCCTCTTGGGACTGTAGTGGACACTAGGGGACATTTAGGACAACAGTGATAACATATTGTTCCGTAACACTTGCTTACTGTTGTCCTAATATTTTCTAATACTCTGACAGATCATGGTCTTCTGACGCTTCGTCGAGCGGCGTTCCAGCGGACAGTCGTTGCACTTCGTCAGGCGGAATCCGCACTGTTCGGCCGCCGAGTAGGGCCTTCCGAATCAACCCAGTTTTGATGCGCCTACGGACCGACTTCGTGCTGATGTTCAGCCGTACCGCGACCTCGTCGATTGTCAGAAGAGCACCGCTCGGACGCCGATCTGGTGCCTCGGCTATGGCGCATGAAAGCGCGTGGGGTGGGTTTGACCTGAAGGCGGGCATGGGGCACTCCGGGCGCAGCAATGCGCTTTTTCAGTCTGGAGGTGCCCGGCAGGCCGCCGCGCCGGTGCGGTCGAAACGAAGCCCTAGCGCTGATCAAGATCATGACGCAAGCGTAAAACGGCGTGCTGCGCGTTATTTGGCCAGAACTTCAAACGCCTCGTTGACTAACAAGTAACGGATGGCATGAACCCGAAGCGAACTTTCGCGCCGCAAAATTAAAAGCAGCCAGGTCGACTTGCCAACGGTGCCAGCACCGTCGTCTTGCCAGACTTCACCACTGCGACGGCCCGCGCACCGATCCGGAGGGGTTCGTCGGTATCACCTGGCCGGTCACCAGCCAGTTGAACAAATGACGCAACACCGCCAGGCGTAGCTTGGCGGTCGGGGCTGCGTGCTCGCGCGTCTGCTGCTCGATCCAGGCCGAGACGTGAAGCGGCTGCACGGGGGTGATCGATGTCACGCCGTTGTCCTCGCACCAGGTCATGAATTCCGTAACGCGCTTGCGCATCAATGAAATAGTGTGCCGGCTTCGTGACATCTAGAGACAGCGCCGTGGCACGTGGCCCGAGACAGAACCGAATGGCCTAAAATCTGTGGTGACGCCAACTTCTACGCAAAGTGCGGCATGATCTCGGAAGCGAAGAATTCAAGCGTCTCTCGATCATTTCTATAATCGCTGTTGATCAGAAGCTGCACGCCTGCATCGCGATATTGGCCCACAAGATCGAGCGCTTCGGACACGGTGCCGACAAAGCCGCGCAACGGACCACGCGCGGACAGACGTTCTCGCTTCGCCGCGACGGCGTCCTCGTCGCGAGCCACCAACCAACTGAAATTATGAGTCCGCTCGATCGCATCGTAATCGCGTCCGGCGGCATCGCAATGCTGGCGGAGCACCGCAAATTTGTGCCTCACGGTCGCAAGGTCACCGCCGACATTGCAGGCATCGGCGAGGCGGGCGACCGCGCGCAAAGTCATCTGCTCGCCGCCTCCGGCGATCATCACAGGCGGACGTGGTTTCTGAACGGGCTTAGGTTCGAGGATCGCATCCTCGACATTAAAATACCGGCCGTGGAACGTCGTGCGCGGTTGGCTCCACATCTGGAGAATAAGCTGGACGGCCTCCTCCATCTGGCGGATGCGCGTCGCTGGTCTGGGTGGAAATTCCCAGCCATATTGTTTGTATTCGCCTTCGAACCAGCCCGCACCGATGCCAAGCGTCATGCGCCCCCGGCTGATCTGGTCGACGCCAGCCGAAATTTTCGCCAGATGCGCGGGATTGCGGTAGGCGACCGAGGAGGCGAGCGTGGCGAGCTGGATGCGGCTGGTGACGGCGGCCAAAGCTGACAGCACCGTCCAGCCTTCCATGAACGGTTCGGTCGGAGCGCCGACCCCGCCGATCTGGATCAGATGATCCATAACCGAAAACCATACGAAGCCGTTGTTCTCGGCCCATTGTGCCTTTGCCTTGATCCCGTCGAACACCTCAGCCGGGTCGGGACCGTAAACCCATGACGGGTTGTGAACGCCGAATTTCATTAGGACTGCTCCGCCTTGAGTTGTTGGTGCCGTCAAAGATAATTGATACAGGACGTCTCCAGACATGGTGCCCGGTCGCTGGATCGAACTCGGCGAACCCTTTGCCTTCGCGGGCAAATGCTATCAACGTCGTTCCATCTCCGCGAGTTGCGGCGCGACATTGTAGACAGTGGCGCCGATGCCGGGCGGCTGAACTGGCCGATCACCTCGGGGGAAGCGGCGAACAGGAGAATGCCACCGGCTAGGCGTAGGTCGTCGGGCGAACCCGCCACGATGCAGCCACGCCGGTCATCACCAGGGCAATGACGAGCGAAATGGCCGCCGCCGCCACCGCCGTGCCCTTCAGCGCCAGCGCGCGCATGGCTGTCGGCGCGGCATCCCGGGTCATCGCAAAGAAAGCCGGCACGGTCCGCACCGGTCCCAATGTCAGCATGAAGACCGTGAATATGAACGCGGGCGTGATCATGGCTGAATTCTTCTCTCTCGGGCGCCGCCGGTCGGGCGCGAGGCTTACGCAGGCCAGTAACCACGACGCGCAGCAACCGCTCAATCATCTCGTCGATGGACAGATCCGGCGGCGGAATCCGGTCGATCGCCAGCATCGTCAGGCCGTGCGTGGCGAACCAGACCGCGAGCGCGGCCATGGCGACGTCCTCGGCGTTTTCGGGCGAGACAGTGAAAGTGCCGGAGCGGGCTCCGTGCAGGATAACGCATTCGAGCACGCCCCTGGCTTCGGCGCCGGCAGGCGGGCGACCGTCGGGCGGTCGGCGGACCCGGACTAGCTCTATGGCCAGAACGAACGAAATGCCCTCGTGGTACGTTTTTACACCCCCGGGCCTTCCCCCCAGGAATCGGATTTCAGGAGTTCGAGTGCCCCGTTGGCAGCACTTTCAAGCACCGGTCGTTGCGGCCGAGTGCGCGCCAGAACGCGGACGCCGAGCAGCACGCTCAGGAGAAGCGTGGCAAGCTCATTGGCGGGCTGCCGCACGGTAATAGTCCCGTCCTCCTGCCCTACCATGATGCAGCGGCGGAAGAATCCTTCAATGAAGATCATTTCGTCGGCGACGAGCCTCTGGAACTCGGGATCATACGGCGCCAGCTCCAAGGCGGAGTTCACGAGCATGCAGCCGCGCCGCTGCTTGTCAGTCACCGATCGCTCGACGATCTCGTCAAAAAACGCACGCAGTGCGGGTAAAGGGGGCAGTGGACTCAGGCGGTTGATGCGGTCGCGGACGCTCTGCTCGAGGTAGTAATCCAGCGCCCGGCGATAGAGCGATCTCTTGTCGCCGAACGCATTATACAAGCTGGCGCTGGTGATACCCATCTCACCAGCCAGATCACGCATCGAGGTCTGCTCGAAGCCCCGGTTCCAGAAGCAACGCATCGCGGCCTCCAGCACGGTCGGCTCGTCGAACTCTCTCGGTCGCGGCATTGGATCCCTCTCAGCCGGGGCGCCCCACCGGCAACACCTTTCACGATCCACTTTCTTTTTAGAACGACCAGAACAGAACGGCAAGGGCATCCCTGCGGTTTTGCCGGTGGCATCATGTGCTGGGTGCCGCGCTGGCCCGCCAATCGACGGGGGATTGTCACGCGGATCGCGTCGGTGCATTCTAGGTCATACGTTCTATAATGGGCAGGAGCTAAGGACGCTCCACGGGAGGGCCGCAACCATGGGCTTACAGGAGGAACGCGACGTGTTCCGCGCGGAGTTTGTTCGCAAGGCACCGCCGGGACGGGCGGAACTCTACGATGCCAAGGAAGAGCTTCGGCGGCAGTTCCCGATCCACGCCGTCCTCAGACCCCAGGCGCCTGTCGTGGACAATCGCGCCTGGGATGGATTGATGGCTGCAGCCCAGGGCGGCGATGCCGCCGCCTACCATCGGCTCCTCTCGGAGGTGGTCCCTTGGCTACGGCGGTATTATGCGCGACGTCTGCCGCCCAGCGTGATCGACGATGCTATCCAAGATACCCTGATCGGTGTTCACGAAAAGCGGCACACCTACGACCCCAACCGCCCTTTTGGCGCCTGGGTCGCGGCAATCGCACGCTATAAGTGGATCGATGCTTTGCGATCGCTCAAGGCGAAACCGACCGAGATCTTGGAAGACGATGTTCCGATCGCGAGCGACGAGGAAACGATCACAAGCGCCTGGTCCCTTGATCGTTTGTTAGATACGCTTAAACCCGCACAATCGCGCGTGATCCGTCTCGTGAAGCTGCAGGGGCTGAGCATCGAAGAGGCATCCAAAGCCACCGGGCAATCCGCTACGCTCGTCAAGGTTAACGTCCATCGCGGCCTGAAACGGCTGACGTCACTTCTGCGGGACGAGAATGATGCGGACTGACCTGCTCATCGATCGCCTGACAAGCGAGCTCAAGCCCGTACGCCGCCGCACGGCATGGGGCGATGCGCTGGCGCTGGGCGTGTTGTGCGCGCTCGAGATCGGGCTCTTTATGGCCTTCGGCATGATGCGCCCGGATATGCCTGCGGCAATGCATATGCCCTCGTTCTGGTGGAAGCTCGTCAGCGTGGGCCTCATCGCAGCGGTCAGCGGTGCCGTCGCCATCATCTCGCTCGATCCTCTGCACTCGCCACGGCGAGGCCTCCGCTGGATCGTTGCGCTGATTGCGCTCAGCCCAGCCAGCGGATGGGTTCTCGACGCTTCGCGCGATGGCTTCTCGGCCGTGATCAGCCGCCTCGATTGGCCAAACGGGCTGCAATGCCTTTACAAGATCGTCGTGCTTTCCGTGCCCGCGGTAATCGGCCTTGGACTGTTGATGCGACGCGGTGCGCCCACAGACCGTAACGGTACCGCGCTGGCCGCGGGCTTGGCGGCGGCTGGATGGGGTGCCTTCGTCTTCGTGTTCGCCTGCCCCTTCGACGATCCTCTATACGTCGCGGTCTGGTATTCGTTGGGTTGTGGCGCCGTCACGCTGTTCGCGCGCCTGACGCTGCCTCGCCAAGCGCGTTGGTAGCGCGCGGCAACCGCGTCACTCACGTCTCGTTCCAATTCGTTCCGCCTCATGTGCGCTTGCGCAGCGTGAGAACCCGCGAGCAATCCCGCCCTGTCGCGGCAGTCCCCGGTTTGTCTAGGCTCTGTCGGCGATACCGCGGAGAGATCCGCGATCATTTCAGGCCGCCGCAACCTTTTCGCTGTAACCGAGCGGACAATCCCGTCGAAAGCAGGTCCGTGCGCCAAAACGGTGCACGGACCGATCACAACCGGAGAATAGACAGATGTCCGCACGCCTCAAAGTTTCCACCACGATCCTGGCTGGTGCCGTTACCGCAGCCCTCGCTTCGACCGCCTTCGCCGCACCGCTGACGAAGGCCGAGGAGAATGCGGCCGTCGGCGCGCACAAGGAGAAGTGCTATGGCGTCGCCCTCAAGGCGCAGAATGACTGCGCCGCCGGTCCCGGCACGACCTGCCAGGGCACCTCGACGATCGACTTCCAGGGCAATTCCTGGAAGTTCGTCCAGGGCGGCACCTGCACGAGCATCGTGGTTCCGAGCGGCCACCATGGCTCGCTGACTCCGCTGCCGTCTTAGTCGACCCCCATCAGCCGGAAAGTGGAGACGATTTCGATGAATGCAGTAACCCGCATCGGGAACCTGACACCACAAGCCTGTTTCCGCTTTCCGGCTTCGTCTGCGGCCGGGCTGGCCGGCACGAGCTTCAAGCACGAGCACTTTCAGGCCATCATCGCCCATGGGACGCACCGCGGCTTCTTCGAGGTGCACGCCGAAAACTACATGGGCACGGGCGGGCCGCCTCATCGGATCCTCGAACGAACCCGAGCCGATCATCCGATTTCACTTCACGGCGTATGCATGTCGATCGGCGGGCCGAACCCCCTCGACGCCACTCACCTCGATCGCTTCCGTTCGCTTATCGAGCGCTACGAACCTGCCCTCGTGTCCGAGCATCTCGCCTGGTCGACGCACGAGACGACCTACTTCCACGACCTGCTGCCGTTGCCTTACACAGCGGCGACGCTTGCGCGCGTGAGCGAACATATCGACCAGGTTCAGAACGCGATCGGCCGGCCACTCTTGCTCGAAAATCCATCGACCTACATCGCCTTCAGCGAATCTACGATGCCGGAAACCGAGTTTCTTCGTGCTCTGATTCGGGACAGTGGATGCGGGCTGCTGCTCGACGTCAATAACGTCTTCGTCTCAGCCACCAACCAGGGCTATTCCCCCGCCAGCTACCTTGCCGAATTCCCGCTGACTGAGGTCGGAGAGATCCATCTGGCCGGGCACAGCGAACAAGCCGACGATGAAGGCGACCGGTTGCTCATTGATAGCCACGATCGCGCGGTCGCCGATCCCGTCTGGTCGCTCTTCGAGAACGTGATTGCCCGCTGTGGCCCCGTGCCGACGTTGATCGAATGGGACAGCAGCATTCCCGAGTGGCCCGTGCTGCAGGCTGAAGCACAAGCAGCGCAGGCAATTCTCGACCGCTACGCTGGCGCAACCGGGAGGTATGCCGATGCTGGCCGGTGAGCTCACAGCTAGGCGTGACGACCGATCGGGGTCCTACGCCGCACGCCTGTCCCCGGGCCTAATCGATCCGGATTGCCAGACGCCGGCCGGTGTGGTCGGCCCGAACGGCAAAGGTGCCGTCAAGCGCTATAATGTTTACCGCAACAACGTAACGGTCAGCCTCATCGACGCCCTGGCCGCGATCTTCCCCGCGACACACCGCATCACCGGCGTCGAGTTCTTTCGGGCGATGGCACGGTTCCATGTGCGCGCGACGCCGCCCCGCTCGCAATTGCTCTTCGAGTACGGACATGAGTTCCCGGATTTCATCGAGCACTACGAGTACGCCCGGCCAATGCCCTACCTCGCGGACACGGCACGTATCGAACGCGCTTGGCTCGATGCCTACCACGCCGCCGACATGCCGCCCTTGCCCGCACAGAGCCTCTCGACGATCCCCATCGAGACTCTCGGAGACATTACCTTCGTCCCGCATCCGGCGACGCGGATCGTTCGATCCCAATTTCCTGCTCTGACGATTTTCGCTGCCAACCGCAACGAGTGCCCGGTCGAGCGTATCGACAATTTCGTGCCGGAAGACACGCTGATTACACGTCCCGACCAAGAAGTGACCGTGCGACTTCTGCCCGCGGGCGGCGCCACGTTCGTCACGGCGCTGCTGTTGGGCCAGGCGCTCGGCGAGGCCGCCGCCATCGCTGTCGAAACAACGCCCGATTTCGACTTGGCGAACAACGTCGCCGGCATGCTCGAAGCCGGCGTCTTCGCGGCACTTTGCAACGGAGACCAAACATGAATACAGCAACTGGGTCGCATGTCGCCGCCAATGGCGGCCTCAGGCCTCCCCTCGTGGTGGTCGGCAAAGCCTTGACGATCGTGCGCGTCATCGCACAACCATCCTTCGTGCAGCTGGTGTTGCGCATCGCGCTCGCCGTACCCTTCTGGCGGTCGGGAATCCTGAAATGGTCAGGGTTTCTGCAATTGAACGACACCGCCGTCTTCCTGTTCAGCGACGAATTCAAACTGCACTTGCCGGGTGGTCCCTATTCCTTTCCCGCCCCAGGCCTGATGGCCTTCATGTCGGGATCGATCGAGATACTCGCTCCGATCTTCCTTGTTCTTGGACTAGGCACGCGCCTCGCCGCGCTCCTGTTGCTGGCGATGACGTGCATCGTCGAGCTCACGGTGCTCGATGGCTGGCCTGTCCACATCACCTGGGCTGCCATGGCGCTCGGGATCATGGCGTGGGGACCTGGCCGGCTGTCGATCGACCATGTTCTGGGCAGGACGTTCCAGAACCACCAGCTCTGGCCAACCCCACAGACCAAAGCCGAAGCCCCGTCCTCGGCTACTTGCAGGCATTTTTACTGATTCGCGACCCAGGGAGGGCCGCCGGATAGCGGGAGGCTGCTGACGGAAAGTCAGCAGTGTTCCGGCCGCTGGCGGTGGCTGAACGTGTCCACCTCTACGTCCGACCGATGCCCAAATTCGTCGATCCGATCCGCGTGGATGCAAGAGGCCGCCGTAAGGTGATCGGAAAGGGGAAGAGCCAGGTATGAGTGACGTGACCGACACCCTACGCCGCGCTGTCCGTCAGGCCTTTCAGTTCGGATCAGCCATCCGGACCGTGTCCAACCCCTGGCTGCTGCTGACTTGCCGCCTATGGCTCGGACAGCTGACGCTGATCCGCGCGGTGATGGTGATGATGGCGGGGATCGCTCCTCCCGGGTCGGGTGCCGAAACCGGGCACGACCTCTCGAGTGCGGCGATCCTGCTGGGGCTGGAAGGTCTGTTCGACGGGGCTGGGCCGCTCCTCCTGATGGCCGGCCTGCTCACTCGTCCCGTCGCTTCCGCGCTGGTCGTCCAAGCCGTCTGGCCCGCCCTCGAAGGGCACACTGCTGCGGCCTCGATGCCCGCACTCGCGCTTCTCGTGTGGCTAATCGTCAACGGCCCTGGCCCGTTGTCGGTCGATCAGCTGCTACGCCGCGGTCTGATCTGGAGCGCGATTCGGCCGGCCCGTGCCATCAGCAGGTTCTATGCGCGGGTCACGCGGCTGCTGGAGCCCTGCGCGCTGATGCTGATTCGCCTCGGCATCGCCGCGGCGATCGTCGCTCCCGCGCCGCTTGCGTTAACTTGGCAGCGCTCTACTGGACTCCAGGGAATGTCCATGCTTCCGGAGCTTGCCGGCGGATGGCTGATCCTGTTCGCCGGCGCGTTGATCCTCGGCGCCGGAACGGCACTCGTCGCGTTGGCGCTCGCCAGCATGATCCCGCTCGTCGGGATCACCATGGCCATGGATGATCGGCTCACTCTTCTGCTGGTCTTTCTTATACTCGCTACCGCAGGAGCGGGCGGGTTCTCCTTGGACCGGCTGATTTCGGCATGGGCGAGCAGACTGACGGACAGTCGCCCCGATGCCACGACTCTTCCCCACGTCATCGTGGTGGGCGGCGGTTTCGCCGGTGTTGCAACGGTACGAGGCTTGCGAAACGCACAGTGCCGGATCACCCTGATCGACCGGCGCAACTACCACCTGTTCCAACCTCTGCTTTACCAGGTGGCCACCGCCGCGCTGTCTCCTGCCGAAATCGCGACGCCTATCCGAAGCCTCTTCCGGGAGCAGGGAAATGTCCGTGTTTGCCTGGCCGAGGTTGTCGGTGTCGATACTGCCGCGCGCGAGGTCGTGCTCAAACAGTCGCGGATACGATTTGACTATCTCGTGATCGCGACCGGCGCTCAGCACAGCTACTTCGGGCAGGAGTTCTGGGCCGACTTCGCTCCCGGATTGAAAACCGTCGAAAACGCGACAGCGATCCGAAGTCGTCTGCTCCGCGCTTTCGAGGAAGCCGAGAACGCGACCGACGACGCACAACGGACCGCCTGGCTGACCTTCGTCGTCGTGGGCGGTGGCCCCACCGGTGTCGAGCTAGCGGGCGCCATCGCCGAGCTCGCCCATCACGGGATGGATCGTGAGTACCGCTCGATCGATCCGACCGTCGCGCAGGTGATCCTGATTTAAGCGGGACCCCGCATCCTACCGACCTTCGCGCCGGCGCTCTCCGCCGCTGCGGAGCGATCCCTGCGCGCGCTTGGGGTTGACGTCCGTATCGCTGCCAAGGTCCGGCAAATCGACGCCGAGGGCGTCGAAGTGGGCGAGCAACGCGTGCCGGCGCGCACGGTGCTATGGGCCGCCGGGGTCGCCGCCTCGCCGGCCGCCCAGTGGCTGGGGCGACCCGCCGATTCCGCCGGACGCCTGATCGTGGGACCGGATCTGTCCGTACCGGGTCTTCCCGGTGTGTTTGGGGTCGGCGATACCGTCGCGTGCGAGGCTTGGCGGGGTGGGTTGACCCCGGGGCTCGCTCCCGCTGCGAAACAGGCCGGCAACTACGTCGCGCGCGTGATTCAGTCGGCCCTTGCCGGTCAGGCGCCTCCGCCACGCTTCCGCTATCGCCACTTAGGCAGCCTCGCGACGGTCGGTCGGCAGGCGGCCGTCGTCGAACTGGGGCCGCTTCGTGTGTCCGGTGCCGCCGCGTGGTGGTTCTGGGGAGCCGCGCACGTCGCTTTCCTGGTAGGCGGGCGGAACCGCGTGACTGTGGTCTTGGACTGGTTCTGGGCCTATTTGACGTACCGACGGAGCACCCGGCTGATTACCGGCGAGCCACCGATGGACGTGGCGCCAATGTCCCGCGATGATCCGGCGTCGAGAAGGCCACTGTTGTCCATGAGCGGACACGGCTCACCCGCAGGCATGGAGGAAGGCTCGCCATTCTGTGTGAATATCCCATGATGGAGGACCGTTGGGGTTGATCACGCTAGGCTCAATCGGTGGGTGCTCAAATATGTCTATCCCCGGGAGGTTATGGATGGGGCGGGGCTCTCCCATGTGGGGTCGCCAGGCCCGATTTGCCGCCCGTCTGGGCCTTTAGAGCGGCGCAACCCTGACCAGCGACGGAATTGTTTGAATTGCTCTTCAGCAATTGGGTCAGTCTCGTCGATTTTACTTGTTACTCTTGCTTTCTTTTTCGGTGATGCTCCCACGTCTTTGTCATTCGCTGACGACCGGCCGCCTCCATCACCGCCTCGTCCAAGGCGAAGTGTCCGGCGTCCAGAACGTGCACTTCGGCCCCCGGCACGTCCGCCTTGTAGGCCTGTGCTTCCGCCACGGCGAATGACGGGTCGTGGCGGCCCCAGATCACCAACAGCGGCGGCTGCCGCTGGCGCATCCATGCCTGCCAGGACGGATAGGTGGCCGGGTTGGTGCGGTAGTCGTAGAACAGGTCAAGCTGGATCCGGTCCTGCCCCGGCCGGGCCAGTGCCGCCGCCTCGTCGGTCCACAGGTCGGGATCGTAACGCTCGGGATGCGGCGAGGCGCCCAGATGCCGCTGCTTGGCTGCCTCAGGGGAGATGAGGTTACGGCGCACAGCATCGGTGTTCGGCTTCGGATCGGCGCAGAACGCCTTGCGCAGGTCCCATAACGGGCCGCGAGGCGCTGCTACATGCAACGTGTTTCGGCCGGCGCCGACCGCCCATTAAGATGCCTCGCTGGTGCCGGCCACCGATCCAGGCCTGAGATCCGAGCGATGCCGTCTATTCTCATACGGAATAGACGCTATGCCGGCGCGCCGTCTTCACCGGTGACTGCGGGTTGCTTACCCTTAAGTTACAGAACCAGGAGTGATCTCGGTCCCCCCAAAGCCCCGACGCCGCTCGGCCGACGGTGTTTCGCGGAGCGGGAGATTGCTGTCGGGACATGACACGCCCGTCGGCGAGGTCGGCGATCTTGAATGTCAAAGACACTCATTTCGGATGCCGCAGATAGCGGCGGCGAACCAATTCACGGCGTGGTTCAAATCAGGGTCGCACGCGAAGCTGGGTTGACGCTGCCTGAGCGGATGATGGCACGCTGACTTTTTGGGTGTGGTGCGAAGATGTCTCGATGCGTTGGCGTAGCGGCGATGCTGCCGGAGAGTGACCGCAAAGACCTGGCCATTCGGGCGTTGGCACGATCGGCAACGATCAGCGACTTGTCGGCTCGGCACGGTGTGAGCCGCAAGTTCGTCTCCCAGCAAGCCCGCAAGGCCGGTAGGGCGTTGGATGATGTTTTCTTATCTGGCGCGCCGGAAGACGAGGTGCTGTTCCAGTTGACCGTCACCAAGACATGGCTGCGCCAGGTGGTCGTCGCACTGACTCTGATCTGCCGCAGTTCGTATCGCGGCGTCGTGGAGTTCTTGCGTGATCTGCTGGGCATGCCCATCAGCATCGGCACCGTTCATCACATGCTCCAGTTGGCCACGCGGCAGGCGGGTGTCGTCAACCATGACCAAGACCTGTCCGGTATTCGTGTGGGCTTGCACGATGAGATCTTTCAGGGCGCAAAGCCGGTGCTGGCCGGCGTCGATGCCGCATCGACTTATTGCTATCTCCTGGCCATGGCGGAACATCGCGACGCCGACACCTGGGGCGTGCATTTACTTGACGCTACCAACAGGGACTGAAGCCTGACCACACGATTGCCGATGCCGGGCAAGGCTTGCGCGCTGGGCAGCGGGCTGCCTGGGAGAACACGCCGTGCCATGGCGATGTGTTTCACATTCAGCGTCAGTGCGAGGGCTGGGTTGGCCCGCGACATCCGAACGCTCACCCAGTGGTTGAGCCATGACGTTCTGGCGCTGGCCGGGCCGGCTCTGGCCACGCGGCAGGTGCTGTTCGATTTCATCGTCGAGGAACTGGCAGGCCGGGAGCCGGAGGATGTGCGGCGGATTTGCCCGCTGCGCGTCGCATTGCAGAATCAGCGTGACGATTTGCTCGCGTTCGCCAGCGTGCTCGACGCCAAGCTGACCGACATCGCGCAGGCCCATGTCGTTCCCGAGCGCGTGAAGCGTGCGTGCTGCATCGGTTGCCGAGCACCTCAACCGCCTATTGGCAGGGATGGAACCGGCTTCGGGCGAAGCTCGGCGGCAAATTCCACCGGCTGTTCGACGCCGTCAGCCGCGCCATGGCGCAAACACCGCGCGGCAGTTCGCTGGTCGAGAACCTCAATTCACGACTGCGCAACTACTTCACGCTTCGCCGCCACCTCGGCGGTTCATATTTGGGCTTGCTGCGGTTCTTCTTGAACCATCGGCGCTTCATGCGCAGCCGACGTGCCGAACGAAACGGCAAGAGCCCGCGCGAATTGATGACCGGCCAAAGCCATCCGCGTCGGCTGACGTTGCTGGGCCTCGGGCCACTTCAACCCCGGCAAGCCTGACCCAAGACTGACCCGGGAGGGTTAGCCGCCTCCCGCACAGGACACCATTCGAACCGAATCCGGCCCGCACGGACCGGCGGTTTCCGTGCGACTCTCGTAACCCAAAAGACGGCCGATTTGAACCACGCCGCATTTGCTACTGTTACGATCGGGTGGCTGAGGGCGAGCGTCTCTTCGGAGAGGGCTTCTCTGCGGTAGCTGGCCAGGGTTGCGCGATCTCTTGGCCTCCCTTGGCGGCAATTTCGGCGATGCAGTCCCACATACCAGGCCCCCGCCTCCTGCCTTAACTCCCGATGTGTGCCATGCCCTTCAAGGTCAACGCCGATCGCCGCCACCACATCCCGAAGCAGCAGCATCGGGTAACGAACTGGTCGGAATATGATGCAGCCCTACGCCAGCGTGGGAGCTTGACGGTCTGGTTCACCGACGAGGCAATCGAGGCCTGGCGTGCGCAACCACGGACCACGCGTGGTGGTCAACCGCACTATTCGACACTGGCGATCACAACGGCACTGACCTTGCGTACCGTGTTCCGCTTACCACTGCGGCAGACCGAAGGCCTGATCGGATCCATCATCCGCCTGCTCGGTCTCGATCTCGCCGTACCGGATCATTCGACGCTCAGCCGGCGAGCCGAGACATTGGCAGTGGTGCGACCGCCGTCCAACGGCGAACCCTTACATCTGTTGGTGGACAGCACTGGGCTAAAGCTCTGCGGTGCCGGCGAGTGGTTGGTCGAGAAGCACGGCGCGAGCCGGCGCCGGTCGTGGCGCAAACTGCACATCGGTGTGGATGCCGGCACCGGCCAGATCGTCGCGGCGGCGCTGACCACCAACGATGTCGATGACGGCACGCAGGTCGGTACCTTGCTTGATCAGATTGACGGTCCGATCGCCTCGTTCACCGCCGACGGCGCATACGACCAGGACGGTGTCTACGGCGAGATCGCCGACCGCCATCCCGATGCGGCTGTGATTGTGCCACCGCGTTCGAGCGCGGTGCCGAGCAAAACGGCCGAGACTGCGCCCACACAGCGTGACCGGCATCTGCAATTGATTGCAGAACGTGGGCGAATCGGATGGCAGAAAGCGTCGGGGTATAACTTGCGTGCTTTGGTGGAAGCCGATATCGGTCGCTGGAAACGGGTGATCGGCGAGGCACTGCACTCGCAGACGGACGGCGGTCAGGCGACGGACACGGCGATTGCTGTCAACGTCCTGAACCGCATGCTGGAGCTCGGACGCCCGAACTATGTTCGTATCATATAAAACCATGACGGTCAGGCATCACTGCGTCCAACAGGTGATCCATGCAACAAGGTGTCAGACGAAACAAGCCGGCGGCTTTCTGCAGGCCGCGGGCTCCGGCCCGATGGGCTTTGCCATTCCCGCGGCAATGGGTGCCAGGCTGGTTCACCCCGATCGGCCAGCGATCGCGGTGTGCGGCGACGGCGGCTTCGCGATGACGATGAACGGATTGATGACCGCGCTCGAGCATGACATCCCGATTATCGTCGTCGTCTTCAACAATAATGCGCTGGGCTGGGTGTATCACGGCTCAGGTCCCTTCGCCGCCGAGTTCAAGGATTTTGATCATGGCGCCATTGCCCGCGCGATGGGTTGCGAAGGGGTGCGCGTGACCGAACCGAAGGCGTTGGGTCCGGCGCTGGTCGCGGCGTTGAAGGCACGTGTCCCGACAGTGATCGATGTGCGAACGTCAATGGACGTGTCGTTCGCGGATATCACGTCGCCTCTGGCAGCCGCTGTGCGTCCACGGGCTAGGTAGCCGAGGCCTTCTGACCCAGGCCCCCCCTGAGGCCGCCGCCCGTCCAGAAAGTTGCAAGGCTCGTCATAGCGTCTCGTTGACAGCCCCCGTTGCATCGATGTTCCGGCAAACGATCCTTGTTGATCTCCGCCAAGAGAGGCCTGCCCTGTGGGCCACGGGAGTAGGATCCGAACAGGCTCGTCAAACCCGGTTCGAACATACTGTCTGCGAACCGCGGCGATACTGTCCGGATCGATGTGCAAAAGCTGAATTCGGCTGAAGCGGCCATGGCATTGCTTGGTGATGTTCGACGTCACCAACCCTGTGGAGAGGGCGCACACCATGACCAAGCGGCAAGTTCGGAGCGGGCCTTGGTCAGCGCCCTGGCCGAGATGTATGTCCAGGGGGTCTCGACCCGTAAGGTCAAGGCGGTGACCGAGCAGTTGTGCGGCCACAGCTTCTCGGCCTCGTCGGTCAGCGAGATGAACAAGACCCTGGATGCGGCGCTCACGGCCTTCGCGACGCGGCGGTTGGACGAGCCGTATCCCTACCTGATACTGGACGCGCGCTACGAACGGGCGCGCGAAGGCGGGGTGATCGCCAGCCAGGCGGCGCTGATTGCCATCGCGGTTGCGAGTGACGGTCACCGACAGGTTCTGGCGGTGGACCTGGCCAACCGGGAAAGTGCGTCGAGTTGGCGGGACTTCCTACTGGAACTGAAGCAGCGTGGGCTGCACAGCGTGGAATTCGTGGTCTCGGACGATCATCCCGGCCTGAAGCAGGCGATCCGTGAGGTGCTGCCGGAAGCCGCCTGGCAACGCTGCTACGTGCATTTCCTGCGGAATGCGATGGACCACCTGCCACGGCGGGCGAACGACGATTGTTTGCAAGAGTTGCGCTGGATCTACGACCGTCGCGAGATCGCCGAAGTGCGGCGCGACCTCGCCGCATGGCTGAACAAGTGGAACGCTAAATACGCTCGGCTCTGCGACTGGGTGGAAGAGAACATCGAGGAGACGCTGACTTATTATCGGCTGCCGCTGTCGCACCACAAGCACATGAAATCGACCAACATGCTGGAACGGTTGAACCAGGAGATCAAACGCCGCACGCATGTCGTGCGGATCTTCCCCAGCCCGGCGAGTTGCCTGCGGCTGGTGCGAGCCCTGGCGGTCGAGACGCATGAGGAATGGCTGGAAAGTCCGCGTTATCTGAACATGGAAGATCTGCGCGAACACAAGAAGCAGCAGATGAAGGTGGCGGCATGAACGCGCTTGCGAACTGTGCCAGCGTGGCAACGCGTGGGACCCCCGTCAAGGACGCTTCGCGCCGCAAAGGCGGCGGCCTCCTTGACCGCGGCCCCACGCGCCGTCATCGGGTTTTCAGGCCAGGACGAAGAAACGACCCCGTTCAGCCGAACAAAGAAACATCACTGGCTAGGGTGCCATGGCTTTTGCACACATTGACGGACACAACTACCGCGGCAACGCCCTGACGCGACTACCGCATCAATCCTCCATCGATGGGGATAATTGTCCCCGTCACATAATCCGATAGATCAGTCGTCAGGAATTCCACGACGCGGGCGCAGTCCTCGACCGTACCGAGGCGCCGCAGGGCGACGCGCGCCGCTGGGTCGGTATTGGCTCCGGAGCTTCCCGGAATGACGGTCTGCATGATCCGTCCGGTAGCGATCGTCCCCGGGGCGATGCAATTTGCAGTGATACCATGCGGCCCCAGATCCTGGGCGAGATAACGTGTGTAATGCGCGATCGCCGCCTTGGCTGCGCCGTAGTGAGCATAACCGCCATCCGCCGAGGGACTGAGGCCCGCGACTGAGGCGACCGTCACAATCTTGCCGTAACGTTGCTGCTTCATAATCGGAGCCACAGCGTTGCAGCAGTAGATCGTGCCATACAGATTTATGTGCAGGACAAGATCGAGCAATCCGGTATCGAGCGTGCTCGCCTTGGTATCAAGGGGCCGCCCACGGCCGCCACCAGCGTTGGCGACCAGGATGTCGACGCGTCCCCACTTTTCGGCAACCTGCGTGACCATGGCGTCCACCGCGGCCCGATCGGCCACGTCCAATTCAACCCCGAAAGCGGAGCCGCCGGCCGCCTCAATCTCCGCGACAGTGCTGTCACCGGTCATGTCCCGACTTTCGGCTTCAAATTCTTCGAAGGACTTCAAACTGAGATCGCAAATGGCAATCTTCGCCCCTAAGGCAGCCAGACGGCGCGCATAAGCGCGGCCCAGCCCGCGTCCACCACCCGTGACGATCGCGACCTTGCCATCCAGTCTTCCCATGCCGGCGGTCCTCCATCATTTATCCGTGGTAGACAAAGGACTCCAGGGCCTGTCGTCAACGGAGCCAAACCAGGGCGGGTGGGAAGCGCTGGGAACACGGCGGCGCCGCGCATCCTCGCTCTCCAACCTCGGTTCATTCCAGCAATCGCGAGGAGCACGCGCCTGGCGGCTGCCTTCGGGACCTGTATGGCGGTCCATCCTCCTATTACGGGCGTCGAGATTGCCATCGCCGCGAGTGCCGGGTGACGCGCGAACGCACCGGTGACACAACCCCCGAATTCCTTCGCCTGCGCCGGCATTTGCAAGCGCAATCACTTTCTCCCCTGAGGCCTGGACTTGCGGCGCGATTTCCTTATTGAAGGCCCCCAGGAACGATCCAAAAGAATAACAGAAATGTCGATCAAATCGTTGACGGTGGAGTATTTGAAAACTCGACGCGATCACTGCTCTTGATCTTTACGCGGGACTTCAAGGGCACGGCGCCACCTCACGCGCTAGAGATTGGCGTGCTCCAGATCACCAGTGAACCCACATTGCCGGAAGGCCACGTGCACAACTTCCAAAACATGTGGCACAGCCAACAGCGGCCAGGCTGTTCACATGGTCCCATTGATGCGCCGGTCATGCCGCTTCAGGCGACGGCTCGAGATCAAGGAGAGGCCAAGCGATGAACACTGACGACCTGGCTCGCCAGCTTGCCGGTTGGCGACAGACCACCGCGGAAATTCTTTACCGTATGCCGGACTATCCTGCATTGGTTCAGACGTATGTCTGGCAGGACCTGGACCGTTGGCATGACGATCCGAGATTAACATACCCTCGTTTGCGGCGGTTTTGCGAATGGTGGAACGCCAATCTCGACGGCCCAATCGTTCAGGTGCGCGTCGGAGCAATTCAGGCCGTTACTTCTGGAGAACTAAAGCACGTCGATGCGGAGATGCGCCTTCATTGAGGCTGCACTGTCATCGGCGCACGACGACCGACGGTCGGGTTCCGGCGCGCTCGAGCCCGTCAGCATGGTTTTAGGCTCGGTATCCTCTGCAGAACTGCAGAGCGTGGGGTTCCGTCGCCAAGGGGCGACGGTGTGGACCCCAACAGGGGGCTTGCGGTGGTGCTGATAGTCGCTGCTCAGGCCAAA
The DNA here is from genome assembly GCA_963772355.1 of uncultured Alphaproteobacteria bacterium. Classification (GTDB taxonomy): domain Bacteria; phylum Pseudomonadota; class Alphaproteobacteria; order Acetobacterales; family Acetobacteraceae; genus Rhodopila. The sequence goes on along the minus strand of CAVYXX010000102.1, from coordinate 1,844 downwards.
AAGAGCTCCCATCCAGGGCGGCCGAGTAGCGGAGTAGAAGAGTCAGTCGGGTCTCAGGACGCTCCCGGTTGGTAACTCCGATCTCCCGGTCCACCGCCGCGCTCGCTTGATCGGCCTGGGGGCCAACGCGTACCGTTGCGGCATAGCCGCATCAAGTTTGGTCGCAGCCATCGCATTGCGATCCTCAATCAGGACCTATTTGATTGGCTCTGGACCTACCGTCGCGATCTGGTGGACAAGGTCTGGGGGCCGCTAAACTCCTCCTCCCCGATGACGAAACGATTATAGGCCGCCGTCCAGTCCGCCGCGATCGCCCGCTGCGCTTCCGCCAGCGGCACCCGGCCGGAAGACTTGGCGGGCCAGGATCGCCTCCAGCTCGTCCTTCACATCGGCGTTCCAGCCGTCTGCTGTCATTCGTGACTTGGGCCAATAGGTTACGCGGATCGTAGGGCGCGCCTCCCAGATCCAGCGGCACGAGATGATCCTCCTCATACGCGCCGAGCTTCCGGTCCGCATAGCCGAACGCCCTGATTTGCTGCTGCTTGAGGGCGCGCGTGTATGCGGGTGGAGGCCGGATGGTTCGCGTCCACCCTCGCACACAGATCGTGACGCCGATCGTCTCCTGCGTGACCTCTGGGTTTAACGCGCCCGGCGTCCTGCCCGGGTCGGGCAGCGCAGTCTGCGCCCACGCGGCCGGCGTCGCCAGAAGGGCCAGAATGGCAGTTACACACTGCCAGCGTTTCGCTGCCATTGCCGCCGCTAAGACCGAGCACGTTGCTAGCGCCGCGGCGTTCCTTGCACGGATGATCAAGCCGAGGTCGTCTCAGGCGAAGGGCCAGTCGGTTGCCCAAGGGCTCTCAAGCCGGTTATCTCGCCCTTCCCGACGCTCGGAGGAGAGCGACCGTTTCCGCAATGTGCTCACGGTCGTAGACAAGACCTATACTGATCTCGCGCTGGAGAAAGCCCCTGAAGTGAGCATTTGCGACGGCGTTTTCTTTACCATCCCTTAACCATTCTTGAGCATACTGATACGTCTCGGTGGCAATCATATCCGCCCCCTGCAAGGCGGCCACCGCTGACACGGGCGCAAAAACAATATCGGCTATTTCCGAATACCGGTCCGATTGCGATAGGAATAGGTGTGCTCACTTCGCTAGCTGGGCCTCAACGCCAGCATCGACAGAAATCAATACCTCCTCGCCGGGGTAGCGAATACGAGCCGTCTTGACCAAAAGATCTATGCAGGTCGAAAAGCAAAGTTCTATAGGCTCACCGAGTTGGTAGCGCACGTCGCCGACAACAAGTTCATCCCACACAGATCCGTTTACTGCGATGGCAAGGGTGACAATCCCGGCGTCCAGGATAATACGTCGGAAGTCATGCGTGACCCGATCTCTTTCGGCAAGATTATAATCCTGAAATTCATCGTAACGCCCTCGGCAGGCGGCGAGATGAAACTGCTTTAAGGGCGGTCTTCTGGGGACCGATCGAGCTAAAAGCTCGGTCCAGGCTATTTCGAAATCATCCCACTGAGCTGAGGTCCCCAACAGACCGCCGATCACGACGACCGGCGACTGTCTATGAGTGCCGCTATCGTCGAAAAACGCTCTTAGCAACTACAAACCTCCATTTGGCGCAGCAGCGTTTGTCCGCATATACCATCGCTTCGTCCCGCGCTCGTGCAATCGTCCGGGCTGTCGATTTCCCGTCGAGGATGATCCGGCCGAGGTCGTCCAAATGACCGGCAAGCTGAATTGGCTGGGCCGCTCCAAGTCGAGGCCCTCGCGATTGAGCAGGGCGGCTCTGCTTGGCTGCCGAGGCGAGGCGGGTGTCAGCCCTCCCAG
>CAVYXX010000101.1:0-75405 GCA_963772355.1 uncultured Alphaproteobacteria bacterium | reverse complement strand
TGAAAGCTTCTGGCAAGATGGGCGTTCCGCAAGGCGGTGTCATGACGCCCTGAACGCAAAAGGTAACTTCCGGTTTGAGCGCGAGATTCGGCATTGGCGTTCTGGAAATGTGCTTGATTTACGTCGCAAAAGGTAATATCTATATGTCATATGGCGCGATCAACCGATGCCCAGAAGTCAGAACGGCTGAATGCGGCGCACAGCTTGCTGGCGCGCGGAATGGGCATGAGCGAGGCGGCCGTCTCGCTGTCGCGCCAGTTCGGGCTCTCACGACGCCAGGCTTATCGCTACCTGCAGGAAGCGGAGACGATCGGTCATCCGGTGCCCGTCATTGCGCCATCGGTGCCGATCACATTCAAGGTGCCGGCCGATATTGTCCGCGAGGTGCGGGCCTATTCAGTGATCAGCGGTTTGACACTCAGCGAGATCGTCACGCGGGCGATCACGGCTTTTCTGACCGCCGTACGCGGGCATGGCTGACCGGTGGTCGCGTCGGGATCGGTATCAAGTTCAGCTCGATTACGCATTTGATCGTCTGCTCAGTAACAAACTTCAGCAAGTCTACGAGCGGCTGGTTCCCGACCAGGTGCGGATTGCTGGCGAGGGTTCAAAGATAATGGAGAGTGACAATGCCGGTCGCGGCAATCTATGCGCGGGTGTCGTCGGACAAGCAGCGGGAGGAGAGCACCATCGCGAGCCAGACGGCGGCGCTGATCGAGTTTGCACGGAACCGCGGTTACCAGGTGCCGGCGGAGTGGGTCTTCGAAGACGAGGGCTATAGCGGTGCCTCGCTGGTTCGACCCGGGCTGGAGCGGTTACGCGATCTTGCGGCGGAAGGTCAGATCGAAGCCGTGTTGGTGCACGCGCCGGATCGGCTGAGCCGCAAATATGCCTATCAGGTCTTGCTGATCGAAGAACTCGCGCGCCAAGGTGTCGAGACCGTTTTCATCAAAGCGCCACAGGCAGCGACTGCGGAGGACCAACTGCTGGTGCAATTCCAGGGCATGATCGCCGAATACGAGCGGGCACAGATCCTTGAGCGATCCCGCCGCGGAAAGCGCCATCGCGCCCGCCAGGGACAGATCAACGTTCTTAGCGGCGCGCCTTACGGCTATCGTTACGTTCGCAAGTGCGACGACGCGGCCGCCCGATATGAAATCCTCGATGCCGAAGCCGCTGTCGTGCGGATGGTCTACCAGAGCTATGTCGGTGCTGGCCTAAGTATTGGCGCGATCACGCGTCAGCTCAATGAGCGCGGTATTCCGACGCGCAAGCAAATCTCGCGTTGGGAGCGCTCCACGGTTTGGGCGATGCTGCGCAATCCTGCCTATAAGGGGACGGCGTGCTTCGGGAAGACCGAGACTGCGCCGCGTCAACGCATCACCCGAACACTCCGGCTGCGCGGGGGCGTTGGCTCGCGCGACAGCGCTCACCACGAACGACCGCGCGCCGACTGGATTGAAATTGCCGTGCCCGCAATCGTTGCGGATGATACTTTCATGCGAGCCCAAGAACTGCTCCAGCAAAACAAGACGTTTGCGCCACGTCGGACGATCGAACCTAGCATCGTGCAGGGCCTGCTGTCGTGCCGCAAATGCGGCTACGCGATGTCGCGAACATCGACCAGGTCGAGCGCTCGTAAAATCCACTATTACCGATGCTTGGGGTCTGACGCCTGGCGGCATCTTGGCGGACCAGTGTGCGATAACCGGCCAGTACGTCAGGATCTCGTCGATCGGGTTGTATGGACCGAAATCGTCCGACTGCTGGAGGATCCTAGCTTGATCCAGACCGAACTCGACCGACGGCTGGCGGCGGCACGAACGGCCGATCCGGCGAGGCAGCGGGAAAACGTCCTGCACCGAGAGATGGCACATACTCGCAAAAGCATCGACCGCTTGCTGACCGCCTACCAGGAAGAGCTTCTGTCGCTCGACGAGTTGCGGCAACGCATGCCGGAACTGCGACACCGGGAGCACGCCCTACAGACAGAACTGCAGGCGATCCTCGAGCAAGTCAACGATCGCGCCGTCTATCTGCGTCTCGCTGAGACCCTCTCGGCATTTCTCGCCAAGTTGCGCAGCACCGCCGACACCCTCGACATTCAGGAGCGGCAGCGGATCGTGCGCCTGATCGTCAAGGAGATACTGATCGGGGACGACAGCATCATCGTTCGCCACTCCATTCCTGTCTCCCAACCACCAAACGACAACGACCCAAAGTCGCCGCCAAACCGATCGGGCGGGTTAGAAGACAAAAGTTACCTTTTGCGTTCAGGGCGTCATCTCGCCTTTGCTCAGTAACCTCTACCTCAATGAGGCGGACCGGATGCTGGAGCGGGCGCGGGAGGTCACACGCAACGGCAAGTACACCTACATCGAATATGCGAGATTTGCAGACGATCTGGTGATCTTGATCGACGCCTACAAGCGGCATGACTGGCTGATTGGAGCGGTAAACAGACGGCTTCGGGAGGAATTCGACAAGCTGCGGGTGGAAATCAATGATGAAAAGAGCCGGATGGTCGACCTCGAGCGAGGTGAAAGCTTCGGGTTTCTGGGTTTCGACTTCCGCTACCTCCGCAGTTTATGCGGAGCGATGCGGCCGCACTACACGCCCAAGCTCAAAAAGCGGACGGCGTTGATGCGGGAGCTCAAGGAGGTGTTCCGCCGATACCGATCGCAACCGATTGAGCGGGTGATAAGCCTGATCAATCCGATGCTGCGGGGGTGGGTGAACTACTTCGTGGTCGGGCACTCCAGTGAGTGCTTCGGCCACATCAAAGATTGGGTGGAGAAGAAGGTCAGGCGCCATTTGGCGCACGCTCAGAAACGACGGGGCTTCGGCTGGGACCGATGGAGTAGGCCGTGGCTGTATAACATCCTGAAGCTGTTTAACGGCTATCGGGTGCGCCGCGACGGGCCGAAAGTCGCCCCGGCAGGATAGGTCCCATAAGCCTCGGCATGAAGCAGATGGGGGCGCGCAATGCGGGAAATCCGCACGTTGCGTGCGACGCGGAGGGGGCTGGAAACGTGGAACGGCCGGGACACCTCGGCCGACCGGCGCGCCAGTCCTCGACCCTACCTAGGAGCGCCTGGGGGTGAAACTCCCCTGGGCGACTCGACAACATCGGCTGTTTTCCTTCATCACCATGAACTGGCGCGCCAAGCCGCTGGTTAGCTACAAGGTCATTCTCGATCTAATCAATGCCACCACGACTGAGACCGGCCTGAAGGTGATCTGCGAACTCGACGATCGGCTCTATCCGAAAGGTGCCGTCGTCTCGGACGAGGAACTGGCCGCCGTAAACATCGTCCGGGCAGATTTTCACGGCGAATGGAACTACACCATCAAGCCGTCCAATCGCTCAGATGGAGCGGTTGATTCCTGACAGGCCCTAAGTGGAACCAATCCTATATTCTGCGACAAAGGCGTTGACGAATGCAGGAATGAAACCTGCGAAGCGGCAAGATTGACCCCCAAAAAATCAACTCCGTCGATCAGAGTGCCACCTTGGCTGTCCGATGTGATTGCGGTGTTCGTCGCATTATAGAAATCCACATGTGAGGTCGCATCGAGGCCGTAGACGTTGACCTTGAAATCCTCCAACTCGGAGAAGCGCAGCGTGGTGTCGGTGCCTGAATTATAAATCGTTTGGTTGCCGCCGCCCCAGTAGCTCGCGGTGTCGCCGTCCCCTGTGATAAAGGTCAAATCATTTGCACTGCGGAAAAGCTGGAAATCGAGGCCCGGATTGGTGAGGATAAACATGTCATTGCCGCCTTGATGGCCATGCCACGAGGCCGGGTTGAACATCGTTTCACCGGAGGTGAGGCCGGTCGGCGTCGCGCGAACCAACGTTGATGCGACGTCTTAGATTTCTTGTAGTGTCTCTGATAGCGATAGCGACATACCACCCCCACAACAGCCTATAAGCATTACCTAATTTCGCCCACATTGGCTAGACCACATGTTCGCCTGAGATAGGGGGCGACCCGTCTCACAGTATGCAGGCTTTCGAGGGTTGCGCTGGATGGTCCGCGCCGAGCCTCATGCATAGGAGACGGGTCATGGACAAGCCTATCATCTACGTCGGTCTGGACGTGCACAAAGATACGATCGCAGTCGCACTGGCCGAGGCGGGCAAACGGGGCGACGTGCGCCAATACGGCCGTTCAGCGTGTCCGCCACTGGGCAAGGCAGGAGGCACGAGCATCGAAACGACGGTTGATCATGCTCTGATACGCGGGTTGGTTACCGCCTGACCGGATGCGTCGCGGAGCTTCCTCTGTCTAGGAGCCAAGTATGAGGCGCTTGGGGTAACATCAGGGCAACGGATGACTTCAGAAACCGGTCGTTTTTGTCCTAGGCGTGATGCCTGGTGCGTCATTTTTCCAGTCTGGAATTTTGACGCAGCCCCAGGCAGTGGGTGCCTGAGAGAGGTCTGTGCTCCCGCCCTTCTCGCGTGCGAGATAAACGCATTGAGCGCCCGGGTTGCTCCTTTGGACGGCCGCCTTGACCCTGATCCTGACGGCGTGCAGCGTCGATCGGTCGAGGGCTCCGAGAAAGTCCCGGGAATGGAACTCGCCCAGGAACTCGCCCCCTGATTCGCATTACCCCCGGGGGCCTTTTCCGCCGGCGAGACGGATGATTATTTACACAGGAGATCATCATGACCGCAGAAGAATTCGCCGAGGCTGTTAACAAGCTGATCGCGGCCGCTCGCGAGGCGGGTTGTCCGACACAAAAATGATCGTGGTGCTCGAAGAGGCTGTAGAACAGCTGGAGGAGGGATTGTCGGCTGCTTAGGATCTCGGGCGGATGCGCTTAAATGAAGGAAGCGGGCAACCAATCAGGATGCGCTGGTGCGGCCGTAGCGTGCGGTTGCGCCTCCGAACGACGCCGACCGGGCTTTGGACCGTTTAATATAGGCGACGGTTGCCTCGGCATCCGCGCGATCTTACGGCAACTGTCCCTCCGGCGCGGCAACTTCCGCTACGGCGACCGAGAACGCTCTCTGCCGTCTCGGTAATGGGCACGACTCTGTAGCTTTCCATGTAACCGAATGCAAAGGTGGCCGGTCAGTTCTGGTTGTGAAGTCAATGGCTTATGCCAGAGTCATCCCGTTTGTCACTGTCACACCCGCTCCCACACTGCACCGTCCCAGCGGGAGCGCGATTTTAGGCGAGTGGCACGAAAAGCCCCCTGTCAACGCTTAGTCAGGGGACGAAATTGATCATCTCAGCATCAAGGGCTTTGCGGACTATGACCCGCGCCCGGGATGCTGCGCGCTCGGCGGGAATGGGTCAAGCGACAGGACGGTCGGAGCGGGGCAGATTTTGGAAGCATCTGTTTCGCGGCATGGCGGATGCGTCGTTCTCGTTTTCGAGGTCGCCGTTCAGTTATCCGATAAAGTTGGAGGGCTGGGGGCCTCCTTCGGGCGCAGTGGCGAGCCATTCGGCCAAGGCGTGTTCGACGATGAAGCTGATGGATCGTTCGGTGGCGTTGGCGATGGTGCGGGTCGCCGAGACGACGTGGGAAGCCAGACGGATAGCGATGGTTGTTCCTGGCACTGAGGGCCGCCGTGTGGTTTGCAATGCTTGCACTTGTGCTCGACATAGTGCGCGTACAGCGGACAACTTAGCCGGTATTACCGGTTCTGTCACAGCGGAAATTAGCGGTGGAACCCGCTATGGAAGTGATCATGGAAGTGACCTCGGCCGAACCCGATGCGACGAGTGCGGCGGCTCCGACGGTGCAACCGACAGACTGGTTCCAAGGGCTTGGTCTTGGCGGATCCAGGGCAGGGCCATGGCCTTTCAAAAGCAACAGTTAATTGACGCCTTGTGGCTAGATCCTCCGCGGCCGGCAAGTTCGCGACAATCCCTGCCGCGGCACCGTAGATGGAGAGGTTAATGGCCTTGGAAGCACTACGAATCCCGGCCTGGCGCAAGTGATGTCGCATCATTTTGCCGTCTCCGCACCCTCCAGCGCTCTGCCTAACGATGCTCCAGTTCAACCTGCCGTGACCTCGATTGTTGCCGCTATGGAAAGGCGACCGGAGCGGTCATCATTGCCGCATCCAACAGATCGGATCACGGAAAGGACATTGACGGTGGAACTGGAGGATATCGTCGCCTGCCCGCGGTGCCGGTCCCGGCTCGCGTTGGCGGATCGCCGCTGGGTCTGCACCAACCCGGCCTGCGCATTCGCGCGGGATGGGTTTCCGACCGCGGCCGGTCAGCCGGTTCTGGTGGATTTCGACAATTCGGTGTTCCGGCGCGCTGACTATCAGGACTGCTCGAACGCCCCCGTCGCGGCGACAGGTTCCGAAGCGGCCCGCGGAGCTGGCCTGGGCGACCGGCTGCGGCTGTTCGTGTTCGGCGACAACCGCGTTGCCGGAGCGAAGAGCACAGAGATGCTTAACCTGCTGAAGCAGCGGGCCAGCAGGCCCCGACTGCTGGTGATCGGTGGCTGGAACCCGGGCGAGGGCACCGAGACGTTCCTGAACGATCCATCGATCGAGGTGGTCGCGACCGGCGCCGCGCCGACCCGCATCACGAGCCTGCTCGCCGATCCGCACAGCCTGCCATTTCACGATGAGGCGTTCGACGGTGTCTGGATCCAGGCAACGCTCGAGCACGTGCTGGAACCGCACTGTGTCGTCGAAGAGGCGCACCGCGTGCTTAAACTGAGCGGCGTGATTTACGCCGAAAACCTGTTCATCATGGGGGTGCACGGGGGGCCCCACGATTTCGTGCGCTACACCCAGAGCGGGCATCGTTGGCTGTTCCGCCACTTCGATCCGATCGAAATCGCTCCGCTGGGGGGCGCGGGCTGGGCGCTGCTGTGGTCGATCCGCTATTTCTGGCGGGCCTTCGGCCTGCCGGATAAGGCGGTCACGTTGCTGACCGCGCCGTTCTTCTGGCTGCGCTACTGCGATCGCCTGATGCGCCGCCGTGACAGTGCCGATGCCGCGATCGGCTTCTACTTCGTCGGGCAAAAAAGCCAGCGGCCGCTGGGCCATCAGGAGATCGTCGCGTACTACGAGGCGCAGCAGGCGTCTTAGAGCATCATGGGCCTGACCGGAATCTCGGGGCCTGCCGGCATGGGTGAGAGGTGTGATTCATCAAGCTCCGGTTTCAAACCGGGGCACCGATGAGTCATAAGAAGGGGCAGGCGTACTCGCAGGATCTGCGGGATCGGGTGTTGGTTGCGGTCGACCGCGGGGAGCCGGTGTCGTTGGTCGCCGCCCATCTGCAGGTCGATTTGTGGCGGTCTCACCTGGGTCGCCATGGGACATCCCTCCCCGCCCCAAGAACGGCCGTCCTTGACCGTCGCTGCGCGCGACGGCCGCACTATTGTGCGGGTCGGGGCGGAAGAATGGCTCCGCCAGGGGCCGAACCAAAGAATGGCTCGAGATGGCATCAAGGCCGATAGCCTGATCCCAAACCGTCAACCCTCCGCGCAACCGGGGCAGGCCCAGACGACGCTTCCTCCCCCCTATTCCGAAATGTACTTGTCAATCCTATTGCAAGGACTTACGGTAGTCCCGTGAACTGCTCGCTCACTCGTTTTCAACGGCCTTACCGATAGCTGATTGGAACGCCAGACCGGGTGGCGAGAGGAGTGTATCATGAACATTGCTGTCACCGATACAAAACGCGAATCTATCTCGGGAACTCAGCCACATACATGCGTGCGACTTACGCAGGCACAGTGCGACGCGTTTTGGAGAGACGGGTTCCTGGCGCTGGATCAAATAACGACGCCGGCGGACCTAGCCGATGTCGGCACGTTCTACGACCGGTTGTTCGAGGAACGAGCCGGGTGGAAGGATGGCAATTACTTTGATCTCGTTGGGTCCGAGGATGATCCGAGCAAGTTCACCATTCCACATCTGCAAAATTGTTCGCGATATTGCCCGGAGCTGACGGAGACGATCTACTGGTCCAATGCGTACTCCATCGCGAGCCAGCTACTTGGGGGTAAAATCAGGCATCTCTACGACATTGCGATCACCAAGTTGCCGCACAACGCCGCTAAAACACCGTGGCACCAGGATTGCGCCTTCTTGCCGGAGGGAAGTTACTTTGAAAAGGTTGTTTTCTGGATGCCGCTTCAGGCGGTCGACGAGTTAAGCGGTTGCATGAGGTTTAAGCCCGGATCCCACCGCGGACCGATCGTGCCCCATCGCTCACCGGGCGGAGACAATCGGGTAAACGGGCTCGAGGCAATTGGAATTAACGATGCCGATTCGATTTCCTGTCCTCTGCCAGCAGGTGGTGCTACCGTCCATCACCATCGCACGCTGCATGCCACGGGGGGCAATAACAGTGACGTAACCCGGCGTGTGATGACCATCGGTTGGGGCGCCCGCCGGCCAAGCAAGACGGTCGAAGGTAATTTCGATTGGCTTATTGCGAAGGACAACCAGCGTTTGCGCCGCTACCGCTCGGAAAGCGCGATACAGAAGGCAAAGAAGACAGCAGCCCCGCTGATAAACAGGATCATGTACAGCTTAGGCCGATGATGATGATGAGCGTGTGAAGCTGGAGCGGACATGTTCTCCGGTGCGCGGGGCGAGGCTACCGCACCTACCCGAGAAAATGCAGAGGCACGTGCCCACCCTGCTGCTGGAGAGGGATCCATAAACCGGAAAGATACAGCACAGGATTGTCGTAGGCCTGCCCCGGTTCTGTGGAGGGTTGAGGGTTTGGGATCAGGCTATCGGCCTGGATGTCATTTGTCCTCCTGTTTCGAGCCATTCTTTGGGTCGGCCCCTGAATGATTTCCCGATTGCGCTTCGGCTTTACGCCGCGCCGGTGCGTCGGAATCAGTGGCTCCAACGCCGCCCATTGCCGGTCGCTCAACCAGAACTCGTTGGCCAATTGATTCGCTCCCATCAATTAAGGAGCTTGAATCCGAGCCGCCCGCGTCGAGGTAAGAAAAAATTGGGCTCTGGGTCCAGTGAATCGCAGCAAGGGATTTTTTTGGGTAGATCGTCGTCGGCATATGACCGTACCGGAGAAATCGCATGAGCCTTCGCTTTGAGGTCGTGACAGACCCGCTCCGATTCGGCGAGCTGCATGATAGATGGGATGATCTTTGGAGCCGAGCAAACGGCTACATTTTTCAAAGCCACGCGTGGCTTTCGGGATGGATCAGAGGCATTGCTGATCAGAAGGATGTCCGGATGCTGATCGGCGTCACCTGGGAAGGATCGGTGCTGGTCGGGGTGATGCCGTGCGCCGTGCAGCGCCGGTTCGGACTACGCCTTCTGCAGTGGGCGGCACAATTCCACAGCGACTACTGCGATTGTCTCTTTGATCAGGCTCATATCGACGCCTTGGGCACGCTGTGGCAGATCATGAGTTAGGCTGGCGGCTTCGACCTGATCAACCTGCAACAGGTGCGTCCGGATGCCCAATGCCGCCCCTTCCTCGAAGCGCGGTTTGGCTCGCAAGAGCCGGGCGAGCGGCAGGTACGCTGCCTGCGGATCGACAACAGGTGGCAGTCCGACCATGCGTTCTTCCGATCGCTGAACAAGAAGATGCGCAACAACCACACCCGTGGCAAGCGCATCCTGTCGGAACACGGGGGCGATGTGGCGTTTGAGGTGGTCGAGCCGGGCCGCCCGATCGATGACATGCTTGATACGATCGTGCAGTGGAAGCTGGCGTGGCTGCGCACCGCCGATCCCACATCGCCTTTGTTCGGCCGGGAGTATCCGGTGTTCCGCGCCCTGATCGACGGCGCGTGGAAGGCAGGAATTGCAAAATTGTTCCTGCTGACCTGTGGCGGGAAGATCTGCGCTGCCTCCTTCAACTTTGTACACAGGGGGGAATTACAAGCATACCTTACCGCCTATGATAGAAGCTACGAGCGCGCCTCGCCGGGCACGATCCTCATCGTCGAGTATGCACAGTGGTCCTTCGACCGCGGGCTGTGCGTCGTGGACTTCCTGCGCGGCGACGAGCCGTTCAAGTTCCGCCTGGCCAACGCCGAAACCGTGATCAGCGGCTTCAGTGGCGCCCGGACACTGATGGGTCAGGTGGCCCATTCCGGACACCGATGGCTCGTTCGCCGGCGCCACCGCCGGGACGTGGTGCCGTCCAAAGCGACCGAATTGGGGGAAGTGGCCGACTAGCAGCCTTATGTGGACGGCCCGAGGGATGGCAACGACTGTTTTCGTCTTTGCTGACTTGATCGCAAGCGACTTCGAGAGACAATTGTGCATCAATGGCATGAATGCCCCCCTTTCTCTGCTGATTGCCGAAGTCAAGCCCCCAGCCACGAAGAGGGGCGTCACGGACGCCGGGCCAGCGCGCCTGTCTTGCGCTGCGTCAGCGTGGTGCAGGGATCAGAGGTGTGAGCGCAATGGGCCCAATCCCTTTCGGGGTCAGACGATGCGGACATAGTTCGGGCGTCCCAACTCCAGCATACGGTTGAGGACATCAACCGCCACGTTGACTTCAGTCATCCGACGTTCGTCTATACGCGAGCGCAGTCCGTCGCCGATCACCTGTTTCCATCGCCCGACAGCGTGGTGCATGGATCGGCTCATGGTGCTGGAAAGCCCGTTAGCATAGCAAGGGCGCCCGTCTCCAACTCCGGATGCCTGCCTTGCCATTCAAGCTAAACCAGGATCGCCGCCACCACATCCCGCGCCAGCAGCACAAGGTCACGAACTGGCCTGCCTACGAGGCTGGCTTGCGTCAGCGCGGCAGTTTGACGGTGTGGTTCACCGACGAGGCGGTCGCAGCGTGGGCAGCGGCGCCACGCACAACACGAGGTGGCCAACCCTGCTATTCGCCGCTGGCAATCCTGACGGCGCTGACCCTGCGCGCAGTGTTCCGTCTTGCTTATCGCCAGGCTGAAGGACTGATCGCCTCGATCATCAATCTGCTCGGCCTGGCGCTGCGCGTGCCGGACCACACGACCCTCAGCCGTCGCTCGACAACGCTGACCGTGCCGCGGCCGCAGCCCGGCAACGCCGGCGCCGACGACGGTGCGCAACCCTTGCATTTGCTGGTGGACAGCACCGGTCTGAAGTTGTGCGGTGCGGGCGAATGGCTGGTCGAGAAGCATGGCACCAGGACACGCCGAGCGTGGCGGAAGCTGCACCTCGGTGTGGATGCCGACACCGGGCAGATCGTGGCTGCCGCGCTGACGAGTAAAGAAGTGGACGATGCGGTCGAGGTTAGCCCGTTGCTGGATAAGGTCACCGGTCGGCTGGCCTCGGTCACCGCTGATGGCGCCTATGACCAGGATGGCGTTTACGCCGACGTTGCCGAGCGTCACCCTGATGCTGCAGTGATCGTGCCGCCGCGCCGCACAGCGGTGCTGAGCGACAAAGCGGCGACCGCGCCAACGCAGCGCGACCGTCACCTCCAGTGCATCGCCGAGACGAGCCGCAGGGCCTGGCAGAAAGCCTCCGGCTACAACAAGCGCGCCAAGGTCGAGGCGTCGATCGGGCGATGGAAACAGGTGATCGGCGACGGACTGCGCTCGCGTATAGACGAACGTCGGATGACTGAAGTCAACGTGGCGGTTGATGTCCTCAACCGTATGCTGGAGTTGGGACGCCCGAACTATGTCCGCATCGTCTGACCCCGAAAGGGATCAGGGCAATCGCACTTCGCCCGTCAGAATAGCGCCAACAGCGTGCGGAGGTAGTTTTCATCCCACGCAGCCCGCTTGAGCTTCCCTCGTAGCGACCCTTTAGAACCTTCCTTTTGGATCACGTTCAACGCGATATGCCGCAACACCGCTAGATTATTCGGCCCGTTATCCAACCGCGCGCGCTGCTGGTCCTCATTCATGACGACGTCCAGCCGCCAGTGCAGCCGGTTCTCGACGCCCCAATGGGCCCGGACCACGTCCAGGAAACGCTCGCCGCTCAACGCGGTGCTGAGCAAATAATACGCTGTCTCACGTGTGGTTTTGCCGTGCGTTTCGCGCATCCGCTCCACCTTGCCGATGGCTCTGAGGCCCGGCCAATCATGATTTTCCTGAAGCCAGCCGATGTCGGTTGAAACGCTGGCGGTGCGGGTCTCGATCCGCCCGTGATCCCCATCGACCGTTTGCGCGGTAACGCCGCCCGCCCGGGCTGGATCGTCGAGAAACAGCCTGACATCGTCATGCAGGGTCGCCTGATTTCCTTTCAGCGCCAGGGCATAATCGCCGCCCTGATCGACGATCTGTTGCGCGATGGCGCGTTGGCAATTAAGCGCATCAACCGTGACGATGGTGCCTTTCAGCGACAGCATCGCAAGCAGTTTTGGCACCGCGGTGATCTCGTTCGACTTCGCATCCGTAGCGATCTGGCCAAGCACCATGCGTTGCTCGCATCCCCAGGCGCTGACCATATGCAGCGCTGATTTACCGCTGGCATGGTCGTGCGAGCGGCGTAGAACCTTGCCATCGATGGCCACAACGCCTTGACATTGTTGCGAAAACACCGCCATGAACCGCTGAAAAGCAGCCCCGAACGGCGCAGGATCCAGCAAACGGAACAGCCGGCTGAAGGTGTCGTGGCTTGGCACGCCGTTGGGCAGCCGCAGAAAGCCGCGAAGTAATGGCTCCTTCGCCTTCGCGAATGCCGCCATGTCCATGGCGTTCTCGCCGCCGCAGATCACCGAACACAGCGCGATCATCAGGAGGTCGTGCAGGTGATGCAGCGTGGCATTCCCGGTTCGTGGGTCTTCAAGACCCTCCCAGCATGCGCCAAACTCTTCCAACGTAGCCTCCCGACGTGAGTTTCTCAGGCCATCGCGTAGAGTTCGATCTGCTTCGAGCCGGGCAAGAGGGAATCGAAGGTCAAGCAAATTCGAAATGCGACTCCCCTGGCAGCGGCGGCAACTTCCATTGACCATTCATGGCCGTCGTGCTGGGACCGTAGATGCGGGCGACGACGACATATTCCCCTTCAGGCGCCGGCAACCAGTTGGCTCGCATCTCGGCGGACGGTGAGGCGTGACTGACATACAGCGTGAGAGAACCGTCTTTGCCGTACTGCAGACCCTTGGTGCGATCGCCGATCGAATAGCGGTTGATCTCGTTCGCGTAGAGGAACCGCTCCGGCAGCGTGTAAGCGTGAGAGACCAAAAGAATTTGGCCGGTGGCAGCTTCCCAGCCGGAAAATGTATGACCGACGGCTTGCTCCCCATACCGTCATAGCCGCCATACCAGGCCTCTTCGAGGTTATTGCCATAGAGCCCCTTCGCCGCCGCGACATCCCGCGTCAGATAATCCGTCTTCAGAAGCGAGCGTGGACCAAACAGCCCATTCGAACTCATGGTGACTGCGAGTTTCGCTTTGAGCGCCGCTTTCGCGTCGGCGATTCCGGCGTCGATCGCCGCCAATAAAGCCGGATCGACTTTGGCCGCGTCCCAAGGCCAGCCTGGTCCAATGCCGATCGTCTCGAAGCGTTTGCGTATGGCAATTTCGCTGGGGTGCGGTGGCTCCGCGAACTGCAGGAGGAAATTGAGGTAGACGATGAAGTCGTGATCTTGCGCTTTCTCCCGGTCATAGGGTGGAAAGTCGATGGCAGGCGCTGGCGGTGGTGCCGGCTTGTCGAGGAAGGCGCTCAGCGGCTGTAGCTTGTATTGCGCCTGGATGGCGCGGACGTTCGGCACATCCTCGGGGCCGTTCAGGGCTGTTCTGGTGAGCGTGCCGACGATTTCCGTTTCGGCCTGGAAGACTTGCCGGATGCCAGCGGGCTTGTTGCCGTGCCACTTCGGGCCGGCAATGAGATAGCTGCCGGCGCCGAAGCCGGTCGATCGGACGCCGACATAGGCGAAGTTCTGAGTGAAGAGATCGATCCATTGGACCACGTAATAGCGGTCCTTCGGCACCGCCGGCACGCTGAGCACGTAAGGCTCCGCCCGCAGATCCAGCCAAGCCCACGAATACGGCGTGTCGTTGTTTGGCGTGACCACATCATGGTTGGCCGACGTGAACGGCTCCGAGTAGTGGCGATACTTGCCAAAGCCCTCGATATATTCAGGAGATTTTGCATCGACTGCCTGCTTATACCAAGTCTGATAGTTCTCCAGCATCGCGAACGCATAGAGATAGGCTTCTTTCGCGATGGCGCGCGCGTCGCGTGGGACAGCCGCATGCGTCAGTGGTGAAACAGCGGCCAAACCAGCCGTGCCCAGCAGCCCAGCGGTTACCGTTCGCCTGTCGATCATCATCCCGCTCCTCCCAAAACCGGCTCGATGTCCGGCAACGGCCACGTCCCGTCTAAATAGGGCTCCAGCGGACCGTAGAGCCGCAGGTAGGCAAACCACCCCTTTCCTGGGACGGTCGGTATCCAGTTTGCTTGCGGCTTGCCGTCAGGCGGTTTGGGGCCGAAATACAGATCGACCGACCCATCATCATTCTTCACAAGATCCTGGCGCGACGAGCGGTCCGCGCGCTGCTCCGGCGTGTCGAGAAATCGCCGTGTTGCGGTGTCATAAAGCGTCACGGACCAGAATTGCTTTGCCGGCGGATGCGGTGGCACGTGCAGATGATAAGTCTTGCTTCCGTCAAACCAATTGCCGTCCTTGTCTTGGTAGGAGCCGAGATAGGCTTGGCCAAGGCCGGCGACTTTGGACGCCATCCCGGCGGAAAGCGTTACCGCCTCATAGAACCAAGCCGAGCGTTCATCGAGCTCGGAATAGTATTTCGCTTCCTGACTTGGATCGACGTTGACGACGTGGTCCCAATGAACCCCCGCGCGATACGGCGAGCCGGCGAAGCGTTAGCAGTTTGGTCTGCCGCGCATCCGGCGCAAACGGCTTGCCTTTGTCGATCCCGAGCGGCCTCAGCATCGCCATGAAATAACGGTCGCGTTCCTGCACAGGCTCTTTCTGCAGGATTTCGTTCAACGCCCGCCAATACGCCATGCCCTCCGGCTGCGTGCCGCTCCACGTCTGGTCAAGTGGCGTGACGATGTGCGTAGGAGGTGGCGCCGCGCGTTTCGAATACGGGTAGAGCTTCAAGTCGCCCATGATCGTCTTGGCCTTGCCCTCATCCGTCGTGAGGACGCGAAACCCGAAGAAGACGTTGAAGGTCGGTGAATGCACGACGTAGTAGCCTTTCGCATCCGCAGGCGCCTTTTGATTCGGGCCGAGGATGAGATATCTGGCTCCTTTGCCCTTGTCCGGCCCCGTCTCGCCCATGTCGCTTAGGTTCCGCTGCCAGAAGTCGCCGACGCCGCCAGCAAGTTCTCCGCCCGGAAAATCGATCACCATCGGGCCGGTGCGGCTCGTGTCGAAGAAGGACATAATATACGGCGTCGTAGCGTTGGCGGTGAGGATGCCCTGTCTCGCCTTGAAGTCTCTGTAGACGACGATGTCACCGTCCTTCGCCCCGAAGACATCCTCATGGGCCTTTTGCCAGACGGCAAAGGCCACGATCGGCAGTCCCCAAAGATACGACTGAGTGGCACGCTGGAAGTCGAATTCGTCGAACAGCTTTTCGACCGAGGCCTGTGATGGGAGCCCCTGCGCGTTCAGCTCGAGCGTTCCGATCCGAGTTTGCACTGCGTCGCCGAGAGCTGGAATCGCGCTGAGCGCCATAGCTGCGCCGGTCAGGATTCCGATCGACCACTTTGCCATCTCGGGCATACGTTTACTCCACCTTTGATCGCCGCTCGATGATCGACCCGCGTAGTTAGCCGTGTCCCATGCACGGGCCACAGGCAGGAAGCGCCTGCGCGTTACATCCGCGGTAAACTCAAAGTGGCTCATAAAGCCATCGACAAAAGGCACTGCAGCTGTGCTTCACGCCTGCCCCTGGATCGCGCTTCTGTTCGGGGTCTGGCATTGCTGCTGCCCCAGGATGGGATACGAGGGTTCGGCCGTCCAATCTCACTGCGCGGTCGATCCCGTCGTCCAGCGTTGCGGTCGTGTCGGAGTGAAGCTGAGGGCAGCCCGGCTAAGCGGCAGCCAACCCCGGCCTCTCCACTCCGGTTTTGAACTCGCTCCCGGAGACCCACATGCGGTGCATGATCACCGCGAGTTTGCGTGCAACAGCCACGCGGGCGCGCTTGGCCCCGCGTCGGCGGGCTACGGCCACACCCCAGGTACGGAGCTTCGACGGCTGACGGCATCGCGTCATCAGCGCCGAGGCAGCCTCGTAGAGTAGATGGCGGAGCATATGATCGCCCGCCTTGCTGATATGCCCGGACCGGTCGATTTCTCCGGATTGGTAGACCCTCGGCGTCAGTCCGATGTGTGCGCCGACGGCTTTGGAGGACTCGAAGCGGGCCGGATCGTCCACCGTCACCCTGAAAGCAAGACTGGTGATTGCTCCAACGCCAGGAATCGTCATCAGCCGTAAGCAAACCTTATCCTTCCGGGCGGCCTGGCCTAGGAGCTTATCCATCGCCTTCCGTTCGGTGACGAGCTGCTCCAGGACACGCAGTAACGGCTCGACGGCGACGTTCAAAGCGGGCTTTTCCTTCAGCAGCTCGTGCACGCGCTTATCGAATTGGTTTCGATGTATCTCGCCCACTTTGAGGCCGTGCATCCGCAGCAGGCCGCGGATTGTGCCTTGGACCTGTAGAAGCGTGGCAACAATCTGCCGGCGCGCTTGCAAGGTGGTGCGGATGAGCTGAGCCTCAACCGACTTCACGTGCACCGGCCGGTAATGACCAATGCGCATCATCTCGGCGATGCCACGCGCATCGTTCTTGTCGGTCTTTACTGGCCGGGTCGACAGAAAACGTTGCGCGTGTCGAGTCTCGACGCAGAGGGCCTTGAACCCGGCAGCCATAAGGTGCCGGTGCAGCCATTCTGAGAGCGGACAGGCTTCCAGGCCCACGACGTCGATCTGGTCGTGCCAAAGCCGAAGCTTTTCGATGAGGGGGTCAGGTTCGCTATCCACTTTTCCTTGCCAGACGACCTGCCGTCATGGTCAAGCACGCAGACAGCAGTCTTCTGCAGGGAGATGTCGAGGCCAACAACTTTGCGCATGGTTCGCTCCTTTCCAATGCTGATCGGTTGCGAGCCTAATGGGAAAGCGGCCGGCGACCGATTACCCCATCTCACAATCCCCTTACGCCGTCTGACAAATCAGCGCCGCCCAGCGGTCCAAGATCGGCAGAACCACATCCTCCTTCGCCGGCGGTAGCGCGACGGTCACCCGCACAACACCCAGATCGCGATAGCGCTTCAGCAGGTCCGGGTCCTCCGCCACCCCGAACAGCGAGACCGGGCAGGAGTCCACGTCGCGACCCGCTTCCACCATCATGGCGCGGAACTTCGGCACAGTCTCGAACACGTCGCCGTAAGCAGATCGGCCGGCCAGCGGGACCCAACCCTCACCATACCGCACCGCCCGGCGAGCGCCGTGCGGGAACGCGCCACCCAGAATTACCGGGGGATAAGGTTTCTGAACCGGTTTCGGCCACGCCATCATCGGATCGAAATTGACGAACTCGCCGTGATACTCGGGCTTTGTTTCCGTCCAGATCGCCTTCATCGCCTCCACCCGCTCCCGCACCAGCTTCGCTCGGGTGGTGAATACCGTGCCGTGGTCCTCCATCTCCTCGGCATTCCAACCGACGCCGATGCCGAACAGAAAACGCCCGCCGGAGATCTGGTCGATCGAGGCCACGAGTTTGGCGGTCTGTATTGGATCGCGCTGATTGACCAGGCACACGCCGGTGCCGACTTTCAGTCTCGTGGTCGCCGCCGCGGCTGCCGTCAACGTTACAAATGGATCCATCACGTCGTAATACTGCTTCGGAAGTTCGCCCCCGCCCGGCCAAGGCGACCGCCGCGACAGCGGAATGTGGGAGTGTTCGGCAGCCCACACCAACTCGAAGCCCCGTTCCTCCAATGCCTTCCCAAGCGCGGCAGGAGTGATCGAATAGTCGGTGAAGAATAGCCCAACGCCGAAATGCATGGTCCGTCTCCTATCGCTTTGCCCGTACTCTGCCACGCGCCGAAGACGCGGTCACGCCCTGACCAGCAGCTTCGCCGCCATCACGCTTTGTCGCGCCTTGGGAACGGCAGTGGAAAACTGAGGGTTGTGTTAGCAGATTAAGTGGACATGGAGGGGTATGGCGCTCAATGACGACTGTCGGCCCCATCGCTCAGGACTCGGCCGATGTGCCGGAGGCGAGCCAGCCCCAGGGAGCGTCGATACGCTTGACTGACACTGCTCGATGAGCGAACCGGTCCCAGAGGCTGGTGGTGACCGCGGCGACGCCGGGCCGATGGCGGCTCCTTCTGTCCATGCCTTGCTGCTGGAAGAAAGTCTGAGCGACACGGAAAAGCTTGAGAACTGCCTGATCGGCTCCGGCTTTGGCGTCAAATTACGCCGTGTTGCCACCAGGCGAGACTACCTGGATGCGATCGATGCAGGCGGCTTCGAGATCATCTTGGCAAATCACTCCCTGCCGGACATTGATGGCCTAACTGCGTTGCGGATTGCCAAGGACCGCTACCCAGATGTCCCGTTCATCTTCGTCTCAGGCGAGGTAGGAGAGGGATTCGCTAATAACGCCCTAAGGCAAGGCGCGAGCGACTGCGTATCGCAGCAGAATCTGCCGCGGCTGCCGGTGGCGGTGGATCGCGCCCTGGCCGAAGCCCGTGGACTTCGCCGACGCCGGCACGCCGAAGGCGCGCGCCTGGAAAGCGAGGTTCGTCTCCGCCTCGCCTTTTCCGCCGCCGGGCTCGGCACTTGGGATTATACGCCCGATCGAGACGAAGTGGTCTGGCGGATCGGCGATGCCGAGGAACGTCGCACCACGTACGAAGGCTTCATGGCCGCCGTCCACCCGATCGACCGGGCACGCTTAGAGCCAGCGCTGAGGGCGGCCATGACCGGGCCCAACACCGGCGTCTTCACCGCCGAATATCGCCTGCGGCCGCGGAACGGCACCACCCAGTGGATGACGACACGCGGGCAATGCTTTTTCCGCGATGGCAAATGCTCCCGGTTCGTTGGCGTGATCCAGGACATCACGGAGCGCAAGTCATCCGAAGCCACGTTGCGCCGCCAAAATCGCCTGCTGGCCCGCGAGGTACGTGACCGCACGCGCGAACGGGACCGCATCTGGTCGCTGTCGCGTGACCTCATGATCGTCTGCGACGTTGCGACGCGGGTTGTCGCGGTCAACCCCGCGTGGACTCGCCTCCTGGGCTGGACCGAAACCGAGTTGCTCGGCAGGCCCGCGATCGAACTTGTTCACCCGGAGGACAAGGATACCCTGCGGCTCGACTCCGAACGCGGCGACGACAACACCACGCGGGTTGAGTGCCGGATCAGCCGCAAGGATGGCGGCTATCGCTGGGTTGATTGGACCGCCGTGTCGCAGGACGCGCTGATCTACGCCATCGGCCGCGACGTGACCGAGGCGAAAGCCAAGAACGAAGAGATTGCAGCCGCCAACCGTCAGCTTGTGCGCCAGATCGAGGAGCGCGAGAGGGTCGAGACCACGCTGCGGCAAATGCAGCGGCTGGAGGCCGTCGGTCAGCTCACGGCGGGCGTTGCACACGATTTCAATAACATGCTGAGCGTCGTGCTTGGGAACGTCGCACTCCTGCATCGCGAAATGGACGGGATGGAGCCCAGGCTGATCCGTCGGCTCGATCAGGTGAACAAAGCCGCCGAAAGAGGGGCGAAACTGACCGCACAACTGCTGGCGTTCTCCCGGCGGCAACGCCTGGAGCCAAAACCGATCGACCTCAACGACACCGTTTTGGGGATGCGCGATCTGCTGCAAAGCACGATGGGCGGTTCGGTGCGCCTACAGACCGGGCTGGCATCGGCACTGTGGTTCGCATTGGTCGATCCAACCCAGATCGAGTTGATTATCCTGAATTTGGCGATCAACGCCCGCGACGCGATGCAGGGCGGTGGCGACCTTCTTGTCGCTACCAGCAACACGACCCTGTCGACGTCGCCTTCCCGGCCAGAAGAACCACCGCGAGGCGAATATGTGATGCTATCGGTATCCGACACTGGTAGCGGGATGAGCGACGACGTGCGCCAGCGGGCATTTGAGCCGTTTTTCACTACCAAAGAGGTCGGGAAAGGGTCGGGTCTCGGCCTGGCGCAGGTATTCGGCTTCGTGAAGCAATCCGGCGGGGGAATCCGCGTCGAAACGGAAGTGGGCAAAGGCACGTCCATTCATGTTTTTCTGCCGCGCGCGCAGCCACTGACTGAGCGGACGGCGGCGGATGTTCCGGCGAACATAACGCTGGAGAAGGCTCATGGGACGCTGATCCTGCTGGTCGATGACGACGGCGCAGTGCGCGAGATAACCGCGAAGATGCTGCGAAATCTGGGTTACGATGTCGTTGAGGCTGGCAGCGGCGGTGCCGCACTCGATCTGTTGGAGCGTGAGCCCCGGATTTCATTGTCGGTTCTGGATTATGCAATGCCCGGCATGACCGGCGCCGAGGTCGCGCACGAGGTCCACAAACGGCGGCCCGGACTGCCGATTGTATTCATCACCGGCTACGTCGATCTGACTGCGTTGAAGGAAGTCGGCGAGGATCGGATTGTTCAAAAGCCATTCCGGGAAGCGGACCTGGCTGAGAAAATTGGTCGCAGCCTCCGGACCGCTTACGGCTAATACCAGCAGCCCAAAGGGCTGACGGGTATGCGCGAGGGTTGGCGTGGCCGGTGCGCGCGAGATCAATAAGATACCAGCCGCCCGTCTTTGGCCCGCAGAGTCGATGTCTCGGGCGGCTAGTATAAGGCGCCCACTGTCTTCTATTGGGGCGTGGACGCCTGAGGCTGAACGCTCCTACCGGCGCAGTGGATTGCTCGCTTCGACCTTGGCCTCGACCGCTTTTCCCGCCTCAACCGCTCCAATATAGTCTCGGGTCAACGGCACCGGGCCATGTCCATGGGCAAGCTGCAACTGCCAGACCATGTGGCCACTGCGACGGAACGTTATCTCAGAAGCCGCCAGATAGAACTCGAACATGCGGCAGAACGCGTCGTCATAAAGTGTCGTGATGGCATCGCGGTTGGCGGCGAACCGCCGGCGCCAGTGACGCAGCGTTTCGGCATAGTGCAGCCGCAGAATTTCGATATCGGTCGCCATCAGGCCGGAGCGTTCGACCGGCGGTAGAACTTCCGATAGGGCGGGCGAGTAGCCACCCGGGAATATGTATTTGCGTATCCAGGCATTTGTGCTTCCAGGGCCGTCGCTGCGACCGATGGCGTGAATAAGCGCCACGCCGTCCGGCTTCAGGCAACGACCGACCACGTCGAAGAATTCTTGATAGTGGCCGATCCCCACATGCTCGAACATGCCAACCGAGACGACACGGTCAAACGTTTCTGAAACAGATCGATAATCTCGCAGCTCGAACTGCACGCGGTCCTCCAAGCCCTCAGCCGCGGCTCGGGCCCGCGCTTCGGTCAGCTGCTCCTCCGACAGCGTGATGCCGGTTACCTCTGCGCCAAAGTCGCGCGCTAGGGTCAGCGCCATCCCGCCCCATCCGCAACCGATATCCAGGACGCGCAGTCCCGGACGGTCCAGACACAGCTTGGCAGCGATGTGCCGCTTTTTGGCGGCCTGCGCCTCCTCCAGCGTTTCATCCCCCCGTAGGAAATAGGCGCAGGAGTATTGCCGATCTCGATCGAGGAACAGGCTGTAGAGGCGACCATTCAGATCGTAGTGATGCGCAACATTGCGGCGTGCCCGCCCCGCCGGGTTGTACTGCATGATCCGGCGGCTGACATTGGCCAATAGCTCGCGCAACCGCCCGATAGGATGCCCGCTAGGCTGGACCTGCAGGTTGAGTAACATAGTGTCAAGAAATTCGTAGATGCCGCTGTCTGCCGCCGTCAGGCTGCCGGACATGTAAGATTCGCCCGCTCCGAGCGAGGGATTCAGCACCAAGCGCCGGATGGTTCGCTGGTCACGCAGTTGCACGGCGGCGCTCGGACCTTCCGTGCCCTCATAGGTCGAGCGCGAGCCATCAGGCCATGTGACGGTCAGCCGACCGATGGTAATCATTCGCCCGAGAATGGCATCAAGAATGGCGCGCATGCTTTCCAAATCCAATGTCTGATCCCGGGGACCAAGCATGGATCAGCATCGCGTCTTTCGTCAAAGCGTCACATGGAAGTCTCGTTCAATACACCGTGCCGACAGGGTCCTGAATCCCTTCACGAATCAGCGATGCAAATTTGATTCTAGAGTTGGTTGTCTTGGATTGTATGGTTTCGCAAAGACAGTTACCCCCACGTGCAGAGTGGGTGATCGCCGATTTTTCTAAGCTGAAGTAAACAATACTTTACCTTCTGGCGACCAATCTATCGACCGTCGCTGGCTATTCTCGAGGTTAGGCTGCGGATTTCCGTCTCGACCTCACGGCGCTCACTCTAAGTCCTGCCCGTGTCTGGCCGTTCCCCGTCGACATCGCTGCACGGAAGTCCGTCACCCGTTCGCAGAACCCGACCGTCCTCCGCTACGGCTGCTGACGCCACTCTTCGCCACCGTTTCGAACGGAGAAGTGGCCGCGCACGAGACCGTAACTCGGGGAGCGGGTGTTTTGCTCTGAAAGCAGCCGATGCCTTGGGGCCTGCTGCGAAATAACCGATCGTGGGACGCACCCGCTACGCGACGTCATGGTCGGCGCAGGCCGACCATCCATGGCTTGCGGTCCTGACCTCGCGAAATCCGTAGATAGTAGGCCTTCGCCCACCATGACGGCTTGGGGCGACCGTGCCTCGACTGAAGCATTTGTTTTGCGGCAGGTCCTTTAGCCCGGCTGGGGTGTGTCGCCTTCGAATATATTTTCGGCGGTTGGAGCCACCTCTTCCTCTTCCGCCTCGGCGGTGGCCCGCTCTCCGCGAGCCTGACGTTCCGCCTCTTCGGGGCTGCGGGCGACGTTCACGCTTACGGGGATCGTCACTTCCGGATGTAAAGATACGCAAATCTTCGACACGCCGAGGTTCTTGATCGGATGCTCCAGGATAACCTGGGATCGGTTGATCGTCAGCCCTGCCGTGGTCGCGGCTTCGGAGATATCGCGCGCCGACACCGAACCGTACA
Source organism: uncultured Alphaproteobacteria bacterium (assembly GCA_963772355.1). Lineage (GTDB taxonomy): Bacteria > Pseudomonadota > Alphaproteobacteria > Acetobacterales > Acetobacteraceae > Rhodopila. The sequence continues at coordinate 52,385 of CAVYXX010000101.1, read as the reverse complement.
GGCTGCCCGCCTCGCCGGCCTGCCGGATGATCACCACGGACAAGCCACCGACCCGTTCGGCTATCCGTTCGGCTTCTTCGCGGCGTCTGATATTCTGCGCCTCAAGCTGAGCGCGCTGTTCCGCGAATTTCGCCCGGTTGTCCTTGCTGGCGCGAAGCGCCTTTTTCTGCGGCAGAAGGAAGTTGCGAGCATAGCCCGGCTTTACCTTCACCACATCTCCCATCTGTCCCAGCTTTTCGACGCGCTGGAGCAGGATCAATTCAACGGCGGCCATGCAACCTGCTCCTTAGGCGACAATGTAAGGCAGCAACGCCAGGAAACGGGCGCGCTTGATAGCCACTGCAAGTTCGCGCTGCTTCTTCGCTGACACCGCGGTGATCCGGGAGGGCACGATCTTGCCTCGCTCCGACAGAAAACGGGACAGCAGGCGCACATCCTTGTAGTCGATCTTCGGAGCGTTCGGGCCGGAGAACGGGCAGGACTTGCGGCGGCGATAGAACGGACGACGAGCGCCAACGGCGGTCCGCCGTGCCGCGGGGTTGACTTCGGTATCGGACATCTGGATCTACTCCTCGAGCAGGCCGGGGCGGAATTCGTCACCGCCGAAGGCGTCGCGGGCACGGAATTCCTCGCGGTCGTCGAAGCCGCGACGGCGGCCGCTTTCGAAACGTCCGGCTGGCTTGGGACCACGGAAGCCGCGCTCGCGTTCGTCCGACTTGCGCGACAGGATGGCGGACGGGGCTTCGTCGATTTCCTCAATGCGCACCGTCATGAAGCGCAGCACGTCTTCATTCAGACCGAGCTTGCGCTCCATTTCTGAGACGAAGGCCGGCTTGGCGTCCAGGCCCAGCAGCATGTAGTGGCCCTTGCGGTTCTTCTTGATCCGATACGCCAGACCACGAAGGCCCCAATATTCGCGCTTTTTGACCGCACCGCCGTCAGCTTCCAGTTCGGTGCCGATGTCGTCGGCGATCGTCTCGACCTGCTGTTGCGTAACGTCGTTCCGCGCGATGAGCACGGTTTCGTACAGCGGCATGTATGACCCCCTATGGCTTGTCTCTGCCCCGGACCGGGTCTGGTCCAGCTTCCGAGACGGAAGTGGGCATAGCCGGATGCAATGCCTTTGCGCCCGGCAGGGAAGCGCGGGCTTGAAGCACGGTTTGGCAGCGATTGCAACAAGGATGATACTGTACGCGTGCAAGTATGGTGGCCGCAACGCTGCGCCCGAGCCGCCAATCTATCGCCGCATGACGCCAGTGGTCCTGGCCCAACAGAGCATCCAGGCGGTCGGGCAATCGGCCCACCAACTGAACTGCCCTTATGGCAACGACGGATCGGCGATCTTCAGAAGCTGCTTCCCAAAATTCTCGCCGGTGAACAGACGCATCAAGGTGCGCGGCGCATTTTCGAGCCCGACCGCCACATCCTCCTTCTGCACCAGGCGGCCTTCCTGCCGCCAGCGGCTCAGCGCCTCGATCGCCTCAGGAAAACGGGAGGCGTAATCGAGCACAATGAACCCTTCCATGCGTCCGCGCTGGACAATGAGGTTGGCGTAGTTCGCCGGACCGGGCAGTGGCACGGCGTCATTGTAGCGAGCGATCGCGCCGCACAGCACGATCCGCGCCTTGAGGTTGATGCGGGCAAGCACTTCGTTCAGCACTGTCCCCCCGACATTGTCGAAGAACACATCGATCCCCTTAGGACAGAGCGCTGAAAGCCGTTCGCCGACGTTTTCGCTCTTGTAGTCGATGGCGCCGTCGAAGCCCGCCTCCTTGACGAGCCAGTCGCATTTCGTGGCGCCTCCGGCGGTGCCGATGATGCGGCAACCCTTGATCTTTGCGATCTGACCGGCAACCGATCCCGTACTGCCGGCCGCACCTGAGACAACGACTGTCTCACCTGCCTTGACCTGACCGACGTCCATCATGCCAAAATACGCCGTCGGGCCGGTGATGCCGAACAGGCTCAACGCGAGATTAGGTGGCACGCCGGGCGGCAGCTTGCGCAGCGCCATGAAGCCTTGGCCATCTGTCGCGACGTAGTCCTGCCATCCCAATGCCCCAAGTACGAGGTCAGCCGGCTTGAAATCAGGATGGCGCGACTCCATCACTTGCCCGACCCCTGCGGCGCGCATCACGTCGCCCAGCGGAACCATGGGAATGTAGGTGTCGCGCGACATCCAGCCGCGCTGCGTCGGATCGAACGATAGCCATAGGTTCCGCACCAGCACTTGTCCGTCCGAGGGCTGGGGAATAGGTCCCTCGCTCAAGCGAAATTCGTTCCCGGTCAGCGCTGCGGCGGGGCGAGATTGCAGAAGCCATTGCCGATTTTTATCTTCTGTCATCGCATCTCTCCCTCCTTCGCCCCCAAACCCGCTGCGCCTTTGAGGACTGCTGCAGGCATCACATTCGGGGCTACGGCGCCCGTGACGCAGCATAGCCGGCGAGCGCGACCATCTCTTCCTCGTTGAGCGAAACAACCACCGGCTGCATCAGTGAGGTCCAAGCGCCATACCGGGTTCCATGCTTAATATCGTAAAGCTGTCGGAACAGATAGCTTGGTGAACGTCCGGCGAGCGCAGGCACCGGCCCGACGCCCTTCAAATCCGTGCCGTGACAGATCCCGCAAGCAACCGTCTTGCCCTCGCCGCCGGTTGTGGCCAACCAAGCACCTCGCGAAAGGCTGCCCGGCGGAACATACGCGACGAATCCGGAACGGGAATCCCGCAGCTCTGTGCGCGGCACGTCCTCCGGCATCTCGATCACCCGATTTCCGATCGGCTCGTCTTCACCGGTTCCGTCCGGAACCAGCATGAACCCGAGAACGCGGGTCTTCGGCACCGTCGCGGCTTCCGCCACCCTGATCCAGGGGCGTGGCTGCAGGGATGAAAAATACGCCGCAGCGACCTTCAGGTCGGCGTCCGAAACACCCTCCGCGGTGGCGATCATCAGCTTCGGCGGCAGGCTCGAAACCGAACTCTTTCTCGATCCGCTCCGGAAATGCGCCACCTGCTGGATGATATATTCGGCCGGAAGTCCGGCGAGGCTGGCATTTTCCGGCCGTCCGAGCCCATTCGGCAGATGGCAGAACGCGCAGGCCATCGCGCTCGGTTTACTGCCATGCGCCACCGGCTCGGGCATTTGCGGATGGTCGTCGGGATACCAGTCCGGCGCGTTGAACAGGTCGCGAAGCTGCGTCAGCGTAAAACTTTCCGCGCTGCCTGGCAGGTGTTGCGGCGAACCGTCATCGGGCGTCGGCTTCGCCCCCGGGGGGTTCACGGCGAAGGCCCAGCCAGGCGGCTCCGCGCCATAACCTGGCACGCTCGGCGCCACCAGTGCGGCGACAGCTAGCGCGGCGATAACCGTTTTCATTGCTTCCACCCCCTGCATTCGGCAAAATCTACGACGTACGTAGCGAAGCATCGCCCACTACTTGATCCGTCCCATCTCTCGCAGTTTCTCCACGACATTCCCCATCAAGCCGAAATACGGCTTTGCCGTCGAAAGATCGCGGATCTTGCCGAGGGAATCCCGCACCATCTCGATCGTCACCGGTTCCGCCGGATCGAACTGAGCACCCTCGGTGACGAAGTATTGGACCCGAGCATAACCGCCCGCGGTGGCGGCGATGATTTCGCCGTTCTGGTCACATTCCTCGCTGCACAGCCAGGCGACCGCTGGAGAAACCAGTTCCGGCTTCATCCAGGGCGCGATGTCGGGTGGCAGCAGCGACTCCGTCATGCGCGTATAAGCGGATGGCGAAATCGCATTGCAGCGAATGTTGTATTTGGCGCCCTCGTGCCGCAACACATTGATCAGGCCGTTCACCGCCATCTTGGCCGCGCCGTAGGGCCTGTCCGAAGTTGCCCACCGTGCCGGAACCGGACGTGGTAACCACGATCCGCCCGTGGCCTGCTTGCGCATGATCGGCCACGCCGCCTTGACGCAGTAGACGGTGCCGAAATGATGCACCTGGTTGACGAACTCATAATCCTGCACGTCCATGTTGTTGAACGCCTTGTCGCGCAGCACACCGGCGTTGCAAACCAGGATGTCCAGCCGCCCCCAGGTATCGACAGCCGTGCCGATGATGCTTTGCGCGGCCTCCGCCTCGGCGACCGAGGCATAGCTGGCCACCGCCTCACCGCCGGCGGCTTTGATTTCCGCGACCACCTGATCCGCCGCCGTGTGAGCACCGCCGGTGCCGTCAACCGCTCCGCCCGGATCGTTCACCACCACCTTGGCGCCGCGCGAGGCCAGCAACAGCGCGTGCTGACGCCCCAACCCCACGCCGCCACCGGTGACGACAGCGACCCGGTCATCAAAACGAACATCCATCTAAATCATTCCCTCCTTGAACGTGAGGCTGACCCAAAGTGTGGATCAACCCCAACGATCATGGTCCCCAACGATCATGGTCTAAGTGCATTCCGCACGAAAGTTCCGCCCGAGGCGATGGCACGCCGTCCCGCCGACAGCATCGGGAAAAAGATGTGCCAGATGTGGATCATTTCGGGCCAGATTTGCAGATCGACAAGCACATCCGCCGCCCCGGCTTTTCGTGCCAGCGCAACGGAATCGTCCAACAACGTTTCGGCCGCACCGACCTGAATCAGCAACGGGGGCAGCCCACGCAGATCGCCATAAATCGGCGCGGCGTGCGGATGCCGCGGATCAGCACCCCCGAGGTACCATTGCGCCATCATCCGAATGGTTTCCCGCTGCACTGTTGGATCCGCCTCCGCGCGATCGGTGAACGACTCGCCCAGCGCCTCCATGTCCACCCATGGCGAGATGCACCAGCCGCACCCCGGTAACGGCAATCCCGCCTCGCGGATCGCCAGCAACGCGCCGACCACCAGCCCGCCGCCGGCGCTGTCGCCGGCCAAAGCGATGCGGTTTGGCTTGAGACCGCTCGCCAGGAGAAAGCGATAGGCAGCGACTGTGTCTTCCACCGGTGCGGGGAAAGGATGCTCCGGTGCCAGGCGGTAATCGATCGCCAATGTACGAGTGCCGGACGCGCGGCCTACCTCCGCCACCAGATGCCGGTGGCTGTCGAGCGAGCAGATGACGTAGCCGCCGCCGTGCAGATACAGAATAGCGCTCGACGTGTCGGCATCAGGTGTCGAAGTCCATTCCGCACGCACACCGTTTGCGACAACCGGCTCCACCGACACGTCAGCCGGCAATGGAAAGGCTTTGGCACGCGCATCGGCATCCCGACGCATCTGCGCGATCTCCGACGCTCGCGGCCGGGCGGCGATGATGGCTCTGAGTTCAGTGATTTCCGGGTCAGCCATGGTTATCCTTTCAGTTCGTCTGCAATGGATAGAATGTCGCGGGTGCGGACGACTTGCGTGTCCCACGCCCGGTCGAACTCGGCAATCAATGCCTTGATTTCCGCGCTGTCACCGATCGCCCGCACGGCTTCGACCGAGTTAAATCGGTAAAAAGCAGTGTGCACCGAAGGATCGTTCGTGCTCCAGCCGCGCATCGCCGACTGCGGGTGGAACGCTTTCATCGCATTGGGCAGATGTTCCGTCCGATACCAATGGTCGAATGCCGCGCGGTCCTCTGGATCCGCTACGACTGCTCGGACGACAAGATAGGCGGTCATTTCGCTACCGCATATTTGCCCGTTAGTTGCTGCGTCGGGCCTTCCTCACCCTTCCGCTGGCGATCGAGCCGCGTCTCACGCGACCACGTGCGCTTGAGGTCATCGCGGATGTTGAAACGTAACCGCCCGAGACCCTCGGTCTCCAGTTCTACCACATCAGAATCCATGAAGCTGGACAGGCCGCGATGGTTTGTGCCGGTCGCCAGGATGTCGCCCGGTTCGAGTGTATGGATGGATGTCACCCACTCGATGCATCTGGCAATGCTGTGCGCCATGTCGTCGGTGTTGAACGACTGTTTCAGCTCGCCGTTCACCCATAGCTTGATTGGCAGCTTCTGCGGATCGGCGATCTCATCCTTGGTGACCAGATAGGGGCCGATCGGTGCGAAAGTATCGCGGGACTTCATCTGGAAGAATACGTTGCCGGCCGGCGGCAGCCCGCGGGCAGAACCATCGATGAAGTTGGTGTAGCCGAAGATATGGTCCATGGCTTGAGCCGCGGCGACATGTGAGGCGCGCTTGCCGATGACTACGGCCAACTCGGCCTCGCCCTCGAAGATCGTTGCCGGCACGTCGGGCAGCACCATGGTGTCACCCGGCCCGATGATTGCTGTTCCCGCCTTGTGGAACGCGTTGAGCGGCGCAGGCTTCGCCAGAGTGCCGTTTTCCATGTAATTCACCGCCATGCAGACGATGTTGCCCGGCTTGGGCAACGGCGGGCGGAGGCGGACATTTGCCACCGGTGTGCCGGCACCGGAGGCCGCGGCTTCCAACCCAGCGCGGTAATCACCGAAACGGGCGATCAGGCTGCTGATCAGGTCACCCGGTCCGACGTGGGGTATATCCCTCGCCACGGCCGAGACGTCATGGATGGCGTTTCCTTTGACCACGCCCAGCCTGTAGTCCTCGAAAAAGGCCAGCTTCATCGCGGTTCCTCCCACTGGATCGCTTGTGTCGCTTCAGGGTAGCGCATGATCGTGCTGAGCGGAACGTCAGCCAGGAACGGATCGGGTAACGGACGCTTTGTTTCGACTTTCGGTCGAACCGTGCTGCGCCGCGCAAATACTATACTGCCGCGATCGGATCCTTACCCCACCTCTCAGTTTCCGCTCGACCTTCACGGAACGGCGCTCATACGATACCGGTACGTCGGCTGCGGTGCCTGACGTCGCATCCTGATCATAGCAGGGGGTTCGAGCGATGCTACAATTGCCTTGCCTACGGCGCCTCATCGCCGCCGTGCTGACATTGGTCCTGATGGCGACCGCCGCCGGCGCCTCCCAGCTTTGCCCCGATGAACAGGCCACCGAGCAACTTCCCCCCGCAGACCCGGCCTACTGTGCTCGGCTGGACCCGATCATGCGCAAACCCAGCGCCCTGCCGCTCGATCAGTACGAAGCGGCGCTTAACGATTTCATCGGCAACTACTGTCATCGCCGCCTCGAGTTGGACTGGAAGATGGACAAGACGGTGCGTGACGCCGGGCCGTTCGTCGCATCCCTCACCGGCGGCACATGGAGCGGCGTCGAACGAGCCACCCACATGCCTGTGCTGATCTGGTACCTCTCCGGAAATGGTGGCGTGGCTCGAGAAAAACCGGCCGCCCGAGGGCACCCCGATTCCGGCCACGATACCGCCCGTCCCGGACGGCGCCATCATGGTCAAGGAAATGTACAACTCCACGCCTGCCGCCGCCTGTCAGGTGCCCGACCTCTTGAAGCTCAAGCCGATCGAGCAAGGTGCGGCGGTGATGGTTCGCGACAGTGCCGCCGCACAGGATGGCTGGTTCTGGGGCTGGTATGGCTGGCCAAATGTCGACAGCGGCTGGACCGTGGATTATCCGCCGTCACCCGCCAACGGGTTGCCGTTCATGGGATTTGGCCAGTATTGCGTCAACTGCCACGCCTCGGCACGCGACAACCAGACGTTTGCCAGTCTGAGCAACATCAAAGGCGAACCCGGGACATTCCTCAGTTTTCTGGCCCAGGATTTCTACCAGACCCAGGGCTTCGGAATTCAACAACCGTCAAAAAGCCTCGATAAGTTCGTGGCCTCGATCCACCTCAGAACACTGGAGGCTCGGCGTGTCCCCGCTTCCACAGCGCTGTTGGCGCTTCAACCAAGTAACCCTGGCTTCATGGCGGCCTTGAATCTGGCAGGCCTGCCGGCGATCGGTCATGACCTGGCCGTGGAAACTCTAAAGATGCCCTCGCAGACCTATGACAATGTCTGGGTATCCAGCCTCGGTCCGAAGCAGGCCCACGCGTTCGTTACGTCGGATCAATGTGTCGGCTGTCACAGCGCCGGCGGGACCGGCTTACAGTACGAAATGACCGCGCCGGTTCCCGGAACCGTCCCGCCAAAAGCACCGACACTGATCAATTTCTCCCCGTACGGGACATGGCGAACCAGCCCGATGGGACTCGCCGGTCGTGATCCGATCTTCTTCGCTCAGCTTGCCAGTGAGACGCAGACCTTCCACCCGGCTTCGTCCCCGGCCGTGCAGAACATCTGCCTCGGCTGCCACGGCATCCAGGGTCAGCGCCAGTTCGGTATCGATACCGCAACATCGGGCACGGCGTGCCCCGACTTCCTGCGTGAGATCGTCGATGAAGTCCCGTTCCCCAGCGACAACAAGCAGGCATCGCTGGCGCATTTCGGCGGGCTGGCCCGCGACGGCATCTCCTGCAATTCCTGCCACCATATGGTCCTGGGCAAAGTCGATACCGCCCGATTTGCCGAACAGCCGCAGAACCGTTGCGTCGCCGAACGCCAGGACTTGCTGAATGCCGACAACAAAGATTTCGGACGCACCTTTACCGGCAGTTTCTTCGTTGGCTCCCCGGATACCGTCTATGGTCCATTCGAAGAGCCCAAGCAGGCGCCAATGAAGCACGCGCTGGGTGTCGTCCCGGAGCACAGCCAGACCATCAAGACCTCCGAGGTCTGTGGCACCTGCCACACCGTGCATCTGCCAGTCTACAGCGGCACGCAGATCGTTGGCCACACCTACGAACAGACAACGTATCCAGAATGGGCCTTCAGCGCTTACCGCACAGGCGATACGCCCGATGGCAAGTTGCCGTTCGGCGCCGGATCGCTGGCACAATCCTGCCAGGGCTGCCACATGCCGAGTGCCGACGGTTCTGGCCCGTTCCGTAGCAAAACCGCCGGTATCCAGGAACACAGTAATTTCCCGCAGGTCGAAAACGCGCTGCCGGCGTCGGAAATCGATCTTCAAGTGCGCTCCGGCTTCGCCAAGCATCTTTTGGTCGGACTGAACGTTTTCTTCATCGAAATGGCAAAGCAGTTCAACTCCGTGCTGGGCATTCCGATCACCGACCCGATGCTGGTCGGCCAGGGCGTCGCTCCATTGGAGCTGACCGAGCAGACAATGCTCACTCAGGCGTCCAATACGACTGCGGCGATTTCGATTGGTGACATATCGGTGGACGCAACAGAATTGCGAGCCAGCGTAACTGTCACCAACAAGACCGGCCACAAATTTCCGTCTGGCGTCGGATTCCGCCGTGCATTCGTCGACTTCGTCGTGATGGATGAAGCGGCGAACGTTTTGTGGGAATCGGGCCGCAGCAACGACGCGGGCGTGCTGGTCGACGCCGGTGGTAAGCCGATCGCCGGCGAGTTCTGGTGGAAGGACGATTGCGCGGAGAAAATCAACAGCCCGGGCAACAACCCGCACCAGCCGCATTACCAGGTGATCTCGCAGCAAGATCAGGTGCAGATCTTTCAGGAACTGGTGACGACGCCGCCCACAGCGGCATCACAGCCGCCGGCGCAATGCGGCCGGCATGCGGAGCCGTCGGGGGAACTGACCACAAGCTTCCTGTCGATATGCGGAACATTGAAGGATAACCGGCTGCTGCCTCAGGGCTTTTTGCCGCTGGACCAACGGGTCCAGATCAGCCGAGCACTGGGCGCCGGCGACGACATGGCCGAAGACTCCGGTCCGATCGGCACGGGTGACGATCCGGCCTACAAGACCGGGGGCGGGGACACGTTCTCCTATCACGTGCCGCTGAGCGGCTTGTCGGCGCCGCCGGCCAAAGTCTCAGCCACTCTGTATTACCAGTCGATCCCGCCGTTCTATTTGCAAGACCGGTTCTGCACCGCGAAGGGCACGGACGCGGACCGGCTGCGCTTCGTCACCAGCCAGTTGAAGCTCGACGGCACGCGCGCCGCAAAATGGAAGCTGGATTTGGTTCGCACCGGGCCGGTTGCAGTGCGTTAGTCTAAAAGCACAATCAGACCCGGACATCCAATCCGTAACGCGACATCTTGCGATAGATCGTGCTGCGTGAAACCCCAAGCCGTCGGGCAGCGGCAGCCAAATTGCCATGCTCATGATCAACGGCCCGGACAATAGCATCGCGCTCGGCATCTCCCATGCTGGTGCAAGCGACCTCGCACCGGGGTGCCACCGGGCCATCGATCAGATCGGACGGGAGATCGTCCAAGGTGACCAGTTCGTTGTCACTGGTTAACAGCAGGCGTTCGATCAGATTGCGCAACTCCCGCACATTGCCCGGCCACCGATAGCGCCGCAGAGCGTCCATTGCATCCGTGGCGAAGTTCCGCATCGGTAGATGATGGCGCGTCGACAGCAATCGGTTGAAATGATCCACCAGCGGTTCGATGTCGTCGAAACGACTCCGCAATGGTGGTACCGTTACCGATGTTACGCTGATCCGATAAAACAGGTCGCGGCGGAATCGCCCAGCTTCTACCTCTGCCCGCAGATCACGATTGGTGATCGCGATCAACCGCACATTGACCGGCCGAGGCCGTGTGTCGCCGACGCGATAGACAATGCCTTCCGCGAGCACCCTCAACAGCACCGGTTGCAGGTCGAGGTGCATTTCGCCGATCTCGTCCAGGCACAGCGTCCCCTGGTGTGCCAGTTCGAACCGGCCAGGGCGCCCCTCTCGCGTCGCGCCAGTGAACGCGCCGGCCACATGCCCGAACAACTCCGCCGCGATCAGCTCTTTCGAAACGGCCCCGCAGTTGAATGCGATGAATGGACGCCGTCCGTCAGCATCGTCGTGAATAGCGCGCGCCAATAATTCCTTGCCAACACCCGTTTCGCCTTCGATCAGCACCGGCACTTGTCGTCCCGCGAGTTGGGCCGCCTGCTTGATCAAAGTCGCCGTTGCCGAACTACGCCCTATGATATGATCAAATCGGCTCCGTTGCGGGTCAATCTCCGAACCCGGCAGAGGGGCTCGGCTGCCCGCGGACCGAGTCTTGTTGGGGATAATCAGGACGGCGCCGATCGTTTGGCCGTCAAGCACGACGGCATTGAGCCAATCTGGTTGCCAACCGGTCGGCAGCCGGCCAGCCCAGTCCGCCACCGGCACGTCCCGATCCAGCCCGGGCACACGTTCACCCACGCCGACGTCGGACGGCGTCCGCCCTGTTGCATGCACCAGCCGCCCCACGCGATCGAGCGCCATCAAGCCAGCCGCGCCACTGCCGGATATCTCCTTCAGACACACTTCCAGCAGCCGCATCCTTTCTCTTGCAGAACGTTCACCCAATGCAGCCTCGATCTGACGTGCGGTGGTCACGGCAAGCGTCAGATTGTTTTGCTGGTAGGTGCTGGGTGGTCCCGAGATATCAACGACGCCCAGAATCTCAGTCGTTCCGGGCTCAAAAATCGGGGCGCCGGCGCAAGTCCATCCCTTGATCCCCTCGCAGAAATGCTCCGCCGCGTGCACCTGCGCCGGCCGACCGGTGGCGAGTGCCGTGCCAATGCCGTTCGTGCCGATCACGTTTTCGCCCCAGGCACCGCCTTGCGTCAGGTGAATGTCCTGACCCTGCTCCAGCGTCCGCCGGTCGCCGACGGCGTCCAAAACGACCCCACGCGCGTCGGTCAGGATCATGATTGATCGTGAACCAGCCAGCAGTTCAGCAGCCTCAGCGAAAACGCCGGCGGCCGCGAGCAAAAGGTCGCGGTATCGTTCCAGAATCGTATATATTTCGTCGCCGCGCGCAACCAGCGGCGCAGCGCGTCCGGTGGGATCGACGCCAAAACCCAAACTGCGCCGCCAGGAGGAGATGACATAGTTGCAGGCTGGAACCGCGGCCTCGGGTCCGCCGGTCAGAAAACGTTCCCAGGCGAGCATGGTATCGCTGCCCTCGGCGTGCCTGATCGCGACGGGCAGTCCCAGCCTATCGGTGGGCGAGTGCATCGTCGGCCTCCCGCAATTATACTTCCGGCCTTATCGCGACCTTCCCACAGATATGTGATTTTGAGTAGCCGGTTCAACGCGCTTTACGCGCGGCCAAGTTTCTCCGCGCCACCGCCTAACGCGGGGCCAGCCGTGGGATCGCCGTAGTCGGGTTTCTTGGCGATCAGTGTCTGCGTCGTCAGGATCAATGCCGCCACAGACGCCGCGTTGCGTAACGCAGTGATACCGACTGCGACGGGATCGATGATGCCGGCCGCCGCCATGTCGACGAAATTTCCGCTGCGAGCATCAAACCCGACGCCCTTGTCGGCCGATTTCACGCGCTCGACCACTGCGTCAGAGTTTCGCCCGGTGTTCGCGGCGATGGCGGACAGCGGGTGTTCCAGCGCCGATCGCAGCATTGTTGCGCCGGTGCGTTCGCTGCCCGAGAGGCTCGCTATCAGGTCATCCAGTTCCGGTGCGATCTGCAGCAGGGCAGTGCCACCACCCGCGACGACGCCGTCCTGAGCGGCGGCACGAGCGGCGTTGATCGCATCCTCGATCAACTGCGCGTGACGCTTCTGCTCGACCGGTGTGGCACCACCGGCAAGGATCATCGCCGCGCCGCCCGCGAGACGCGCCAGCCGTTCTTGCAGCTTGTCGCGTTCGATGTTGGGCGGCGACAACTCGATCTGCCGCATCACCTGTTCGCGGCGAGCGCCGATCGCGACAGGGTCTCCCCCGCCTGCGCTGATCACCGTCTGATTAGCGGATATGCGAACCTGCCGAGCGGTGCCAAGGTCTCGCAGCGCGACCTGCTCGATACGACCACCGAGGTCGCGCGCTATGACCCGGCCACCGGTCATGATGGCGATATCGTCCAGCATCGACTTGCGCCAATGGCCGTAATCCGGCGGATGGATCGCCGCGACCCTGGGTCCGCCTTTTTCGTGACTGTTGAGCAGGCTGATGACGCAGGCGGGCGCGACCTCTTCGGCGATGATCAACAATGGATGATCCTGATCCGCCATCACAGTTTGTATCGCGGCCACCTCATCCAGCGTCATCAGTTTCAGGTCGGTCATCAGGATGTAGGGCGTATCCAGCACGGCCTGCATCCGTTCGACATCGGTCACCATGTGATGCGACAGGTAGCCGCGATCGAAAGCCATTCCGTCGACCACTTCAAGTAACGTTTCGACGGTGCTGCCGTATTCAACATTGACGATGCCGCTCGGACCGGCGCGTTCCAGCGCCTCGGAAACCAATTCGCCGGTCGCGGCGTCATTCGCCGCGATGGTGGCAACAGCACGCAATTCGCTGCTGTTCCGGATCGGCTTCGCCGAGGCACGCAGCGCGACAATGACTTTTTCGACGGCTCGCTCCAAGCCATCGACCAATTCGACCGGATTGGCGCCGGCATCCAGAGCCGCGAGGCCCTGTTGCACCATCGCATCGGCCAGCACGGTGGCTGTCGTGGTACCGTCCCCGACCACCTCATTGGTCTTCATCGAGACTTCGCGAAGTCTTGCGCCCCCATGTTCTCGAACGGGTCCCCAAGTTCGACCTCGCTGGCGATGGTGACGCCGTCCCGGGATATCATCGGTGTGCCGATCGGACGGTCGATGATCGCGTTCATGCCCCTTGGACCGAGCGTGCCGCGTACCGCTTTGGCCAGTTGTGCCACACCGCGGCCCAAGGCTTTGCGCGCGGCGTCGTCGTGCAGCATGATTTTCGGCATTATGCTGCCCTTGGAGGCATGCGCGCAAAGTCCAGCAAAGTTGGCTCGCCGTCTTCGTGGAAGCGGGCTGCGAGCAGACCACGGCACAGAGCGCCGTTGAACTCCGCGTTGATCGACACCCGTTCGAGTCCGCGCATATATGGGACAAGATCTTCGACTGGGTTGCCGCAGGTATCGACGAAAGCACGTGGCTCGTCGGGCTTGGCACAAGTATCGCGCTTTTCGAGGTAACGCGTCCGCAGCCTTGCTCCCTGTTCATCAAGCGGCAACGCCCTCAGATCAACGACCGCCATCGTGCAGGGCTGGTGACCGCGTTCGGTCAGGTAGCGCAACAGCGCTTCCTGTCGGCGTTGAAATGCCTTGATCAGGAAAGTGCGACGCAGTTCATCCAGTTCCGCACTGGCCTCACTGCCGAGGCTGGCCTGGAAGGATAACCCGTTCGCCAGGCCGTGGTTGATTTTCTCGGCATACATGTGTTCGCCCAACGTGACCTTGACCTGCCTTACCCACGACAGCGTGGCGACTTCGCGCTGCATGTCCGCGGCCATCAGAAAGGCAAAATTTGCCGCGCACCAATAGGTCGGCAGACGGAAGCCGATCGATACGGTGCCGTCTGGGTCGACCGTCAAACGCTCAATGAACCGCAAATCTGTAACGGGTTCATCCAACTCGGGGTCGGTTACACGATCGAGCGCCAGACGGACCTCCGCCTCGCGCTCCGCCGTGCTTACGCTCACGCGGCAACCTTTTCGCGCGAGCTGGCGATTTTCTGCTTCTGTGCGTCGACGTCGATATCGTAGAGGCGCGCCGCGTTCAGCCCGAGGATCTTCCGCTTTGCCTGCAGAGTCAGGTCAACGCCCTTTGCCTGCTTCACCTCGTCCGGCAGCTCGAATGCCATGAACTGTTCGACCAGCCAGCGCGGCGTCCAGATTCCGTAGTCACTGCCGAACAGAAGTTTATCCTCACTAAGCCAGAACAGTAGTTCGGAGATCACATTGGTAAAGTAGTCACGCCGCGAATGGATGAAGGGCAAGGCAACCGCGAGGCCGCCATAAACATTGGTTTCCTGCACCGCGATCCAGCAGAAATCGTCGAGGCGGGGAAGCCCGCAATGTTCGACGATGAAGTTCAGACCCTGAAAATCCGTCGCGACATGGTCGATGTCGGCGACGTCAAAAGCGTCACGATCGAGCGGGATGATAGTCGGGCCTTTGTGAACATGGATGTTCTTGATCCCCAGCTTTTCCGCCTTTTCCAAATAACGATAGGCCCATTTATCAGTAAGCTTGTAACCACGGCTGTCGCCGCGCCATTCGGCGGTGTACAGCTTGACCCCTTTGATCTTGTACTTGGCGGCCATTGCCTCCAGCGCGTCCAGGCCCGCCTCGCCGTCGCGCGGGTCGAAAGCGCCGTTCAAGATGATGCGGTCCGGCGCCCGATCCTTCATCACCGCGTTCTGTTCGATCGTGTTAAAGCCCTTCTTATAAAAATCCGTCAGGTAGGTGCACTGGAGGATCGCCATGTCGTCCGGACCATCGACAAACAGATCCTGGTACATCTGCTCCGGCCCATAGCAATCAAATTTTTCCTTCGGCCAGATCTGATCTTTCGGACTGAGCACGGAGTGATAGCCATAGAAGCAATCGATGAACTGTTGGCCATGGATGTTCTTGATGTTGTCCTTGGCAGCGTTCCAGTTATGCGTGTGTCCGTCGATGATAAAGATTTCCTCGCCACTTTTCGTGCGATACATGGGCTTCCTCCCTGCAGATGTCTGATGCTCAGTATTCGATGTACTGAAGTGCTTCTTCCATGTTGCCAAACAGCACCACGGTGTCATCATCCACCATAACCATGCGGCCATAGTGCGTGGAGGTGCAGATTTCAAACAGATACGGTGTCATTTCCCGCCCGAGCGCCTCGGAGATCTCGGACATCTTGAATTCGATCTTGCCCTCGCCATCGATTCGGATCATTGCCGGCAAATACGTAACCGTGATCCCTGGTTTTTCCGCCATTACCTCCGCGATCGCTCGGCTTTCCACGCTGTCATTCATCGTCATCCCGCATTCGTGCGAGATGGTTTCTTCGAACTTCATGTCCTTCATCGACTTGAAGATGTTGTCTTGATGCAACTGTGCCATGGGTTGGTTTTCCAATGATGATGAGGACAATCAGCCGCCAAGGATCGGGCGAGCATCAAAGCCGATCTCAGCCGCAATGGCCCGCAGCCGGTTCTTCGCCTGATCAAACGCTTCATTGAACTGAGCCACTTTCACCCGCGGTTGCGACCAGATCGGCTGCAGGTTGTTGGCTGCGTCGATTGCCAGCTTTCCATGCGTGTTGGCCCAGTTCACCAGCAATTGCCGGTTTTTCTCGCCATGATCCTGGTCCTGGACGAGCATGGAAAACAGTTCGACGGTGTTGGCCAGATTTCGCTCGTAGTCGCCTTCGGCCGCCGAAACCACAGCCGGTGTGATAAAATCGTTCTGCGCCGCTGCCATCTGCATGACGAAACCGCTGCGGAACAACTCCGCGACCAGGGGTTCGAAGATCACGTTGGTGGCGAAATACTGTTCCAGATAGTCGTTGGCGCCCATGATCGTCTCGATCGATCGGCGTGTGCCTTGCCAGATCGGGTCCTCCAGCCAGTGCTTCTTGCCGGCGTCGAGGTCGAAGCCATCAAGGTCAAGCGCGAGCTCTCCCAGATACAGCGTCAGATCCTGGGCAAAGCGCAGCTTGTACGAGGAGTTCGTAAGGATCGCATTGTTGATCATCTGAGTGTAGCCGTAGCGTTGCGCCTGCATCGTCGATGTGCCCAGACCGAACTCGGCATGTTTGTAGGCGCCCAGGTGATCCTGCAGCACCTTCACCCAGGCCTTGTCGAAGCGCTTCGGCGCACCGGAACGCCGGCCGTTCTCAATCACGTTCTTCAACATGCCAACGATCGTGGATTGTCGCTGATAGTGGGTGCGTTCCCACTCTTGGTCGACCGCCCGGAACTTGTGCCAGTCGCCGCTTTTGATCTGTGTCCAACCTTCGTAATAGGTCGGCGTCCCGTCAGCGAAGCTGATGATCCAATCCTGCAGCAGATATCGCTTCGGGTCGGGCTGCACATCGACCGTCATGTCTTCGTAATGGGTGGCTTTGCGACCTTTCGGATCGAAATAGTTGAAGTGACGGCTGTCTGATCCAGCGAACGCTGCGGCGCCGGCGGCGCCTGATTTCACGGGGGCGGCTTCTTGTGTCGCACTCATTTTCCTGGACTCCCTTATTGCTCTAACGAACGGCCTGAGTGAATTTGTCGAAATAAATTCGTTCTGGCTCTACCCCGGACATTTGCAGAATTGGCAGCATCGCATCGATCATCGGGGGCGGCCCGCACGAATAGGCGTCGATATCGCCATCCAACCCTTCCGCCCGCACTGTCCGAGACACAACCTCGTGGATGAACCCGATTTCCGCGGTCCATTCGTCGTCGGGTTCGGCATGCGACAGCGCCGGAATGAACCGGAAATCCGGCAGCCTCACCGTCAGGGCCGCGAACTCATCCAGATAGAACAGGTCACGGCGGGTCCTGGCGCCGTAGAAGAAGCGAACAGGCCGAATCTCACCACTTTCGACGTGGTCCTGCAGGATCGACCATAGCGGCGACATGCCGGATCCACCGCCGATAAGCAGCATCGGGCCGGTGCGTTCCTCGCGGCGGAAGCAGGTGCCATAGGGGCCTTTTGCGGTCAGCCGTTGCCCGACCTGAAGACCGCCGTCCAACAGCGCCGAAAACGCACCCTGAGGATATTTCTTAACGATAAACTTCAACCGGACCTGCTCGCTCGGCGGATTGGCCATCGAGAATGAGCGCGTGATGCCGGTACCTGGAATGGTCAGATCGACATATTGCCCGGCCCAGAAGCGAAGCGGGCTGTTCAGCTTGATCTCTAGCAGGCGGATGTCATGCGTCAGCGCCGACACCGCGACGACAACGGCGTCGAATTCCTTGACCGCGATGGAGCGGCGCATCAGATCTTCGTCGTAATTCAGTAACTCGACCGTGATGTCGCTGTAAGCCAAGGTTCGGCATAGAAGAATGTGGTCGGTTTCTTTCTGATAGTCAGGCAGCGCAAAGGTCGAGTATTTAAGCAACTCGATATCGCCGTCGATCAGCAGTGATTTGCAACTGCTGCACTGGCCCTCCTTGCAGCCATGCATCAACGAAATGCCTTGCCGGAACGCCGCATCCAGCACAGTTTCGCCTTCCATGACATCCATTTCGACGCCGACCGGCTCAAAACGAACCTGGTGGACCTTATCGGACATAGGACGCTACCAATCCAAAGAGGAGGCCGGCCAAGCACCAGCCTCCGTTGGGTGAAGTCAGTTCACGGCGTTGATGGTGAAGCCCTTGCGGTATTCAGCCGCGGCGACCTCACGCTGTTCAGGTGACAGTTTGCGGAAGGCCTGTAGTGGGCTACCGAGGGTGTCGCCGCGGACGTGATCGAGCTTCCACATCTTCTTGTCGTCGAAGATCAGATGCGGCTGCGGCATCAGCGTTTCGCCATCCGAGCGCACGAAGCCCAGATCCTTAATGGCATCCGCGAGATCCCAGCCGTCGTAGCAGGTTTCCCATTCACGCCGCCCGCTGAAGCGGCCCATAGCCGGTGTCGGCCGGCCCTCATACTCGGCCCCGAACGCGGTCTTGTGGGTCCAGCGGCAGATGTCGGAGCAATAAGTGTAGATCTGCCCGTCAACCTCGTCGTAGACGAAGTGTTCGCGGATCAGGCACGGCACCATGCAGCTCCAGCAGCGATGCGGATAGACATAGCCGGTCTCGGTGTTGAACAGAATGTTCTTCTCACCCGGCGTGGACAGCTTTGCATACCACTTCCAGTAGTTGCCGAATTCGGCATACCAGCCTGGATACTTGTGCTCGAACCATTCGAAGTCCCGGTCAGTCTGTGCCTCGATCCGCCAGAAGTTCACCGGCCATCCCACGGAGAAGAATTGGGCGGTCTTGTGCACATAGTTCTTCTTGACCATCCGGTCCCAGGCCGCCGCAACGTCGTCATGATGGATCTTGATGCCGTATTTCTCCAGCGGCAGCATGTATGTGCGATAGTAATCTTCGTAGATCCAGCGATGCCACAACTCCGCATAGCTCTCCTTGTTCTTGTCGCGGTTCGTGGTGCCGTATTCGATGAAGGTGCCGATCGCGGCGTCGACTATCGCGTGGTTCTGCCAGAACGCATAGCGCAGGTCGCGTTCAAGCAGCTGGTGGTTGTCGGGATCGTTGATCAGCGACATCAGCAGCGAGTGACCGTTACCGATATGCCGGCTTTCATCCGACTGCACCGACAGGAAGACGGTGCAGAGCATAGTCACCATTCCGAGCGGCCTCCGAAGGCATCGCCACGAACAGCGTATTGGTAAACGCCGTTTCCGCCACCACCGTCAGGTAGATGTTGGCGGACGTAATCGCGTCCCCGGTCACGAACCCTTCGGCGAACTGCCGCCCGATCGTCGTGGCGTAACAGCGGCCGAACGCGGCTTCGGTGATGTCGAAGCCGGATGGATCAATGTAGTTCTCCATATACCACTTCTTCAGGTTCATCTGAATCGTGGAGTGCCGGAATTCATCGACCATCTGCATCGCGAAGCCGGTGCGCAGTTCCTCGCCGGGTGCAAGGCGGCCGACCATGGCCATCGAACGCGCGGCGGAGATCTCCGGGAAGGGGATGATCGCCAGGAACAGCTTCATCCACTCGACCCAGCGCGGCTCCACATTGCGGAACATATCGCCACGCAGGGCGGCATCCAGCGCGCCGTAGACGCGGTTGTCCTTTTCCTCCTGCATCGGGAAGTAGGAGCGCAGGACCTGCTTCATCGGATCGCGTGGCGACTTTTTGATCTTGTAGTCGGTCGGGAAAGTCATCGCTTCCTGGACATAGCTCGGCGTCCAGCCGAGGTCAGCGACGCGACGGGTTGCCTCGCCGATGCTCATCCCGCGCTGAGCGGTAATCTTATTGAGCGTTAAACTATCAGGCATTGGCTGTCTCCTTGATGATTTATGCTTCTCTCAGCGGCGCGCCTGCAACCGCTCTGGCAATCAATCGTTGGCCTCGATTGACAGAATACGCGAGTAGCAATCCACGTGCCATCCAATAGACCTGAGAAAAACGATGAACTCCTGTTGTACCCGGAAGTTGAAGCAAATAAAGTGTCGCATTCTGGGACACTTGGGTGCGACACATGTGCCATATTGCGACGCTCACGTTCGGGCCTTCTTCACCAGCGGCTTCCCTTCGACGATGAAGCGGGCGGCGAGGATCAGTGTTCCCGTGGCGAAGTCCTTGCCATGGGCAACGATCATTTCCTCGGCCAGCTCACCCAGGCGTTCGAAAAAGCGGTCCTTGGACTTGTCTTCCTCGGTCATGGGCGCCCTGCTTGATCACGAAACAGCGTGTCCGGCAGCGCCAGCACGCCGATCTCCCCGCCGTCCATGCCAATGGCGAGACAGTCGCCGGTCGGCGAAAACGCCAGCGCGCTGACGCCACCCATGCCCGCTTCCCGCAGGAACAGCAGGGCAGTGCTATCTGGCTGACAAAGCACCACGGCGCCGTTGGCGTATCCGGCGGCGATCAATTGACGCCGTGGATGCCCCGCCACCCGTGTGACTGCCGCCTGGTTGGAAACGCCGCCGTGGGCCAATTCGCGCGCGGGCGGCTGCCACCACACGACACGGCCGTCGGCACCTGCCACGAAACCTGCGCCAAGTGCACAAAAACCTGTTACGGGTACTCCGGCCGCGATTTCCGACGGTGTCGTGTCCGATGATCCCCAAGCGTACAGCAGGCCCTCCGGCACAAAGCTCGCGACGAATGTTCGGTCGAAACTCCAGGCCACGCCGCCGTGGGTGCCGGCCGCCTCGAGGACTCGCGGTGTATCCCCACCCGCCCACAGGGTGACCCCGCCCTCATGGCCGATTGCCAGCCGAGCGCCCGCCGGATCGACTGCCAGATCGGTCACCGCGCTCGAAACCTCGATGTAAGCCGCCGCTCCACCGAGCCGGTGGACGGTGTGCCGGACAGCGCAGGCACGCCAGTGACCAGCGCCCG
This sequence comes from uncultured Alphaproteobacteria bacterium, assembly GCA_963772355.1. Lineage (GTDB taxonomy): Bacteria > Pseudomonadota > Alphaproteobacteria > Acetobacterales > Acetobacteraceae > Rhodopila. The sequence continues at coordinate 31,725 of CAVYXX010000101.1, read as the reverse complement.
CTGCGACATGGGCCACGGGTCCGTCGAAATGGGCAATCGCCCGCACCACACCGTCGGCCTGCACGCAGGTCACCCGGCCGTCTGTTCCGCCAGTCAGAAAGCCACCATCAGGATCGCCCGCTACCGATAGGCAGACACCCTGATGGGCCTTTGCCCGGGCAGCCGGCGGCGCCGGGGCGGTTCCGGGAATCAACTCCGCGCCGCCACCTTCGCGGGACTTCAGCGCCGGCGCGCCGTCCCAGACCGGATGGACCAGCGCCAGCGTCCCGTCGCTCAGGGCGAAACCCGCCAGCCCAGTGGCCACATCCCAGGCCACCGCGGCGGCCGGCACACCCACGCGCCAGCGCGCGCCCAGGACCTCGAGCAGGGGACGCGCCGCCGTTGCAGGAAGGGCATTCACAGCGCCTGTCCCGTCCTTACGGCACCAGGACCGCTCGGCCCTTGATCTTGCCGTGATGCAGGTCCTGAAGGGCTTGGTTGGCTTCGCTCAGGCGGTATTCCTTGGTTGTCAAGGTGACCAGCCCCCGATCGGCGAGCGCCATCAGTTCCACGAGTTCAGGGTAGGTACCAACGAGGTTCCCGACGATCGTCTTCTCAGTTGTGATCATGTCGATCGTCGGCAGCTCGATTTTTCCGCCATAGCCGACGACGTAGTAGAAGCCGTCGTTCCGCGTCATGGCGAGACCTTCGGCCACGGCGCTGCCTTCGCCGACGAAATCGATCACCGCCTCGGCGCCACGGCCGTGGGTCAGCCCCAACACGCCCTCCACCTGGCCGCCATCCGCTTTCACCACGTAGTGCGCGCCGCATTCCTTGGCGAGACTGAGCGCCATGTCAGACCGATCGACGACGATAATTTCGGCTGCGCACAGGGCTCGCAGCACCTGAATACCGATATGGCCCAGGCCGCCCGCGCCGATGCAGACTGCGTATTCGCCCGGCAGCAGATGGCGTGACGCTTTCTTGGCCGCCCGATAGGCCGTCAGGCCGGCATCGGTGTAGGGCGCCACGGCTTTGGGGGCCAGCGAGCCGGGCAGCTTGATCAGGCTGCGCTCGCCCGTCGCGAGATACTGGGCATAGCCGCCGTTGGCGTTGATCCCCGGAAAGCGGCTGCCCGTCGCGTGCATGTCGTTGCCGCGACGGCAGTCGAGGCAGTACCGCTGGTCACCAGCGGATGGCAGATTACGGCGTCGCCGACCTTGACGCTTTCGACACCCTTGCCAACCTCTTCCACCCAGCCGGCGTTCTCATGACCCATGATATACGGGAGCTGGACATCGACCTTGCTGCGCCAGATGCCTTCGACGACGTGCAGGTCGGTGCGGCAAACGCCGGCGCCGCCGATACGCACGATAACGTCTGTGGGTTTGACAATGCGGGGATCGGGGACGTCCTCGTAGCGCACGAATTCGGCGCCGCTAAGTTTTTCGTCGAATGCATGCAGCACCGCTGCTTTCATGGCCTGCGCCCTCCCTGTATGTCACGCCGTCTCCGCGGCATCCCAATCACAGCAACGCCCGTGCCAACAGCCATTTCGCTGATCTTGCAGGAGAGTTCGGATTGGTGCCGTTCAACTTTGGAACACCCGGACCGCCACCTCTGTTCCAAAATAGAACACGCGAAAAGTTGAGGAGGTACGCGGGCCAAACGTGGTCTACCCCATGGTCGGAGAGACAAAGCAAAACGACCCGGCAACCAGGGAGGGCCGGATGTTGATTTCGGCAGAGGATCGTCTATCCCGAGCACGCGCAGTGCTGGAACGGCGTGGAGAGACCGCGGCAGACTTGCTGCCGCAACCGATCGCGGAAAGCTGGATGCGCTGCCTTGCAGCCGGGTTGGACCCGCATGACCAACCCAGGCGCACGGTCGTCGACGACGCAACGTTGCGCGAGGCCCGCCAGCGGCGCGATCTGCTGCGGCGACTTGCGTTCTGCGAGATGGACAATCTGTATCATCAGATCGCCGGCAGCAACTTCATGATCGCCTTCGCCGGCGCCGATGGTATTTTGCTTGACACGATCACCGACCAAAGCTTCAGCGCGATGGCCGGGGCAAGCAGCATCCGGCCCGGCACCGTGTGGACCGAAAGCAGTTGTGGCACCAATGCGCTCGGCACCGTGATACAGACGGGCATGCCGATCATGGTGCATGGCGCTGAGCACTTCTTCGCTCAGTTCGGCACGCTGACCTGCACCGCAGCACCGGTGTACGATGCCGACGGTGCATTGGCCGGTGTACTCGATGCGTCGTCCGACTGTGGATCGCGACAGCAGCACACGCGCGCGCTTGTCTCCATGGCGGCGACGCAGATAGAGAATGGTCTGTTCCGGGAATGTCACAGAACTGATGTGCTGATTGCACTGCACAATCGTCCCGAATACTTGCATACACTCAGCGCCGGGCTGCTTGCGGTCGATCCGGGCGGCATGGTCCTGGCGGCCAATTCGCAGGCACGCTTCCTGCTCCAAGGCCTGCCGGTTATGCGCGGACGGCGGGTTGAGGATCTGTTCCACACCCAGTTCGAGGATCTTTTGCGCGCCAGTCGAGACAACACTCGGCTGCGCCTGGAAGATCGGGTCGGCAGCGTGTTCGTCGCCAAGCTGGAGAACGTGCGGGTCGTGCGTCCTGTGGCGATCGGCACATCGCCAAAGCCTCCGCCTGCACCTCTGCGCGACGGCTTCGTGGCCGAGGATCCAGTTGTTTTGGACGCCCTTCGGCGTTTGGAAACCGCCGCTCGCCGCAAATTACCTCTGCTGCTGAGCGGCGAAACCGGAACCGGCAAGGAGCAGTTCGCCCGTCACGCCCACGCGGCGAGCGACCGGCGGGGCGAGTTCATAGCAGTGAACTGCGCCGCGCTGCCGGATACGCTCGCCGAAGCCGAACTGTTCGGATACGCCGACGGTGCGTTTACCGGCGCCCGGCGTGGTGGCGCTCCAGGGCTGGTGTTGGAGGCTGACGGCGGCACATTGTTCCTCGACGAAATCGGCGAGATGAGTTTGCCGCTTCAGGCGGTCCTGCTGCGGCTACTGGATGACTGGACCGTGCGGCCCGTCGGTGGCGGTCGGCGGCGGTCCGTCGACGTGCTTCCGGTGGCCGCGACCAACGTCGATCTGGCCACGGCTGTTGCGTCGGGGCGATTCCGGGCCGACCTGCTGTATCGCTTGAACACGGTGGAGATTGCGCTGCCACCATTGCGGGACCGGGCGGACTTTGCGGCAATCGCGCGCTGTATGTTGGGAAGCGTTGCACCCGGATGGCGGATCGATGATGGTGCGATCGCGATAGTGCGGCGGTTGCCGTGGCGCGGCAATATTCGAGAGCTAAGAACAGTGCTCACGCGCCTCACGCTGATCGATGCGGCGGGCGTGATCGACGCGCTGATGGTGTCCAGCTTGGCCGGCCGAGCGATTGATCCCCCGGCGCAGAACGTGCTCAGGTCGATGCTGCGCGAACGGATCCGCGCGGTCTTTCAGGAAACCGCCGGCAACGTCAGTGAGACGGCTCGGCGGCTAAATGTTTCGCGCAACACCATCTATCGAGCGCTGCCGATGCCAAGGGTTGATTCGTAGCCGGTTAGTTCCTGTGCGCTGGCCCTCTGAACGGAAAGCGTTCATGCTTCCAGCGGACGTATTTGAGTGCGAGGCAAAAAGGCTTGAAGTGCGTCAACACGACGTGCTTTCACTCGTGTTGAAGGCGGCCGAGGACGCCCTCTCGGCGCACTGTTGATGGCTGAGATCTGCCAGGCGTTCCTGCCGCCGGGCGTGCTGAACGTGCTCACCGGCACGGGGGAGGAGTGCGGCGGTCCGCTCGCCCAAAATCCCCTGGTTCAGAAGCTGTCGTTTACCGGCTCGACCGAGGTGGGCAAGATCATCATGGCCGCCGCCGCCGAGCGTATCGTTCCGGTGTCGCTGGAGCTCGGCGGGAAGAGCCCGGCGATCGTCTATCCGGACGCTGATGAGGATTGGGTGGTGGATGGTGTCATCTCCGGCATGCGCTTCACCCGCCAGAGCCAGTCCTGCACAGCCGGATCGCGGCTGTTCCTGCATCAGGACATCTTCGACAGTTTCCTGGCAAAGCTGACGGCGAAGACCCAGGCGCTGAAACTCGGTGATCCGCTGGACGAAACCAGCGACATCGGCTGCATCATCAACGAGAAGCAATTTCGCAAGGTTTGCGGTTATGTCGATGAGGGCCTGAAGCGGCAGGATGCGCGCCTGGTATTCGGCGGCTTGCCACCGCAGGAAGGTCCACTGAGCGAAGGGTATTTCGCCATTCCCACGGTCTTCGCCGACACGTCAAACGATTGGCGCCTCGCGCGTGAGGAGGTCTTCGGTCCGGTGCTGGTGGCCATCCCCTGGCGTGAGGAGGAAGAGGCAATCCGCATGGCCAATGACAGCCACTATGGTCTTGCCGCCTACGTCTGGACGCATGAGATCGGCAGCGCCTTGCGGGCGGCGCATGCGATCGAGTCCGGGTGGGTGCAGGTCAATCAGGGGCTGGGCCAGCAGCCCGGGCATTCGTATGGCGGATACAAGCAAAGCGGCATCGGTCGGGAGTTCTCACTGGAGGGGATGCTCGACAGCTTTACCCAACGGAAAAATGTGACCGTCAGTCTGAACGTCCCGAGGCGAGGGTAGCTTAACGGATTTCGCCAACTCAACGCTGCTGCTCACCTGTCACGCGCCAGATAACATTGCCCACATCGTCCGCCATCAGCAGTGAACCATCGGGACCGATCGCTACACCGACCGGTCGGCCATAGGACGCACGCTCGTCGGGGGAGAGGAAGCCCGACAGAATATCGCGCGCCGGTCCGGCCGGGCGTCCGTTCGCGAACGGCACGAACACCAGCTTATAGCCGCTCAGTGTGCTGCGGTTCCAGGAGCCGTGCTGCCCGATAACCATGCCATCCGGAAAGCCGGGAAGCGTGCCCGCCGGCAGCCAGCAGAGACCGAGCGACGCGGTGTGACCACCCAGAGCGTAATCCGGCGTGATGGCGGTTGCGACCGCAGCCGGATCCTGAGGCACCCGGTCGTCTATCGTTTGCCCCCAGTAGCAATAGGGCCAGCCGTAGAAGCCTCCGTCGCGAACCGAGGTCAGATAGTCAGGCGGCGTCTCGTCGCCCAGCCCGTCGCGCTCGTTGACCACCGTCCAAAGAGCGCCAGTGGTAGGCTCCCATGCCATGCCCACAGCGTTGCGCAAACCGCTGGCGAAGGTGCGGCCCCCGCCGGTCGCGACGTCGAGTTCGTAGATGAGCGCTCTGCCCTTCTCGGCTTCCGGGCCATTTTCGGCAATGTTGCTGGACGAGCCGACGCCGACGTACAGCTTCCGCCCATCCGGACTCGGCAACAAGCTTCGGGTCCAGTGCCCGCCGGGCTTGAACTCGACCAACTTCCGTCCCGGCGCGGTAATGCGGCGCGCGCCCTGCGTGTAGGGGAAGGCGACCACGCCATCGGTGTTGCCGACGTAGAATGTGTCGCCCAGCAGCGCCATTCCGAACGGTTGGTTCAGCCCCTCCAGGAATACCTCCTGGATTTCCGCGACGCCGTCACCGTCCGCGTCGTGCAGCAGCGTGATGCGGTTCGCGCTGTCCCCAGCGGCGCCGGCGCGTCTCATTGTACTGACCATGGCGTAGTCAAAGATATTTCTCATGGCGGCTCTGGCCGAGGTCATGGAACTCGGCGACGAGAACGTCGCCATTGAGCAGGACCTCGATCCAGCGGGGATGATCGAGACCGGCCGCAAAAGCATTGACTTTCAACCCCGGTACGGCAACCGGCGTCTGTCCTCTGGCCCATCCCCGGGCCGTCGGCATCTTGAGTGTCGGGATACTGCCCTGTGGCTTCGCCTCTGGGATCGCGGGGGTGCTGCCCCAAGCCGGCTCATGCTTGCCACCCGTCAGTCGCCGCGCCACGAGCGCCGTGCCGCCGATCATAGCGACTATTCGCGAGAAAAGATCTGAGAAGCCCAACGCGCTATTCCCCAATTGTCATGACGCACGCTAGCCGACGGCCGCCCGAGTTGGAACCCTGGACGTGCTTGACCGTGATCGCCCAAGGGCCTGAGCCTGAAAAATCGCGTCATCCGTCCGGCCACCATTGATATGCTCGAACTGAGCGTTGCGGTCGGGGTGGTTGGCACCTTCGCGCGTCTTGCGGTTGGCTTGCAGGCTGAAGTTGAGGCGCTTCAGCAGCCGGCCGACCAGCTTCTGACCGGCGATGAAGCCCCGCTTGGCCAGCGCCGCGGAGAGATGGCGCTGGCTCAGGCTGACCCACCGCAACGCAGCCTCCGGGTCACCGCGGATCGACGGCTCCACCAGCTCATTCAGAGCTTCCAAGATCCCGGGCTGCGTCTCGATCGCGGCTTCTGTCCACCACCCCTGCGGCGAACCCGCTCGCTGCATCGATCGCCCCGGACCGGAGGTCCGCCAAACCGCGGCCTATGGTGCTGCGGGCAATTCCGGTGGTCCGCGAAACCGCAACAATTCCGCCGCGGCCGGCAGCGCGTGCTTCACAAGGCCGCGAATAAGCGCCGGTCTCTTTCGTTGCGGAACGGTCCGAGTGCATTATAGCGGGCCCGGATGGCATCTTGGTCGATCATCCGGCCACGCTGGACGCCAAGACGCCCAATTCGCATCAACTATTCCGGGTTCGTTCGTTGCGTTGTTGCGGCGTTTCGGAGTCTTTTCTACCGAGTCGCTTGTTCTGGCTCAGGCCCTAAGGGAGCAATTCGTCATCCCGCGGGAGGCCAGCGCCGCGTTCGTGGCGGCGATGGAGGACGTGCTGGAGGTCTATCACAGGCCGCACGACCCGGATCGTCCCGTGGTCTGCGTGGACGAAACCTCAAAGCAGCTCATCGCCGAGACGCGGGTGGCGATTGCGGCCAAGCCAGGACGGCCTAAACGTTACGATTGTGGAGTATGAACGTAACGGCACCGCCAACCTGTTCATGATGTTCGCGCCGTTGGAGGGTTGGCGGCGTGTGAAGGTGACCGATCGCCATACCGCCGTGGATTATGCGCAGGTTCTCAAGGACTTGTCCGATACGCACTATCCCAACGTGTCGACGATCGTTCTCGTGCAGGACAATCTCAACACCCACAGACCGGCTTCGCTCTACGAAGCCTTTATCGCCGAGGAGGCACGCCGGTTGGTGGAGCGGTTCGAGTGGCACGACACGCCCAAACACGGAAGTTGGCTCGACATGGCTGCGTCCGAACTCAGCCTGCTCTCGACCCAGTGCCTCGATCGACGCATCGCAGACCAGCACACTCTAACCGAGGAAGTTGCCGCCTGGGAGGATGATCGCAACAAGAACCACACCAAGGCGGACTGGCAGTTCACTACTGCCGATGCGCGGATCAAGCTGAAGCGACTTTACCCCGTATTATGAATGACTCGGAATACTAGCGCGCCAATGCGCCGCACAAGGAGGAAATGTAATACTGCACAAGACGTGGGCTTTTGCCGTAGCGGTCGCCCTGGCGGCAGCGCCGGTCTCATCGTTGCTAGCCCGACTTTCGAAACTCAACCTCGGTTTTGGAAATTTTGTGCCCTCGGGGTGCCGCTAAAGCCAGGAGAAGAGCGGGGTCGACCAGCGAGCACTAGCTGAAACTGGCTGTGGTGCCGACCAAGCCCCTTGCGAAACGGCCAGTGGCTTTGGAAGGCTAACCCGACTTTCGCAACTCGACCTCGGTTTTGGCAATTTTGCGACCGCGGGACGCCGATTGGGCCAGGAATAGTGTGCGGTCAGCCGGCGGGCATCGACTGAAACTGGCTGTGGTGCCGACCAAGGGTCTTGCGAAACGGCCAGCGGTTTTGGAAGGCTGGCGTCATGTTTCTGCGCCACAAGCTTCGCCGCAAGGACGGCAAGGAGCACCGCTACTGGAGCATCGTGGAGAACCGCCGCGTGTCCGGCGGCCGGACGGTGCAGCGGCACGTGCTTTATCTGGGCGAGATCAATGACAGCCAGCGCGCCGCATGGTGCCAGACGATCGAGGCGTTCGATGAGGGCGGGCAGGCCGGCAAACAGATCGCGTTGTTTCCTGAGGATCGTGCGCCGCCGCCGTTGGATTACGATGTGGTGCATGTCCGGCTCAGTGGTCTGCGACTTCGCCGCCCACGACAATGGGGTGGCTGTTGGCTGGCGTGCCATCTATGGGATCAGCTTCAACTGGATGGGTTCTGGTCGCCACGCCGGCCGCCATCACGGCAAGGGACACACTGGCTGAACGTGCTGAAGACGCTGGTCGCCTACCGATTGATCGACCCGGGCAGTGAGTGGCGGCTGCATCGGCAATGGTATGAACGCAGTGCTATGGGCGATCTGCTGGGCGAAGAATTCGACCTGGTGCAGAAAGATAACCTGTATCGCTGCCTCGACAAGTTGCTGGCACACAAGACCGATTTGTTCCGCTTCCTGCAACAAACGCCGGAAGACCCTGTTCGAGGCCAAATTCGAAGTCCTACTCTACGATCTGACCAGCACGTACTTCGAGTGCGATGCGCCCGACGCCGGCAAGCGGCGGCATGGCTACAGCCGGGACAAACGTTCCGACTGCGTCCAGGTCGTCATCGTCCTGATCGTGACGCCGGATGGTCTGCCGCTGGCCTACGAGGTGATGCCGGGCAACACTTCGGACAAGACGACGCTGCGCGACTTCCTGCAACGGATCGAAGCCCAGTATGGCAAGGCCGGACGTCCCTGTGATGGTCGCGATCCCACCGAGGCGGTGCTGGCCGAATGCCAGCGGAGACACCGACGCATTACCTGGTGGGAACGCCCCGCGGACGCTCAGCCAACTGGAACAGGCGTTTCTGGCCAAGCCATGGGCGGAGGTGGGTGACGCGGTGCAGGTCAAGCTGGTGGAACAGACGGTGCTCTCCATCCTGGCGCGCAGTGGGGCCCGTCGCGACAAGGAGCAGGCGATGCGGCGCCGCCGGCTGAAGAAGCTGGTGAAGCGGCTACATGAGTTGCGCCAGCAGAAACTGACCCGGGACCAGTTGCTGATCAAGCTGGGGGCCGCTCGGAAAGAGGCTGGACCGGCGGCTTGGCGGATCATCGATCTGTGCTTGCCTGACAAAGACCAGACCGTCGCGCCGGAGACGTTCGGCTTTCGGTTGAACTGGCAGAACCTGCGCGAAGCCCGTCGCCGCGAAGGCAGTTATCTGCTGCGATCGAATTTGACCGGCGGCGATCCGGCGCAGCTCTGGGCGTTCTACCTGCAACTGACCGAGGTGGAGCAGGCGTTCAAAGAACTGAAGCATGATCTGGCAATCCGGCCGATCTACCACCAAACTGACGAGCGGATCGAAGCGCACATCTTTATCGCGTTCCTGGCTTATTGCCTGCAAGTGACCCTGAAGCAACGGCTGCGATCGCGGGCACCGGGACTGACGCCGAGGTCGGTGCTGGACAAGATGGCAGCGATCCAGATGGTCGATGTCGATCTGCCGGCCACGGATGGGCGCACCGTTATTCTGTCGCGCCACACCGAACCCGAGCCGGACCAGGCGCTGCTGCTTCAGATGCTGAAGCTCAATTTGCCCGGCCAACCGCCGCCAAGGATCATGTCGGATGGCAATCCGAGATCGCAATGACCGCGGCCTCTGTGGTGCCGACCTTACAGGACCCAACCACGGGAAACCGGCCGCCTGGAGCATTATTCGGCGTGAGTTGCGAAAGACGGGCTAGCGTCATGTTTCTACGCCACAAGCTTCGCCGCAATACGGCAAGGAGCACCGCTATTGGAGCATCGTGGAGAACCGCCCGGTATCCGGTATCCGGCGGGCGGACGGTGCAGCGACACGTGCTTATCTGGGCGAGATCAACGACAGCCAGCGCGCTGCATAGTGCCAGACGATCCAGGCGCTCGACGAGCGGGGGCAGGTCGGCAGGCAGATCGCACTGTTTCCCGAGGATCGCATGGCGCCGCCATTGATGCCCGGCAACCTCGGACAAAACGACGCTGCGCGATTTCCTGCAACGCATCGAGGCTCAGTACGGCAAGGCCAAGCGCACCTGGGTCATGGACCGCGGCATTCCAACTGAGGCGGTGCCGGCCGAGATGCGGGCGACGCATGCTGTGAGGCCTGGAACGATCTCCTCGCAATGCCCGGCCGGATTACCTCTATTGCCTCAAGAGAGTGGCAAAAACAGTCATCGCGTAGGGCATCTGGTATAATACAAGCTGCAGCGGGTCCTCTCCCGGACGAATCGGGGACCGGCTGTAGATCTGATGCGATAGCCGCTACCAGCCAAGCTGCATGGATGGAACTCGGGCGTTGGTGCTCGAATTCGGCCAGCCTGCGGTCCGCCCTCGCTCGTCCGCCTCCTCGCTTGGAGGGCGCACACCGCGGCAGGACGCCCCTGTCAGTTGCGCGGCAGCCCACTGACCCACATAGTTCAATTCGTCCACGGCAGAAAAGGCAACTGCGATGCAGACCTATCCCGACTTTCTAAACTCGACGGGCCTGCTCGGCGACGGACCTGGGCTACGGGGTCGGCTCGATCGCGACGGTTATCTGTTCATCCGCGAGCTTCTGCCTGCGCCGACAGTTCTTTCCGTACGCGAACGTCTGCTGGGCAAGGCGGCCGCAGGCGGCTGGCTTGACCCTGACAGCGCGGTGCGGGCGGGCATCGCCAACCCGGCAGCCGCATGCAAGGACCCTGAAGACCGCTACATGCGCGTGTTCCGCAGCCTCTGGGTGGATGAGGAACTGCATCGCATGCGCACTCATCCGATCGTCATCGACCTGTTCACCCGGATCTTCGGTGAACCAGCGCTGACCCATCCGATGTTCGTGCAGCGCAACATCTTCCCGCAGACCGGTAGCTTCGATTTCACCACCGGCGCCCACCAGGATCGCGTGCATATCGGCGGTGCCACAAGCTACGCGCTCTGGATGCCGTTGGGCGATTGCCCGCGCCAAAAAGGCGCGCTGGCCGTTGCGGCTGGCTCCCACACGAAGGGTATCCTGGACACCAAGGTCGGCCCCGGCGCCGGTGGAATGGACATCGCCGTTCCTATCCCCGGCACCTGGGTGACCGGCGCGTTCCGGTCCGGCGATGCGCTGATTTTCCAGGACGTTACTGTGCACAAGGCACTCCCAAATCGGACCCGTGAAATCCGCATGTCATTCGATGCACGGTTTCAGCGGGCGAGCCAGCCGATCGCCGACACCAATATGGTCCCTTATTCCGGATGCGGTACATGGGAGGACGTCTATGCCGGATGGGAGCGGACCGATGGCCAGTATTTCTGGAAGGACCTGACGCTCAACATCGTGCCGCTCGATCGCACTTACTATGAACGGCGCGATGCCCTGGCATTTGAGATGGCCGAGTGCGGTGACCGAAAAGCGAGAGACGCGATCCTGCGCATCATCCAACGGGACCAAAGCGCAGAGAAACGTGCCCGGGCGGAGAAGCTGCTGGAACGGCTTGACGCGGCTTGAACGACGCCGGCACTCGATTCCACCCACGGTTTTTGCAGTTGATGCTTCCGCGTTTCGCGCGGCCATCGTTGGCACGCGCATGTGCCTACCGTGTGTGAAGAAGTTGCTGCAGCTTCGCCCGGTGCGGCAACCAGCATTGCTACTACTAGGTGAACTCCTGCTCCTCGCGGTGGCGCACCAGTTGCGACAGCGCCACGGCGAGCACCAGCCCGCCACCGTAGAACAGATTCTGGACGAACGTCTGGATTCCCAGAATGGTCAGTCCAGTGATGCCGATGACCAGAAAATACACCGCAACCAGCGACCCCCAGGCGTTAAAACGGCCCGGCGAGATGCTTGTGGCGCCCAGGAACGCTGCCGCGAATCCCGGCAGAAGGAAAGTCAGGCCGGACAGCGGGTCGGCGGCGCCGATGGTGCCGGCATACATGATGCCGGCGGCGGCGCTCAACACCCCCGAGGCCACCAAACTGAGCAGCCGCACCCGCGACACGCGGATGCCTGACAACCGCGCCACCTCTCGCCCGCGGCCGACGAACAGCAAGCGCCGTCCGGGCATAGTGTACTCGAAGAAATACCAGATCGCCGCAACCAAGGCCACAGCGTAATAAAACGCGAGTGGAATGCCGAAAATGCGGCGCACGACCACCCAATCGGTCAACGCGTCATCCAGCCCGCTGATCGTCATCGAACCGCTCATCCACAGCACGATGCCGTTTATAAACGTGCCTGTCCCCAGCGTGACGATCAGCGAGGGGATACGGAAATACAGAATGAACCAAGCGTTGATCACGCCGGTCAAAGCGCCGACGGCCAAAGCGACGCACATCGCGACGTAAAGGCTGACACCCATCTGCGCGTTCAGCACCGCCAGGATCATTGCCGAAAGGGTCAGCATACTGGCGACCGAGAGGTCGAAATCCCCAGCGGTGAGCGGGATGATCAGCGACATCGTCAGCACGACCAGCACCGCCTGAGATCCAAGCATCGTGGAGATGTTAGTTCCAGGACAGGAACGCCTCCGGCCGGATCGACGCCGAAGACCCCGCCCAGCAGAACCATGGCGGCGAGCAAGGCATACGCCTCGAGGAACCGAACCCAACTGAATCGACGGGTCGGCGTGGACCGCGGCTGCGTCATGTCGCGTCGAAACCTTTCTGCCATTGAAACGTCCTTCGATCCGGCACTGCGCAGGCACAGCTCGGCGATGCCGGCCTTGCTGATCGCACTGCCGGTCAGTTCCGCCACCACCGCGCCGCGCGCGAAGATCAGCACGCGGTCGCAGATCTGGGCGAGCTGCTCGTAGTCGGTGCTGGCGACCACGACAGCCACGCCGCGCTCGGCGGCTTCCGCCAGGGCGGCGAACAGATGCTGGCGCGCGCCGACGTCCACCCCCTGTGTCGGCTCATCCAGCATCAACAGCCGCGGTTCGGTCTGCATCCATTTAGCGAACAGGACCTTCTGCTGGTTGCCGCCCGATAATGACGCCAGGGTCATGGCAGGCTGATTCGGACGCACCTCGTAGCCGGCACCCGAGTGCGGCAGCGCGGTCGAAAATCCCGCCCCAGTCCAGCATACATCGCGCGGAACAGGTGCAGCACCGGCAGCGAAACATTGTCGGCGACGGACAACCCCCCGACTGCCCGCGGCTCCCAGCCGATCCGACGGCAACAGGGTGATGCCGTCCGCGATCGCCGCGTGTCGGTGACATCTCGCGCAGCAGCCGCTCCCCCTTGCCGGGCAGCAGCAACGTTCCCGAGGTTGCGGTCTGCGCGCCGTAGAGCAGGTACGGGAGATCGTCGAAGCCCGAGCCGATCAGCCCGGCAAAGCCAAGGATCTCGCCATGCCGGATGTCCAGCGACACACCGGACAGCGCGCCGCCGCTGACATCGCGCACGGTGGCGGCGATCTGCGCGGTGGACAGATCGTGCGGCTGGGTGTGAAACAGCTCGATCCTGCGGCCGACAATGAGTTCGATGAAATCCTCGTGTGTCGCTTCGGCGGTGACCAGCGTGCCTGCAAGGCGCCCGTCGCGCAGCACGGTAGCGCGGTCGGTGATCTGCATGACCTCATCGATATCGTGCGAAACGAAAATCACCGATGCGCCGTCACGCACGATGGCGCGTATCAGCGAAAAAAGCTGCTCCATCCCGGCGGTAGGCAGGAACGGCGTCGGTTCGTCCAGCACCAGGATGCCGGCGCATGGGCTCGGCCAGGCGACTGCACTGCCTCGAACGCCCGCACGATGGCCACCAGCGCCCGATCGACCTGCGCCAGATCGGCGACGCGTGCCTCGGGGTCGATGGCAAGGCCAAACCGCTCGAAGGTTTCCCGCGCGTGCCGGCTTTCCTCGTCGCCAGTTCACCCACCAGCGGGTGTGATTGGCGATCGTGCTCATGCGAAGGTTTTCCAGCACCGTCAGCGACGTGACCAGCCCCAGATGCTGATGGACGAACGCCAGACCTTCGCGCTCGGTCGTGCCCGGCGGCACCGGCAGCTTCACCACCTCGCCATGGATCTGCAACTCCGCTCCCGGTTCGGGCATGTGAAAGCCGGCCAGGACCTTGATCAGCGTGGATTTGCCGGATCCGTTCTGGCCCAGCAGGCCCAGCACTTCGCCGGGCAATAGATCGAGCGAGACGTCATCGAGCGCATGCTCGCCACCGAAGCGCTTGGACAAATGCCGCAGCGACAGCGCCGGGGGTTGCCCCGGCACGCGCGGCTTCGGCGGCAAGACTCTCACTTCAGCATCCACAGCTTTTCGTAGCCGGCGACATGCTGATCACCGTAGCCGCGGTCGTAGTCGGCAGGTGTGCCGGCGTTCTTCGCGTTGGAGCTGTCGAACACATAGAACGGCACATACAGTTCGCTGTAAGTTTTGAGCCCGCACATGTTGCGCATGTAGCCGTCCAAAACCGAGCGGGCGATCCAGCCGAGGCTCTCGCCAACGTCCATTTCCACCTGCCCCTTCTGCACCGCGTCGATGACGAAGGGCGTACCGTTGAAGGTGGCGATTTTGACGCTGTCCTTCCTGCCGGTGATGGTGATGGCCGGAATGACGAATTGCGACATGCTGTCATAGATCGGGATGACGTAGTTGATCGTCGGATCGGCGATCAGCGCGGACTGCACGCTGGTTTGATCTTGGTCGACCATTCCGGGACCGGTGCGTTCACGTAGGTATATTTGCAGTTCGGTCCGCACACTTTGGCCAGAGTATCGGTGATGCCTTTGACGAATGGGGCGGTCGGAACGATCTCGTCCGATCCGACGATGACGGCATTGACCTTGCCGTTGGTCTTGACCGTAACCCAGTCGGCGAGCAGTTCGCCCACCTTATGATAAGGCACGGCCATCGACTGATCGACGGCCGGGGTCGGGAGTCTGAATGGTGTCGTAGAGGTGGGACGTGAATATCTTCAGACCGGCCTTGTGAGCCTCGGCGATCTGCGGCCCCAGCACGGCGGGATTGACCCCGCCCAGCATGTCGATCGCGTCGAACTTGTTGTTGATGGCGAATTCCACGCCCTGCACCCACTGGGTCGGCTGGGCCTGGTTCTCCCACTCGGTCACCGTGAAGCCGATCTCCTTGGCTACGGCGGTCATCGCGGTGGCGATATTCTTGGTGAATGGGTTGGCGCTGGAGACCGGGATAGTCAGGATCTTCTTACCCTTCATGCAGCTTCGAGCATCGAACGGCTCGCCGGGCGGCTTGAATGTCGGCACACTGGAATGTTCGGCAATGACGGCCTTGGCGGCGTCGATGTCCGTCGTGGCGGCCCGTAAGCCACCGATCGAGGCAAAGGCCGCGGTCCCGGCGAGGCAGGCAAGCAATGTCCTGTTAATAGGCATGGAAACCCCCTTCATTGTTGAAATCCAGGCGGATTGCCGAAGCCGCCGTGCGTCGCGGTCGTTACGCAATTGGCGGCCGGCGCAGATGCCAGTCGGTGATGCGCTGCCACGCCCGACCAGCTCGCAACAACGCGGCCTCATTGTACCAGGCCGCTTCGAGCACCGCTCCAATGGGAAGCCCTGCGTTGGTGATCCCGCACGGCAGCGATAGCCCCGGCAGTCCGGCGAGGCCGCCGCCATAGGCAAAGCGCGTAGCGTGGCGGGTGGCATCAGCCAGATGCGCACCATCTTCGATCAGAGGAGCAGTGAATGGGGTCGTCGGGAAACAGCAGCATGTCCACCTGGGTAAACAGCTTACGGAGATTGCTTCGCCATGCCGCGCGGAACCGTTCCGCCTGGGCATAGTCGACCGCGGAAAATCCGCGCCCGCGCGACATTCTCTCATAGACCTGCGGCGAAAACGCGTTGTGTCGCGTCTCGCAAGCGCCTGCGCGTGGACGTCGCACGCATCGGCCAGCACGATGGTGGTGGCGTGACGATGGGCGCAGCTCGGCGTCCGGAACGGTTACATCAATGATCCGGGCGCCGGCCTTGCCGAGCGATTCTGCGACGTGCCGCACCGCGGCAGCGATCTCAGGGTCGACATCATCGAAGTAGAAGTTCGCGGGCAGCCCGATGCGCAATCCTGCAACATCGCCGGCATCGATCAGAATGGACGTATCGAGCGGGTGGTCTACCGAGGTCGGATCCTCGGCATCGAACCCGGCGATCGCGGCGAACATGCGTGCAACGTCGTCAACACTGCGGGCCAAGCGGTCCGATCGTGTCGAACGACGCGCTTACCGCCAGCGCACCGCGGTTGGGGACGCGCCCATGGGTGGGCCGCAGTCCGGTGACGCCGCAGAAAGCCGCCGGAACGCGCACCGACCCGCCGGTGTCGGTACCAAGCGCGCCCTGGCACAGATCCAGGGCCACGGCCGCCGCCGACCCGCCGCTTGATCCGCCAGGCACGTGCAGCCGGTTCCAGGGGTTGCGCACCTGACCGGCGATCATGTCCGTGGAGCGCACGCCGAAGCACAATTCCATCAGGGCCGTCTTACCGACCACGATGGCACCGGCACGCCTCAGCCGCTCGACCACCGGCGCGTCGGCCGCCGGCACCCGGTCGGTGAACAACGCCGAACCGCAGGAAGTGCGCACGCCAGCGGTGTCGATGTTGTCCTTGACCGCGACGAGCATGCCATGAAGCAGTCCGAGCCAACGTCCTTCCCGCCGAGCCGCATCTGCCGCCGCCGCGGCACGCATTGCGCCGTCCCGGTCGAGCCTCGCGTAGGGGCGATAGTCCTCACTGAATATGGCAATGCGGTCCAACGTTGCCTGAAGCGCAGCCACAGCTGTCATGAAGAGAACTCCGTGTGGTGCGCATTCCACCAGTTCGCGATGTCGATTCGGCGGGTAAACAGCACCTGCCCCTTGCCGAGCGCATATTCGATGAACTCGCGCAACGCATTGATGCGGCTGGCTTGGCCGATGAGGCGTGGATGCAGGCCGATAGACATCATCTTCGGATGCGTTTCGCCCTCACGCCACAACTCATCGAAGCCGCGCTTGAGATTGTCGAGAAAGTCCCATGGCCCACCATATCCCGGCAGCAAGCCGAACTTGCCGTCGTTGTAGGTAAAGGAATACGGGACGATGAGGTGCGATTTGCCAACTGCACCTGCACGTAGTAGGGAAGATCATCATTGTAGACGTCTGAGTCGTAGACGAAACCGCCTTCCTGCACCAGCAACTCCCGGGTGCGAACGGAGGCGCCGTAACGGCAATACCAGCCGCGAGGCCGCTCACCGCAGGTGGCTTCGATCGAGGCTATGGCTCGGCGGATATGATCGGCCTCCGCCTCATCCGACAGCGTCCATACTTCTTCCCACCGCCAGCCGTGCGAGCAGGGTTCGTGACCGGCCTGTTTGATCCAGGCGCCGACTTCTGGGTTTTGCTCAAGGGCGACCGCGGCGGCAAAGAACGTGACCGGCAGCTTGTATTCGGTCAGCAGCCTCTCCAGCCGCCAAATTCCGGCGCGTGAGCCGTACTCGAACACCGATTCGGCGGCGAGGTCGCGGTAGGCCGGGTCCATGTTGTAGATGACTTCGGTCAGGCCATCATTGCGGCCGTCCCCGGCGGGATGGGAGAATTCCGACCCTTCCTCATAGTTGATGACGAGGTTGATCGCCACACGGGCGTTGTCTGGCCAACGGGCGCGCGGGGCATGCCGACCGTAGCCGACCATGTCCCGGCGCGGACCGGGAACATCCTGAAAGGCGAAGGGCTGATGGGTCATTATGGCTCTCCTTGGGGAAATCCCTGTAGATACAGCGGGGGGTCGTCAACCCGGCATTGCAGCTCCGTATCCGTAGTCGACGAGTTGGCGGACGCGAAATGCCAACGGCAGTCGGTCGACAACCGCTGGTTCGAGTATGCCTGTGAAGAAACGATACCACCCGCCGTCTACCGTGTTGGCGGATGCCGTACGAGGTCGAGCCGGCGGAATCCGTATTCGTGACGTGCAAGAAGATCGACACCACGCCGCGAAGGCCACGTCGTAGGTAGATGTCGCGGTGATCGACGTCGACCTTAGGGTTGCGGAGCGCCGCCTCGCCGATGTCGGACTTCGGCGGCGGCCCTTCGCCCCAAATCAGGCTGTCAAAATCGCTGCCCTCGCACAGAACGATGACTTTCACATACGCCCCCGCGGTGCTTTTTCAGAATAGTCGCCGCCCGTGCCCCAGCCGGGGAGCACGATGAGTTACACATCGTACGGGAGTATCTGGGCACCGGCAACTGGCGGGTCGAAGTCGCGATCTCCATCCCCCAGGCGGCCGCGGATAGCTTTGTTTATACTTTTCAGCCTACCCGGGCAGTCGTGGCCGGGCTTGTTTCGGCATTCCAAGGCTTGAGGTGTCGGATCATGGATGCCACTCGGAACCTGTCTGCGGCCCCTGATCCGGGCGCATAACAGTGACCTGCGCGCAAGCGGAGGTCTCAAAAGTGATTGGTGCCAACCCCAAATGACCTGCCATCGCAAGGAGTGTCGTTTTAGCGTTGACCGAGGAGCGGTCGGAATATCCGGCGCTGATGGCGGCGAGGGGATCGTTCTTGATACGATGAAGAACAGACGGTCGAAGGCACTGTCGTGCGCCATCCTCGTCCGTGACCGCGGCGCACGGGCTTTCGTTCTACGTCATCTGCGGGCGTTACCCGAAAAGGTGGGCATCACCTCCTGCACAAACAGGCACAGCGAGCACAAAGGAGGTCGGCAACGGGTCGTATTTCCGCCTCGAGCGCGAAACCTAGTCCCACAGCGACGGAACTGTCTTGAGAACCAAATGGTTCGGCGCAACCTCTTCGTACCTTGATGGCTCCAGCGGCTAGCGAACTGGGAAAATCGGTGAGGGCACGGGCCGGGATGAACTGTCGTCGTACGGCCGCCGACGGCTAGGGTCGGCGATCGGCACGGCGCCGAGCAGCGATTTTGTGCAGGGGTGTCGCGGGTCCTCAAAGGTGGCGGCGGGCAGTCCGATCTCGAGGATGCGGCCGAGATACATGACAGCCACGTGGTACGATATCCGCTCGACGACGAGCCATATCGGGGCTGATGAACAGGAACGCCAGGCCGAGGTCGACCTGTAATCAATAGACAGCACCGGATGCGCCATGAGCTTTCGGTGCTGGGTCTTCGAGTCGAGGCCCATCCCCTCGCGATGAACGGCATCACCACCAGCGTCGACTCGGACCCGCCGCCTCCGACCAGTTGAAACCAACGAGAGTCGATGAGCATGGGCAACTGCTTCCCGGCGAATACGCTGGATTCCCCCTACCAACCGCTTGGTCCCGACGTTGTGGGCTTCGCCAGCCGCGACCGGCTCCGACAAGGGCTTAACGGGGTGATCTGACGAGCCGCAGCCGGCAGCGGTTTCCAGCCTGGCGATGGTTCGGGCACACTCCCGCGCCGCCGTTTGATTGGCCTTAGAAATCCGGCGTCCGAAGATAGCCTGACGTCCATGGGTCATCGGCGGCACTCGGCCGCTTGTCCCACGCGATCCACGCCTTGGCGTCTGCCTGGGTCTCGAAGCCAAGAAGCGTCTGGCGGGCACCATCGTTGCCCACGATCGCTACGTCAAAACGCGTTCGGTCAACTTTCGGAATAATCGTGTACCTGGTCATGCGGCTGGCTGGCATCTCCTGGCAACTGCAATGCTTGGACCGAAATGGGCGTAGGTCACGGCAAGCGGGGATATCGGCGCGACCGCATATAATATCCTGGCGACGCCGACCGCTCTGGCACAGAGTGTGTTGCCTGATCCGGCGAGGGCGCCTGGCGCGCTGAACCCGATGGTTATTCAGGCGACGATCGGGTCGACCATCTGCATCCAAGGGTGGACGCAGACGGTTCGCCCCTCACAGCAATACACCTCGGCGCTGAAGCGTCAGCGGATCATGGAGTTTGGTTACACTGATCGGAAGCTCGGCGACGATGAAGAAGACCATCTGATCCCGCTCGGTCTTGGTGGCGCGCCTTACGATGCCCGGAACCTTGGCTGAACCTTGGGTATCGGCGGACGGCTGGAGGGCGGACCGGAAGGACGAACTGGAAACGATCCTGGCGCGGCTGGTTCTGCAGAGCGGATTCTTCTGGCCGATGCCCAGCGGATGATTGCGACTGATTGGATCCCCGCTTACGGGCGGTATGTGACGGGACCGCTGGATTGGACGTTCAAGCCGAGACGCTTGGCTCTACCCGCGCCTTACGCGCGACCCGCCGTTACTGAAAATTCTAACGAAAGTAAAACGTCATCATTGATCCGACGTAAGGGTCCATATCAGCCGGTAGCGTGGGCGTCTCGATATTCAACTCAAGCGGATATGACGACGGTTCGTGCTCTACCTGAGGCTGATCGGATAAAGGCTTCGGTCCCGGGCATCGAGGGGCGCTGAGGCCATTGACCAAAATATCACGGTGCTGCAGGCGACACCGGTGGTGAGACAAAAGCCGAGCACGGCAAACAGGTTTCTTATACCAACCCGTCTTGACACCAACTCTTCGACCGGTGCCAGAATCATGGATTATCAGGGCCTTACTTGCCTTACGGAAAGTCGGGGTCATCGCGAGTTGGTATTACAGCGCAATCTCCTTGTCATCGCTAGTTCGATGCAGGAGACGCTAAATTGGCAGCATGTCGGTGCTGCTTCAGAAACGGTAATTCTGGTTACGACGGCAATACGGCCACGGCGGTTTGCCGGGGTCCGCGAACTCTGGAGGGGACAACAAACAACCGCGCCGGATCGCCCCGCCGGTCATTGAGGAAGCGACGCATAATGAGCGGGAGAACAAATTGCTCGGCAACGCGAACTCGGAACGTTCCGTCTTCCTGACGTCTAGCCCCAATTAGAGCCGCGTGACGTGCGCCGAGATGCAACGCCAGCGGCCATCGCGGAACAGCCAATCGTCGGTGTAGCGGCCGGCACCCTCCGAGCGGTCCAAATTCTGATAAGTCGTCCGCGCATGGATTATGGCGAAGTCTCCAAACAGCCGTATCGCGGCGTCGTGCTCGCGAATGTTCCGCACGGTGGAACCGCGCGCGATCTGGGCGATGAAGGCAGCGCGTCCGATCAACGTGCCGTCCGGGTTGGTGTTGAAGAAGTCCTCGGCAAGGTTGGCCTCAAACCATGCCGTGTCGGCCTCGTCGACGGAACGGACATAGTGATGGTTCAGCGCAGCCAGTGTCTCGCGGTCCTGTTCTGGTCTCCTCATCGAGATTCTCCCACGCCACGACGCATCCGGGCCGCCTCGGGGGGCGCCGAGAGCAAGGAAAGCTCCGTCGCGCCCCCATTGCAAGTCGCCACGATGCCGTGCACTCGATCCAAAGATACCAATTGGCCAGGACTTGCTTGGTGCCGCGATTGCTCCGGCAAGTGCTTACCTGAATTAAAGGGGGGTCATCAACTCACAGAGATTTTGTCGTTGGCCGGTTGGAATCCGGCAAAATCACTTGATCCAAGACTGTTTTCCCACGATTTGTGATGCTTGCTGGAATTTACTTGTAATAATGTGGTGCGGATTTCTTCCAATCTGAGGCGGCCGCCGATTAACGCTTGGCGCTTTCAGAAAGGTGGGCGGCACCCTGACGATCAACCAGCGAGGCCAGACGCCAAGGCAAGCGCCGATGCACTAGACGCGCGTGGAAGTCAGCCCCGGTTGATACCCTCCAGTGCGGCGGCGATGGCGCGTTGCAGAAGCAGGCCATCGACGCCGACGCCGAGGAAGCGGTAGCCGCGGGCGATCATCTCGTTGGCTTTGGCAGGCGTCGGTGCGGGGCCACCCATGGCCACGCCGCTGGCGCGGATCTTTGCCTCGAACGTCGCCACGAGCGCCAGAAAGTCTGGATGGTCGGTGCGCCCCTTGAACCCCATGCTGATCGCCAGGTCGCCGGGTCCGATTACCGCCACGTCGATGCCCGGCGTCGTCAGCACATCGTCGATCTGAGCCAGCGCGGCAGCGTCCTCGATGGTGATTACGGTCAGGATCTCGTCGTCGGCAGTGTCGATGTAGCTCTGCATCGACAACCCCCAGTGGAAAGGGGCCAGGAACGGACCCCAGGCGCGATCGCCCGCCGGCGGATAGCGCACGGCACGTGCCGAAATCACCGCATCCTCGGGCCGGGTGGTCATCGGGAAATTGATTCCCATCGCCCCCAGATCGAGCGGCCGCTTGGCATGTTCGGCAGACGTGCCCGCCACGCGCACGATCGGCACTAGTCGCGTGCCCGTGGTGGCGGCAATCATTGCGTGCGCGGTGGCATAGTCGATCGCCCCATGTTCCATATCGATCAGCACCCAGTCGAGCCCCGAGGCAGCCATGATCTGCACGATCGCCACCGAGGGGATCGTAGCGAATAGGCCGAACGCCGGGCGGCCTGCGCGCAGGAGCGCCTTGACACGGTTGCCAGGGAAGCCTGACCAGTGGGTGGTAAGTGCCATCGTGAAACCTCCATAAGCCCGAACTAACGGACTGCCCATTCTTGTGGCATAAGGCGATTCGCTGGTGTCGGAAATGGGCATCGAGGATGCGCTCCCGGATCATTATGGCGATGTTTGTCGGATTTGGTCTGGCGGCTTGTCGGGGCGGGCCGACAACGGTGGCGCCGAACGACGCATTTCGCGGAAGCGGCTCCGATTGGTTGCTATACCCCTCATGACTCCCCTCATTTTTACTGGTCCACATCTAGCGTGAATCCGGCGCGTTTCCCTACAGCATGTTGAATTGCAGGCGGGTGAAGGTGTCATGGGAAAGGTGGAGCGTTGGCTTGGCGGGCGCCTGAAGGATATTCGTGGGTTTATCGAAGGCCTGTATGAGCATGACCGTCATGCCAAGCGGGTTGATGCCTTGGCCGGGGCCACACGTTGGGCGTAATGACCAGCGCGTCGCTAGCGGTCGCGGTGATTGGGCAGGCGCTGGCGCAGGCGCGCGGTCTGGTGACCAAGCACGCGATCAAACAGGTCGATCGGTTGCTCAGCAATCAGAACATCGATGTCTGGGACAGCTTCGCCCGCTGGGTGCCGCATCTGATCGGCACGCGGAAGGAAATCGTTGTCGCTGTGGACTGGACCGAGTTCGATGGCGATGGCCAGGCAACGCTCGCGCTCAACCTGGTGACCGGACATGGCCGTGCCACGCCACTGCTGTGGGTGACCGTCTGGAAAGAGGAACTTACAGACCAGCGCAACGATTTTGAGGACGCCTGCCTGCTGCGACTGAAGCAACTTGTGCCGCCAGATTGTGCCGTCACGGTCCTCGCCGATCGCGGTTTTGGCGATCACAAGCTATTCAAGTTCCTCGATGATCTGGGATTTGGCTACGTCATCCGATTTCGCGGCAATATTCACGTCACCGATGCCGACGGCGAGACGCGTCCGGCCGCCGACTGGGTGGGCAAGTCGGGCCGGGCACGCAAGCTGCGCGGTGCGCAGGTCACCGCATCGCACGCCTATAAGGTCGGTGCGGTGGTCTGTGTCCACGCAAAAGCCATGAAGGGTATCTGCTCAACCCCATTGACCCGTGTCTCGGAAGGGTAATTTGACCACTGGCTGACTGGTCGAGAAAAATCGCTTGACGCGGTCACGGTCGAGTCGACTCTAAACGAAGGCGTGTCGCAGCTTCCCGACCTCGATCATCTAAGCCACGCCGAGAAGGACGCCCTGATCCGGGCGCTCTGGTCAGAGGTGCAGAGCCTAACGACGCGGCTTGCCGATGTTGAGGCGCGGCTCGCGGAGCCGAGTAAAACCCCGGACAATTCCAGCCTGCCGCCGTCGAAGGGTCAGCGGCCGAACCAGCCGGAGAAAGCCAAGCGTGTCGGACCACGCCAAGGCAGCCTCGGTCGCAAAGGCGGTGGCCGCCCGCTGGCCTGCACTGTCGACGAAACGGTGACCGCGAAGGTGGGCGCTTGTGCGCATTGCCAAGCCGCGCTGACAGAGGCCGATCAAGTGCTGCACGGCCGGTATGACAAAATCGACCTGCCGATCGTGCGCCCTTTGGTGACCCGGGTAGAGCGCTATGCCGGACATTGTCCATGCTGCGGCGGTATCACCCTGGCACCGGTCCCGGCGGGCCTGGAGGGCGGCTCGCCGTTCAGCGTGAACATCCTGGCGTTGGCGGTTTACCTGCGCTTCACCCACGCGATCAGCTACCGCCGCCTGACGCAGTTGTTCCGCCACCTCTATGCGCTCCAGATCAGCGAAGGCGCGTTGGATGCGATGTTGCAGTGTGCCAAGCCCTGTTTCGACCATCAGGTCGCAACCATTCTTGCCCGGCTGCGCCGCTCGCGGATCGTCTGCTCCGACGAGACCACGGTGCGCATCGACGGGCGGACCCATTGGAATTGGGTATTTCAGAACGATCAGGTGGTGATCCACGTCGTGCGCAACAGCCGCGCCGCCAGCGTGGTCACCGAGACGATGGCCGGTCACCGGCCGAACATTTGGGTCTCCGACCTCTACGGTGCGCAGCAGGGCCATGCCGATGTCTGGCAGGTTTGTTTGGCGCACCAACTGCGCGACTGCAAATACGCTATCGAGGCGGGCGATACGATTTTCGCTCCGCGCATGAAGGCGCTGCTGTTGCGGGCGGTCGTGCTGGCGCGGCGGCGCAACAATCTGGCCGACAGCACGCGGCGCAGCTATCAGCGCAGGTTGGATCGCGAGTTGAACGCGATCATGGTGCTGGCACCGACCAACTGCCACGGCCGTCGCCTGCGGAAACGTTACGGCAAAGTGCGAAGCCATCTGTTCACCTTCCTGGAGCATCCCGAGGTTCCGCCAGATAATAATGGCAGCGAGAGGGAATTGCGGCCCACAGCGACCTACCGAAAGGTCACTGGTGGCTTCCGCTCCAACTGGGGTGCCGATCTATTCGCCGGCGTTCGATCCGTCGTTGGCACCGCATCACGACGCGGAAACGACGCGTATCAGGCTATTCGCGCTGTCCTGTATGGGGAATCCGTCTTTCAGCCGGGTTGAGCAGATACCATGAAGGAGCCTTGGTGTCTTGCGGTCAGCAATGCCGAGGCCTCGACCGCAATGCAGGTCAACTATTACGCCAAACGTTGGACCATCGAGCCTAACTTCCGCGATACCAAGGATCTGCGGTTCGGATGGTATTGGAGCACGGGGCGGATCACGCCTCGCAGTGGGCAGCGATAGGGTCGATTGCGGGCAAGATCGGGTGCACGGCAGAGACGTTGCGAGGCTGGGTGCGCCAGGCGGAGCGCGATGGGGGTCTGCGAGCCGGTCCGACCAGCGACGAGCGGGAGCGGATCAAGGTGCTGGAGCGCGAGAACCGCGAACTGCGCCAGGCCAACGAGATTCTGCGCAAAGCGTCGGCGTATTTTGCGATGGCGGAGCTCGACCGCCGGTCCAAACCATGATCGCGTTCATAGACAATCATCGTGCTGCTTACGGGGTCGAGCCGATCTGCCGGGTTCTACCGATCGCCCCGAGCACCTACCATGCCGATACAGCAAAGCGCGCCGATCCCACCAAATTGTCCGCCCGGGCACAGCGCGATGCGGCCTTGCAGACCGACATAAAGCGGGTGTGGGATACGAACTTCCAGGTCTACGGTGTGCGCAAGGTCTGGCGTCAGCTTCAGCGCGAGGCCATCGCAGCACCACGCTGCCGAGTTGCACGGCTGATGAAGCATATGGGCTTGGCTGGCGCGGTGCGCGGCAGGACGTTGAAGACCACGCACAGCGACAAATCGACGCCGTCTCCCCTCGACCGGGTGAACCGGCAATTCCGGGCGCCGGCGCCGAATGCCTTGTGGCTGGCGGACTTTACCTACGTCGCCACTTGGCAGGGCTTCGTCTATGTCGCCTTCGTCATCGACGCCTTTGCCCGGCGCATCGTCGGCTGGCGAGTATCGCGCTCAGCACGGGCGGACTTCGTGCTCGACGCGCTCGAGCAGGCGTTGTGTGATCGCCGCCCGGTCCGCCAGGGCGGCCTCGTGCACCACAGCGATCGCGGCGTGCAAGGCGGATTTAAGTGATCGTCGCAACGACGATCCTTTTAGCTCGGCAGGGATGATGCTGATGCCCCAACCTGGACAAAGCATAGCGCCGTGCTTGGTCTCGTCCAGGACGAGCCGGCGCTGCGCGCCGGTGCCGCACGCGGCATCCTGGACAAGACCTGCGCGCGGCGCTCTGCCCGAAGACAGGTCGGCTCCGAGGAATGGTCCTTTTGATCTCACCAAGGAATGTAATTTAGATCTGGATGCGGACAAGCGGCAATCAAAGCCAGGATGACGTCGCGTGCAGATACGGGGGTTGGTTCCGAGCGCCGCTCAGCATGGCCGATGTAAACAGCTGGTCAAGCGCCTCAGCCGGGGTTTTCCAAGCCAGCGTCTTTCGAGGCCGAGCGTTGAGCGCAGCCGCCACAGCCGCAATCTCGTCGGCGCTGTGCAGGCTGAGATCGGTGCCTTTGGGGAAATACTGGCGCAGTAGTCCGTTGGTGTTCTCGTTGGTGCCGCGCTGCCATGGGCTGTGAGGATCACAGAAATAGACCTGGATGCCGGCGTCGATCTTCAGGCGTGCGTGTTGAGCCATCTCAGCTCCTTGATCCCAAGTCAGCGACCGACGCAATTGCGCAGGCAAGATGGTAATCGTTCGGGTAATGGCCTCGCATACCGCATCGGCACCATGTCCGGCGAGTGCGGGTCCGTTCTTCACGCGCGCCTCGTGGCCATGGTCGGTCATACGCGGCAAATGCAACAGCAGAGTGAAGCGCGTCTTGCGCTCGACCAGGGTGCCAATCGCGGAACTGCCGAGGCCCACGATGAGATCCCCCTCCCAATGGCCTGGCACGGCGCGATCAGCTGCCTCCGCGGGACGTTTGCTGATCATTATCTCGGAAGAGATGAAGGTTTTTCCTCGGCCGCGGGTGCGCGCTCGCGGTATTCGCAACGCCCGCCCGGTACCAAGCAGGCCGTCAGCTCGCGGCGCAAAGCGCCACGACTTTGAACAAACAGCGCCTGATAAATCGTTTCGTGGCTGATGCGCATGGTCTCATTGTCCGGGAAGTCGACCGGCAAGCGGCGAGCGATTTGCTCCGGGCTCCAGGCCCTTGCCCACCGCCGAGGCTTTCGGGGTCCATGGCGGCGGCCTCTCCAGTGCACAGCCGGCCCGGAAACAGCAACCCCACCCGGAGCGACGACGACACCGGCCAATCGTTCCTCCACATAGGTTCGCAGTGCAGTGTTAAGCGCAAGCTTGGCCTGCTTGGGGCGGCGAGCAGATCGCTCGGCATGCCACTGCGCTGTCGTCGCGCGATACGCCAGGCCGCCACTTCGGGTCGCAGCATTGCGCCGCAGCTCCCGCGAAATCGTTGAAGCGGCTCGCCCGAGCCGGCGCGCAACCTCCCGCCCGGAGCAGCCTTGAACGCGAAGAAGGGCGATCTCCTCCCGCTCCGCAAATGAAAGATACCGCCCGGACAGCGGCTTCGCTGATCGCCGAAACATCGCTGGTGGCATGCCGCCTGCCTTTCGGAACAATCGTGTTCCCACAGCCTGCGACATACCAGCCTTGAGCGCCGCATCCTCACTCGCCATGCCAGCCGCGATCGCCGCCCAGAACCGTCGTTGCTCATCTCGTCCTGCCACCACCGGACGACCTGGTGAGAACAGGGGCGCCCGACCAGACCGATCCGAATGCCGCCTATGTCTCGTCATCGCAACTTCTCCCTCGAGGTGTTGCGACGACCATTTGAGTTCAAGCAATACCTCTCGATCCGTTACAGCGAGCGCCTGCGTGAGGCCGGCATCGAGCCATCCGTCGGCAGCGTCGGCGACAGTTATGACAATGCGCTTGCCGAAACGATCAACGGCCTGTTCAAGGCCGAGGTGATCCACCGGCGTGGCCCGTGGCGCAGTGCCGAGACGGTGGAACTCGCCACTCTCGTATGGGTCGACTGGTTCAACAATCGTCGCTTGCTCGAACCGATCGGAAATATCCCACCCGCAGAAGCGGAACTCCGTTACTATGCCCAGGCCGATGAGCGCGCCATGGCGGCGTGACTCAAACCAAACAGCCTCCGGCAAACCCGGCGCGGTTCAGTGCCGCACCAGGTAAAAACCACGCTGGGGAAATGCGAGCGGCACGCTGGCATAGCAACCCGCCTCCAGGCTCGGTGCAAAATCACCGAGGTGGTTGAGGCTGCTGCGCCGAAGCCTGCTTGCGCACCGCCGCTCGTATTGGCTCAACTCACCGCCGAATGCGCCAGGTTCACAGCCTCGGCCGGGCGCGTTACCTGCCGCTGCTCGGCCACCGCTACTAATACCCGAAGCTGCTCCAGCGCCTTTCTGTCCTCCGCTCCCAGTGGGGAGAAGGCCGTCATTCATCCGACAAGGCGATTAGTGCCAGCAGAATACTGAGTTGGATCATTGCGTTCCGAGTTGCCGCGTTGCTGGCACGAGGCGCATCGCAGACACGCGGCGACCCGCCGCCAAATTCTGTCCGGGTGCATAGGAGACAACAATGAAAGCTATCATTCTTGGCGCTGCGGTCGCCGCCACTCGTCCTGGGCGTTCCCATGCACGCCGACGCCGCGAGAACCGATCCGTCAACAGTGCGTTTGCCCAAATTCCCGCAACGGCACAGACACATCCGTCACGGCGGTACCGGCATCGCGATCTACACGGATGGACTGTACGCCGAAAACAACTCGTCGTGGAGCACAAGGGCGACGACTTCGGCTGGCCGGAATGCTACTTCGACAATTTCCAGAAAAGGCTGGTGGTCGCCCCGGAATATGGTGGCGACGGCAAGAAGGCGGGCGTCTGTGAGCAGAAAAAAGAGCCCGTCGCGTTCTTTCCGGGCCACTGGGCGCCAAACGACATGCTGATCTACAACGGCAAGCAGTTCCCGCCAGCCTATCGCGGCGGCGCCTTCATCGCCTTCCACGGCTCGTGGAATCGCGCTCCAGCGCCGCAGGGCGGCTACAACGTGGTGTTCCAGCCGCTGGCCGACGGGAAGGCCGCTGGCTCGTTCGTGGTTTTCGCAGACGGGTTTGCGGGCGTCCACAAAGACCCCGGTGGGGCGGTACACCGCCCGACCGGTCTCGCAGTGGCCCCGGACGGCTCGCTTTATATCGCCGACGACAAGGGCGGACGCATCTGGCATGTCACCTATACCGGCAGCCCCGACGTGGCGATTGCGGCAGCGCCAGCACCGATCGTGCACGCAGAGACCGGCTCGGGCGATGTTCTGCCGCCGGAAGGTGTCCATCCGAATGCCGGCAACGACCTCGCCGACCTCCAGCCGCCGCACGGCGTGACGCAGGCACGGCTGGCGCGGGGTGAGCAGATCTTCCAAGGCCAGCTCGACAATGGCACTTGTGCCGGCTGCCACGGCATGGACGCCAAGGGCACTGCGATGGGCGCCGATTTGACGAGCGGCAAATTCCTCTGGGGAGACGGCAGCCTGGCGTCCATCGCTCATACGATCACCGCGGGTGTACCGCATCCCAAAGAGCATTCGGGCGTTATGCCCCCGGACGGCGGCGCACCACTGTCGCAGGCCGATGTGGCAGATGTCGCTGCCTACATCTGGGCTTGAGCCCTCACGAGCACAAGCACGCAGCGAATTAGCCCGACTTTTGCAACTCGACCTCGGTTTTGGCAATCTTGCGACCGCGGGATGGCGATCAAGCCAGGAGTAGGGCGGCCTGCGCTGGCGCGGACCAACTGAAACTGGCTGTGGTGCCGACCAAGGGTCTTGCGAAACGGCCAGCGGTTTTGGAAGGCTGGCGTCATGTTTCTGCGCCACAAGCTTCGCCGCAAGGACGGCAAGGAGCACCGCTACTGGAGCATCGTGGAGAACCGCCGCGTGTCCGGCGGCCGGACGGTGCAGCGGCACGTGCTTTATCTGGGCGAGATCAATGACAGCCAGCGCGCCGCATGGTGCCAGACGATCGAGGCGTTCGATGAGGGCGGGCAGGCCGGCAAACAGATCGCGTTGTTTCCTGAGGATCGTGCGCCGCCGCCGTTGGATTACGATGTCGTGCATGTCCGGCTCAGTGGTCTGCGACTTCGCCGCCCACGACAATGGGGTGGCTTTGGCTGGCGTGCCATCTATGGGATCAGCTTCAACTGGATGGGTTCTGGTCGCCACGCCGGCCGCCATCACGGCAAGGGACACACTGGCTGAACGTGCTGAAGACGCTGGTCGCCTACCGATTGATCGACCCGGGCAGTGAGTGGCGGCTGCATCGGCAATGGTATGAACGCAGTGCTATGGGCGATCTGCTGGGCGAAGAATTCGACCTCGTGCAGAAAGATAACCTTTATCGCTGCCTCGACAAATTGCTGGCACACAAGACCGATTTGTTCAGTTTCCTGCAGCAGCGCTGGAAGACGCTGTTCGACGCCAAGTTCGAAGTCCTGCTCTACGATTTGACCAGCACGTATTTCGAGTGCGATCCGCCTGAGGCCGGCAAGCGACGGCATGGCTACAGCCGGGACAAACGTTCCGACTGCGTCCAGGTCGTCATCGCCTGATCGTCACCCCGGATGGCCTGCCGCGGGCCTACGAGGTGATGCCCGGCAACACTTCGGACAAGACTGAAGTTGACCCGATTTGGTGGAGCCCCCCACACTTTCGCCGGAGGCTTCCCCACATGGCTAAAACCCGCCCGCCTTACTCGCCTGAATTTCGTCGACAAATGGTTGAACTGTCCGCGCCGGCCGCGATCCGGATGATCTCGCGCGAGAGTTCGAACCGACCGCGCAGTCGATCCGGCACTGGGTCGGCGTGGCCGATCGAAGGGACGGGCGCCGTGAGGAGAAGGTCGAAGTTGTCACACCGACCGAACGCGATGAACTGATCCGGCTGCGGCGTGAGAACAAGCAACTGCGTCAGGAGCGCGACATTCTCTCTCGAGCGGCGGCCTGGTTCGCCCGGTAGACCGGAGCGGTGCCGTCCGGGTCTTCGCATTCATGAGCGCGAAATTGAGGCGGAGTTTCCGATCGCGACCATGGCCCGCGTGCTCGGCGTGTCGGCGTCCGGCTATCACGCCTGGCGGGGGCGAGTGGCATGGGCCCGTGCGGTGGAAGACAAGATGCTCTTGAAACGGGTCCGAACTGTTCACGCGACCTCGCGCGAGACGTATGGGTCACCGAGCGGACCATGCCGAGCTTCGGGCCACGGGGAGCCGGCACGGCCGCAAGCGGATCGCGCGCCTGATGCGGGACGCCGGGTTGACGGGCGCCAGTCGCCGCCGGAAAGGTGTGGCGACGACACGTCGAGACAACGATGCGCGACCGGCGCCGGATCTGGTGGATCGCGATTTCACCGCCGTGGGCCGGGACAAACTCTGGGTCGCCGACATCACCTTCGTGCCGGCGGCGAACGGGTTCCTGTATCTCGCGGTCGTGCTGGACGCCTGGAGCCGGAAGATCGTTAGTTGGTCCGATGGCGAATCACTTGCGCACAGAACTGGTTCTGGACGCGTTGGAGATGGCGATTGGGCAAAGCCGTCCTGGAGACGTCATCCATCACTCGGATCAAGGAAGCCAATACACGTCTCTGGCGTTCGGCGGCGTTGCCGGGAGGCGGGCGTGCGGCCGTCAATGGATCGGTCGGCGATGCCTACGACAACGCCATGTGCGAGAGCTTTTTCGCCACGCTGGAATGTGAGCTGTTGGAGCGGCGCCGGTTCGCATCCCAGGCGGAGGCCAAAATGGCCTGCTTTAGTTTTATCGAAGGCTGTATAACCCCGTTCGGCTGCACTCCGCGTTGGGTTACCGCTCGCCGATGGTATTCGAAGCGATGATGGAGGTCGTCACCACGGAATCGTAATCAACAAAGCCATCAAACAC
>CAVYXX010000100.1:0-72516 GCA_963772355.1 uncultured Alphaproteobacteria bacterium | reverse complement strand
TTCATCAGCCGTGCAACTTGGCAGCGTGGTGCTGCGATGGCCTCGCGCTGAAGCTGACGCCAGACCTTGCGCACACCGTAGACCTGGAAGTTCGTATCCCACACCCGCTTTATGTCGGTCTGCAAGGCCGCGTCGCGCTGTGCCCGGGCGGACAATTTGGTGGGATCGGCGCGCTTTGCTGTATCGGCATGGTAGGTGCTCGGGGCGATCGGTAGAACCCGGCAGATCGGCTCGACCCCGTAAGCAGCACGATGATTGTCTATGAACGCGATCATGGTTTGGACCGGCGGTCGAGCTCCGCCATCGCAAAATACGCCGACGCTTTGCGCAAAATCTCGTTGGCCTGGCGCAGTTCGCGGTTCTCGCGCTCCAGCACCTTGATCCGCTCCCGTTCGTCGCTGGTCGGACCGGCTCGCAGACCCCCATCGCGCTCCGCCTGGCGCTCCCAGCCTCGCAACGTCTCTGCCGTGCACCCGATCTTGCCCGCAATCGACCCTATCGCTGCCCACTGCGAGGCGTGATCCGCCCCGTGCTCCAATACCATCCGGACCGCACGCGAACGTACCTCAGCCGAATACCGGCTCGCCGTCTTTGCTTTCTCCATCGCTCCAACCTCTCAAGGTTCAGAGCCTCCGGCAAACCCGGCGCGGTTCACCATGACCGGCAGCTACCGTGGCTCGGGTGAGGCCTCCTACCACCCGCAATTGCTTCTTGGCCTGATCATCTATGGCTACGCCACCGGCGTGTTTTCCAGCCGCAGCCTGGAACGGGCGACCCATGATTCGGTGGCGTTCCGCTTCATCGCCGCCAACGAGCATCCCGACCACGACACCATCGCCACATTCCGTCGCCGCTTTCTCAAACCGATCGAGGCGCTGTTCGTGCAGGTGCTCGGTGTGGCCCGCGAGATGGGGGTGTTGAAGCTCGGCACGGTGGCGCTGGATGGCACCAAGATCCACGCCAATGCCAGCCGCCACAGCGCGCTGTCATACGAGCACGCGAGCAAGATCGAGGCGCAGCTGAAAGCCGAGGTGGCCGATCTGCTGGGCAAGGCGGAGGCGGCCGATCAGGCCGAGGTGCCGGACGGGATGCAGGTCCCCGAGGAACTGGCGCGGCGCGAGAAGCGGCTGGCCGAGGTCGCTCGCGCCAAAGCGGCGATCGAGGCGCGGGCGAAGGAACGCCATGCGCGCGAGCGGGCCGAGTATGAGGCCAAGATGGCGGCCCGCAACGCCAAGGCAGCACAGACAGACAAGAAGCCTGGCGGCCGGGTGCCGCAGCCGCCGGTCGAGGGTCCGCTGCCGACCGATCAGGTCAATCTGACGGACGAGGAATCACGCATCATGCCGGTGGCCGGCGCCGGGTTCGAGCAGTGCTACAACGCCCAGGCGACGGTGGCAGCGGACAGCCTGCTGGTGGTGGCCGCCGACGTTGTGCAGGCTCCCAACGACAAGCAGCAGTTGGAGCCGATATTGGGCAAGATCGCCGAACTGCCGGGCGAGTTGGGTCAGGTTGGCGAGTTGCTCGCCGACAACGGCTATTTCAGCGAGACCAACGTGAACGCCTGCGCCGCCGCCGGGATCGAGCCGGTGATCGCGATGGGACGGGAGGCGCATCATCCCTCGCTGGCTGAACGTTTCGCAGAGGACCCAGCGGCGCCGGAGGACCCGACACCGCTCGAAGCGATGCGCTATCGGCTCCAGACGAAAGAGGGGCAAGGCGCGCTACGCTCTACGCAAGCAGACCCCCGAGCCGGTATTCGGCATCATCAAGTCGGCGCTTGGGTTCCGTCAGTTCCTACTGCGCGGCCTGGACAAGGTGCGCCGCGAGTGGAGCCTTGTGACCATGGCCTGGAATCTGAAAAGGATGTTCGCCCTTTGCTCCGCCCACTGAGGCGGGGCGAGGACTTCATCCCCCCAAACGGAGGCAAACACGACCGATACCGGCAGTCAGCCACCTGATGCTCGCTGATCGGCTGTCAATCGACGGCTGGCAACTCATGTCCTGAGCCGGAGGGAAACCCCAGTCCGACAGGCTGCTAGGCGATCCGTGGGACATCAACTGGAAACCCATGCACGTCCTGACATTCGTGTCGTCATCGGTCGGCGGCACGCTGAAGCCGGCCGGCCTCGACAAGTCGGTCGGCATTGTATCCGTCGGCATCTGGGCAATGACCGCGGCATGAAGGAATAGCGGGCCCGGATGGACGAATACTATCCCGAGGGCGCGACCGCAGCGACGGCGCAAACATCTACGGCTACCTTATAGCGCAGACCTTGATGCAGGTGCTGCAGCAGTGCGGCTCCAACCTGTCGCGCGAGAACGTCATGCACGAAGCCGCCAACCTGCATGACCTGGAACTGCCGCTGCTGCTGCCAGGCATTCGCATCAACACCAGCCCGACAGGCTATCGTTCAGTCAAGCAGATGCAGCCGATTCGCTTCAACGGCCGCAACTGGGACCTGTTTGGCGACGTCCTCGCGGGATAAACGGCGACCCGCCAGTCCTTCATGGGCGGGTCACTACTTTTGGCCCACGGGTGAGATCCCTTCCTCATACCCTCGTGCAACTCGCGCATTGGCCTTCGGCTTCGATGGTTGCCTTCCCGACCCTGAACCCCATCCGCTTGGCGGCATCTTCCAACGCGTGCGCAAGTTCATGGTCCTCGAGTTCGGTCACTTTGCCGCAGGTCCGGCAGATCAGAAACTGGGCAGCGTGATCGTGGTCTTCCTCTGCTATGCACCCGACGAACGAGGCCCGGCTCTCCAGCTTGTGCACGAGCCCCTGTTCCTGCAGGAATTCCAGCGCGCGATACACCGTGGGCGGCGCGGCGCCGTGGCGGGTGCTGCGAAGCTGGTCCAGCAGGTCGTAGGCGCCGGTAGGAGCGTCGCGATCCAGGATCAGCCCCAATACCTGGCGGCGCAGAACGGTCAACCGCACGCCGCGGCCTTCGCAGATCACGTTTGCGCGGGTCAGCAATGTCTCGGTGCGCGGGGAAAACCCCATCAGGCACTCCTTGGCGGCGGCCCCGCCTCATGCCTAGATATCACTCATGAACGAAATTACCACCCAAGCCGTTACCACACCGGCCGCGATCCAATCCGACGCCGTGCTCGCGGCGATCTGCTTCGACGCCAACGGCCTGGTTCCAGCCATCGCGCAGCAGCACGACACCGGGCAGGTGCTGATGATGGCCTGGATGAATGCCGAATCCATTCGGGAGTCCTTGGCAACCGGCCAGGTCTGCTACTTCAGCCGCAGCCGCGACCGGCTGTGGCGAAAGGGCGAAACCTCTGGCCAGACCCAGCTCCTGAAGGAGCTCCGCGTCGATTGCGATGGCGACACGTTGTTGCTGCTGGTCCACCAGAATGGCGTCGCCTGCCACACCGGCCGCCGCAACTGCTTCTACCGAGCCGCCATCGACGGCGCCCTGGTGGAGGTCGCTGCACCGGAGGTCTCTCCCGACACGCTGTACGGCCACGCCCATGGCTGAGACCACCCCGGTCACGGTGTTGACTGGCTTCCTCGGCGCCGGCAAGACCACGCTGCTGAACCACCTGTTGCGCCACCCCGCCCTGGCCCGCACAGCCGTCCTGGTGAACGAGTTCGGTGAGATCGGCCTGGACCACCTATTGGTCGAAAAACTCGATGACTCCATCGTCCTGTTGAACGCCGGCTGCCTGTGCTGCACCGTCCGCGGCGATTTGGCTCGCGTCCTGCGCGAGATGCTCCCCCGCGCCCGCCGCGACGACATTGCCCGGATCGTCATCGAGACCACCGGCCTGGCGGACCCGGTGCCGATCCTCGCCACATTGATGACCGACCCCGTCGTCGCTGCCGCCTACCGTTTGGACGGTATCGTAACGGTGGTCGACGCGGTCAACGGTGCGGCGCATCTCGACATGCAGGCGGAGGCGGTCCGGCAGGTGGCGGTTGCGGATCGCCTGATCATCAGCAAAGCTGACCTGACCGATACGACGGCGCTGCGCCAGCGGCTGACGGCCCTCAACCCCGGCGCTCCGGTGGCCGAGGCCCGTCATGGCGTGGTCGATCCTGCTTTCATCCTGCACGCCGGCCTGTTCGACCCGGCCTCAAAAATTCCCGACGTAACCGCCTGGCTGAACGTCGCCGCGTTTGACGATCACGCACACGACCATGGCCACGATCCTAACCGTCACGACGCCCGCATTACCGCGTTTTGCGTCACACTGGAGGACCCGCTCGACTGGCAAGGTGTGGCGATGTGGCTGGAGATGCTCGTCGCGTCACGCGGTGAAAATCTACTGAGGGTTAAAGGTATCCTGAATCTGAAAGGGCACGATCGACCAGTGGCGATTCACGCGGTGCGGCATCTGATGCACCCGCCGGCCCAACTGACCGCATGGCCCGAGGGCGACCCCCGCACCAGCCGTCTGGTTTTCATCACATGCGACCTGCCCAGGTCCGTCATCGAGGAGGCGCTGCGCGCGTTCCAAGCGGCCAACACCCGGGCGCCCCGATCGGACGGTCTGTCGGTACATGCAGCACACCTGGGCAAGGACTTGTTGGGGGCAGCGTAGCAGTCGGCGCAGCCTTTGCGCGAAATAGGTGGTAAAATGAGCCGCCACGTGGCATCACCATGGAGCAGGGTAGGATCATCACGCCAGAGGCGCGGAAGTGGCTCCAGCAAAAACAATCGGAGTGCTGACCAGCGGCGGCGATTGCGCGGGGCTCAATGCTGCGATTCGCGCCGTGATATGCCACGCGGTGTTAGGCTATGGGTGGCGAGTCCTGGGCATCCGGCAAGGGACTCAGGGACTGCTGCGCCGTCCGGTAGATTTCGAACCGCTCGATCTGCATGGCGCCAGCCCGGCGATGGCGCGAATGGCAGGCACGATCCTCGGCACCACCAATCGGGGCGATCCGTTCGCCTATCCGATGCCGGACGAGACCCGCAAGGACCGGTCCGAGGAGGTGATTGAGGGGGTCCGTATGCTCGGCCTCGACGGGCTGATCGGCATTGGTGGCGATGGCAGCATGGCGATCCTCCGCCATCTCGCCCAGCAAGGGAATATTCCCTTCGTCGGCATCCCGAAGACGATCGACAACGATGTGGGCGCCACCGAGAACTCCATCGGGTACAATACCGCGGTGATGGTGGCGACCGAAGCGATCGACCGGTTGCAGCCAACGGCGGCCAGCCACGACCGTGTAATGATCCTGGAGGTGATGGGAAGGGACAGCGGGCATATCGCCTTGGCGGCCGGGATCGCCGGTGGGGCGGACGTGATCCTGGTGCCCGAAATCGCTTACGACATCGAAGTGGTCGCCAGGCACATTAACCACGTGCGGCAAGCAGCCGGCCGCAACTTTGCCATCGTCGTCGTGGCGGAGGCGGTGTGCGACACCACCGGCGCCCACGTGCAGATCCTGCATTCACCAGGGCATCAAACCTATGGCGGGATCGGCCATGTCCTCGGCGGAGCACTGACCCAGCTAACTGGTGCGGAGACGCGCGTTACGGTGCTCGGTCATGTGCAGCGCGGTGGAACGCCGACGTGGGACGATCGTTTGGTTGCCTCGGCATTTGGTGTCCACGCCGTGGATTGTATCGCCGAGGGGCGGTTCGACCGTCTCGTCGCCTGGCAGCACCGCCGGGTCGTCGACGTTCCACTAACGGCGGCGTTCGAGCCGGCTCAATTTATCGCCGCGGACGATACGCTGGCGCACACCGCCCGTGGACTGGGGATCTGCCTCGGCGACCGGTAAGGTCTATCGGGCTGCAGTGATCTCGTCTATTTCTTCACCGGAATATCCTGCCGCGGCAAGAACCTCCCGCGTGTGCTGTCCGAGTTGCGGCCAGGGACGATGTATGTTCGGTGGCGTTTTGGAAAAGCGCGCCGGTATTGCTGGAATAACGACATTTCCCTCCACGGGATGTTCATGAGATTCGAAATAACCGGTCTCGATCAAATATGGTTCCGAGAACAGATCATCCAGACCATTGGCCCGACCGCAAGGGATATCCGCCGGCCGTAGCTCCGCCAGCCATTCTTCCGTGCTGCGAAGCTTCATGCCCTCGGTCAGCGTCGCGTAGACCGCGTCGATATTGGCGGCGCGAGACCGAACGGAGATGAACCGAGGATCGTTGATCAGATGCGGAACGCCCATTGCCTCGAACAACTTGCTCCATTGGGCGTTGCTGTGAGCAATTACACTGACGTAACCGTCCTTGGTCTGATAGGGCCGGCGATGCGGCGTCAGCATGCGCGGGTAGCCAAGTCCTTTCTCCGGTTCCCCAAGCGTGCCATGCGACAAATGCTCGACCAGGGTGAAGGATAGAATTGTCTCCATCATCGGCAGATGAATTTCCTGTCCTTCACCCGTTCTCTCCCGATGGAACAGCGCCATTCCAATCATCGAGGCCAACATGGCGCCGGTCAGCTTATCGACCACGACGGTGGGAAAGTAGCGCGGGGCGTCATCCGGCCCAGCGTTAAGCGAGGCGATGCCGGAGACCCCCTGGATCAGGTCGTCGTACGCCGGAAACTCCTGCATGGAGCTGCCTTTACGGAAGCCGCTGGCGCATGCGTAGATCAGCTTCGGGTTCCGCGCGGACAGGGTCGCGTAATCAAGCCCCAGCCGATTTGCCGCGCCGATCCGCATATTGTGGACGAAGATGTCCGCGGTTTCGACCAGACGCAGGATCGCCTCATGCGCTGCGGGCTTTTTCAGGTCCAGTGCGATACTGCGTTTGTTGCGATTGAGATTGGCGAAATAACTCCCCATACCCGGCGTGCGGGAGGGCCCAAGCAGGCGAGTCGAATCGCCCTCTGTGGTTTCGACCTTGATTACATCCGCGCCCATATCGCCCAGCGTTTGAGAGCAGTATGGACCGAGCACGACGGTGGTGATGTCGATGACGCGGATGCCGGTGAGCGGGCCGGTGGGTGTTATCACAGGGGGGGTCCTCATTATCAGGCCAATCTCTTTGTGTTTCACGTGCTTGGACGTTCGGTTCAGGGTGAGAGTGCCCCGGACAAGTGAATCATCGCTGCCCGCCCGTTGATTGGCAACCGTTGCATCCTTGGTCCGAGGGCAGGGTAGGGCTGCCGTTTGTTGGCGACGAGTACGATCCATGACGCCGAAGCGGGACTGTCGGGCGGCGCGAGCCGACGCGGGATTTCATTGTCGCTCAGTTGAAGGGGTTCGCGACCTTAACGCGCCGATGGGGTGGTCCCGGTTACTCGGCGGGCGCACGCCCGGTCGCGTCCGGCACGGTCGCCGCATGCTTTTCAGGACCCATCACCACCAGCACTATTGTCGCGACCAGCGTACCCATGGCGATGCTGAGCAGGCCGATGGGAAAACTGCCCGTCGCATCTTTGATGGCTCCCATCATGTAAGGTCCGAGGAAGCCGCCAAGATTGCCGACCGCGTTGATCATCGCGATGCCTCCCGCCGCCGCGGTGCCGGTCAGCATCGCCGTCGGCAACGCCCAGAAGGTCGGTGCGATAGAGGATTGGCCCATTTGGCTGAAAATGATCGCGATCATCATCAGGATCGGATTTTGCAGGAATATGCACACCGCCAGGCCGGCGAAGTTCAGGAAGCAGGCGGCGGCGGTATGAAAGCGGTGCTCGTCGGCGCGGTCTGCGTGCGCGCCCCACCACACCATAGCCACGGCGGCCGCGGCGAACGGCAGAGCGCTGATCAAGCCGTTCAGGCCAACGCCAACGCCAAAGCGGCTGACGATCTGGGGCAGAAAGATCACTAGCCCGTAACCTGAGACGTTTTGACCAAAATACACCAACGTGAGCAGCCAGACCCGCGGGTGACGCATCGTCTCTGCCAACGAGTAGTTGCGGCGCGCCTCCTTAACAGCGCGCTCGTCAGCGATGCGGCGAGCCAACCACTCGCGCTGCTCCGGTTCGAGCCATTTCGCCTGAGCAGGACCATCGGTCAGGTAGACCATCACCACGAAGCCGAGAATGATCGCAGGGATCGCTTCCAGGATGAACAGCCACTGCCAACTCGCCAGACCACCCCAATCGCCCAGACGCAGGATCTGACTGGATATCAATGAGCCGGAGACGATGGAGATCGGGATCGCCGTCATGAAGATGCCGATGATTTTCGACCGGTAGCTGGAGGGGAACCACCAGGTCAGATACAAGATGATGCCGGGGTAGAAGCCGGCTTCGGCTAGGCCCAGCAGGAAGCGGATGCCGAGGAAGGTCCAGGTGCCCGTGACGAAGGCGGTGACACCGGAGATGATACCCCAGGTGATCAGAATCCGCGCGATCCAGCGCCGGGCGCCGACCTTCTCGAGGATCAGGTTACTGGGGACCTCGAATAGGAAGTAGCCGAGGAAAAAGATGCCGCTGCCGATCCCGAAGATTGCCGCCGACAGACCGAGCGCCTTGTTCATCGTCAAGGCGGCGAAGCCGACGTTCACTCGGTCAAGGTAGGCGGCGAAATAGCAGACCATGAGCAGCGGGATCAGCCGTCGCCCAACCCGGCGCATCGTCTCTGCTTCGATCGCCTGGACGGCGGGGGCCATGCTGGGGGCCATGAGCTACTCTCCCGGTGGATCGTCGTTTTCGTTTCTGTGCGTCCGGCAAGATGCCGTGGTGTGATTGGTTCCCCAAGTTAAATCCCGGCATCTACCGCCGCGAATTCAACAGAGCATATCCAGCCGTAGCGGTCCAGAGCGGCGCAAATTAGCCACTCGTTAAATTTCTCGTCCTAAACTTCCAGGACTGGTGATTTAGGACTACAGGGACCATACAAATGAATGTCGTTGAAGCAGTGCCGGGCAATCTCGACGCAGATGATTGTTCTACTGGCTGGAGGAAGCCTCGCCGGCCGATCTGGACCTGCTGACATTCGGGCTTGTCGCCATGGCGCCGGACGGCTAGGTCGAGCATTATAACCTCGCGGAGGCGCAAAAACGCCGGAGCCTGTTGTCGGGCGGCATTTTTTCACCGCGGTGGTACCTTGCACCAACAATTTCATGGTTGCCCATCGGTTCGAAACCGAGCCGGAGGTCGATTCGACAATCGACTATGTTTTCACATTTCGGCTCGCGCCAACCAAGGTTCGCCTGCGCTTGATGAAGCGGCCCGGCGGCCGCCGCTCGTATCTTGGGATTGAACGGCGTGACTGACGATGGCGGAGACGATCGAGATCCAACAGTCGGTGGCCTCGTCTGAAACAGAGACGCTACTGGAGTTCCTCTACCTGACGCCAGTTGGAATCGTAAAATTCCAACCGGACGGAACGATCGACATAGCCAATCCGGTAACGGCGGCACTGCTGATACCACTGGCGCCGGCTTCGGACATGTCCGATCTGTACCGTGTGCCGTCGGCGGTGACGCCGGACCTGCGGGATCGAATAGCGGGGTTCCAAGCGGTGGCCGGGTCGATCTGCGATCAGCTACAGGTGGCGGTTCCGAACACACCCACGGTGCTGACGTTGAGAATCATCAAGATCAACCCCGATATCTTCATGGCGGTGATCCAGGACATCACCCGCGCGATCGAGCAAGAAACCCAGATCCGCGATGACCAGCAGCGGTTTCGTGCGATCGTGGAAAATGTTCGGGACTACGCGATCTATACTGTCAATCTCGATGGGCGGGTCGACAACTGGAACCCATCCCTGGCGCGCATTGGGGGGTGGGAAGCCGCGGATGTCGTCGGGGCGCCGATTGGCATCTTCTTCCCGACCGAGGCCGCAAGCCAGGCTCAATCAGGGTCGCTGCTCGATCGGGCGCGTCAGTCAGGCGCAGCGGAATTCGAGGGATGGCGGGTCCGCAAGGACGGGAGCCGATTCTGGGGCAATACCGTCGCGGCTTGCCTGCCGGATCGGTTCGGGCGTCCGAGCGGTTTCGTGCTGGTGAGCCGCGACCTCACGGAGCGCAAGCATATGGAGGATCGCTTGCTCGCATTGTCGATCACCGATCCGATGACGGGTGCATTCAACCGTCGTGCGGCGGAAACCAAACTGGAAGACGTTTACTGCGGCTGGCGACGTTATGGGCGTATGTTCTCGTTGCTGATGATCGACTGCGATCACTTCAAGAGAACACTTGGGGGCATGACGTCGGCGACGAGGTGTTGATTACATTGGTAAGGATTTGCCGGGACAGCTTTCGCGAATCCGATGCGATATTCCGCTGGGGTGGAGAGGAGTTTCTAATACTGTTGCCCGAAACCCGGCAGGATTTCGGACGGGTGGCGGCGGAGCGGATGCGGCTGGCGCTGGAGGCCGCTGAAATCACGCATAAAGTCTGCGCGATCAGGATTACGGTCAGTATCGGCGTCCCCGAGGTGTGCGCAGCCGACAGCTATGCCGACGATCTAATCCACCGTGTTGACAAACGCTTTACGGCGCCAAGAGGGGTGGCAGAAATCGGGTCGTTGTGGATGAAGGGCCGGCCCCGTAAGTCCGTTACTTCACGCGCCGAACGAGTGGCGTTACCGCAGCCCGGCGTTGATCTTTGCCAGTGCAGCCGAACCCGGGACCAAGCTGTCTTCCTGCAGCGCATTGAGCGGCGTATCCGACGTCTTCAGATGCCCGTGCAGATCGCGCGGGTTGGGATCGACGTAGAGCAAGCCAGTCACGATTTCGCCCGCCGCGTGTCGCTGCTGCATGTAGGTCATCGCCGATATCCGGTCGTGCAGATCGTAATCGGTATGGAGCTTCCGCAGCCGCAAGGTCGAGCCATCATGCTGCGTGACCACCTCCACTGATCCGGGCGCGTAGTCGACGGTTATCTCTTCACGGCCTGTAACCACGTCGAGGTAGTTCACCGCCGCGTTGTGCTCGCGGACATAGTCAAAACTTTTCGTTGAACCATCGTGGTTGTTGAACGCCACGCACGGGGAAATGCAGTCGATGAAGGCGGCGCCCTCGTGCTTCAGCGCGGCTTCGATCAGCGGCACCAACTGCGCCTTGTCGCCGGAGAAGCTGCGTGCCACGAAAGTCGCGCCAAGCTGCAAGGCCATCTCGACCAGATCGATCGCCTCGTCGCTGTTCACCACCCCGCGCTTCGACTTGGCGCCCTTATCCGACGTGGCGGAGAACTGACCCTTGGTCAGCCCGTACACGCCGTTGTTTTCGACGATATAGACCATGTTGACGCCGCGCCGCATCGAATGGGCGAATTGTCCCAGGCCGATCGACGCGCTGTCGCCGTCGCCCGACACGCCCAGATAAATCAGGTCGCGGTTGGCGAGATTGGCCCCAGTCAGCACCGACGGCATGCGCCCATGAACCGAGTTGAAGCCGTGCGACGCCCCAAGGAAATACGTCGGTGTCTTCGAGGAACAGCCGATCCCCGACAGCTTGGCGATACGATGCGGCGGCAGTTCGAGTTCGAAGCAGGCGCGAACGATCGCGGCGCTGATCGAGTTGTGGCCGCAACCGGCGCACAAGGTCGAGATCGTGCCCTCATAATCGCGCCGCGTGTAACCCAGACTGTTCCTGTGCAGTTCCGGATGATGCAGCTTCGGTTTCGCGAGAAACGTCATGACACAGCCTTTTCGATGCGCCTAGCGCGTTCCATATGCTCCACGATCGCGCCGGAGATGAAACGAGCACTGATCGGGGTGCCGTCGTAGTGCACCACCTTGCCCAGCCGCTTGGGATCGATTTCCAGTTCATTAACCAGTAGCGACCGAAGCTGGCCGTCCCGGTTCTGTTCGACAACGAACACGTGGTCATGGGCCTCGATAAACGCCGCGACCTCGTCGCCGAACGGAAACCCGCGCACCCGCAGCAGATCGAGTTGGATGCTCTGCTCGGTCAGCATCATGTCCGCTTCCACCATCGCCGGTGTGGTGGACCCGTAATAGATTGCCCCGAAACGCGTTGGAGCCTCCGCCTTCCGCTCGATCGCCGGCGGCACCAGGGACCGAGCGGTGCGGTGCTTCTTCAGCAGGCGCTCCATATTCTCCTCATAGTCGGCGCCCTCCTCGGAATAGCGCGCCATGCGGTTCTTGGAGGTTCCGCGGGTAAAGAACGCGCCCCTGGTCGGATGCGTGCCCGGCAGCGTGCGGTAGGTGATGCCGTCGTCATCGACATCCAGATAGCGGCCGAACAGTTTTCCCGCTTCAAGGTCCTCGGCGGTCATCACCTTGCCGCGGTCCATGCGACGGCTGTCGTCCCACTGGAAGGGTCTGGTCAATCGCTCATTCATGCCGATCTCCAGATCGAGCATGACGAAGATCGGGGTTTGCAGCCGGTCCGCGAGATCGAACGCCAGGGCGGCGAACTCGAAGCACTCGTAAGGGTCTTCCGGCATCAACAGAACGTGCTTGGTGTCGCCGTGAGAGGCGTAGGCGCACGCCGTGATGTCGGTCTGTTGCGTCCGCGTCGGCATGCCGGTGGACGGCCCCGCACGCTGCACGTCGAAGATCACTGCCGGTATTTCGGCGAAATATGCTAGCCCGATGAACTCCTGCATCAGCGAGATGCCGGGGCCGGAGGTGGCGGTGAAGGCGCGCGCCCCATTCCAGGCCGCGCCGATGACGATACCGATGGAGGCGAGCTCATCCTCGGCCTGGACGATGGCGAAGTTGTTCTTGCCGGTCGCCTTGTCGACACGCAGTCGGCCGCAGTAGCGGGTAAAGGCTTCGGCCAGCGACGACGATGGCGTGATCGGATACCAGGCGCAGACCGTCGCGCCACCGTACACTGCCCCTAACGCCGCGGCACTGTTGCCATCGATGAAGATCCGGTCGCCCACCGAGTTGGCGTGACGAAACGTCAGGCCAAT
The DNA here is from genome assembly GCA_963772355.1 of uncultured Alphaproteobacteria bacterium. Lineage (GTDB taxonomy): Bacteria > Pseudomonadota > Alphaproteobacteria > Acetobacterales > Acetobacteraceae > Rhodopila. The sequence continues at coordinate 59,753 of CAVYXX010000100.1, read as the reverse complement.
GGGGTACTCCATGTTCTCCTTCACCCAATCGCGGCCCATGTGCAGCGCTTGCACGTTCGCGGCGATCAGCTTGTCGCGCCCCTTGAACTGCTCGGCCAGCAATTGCTCGATGACCGACGGGTCCATGTCCAGCAGCGCCGACAATGCGCCAAGGCCCACGATATTCTTGAACAACTGACGCTGCCGGGAGTCGTTGTACGCCTTATTCGTCATCTCGGTCAGCGGCACGCCGAGCACCACGATGTCGGAGCGGAATTTTTCCAGCGGCATCGGCTTGGTGTTGTCGTAGAACAAGTACCCGCCCGGTTCGAGCGACTGAACGTCCTGATCCCAGGTCTGTGGGTTCATCGCGACCATCAGGTCCACGCCGCCGCCGCGCGCGGCGAGATGTCCGGCCTCCGAGATCCGCACCTCGTACCAAGTGGGCAGGCCCTGGATGTTCGACGGAAAGATGTTGCGCGGCGTCGCCACCACACCCATGCGCAGGACGGCCTTGGCGAACAACGCGTTGGCGCTGGCTGAACCCGATCCGTTGACGTTGCCAAATTTTACAACGAACTCGTTTACCCGCTGGAGGCCTTCGCCACCCGTTGCCACGCGGTCTACTTGCTGCAGCATGCGTTCACACTCGCTTGGGCCACATCGATCAAGAAACGTTGCATATCCCACGCGCCGGTCGGGCAGCGCTCGGCACAAAGACCGCAATGCAGGCAGACGTCCTCATCTTTTGCCATGATCCGGCCGGTTTTTAGATGTCCGGACACGTACAGCGCCTGCTCCTTGTTATGCGCCGGTGCCATCAACCGCGTTCGCAAGTCGTCTTCCGGGCCGTCCGCGGTGAAGGTGATGCAATCGACCGGGCAGATATCGACGCAGGCGTCACATTCGATGCACAAGCTGTCGGAGAATACCGTCTGCACGTCACAGTTCAGGCACCGTTGCGCTTCGGCGAAGGCGAGCTTGTCGTCGAAACCAAGCTCCACCTCGGCCTTGATATCCTTCAGTGCAATCCTCTTTTCGCGGTGCGGCACCTTAAAGCGAAGATCGAGCGAGACGTCGTTGTCGTAGCTCCACTCATGGATGCCCATCTTTTGGCTGGCGAGGGTCACCATTGGCGGCGGCCGGTCCTTCACGTCCGCACCCTGACACAACTGATGAATTGAGATCGCCGCCTGATGGCCGTGCGCTACGGCCCAGATGATGTTCTTCGGTCCGAATGCCGAGTCGCCACCGAAGAAGACGCGTGGTTCGGTGGACTGGAAAGTGGTTTCGTCCACCACCGGCATATCCCATTCGTTGAACGACAAGCCGATGTCGCGCTCGATCCAGGGGAAAGCGTTTTCCTGGCCGACCGCGACCAGCACGTCGTCACACTCAAAGAACGGGTCAGGCTCGCCGGTTGGCACCAGCTTGCGTCGGCCGCGGGCGTCGAACTCCGCCTTCACCTTCTCGAAAGTCATGCCATAGAGTCGGCCATTGTGGTGCTTGAACTCCTTCGGCACGAGATAATTGAGGATCGGGATATCCTCGTTAATCGCGTCTTCCTTTTCCCAAGGAGAAGCCTTCATTTCTTCGAACCCGGAGCGCACGATGACCTTGACGTCCTCGCCGCCCAGCCGCCGAGAGGAACGGCAGCAATCCATTGCCGTGTTGCCGCCGCCCAACACGATCACGCGCCGGCCGATCTCGCTGATATGACCGAACGAGACCGAGGACAGCCAGTCGATGCCAATATGGATATTGGCCGCTGCTTCCTGCCGCCCCGGAATATTCAGGTCACGGCCACGCGGCGCGCCTGACCCGATGAAAACCGCGTCGTAACCCTCGTTCAGCAGCGCTTTCAGGCTCTCAACGCGCTGGCCGAGCCGCATCTCGGGACCCATGGCGGCGATGTAGCCGACTTCCTCGTCGATCACCTCTTCCGGCAGGCGGAATTTTGGAATCTGGCTGCGGATCATCCCACCGGCCCGCTCGTCGCCGTCGTAAATGACGACGTGGTAGCCCAGCGGGGCGAGATCACGCGCCACGGTCAAAGAGGCCGGGCCGGCGCCGACCATGGCAATCCGCTTGCCGTTGTGCATCGCCGGCGCGCCGGGCATCAGGTGACTGATATCGCCCTTGTAATCCGCGGCAACCCGTTTCAGTCGGCAAATGGCTACAGGCTCTTCTTCCACCCTACCTCGGCGGCAGGCTGGCTCACACGGGCGGTCACACGTTCGCCCGAGGATCCCCGGAAAGACATTCGATTCCCAGTTGATCATGAAGGCATCGGCATACCGTCCCGCGGCGATCAGCCTGATGTATTCCGGGACCGGGGTATGGGCGGGGCAAGCCCACTGGCAATCGACGACCTTATGGAAATAGTCGGGATCCTGGATGTCGGTCGGCTGCAACTCGGACTCCTTTCCTCCGGGGTGGCCTAGGCTCACTTGCCGTGGGCCTCCGCCCTCCTCCGCCGAGCCTTGTGCCGCCCGGTCATACTCTTGGTCAACTCAAAGTAGGCCTGATCCCGGGATCGAGCAATCAGCGCGCCTTTCATGTCAGGGCCGCATCCCGAAAGCAGAACGGCCGGGCGTGCGCAATGGTGCCGCCAGGTCAGCGAAATCGCACAACAACTTCCGCGTATCGCGGGGATCGATCACCTCCTCGACCCAAAAGGCCTCGGCGGTGCGGTAGGGGGAGCGCAAACGGTTCAGCCGTTGCTCGATTTCATCCAGCTTCGCTGCCGGGTTCGCTGCGGCGTCGATGTCGGCGCGATAGGCGGCCTCGATACCCCCTTCCAGCGGCAGCGATCCCCAACTTGCGGAGGGCCACGCATAGCGGACACACAGATGACCGACAGGTTGGTGCCCGAGACCGCCGACGCCGTAGCAGTTGCGCACTATAATGCTGCACCACGGCACGGTAGTCTGGTTGATGGCGGACAGTGCGCGAACGCCCCAGCGAATGACGGCGGTGCTCTCGGCACGCAGGCCAACCTGAAACCCGGGGCAATCCACCAGATGCACTACCGGCAGATGGAATGTCTGCGCCATGTCGACGAATTGGATGATCTTGTTGCACGCATCCGCGGTCCACGCGCCGCCGTCGAACAGCGGGTCGCCCGCCATCACCGCAACGGGCCACCCGTCCAATCGGGCAAAGCCGGTGATGATGGAGCGGCCAAACAGCGCGCCCATCTCGAAGAAGCTGTCCTTGTCGAATATGGATCCGATGATCCGCCGCATATGATAGGCTTGCTTCTTCACCTTCGGAACCGCCGAGATCAGGGACTCGTCGCGCCGATGCGGATCATCCCAGCCCCGCACGCGCGGCGGCACATCGTGGATCGAGCCGGGCAGGTACGACAGGAACCGCCGGACTGCTTCGAATGCCTCTTCCTCGGTATCGACCGCATGGTCGACGGCGCCACAGCGCAACTGGATGTGCCAGCCGCCGAGCTCCTGCTTGGAGCGTGGTTCGCCCAAGCGTTCCACCACCGGCGGCCCGGCCACGAACACCGCAGCGATCTCTTTGACCATGACCGAGTAATGCGATGCGACCAATCGCGCTGCGCCGAGGCCGGCGACCGATCCCAGTCCTAGCCCGACCACCGGAACCTCCGACATCTGATTTGCAACAAGGTCGAACGACGTGGTCTCGCTCAGCCCCCCAGGCAGATTTGCCCGACCCGTGGTTTCGACGGTCTTGACCGATCCGCCGCCGCCTGAACCTTCGATCAGCCGGATGATCGGCATGCGGAACTGGGTTGCGATCTCCTCCGACATCTTGGGCTTGCCCTTGATGGAGGCATCGGCGGATCCACCCCGCAGGGTAAAATCGTCGCCGGCGATGACGACCGGGCGTCCGTCCACCGTACCGCGCCCGAACACGCAATTACCTGGGACGAAGCCGGTTATCTCGCCGTTCGCGGCGTAGTTCGCCTTGCCGGCGATGCTGCCCACTTCGCTGAATGTGCCAGGGTCGAGCATGCGGTCGATCCGCTCCCGGACCGTCAGCCGGCCACCGGCGTGCTGACGTGCGACACGATCCTTGCCACCGAGTTCCCTGGCGAGCGCCTGACGTTGACGGAGTTCGGCCAGTTCGGCTTCCCAACCCACCGGGCTAAGGTGCAGCGGCTCAGCCTGGGGTTGGGGGACGTTTTCGTCGGCCATCGCTTCCTGCTAGCTCTGTCACTTGATACCGGCCGGTAAGCTACGGTCGATCATCGGTCGTGCGCAATGCGGGGCCCAGCGCTGACGCGCATCGATGCCCAAGCCATGTCGCGGTCAATCGCAGACGCAACGCCGCGCCCTACGCCGCGTCAGGCAAATCGCGATCCGGTGACCCCCGTCACACAGCGCCTGCGAGATCGGGCCTAAAGGGGCGCGCGCCGCCGCCCACCACGGTCCGCGGCACCCCCACATCTTGCTTCAAGGACACCACCATGCCTATCAACTTCGAGTTCGCGCTCGACCGCCTTATCCAGGCGCCGCACGAGCAAAACCTCATCATCGCCACCCTGCAGAACACCGGAAATATCCACGTCAACCTGGATTACACCGGCGGTACCCTCACCGACGCGGCCAAGGCCGGTCTCGACAAGCTCCCGGGCACGCCTCGGGTTTCCGACAAGAACCTGGTGTTTCCCCTCAACCGCTACTTCACCAGCAAAGTCCCTTGCGTTTCGCTCTGCCCAAAAGGTGGCCTCGCCGAGGTGATCGAGGTCATGCTCGACCAGAAATTCTACCAGGTGATTTGCGTCGAGAATTTCGGCGGCGGGGGGCCGGCCGCGGACTGGAAGCCGCACATGATCCAACCCATCGCCCAGGCCCGCGACTTCAGCAAGTGGCAGGAGAACGACGCACAGTTGAACCGCGACGCCAAGGCGCCTCCGGCCCCGATCAACGCTCCGGCCAATCCCCAAGGCAGCATGGGCGCGCCAGTCGTGAACAACTCCTCGTCCTATGCAAACCAGCCGGCGGAGGGGAACTACGCCAACCAACCCGGGGCGCAGAACCCAGGGTTCGTGAACCCGCAACAGGTCCTGCAACGAAGGGCCACCATTTAGTCCGGCCCGTAATTCGAAGCAGGTCCAGCTTGCTTGCGCCGGGCAGTGAAAACCCTCAGAACCGCCTTGCTAGTTCTGCACCGGGAAGGCGGATCCGGTTCGGCTCCCAAGTCCGCCACGGACCCGCGACTACTCCGGGGGTGGCGGCTCTAGTGGTTCAAATCAGACGGGTCGTGCCGTCCCTTTTTGAACCACTAGCCTCAGATTTTATCGGCCGATTCACCCAACCGAATACGATGCTTCTGTCGGGATCGGGCCGCTAGCTTCTCTAGCTAGAGCTGCCCCGGTCCGCTGTGAAGGAACCAAGCGGGCGGCGTTACTTTCACCATGGCCAAGAGCTTGACATCGAGTTGTCTCACAGGCTGCGAGGCTGGATCCGCTTTGTCAGCACCCTGTCAGAAGATCTTCCATGGCGCGTTACCTTGATTCCAGAGATCTTCTAAAAGTTTCTTCTCGCGCAACGTATCCATCGGCTGCCAAAAGCCATCGTGTTCGTAGGCTCTTAACTGGCCGGAGCGCGCGAGCGTCTCCATAGGGTCTTTCTCCCAGACAGTCTCATCGCCCTCGACGATCTCGAGGACCTTGGGCGACAGCACGAAGAAGCCACCATTGATCCACTGATTGTCGCCGTGAGGCTTCTCCCAAAACCCTCGAACGACGCTGGCATGGATGTCGAGCGCACCGAACCGGCCCGGAGGCCGCACCGCGGTTACGGTGGCAAGCTTACCATGGGACCGATGAAACGCGATCGTTTTCCCCACGTCCAGCGTAGTGACCGCATCCCCATATGTCATGCAGAAATCGTCGTTGTCGAGATGCGGTGCGATCCGCTTCAGCCGGCCGCCGGTCATGGTATCCTGACCGGTATCTATTAGCGTAACCTTCCATTTTTCTGCCTTACCAGCCAGCATTGTTGTCGTATTGTTGCTCATGTCAAAAATAACATCAGCCATGTGGAGGTAATAGTTGCTGAAGTACTCCTTCAACATATAGCCCTTGTAACCAAGACATATAACGAAGTCGTTAATCCCGTGAGCCGAATAGATCTTCATGATATGCCAGATGATCGGCTTTCCGCCGATCTCGATCATCGGCTTTGGACGCGTCTCGGTTTCTTCCATCAGCCGCGTACCGTACCCGCCGGCAAGAATAACTGCTTTCGTCAAATTCATGCTCCTCGCTGATCGGGACCGATCAACTTCAAACCGGCGCCTCCCGTCAAGGATGCCTTCACTGCCGGCCAGAATCTCTCCTGCTCCATCTAGACGATCCAGCCGGGCGACGTATAGCCTGGCTCGGAAGACAGCGTGGCCCAAGCTTGAAGAGACACCAAATTTTCGCATCCGGCTCCCGATTAAGTGAGCGTCGCTCGACGTCGAAACGGATTTCTTCGCGGACGCAAATATCGCGGACGTTTGGCAGGATTGATCTCAACGAAAGCAAGCTGAAGGCGGGGCGGCGCTGCGAGCAGGGTAGGTTGGTTCAGGCTCGACCCAAGCGTCCAAGCGTGGTCTCCGCCGCAGAGCCGGGCGGGGTGCTTGCCCGGATAGATTACGACGGTGAACGTCCCCGAGCCGGGGGGCTTGAACGGCTTGTCCGCCCAGCCAGCCGGTTTTGCGACGAGTTGGGCCGCCTATGGCTAACCATCACAACCGTGGCGGGCTGTTCCCCAGCCACCACGGTAAAGCGAAGTTCAATACCCGCGTTGTCCGACCCGACATCTTGTACGCAACCGTTGATCCCTTTGACACCGCACGCCGGGGGGCTATCTCCAGCTGTTTTGATTCACTATTCCTACCTTGACGGCCGATTGGTTATGCCATGACTTCCGGCTCGCTGGGAACTCGAAGATGATACGCCTTGGAGAACTTGCGGATTACGTAGTTGCCGTCTTGGTGGGCGAGCATCACCTCGACATGTCGCCCACTCTGACAAGCATCGAACGGTGGCAGATCGAGACCAAAATGCTGACTCACATCGTTCGCAACGTTGATAGCCAGCTTGACTACTTTTCATTCATTGAATTGCTGAGGCATCGGCATCGCGACAAGAATCTAATCGTCATGCATGCGGACATTTTCTTCGGAGAGGACTTCTTCGACCGACTGATCGAGCAGATCATGATCATCGAACAGGGTGGCGTGAAGTGGGGCGTTCTTGGCGCGGCAGGCGTTACTTTTCCCTACTTCAAAATCGTACGGAACGTGGTTGATGTCCATGGAATCCTCTATCCATTCTGGCGGCCTCTCCCTGCGGTGCACCTGGACGGACATATCCTAGTCATCCATCGGACCCTCGATATTGCATTCGACCCGAAATTTCGCGGGTTTCACCACTATGATACACTACTCTGCATCCAGTCCTGGCGGCAGGGTCTTCCGGCCTTCGTTATCAATCTCCCGCTCCGCCATCTTGGGCAGGGCAATGTGCAGGAATGGCGAGAGCGTTCGGCTCATCTAGGGCGAATTCTTTCCAAAACCTATGGAAACAAGGCCCTCATTACCTCAATGGGTCCCGTACAACTTCCCTCGGCATTTGGGATGACTTGTGATTTCTACAAGCATGAGGTGATCCCCGCGCTTGAATCAAGCTTCGCCCACGTGCGCGCGCCCGATGCGGCGATCATCGTGAAAATCCACGATGAAGACCTTGATACTGTCCGGGAGGCGCTGCTGGCGGTGTGCGCACAGTTCGCTAAACCTGATCGCGTGGTCGTCCTTTGTCGCCAGGCGTTCCGTGAGGATCTTGTCCGCCTCGCAACGTTCTTTCGTGCCATCGTCGACATTATTATCTTGGTCTGCCCTGACGATGCTGACCCATCGGACGTCTTCTTCGGTTGCGGCAACAAGATCAGAGCGTTGCTCCCTGCCGGCGGCATCGTCTGCGTTATCGACAGCCGAACCGTAGCCTTCCCCAACTATGTCAGGGACTTCAAGAATTTCTATGTGTATTGTTTCGGCGGAGCAGAGACAGTCGCGGCGCTTGATATGAATTATGCCGTTAAAGACCATGCTTGGGCGACCACCTGCGCCGCATCGGCCGAGTTCGTCCACGTCCAGAGAACCGAAACGATAGAGGACATCGTTCCTGACAATTTCATTGCCCTTTCGTCCTTTGGACTACCAACACGTATCTTCAATTCCGTATTGGATAGCCATGTTCATGGATCGCTGCTGCACGACGTTTTCGTATTGAAGGTGCTTGAGCACGCAAGGGTATTCTTCCTTCGCCGCTCGGGCGGCTTCATTAAGACATCCACCTCCGAGCTCGAGGCAGCCGGGAAGGATGAATTCCAGGAGATCGCGGTCTTAGGCGAATTCTTTCGGTCTCGCTATCCTTACGCCTTTCTGTTTATGAACAAGCGGCATGGAGGGGTTCCTGCTGTCTCCGCCCCGATGCCGGAGCTATCGAAGGAGGCAATGATCGGAGTGAAGTTGGCCCAATACCCAAAGATCGTCGCTGGAATATTCTGGGCTTATAACGTCATGATGAAGATCCGAACGATTTACCGCAGGGTGGGTTTGCGTTGAATCCAGCTTCGCCTGGATGTTAATGCGCGCGGCAACGCAACGACCGTTTGCCCCGCTGATGCCAGCGGATCGCAGCGTAGTGACGCTGCAGTGGACGTGAACGCCCGTGCCGATCGGGCCACACCCCCGCGCCTCGCGAGCCCGGCCGTTCTCACAGGTGCTCGGGAATTAGGCGGACCGTGGACCGCTTCGCATGGTGGGGCTGGACGTCGGCTCGGACGGTAAGGGAAGACGGCGGGTTGACCCGGTCTCGCGGGCTTCTGCATCATCTATCGCGATGCGGCTTGCACCGTCGAAATCAGTCGCCCCGCGTGTTCGGCTATATTAAAGGTGATGCAGCGGTGCGGAGGGACGAGCCTTTGGAGCGAATGGCGAGGGACGAAGAGTTGATGACCTACCGGCACGACGGTTTTTGGCAGCTGATTGATGCCGTGCGAGAGAAGTGCTCACGGGAAGATCAGGGGCACAAAGGAGCTGCGCCTTGTCGGCGGGTCGAATGATCCCAAGTCCGCAGTTTTGGCGGGGCAAGCGCGTCTTTCTGACCGGCCACACCGGATTTAAGGGTGCATGGCTGTCCATGTGGTTGCATAGGCTGGGCGCGCACATCATGGGATTCTCCCTGCCCCCCGATTCCGAACAGAACCTGAGCTCGCAGATAAACCTCGGCGCGTTGATCAAGAGCGAATACGGTGACATTTGCGAAGAGACCGAGCTATCGAGCGCGATCCAGAATTTCGCACCGGACGTCGTGCTGCATCTGGCAGCACAGTCGCTGGTCACGCGGTCATACCGCGAGCCTGTGCTGACGTATCAAACCAATGTCATAGGAACCGTGCACGTCATGGAGGCAGTGCGTCGTACGCCATCGGTGCGGTCCGTGGTGATCGTGACGACCGACAAGTGCTACGAGAACCGTGAGTGGCCGTGGGCGTATCGCGAGGATGATGCGCTGGGTGGCTACGACCCGTATAGCTCCAGCAAGGCCTGCGCCGAATTGGCCGTGGCGGCCTGGCGGCGATCCTATTTTCCGGCGTCGGAGGGAAGGCAGCTTTCCATGGCATCCGCACGCGCCGGTAATGTTATCGGGGGAGGCGACTGGGCGGAGAACCGGCTCATTCCCGACTGCATTCGTGCACTCACCACCGGGGCAACAATCGCTATTCGTAATCCGTCTGCCACTCGCCCTTGGCAACACGTGCTGGAGCCGCTTTGCGGGTATCTGCTGCTGGCGGAAGGCCTCTGGAAAGGTGAAACCGATCTCGCAGGGGCCTGGAATTTCGGGCCTGCCGTTCAGGACGTGAAGCCGGTGCGCGACATTGTCGAACACGTAACCGCACTCTGGGGTGAAGGGGCAAGCTGGTCCGTGATCGGCGGAACCGGACTGCATGAGGCAGCTCTGCTCGCCGTCGACGCGGCGAAAGCGCGCGCACGACTTAATTGGCAGCCGCGTCTTGGCCTGGAGGACGCTCTCGCCTGGAGTGTCCGCTGGTACAAGGCGCACCGTGACGGCCGCGCCGCCGCCGACCTCGTTGGCGAAGACATCGAGGCCTATGAAAAGATTAGGGATAGCGGTGATGCGTGACAACCACTGCCGTTTTTGCGGCAACCGTTTGACTGAGAACTTTGCCGATCTTGGGATGTCGCCGCTATCTAACTCCTTCATTGCTCCGGAGAACGCCCAGCGAATGGAGCCGTTTTATCCGCTCCACGCCTTCGTTTGTGAAAAGTGCTATCTGGTTCAGTTGGATGAGTTTGAGTCTCCAGAACATATTTTTGAAGACTACCTCTACTTTTCTTCGTTTTCCGAAGGCTGGTTGCGGCACGCTGCCGCTTACGCTGACCATATGATCGCGCGATATGCGCTGGATGCGAATTCGCAGGTCGTAGAGATCGCGAGCAACGACGGCTATCTTCTTCAATACTTCGTCAAGCGCGGCGTCAAAGCGCTCGGTGTCGAGCCAGCGGCTAATGTCGCCGCTGTGGCAATCGCCAGGGGAATACCGACCGAGGTCGCGTTCTTCGGCGCGCGCACTGCAGGCCGCCTGAAGGCTGCGGGCGTCGCCCCGGACGTAATTGCCGCCAACAACGTTATGGCGCACGTCCCGGATCTGAACGACTTTGTTCGCGGATTTAAGATCCTGCTCAAGCCTGACGGCGTGCTTACCGTGGAGTTCCCGCATCTGCTTCAACTGATTGCGCAGAATCAGTACGACACGATCTATCATGAGCATTTCTCCTACTTTTCGCTGCTCGTCGTCGAGCGCATCATGACCCACCACGGCCTTCGGCCGTTCGACGTTCAGGAACTGCCGACGCATGGCGGCTCGCTCCGCGTTTTCGCCTGTCATTCCGAGAACGCACGCCATTCCACGCTGCCGTCGGTCGCCGCCATCATTGGGCGTGAGCGCCAGGCAGGACTGGCATCGCTGGATGTCTACCGGCGCTTCGGCAAGCAGGTCGTCGCGAGCAAGTGCGACATCCTCGAATTCTGCCTGCGTGTGCGACGCGAGCGCAAGCGGCTTGCCGCCTACGGCGCTCCGGCGAAGGGCACCACGCTGCTCAACTACTGCGGCATCGGTCCCGAGCTCATTGAATTTACGGTGGATCGCAGTCCGCACAAGCAGGGTCGGCTTTTCCCAGGAGTTCGCGTCCCGATCTACGCGCCCGAGCAGATCCTGCTGACGCGACCCGACTACGTGCTGATCCTGCCGTGGAACCTGAAAGAGGAGGTGATGGAGCAGATGGCTGCGGTGCGCGAGTGGGGCGGTCGTTTTGCCGTGCCGATCCCGCAAGTCGAGCTTCTTTGATGCATATTTGCCGGACTGACATCCGTGGAGCGGCACGCTAGTGGTTATAATCAGACCGGGGATTGCCGTCCGTTTTGAACCCACTAACCTCTGATTTTGTGGGCCGATTTACCCGTCGCGGGGATGCTACTGTTGGGATCGGACCACTAGATCGAGCCGCGGCAGTTCGTCGGTGAGCGCGGCTATTTCGAATGCAATTTCTGCGCCGAGGCGTTTGCTAGCGCCGAACCGCGCACCACGCTCCCGCAAAAAGACAATCGCCGTAGCGTCGATTTGTCAGATCGCTTCGGTGAGGGGCGTCCCATCTGAGAGGCTCGCCGTGATCACGATTCCAATCCAGATTCTTGCCAACGCCTCGGAGCTTTTGCGTTACATTGAGGACTGCCTGATGTCGCTCCGTCAGCAGGACGGACTCGGCAATAAATATCGGTTCGTTATACAGATCGGCATTTATGAGCCGGTATCCGATGTTACGATCGCACGACTTCGAATCGTTGTCGGGCGATTTATTTGTCATCAATCCTATTCGAATCGATAAAAAGTGTGGCTACGGCGAAAAGCAAAACCTGATCTGGAACGAGTATTCAAGCAGGAGGACTGACAGATTCGATGCGTTTATGACGATAAATCCCGACATGATTTTGTTGCCGGATGTCGTGGACAAGCTCTATTCGTCATACGACGACAGCGGCGGAAAGGCGTTCATTGTCGAAGCTCGCCAGTTTCCCAACGAGAATCCGCCGCGGGCGTTCGATCCGCAGACATTGGAGGTTGATTGGTGCAGCGGTGCATGCATCCTGCTTTCCCGTGCGTTTTTTGAAAGGCAGGGCGGCTTTGATGAAACCATCTTTCTCTATTGCGAGGATGTCGATCTGAGCTGGAGAGCATGGCTCGACGGCGGAACGTGTATTTATAGATACGATGCGATTGCGGCACATATGACTAAGGGGCTGTTCGAGGAGCGGTACAACAGCTACTCGGCGCCCGTGCACGAGTATTACATGGCGTTGAGCCACCTTATTTTATCGTGGAAGTATTTCTCCTACGACAAGCAGCAATATGCGGAAAAGATACATATCTTCTGGGATAACCGGGGGATCGCGCGCAGCACTAAGGAAGCCGCGCTTACGGAGTTCGAGGGCCTGAAGCCCCGCGTGCAGGCCCGGAGAGTGGCCCATCAGCGTATCAATCTTCTCGGCTTTGGCCGCTACTCGGCACTGCGGCCAGACCTAATCTGAGAGGCGGTTGTTGAAGACGACGCTGGGTGGTCATAGGTATATACTCCGGTTTCCGCGGAGGAATTGGTTGCTTCTACGCAATATTATGCCTGGCGATGTGAATGTGACGAATATCATTTCTTTCCGGAACCTCAAGGCGATGGGAGCACTGCTGAGCGCAAAGCCGCGCGACGATTGTCTTTACCCCGGCTCCGATCGGCTACCAACGATCTGGCGGTTCCAAATACCCCGGGGAGCTTAACTACTGCCCGAGTTGCTCAAATTGACGGGTATAGCCGCTTTAGTTTCACAGGCGCGTCGGTCGTGGTGAACTGCCAGTCGGCTTTGGCGTGTTTTTTTGTTCCGCTGGGCCTCCCAGGCGGCGGTCTCCTCAGTCAGCATCGCCTTGTCGGGAATGCGCCGCTCGAGGCACAAGACCTGACAGCACGCTGAGTTCGGTCTCCGCCATGTTGAGCCAACTGCCGTGTTTGGGCGTGTAATGCCACTCGAACCGCTCGACCAGGCGGCGTGCCTCGGCGGCGGGAAACGCCTCATACAGTGACGCGGGTTTGTGGGTGCTGAGATTGTCCTGAACGAGCGCGATCTTCGGGGCATTCGGAAACCACGTGTCGGAGACTTGCTTGAGCAGGTGCGCGTAGTCCACAGCGGTGTGGCGATCGGTCACCTCGACGTGGCGCCGGCCTTCCAGAGGCGCGAACAGCATGAATATGTTGGCCGTGCCATTGCGCTCATACTCGTAATCGATCCGCCCGGGCCGTCCCGGTTTGGCCGGGATGGGCACGCGGGTTTCGGCGATCAACTGCTTCGAGGTCTCATCCAGGCAGACGACGGGGCATTCGGGATCGCGCGGCCGGTGATAGACGTCCAGCACGTCTTCCATGTTGGCGACGAAAGCGGCGTTGGCCGCAGGCGGAATGACATACTGCTTCTTCAGATGCGGTTGTCGCGGTAGGGAAACGGGTCTCCCCGTTCCCCCCGCACAGATCCCGGCGTGCGGCTTTCCCGCACCGGGCTCCTATCGAAGGTCGGACGCGATCGCGGTTGTGGACGCCGCTGATCCGTAGGTTCGCCGCTTCAGTGACATGCCGTTCCCGGTACTGAGCCCGGGACATGCGTCGCCGCTTACCTTCCCTCCGATCGGCCGCCTTCCCTCCGCCATCTCCGCCGCTGGCTCCGACCAGTTTTGTTCGAGGCATCGTCGGTAATACGCAGCCGTCCGACTCCTCACCTCTTCCGCAACGGTTTCGTCTCCTCGACTTTCCGTCGTGACCCAAATCCGCCAGAGCGGATTGGGCGAGATGAGGTCTCCCAGGTTCCGACGCGTTCCATTCATACGTAATGGGGTCTCAGACCACGGCAGAGCGGTCGCACCTCGCATATCGGTACGCAACGTGTTGCCTTCGACGATCTCAAGCGTCTCGGCCCCTGCAACATTAAACCTTTCGCGGCTCAATATCCCACTCCGCATGATTGCTGTGTACGCTTCGCGACCGCCGTCACCGACGTCCACGCAACACTCGCTACAGGGCGGCGCGCTACTGCCTTACCCTCGCCGGACTTCCACCGGCTGGACCACGCCAGCTTCGCCTGGCGCACTAAGAACGTTTTTTTTTAGCGTCCGGCCGATGGTGTTGTCGCTGGCGCGCGCAACGATGTTCAGTTCCACGACGGTGTCTTCCAGCAACCGCAAGGTCCACTTCGCCCGCCTTTTCGGCGGCGGCGAACACATCAGGGCGATCAGCTTCGCCTCGGCCGCGCCGTCGAAGATGCGCGGTCGGGCCGAGTTCGGGGAATGCTTGCGCGCCAAGACAGCTACGAGCCGCACCGGCGTCGCTATCACCCGGCGCGGCAGCGGCCACCAAACAACTTGGAAGCACCGGGCCAGCCCGGTGAGTGTCAAGATAGTTGCCGCTTAGATTGTGTAATGATCTCTCCTTTCGACGAAGCCGCTGGGAGGTACGAACGACGGGTGGTGAGTGTGCCGGTGCTCACTGCAGAGAAGGTCGGATGCTCGCCATCCTCGCCATGCTCGCGCGCCAGGGCGCTCTGTGCGTGGCTCCGGGTGGCTCCGCTCCTCCCATCCCCTCCGCTGCGCCCCGCGTCGCTGCTGTCGTCAGGTCGGGACATGGCGTAATCGCGGGAGGCGCTAGGTGGGACAAGCCGGTAGCCTCTGCAGGTGGAGGAAATAACATATCGGAGGACCTATCGTGGAACAGCGTCACTATGTCGGACTTGATGTCTCGCTGGATTTGACTTCGATCTGCGTTGTTGACGAGGCCGGTGCTATCGTATGGCGCGGCAAATGTACCTCGGAACCGGATGCCATCGGGCACGCGATCCGTGCCCATGCGCCTGCGGCCGTTCGCATCGGCCTAGAGACTCGACGATGACGCTTGCATGACGGATTTCCTCGCAGCAAACCCGACGCTCGACTTCGAACTGGAGGGCCATCGTCCTGTTCGGCCGGAACGTCGCCTCATACAAATTCGCTCTCGCCAAGACCCTGCTCGAGATGGCCGATCGGGCGGACGATCGGTGCCGCTCGAAGATCTTGCGGCGCCCTTTGCCCCTCACTTATCCCCTCATTTCAAATGACCTCGAAAAGTCCGCTGAACGACCGGCATTTTGATACGGTCTCGGCGAAGCGGGCCATAAGGGGGAATAGTCTTTGATCTGGCATGGTTGGGATCAGTTCGTAGAGCATGCAGCCTTGCCTGAACAACGAGTGAGTGCGGATCTTCGACGTGTTGGACTTAAGTAATCGATCCATACCGAGACTTTCACCGGCGGCGCCGAGCATTGTGAGCAGCACCATTGCGAATGCGTTGATGAGCAGCAACCGGTCGCGCCGGGTTGGTTCGCCGATGCGCGTGGCACCAAGCCCCATGCCGAACCGCAGATCCTTGGTATCGCGGAAGTTAGGCTCGATGGTCCAACGTTTGGCGTAATAGTTGACCTGCATTGCGGTCGAGGCCTCGGCATTGCTGACCGCAAGACACCAAGGCTCCTTCATGGCTTTTGCGTGGACACAGACCACCGCACCGACCTTATAGGCGTGCGATGCGGTGACCTGCGCACCGCGCAGCTTGCGTGCCCGGCCCGACTTGCCCACCCAGTCGGCGGCCGGACGCGTCTCGCCGTCGGCATCGGTGACGTGAATATTGCCGCGAAATCGGATGACGTAGCCAAATCCCAGATCATCGAGGAACTTGAATAGCTTGTGATCGCCAAAACCGCGATCGGCGAGGACCGTGACGGCACAATCTGGCGGCACAAGGTCTCGCTTCTTCGGTGCGTTCGGGCTGCTGAACGACAGCGGGCAATCGGCCACCCACGCGTCGAATAGTCCGGCTTGCTTCAGGTAATCGATGAAGAATGGTAACTGCCCGAATGGCGTGACCGGTGCGGTCGAATCCCACTCAACGTGGATGCGGCCCGCAAAGGTGTCCGCTGTCGCGGAATAAACTTCAACTGAGGGTTGTTCACCCGAGGGGTGAGCCAAAACTGGATGGGTTCTTGTCCGCATCCCCGCAGGTTCCAACGATTCGGGCGGGATCGGCAATCAGCTAAATGCCGGATTTAGGACCAACCCGCTTGGCATGAAGGTCATGCTCATACAGGCCTTCGATAAACCCACGAATCCTTCAGGCGCCCGCCAAGCCAACGCTCCACCTTGCCAATGACACCCTCACCCGCCAGCACTTCAACATGCTGTAGGGAAACGCGCCGGATTTACGCTAGATGTGGACCAGTAAAAATGAGGGGAGCCGTGAGGTACACCCTGCCATGCCGCGAAGGCGGCGACGTGTCCGCGCAGGAAGTTCTCCACGCGAGCATCAAGGAAGAAGCGCAGGAAGATCTCGCGCGAGTAGCTCAGCACCGTAACGAACGCCATCAGCGGACGCCGTGCCCGCCCGATTTCGAGGTGTCCAAAGTGTCCCCAGTCAACCTGGCCTTGTTCGCCAGGCAGGCAGCGCAGGCGCAAATAGGCTTCCGCTTTCGGGCGCGGCCGGTGGCAGGCGATCAGGTGGCGGAAATGATCGGCGCTGCCACGAGAGCCGCATCCGTAAGCCATGACATACAGCCGGCTGGCGGTCAGCGTCGGGAAGCTCTCCAGGGTCTGGCGAATGAACGGCAGATACGCGTCGATCGTCGAGGGGCGCGGCGGCAGCCGGTCCGCGGCGGCCCGGTCCGCGGCAGCCCGGCCTGCGCCAGTACCCGCCGCACTACGCTGTGGTGGATGTGCAGCTGACGGGCGATGGTGCCCATCGTCCATTTCTCGGCGTGATAGAAGCGCACGATCTGTGCCTAGAAAAGGGGAGAGAGAAGACGTAAAAAGAGGGACATGGGGCGGGGGGGTGAGAAGCGGGGAATATGGAGCCCATAATATTAACTCTGTATGGGTGCCAGCGGGTTGTGGGGGGGGGGGGGGAACCGTTGGAGCGCGGCGGCGCCCTCGAAAGCAGCATCAATGTCAGGCGGCGTCACCATGTTTGGGTTCCCATCGGTCGGATCCGCGCTACAGCCGGTCTCGGTGATGACCGCGGCGCCGCAGGAACCCCTGGCGGAGAGTGGCGGGCACCGACGACCGCACCAGTGACAGTGCGTGATCGTTCGCCGGGACCGATCCTCCGGGACATCTGCGTCGCTCGCACTCATCGGGGAGCCAGGCGCCAGCAGATCATTTGGGTGGCGGTGGGAGTGAACCGTGATGCGTCACTTTTTTTCCGCGTGCCCGGTAGCGGCCTTGTCGAGCGGCGTGGCGGCGTCGCCCCGTCCGACCATTCTGGTAGCGCTGGTCAGCACACTGGACCGCGCGGCGCCGGGCGCGCTGGGAGCACTCTCCGGCGCAATAAATCTGGCCACGGTCGCAGCAGCTAAGCAAACCACTACGCGCCCCCGGGGCCGGCAGTCAGCCCGCTGCCGATCAGCGGAACAGCAACATCAGCTCACCACCGGCAGTCCGATTGAGACCCCTCCACCCCCAGGGCCAAACGCTGGCAAATGCGACCCGGCCGGCATCCCGCGCCGGATAGACGCGGATTCAGGCCGCCAACGACACTGCCCGGCGCGCACGGTCGGTGCGGCGATCATCGCGCCTGCTGCCAATATCGCGTGTATGAACCTGCACCTTCAGGAGATCAGCGCAGGTCACTCCAGGCTCAATCGCCGCGCTGGTCTGCGATCGCGCCGGGTGGCATCAAACGGGAGGTGAACTCGAGTCCCCGCGTCGCGTAGCGAACTGATTGACCTGGCGGGGCGATGGCTCCGTGGCTCATCGACTGGCTAGGCGTGCCAACGCGCAACCGAAGCAACGGCTGCGATCGCGGGCACCGGGACTGACGCCGAGGTCGGTGCTGGACAAGATGGCAGCGATCCAAGGTCGATGTCGATCTGCCGGCCACGGATGGCCGCACCGTTATTCTGTCACGCTACACCGAACCCGAGCCGGACCAGGCGCTGCTGCTTCAGATGCTGAAGCTCAATTTGCCCGGCCAACCGCCGCCAAGAATCATGTCGGATGGCAATCCGAGATCGCAATGACCGCGGCCTCTGTGGTGCCGACCTTACAGGACCCAACCACGCGTTGCCGGCAGCCACGGTGATGCCGAGGACGGTCAGTTCAGGCGGGATCGCACTCTACGATGACTGGTGGGCACGGTTGTGGTCCTTCCCCAGCCTGCCTACCGGCCAGAAGCTTCATGGCCGCGTCGCTGACTTGTTGGAGTTCGGCCTTCGATGTGCCTGCGCGGGCACGCAAGGTGAGACTGTGCATCGTCGCCGCGGCGATCTGGGCCCGGCCGCGTGCCTCTTCCGGATCGAACCCGGCATCGTGAAATTGCCGCGTCAAAGAAGCATCCGCGGCCGCCACCAGTATGGCGAGTTGAGCACTGGCTGCCGCGTCGTCACCCGCTAGATCGGCGAGCGCGCAAGTGACGAGACAGCCGCTCGGGTGATCACCGCCCGCCGCATTGGCGATCACCGTCGCGAAGAAGGAGGTAAGGCGGTCGCACAGATCGTTTGAGCATTCTAGCGCAGTCATGTGCTTGGTGGCGATCGTCTCCGCGTATCGCGCGACTGCCGCATCGAACAGCCCGCGCTTGTCGCCGAAGGCCGCCATCAGGTTGGGTGGGCTGATGCCTATGGCGCTGGTGAGATCGCGGAACGAGGCGCCATCATACCCCTTGGCCCAAAAGATCGGAATCGCGCAATCAAGCGCAGCCTCCAGGCTGAAGCTTCGCGGACGACCAGGTAAGCGCTTGGCAGGCTTTTCCATAGCAGTTGATACATAACCTCCTTGAACCACTGATCAGACGTCCTTATGCAGCATCCACTATTGAATATGACAGTCTGGCCGATATCACAAAAGGCAGCACCATGAAGATCGTTTCGACGTCCCGCTCACTCGCGCCGGCTCTACTGGGGGTGGCCTTGCTCGCAAGTCCCGCGGTGGCAACTGAACTGAGGGAGGGCCAATCGGTCGTGACGCAAGTCTCGGCGGAGGCCTCCAGTAACCTACTTCTTGGATCGCCCAGACGGCTTCCACGTCATTGTTACCGTCAGGACGGGTCACAATGACGGCGGCGATGTACTGCACCAGCCGCCCGCCATCCAATTGAGCGGCCGGATTCTTCCCGGGCAGATTTGTCGATGCCAGCTGCAGCGGAACCGGCCGCTTCGGTCCTTGAAATATCCAGGCGTGCCGAACGCGTCGCCGTCGAGACCAAGCACTCGCTAGCGCTTCTCGACTGACGATTTTGGGGGGCTGGGCATGGCACCAGCCCCACCGTTTGACTGTTACGGCGCTTCGTCCCTGATTTGAACGATCGAGTGTGCGGCTGCCCCGGCCCAGTCGTCGTCATCCTACCGAACGACGTGGCCGAGGCCATCAGCCTGCTGGTGGTGTTAGCTTGCGGAGCAAAATGAGCCCCAGGGCTTTGCTTTCCCGCTCGGCTGGCCCTGCTCCTATACGGCGGCGGAAACAAAATACTTTGATTCCAGTAACGAATTGCGCGCACAGGACGATGTGATGCGGGCATCAATTGGACAGCTTTTGCATAATCGCCTCTGGGATATCAAAGTTCGCATAAACGTTCTGCACATCGTCATTCTCTTCCAGCGCGTCGAGCAGTTTAAGCAAACCCGACGCGCGTTCCACATCCAGCGTCACCATGGTTGTTGGCCGCCAGTCGAGCTTGGCGGTTTCGGGGGGCCCGAAGCGCGCTTCCAGCGTGTCGCGTACGGCGAAGAAGTCCTCGATCGGGCAGGTGATCTCGTGGGCCTCGATATCGCTTTCGGCATTTTCAGCGCCAGCTTCGATGGCAGCTTCCAACATATCATCCGCACTAGCGACCGACGCGGGATAGCGGATCGCCCCCAACCGGTTGAACATGAAGCTGACGGCGTTGGTCTCACCAAGCGCCCCGCCGTGCTTGTTGAATGCGGTGCGTATATCGGAGGCGGTGCGATTGCGGTTGTCGGTCAGAGCCTCAACGATGACGGCGACGCCCGCTGGACCGTAGCCCTCATATCGGACGTCGACGTAGTCCTCTCCAGCCCCGCTGCCGGCGGCCTTCTTGATCGCGCGATCGACAATGTCTTTTGGCATATTGGCCTGACGGGCCGCAATGACAGCCGCGCGCAGGCGAGGGTTCGAGGCCGGGTCGGGCAAGCCACGCCGTGCGAAGACTGTAATTTCCCGAATAATCCGCGCGAACTGCCGAGCACGCCGGGCGTCCTGCGCACCCTTGCGGTGCATGATGTTCTTGAATTGGGAATGGCCTGCCATTGGGTCGCCGCTGTCGTTTGGTGGATCGTTCGCCGCTTCATACACGCAATGCGGCGACGGGGAAACGCGGGGTCGTCAGACAGGCACCGGTATCCGAGGCGTCCCCGGGTCGGAGTGCGGCAACCATCTGGGGAGCGAAGACGATGCAGAATGGGATGTCGCTTTCGAGGTATCACCACCGCTTCGCAGCCGATGGGGTTGCGATCGCGACAGCGAAGCATGGCATCGGGTTTGATCGCGTCCAATCGCGCGGCTGTGACCGGGGGTCCCACAAGCGCGGTAAAGACCGCTCTTTTTTCGACAGCCGCCCGATCAGCGTAGGACGCGCGTCTGGAAGCACTGGCCTACTAAATAAAAATTTTTTTTAGCGTCCGCCCGACCGTGTTATCGCTGGCTTTGGCGACAATGTTCAGCTCGACGACCTTGTCTTCCAGCAGCCTCAACGTCCATCGGGCGCGGCCTTTCGGTGGCTCTGAACAGGCCAGCGCAATGAGTTTGGCTTCCGCCGCGCCATCAAAGATGCGGGTTCTGGCCGAGTTGGGCGAGTGCTTGCGGGTCAGCACGGCGTCGAACCCTTCCTCGACAAGCTGCTGACGGGTTCGAGCGATGGTCGCGAGGCTGGTCTCCAGCGCCTTGGCGATTTGGCTATGGCTCCATGCCTCACCGGCCTCGCCGCGTCGGCCTTCAACAGGATGCGGGCTTTCATCAACCTTTGCGCGGGGGTGTTTGCCGCTGTCGATCAAGGCCAGTCGAGCGATTGCTGATCGTGGGACCGTCCCCCGAGAACGGGCCCAATCCGGATCTGCGCCACGGTAAAAACCGGGAGAACATGATGCGGCCAAGCGGGCCGTCGAAGCGGTTCCGCTACCGGCTGAGGATCCAATCGAGGGATGGATGGCGCGTTGCCCCGATTGTGGGCAAGGTCAGGGTAACCAACGTCTCGGAAACCCCAGGAGGATTGAAATCCTAGCTCTGTACCCGTGAGAAGGCGGTTCGAGGTAGGGAGGGAGTCGCCGCTGCGAGGATCGCGCGACAGCACTTTGACACGTGGGAAGGCGCGCTTGCTTTGCCAAATCTCTCCCCTGATGGTCCCAACGTAAGCACACCCATTGTCCTCGTAAATACAAATGCTGACCGTTCCGGTCGGAAGCACCATGATAGTTTGAGTCCCCCAACGGATCAATCTCCCGCTCAACTGCCCAGTCGGGTGCGAGGGCATTTAATAGCGTTGCAGCGACACCGAACGGTGAGATGGTGTCCAGTGCGTTATGCGTTCTACTAAAGACACAAATCAACGGCGGTTTAGCGGTGCTTTTGAGTTTCTGGGTCAAACACATCATTTCCACCTTAGGTTGTGAACGGTGCCCGTAATCATTTTAGGCCAAATTATTTTCGCAGTGAATTTCTAAGATGATCACTCATCTCGACTTTGGCCATTTCCACTGAATGGTTGGTTTCCCTAATTAAATCTTTCGTGATTGAATCAAACGTGATGTCGTAGCGGACCCGCGATCGTCGAGTCTTCCCCCGGAACGTGGATTCGGGGGTGCATGCCAGATGCGGCTGGACGCGACGTGCCGAACGCGTTGGCGGCCTGGATGCAGCCTTTTCGAGGTGCGATCACCGCGCCTACGTGGCGGCATGTGCTGGTCCTGGTTATGGTTGTGGGCGCGATCCTTGTCCCGGGCCGACGCACCGTTGCGTCTGCCCTGCGCGTCATGGGTCTCGAGCAGGGGCGCACTCCAGGCAGTGGGCCCTTTTAGAATCGCCGAGAGGCTAGCTTCAAACTGATCGATCGTTGCCATGCCGACCAGGACAGTGCCCATTGCTTGGTGGGAAATAGCGAAGCAAATCGCGGCTTCAGCCAAGCTATCGGCGAAGCCTTCGGCCACCAGCGGGATCAGCCGCTTGGCGCGCTCCAGATCCATCGCATAGCTGTGCGAAGACCCGATCGGTTCAGGCGGTCCGTTGGCGGTGGGATGGCGTTCGGGGATGCCGCTGAGTGCACCGGCGGCGAGAACGCGGATGCCAATCACGCCGACCCCTGCTTTTCGTGTGTGATCGAACAGCCGACCATAGTCTTGGGCTGGATAATTTGGTGGCAAGGCGATACCAGTGGCCGCCCAATCCCTGATGCCGGTAGATGCGGATGCGGTCGGGATCGTCTTGAGCGATGGCTCCGATATTCGCGGACGGAATACGAACCTATTCCCGCTGCTATAGACACTCAGGATGCGTCCGAGGTTCGTTTCTGAAACGCCAATCGTTACGGCCGTCTCGAAATAATATATATTGTTTTAAAGGGATGTTCGCCATGAAGCCTTGGCTAGACTTTTGCAACTCGCGGCTGCGTGGCGTCACAAGGTCGGCACCGGAGCGTGGGCTGTCATTGGGCGAAGTTACACTTCCCAAACCCACCCACTAGGGGTAGAATCGCCTCAGTGGGCCGTTTCGGGCCGCCTGCGGAGCTTATGGGAAATGTTGATCCTAGATGCTGAGGCGTTCTATCGCGTCACTACCCTGCTCCAGCACACGAGGACCGCGATAGATGGCGAGGCCAGCGTCTTCTCAGCCTCCGATGGCGGGTTGATAATCAGGCCGTTTGATAATCCCGAAGTGTTAAGACAGATGGCTGACCGCTTGGCGCAGCTTCGTATCCATCTGAACGTGCTGGATTGCAGGATAACGCTTAAAGCTGTTGATGAACTCGAAGCCTCAATGGTTGACACGCATTTTACTTTTGAGAAAATTCAAAGGGGGCCTTGACGACATAGATACGACTCTCCGTCGCGAATTATCTGCGGCGAAGGTCTTTGTCCTAGAAGGTTCCCGTCAGAATTATTATGAGCCGCGCGAGCCTTTATTTGGCTCTGAGTTTGAAACCCGCTTTCTGACTGCGGCTTTTGATCTGGATGAGGCTGCTAAAAGCTATTCGTCATTCCGCCGGAGGCGGCGCTGCGTTCGTGGCGGCGCTGGAAGACGTGCTGGAGGTCTATCGCAGTCCGCACGACCGGCATCGTCCGAGTGATCTGCGTGGCCGGAAACCTCAAAGCAGCTCGTTCGCCGAGACGCCGGTGGTCGCTCGCTAGCCTAGGCTAGCGCGTCTTTCGCAACTCACGCCGAATAATGCTCCAGGTGGGCCATTTCCCGTGGTTGAGTCCTGGAAGGTCGGCACCACAGAGGCCGCGGTCATTGCGATCAGCGGAGCAGGCGTTCAAAGAACTGAAGGGCGATCTGGCAAGCCGCCCGATCTACCACCAAACCGATGAGCGGATTGAAGCTCACATCCTGGTCGCCTTCGTGGCCTATTGCCTGCAAGTGACGGCGAAGTTACACTTGACAAACCCACCTCCCAGATTTAGTGTTGCGGCTTAGGGAGATGGCTCCATGAAGTCCGAACTTACCGCCCAGCATTTCCATAATGAAGCCGCCGCTTTCGCCTACGTCGAGGCAAAGCTCTGGCCGCATGGTGCGGCTTGCCCAAAGTGCGGCGTCATCGGACAAGCGGGACGATTGCAAGGGAGAGCCAGCCGCCCAGGTCTTTGGAAGTGTTACGCTTGTCGGAAGCAGTTCACCGTGCGGATCGGATCGGTATTCGAATCCAGCCACGCCCCGATGCATATCTGGTTGCAAGCCTTCTATCTGATGTGCAGCAGCAAGAAGGGTATCAGCACTCGCCAGCTTCAACGGACCTTTGGCGGTAGCATGAAGACCGCTTGGTTCCTTGGCCATCGCATCCGTGAAGCCATGAAAGACGGTACCTCGCCGTTTCCGCCAAAGTTGGGTGGTGGGGGCATGACTATCGAAGCCGACGAAACCTACATCGGTGGTAAGGCTCACAATCGGGCTTATGGCCCAATCCCGCCGAAACAAGCCGTGGCGTCGCTGGTTGAGCGCGGTGGCAAGGTCCGCAGCTTCCACGTCCCCAATGTGACCGCAAACAACCTCTATCCGATCATCGCTCGCCATACCCACACCGATAGCCGGTTCATGACCGACGATACCAGCGTCTACACCGCGATTCGGCCGGACCTTCAAAGGCGGATATGAGACCGTCAACCATTCCGCCAAGGAATACGTCCGGGATGACACCTACACCAACACCGCGGAAGGCTATTTCTCGATCCTTAAGCGCGGGATTTACGGCATCTATCAGCATGTGAGCGAAGCCCATCTGCACCGGTATCTGTCTGAATTCGACTTCCGTTACAGCAATCGGATCAGGCTGGGCATCGACGACATTCAACGGACTGCGCTCGCCGTGACTGGCGCCAAAGGCAAGCGGCTGACCTACCGAACAGCTCGTGGCCAGCGGGCAAAAGCAGCACCTTCCTTCTAGGCCCAGGAGAGACCGCGCTTGGCGGCGAAGATCGACCATTACCGATCCTCGGCAGGGGGAGTTTGACATATAAATCTGGGTGCGCTGAGCGAGGCCAAGATCACTCCTCTAGAGGATAAAACTGGATTTCAATTCCGCCTCCGATTTCGCGGACGCGCGAAACTAGTCGAATTTGATCTAAGCTCTGACGAGACGATGACGCTGATGAAAGCTCTTCATATGCTTCAGGAGCAGCATAAACTCCCAATTCCTGCCAGTCTTCGGCCTCAGAGAGGACATCCAATTCTGAAGGTGGTCCCTCCGGAGGGGGTAGCGGGTCCGCGCTCAACCACCTATCTTCCTCCTATGCCGTCATTGCCACCAAAACCAAAGCCACCACTCGAAGCCGACAATCCGGAGCAGTCCAGCCGGTTCATCGACATGGCGCGGGAGGTCGAGGCGGATGAAACACCTGGGGCACTGGATCGGGCGTTTGAGAAAGTGCTAAAAAACCAGCAAAAGTCATGCCTTCGGGTCCCCCAACTCGTCGCAGCGGGAAGCCAGCTTCTTCATAAAGCCCTTCACCGCGACTAGCGCATGTTCCGCCTCGTCATCGGTATATGTCTTCTCAACGTGCATAGTGGCGTTTCGCCAGGAATTACGAATCGCATCTAGCGACCCATAAAGCTCTTCAAACAGCACGGCATCTGGCGCCATGCGGTCGGATGCGGTTGGCCATCGGTTGGCTATACCGTCTTCCTTGATGTGTTTGAGAATAATCCCCCAATTGCGCTCAGCTGGTTTGGTTGGATCAGGAATTTGGAGGCAGCGAGCGACTGCGCGAATGCCAATCTCGACCACTCGCATAAGATGAAAGGCAGCAGCTGTAGAGCGACCCAAGGCATAGCTTTTAGCAGCCTCATCCAGATCAAAAGCCGCAGTCAGAAAGCGGGTTTCAAACTCATTATCAGAGCCAAATAAAGGCTCGCGCGGCTCATAATAATTCTGACGGGAACCTTCTAGGACAAAGACCTTCGCCGCAGATAATTCGCGACGGAGAGTCGTATCTATGTCGTCAAGGCCCCCTTTGAATTTCTCAAAAGTAAAATGCGTGTCAACCATTGAGGCTTCGAGTTCATCAACAGCTTTAAGCGTTATCCTGCAATCCAGCACGTTCAGATGGATACGAAGCTGCGCCAAGCGGTCAGCTGCGCGGGCCGGTGAATTCGCCACCTGAGGCCGGTTCAATTCGCCACCCGAGGCCGGTCGAAACCGCCACCCCTGGCCGCAGGCACCGAGCCGTTAGGCGAGGCAAACTGCCACTGACGAACAACTTTATCTGGAAAGAAGAGAAGTCGTCAATTAGAATATTCTTGTTGTGATTGATGCTGTAATTTTTGCCGACCGTGTAACGTGTGAATAACGGGGATAACTAGACTAAGCTATTTACTTTGTTCGCCTATTTCATCTCCAACCGGATCCGCCACCGCCCGACGGGCGCCGTTGCCGCGCATCGACTTGCCCGTGAGCTCGAGGCGATATGCGTTGTTGACGAGACGATCCAGGATCGCGTCGGCGTATGTCGGATCCCCAATCTGAAGGTGCCAGCTGTCCTGGGGGATTTGGGTCGCCACGATGGTCGAGCCACGGTCGTGGCGATCGTCGATGACCTCCATCAGGTCGCGGCGCTGATCAGCGGTGAGCTTGACCATCGCCCAATCGTCCAGGATCAGCAGCCGGGTGCGAGCCAGTGTCTTCAACAACCGTGCTTGACGGCCATGCAGCCGGGCAATCGCCAACTCGTCGAGCAGCCGCGAGAGGCGCTTGTAAAGCACCGAGACGCCATCGCGGGCGGCCTGATTGCCCAGGGCACAGGCAATCCAACTTTTGCCGACGCCAGCCGCCCCGCTGATTAAAACGTTGCGGTGTTGGCGGATCCATAGCCCGCTGGCCAAGGCCTGTATGGTCGTGCGGTCCAGTCCGCGCGGCGTACGCAGGTCAAGATTTTCCATGCAGGCGGATTGACGCATGCCCGCCCGGGTCAGACGCTGCGCCAAGGCCGCGGTGAGCATCGCGCTATGCTGGATGTCGACCAGCAATGCCAGCCGCTCGGCGAACGGCATGGCGTCAATCTCGGGCTGTTGCAGTTGCGCGGTCAGTGCGTTGGCCATGGCTCCCAGGCGCAGGTCGTGCAGCTTCTCAATGGTCGGCTGGTGCATCTTGTGTCCTTGTTGCTGGATCGGTGGCGCCGATCGTCAATGGTAGTAGCCGGGGCCGCGAATGTTGCCGTGATGGCCGACGCCATCCTCGGCCACGGGGTCGACGAGTGGCCGCCCGCTCTTGAGCAGGTGCTCGACAAAGCCTGATGAACTCGCACCTGCCGACAGCGCTCGCACGCAAGCGGCCTCCAACTGCTCGCCCGGGTAGCGGGTCGCCAAGCGCAGAATGCCGAGGCAGGACCGCACACCCTGTTCGATATGATCGCGCCCGGTCAGCAGCCGCTCGACATAGGCCGCGGTGGCCACACCGACCTTGGCCGCCTGGTCGCGAACCCAGTCCGGCGTCCGCTTGGCCACCGCGCTGTGCCCCGGCGGCATGTGTTCGCCCAGCGTGGCCCAGTGATTTTGCCCGGCCACCCGGGCATGGCTGGCGGCCCGCTCACCGCGATGGAAAATCTGCACGCCGGTCCGAGTGAGGAAGACATCGACGCGCTTGCGCACCAGCGCATAGGGCACCGAGTAGAAGTTCCAATCGACCGCGACGTGATAGTCGAGGTTGACGGTTGCCCCGATCGCCCAGTGGCCGATCACGTAGGGCTCGATCGGCAAGCGCTTGAGGGCGGCGCGTTCGACCGCTTCAAACAGGCTGCGCCGGCTACCCTCGCGCGGCGGCGCCATCGGCTTGTCGTTCAGTTCGACCAGCAGCAGCGCGATCGCCTGGTTTAGCTCAGCCAACGAGAAGAACTGGCGATGGCGGAGCGGAGCCAGAAGCCAACGACAGGCCTGCAAAACGCCATTTTCGACCCCCGGCTTGTCCCGCGGCTTGCGTGACCGTGCCGGGACCACGGCCGTGCCGTAATGCTTGATCAACGCGGCATAACTGGCGTTGATCACCGGGTCGTAATACGAGGCATGGGTGACGCCGACCTTCAGATTGTCGGGCACAACCTTCGCCGGCACGCCGTCCAGGAAGGCAAACAGACGGACATGCGCGCCAAGCCAGTCCTCCGTCGCCTGGGTCCAACTGGCCTCAGCGTAAATCAGCCCCGAACACGGCAGGCAGGCCACGAATATCTGCGTCGCACGCGCCGTACCGTCGTCCATCACCGCGACCGTGTCGCCGGCGTAGTCGACCTGCACCGTCTCGCCGGCATGGTGCACCTGGCGCATCGACAGGCCTCGCCCCGAGGCCTTCTGCCATTCGCTGAGCCGCAATTTGAACTGGCTGAACCCCAAACCGTCCGGATCGGCTGCCTTGTACTCCATCCAAAGCAGCTTGCGCGTGACGTGCTTGTGGCGCCGCAGTTCCTGATCCACCTCCGCCCAGTCGGGCAGTGCGCGACCATCGGTGGCCGATGACGGCGGGTAAAGCGCCACCTCCAGCGCCGTCTCCGACAACCCATCGGCGGCCGCGGCGTCCAGCCCTGCCGCCGCCGCTCGATCCAGATACGCCCGCACCGTCGAGCGCGCCAGCTTCGCGCCTGCCGATATGGCACTCAAATTCGGCCCTAACTCCGCACGCAACCGTAACACTTCCCTGATCCGCCGCATCTCCGCCCTCGGTCTCGGCACTACTGCTACCCCGCCAAAAAGGGCGGAACAGTAGTCGCGATTACTTCGATGTCAGCGGCGGCTTCCTCCACCAGCAGACTGGCGAATTCGCCGGCCTCAGGTGGCGGTTTCGACCGGCCTCAGGTGGCGATTACAATCGGCCTCGAGTGGCGATTACCTCCGGCCCGTGCAGGTCAGCCATCTGTCTTAACACTTCGGGATTATCAAACGGCCTGATTATCAACCCGCCATCGGAGGCTGAGAAGACGCTGGCCTCGCCATCTATCGCGGTCCTCGTGTGCTGGAGCAGGGTAGTGACGCGATAGAACGCCTCAGCATCTAGGATCAACATTTCCCATAAGCTCCGCAGGCGGCCCGAAACGGCCCACTGAGGCAATTCTACCCCTAGTGGGTGGGTTTGGGAAGTGTAACTTCGCCCAAGTGACGCTAAAACAGCGACTGCGATCACTGGCGCCAGGGCTGACGCCGCGGTCAGTGCTGGACAAGATAGCGGCGATTCAGATGGTCGATGTGCATCTGCCGGCCACGGATGGCCGCACCGTTATTCTGTCACGCTACACCGAACCCGGATGGAACCATCGTCATCGAATGTAATCGAATGTAATTGAGAGCGGTTCGGTCATATCCGATATTTGCCCGGTGGAACGAGTGACCGGCACCCTCCTACTAGAAGCACATTGTGGCTAGTGCTAACAAAGCCGTGTTCCTACGATATCAGAGTGCGGTGGTCGGTTGTGGAGCTCTCCCGCAACTTTCTCAAGCCAACGATGCTGAGGATTGCGTTTCCTCTGCCTCATCCTCTTCACCGTAGCCGAGCAAGCGAAGCGCCCGTCCGTTCATCCCTCGCTGGGCAGCAGCGTGGATCAGGGCTTCCTCACGCCCGTGCGTTACCCAGACCTCGGGCGCGCCGACCTCGTCCAGCGTTGCGTTCAACTCGTTCCAGTCGGCGTGATCTGAGATCACCAGCGGCAGTTCCACCCTGCGGGATTTCGCCCGCTGGCGGACGCGCATCCAACCGGAGGCGAGCGTGACGACCGGGTCTTCCAGGCGGCGCGCCCAGCGATCGGTTATCGCTCCGGGGGGCGCCAGCACGATCGCGCCCACGAGCTCAGCCTTCGCCGCCATCGTCGCCGGCCGCAGGTCGCCGAGTTCCGCACCGCTCTGGCGGTAGACCTCACACATCGCAACGAGCGCGCCGTGCAACCAAATCGGCTCATCCCAGCCAACCTGCCGCAGCAGCGCGATCAGCCGCTGGCATTTGCCCAGTGCGTAGCACCCCACGACATGGGTGCGCTCAGGAAAAAGCGCGACGCTGTCCAACAGCCGCTTGATCTCGTTGCCCGGCAGCGGGTGCACGAATACTGGCAGTCCGAACGTCGCTTCGGTGACGAAGACATCGCAAGGCACCGGCTCGAACCCAGCGCAGGTCGGATCAAACACCCGCTTGTAGTCGCCACTGACGACCGCGCGCGAACCGCGGTAGTCCATCGCCACCTGCGCACTACCCAGCACGTGGCCCGCGGGGGAAAGCCAGATCCGAACTTCGCCAAGAGTGATCCGCTCGTGCCAACCCAACGCCTGGTGCCTGGCGCCGTCGTCACCCAAACGTGCGCGCATAATTGCCAAGGTGTCAGCTGTAGCCAGCACCGCCCGATGTCCGGGGCGCGCATGGTCCGAGTGGCCGTGCGTGATCACAGCCCGATCCACCGGCCGCAGCGGGTCGATGAAGAACCCGCCCGGCTCGCAGAACAGACCGCCTGGCAATACCTTCAGCCATGTCGAGGGATGCGGCATCGCTTGCATGTTGGCAGCTGCAGCGGTTTTGACCAGCCTATCGGATCGTTCGGAACGAATCCGAAGGGCGATTCGCCTGGGGGATACGAGCCACCGACTTGTGGGCGAACAAGGTCCATAGTACGGCGATCGCAAAGGTGCCGAAGCTCGATTCGATTAAGCATGCTGTTTAACAGTTACTCCTTCCTGCTAACGTTCCTACCGGGATCCCTGCTCGCATACCGAGCCATCGACGGTAACGCGCGATCGCGTGTGCCGATATTGATTTTGGCTTCACTGCTGTTTTACGGCCTCTGGAACCCGGAATTCGTACCCCTTCTCGTCGGGTTGATCGTCGTTAACTGGCTCGCCGCGCGATGGTTTGGGCGAACCCGGAACAGTGGGGTCATCACCGCCGCGATCGTTTTGACCCTGAGCGTGCTGGGCTTGTACAAATACGCGGATTTCTTCGCTGCCGCTTTGACCGCCCTAACTGGCATTACGCTCGGCCGGCTGCATCTCACGCTGCCCATCGGAATCAGCTTCTTTACTTTCCACCACATCATGTACTTGGCGGATCTTCGGCGCGGGCGCGCTGAGTTGACTACACTAGACCGCTACGCGCTTTATATCTGCTTTTTCCCTCAGGCGGCCGCGGGTCCCCTGGCGCGATGGTCCGAGGTGGGCCATCAATATGGTCAGCCGGCGTTTCGTCCCGGATGGGAACAGCGCTGCGCGCTGGGGATCACCTTCATCGTCCTCGGCCTGGTCGAGAAAGTAGCGTTCGGCGATCCGATCGGTCATATCGTCAATCCAATCTACCAAGCAGCCGCCGAGGCGCCGGTCACGGACGGGTCAGCGTGGCTGGCATTGGCCTTCGGATTCCAAATCTTTTTTGATTTCGCCGGTTATACTGACATGGCGATAGGGATCGCGCTGCTTTTCGGAATTCGGCTTCCCGATAACTTCAACGCGCCATTTCGGGCGCCTAGCATTCTAGTGTTCTGGCAACGCTGGCATATGACGTTGTCGCGGTTTCTGCGTGACTACGTCTTCTTACCGCTGGCCGATATGCGAATTGCCGGCACCCGCCACACGGTCGCGCAGTATGTATTGGCAATCCTGGCGACCATGGCGCTGTGCGGCCTTTGGCACGGCGCGGGCTGGAATTTCGTCCTTTGGGGCCTAATGCAAGGCGTGGCCATCGTCGTCGCCTCGGGTTGGCGGCGGTACGCCATCCGGCCGCCCCGTGTGGTGGGTTGGTTTCTCACCGTCGTGTTCTTCCTGCTGAGCGGGATCGTGTTTCGTGCCGCTACAATTGACGCGGCCTGGAACCTCTACTCAGGTCTGGCGGTTGCGCCGGGTCTCGAATTGTTGGGAAAGTCGTGGGTTCTGGGGGCTGCCATCGCGTTTGCGACGCTGCTGCCGGGCTCACGGAAGCTTTGCGCCCGCGTCTGCGATCGGCCAAGGATGATCGTTCCTGTTGCATTCGGTCTGGTCTGCATGGCGATGATGACGCTACTTGGAGGCGATGAGACCTATGAGTTCATCTACTTCAAATTCTGATCCCCCAACTGGCGATCAAGCTAACCGGGGCGCCGACGCATCCTGGCGGCGGTGGATCATTGTTTTTTGCACCACCTTTTTTGGTCTGGGTGGCCTGCTGTTCACCCTGTTGCTGCTGATCGATCCCTACGACAGCGCCCGTTTCCCGACCTTGGGCATTGTCGGTATTGACGATCACAATCCACGCATGGCGAATGTCAGCCGCGCGCGCGATCCTGCGTTCGATGGTGCGGTCTTCGGCAATTCCACCGGTCAGTTGATCGATCCGCATCGCATTGGGCCCCCCACCGGCCTGAGTTTCACACAATTGACGGTGCCCGCGACGGGGCCGCGGGAGCAACTGGCGATGATGGGATGGTTCACCTCCCACCACGACAAGATACGCGCCCTCATTCTGGTGGCCGACAATAGTTGGTGCGCACAAAGCCCTGATCTTCAAGTCACGCACCCATTTCCATTTTGGCTTTATGGCGGCGACCGCGAGTACGTGGCCCACGTGCTGAACAGTAAGTCGCTGGACCGCGCGGTCTGGCGGGTGCAGCTCGCACTTGGAATGCGTCCTCGGACCGACCCGGTGGGCTATTCGGATTATATGGCGGGCAAAAACTTTGCGTTTGTGCCACAAGCTCCCGAACCGGCCGAAGATCTATTTGCCACGAAGTTCCCGCTGCAATATCCCTGGATTTACCGCCTGCGAGATCAGATTGCGAGGTTGCCGCCGGAAGCATCCGTGATTATCGTCGTGCCGCCAATCTATGCCCCGCTGCTCGACCCCCCCGACAGCGTTGGGGCCTTGGTCGAAACGGCGTGCAAGTCCATGCTGGAAGGTTCAGTGGCCGTTCGGCACCGCGGTGCTTTTCTAGATTTCCACCTTGATAACACTGTCGCGCGTGATCCCGGCAACTTCGCTGACGGAGTGCATTACCGCAACAATGTCGCGCGGGCGATTGAGGAACGGATTGTTACCTCGTTACGTCCCGCCGCCGAGCGAACAGCGGATGTCCGCTGATGGTTTCCCAGCGCCCCTTGTGCTGTTGGCGCGAGGTCGCTTCGGGCCCGAACCCGACATATACATCGTTACGATCAAACAATCACATGCGCATCGTCAATCGAAGACTGCCGTGGTTCGCGTTACCTCGCCTCCCGGCAGAGAATCGGAGTTACCATGGCACCCCCTGATCAGGATGTGACGGAAGCGGCAGTTCGAACGTGGTGTGGCGACTATCTGGCAAAGGCGCTACGCATTCAACGGAATCGCATCGAGAGCGATGCGAACTTTGCCGGTTTCGGTCTTGATTTAGCCGAGTCCGTGTTCATGGTCACCGCACTCGAGGACTGGTTAGGACTGGAACTCGAGTCCGAAACGGTGATTGAACATCCTACCGTTACTGAACTCGCACGGTTTATCATGAAACGGCTGGCCGAGCGGTCAGCCGCACCGGCCCGACGACGGTGACCGGTTTGGACACGGACTTGTTTCGATACAGACTAGTCTCGATGACTGATTTGCTGTCTAAGCGCGCAATGGAGAACCCGGACGGTCACGCATTCACATACCTCCCCGAACGGGAAGGCCCTCACTCGACCCTGACCTACCGCGAGCTCGAAATGCGCGCCCGTGCCACCGCTGCGCGATTGTCCCGGAAAGCCACACCCGGCGATCGCGCCATTCTGTTGTTCCCCCCAGGACTTGATTTCATCGTCGCGTTTTTCGGTTGCCTTGCTGCCGGCGTTATCGCAGTGCCGCTGATGGTGCCTAGGCGAACCGCCGCGCGGGATTCCAGCGCCGCGATTTTAATGAATTGTGCGCCTCGCGTCGTGTTGACCAGCGGTGATCTATGGGACGGACGGCCGGACCTGAAGGAGAAATTCGACGGCACGAGTTTCTCGTGGATGGTTGTGGACGCCCGTGACGACACACTTCCCGCATCGGAGTTGGAAGTTCCCGCGCCTGGCCCTGAGGACATCGCGTTATTGCAATACACGTCGGGTTCAACGTCGAGCCCCAAGGGCGTAATGGTTTCGCACGGCAACATTATTGCTAATCTTGAAATGATCCGGCTGTGCATGAGCAGTCCAGCGCGCGCGACGAGCGTGGGCTGGGTACCGCTCTATCACGACATGGGACTTATGATGGGCGTGATGCAGCCACTGTATCTCGGTGGCCTGTCGGTCCTGCTCGCGCCCGCTGCGTTCATGCGACGGCCTTTAAATTGGCTTCAGGAGATCCATGCAAATCGCGCGGCGCTGACCAGTTCTCCAAACTTCGCGTTCGATCTGTGCGTTAGCCGCCTGCAGCCGGGGATGATGCGCGGTATCGACCTGTCCTGTTGGCAGCTCGCGCTGAACGGCGCCGAGCCGGTTCAGGCTGACACGATCGAACGATTTACGCGCGCTTTCGCGCCGTATGGCTTCGACCCAGGGACAATGTATCCAGGCTACGGGCTGGCGGAGGCGACCCTGCTGGTGTCGGGCGGCCGTCGCGGCGCCGAGCCGATACGATGGCGTGTGAGCCGCGATGCATTACGGAACGACCTGGTGACGGCGCCACGCGACGATGTCGACGCACAATGGGTCGTCGCCAGCGGGCGGTGTGTTCCCGGCGCTCGCATCGCCATCGTGAATCCGGAAACTTCGTGCCCGGTTCCTGACTTATCGCTTGGTGAAGTGTGGGTATCAGGCCCCAGTATCGCGCGCGGCTATTGGCATGATCCGAAGGCCACAGCGGCGACATTCGAGGCGCGGATCGCTGGCGACAGCAGCGGACCGTGGCTGCGGACCGGCGATCTAGGGTTTCTCGATCCAGACGGCGCACTGTATCTGACCGGCCGGATCAAGGATCTGATCATCATTCGCGGTATGAACCATTACCCTCAAGATATTGAGCGGACCGTGCAGGACAGCCATCCAGCACTGCGACGCAATTGCGGTGCTGCGTTTTCAGTCGCCGACGATAGCGGGGCAGAACGTCTTGTAGTCGTACAGGAAGTCGAGCGAACCCAGCGGATGCATCTCGACACGAAACCATTGCTGCGTACAATCCGTGAAGCGGTGACGACGGCGCACGAAATCTCCGTGCACTCCATTACGCTGATTCGTCCAGCTAGCCTACCAAAGACCACGAGCGGCAAGATTTAACGGTCGGAAGCGCGCCGTTTATGGTTGGAAAACGGGCTGGACGGTGTGGGCGAGCCGTAGAGTCCGTGCCTCGGCAGCGAGGAGACCTCTCCAGCTCCATTGACCGACAGGCAGCTACTCCACGCGCCAAGCAGAAGTAGTATACACCTCGCGCCGCGCATGAACGCCGGGGCGGCTGGCTCTGGCGAGCCACCCACGTGGGAGTTCACACCGATTAGTTGTTTGGGCCATTAGCCCTAACCCGACTTTCGCAACTCGACCTCGGTTTTGGCAATTTTGCGACGGCGGGACGCCGATTGGGCCAGGAATAGTGTGCGGTCAGCCGGCGGGCATCGACTGAAACCAGCTGCGGTGCCGACCAAGCCCCTTGCGAAACGGCCAGCGGTTTTGGAAGGCTGGCGTCATGTTTCTGCGCCACAAGCTTCGCCGCAAGGACGGCAAGGAGCACCGCTACTGGGGCATCGTGGAGAACCGCCGCGTGTCCGGCGGCCGGACGGTGCAGCGGCACGTGCTTTATCTGGGCGAGATCAATGACAGCCAGCGCGCCGCATGGTGCCAGACGATCGAGGCGTTCGATGAGGGCGGGCAGGCCGGCAAACAGATCGCGTTGTTTCCTGAGGATCGTGCGCCGCCGCCGTTGGATTACGATGTGGTGCATGTCCGGCTCAGTGGTCTGCGACTTCGCCGCCCACGACAATGGGGTGGCTGTTGGCTGGCGTGCCATCTATGGGATCAGCTTCAACTGGATGGGTTCTGGTCGCCACGCCGGCCGCCCTCACGGCAAGGGACACACTGGCTGAACGTGCTGAAGACGCTGGTCGCCTACCGATTGATCGACCCGGGCAGTGAGTGGCGGCTGCATCGGCAATGGTTGAACGCAGTGCTATGGGCGATCTGCTGGGCGAAGAATTCGACCTGGTGCAGAAAGATAACCTGTATCGCTGCCTCGACAAACTGCTGGCACACAAGACGGAACTATTCAGTTTCCTGCAGCAGCGCTGGAAGACGCTGTTCGACGCCAAGTTCGAAGTCCTGCTCTACGATTTGACCAGCACGTATTTCGAGTGCGATCCGCCTGAGGCCGGCAAGCGACGGCATGGCTACAGCCGGGACAAACGTTCCGACTGCGTCCAGGTCGTCATCGCCCTGATCGTGACGCCGGATGGTCTGCCGCTGGCCTACGAGGTGATGCCGGGCAACACTTCGGACAAGACGACGCTGCGCGACTTCCTGCAACGGATCGAAGCCCAGTATGGCAAGGCCGGACGTCCCTGGGTGATGGATCGCGGGATCCCGACCGAGGCGGTGCTGGCCGAGATGCGGGCAGGCAGAACCTGCGCGAAGCCCGTCGCCGCGAAGGCAGTTATCTGCTGCGGTCGAATTTGACCGACGGCGATCCGGCGCAGCTCTGGGCGTTCTACCTGCAACTGACCGAGGTGGAGCAGGCGTTCAAAGAACTGAAGCATGATCTGGCAATCCGGCCGATCTACCACCAAACTGACGAGCGGATCGAAGCGCACATCTTTATCGCGTTCCTGGCTTATTGCCTGCAAGTGACCCTGAAGCAACGGCTGCGATCGCGGGCACCGGGACTGACGCCGAGGTCGGTGCTGGACAAGATGGCAGCGATCCAGATGGTCGATGTCGATCTGCCGGCCACGGATGGCCGCACCGTTATTCTGTCGCGCCACACCGAACCCGAGCCGGACCAGGCGCTGCTGCTTCAGATGCTGAAGCTCAATTTGCCCGGCCAACCGCCGCCAAGGATCATGTCGGATGGCAATCCGAGATCGCAATGACCGCGGCCTCTGTGGTGCCGACCTTACAGGACCCAACCACGGGAAACCGGCCGCCTGGAGCATTATTCGGCGTGAGTTGCGAAAGACGGGCTAGCGATGGAGCGAGCGGGGTAGCCTGCGCACCTTGTCGATCCCTGACAGGTCGGTCACATCGCTGGCCGCCGTTCGTTTCAGTAGTGGGGTGCCGCCAATCGGCTGGTGGCGATCTTCCACCTCCATCGTTGCCGGGAACGAACCGTCTTGCGGACCCGGGCGGCTTTCCACCACACCCAGATGGTCGAAATGTGCGATCATATTGTTGATCTGGGTGACGTAGGGGGCTTTCAGACCCAAGGGGGCGTCCCAGTCGGCGCGGCGGGCAAAGGCAGCCTGCCGCTCGGGTAGAGGTTGTTTTGTATCCATGACAATATCGTAGTCCTGCCGGGTAAGTACCTGGTTGGGCACCCTGGCAGGCCAGAAGGTGGGGACGTAGGGATCGTAGGCCTTGTTGTAGCCGGAGCGGCAACTGGCGGTGTCGCACTGCCAGGGTACGGCCATCCACCGACTGATGCCGCCAGGCACCTGCGGCCCCAGGCAGCCATTGGGGGCGGAGGCGATGGCGTAGGTCAGGGTCATGCCGTAGTCGGGTTCCACCCAGTCGGCTGGGGCGTGAGCGAAGCGGAAGGGCGCGCGGTATAGCGCGATCTGGCGTACCGGCCAGGTCATCTCGCAGCCGGGGTGGAACGCGTCGGCCAGACAGAAATCCAAAGCAGCCTTGGTCAGGGTATTCCCCTGCTCGGCCACCGGCACGTCCTCAATGCGGCGGGGAATAGTTCGGTCGGGATCGTAGTCGATGTCGAAGTCGCCCAAAGCCCACTGTGCCAACTTAGAGAGTTGCAACGTCGTCAGGCTGCTGTGCTGACGCGGCGACAAAGCCGGCGGCTGGTTCATGGCGTCGCCATACACCCACGGCCAGGGCACCGGCGCCCAACTGTCGACGGTGTCGTCGCTGTCCAGGCTGTAGGTGCGGAACTGGTTCGCAATGACCTTGCGCCATTCGGCATCGGAGGGGTCCTTAGAAGCCAGACGGGCGATGACGGCTGGGGTGAGGTCGAACAGTCCCTTCCACCCGAAACCGGCCGCGAAGCCTTCGTTGACCCACTGCAGGCCGGCCATTCGTTGAAAAATAGGCAGGATGTCGTTGGTGAAGGACGGTCGCGCCGGCTTGTTGAGCCAGCCGTTCTGCACGGCAAGATCGCGCATCAAATCCCAAAGCGTTCGGACAGACTTGCGGCAGGGGCCATAATTTGGGGGCGCCACCACGACCCAGCCTGGCTCGACCGGCAGCGCCTTACCCGCCAGGTTCACCTGGGCAGTGACGGGTCCGTCAGCAACGTCGTCGTACCACGTATCGTTGTTGGCAAAGGTCACGGCAATAGCACCAGTGTACGATGCCGACACGCCGTGCCCGCCCAGCACCAGCAACCGGCCGGCATCATCTGTCAGCACCGATCCCAGGTAAACCGGAATGCCCATGAATTTGCCGTCATCGAAACGCTTTTCCGACTGGCTGAGGCCGGATATGCTTTGTGCGGAGGGCGTGATCGCCAGGGCTGCGCGGTTCGTAACCATCGGGTTCCGCAAAGTGGTTGGGGACGAGCCCGGCGCTGATGCCTCCGGGATATCCAGCGCCAGCTGAAAGCCGTACCAGGCGGCTTTCTTGTTCGCCAACTGCACCGTCCAGACAATGTTGGCGTCTGCACTGGTCAATTCGCGTACAACCGTCCCTGCGGCGTTGAGGCCGTAGATGCGAAAGCGCGCCGCCTCGCGCTTCAGGGCACCGGTGTTATCGCGATATGAGCCAGCCGGCATGGGCAATGGATCGGGCACTTCAGGACCCAGGTACCAGTCCGTCGAACTGTTGCCCACGCGGGCGACGCCGATGGACGGATAGATCGCGGTCTTGACGATCGTTGCGTCCAACGCCGCGTGATCAGTGGCAGTCGTCTCCATAGGTCGTTCCCCCTTGAGTTGCAATTTTCATCACTCAGCGCCTCCTCGCCGCGGGGCCGAAAGTCACCCGCGCATGTCGGTGCATCGTCGAAACGGCACCAGACTCAGAAGTTTCTCCATATTTATCCACCCACGCAGTGAATTAGATCGACCTAGTGTTAACCGCGTTAAATTGCTGTGGCACATGGACCGTCTATGCTGTCGGCGCTGTGAGCATTGAAGGCACTAGTTCTATCTTCAGTCATTTTCGCCAGGGCTGCTTGCCCGTCAAGTCAAATCTTTCGCAGGCGGAAGTATCGTTCGGGTCTTGACCGTTCTTTCGTATTGATAATAGGGTAAGGTGCTTGCGCTAACACGCCCTGAACGCATCATCGTCGGGGCGAATGACAATTCGGGGAACAAACCGATGCGGCTCGCATTTATCGTTCCGGTTGCCTGCCTGTTGTTACTCTGGGGCGGTTCAGGCGCTGCAGCGCAGCAACCAAATTGTAGCCGCACGATCGAAGCCGATATTGTCGCGATCGATCAACCGATCTTTCTTAATCGGCTCGGCGCCAGCATGCCGGGCGGCATGATTTATGCGCTGCGACGCGATATCGTTGGCGGATCAAATGGATCAGAGATCACGGCCGGCAACGCGCGGCTCAATTCAGACCGGCGCCCTCGGCCCCTGGTACTGCGCGTGCGTGTCGGCGATTGCCTGCATATTCATTTCCAGAACCTGCTGTCGCCAACGGCCCTACCCCCCACGACGCCGCCGCAGCCCTGTCAGCAGAATGCGTACGCTGAGCAAACCTGCACACGAGAAGCCGGTGTGCACATTTTCGACATGGAAGAGACGGTGGCAAACGGAACGCTGATGGACGGTTCGTTTGTCGGCACCAACCCGTCCAGCCTGGTGCCGCCGTCGGGGCAGATCGATTACATCGTCCGCGCGCCAGCGGAAGGTGTTTTCCTGATGTACAGGTACTGCTGCGACCGCGGCGACCGCCAAATCGGGCGGTGGCCTGGGTGGGCAACTCTCCGCCGGTTTGTTCGGCAGCGTCGTGGTGGAACCGGCCGCATCTGAATGGTACCGCAGCCAGGTTACCAAGGTCGAGATGGACTCCGCGACGAAGGGCCATAGTGCCGACGGCCATCCAGTGGTCGATTATGCCGCGCTGCGCAAGGAGCAGGACGGCAGTTGCACGCCTGTTCTGAGGATGGTGGACGTGCGATACAAAGCCCGTCCGAATGGCGACTGCGTGCCGACGGGCCGCGACCTCGTCACCTATTATGGCGATCTGACCGCGATGGTCACCGGGCCCAATGCCGGTCCGTTTCCGCGCCAGGACACCGGGCCGTCGTTCAAATCCAATCCGGTTGAACCCAATCGCCACGAGCCGTTCCGCGAATTCGTCCAGCACTATCATGACGTGCTGACGGCCACGCAGGCGTTCCCGGCTCTCTACAGCGCACCCAACACCAACTATGTGCTGGGCAACGGCGGCGAGGCGTTTGCGATCAATTACGGCGCCGCTGGCATCGGCAGCGAGATCCTGGCCAACCGGCTTGGTGTCGGCCCGGAAGGTGGGTGCGTCGAATGTCGTTTCGAAGAATTCTTCCTCAGCTCATGGGCGGTCGGCGATCCCGCCATGCTGGTGAGCAGCCCAGACGGCTTGAAGCCAAGCATCACCGGGCCAACCGTTCCGTATCAGCCGAAGACCACGCTGCGAACCGACGACCAGGCGGAGTATCCGGACGATCCATCCAATGTCTATCATAGCTACATCGGCGACCGCGTGATCTTCCGCATCGTGCATGCCGGCCAGCTCGTCACACACCTGCATCATCTGCACGCACATCAATGGCTGCATACGCCGAACAGCGACACAAGCACCTATCTTGACAGCCAGCTGATCAGCCCCGGCTCGACCTTCACGCAGGAGATCGACTACGACGGCAGCGGCAATCGCAACCGCACGCCGGGAGATGCGATATTCCACTGCCATTTCTATCCGCATTTCGCCGCCGGGATGTGGGGGATGTGGCGCAACCACGATGTGTTCGAAGCCGGGACGGACCTGGCGAGTGACCCGACCCAGCAATGGAATCGGGCACTGCCGGATGGGGAGTTTCTGAAGGGCACACCAATCCCCGCGTTGATGCCATTGCCGACATTGCCGATGGCGCCGTTGCCGGCGCGCACCAAGTTGTGCCCGATCGACCGGCACTGGGACGGCAACCAGGTGCTGGGTCCGGACGGCAACTGCCCGCAGTTCGATGCTGCCGCCGCGGCGGGTGAGGTGGCCTACGTCGCCAAGGCCGATTTCGATACCGGCCGCGATCCCGGGTTTCCGTTCTATATTCCGGGTATCGCAGGCCAGCGCACGCCACATCCTCCGTTGGGTTACGCGGCCGATAGTAGCCGGCAGCAGCCAGGCCAGACCGCCTGGCTCGACGGCGGGCTCGCACGGCATATCACGCTGGCCGGCGAGGTCTCCAACGACCATTACAATGCCTGGGACTTCAGTAAGGACCTCGACAGCGTCGTGGCGATACCCTTGGCCGAGGCTGGCACCCCGTTGGAGCAACTGGCGATGCAGGTTCACAGCACCTGCACGCGGGACAGTTTCACGCCCGAGGGCCATGCGGGCAAATATGTGCTGAATGGCGGTCCCAGCGTTCCGGGCGCCCCGTACGCCAACCCGTCGTGGGGGTCGCGAGGCAACGTGCCGTGTGTCGATCTCGCCGATCCGGCGCCACCGAGCAGCGATCCGAAGCGGGCCGATCGGGTTTACAAGGCGGCCGATGTCCAGATGGATGTGGTGTTCAACAAGGTCGGCTGGCATTACCCGCAATTGCGCTTCGAGACGCTTTGGCAGGACGTGATGCCGACGTTGGCCGGGAAGCGGGCACCGGAGCCACTGTTCATTCGCGCCAACTCCGGCGAGAGCATTGAATTCTGGCAGACCAATCTGGTGCCGGCTTATTACGAACTGGACGATTTCCAGGTTCGCACGCCAACCGATGTCATCGGTCAGCACATTCACCTGGTGAAGTTCGACGTCACATCGTCTGACGGCGCCGCCAACGGCTACAATTACGAGGCCGGCTCATTGAGCCCCGATGCAGTGCGGGAGGAAATTGCAGGTATCCGCAAGGCCAACAGCTGCGCAGGCGACGCCCCGATCTCGTTCCAGTGTCCGGTAGCCAAGGCGCCCCCTGCCGATGTCGGCAAGGCACCGGCGGGCCAGGACTGGACGGGCGCACAGACGACGGTGGAACGGTGGTGGGCGGATCCGGTGATGGATAGCCGCGGAGTTGATCGAACCTTGCGTACGGTGTTCACGCATGACCATTTCAGTCCGTCGACGCATCAGCAGGCAGGCCTGTACAGCGGACTGTTAGTGGAGCCCAAGGCGTCGACGTGGCGGATTGCGGCGATGACCGATGCGGCTACCGGCCAGGTCCAATCCGACGTGGCAATGGGTGCGCGGCCGGACGGCGGCCCGACAAGCTGGGCGGCCGACGTGATTACGCCCAACCCGGGGCAGAGCTACCGCGAGTTCGCCATCGAGTTCCAGGACCTCCAGCTCGCCTACACCGACCAGAGTGTGCATCAGCCTGTTCCTTATCCATGCGGTGGCGGCACGCACGCGGCGGGAGCAGCAGCTTCAGGGACCACGCCCTATGACTGCGCCACGGACGGCGCGCCCGACGCGAACACGGCGTTCTGGGGCTGGGCCAGCCAGGCCGCCGCACTGAACCGGCCTGAGCCAGGGAGCCCGCCGCCCCCACCCCCGCCCACGCCGCAACTTGTACCGCAATTGATAAGCGTCGGAATCGGCGTCTCCAGCGTGAATTATCGCAGCGAGCCATTGCCGTTGCGCGTCGCAGCCGCGTCCGGGACACATGATCCGGCCGTGCCGGCGCAGGATCTGGCGTTGTCCTACGCTTCGATCCAACGTGAGAACCCCGCGCTGAATGTTCAGCCGCCGAACACGCAGAAGCTATGGCCGGATGATGCAGCCAGCACCGTCACCTATCCGGGCGGGTTCATCGGCGCCGGACCGGAGGATCCGTACACCCCGTTGCTGCGGGCTTACCCCAACGATCAGGTTCAAGTGCGGGTGCTGGTCGGCGCCCATGAGCTAAACCACAGCTTCGCCATCCACGGCGTGAAGTGGCTGGCTGAACCGTCATATCCCAATTCCGGTCACCTCGCCGCGCAGCCAATGGGCATCTCCGAGCATTTCGAGCTGCTGTTCAACCTGCCGCCTGGCAGCACCGGCGCGCAGACCGACTACCTCTATCAACCGGATGCCAACTTCCCGGGCCAGCAGGACGGACTGTGGGGCATCATGCGCGCGTACAACACCGCGCAGCCGGATCTACCGGCGCTGCCTAACAACAAGCCGATCGCATCGGGTGGAGCGGCCAAGGTCTGTCCGGATGGCGCGCCGCACCGCGCGTTCGCG
Organism: uncultured Alphaproteobacteria bacterium; assembly: GCA_963772355.1. GTDB lineage: Bacteria > Pseudomonadota > Alphaproteobacteria > Acetobacterales > Acetobacteraceae > Rhodopila. The sequence goes on along the minus strand of CAVYXX010000100.1, from coordinate 16,502 downwards.
GTCAGCGTGGTAACCGCTGCGCGGGCGCTGCCGGGCAGCACGTTGACCTATAACGCGCGCAGCGGGCCGATTACCCAGCCGGATGCCATTCTCTATGTGCTGTCGGCGAATCTCGACGCGGATTCGCACCTTAAGAGCGGGGTTCCGATCGAGCCGCTGATCCTACGCGCCGCCGCCGGCGACTGCGTCGACGTGACTCTGACGGATTTGCTCGATCCAGCGGAAAAAGACATCAACGGGCAGCTGATTTTCAACAATCCGGATCCTGACACTTACCCGCCCAGCGGTATGCCGCCCTTATCGATCTATCCGTCGGCGCGTGCCGGGTTGCACGCTCAGCAATTGGAAGCCGATGTGACCACCAGTGACGGCACCAGCGTGGGAAGCAACCCGAACCAAACTGCGGCCCCGAAAGGCGGAACGATCCGCTACACGTGGTATGCCGGCAAGCGCGACAACGGCAAGCTCGGTCCGGCCGAACTCGGCGTGGTTAACCTATTGCCAGCGGATCCGATCGAGCAGCCGCTGTTCGGCGCCGTCGGCGCGCTGGTGATCGAGCCACCTGGCGCGACGTGGCGAACCGATGCCGGCACGGCGGCAGCGGCGACCGTTTTCGCTCCACCGCGCGTCGGGTTCCGCGAATTTGTCGGGGTCTGGCAAACCCAGATCGACTGCACGTACTATCCGCCGGCGCCCAACTGCAAAGGGGGCAGTGCGCAGCAACTGACCGAGGGACTTAATTATCGAGCAGAGCCGCTGCCGCTGCGCGTCGGTTCAGAAGCCGACATTTCCAATGCATTCTCCGACACGCTGATCTTGCCGCAGCCCCATGTCCTCGCCGCGGATCCGCAAACACCGGTGTTCTGGGCCTCGTCCGGGATGCCGGTGCGGTTCCGCTTCGTCAATCCGGGTGGCCAGATCACGCTGCCCGAGGTATTCGGGCATCATTGGCAGGAGGAGCCCTGGCAGAACGGCAGCACGCGGATTGGTGACAACCCGCTTTCGCAGACGATGGGGGCGGTCATCCTGGGGTCGAGCCACACGCTCAATCTGGTGGTCGATCAAGCTGGCGTGCCGGGCGACTACCTGTATCGCAACTTCATCGCCTCGCCGGGCAACTATGCCATGTGGGGGGTGTTCCGCGTGGGGCCACGTGCATCTGACGTGCTGGCGTTGACCGATTACCAGCGGGGCAGCGGGAGCGGGGCGACGCTGACGGGGTATGTGACGCCTGACCTTCGGACGCAGCGCTACGCGGCGCGGGTGGCCCTGGTTGGGCGGCTTGAAAGCGCCCCGGTGGATCCGGCGACCGGCCGGTTCCAGATGGCGCTCAAGAATGCGCCCGATATGGTCACGGCACGCTCCGCCAGCGGCGGGGAGGCTTCGGCGGCGCTGCCACCCGCGGCGCCGGCGGTGGCGGCTTTGGCGGCACGGCGGCAGGTCGTCCGAGCGGCTCCGCCGCAGTTGGCGCAAGAGGGTCTGTTGGTGAAGAAGTTCCTGCCCCGCTTCATCGGCAAGCGAGCGCCGCCGCCTTGAGGTGGCAACGCTTGGTTGCTGCTGGGCTCGGCGCGTTCCTTGCCCAGAGCGTCCCCGCGGTCGCGGACCAGCACTACGTTGAACAGGGCGTGGCGATGGACGTCACGACAGAGCCTTTGGGCGGCGCGCCGACCGGCGAGGACGTGCGCCTGACGGTGCGCCTGTCCGATGCTGTCTCGGGTGCGCCACTGGCTGCGGCCAATCCCGCTGCCTGGCTGTCGCTGAACCGGCGCGGCAGTCCGCCCAGTGAGCCCATCTGCCGCCGCCAGGTCGCCGCGTATCTGGGCGGCAACCCCTTCGTGCGCCCGGACGTCGATCTGACCGGATTCACCCTTGCGGTGATGAACCGGGATCCCACTGTGACGGTGCTCGATCCGCAGGGCGGCTTTGGCGGTTCACGCATGCTCGCCATGTTGCCGCTGGAGTCGCCGGGCGTTGATATGGCGATTGGCCTCAAGCCGCCACGGCTTTACATCGCCGAACCCGCTGCCAGAAGTCTTGGGGTCATCGACACCGATCTTTGGCAGCAGCCGGTGAGTGTCGCAGTGGCTGATTCGCCGGCTGTAGTGCTGTTGCAGCATGACGGACTGCGCCTCTGGGTTGCCGCCACGCGAGACGGTGCGGTTACTGCCATTGCAACGGACAATCTCGCGGTGACGGCCCGTATTCCGGTCGGCGGCGGCGGCCATTTGCTCGTGATGACCAGGGACGACCATCGGCTACTGGTCACCAATCATGACGATGGCTCTGTCAACGTGATTGATCTGCAGGGACTGGGTGTGGTCGCGACGGTGTCCGCGGGCGCGGCGCCGCGGGCGATGGTCATGTCGGACCTGGCGGAGCTTGCCTATGTCGCGGTCGCGGACTCGATCGCGGTGGTCGATCCGGCGCGCGGTGCGCTGACGGGGCGCATCGATGGCGTTGCTGGTGCCACCGCGATGGCCATCTCGCCAGATGGGCGCTGGGGTTTTGCCGCCAACCCAAACGCGAACAAGGTCTTTATCTTCGACACCTCGACCAACCGCTTGGTGCATACCATGACAGTCGAGAATGCGCCGTTCCAGATCGCGTTCACCAACTCGGAAGCCTATATCCGACGGCGCGATAGCGAGGCCGTGACGCTGGTGCCTTTGGCGCCGTTGCGCGCGGAAGGACCGTCCGTCGGGCATGGCGAGTTTCCTGCCGGCGAGAAACCGGTCGCGGCGATCACAGGCGACACGCTGGCACCGAGCATGGTGGCTGTCCCCGGCGAGGCGTCGATGCTGCTGGCAAGCCCGGCAGAGCATGCAATCCATTACTACCACGAGGGGATGGCCGCCCCGACCGACAGTTTCGACGACCTCGGCCACCAGCCGGTCGCGCTGGGCATCGTCGATCGTAGTCTGCGTCAGGCCGAGCGAGGAACGTACAGGACCACTGCGCGGCTGCCACAGCCCGGGATGTATGACCTGACGCTACTGTTGGATAGCCCGCGGGTGGCGCACTGTTTTGCGCTGGACGCGACTTCAGGTTTCGGCGCCAGTGCGTCCGCTGCGAGGCTGGAGGCCGTGACGCTGCCCCGAACGGTCCCGGTGGGAAGTCCGGTTGCGCTGGCGTTCCGGGCGACCCGGTCATCGGCGCAGCCTGTGGTTTCGAGATCCGCTGTGGCGACGGCTCTTGTCATTCTCTCCCCCGGCTCCTGGTACAAGCGGGTCCCGATGGTATCGGCAGACGACGGCACCTGGCGGCTGGAATTCATTCCACCGCGGGCGGGTGCCTACCTGCTCGCGTTCGACGCGCCGGATCTGGGGCTGGATGTCGACAGCGGGCCGCATTTCGCCCTCGAGGCGACCGGACCGCCGGAATCGGGACATGAATAGTCGGGTGGTTGGGCTGCTTGGACTTATCGCGGTGGGCGTTGGTCCGGCGATCGCCCAGCCTGAAGCGTCCAGACACTCGGTCCGGCTCGATCCTCCAGACGTGGTCCTGATCGATCAGACGGGAGCGCCGCATCGCTTCGTGCATGATCTGATCGAGGGAAAGATCGCCGTTGTCAGCTTCGTTTTTTCCGGCTGCAGCACGATTTGCTCACCGATTGGCGCGAACATGGGCGCGCTCGATGAGATGCTGGGCCGCCAGGTAGGCACAGGGGTCAGCCTGATTTCGGTCACGCTCGACCCGTTCAACGATACTCCGGCGCAACTCGCCAAATGGCGGGCGCAATTCGACAGCGCGCCAGGCTGGCGATTGCTAACGGGCGATCCAAACAATGTCGATCGCGTGCTGCACGCCATGCGGCAGGACATCGCAGACATCACTCAGCACGATGCGTTCCTGTGGGTCGGAGACCCGCGCACGGAGACGTGGACGCGGGTGTCCGCGCTGGCTGCGCCGGATACGCTGGCGGCCATGATCAAACGTCTGGAGGGCGAGTGATGAGGCGCAGATTGGGTGCTATTCTGGCACTGCTGCTGCTGACCGGTGCCGACTATCCGCCTCCGCAGACCATGCGACAGCCGGGCGCTGCGCAATGGTTCGGCAATCTGACGCTGACGGATCACGATGGCCGGCCGGTGCGCCTGTATGAAGACCTGATGGCGGGGCAGGTCGTGGTGGTGAACGCATTTTACACCGGGTGTCGTGCTGCCTGTCCTCAGGCGATGGGCACGTTGTCGCATTTGCAGGCCAAACTGGCGATCGATGGTGTGCCGGCGCGTTTAATCTCCATCACGGTGGATCCGGAGCATGATACACCGGATCGGGTCGCCCTGTATGCCCGCTCGTTGGGTGCTGGCTCCGACTGGAATATGCTGACGGGCGATGGGGCGACCGTACGGCGGGCGCTGCATAAGTTCGGGCTGGATATCGATCCAAAAGACCCCAGTGACCATCTGAATGTGCTGTACATGGCCAATCTGCGGACCGGTCTGTGGAAGAAGGTATTCAGCCTGGCGCCGCTGGATGACCTGGAACAGCTTGTGCACCAGGTTGAATCGGATCGCGGACCGTAAGGTGGATTATGGGTCCCACCAGATCGGCTCGCCGCCGGCAAGGGGGACAATCAGGGCACCATCCGAACCGATCCGGCGGGTGGCCGAGTAGCTCACCGGCGGTATCAGGCCGGTGCGATAATCCTGCAGAGTTTCCAGGGCATTGACCAGCCGCTCACGCGTGACGTCGCGTCCGGTGCGTCGTAGCGCCTCGACGAGGATTTTGGCCGCTGCGAGCGCTTGGCGCTGCGATTGCCCGTCGTTGGCTGTCAGGCCGTCGCGGTCACCATGCTGCGGTGCCCCGTCCTGCGCGGTTTCCGGCTGGCCGGCGGCAAGGGCGATCCAGGTTTGTGCGGGTGCGCCATTCGACAATGCCTCGGCGGCCAGCGCGCCAGGCACCAACAGTGCCACCTTGGTTCCGAGGTCGCGCTGGTCAGGCGCTCGGTTCACGAACCACAGTAGCGGGCCAGGGCTCGCGATAGGGGCGAAGTCGTCTGGTCTCCGCAGTCTTGGTATATTGCCGGCGGCTGACAGCGTTGCCGCTGCCGTGACTGCGACCGCGTGCGAAGGTGGGGTGCCGTCGTCGACGATCGACGGCGTTCCCGGCATGGTGGTGGCAAAGCTGGTCAGCGCGCGCGCCTCGGCCTCTATACAGCCGTTGAGATAGAACACGTAGCGGCTGGGCGGCGCGACTTGGGCGCTCGGCGTCAACGGTCCAATGACCGGCATGCCATCGGCGTCCGCCGCCGCAACCACGCCACGTTCTTCGCCAATAATGTTCGGGGCGAGCACGGCGAAGATTGCGTCGGACTTGATCAGGCGAGCGATGCCGCGCCCGGGCGTCTCCCCCTCCGCGAGTTGCTCGGTGCGCAATTCGAGCTGGCGGCCGAACAGCCCGCCATTCAGATTGATCTTAGCGAAATAGGCCGACAATACCGACCCGACCGCGGCATCGGGATCACTGAGAACCGTTCCTAAGATCAGCGCGTGGTCGTCCAGCCCGGGCTGCGGCAGCGTGCCGAGACGCTTGAGGTATGCCAGCAGCGCCGCCGCATCCGCCAACGTCAGCTGGAAGCGCGGCATGATCGGATCTAGCCGGTTGCCGCCGGCACCGATGCCCACGGTGATCGCACGAATCACCGAAGTTTCAGTGTATGTGGGCCGTTGATGCCCGGCTCCCCCATCGGAGAGCGCCGACCAGGTGATGTTTGGCGGCACGATGCCGCGCTCCGTTCGGCCGCGCCCGTCGTGGCCGTGACAGGACGCACATGGAACCGCTGTCGCCAGTATTCTCACATCGCCCGCGCCAACCAAGGCGAATGGCGGCGGTGCAGCGATCTGCCCGGTGAGGAACAGCGCGCGACCCTCGTCCTCCTGTCTAGACAGATCGCTCCTTGCCAGGGCGCCGGGACCAAGCAGCATGGATGCGGCCACAAGTAGAGCGGCAACAGCATGATTTGCGACGCGCAGCATCAAGGTGCTCCATATTCGGCAGAATATCGTTCTGCCATACATCATCATAAAGTCATTTATTTTGTTTGATGTTATTTCCAGACGCTCATATTTATCCCCAAATCTACCCCCAAACGTCATCACGGGTATCTTCGTTGAGTGCATCCTGGCAGCTCTCGCCGCCCCACCCTACCGTTTGCCCTGCCAACCAGCGGAACCGGACCAACGGAACAGCAGCTCCACGAGGCAGTCGCCACGCCCTCCATAAGGCAATGGAGGATCTGCCCGGCGACCGTCCCCCGGTTAAAGAGATGATGTCGTTGCATATCGCTCTGCTGAAGACGGATCATGCTCTGGCTCGCGGAAGTGTGACCGAAATTTGGGATTGCTGTCTCGCCCACTCGATCCCACACACCCAAAAGAGTTGGTGGATCACCGCCGGGTCAGGAAGTCTCCGCCCTGGGATGGGATGGGCGATGGCTTGCCGAGGTCGAGACTGGTTCGGGTATTGGCAGCGTTCTAACTTCCGTCCGTAGCATCCTTCGTGCTGACGGCCCCGCGAGGCATATCATCGGCACAAATAGTAACGTTCCCGAATAGATTTGCATAAGCAAGGGGCTCAAGTTTGATGTAGGGATTTCCTAGTATATCTATCGGGGCTTACCGGGCGACCAGTAGCAATACTTTTCGGGGCCGGCGGGCGGGCGCTTGGTCCAGCCCCCGCCATCCGCATCCGCAATGCGCCGGCAGGCGCGCGACCCCCCAACGAAGCCCAACAGCGCGTTGCCCGTCGTTGCCGGAGCGCAAGCGGAGCAGTTGCGGCGGGAATCCGAACCAGGGGTTCCGGGCCAGGCTTTCGCCATGCGGCTTGCGCAACGACTGTGGGATGCATATGTGCGCCGAATGCGTCGCGCTATCCCGAAAGTCGGTCGGCCTTGCACGATCTGCGGGCATCGCAATCACCGGCAGATCGACGTGGCCCTGGCTGGTGGAACGTCGCAGCGTGCTGTCAGCAAAAGCTTCAAGGTCAGCCGCAGCGCGCTACAGCGTCATTTGGCCGGCCATCTGCCCCCGCCAGTGGTGATCCTCCCGCCGCTGGTGGTAGAGCCCGCACCGACGACCGTCGACCCGCGGCGGCACGCGCCACGTTGGTGGACTCCGTCTGCGCCTGGCCCGCGCCGGGGGGACACGTGTATGGCCTGTTCCGTCAAAGATCCTGCTTGGTGGTATATCCCAGGCTCGTGGGGTGGGTGTGAGTGCTGGAAGCCGGCGTACTATGGCATTAGAAAGTGCCAGTTTTTCCCGAGGGGAGGGTAGAGTTGTCAGACGCCTTATCTGAGATGGTCGCGGTTGTGGAGCGGGAGACGGCCAAGCTCTCGAACCGGGACGCGTGGGCGGCGATCCTGGTGCGGCTCGAAGCGCACGGTGTCTCCGGGAAGAGCAAGGGTGAGTTTCGGAAACTGGTCTGGAAGGCCCGCGGCACGGCTATCGAGGCCCAGCGAGCGGAGCGCGCGGCAAAGAGGGGGGCGGCTCGGGAACAGAGTTTCGCCAAGCTGGTCCGCCGGATAGAGATGCGGAAGACCCGCCCTGACAAGCTGCGCGCGCTCAACTCGCTGCGCCGCGATATTGTCGTCGAACGATGAGCGCGCCGCGCGGTGGCCGGCGTCCCGGCGGCTCCAGCACTACTTACAAGGCGGCGACGGCTGCGATCATTTGTCGGCAACTGATTGAGGGGAGGAGTCTCAAAGCCATCTGCAGACAAGAGGGGATGCCGGGCCTGCGCACCGTCTACGACTGGCTCGATCAGGAGGAGAGTTTCAGTAATCAGATCGCGCGGGCGAGGCGACTTCAGGCTCACACTTTCGTCGATGAGCTCCAGGACATCATCGCTGTATGTCTGGATATCGTGAACGGGGGTCGCGCCGGCACGATGGAGCAGATCCAGGCCGCCAAGGTGTGCGCAGACAACTATCGCTGGATAGCCGGCAGGGCGCTGCCATCTGCCTATGGTGATAAAGTGCTTCATACGGACGCGTCCGGTGAGGGTCCGGTCGCGGTAAAGCTGGCGTTGGATTATTCTTTACTGGCGCCGCACGAGATGGTCGAGTTCCGCCGCATGCTCGCGAAGATGGAGAGGCCGGATGGGGCGCTGATGATCGAGGATGGCGCGGCCGAGGACGAGGATGGCGAAGCCGGGTCCTGAAAGAATCGATCGGCCACCTTTGTAATCCTTGCGTCCATTGAGATTCCGCCAGAAGCAAGTGACGCGTCCGTTCTTGCCACCCGCGACCGGGCGGAGATGCTCAACCTCACCGACATGTGGCGGGCGGCTGGCGGTGACCCAAGCAAAGAGCCGGCCGCATGGCGCCGGAGCGTGGCGGGTGTGGAGTTCGGGGAAGCGCTCGCATCCATCCTGCGAATTTCACAGGATGGACTTTGGCATGTCATTCGGGGGGGGCCGATCCCGGCACCTTCGCGCACTGGCAGATCGCCCTGGCCTACGCGAAGTACCTCAGCCCGAAGTTTCACATGGCCTGCAACGACGTAATCCGCGCCCACGGAGGGCCCCCGTCCGTCCAACGATGTCGCTCTGACAAAGCTTGAAGGCATGGTCGAGAAACTGGTCCACGTAACGGGCGATCAAGGCAAGCGTATCACTCAACCCACATTGGCTCGTCGTTATCGCGGCGGTTCGGAAACTCGGGCCAACGCTCGCTGATCGCCGCCAGCATGTCGGCGAGTTCGGCGAATCGCTTTTGCACGGCATAGAGCTGCCACTTGGTCATGGGCATCTCGGTGACTATAACGTTCAGTCTTCCGAAGATGTCAGCGACCGCGGCAGCCTCACGCGACGCGAACCTCTGCTCCAGTCCGGTCAGCCTGGCTTCAATCGCATCGAGCCTATAGCCCCACCCGCTGGTGAGACGCTCGGTCGCGTCGCGGACCGTCCGGATATCGGAGGCGGCTTTTTCGGTGTTGCGGAGAATCAGTCGGAGGTCGGGTGTCGTCGGTCATGGGTGGGAATTGTAAAGGAATTTACGAACTGCGGTGGAGTCCGAAACTGACCATCTGTGAACATGTTGCTGCGACCTGTGCAAAACATAGCTTGCACGTCGAGTGAACAAGGTGCAAGTTCTGCACACCACATTCGGACGGAACGCGGTGCCCCGCACATTCGCCTACTGCCGCGTCAGCACCCTCGGCCAGACCGTCGAAAACCAAATCCACGAGATCGAGGCCGCTGGCTTCCACGTGGAGAAGCGGCGCCTGGTCACCGAAACGGTGTCAGGCAGTTCCGCGATCGAACAACGTCCTGGCTTCCGGCCGGGCTGGATCGGGGGCGCCTCACTGATGCGCTCGCTGGGTGTCGCTGCCGTTCTGGCTCCCTTGGCACGCCGGCCGCGCTGGCGCAGAGCGCGTTGCCTGACCGGCCAGGACGCCAGGTGCGCTGAACCCAGAGGTCACGCAGGCGACAATTGGCACTACGATCTGCGTCCGAGGGTGGACCCAGACGGTTCGGCCTCCACAGGCATACACGCACGCACTTAAGCGGCAGCAAATCCGTGAATTGGTTATGCCGATCGGCACCTCGGGTCGTATGAGGAGGATCGCTTGATTCCGCTGGACCTGGGCGGCGCGCCTTACGATCCGCGGAACTTATGGCCTGAGCCACGCGCGACGACGGACGGCTGGAATGCTGATCTCAAAGACGAGCTAGGGGCTGTGCTGGCACGCCAGGTCTGTGCCGGCCGCGTGCCGCTGGCGGAAGCGCAGCAGGCGATCGCGACGGACTGGGTCGCGGCGTATAATCGTTTCGTGGTGGGAAATTGGATGGAGCCTAGGTTCCTTCCCGCCGCTTGATGCCCATCCTGGCGAAGAACGCGGCAGCCCGCGCTTCAGCCTCCGGATCGGGCGGCGGCAGCTTCCCTGCCCTGCCCCGTGGCGTGTGCTGCACGATCCGGGGCACTTTGATCTCTGCCGCCTGGGGCGGGCTTCGCGGGACGCGCACGGCGGTGGCGAGAGGTGACGATGGTCATATCGCAGATATGTATGAGCGAGGGAGATCGCTAGCAACGTTGGATAGTGCGTCAGTTTGAAATCTAGGGGCCGCGATCTGTTGCTATCCCGGCAGCGGCGCGCACGACTGACTGGACTGCACCTTGGCCTTCGGGCGATTGTCCTTCGCCCATTGTACCAGATCGTCAGGCGCTTCGGCACAGACCTTCACGTAGCGACGCGTGAAAGGGTTTGCGTCTTTGGAACCCGCGTCGTGTTTGTATTGGTGGCAAGCGGCTCCGTGCATTCGCGCCAAGGTTGTGGCGGGAGTAATCCGGTACTGAGAATGTAACCATCCGGATTTTGGCGATCCACTGGTGGAAGCTTAGATCGTTTTTCTCGAACGGCACGGCGGTCTTTTTTTGTTTTCCTCGGCGGATGGCAAAATCTATCGCCAAAGCAATCACGGAGTTGAGAAGAAGGCTCTTGCATGGGGGCATAGGCCGTGCAAACTTGCCGGCATGCCTGATCGGTCAAGTAGCCGCCCGCGCGACCCAAACCTGCTTGGCAAGCTGATTGTATATATCAGCGTCGGCGAGGTTGAGGACCCGCGTGAAAAACACGAAAAGAACCCAGCAGCCGTCCTGCTAGGGTCATTGGGGGGTCGCAAGGGAGGAAAGGCTCGCGCAAATTCGCTCAGTGATGAGCGGCGCCGTGAGATCGCCCAAAAGGCGGCTCAGGCGCGATGGCGCGGAAGTCAGTAGCCTCCCCCACCGCCAAGCGTCAGCGTCCACTTCCATTACGGCTGCCGCGAGAAGCGGTCTGGCAAATGCCGAAAGGACTGGCTACCGCTGACGCGGCCGGCACTTGCCTGTGCAGCGATACCTGCGAATATGCACGAGCGCGAGCCCACACACGCCGCACACTGAATGGTTTTGTACTACGCTAGCTGAAGAATTGGGCATCTCCGGCCCGGTCTGCGAAATCATTAAGTTGCTAGATGGCTCTTTGGTATTTGGCTCAAGGTGGGAGGGTGGGGTTATCCCCGACACACCGATCCCTAATGTCCCGACATGGGTCACGATGGTCCAAACTGGCGCAATACCAATTGCCGACATATGCAAAGCCCTTACCAGGATATACGTCTTCGATCTGTTTATTCACAACCCGGACCGACATCTCCGAAACTTTATCATCAGGTCCCAGAGAAGCGGATATGCCGTTCTCGCCTTCGACTATTCACGAGCTTGGATTTATCACGGATTTCCCCTCCCGCCGCTGCCGTTCGACCTCAACGATCCGGCGGAACGCACAATAAATCATCGGAGGATTCTAGTTTCTTTAATTGGGGAATACATAGATAAAATAAAATCAAGAAGGTTTGCCGAGAGTATAAAATTGGTAAAGAAGTCTACTATAAGGAGAATAATCGAAGCACACCCGGAGTTATGGTTGACCGGTGCTATGAAAAAGCGGATACTATCTTGGTGGATGTCGGGCGGGGATGGTGCAACGAATAGACGACATAGCTGCGGGGATAGACAATGACACATATCTTTAGTTTTGCTATCCTTAAGGCTACCCCGGACCCCAGACGCGGGGAAAGGGTGAACGTCGGTATCGTCGTCTTCAAACCGGACGGATTGGATATCCGCATTCCAGAGGTCGGCAAATTGCGCGCACTCCACGATGGCGATTGGAGCGACTACCTAGAACACGTACGGACGCAGTTAGTTCGTCTCTTCTCGCCTGGGGACGAGCCGGCGCGTTTCCTACATCGCGCGTCGGTTTTCGAGGACGTCGTGCGCTTCACGGACGTTGCGTCGTTCTCTATTGATGAGCCGAACTCAATACGAGGGGAGGATAACATCGATCCTCGGCGCACTGGTTACGCGGCCAAGAGGTGAGAAAAAACTGAGGGGTTCACGAATCAATTCTGAAATTGCCAGCGTATTCAGGACGTCTAAAGTCCTTGCCAAGCGAGATGATGTACTTGAGGACAGCAGAAAGGTGTTCCAGAATGTGACTATCTCCGAAGAAGAAGAGCTAGACGCGGATTTCATTTTGAAGAACGGGGCGTATCACGTGACCGTAACGCTGGACCTGCGCAAGGCTGCCATCGGAAAGGCACAAGCGGCGTTAAAGGCCATTGTTCTGGACAAATCGTCCGCTGTGTTAGGCGGGCCGGGTGGCGTCGAGAAAATTGCGGTCTATGCGGCGTCCCCCGATGCGCATGAATTCCGACCCCACATCGGAATACTGACCGACTACGCCACAAGGGACGCGTGTTCAACTGGCTCAATCAGACCAGCGCACGCTCTACACTCGCTCAATCTATGACGCGATCGGTGATCTCGATCCTTTTCGACTGGGGAGCGGGAAAGTTTAGACTGAGGTGGCGTTCAACTCGGTTGTGAAGCTGCTGGCCGAAGCAGGGGAGGCTTGTTTAACAGTACCAAATTGCGCCTTCCGCAATTTACACTGCCATCGCCTGCAACTCGACGAAATCTGGAGCTTCATTCACTGCAAGCAGCGCAATGGAATGCTAAGGCCGCGCCGCCCGAAGCGGGGGACATTTGGACATGGATGGCGATCGATGCGAACACGAAGTGCCGCGTGGCTGGTCGGCAGCCGCGACGCAGACGACATTCGTTGACGATCTGGCGTCCCGCTTATCCAATCGGATCCAACTCACCACAGATGGCCACAAGGCTCACTTGGAGGCCATCGAGGATGCCTTCGGCGATGACATCGACTGCGCCATGTTGATCAAACCTATGGCGAGACGCCGCACCCAGCTGGGCGCTACAGCCCCGGTCAGGTCGTCGGTTCCGAGCCACGCCGCGTCACGGGCAGGCCGGACCCGAAGCACATCAGCACGTCACATGTCGAAAGACAAAACCTGACGATCCGCATGTCGAATCGCCGGTTCACGCGGTTGACGAATGCGTTCTCCAGGAAACCGGAAAACCACGCTCACTCGATCGCGCAGCACTATATGCACTATAACTTCGTCCGTATCCATAAGACGCTGCGTTGCTCGCCCGCTATGGCCGCTGGGGTGACCGGCGAGCTGTGGGAGATAGCGGATATCGTCGCCATGATGGACGCCCGCGCCGAGTCGCCGAAGCCGCGCGGCCCCTACATGACCAAGGCAAAGCGCGCAGCGCTGGCATTAGCGGAGGCGAAACTTCGAACTGACGCAATACCCAACGTTGGACGACTGAACTAATGTCTCAACCCCCTGCGGGCGGCATGCTGGCCGCCGTGGGCCCGCGGCGGGCTGGCCCTTCATCAACACGAACCCGAACGCCTCCAGGTGCAATACAAGCCGCTCAGCGGTGATCCGCGCCATCATGTCGTCGGCCTGGTTCACCCGCTTGCGGCCCTTGTCCATCCGGCAAGATTGCCTGCCTGGACCGCACGGCCTTCTCCCGCACCACGGCGACGGACTTGGTCAGATCAAGTTCGCCCATCGTGGTTTTCGTAAGGCAACGGGCTGTGTTTGTGTTCGGAAGGATACGAGATAGCCCTCAACTCGGCCAACACGCTTGTTCCCCGCCCTGATCAAGCCGAAGCTGATCTTATGCGCCGACACACAGCCGCCGGGGCCGCACTTTTGGATCACGTCTTGCCGTCCAACGTCTCCGTGACGGAAATCACCGGCTCCTCCCACTCATGATGAGGGTAGACGGCACGCATGAGGATGGCAGCGCTTACCCCGGTCAGAGAAGCGCATGGCGTTTCGCATCTCAGCCGGAGCGGCAAACGGAGCTGTCTACCACGCTTTCCAGTAAAGACTTGGCGGGATAGAACGCAACAACGAGGAGAGATATCGATGCTTGAGTTTCTTGCCGGGGCGTGATCGGGGCCTTGTCTGCGGGTGCACTGGGCCAAGTCTGCCCGCGAGTTCCGGGCGGCCGACAAGCACCGGCATGCGCCAGTCGATGCCTTCCAGTAACTATACTGGGCGGGCGTCAGGATACCCGCCCTGTGTCGGTGACCGGCCACTGGAAGTGGCCTTTGTCCAGCCGTTTGCTGAACAGGCAAAGACCCTGTCCGTCAAACCAAAGCAGTTTAATCAGCCCGCCACGTTTACCGCGAAAAGCCAACAAGGCGCCGCTGAACGGGTTTTCTTGCAGCACCTGCTGGGCCAGCATCGCCAGTCCGTCCATCCCTTTGCGCATGTCGGTGTAGCCGCATGCCAACCAGACACGCGCGCCTGATGGCAGAACAATCATCCGCGCAGTGCCGTCAGCACACGGCGCAAGGCACGCGGATCGATCCCGGCGTCGACGCGAACCGTCGTGCCGTCGGACAGGGCGATCTCGATCAGACCGGGCGGCCGCGCTGGAATATCCACGGGGGCCACCGGCTGAGGCGCCACTTCAACGCGGGCAAAGCGTCCCAACGCCGCATCAGGTTGCGCCGCCCTCAGGGCGTGCCGCCAAGTATAGAGTTGACCTGTGCTGATGCCGTGCAGCCGCGCAATGTTCGTGGGCGATGCTCCAGGGGCCAGGCTCTGAGCCGCGATCGTCTGCTTCTGCCCGGTTGTCCAACGGCGCCGGCGTTCGCCGCGCGGGATCAAATCCACCCGAAGGATCGGAGCGCTCTTACGACTTGTCGTATGTGCGCTCTGTGTTGATGCCGCCGTCCCGGCCGGGGTCGCGTCCGTGTCCATAGGGGGAGTAAACCATACTCAACCCCGGGAAAGCCATGTGGGGGCCGCGCAACGACCATGCTTTGGATGCTCAGCTTATGAGGCCAGCTCCGGCCTCCGTCCCCAATAGAGGCCGTCGCGAGGTGAGCTGAACGTCCCAGACGAGGAAGTGTGACTCTCGCAGCCGAGCTGTCCTGCATTAACCCGGGTGCGGAACTTTCTTCCACCATCCCGGAATGAGGCCCCAGCGCATCGGCACCAGTTGACGTCTGCTTCCCCAGCCGGATTACGTCAGACGGCCACTGGTATCTGGGCGCGGCAACGAGAGCATCTCTTGGCTGCCAAACACCTGGCCCGAGAACGGCATGATGTTCGAGGTCATCGCGACAGTGCCGATATATCGGGTTGGCGAAGCACCGACCGGCAGCACGTGATCACAGCCGCTGCTCCTTTCGTCGGTTCTATTGCGACGGAACCCTTACCAGCTGCTCGTTTCCATGCAACAACGCCATTTCGCGGGTGTCGAAGCATGTTCCACAAGAGCTCACTGCCTCGTATCGATGGCCTGTAGCGCCGCCAGTGCCGAGACGTTCACGCCGGACTGGATGCTTTCCGCAACGAGCGCGGACTTCTCCCTTGTCGTCCAGCGCCGTCGCCGCTCGTTGACGGGTTGGCCTCATCACTCCTGCGCCAGGTCCGTAGCCGACACCGTGTCGATGCCAAGCTCTTGGCGGACATGGGCAAAACGTTTCGGGTCCGCGGGGCGGCGGTCGGCCATCAATCAGTCGAGCTTCCGATCCAAGAGACATACTGCCGTCAAGTCGCGGCTCAAAATTGGGGTACCCGTCTTGCTGCTGTCAGAGGTAAAGTTAGGGTGATACGACAAAAATGTCAGTTATGAATTGGTCATTGTCGATGCCAGCAGCTGCGGCATTGGGTTGCTGCGCACCCATCGCGAAAGCTCTTAACATTCCCACGGCGGTCCGGAGAGTAGTGCGGTGACAGGATCGAGGACGCGATACCTTCCTCATAATCGCCTGGCTTGATATGTGCTCCGGCGAAAATCGTGACCGTCCGGTTCTGAAAGATCTTTCGTGGACTCTGTCTGTTACATTCACCGCCAGACCCGTGCAGCCTGACATAACCGCGCTTGTCGTCGTTCTCATCGAAGGTAAGGATAAGCGAGCTATTGTGCGATTTTGCCCACTGATAGTACGGGTCAATGTGTGTACGAGCAGCCAGTCATCTCCTCGCGCACCATATCAGGGATCACAGTCCCGTTGTGCATGTCATTTTCAAGGTTGGGTATGACGAAGGCGACGGTAGGCAGACTGCTGAAGTCGCTCGGGAAGTCTTCAAATCGAAGATTTAAGGATGTCTCGACTGTTCTTCCATCCGGCACGTTGGCGAAGCTGATCCAGGGTAGGTGTTTGCGCCCATAAATCAGGCAGTCTCGGTTGCAGGCATCTTTCCGCACGGCCTCGACGGTTGAGCCGATGCTGGGAAGGTCTTCTGCATATCCCTTAAATGAAAGGCACTTTGTGTATGGTTGCGTCGGGCTACACTTCGTAACTAGCTGCTCACCCAAGTTTCTACTCGTAAACAGCGTGGTTGGTATTTGATCGTAGAAGCCGACGGACTGATTGCTACCCGAAAACAGCCAAAAGTAATTTCCTTGGCTATAGTGCTCCTCGCCATACATGCGGGTGAAGTTGGCACCCTCGGCTTTCAGGACGTTGTTGATATAAGGTGCCGCTGGGCTTCCGATAATCTCATCGTAGTCTTTGTTTTCTTCAACGACGATTACGATATGATCGTACAGTGGCAGGACTGCAGGGTGGGGGGCTGGTCAGAACTTCATCGTGGATTTGTCGAACTGTGCGTTGGCC
>CAVYXX010000099.1:0-21954 GCA_963772355.1 uncultured Alphaproteobacteria bacterium | reverse complement strand
CGCTCGCTGCTGCTCGGCGAGATGGAAGTGATCGAGGCGGAGACCGGGACCGCCGCCCTCGCACTTGATCGCCGAGCGGCAACCGCTGTTGGTTTTGCTCGACGTCAATTTGCCCGACGTGGGCGGTTTGGAGGTTTGCAGGCGGATCAAGGCGGATTGGCCAGACATCATCGTCATTCAGATTTCCGCTATCCCCACCAGCGGTCAGCGACA
Source organism: uncultured Alphaproteobacteria bacterium (assembly GCA_963772355.1). Classification (GTDB taxonomy): domain Bacteria; phylum Pseudomonadota; class Alphaproteobacteria; order Acetobacterales; family Acetobacteraceae; genus Rhodopila. The sequence goes on along the minus strand of CAVYXX010000099.1, from coordinate 21,741 downwards.
GCCGGCAGTTGGCGCCGATTTCTGCCACCGAACGATGCCGTCAGCGAATGGAATTGATCGCCGTCACTCGGGCGATGCTGCGGTTGCGTCCACGCGGAAGCTCAGGCGCAATAATTGGAGTGAGCGCTATCGTATGATCGTCGAGAGTGCGATCGATTACGCGATATTCACCTGCGGACTGGACGGCCGGATCACCAGTTGGAACTCCGGCGCACAGGCGATCCTAGGGTATCTCCCCGGAGAGACATCCTCGGCGAGCCTTGCGCTCGCATCTTCACAGCGGACGACATCATCGCGGACTGTCCCCACCGCGGAGATGCGAGCCGCTTTTCAAGGCGATCAGTGTGCATGCCGAGCGTTGGCACCGGCGCCGCGAAGGGCTCCCGTTTCTGGAGCAGTGGCCGGATGGTGGCACTCCGCGACAGGCGTGGCGAGGTGGCTGGATTTCTCAAGATTTTGTACGACCGATCGGCCGAGAAGGCGGCGCGAGACGCACTGGAGGCCCTGAACGCGGAGCTTGAAGACCGGGTCGCCAAACGCACTCGCGATCTGGCGGAGGCCAATGAAAAGCTGCGGGCCGAGATCACCGAACGCGAACGGGCAAGCGAGCAAATCCGCCAGCTCCAAAAAATGGAGGCGTTGGGCCAGCTTACCGGCGGCATCGCGCACGATTTCAACAATCTTCTAACGGCGATCTTGGGTGGCCTTGAAGTTACCCGGCGCCGCATCGAGGATCCCAGAAGCCTACGGCTGATCGACAGTTCGATCAGCGCTGCACAGCGGGGCGCCAAACTGATCGCTCAGCTTATGGCATTCGCCCGCAAGCAGAATTTGCAGGTGGAATATCTACCGCTGAACGCTCTGGTGAATGATATGAAGGAGTTGTTGGAACGGAGCGTCGGGGCGCAGGTTCGTCTGATCTATGATCTGACATCGGACGCCTGGCCAGTGATGGCGGACGCGAACCAGGTACAGACGGCACTGCTCAACTTGGCGATCAATGCCAGGGACGCGATGCCGGGCGGCGGGACGTTGAGGATTGCCACCGGCAATTTTTGCATCCCCGACACTGAACCCGATTTATCGGCCGGCGGATATTCCGTGCTCTCGGTCCAGGACACCGGGACCGGGATGTCGGAAGCAGTGCAGGCGAGGTTGTTCGAACCGTTCTTCACGACCAAGGACATTGGCAAGGGAACCGGGCTAGGATTGGCTCAGGTTTATGGTTTCGTGCGCCAGTCGGGTGGCAGTGTGCGGGTGCACAGCGTGGTGGGCGAGGGGACGACGTTCACCATCTTGCTCCCACGGGCAGAGCCGGAAGAGGTGGAAGCGCAAAACTGTTAACGCGATACGAGCGTCAGGACGCCACGTCCAGACGTGGCGCTCGGTGTTCCATCCCCTGTCCAGATCATATGCCGAAAACGGCGTCTTTTCGCGCGGTGCCGCCTCGCCAATCCCAATCGGGTGACCGTCACGCATCCCCATTCCGGCTTGCCCTGATAGGCGTGGGGTGCGATTGTCCGACCGTTTCGGAAGACCGGGAATCGGCTCTGGCTGCGTTCCGCCGAGAGGATATTATGGCAAAGATTAAGGTCAAGACTCCGGTCGTCGAGTTGGACGGGGACGAGATGACCCGCATTATCTGGGGTTTCATCAAGGAAAAGCTCATCCTTCCGTATCTCGATATTGATCTGAAATATTACGATTTAGGGATTGAATACCGCGATCAGACCGACGATCAGGTAACGGTTGATGCGGCCAATGCCATCGCCCAGTATGGCGTTGGGGTGAAATGCGCGACCATCACTCCGGACGAGGCTCGGGTAGAGGAATTCCGACTCAAGCGGATGTATCGCAGTCCGAATGGTACTTTACGCAACATTTTGGATGGAACGATCTTCCGCGAACCGATCATATGCCAGAACGTTCCGCGCCTGGTGCCGCACTGGACACATCCGATCGTCATCGGCCGCCATGCCTACGGTGACGTCTACCGCGCTGTGGAATTAAAAGTGCCTGGGCCAGGTACGGTTACCATGAGCTACCAGCCCGCCGACGGAGGGCCGGTGCAGACGCTTGACGTCCACCGGTTCACTGAGGGCGGTGGCGTCGCGATGTCCATGCACAACACGCGCGTGTCCATCGAAGGATTTGCCCGCGCCAGTTTCAACTACGCGCTGATGCGCGGCTGGCCGCTGTATTTCTCGACCAAGAACACGATCCTGAAAACCTACGACGGCTTCTTCAAGGATATCTTCGAGACGATCTACCAGACCGAGTTCAAATCGAAGTTCGACAAAGCCGGACTGACTTACGAGCACCGCCTAATCGACGACATGGTCGCCTGTGCGTTGAAGTGGAACGGCGATTACGTCTGGGCCTGCAAGAACTATGACGGGGACGTGCAGTCCGATACCGTGGCGCAGGGTTTTGGGTCGCTGGGCCTGATGACATCGGTGCTGTTAAGTCCCGATGGTACGAAAGTGGAAGCCGAGGCGGCCCACGGCACGGTTACGCGGCACTATCGTCAGCACCAGCAGGGCAAAGAAACCTCCACCAACCCGATCGCGTCGATCTTCGCGTGGACCCGCGGCCTGATCTATCGCGGCAAGTTCGACAACACCCCCGACGTGACCGCCTTCGCCGAGACGCTGGAAAAGGTCTGTATCGAAACGGTGGAGGCCGGGCACATGACCCGCGATCTGTCCGTCTTGATCGGCCCGGATCAGCCGTGGATGACGACGCAAGGATTCCTGGCGAAGTTGGATGAGAATCTTCAAACGGCCATGAGGTAGCACTTCATGTGGGATCAGTCCCATCGCGGGGCCGGGGTTTCGGGGCGGCGGCATGCGCTCGTTCCCCTACCGGGGCGGACATGACCGACGTGACTGAGATCGGAGGTCTCCGGAATTATCCGTTCGCCCGCCGCGGTATGCTGATGACCGGGCTGATCAGTGGCTTCACTCTGGCCACCCAGCGTGTGGAGGCGCAGGCGATCCACACCGACGAGACTGGTATCGAGGCCGGCGCGACTGAAATCCCGACTACGGACGGCAACCTGCCGGCCTATTATGCCAAACCGGCCCGTACGGGGCCTTTCCCCGTTATCCTGGTCAACGAAGAGATCTTCGGCGTCCACGAATACATCAAGGACGTGTGCCGGCGGCTCGCAAAAGCTGGCTATCTCGCGGTGGCGACCGAGTATTACGCCCGTATCGGCGATCTCTCGAAGATGACCGATGTGAAGCAGATCCTCAGCGAGGTGATCCGGAAGGCGCCTGACGCCCAATATATGTCGGACCTGGATTCCACCGCTGCGTGGGCGCAGCAACACGACGGCAGCGCGACACGCCTCGGCGTCGTGGGTTTTTGCCGCGGCGGACGGCAGACGTGGCTGTATGCCGCGCACAACCCCCGACTGAAGGCAGCGGTCGCTTTTTATGGCCCAATCGGGGGTGAACCTTCACCAATCCAGCCTCAAACTGTGCTCGATATCGCCGGGCAAATCGAATGTCCGCTGCTGGGTCTGTATGGCGGCCAGGATCAGGGCATCCCGGTCGAAGTCCGTGAGGCAGGCGGAGCCAAGGCAAAGGCCGCACACAAGATCATTTACATCGTCATCTATCCCGACGCGCCGCACGGCTTTCACGCCGACTACAGGCCAAGCTATCGGCAGGCAGACGCGGAGGATGCGTGGAAGCGCATGCTGACCTGGTTTCATCGCTTCGGCGTTTGAGGACCACGGGCTGGCAGGTTCCGTGGCCGCGTCAAGGCGAGCGGCAGACGAGGCAACCAGGCAGGCCGAGGCGAATAAAGATCGGATGGAATGCAATATTTTTTCGCACTGATATTGGGCGGCCTCCTGTTGGCCTCAGCCGCGTCCGGGCAGGGGACATTGCAGACCTTGCTGCCACCCGGCGACCTCAGCACCAGGGGTAATCAGATTGTCGACCAGGGTGGACGGCCTGTCAGGCTGGCCTGCGTCGGCTGGAACCAGGTGAACGACAAAATCGCGCTGGAACACCAGACGGCCCTGATGGCGAAGCTGGGCTTTAACTGTATCCGGCTTTCCTGGGTCAACGCGACCAAGGACCAAGACATCGCCGGGATCGACCGCATCGCGGACGCGGCGAGCAAGGCGGGATTGCGCCTGATCCTGGATAACCACACCAACGAAGCCGGTCACAGCGAACAGGACAACCGGGGTGCGCAGCAGAAAAATGGCTTGTGGTACGACGTGGGCGGCAGCTCCGACGGGACCGACGGGGGCGGCAACCCCGGCACCGTCACCGACGCAAAGTTCCTCGCCGACTGGCAATTCGTCGCTCGGCACTACCTCGGCAACCCGACGGTTATCGGTTACGATCTGCGTAACGAACCGCTGAAGTGGCGGCGCATGAGCGTGTGGGGCGGCGGCTCCGACCGCGATATCGCCTCGATGTATACTCGCGTTGGCAACGCGGTCCTGGCGATCGATCCCGCCAAGCTGATCATCGTCGAACCGCCCAACAGCGATTGCCGGGGGGTCCACAAATATCCGCTGACATTAGCAGCGCCACACAAGCTGGTTTACTCGTACACGAATATCCCGGCGAGATCAGCGGCCAGAAGGTCAACAGCGGCCCCGGCTTGATCCAACGGATGAACGAGGAGTGGGGTTGGATTTACAACGAGAACGTGGGACCGATTTTCGTCGGCGAGATGGGTTCGTCGATGGTCAGTGATCAAGCCAAGGCCTGGGCGGAAACGATCGTGCCGTACCTGAATGGCACTGGGCCGGATGGTTTGCATATTCCTGCAGGGGGACAAGCGGTTTCCACCGACTGGTGGGCATGGGGTTACCTCCCCGGACAGGCTCCTGACGGCAACTTGGAAGCCGATTGGAAGACCCCCCGCCCCGAGCAGGAGGCGGTTTATGGGAAGCTGCGACAGGCTGCGTTGCCGGACCAGTGATGTGGTCGATCGTCAGGTGGCAGGACGGCGCCTGATCGCGAACATGCCGTAATAGACCCTCAATTGTCGTAACGACGGCGGACACAGCAGCGCCACGATCGGGACGGCAATATCCCAAAGTCCGAGGTCTTGCCAGAACAGGCCGATCGCGATCGCCGCCCACCACAACGCCGCGATGCCATAGTCCGGCGCTCCGATCACCTGGCGGAGCGACCGGTGAAGCACCGGATAGCTCAGCAATGCCACCATTTCGGCGTAACCGTAGCCCGCGATCCCGCAGCGATTGACCAAGACCCAGGCTGCTCCGGCGAACAAGAGGATGTGGACGACGTGGAACAGGAACACCGCCCAATTGCGGTGCAACACAAAGAGGACCGAGACATGGATGTTGAACTGGGCGTTCGTTAGATAGCTCATGGCCAGGTAGGGATAGACGATCATCACCGGATCCCAGCGCTTGCCAAACGCCATCGCCAGCAGGCTGCCGCCGAACCAACTGAAACCGATCAGGACAGGACCTAGTGCTAAGGTCTGCAAACGCATACCGTCCGTGGCCGCCTCGAGCAGTTTGGCCGGCTCGTGCTGCACCCGTGCTAGAACAGCGACCGACAGCCGGTACGCGACAGCCTTGGTGAATGTCAGCAGTTCCAGCATTCTGATCGCGAGACCGATCTGGCCGACGGCCTCGGCCGGGAGGAAGTGTCCCACGATCAGCGGATTGATTAGCCCCCGTATTTGCCACAGCCAATCCGACGCGGCGTAGCCAAGGGCATAGGCCAATATCGACCGGACGATCGCGGCGTCCCAGGCCAGCCTCGGCCAATACTGCGCCCCAACATGGAAAGCTGCGCACAGAAAAAGCTGTTGCAGGCACCAGCCGCTGACCAGCGACCAAACGCCGAAGCCAGTGAATACCAACGGCAAGGCGAGGCCATAGTAGAGCAACTGGCCCGCCAGCTCGATCATCGCCACGCGGCGGAAATCGAGCGCACGCTCCATCCGCGCGCTGGCGCCGACGGCAACGGTCTGGAAGATGACCGATATCAGCAGCACTGCCAGCAAGGGAGGCAGCCCCGGCATCGGGATCCATCTCGCGATGAGGCCAAGACTGGCTTCGAGGATCGCAATCAGCGCAATGCCCGTGATCAACAGCAATGTTGTCGCAACGTCGAAGGTTCGGCTCGTCACTTCGCCCGGGGCCCTGACGAGATAGACGCCGATGCCGGCCTGGCCAAGGATTTGTGCGTACTGGCAGATGCCGAGCGCCGCCACATAGGGGCCATATGCGGCCGGCCCGATGATCCGCGTGATCAGAAGCAAGCCGATCAAGCTTAATCCCATCGAGGCGAGCTGACGTCCCATCAACAAGGCTCCGCCCTCGACGATCTTGCTTCTCAGGCCTTGTCGGGCGGATTCCATTGATCGCGGGCTCGACCGCCCTGTCCCTTTTCACCATTTCACGGGGGCGCAATTCCATGCCGCGGATCGCCATCGACCCTGCCCGCTTCCCGAAACCGGGACTGGAGTGGTGATAGCACCCCCACTGGCGTAATCCGATTGATTTCATCTTAGAAATGACACCTCTACCAGAAAGCGAGGCGGTGCGTCGTTGCATGTCGGCGCGTAACCCGGTGTTCGATGGTCCCAAACCGATCGGGCTGGGATTATTGTGGGACAACGCGCCCGCCCCCGCTGTAGTCGAAGCCATGGCAAGCGGCACAACGATTTGGGATACTCAGAAGCGAGGCTTCGGCGGCCGCCACCGGGCCGAGAACCGTGTCTATATGTTCCGTATCTGCATCTATAGCCGACAATGTTCTCGCTGTCGGCGGGATGCATGGGGACCCAAAGACCACAACCGCGATGAGCGTCGCCGGGCTGACGCCGCCGCCGCCCCAGCCCGCATCCAGGTTTAGGTAAACCCGGGATGCGGCTCGTCCGCTCGTTGGCACACTGATGACTGGACCTTGGGCAAGCCTATTCTCTAGATCATCATATTGCGGGTCGCCTTTAGCCAAGCCGATCCGCCAGCGATAGTTATGGATCACAATGGCCACGTAGTCCGGGTTGTCGAACGACGCCGCGCTACGATCGAACGTGGCGTCATCGAACTCCCACCTGGGTGAAGCGGTCTGCCAAATGAGCTTGGCAAAATCGCGCCGGTATTTGGCGTAGCCCAGAGCGCCGCGTTCGGTGGCAAAGTAGTATTGATACCACCACTGATACTCGGCCTTTGGCGGCAGGGGCAGCTTATTGGCTTCAGGGCTACCGATCAGGTAACCACTGACGGCGACCAAGGCCTTGCAGCGCTCCGGCCAGAGTGCCGCGATGATGTCGGCCGTCCGCGCTCCCCAGTCGTAACCTGCGAGAATTGCCTTCTCGATCTTGAGAGCATCCATCAGGGCGATAGTATCGAGGGCAACGGCCGCCTGCTGGCCGTTTCGAAACGCTGCACTTGAGAGGAATTGCGTCGTTCCACAGCCACGCACATACGGGACGATCACCCGGTAGCCCGCCGATGCCAACAGAGGCGCAACATCGACGTAGCTTTGAATATCGTAGGGCCACCCGTGCAGAAGAATGACGGCTGGACCATCGGCGGGGCCTGCTTCAGCGTATCCCGTATTGAGAACGCCGGTATCGATCTGCTTGAGTGAGGCGAACCTGTTTGCCCCCGGCTTGATCGCGGGTCGATCCTCCGGTTTTGTCTCACTCGGTTGCGCATTGGCGCCGCAGATCATGCCGATCTGGGCGGCAGCAAAAGCGACGGCCGCGGTGCCAAAAAAGCGGCGGCGCAAAGGGCTGATTTCTTCGTGCAATTCGTTCGTAGCCATCAGTAACTCTCCATGCAGCTATCGATTACATGCCCCGAACCCGAAACTTTGTGGCAATGCCCCAGGAGGTCCGGATCAGGAACTATTCAGCTCAAACCAAGTTGGTTGCATCTTCGATATCACTATGTGTGGCACGGGAATACGGACAAACCTAGAGCATGGCCTCCAGCAGGTGCTGGGCGACTTCGCGGTCAACACCCGGAAGGCTGACGTTCACACGTGCTGCGAGTGCGTGACCGGCGCCTCCTGAACCAAGGTCAACTTTGGGATCGATCGCAACCCCGGCAGGCACAGCCACCTTCATTTCGGCCGCCATAAGTTTCATCGCACTCAACAACTAGGCCGACCAGCCAGCGGCGAACAATTGCTCCGGGTTGGTGCCGCTGCCCGCAGTGCCCGAGAGCTTAACGTCCAGATGGCGATCAAAGGTGCGGGTGGCGCCACCGCCCCGGCCACCCGTAGTATGGGTCTTGGCAGTGTACAGCAGTTTTCGAAATGAATCATAGTGTATCATCTTTCGTGGCACGATCGTGTGATCAACGCAGTAATCTGAAGCCACTTACCTTTCCCGGGCTATATCAGTGACCGGCGCTCTGGCCGCCGTCGACGTGCAGGATTTCGCCCGTCACAAAACCGGCCGACTCGAGGTAGAGGATCGCGTCGACGACCTCGGAGATCTCGCCCATGTGGCCAACCGGATGCAGGCGGTCGAGTTGCGCATACGTCTCGGTGGAATGCATCGGCGACTTGATGACGCCTAGCGCGACCGCGTTCACCCGAATACCCCGCTTCGCATATTCGATCGCGAGTGATTTGGTCGCGCCGTTCAGGCCGCCCTTCGTCAGAGATGCCAGCACGGATGGTACGCCGGTCATCGCGTGGTCGACGAGGCTCGTCGTGATCTGCACAACATGGCCACCGCCCTTCTTCTCCATCTCAGCGATGGCCAGTTGCGTGATGTGGAAGAAGCCCGCGATGTTGACGCTCAGGATCACTGCATAGTCGGCCTCAGTGTACTGAGTGAACGGCTTGGCGATGAAGATGCCGGCGTTGTTGACCAGCGTATCGATCCGCCCGAACCGATCCATGCCTGCGGATATCGCGCGCTCAGCCGTCTTCCGATCGGCTATGTCGCCGGGGACCGTGAGGACATCATCATTATCCGACGATTTAATCGAGCGCGCGGTCGCCACCACCCGATAGTTGCGATCGCGATACGCATTCACCAGAGCGGCCCCGATACCCTGTGACGCGCCAGTAATGACAGCAACCTTTTGTCCGGTATCCATAGTAGACTTCCTTTACGTTTGAGGGAACAAGGGCCGATCGGGATCAACCTCGGAAAGCGGCACACTGCCGGGAGTGTCTTTTCAATTGGTGGAGTGAGTGGCGATGCGATATCGGTAAGCAGCCGACGAACGGGAAAGGTTCGGAAACAGAGCCTGGCGCGCGCTTTCATAGGCGTTCCAGTCAGCCAGATCTGGCAGCGATGGCACGGTTACCAACTCGCCTTGATCAAGTCCCGCCAGCGCCGCGTCGACCATCTCGCCAGCTGGCATGACCAACTCTGTAGGAAGCTGCTCGACCGGCGTACCGGCGATGCCCCAGAAGTCGGTACCGGTCGCGCCGGGAAGAACCACCTGGACGCGAACGCCCTTGCCGGCCAGCTCATGGTTCAACGACCGGCTGAAGGCGAGCACGAAAGCCTTGGTGCCCGCATACACGCCGTTAGGATCTCGGGGTGAACGGCAACAATCGAGGCGACATTGATGATTGTCCCGACACCACGAGCGACGAAGGCCGGAGCTACGGCATAGGTCAGCCGTGTGATCGCGCCGACGTTCAGCGCGATCATCTGGCTCATCTTATCGACCTCGGAGCCGAGCAGCGGGCGGTGGCTCCTATCCCCGCGTTGTTAACCAGCATCGTGATGCGCGAATTGATCCGCAGCACCTGCTCGACCATTGCCAGATCAGCCGGCTTGGTAAGGTCGGCGACGAGCGCCTCAATCTTGCGGCCGGTCCTCCGGGTAATTTCGGCGCTGACAATCTCCAGGCGTTGTCGATTTCGCGCAACCAGAACAAGGTCATAGCCGCGGTGTGCCAGTCGGTCGGCGTAGATCGCGCCAATGCCCGAGGAAGCGCCACTGATGAGGGCCACGCCCGAGGCATCCGGTACATCTCCGTTTCTTTCAAGCGCTGAAGCCGCCGCTGAGAAGCTGCATTGTCGACGCCTACACAACTACTATGTTGCGCATATGATTGTTCTCCTTGATGCGGCCTGGCGTCGGGTGAACGGCTCAACTCGAAAGGTGCACTACTCTCGAAGGCCGGCTGGTGCTTTTACAGGACTGCGCGAATTTGCCACCGATTGCTGTGTTCATCGCAATGGCGACCGAGGCGATCCGCGCTCGGGCACGCATGGCCTTCGGTGCGGCTGCCGCGGTTTTCTCTGAGTTTCGGTACAGCGTGGCCCCCAATGGTGCGGAACTGACCGTTGTCCTACAGTGCAACCCAGGTCAGGCGGTGACACAAGTTGACGCGATGATTACAGAGCGGGTCGGGCGCACTACAGACGTAATCTCCTTCGGGCCGTTCACCTTGGTGGCGAGTGAACGCCTGCTCATGAAAGAAGGCGCTCCGGTTGAGTTGGGCTCGCGCACGCTCGACATTTTGATCGCGCTGGTGTCGCGCCCCAACGATATTGTTAGCAAAAGAGAACTATTAGCTCAAGTCTGGCCCGACGTTATCGTGGAAGAAGGCAGCTTACGGTTCCACATCGCGGGGCTGCGCAAGGCGCTCAGCGATGGGAAGGACGGCGCCCGATACATCACCACTCATGCCGGACGGGGTTACTGCTTCGTCGCTCCGATCTCGCCCTCGACACGCCGAGCCAATGACAGTCAGACGGACGCCGCGACGATTGTCCCGGACGCAAGCCTCCCAGCCCGTTCGACGCGAGTGGTCGGGCGCGCAGACAGCATTCTCACACTTTCGGTTCAGCTCGCCGCCTCGCGCTTCGTCACCATCGTGGGCTCCGGCGGGGTCGGCAAGACGACGGTCGCCGTGGCGGTGGCGCATGATCTGCTGGAGGCGTTCGTCGGGTCGGTGCTCTTCGTCGATCTCGCAGCGCTGTTGGATGCCGATCTGGCGGCCATTTCGCTGGCGTCAATGCTAGGGCTGTCGGTTCAATCCGAAGACCCTATACCGGGCCTGATTGCATATCTGCGCGACAAGAAAATCCTTTTGATCCTCGATAACTGCGAACACATCATAGAGGCCGCTGCGAGCTTGACGGAACGGGTCTTTCTGGCAGCTCCTCAGGTCCATATCTTGGCGACGAGCCGCGAAGCTCTAAGGGTACAGGGCGAGCGGGTGCACCGACTGGCGCCGCTCAGTTTTCCGCCCGACGATCCAGGGCTCACCGCGGAGATTGCTCAGACGTTCCCTGCGGTCCAGCTGTTCTTAGAGCGCGCGGAAGCGAGTGGCATCCGCTTGGACCTCGATGACTCGGACGCGGCGATCGTGTCGAACATCTGCCGAAAGCTCGACGGTGTGCCACTCGCGATCGAGTTGGCCGCCGGGCGAGTTGAGGCCTATGGCCTGCAGGAAACCGCGGCCCTTCTCGAACAACGCCTCACCTTGCCGTGGCTGGGGCAGCGCACAGCGCCGCCGCGTCAGAGGACGCTGCAAGCGACACTGGATTGGAGTTACGGGCTCCTGTCTGCCTTGGAACGCGTGGTGCTTCGCAGACTTGCTGTGTTTGTCGGCCATTTTACGCTCGAGGCGGCGCGGTCCGTGGTGACGAGCGCGACCGTCGATCAGGTTCTCATCCTCGGCGCCATTGGCAGCCTCGTCGCCAAGTCGATGGTCGCGACGAATCGCGTCGGAACAACGATGCGCTATCGGTTGTTGGACACGACGCGCGCTTACGCCCTGGAAATCAGCGATGACGACGCCGAGCTCGCCGATTTCGCCGCACGCCACGCAATTTACTATCGAGGATGGCTGGAGCAGAACAGGACCGAATGGTCGACCTTATCGAGCGGGACGGAACGCGCGCCGCACCTTGACGGTCTCAACAATGTCCGTGCTGCCCTGGAATGGTGCTTCGGCGTCAACGGCGATCGCGAAATTGGCGTCGGACTTGCCGCTGCGGCCGTGCCGATTTTCTTGGTGATGTCGTTGCTCCCGGAATGCCACCGGTGGTCAGAACGGGCAATACTCGCGCTCGTCGATACCGCTCGTGGCGGATCCGAGGAGATGCATCTTCAGGCGGGGATCGGAATTTCATCGATGCAGATGCAAGGAGAAGGCGACGCAGCACGTTTGGCCTTGAACAGAAGCCTGACGATCGCGGAAGTACGTAGCGACATCCTCCACCAAGCGGGGCTGCTCGGTATGCTGCACATGTTTCACTTCCGTGGCGGAGATTTCAAAATCGCCCTGCATTACGCAAAGCGCTGTCGAGCCCTCGCGGACAGCATAGATGACCCCGCCGGTATTACATTAGCCCATTCGATTTTAGGGAGGTCACTGCTGGTCATGGGAGACCTTGCCGCCGCCCGCACTGAGCTCGAGGCTTTGCTGCTGATTTGGTCGCGATCCCAGCGGACCCACTCGATTTATCTGGCCTACGACCGGCACTATCGAGCCGGCATTGCCTTGGCGCGGACGCTGTGGTTGCAAGGCTATCCGGTTCAAGCCGTCGAGCGCGCAGACCAGACCATCAAGAGCGCCGAACAGATGGACCATCCCGCATCACTAGTCTCCGTCCTGGCCTGGGCTTCGTCGATATTCCTTTGGACGGGCGATCTCCGGAGCGCGGAAGAACACATAGATTCATGTATCTCCCGAGCCGAATCTTATTCCCTGGAGCCCCTCGTCGCCGTCGGACAGGCTCGCAAAGCGGAGCTGGCCATCCGCCGAGGCGATGCTAAAAACGGCGTGGAGATTCTGAGGGAAGCTCTAGAGAAAATTCATGCCGTGCGTTACGAATTGATCACCACAGAATTCGACATCTCGCTTGCCCAAGGACTTGGAGCGATTGGACGGTTTGCCGAAGCCATCAAGGTGATCAACGAGACGATCCAACGGGTGGAAACAAACGGCGACGCCGCGTACATGCCAGAGCTGCTACGGGTGAAGGGACGCCTTCTTTTGTCAAAGTCGCAGCCTGACGCTGGCGAAGCGGAATTATCCCTTCAGCAATCGCTCGAGCTGAGCCGGCGTCAGGGTGCGCGCGCATGGGAGTTGCGCACCGCGACCGACTTGGCAGCTCTCTTCGCCAGTCAGGGGCGGTCCGAGCTCGGTCGGGCGCTTCTGCAGCCGGTATTCGAGCAATTCGTGGAGGGCTCAGATACCGCGGATCTGAAGGCTGCCGAACGCTGGTTGGCGACTTTAGGCTAGCTGGCAGTCCAAATCGATTTTCTCGCCAGTCGGCGCGAGTTCTCTCGATTCGAAACTCTCTGGCTCTGACTGAGCAACGCAGCCCCTCTCCAACTCCGCCGCCTGGTCCGACCCCTCTTGACCTACGAGGCGAAGATGATCGGAGCGCACGCAGGCCGCCGAACACCCGCCACTCGCAGCTACTAACAGCAACTGCGAGCCGCGCTCACAAGCCATAACGGGCGCTTTTGCCAATCCGTGCCTAGATGCTGGGCGCAGCTAGTGAATGGGGCTGTGTCTGCGGCCTAGTCGCCGCCCAGGGGAGGTATCCGATGGCTTCGTATGCTCGTCTCAGCCATGGGCACAGCCGTTCGCGACCAGAAGAAGCTTGGTCCGAACACGAATGGCTCGACGTCTTTGCGGTGATGGATAACTTGGACGCGCCGAGCCCGCAGAACGGCGGGTCAGGTGCACCTGACTGGCCTGTCGGCGCTCGACGCTTGCGGACGATGCCAGCGACGACGGATCGCATATCGCAGGTCGAAGCACCCCCCTCTTTCAGTTGGTATCCGAAACTGCGTTCGCAGGACGGCAGGCAAGAGGGGTTGTCGGCCGACCAACTTCTCGATGATCTCCGCCGGGCGATGGAGCGGAATCCGGAAGCTACGCGGGCGGCGGTGGCGCAGATGGTAACATTCCTCACACCGCCGGCCGCGGTTGAATTGGCGAGTGCCCGTGGCGGTCTGGCGCCGTGGCAGAAGCGCAAGGTAGATCGGTATCTGAGGGAGAATCTGGACCGCCCGGTCCGCCTAAATACGGTGGCCGAGCAGGTCGCACTAAGTGTCAGTTATTTCTCCCGTGCGTTCAAGGAGACCTTCGGCACTACTCCGCATATGCACATGCTCCGGCTTAGGCTGGATAGGGCACAGCAACTGATGCTGACAACGGAAGATCCGCTAAGTCAAATTGCGCTTGCGTGTGGCCTGGCAGATCAGGCGCACCTGTCGAAGCTCTTTCGACGTGTCGTCGGGGAGACCCCCAGCGCTTGGCGCCGTCGAAACCTCACCGATGCTCAAGTCGAGGCGAGAAGCCGCCGATCATCCAGAGGCCAATTTGCTGTCCCAGCGACGGGGTCTGGGGGGAATACCCAGCATTGACAACAGTTATCAGCGTCAAGAAAGTGAGGGGATGACGCCGACCTATACTGCGGACATCGATTGGAAGCTGGCCAGCGGCGAGGACTTTCTTAAGGGCCGTTACAGCCGGGGCCACACGTTGAGCTTTGACGGTGGAACGGTCATTCCTGCGTCGGCCTCGCCGCACGTTGTCGGCAAGTGGGGAGTGGAAGCAGCCGTTGACCCAGAGGAAATGTTGGTCGCCGCCCTTTCAAACTGTCACATGCTTTCTTTCTTACATGTGGCCAAACTCGCAGGCTTCGCCGTTGCTGCCTATCGCGACCATGCGGAGGGCGCAATGGAAGAAATTGCGCCGGGCAAGCGCGCTATCACACGGGTTGTTCTTCATCCCCGGATTGAATGGATAGGCGAGGCTCCAGCAAAGGCGAAGCTGGACCAGATGCATCATGAAGCTCACGAAGTCTGCTTCATCGCTAACTCTGTGAAGACGAAAGTGACGGTGGTCTAACTTTTTCCCAGTGGTCCGATCCCGGTAGAAGCATCCCACGCGCTTTTTCGGTGGAAGCGAAGCATCGAGCGCTTCGGACGAGGAGACACAAATGCGACGGGTGCCAACCACTATAAAGGCTGGCCAAAGGGGAACCTCAAGGTGAAGATCCTGCTCGCCAATCCCAACACGACCGATGTGGTAACCCAGCGTATGGCGGCGGTCGCGCGGGGAGCGGCTTCGCCCGGCACAGAGATCGTGGCGGTGACCGCGACAACCGGCGTGCCCTATATCGCCACACGGGCGGAGGCCGTTCTCGGAGCCTCGGCGCTGTTCGATCTGCTTGGACGTCACGCGCATGGCGTGGATGCCGCGATCGTGGCAGCATTTGGCGATCCGGGACTGGAGGCCGCGCGCGAACTACTACCAATCCCGGTTGTCGGCATGGCTGAGGCGGCCATGCTCACCGCCTGCATGCTCGGCCGCCGCTTCGCCGTCGTGACCTTTGCGCCTTCCCTATGTGCGTGGTTCCATGATTCGATCGACCATGTTGGGCTGCGGCAGCGCTGCTCCGGAGTGCATTGTCTGGACGAGCCGTTCGCCGACATCGCGTCGGTTGCGGAGGAGAAGCGGGTAAAGCTGGTGGCGCTCTGCCAGACCGCCGTTGCGGCGGGAGCAGAGGTGTGCATTTTGGCTGGAGCGCCGCTCGCTGGATTAGCCGCCAGCATAGCAGATCAGATTCCGGTTCCGCTCGTGGACGGCGTTGCGGCTGCGACGCGCCAAGCGGAAACTTTGGCGGCACTGCGTCCACGGAAGGCATCCGTGGGAGGCTTTCGTCGCCCGGATCCGAAGCGTATGACCGGAATCAGCGACACTGTGGTCGAACTTTTCGGCGGTTTGCCATGATGCAGTCGACGGCGGCGGATATCTCAATCCGCGCCAACAGGTCTGTGAAGTAATGAGTTTGAGAATTCGGAAATTAGCCTATGAGCGGAAGCCCGCGGGTACTCTAGTCCCTCAGACGCGCTCGGCCATTCGACGGCACCGAGATCGCCCGGTCTAGCTGCGGGTCACTTCTACGAGTTCATTCGATCCTGAAGTCCGAGGTACCGCCGGACCCGCCGATGCCGGTGCACGCTGCTGCGGTTGGGGTGCGCTGCGTCCGTTCCGATGCCGGGGCAGAATGGTCGCGCGACCGGGCAGGCTGCTGGAATTGGCGGAATCCATCGGCCTCGCCCCCAATTTCGGCTGCCGGTCGGGCATCTGCGGCACCTGCACGACGCGCATCCTGAGCGGCGCGTTTGAGTATATCTAAGAGCCGTCGCCCCTTCGCGGGCAGGGTGAGGTTCGGCTTTGCCGCTCTAGTCCGCGGGGCGACGCCGATGTCGTGCTCGACCTATAGGGGCGCAACCCGCAACCAGTAGGATCTTTGCAGTCAAAAGGCGAACCTGGAAAGTGGTCCCGGAGAGTTCTGCCTAAACCATGTTCTAGGGGGAGGATTGGACCGGAGCGCCGGGCTGCTGCAACGAGTCCAGCATCGCGCTGGCCCAGAGTTGGGCGTTCGACGTCTTCTCGGTCGCGAGATGCGGGCCGGTGGCGGGGTGGGCGCGGGGACGCTGGGTCTCGATCTTGGCCTTGGCCTGCTGGATGACGGCCATTATCTAGGCCTCCCTCATGTCGTCGACGGGCTCCTGCATTTCGGCGGGGGCGGCTGGAAGTTCATCGCCGAGACGCTGGTCAAGCGCCTTTTCGGTCTGGAGGGTGGAGCGATTGAGGCTGTTGGCGCAGCTTCGGTAGCGGAGGCGCATCGATTGTGACATCTCGGCAGCTTTGGCCTCGGCGAGGACGTCGAGGGTGGTCATACCGAAGGCGATGATGTGGGCTGCCTGCAGCATTTCGGCGCGTGTGCGGGTTTCGTAGGAGGCCAGGGTGTCGAGGATCTCGGACCGGGCTTCGTGCTTGTCCATGGAGGCTGCGGAGAAGTACGGCAGCAGGAAAGCGATGATCGTTTCAAGAAACGAGTTGGGTGGGCGAGCCATCGGTCGGTCCGGTGTGAGGTTGTGCATTTGTTCTAGCGATGGTTGAGGGCGATGTCAAGAACATAACGTGAATTTGACGTCATTCGTATCGCGGTGGTGGTGGTTAGCCGGTTGGTGCCGGTTTTGGGGTGCGCGTTTAGCTGCGACACGTCATCAGAGCAGTTTCAGCCTGACTGTGCAGGCTATAAATGCTCCACCCTCTTGTCTGATCGCATGATTCACACGCTTTGAACGTTCCGCTCAGCGTGATCATGCTCTAGTTAAGAAATTCGCAGCAGCAGACGACTTAGCCGAGGACGCCCAAAGGCAAGTGAAGGCGCTAGAACGGAAACCCCTGAAAACCGGCGAGTTGGCAATTCGTAAACGTAGTCGTTTGGCCCCCTATACCGCTATTAAACCCGAGGCTGACGTTTGAACCTTGTGCGGGGAACATCAATACCGTGGCATGCACGCTATACGTTTGCGAGCCCTGTATCGTCCTCGTTTGGGTGAGCGGCAACCAGATTTGCTGCCCCTGGACGGCGCCGCTGACATCCGCCGACGGACCATTGCCTGTAGGCAACGCCGTGCCGCCCGCCCAGGCAACCAGAAGCTCTTGATCCACGAGCGGTGGGCCATTGACCTCGACTTGAGCGGAGACATCGCGAATTTCGATGTTGATGTCGGGCGTGGGAAAGGAGCACCCGTTGGCTCCGTTGTGTGAAGCATGATTTACGGCTACGCCCGCGTCTCGACCGAGGCGCAAGACCTCACCGGCTCGACGGCCCAACTCAAGGCTGCCGGATGCCACAAGATATATCGTGAGAAGATCACCGGCACGACCGCCGACCGGCCACAGCTTAAAAAGCTGGTGGCCGTTCTCGCGCATGGCGACGTGGTTATCGTCCCGGCAGTTGATCGCCTATCGCGCGACACAACCGACCTTCTCAACATTGCCCGCGACATGCAGCGGGCTGGGGCTGGTATTCGTTCGCTGGCCGAGCCGTTCCTCGATACCACGTCCGATTTCACCGAGATCGTTTTTGCGATCCTTGGCGTTGCCGCGAAGCTGGAACACCGCCGCATCAAGGAACGGACGGCGCGAGGCCGGGCGGACGCGAAGGCGAAGGGTGTGAAATTTGGGCGCAAGCCGAAGCTCACCCCGCACCAGCAGCCGAAGCATCAGGCGGCGCGACGTGGACGGCGAAACACTTCGCTCCATAGGGCGCAGCTACAATGTTAGCCCGCAGACGATTTCGAGGCTCGCGATATGATTGATCTGAACGGGGACGGGCTTCACCCAACTCTGCAAGCGGGAGTGACTGAGTTTACCTCTTGGGTGTCGCAGAAATTAAAAATGGGCGACGAAGTCAATAAGATTACCATCCCACTTTACCACTATACGGATGCCGCCGGATTGATTGGTATCATCAAGAATAAGGAATTCTGGTTCACCAGCATCTTTCATCTAAATGATCCAAGTGAACACAGGTATGGAATTGAATTGGCAGTTAAGGAACTTGGGTGCATATCCAAAACCTCAGACGACGGTATTATCAAACACTTGTGCGAGCGAGTTCATAATCAGTTTCTAATTCGCGATATGAGCAAAGTTTTTGGATTCTTTGTTGCCAGCTTCAGCCGGGAACCAGATGACCTCGGTCAGTGGCGCGCCTATGGAGACAACGGACATGGCTTCGCTCTTGGTTTGGCGCCGCACCTTTTTCAGACCGAGGACGAGCCAAAAGCTAAGCCGAATGAGAAGGTCTTCGTCGCTCCAGTAATATATTGTGAGGCAGAAGCACGGAAGCGCCAGCGCGAGGCGATTGAGGCTGCGGCGACGGTGGCCCTCAAGACCTTACGTCTACCGGTCTGCCAAACGCTGGTGTCCACCGATAACGAACAAGGGAATACCTTCATCGGCGACATATGCGACCAGCTCGTCGTTTTGATACTTTCGAACAGCCTCACCACCAAGCACAAAGCCTACAAGAATGAGAGCGAAGTTAGGCTGATTATTATCGGCGGCCTCGAATATTCCGACCTGCCAATAGAGACGAGATCAAGGCGGAGTCAGTTGGTGCCGTTTATCAGGAGTCCGATGCCACTTCTTTATTCAAAGGGGGCGATCAGAAATATCAGGATCGGCCCGGCGGCTGATTTCATGGCAGAAGGCGGAATATCGAATTTACTCTGGCCGCTGGGCATTGATCCTACCGGCCTGGTCAGCCTGTCTCCGATCCCCTATCGACCAACCTAGGCGCGCAACGCTGCATGCCAACTTACCATAAAATCGCGTTGGACTAACCCGCTGCGCGGGAGTCGTGTGAGTTAGACTGCGTTTTTGTGAGCCTACAGGGTCAGTTGGTGGGCACCGGTGCGCGGCCCCCTCGCCCAACAACTCAACTGCGAGACGATGCGATGGCGCCACGTGGCGCGGCTCTCTCACAGAGGAGTTGGTCATGACCCCACTTCGCCGTCGCATGATCGAGGACATGCAGGTTCGCAACCTCGCCCCTCGGACCCAGATCAGCTATGTCGAGCAAGTCGGCAGGTTCGCTCGCCATTTTCGCAGGTCGCCAGAGTATCTCGGGCCAGCCGAGATCCGAGCCTGGCAGCTTTACCCGGCGCAGGACAAGCGCCTGGCAGCCAGTTCGGTCACTGTCGCGGTCTCCGCGCTTCGATTCCTGTACACCGTCACCCTTCGCCGGGAATGGAGCATCAAGGATGACATCCCGAGCTTTCGCAAGCCGCACCAGCTTCCCGAAGTGCTGAGCCCCAAGGAGGTGGCGGCTTTCCTGGATGCGGTGAAAATCCCGAAGCAGCGGCTGATTTTGACGGTCTGTTACGCGGCGGGGTTGCGTGTTTCCGAGGCGGTCCGGCTGAAGCCAGCTGCCATCGACAGCCAACGGATGGTCATCCGCGTAGAGGCCGGCAAGGGGCGGAAAGATCGTTACGTTATGCTTTCGCCCCGGCTGTTAGAGCTTCTGCGTGAGTATTGGAAGATCGCTCGGCCAAAGGAGTGGCTATTCCCGGGCAAGCGGTCCGGCGAGCCGATCACGACATATGCCGTTGAGGATGCCTGCCGCAGAGCGCGTGCGCGATCCGGCATCACGCGGCCAATTACGCCGCATTGTCTGCGGCACGCATTCGCGGTTCACCTGTTGGAATGCGGCACCGATTTGCGGACGATCCAATTGCTGCTCGGTCACAAGAATCTCGCGACCACGTCAAGGTATTTGCGCATCGCCACCAGCAAGGTCTGCGCCACCGCCAGTCCATTGGACGCATTGCAAGTGATGAGACCAGTCGTGCCGGACCTCGTGCCCGCCTAACGGGGCGGACGTGTCCCGCGAGGGGCTGGAAGTGGCGGACGTGTTCCGCCACTTCGGCCCGGCTTTCCGTGATCGGCATGGCGCCTCGCTGTCGATCGCACGGTGGCGCGCCATGACCGCGATCGAGAATTGCCGTACCGCGGCCCTTGGCGGTCACGTCGAGAGTTGCGGCGATTGCGGCCATCAGCGCGTGTCCTACAATTCGTGCAGAAACCGGAACTGTCCGAAGTGCCAGGGCCTCGCACGAGCCCAGTGGCTGACGGACCGCCAAGCGGAACTGCTCGAGGTACCCTACTACCACGTCGTCTTCACCGTCCCGGCGGCGATCGAGGTCATCGCGTTCCAGAACCAGACCGTGGTGTACGATATCCTGTTCAGGGCAGCGTCGGAGACGTTGCGCACCATTGCCGCCGACCCGGAGCATCTGGGCGCGGAGATCGGCTTCCTTGGTGTGCTGCACACCTGGGGACAGAACCTGTTGCAGAACCCTCAGACATGATACCCGGCATTATCATTTCCAGCATTTTCAGTGAACAAGGCAAGCTGGTCCTTCGTGCAGCCCCCTTGCAAAATCAGTTTGCCGGTGCGGTGGAGGCGATCGATAATTCTGCGAATGGGTTCGGCGTCCAAATCGCTGCGGCGAATTTCCCAGGGTGCACGGGGAGTCAGTTGTTCACGCTTTAACAGGTCGGCCTCCACCAGCCGTTCGATCGCCGCATATTCGTGCAGCTTGGCTCAAACTAACTTTCTCCGGGTCGGGCAGGGCTCGCTTTTGACCGACGATGGAATGGTTGCGCCTGGCTGTCGCCACGCGAACCTGATTCCATCGCTTCCCTTTGCCCGTGGAATAGCCGCGTCGGTTCAATACCGAGGCAATCTGGTCGTCGCCGTGGCGAACAGCCATACTACGGATGATATCCAGCGCCTCCACAGGCGTGGCGGTCTCCGTTGCAGAGCGTGGCCGCTCCATCGCAAGTTGGGTATGCACACCTCCCTTCCAGTGAATTATCAACTCAAGGGACTTTCTATCCAGGTCAGTGTGCACGATGATCTCTTCGATGGCTGTGCGGAAGATCATCTTCTTGAATGTCGGAGGACAGTTATTACTTTGCCAGACTTCGGAAAAGCGTTCACCCATCGAGCGTATTCTGATTTCTTCTTCGGTTGATACCGAATAACGCTGTGCATCCAGACTGAAAAGCCGTTGCTTGACTACCCCTCGATTTCCTCCAGCTTCTCGTTCCATCGCCGCTCCAACTCACTCGCAGCAAGCCGATTGCGAGCATCTACCGCGTCGTACTGTTCAAAGGCCTTTCTTGCCTCATACACCAGTTGCTCCAGCTTGCGCGACAGGGCGGCACATTGAGCGGCGCCGTCGGCGCTCAGTTCTTCGAGCGCTCGCAGACTGGCTTCCACCCCCAAAGGCGCGATCACCTTTAGTAATTCTTGTCCTACCCGGCGGTCTACCGAGCTGCCTCCAAACCCAATGCAATACTGCCCGCCATCATCAAAGTCGCCTTTGCAAAGATAGCGTGCATTGGTGCCGCGGCCGCCCCAATACCTTACATGCAGCTTGCGTCCACAGTGTCCG
>CAVYXX010000098.1:0-81691 GCA_963772355.1 uncultured Alphaproteobacteria bacterium | reverse complement strand
GATGAGTTCCGCGACATTCCCACCCTCACGAAGCCCTACGGAATTGACGACCTTGCCCGCGCCCTGCTCAAGATCTGCGCGGCGTAATCGGGCAGGCGGGAAGTCGCGCAGCGTCGTCTTGTCCGAAGTGTTGCCCGGCATCACCTCGTAGGCCAGCGGCAGACCATCCGGCGTCACGATCAGGGCGATGACGACCTGGACGCAGTCGGAACGTTTGTCCCGGCTGTAGCCATGCCGTCGCTTGCCGGCCTCAGTCGGATCGCACTCGAAATACGTGCTGGTCAAATCGTAGAGCAGGACTTCGAACTTGGCGTCGAACAGCGTCTTCCAGCGCTGCTGCAGGAAACTGAATAGTTCCGTCTTGTGTGCCAGCAGTTTGTCGAGGCAGCGATACAGGTTATCTTTCTGCACCAGGTCGAATTCTTCGTAAGCGTTGCGCAGCCCCCACATGGCTTTCCCGGGGTCGAGTATGGTTGACTTCGCCCTATGGACACGGACGCGACCCCGGCCAGGACGGCGGCATCAACAGAGAGCGCACATACGACCAGTCGTAAGAGCGCTCCGACCCTTCGGGTGGATTTGATCCCGCGCGGCGAACGCCGGCGCCGTTGGACAACCGAGCAGAAGCAGACGATCGCGGCTCAGAGCCTGGCCCCTGGGGCATCGCCCACGAACATTGCGCGGCTGCACGGCATCAGCACAGGTCAACTCTATACTTGGCGGCACGCCCTGAGGGCGGCGCAACCTGATGCGGCGTTCGGACGCTTTGCCCGCGTTGAAGTGGCGCCTCAGCCGGTGGCCCCCGTGGATATTCCAGCGCGGCCGCCCGGTCTGATCGAGATTGCCCTGTCCGACGGCACGACGGTTCGCGTCGACGCCGGGATCGATCCGCGTGCCTTGCGCCGTGTGCTGACGGCGCTGCGCGGATGATTGTTCTGCCATCGGGCGCGCGTGTCTGGCTGGCATGCGGCTACACCGACATGCGCAAAGGGATGGACGGACTGGCGATGCTGGCCCAGCAGGTGCTGCAAGAAAACCCGTTCAGCGGCGCCTTGTTGGCTTTTCGCGGTAAACGTGGCGGGCTGATTAAACTGCTTTGGTTTGACGGACAGGGTCTTTGCCTGTTCAGCAAACGGCTGGACAAAGGCCACTTCCAGTGGCCGGTCACCGACACCGGGCGGGTATCGCTGACGCCCGCCCAGCTATCGATGTTACTGGAAGGCATCGACTGGCGCATGCCCGCCCTCGTCCGCCGCCCGGAACTCGCGGGTTAGACGGCGTGCTCACGCCAGATTCATTGGACCCGATTCGCAACGACGTCGCAGCCTGCGGGCGTGTTCGAAGCACCCGCAGACCTGCCCGAGGATCCCGCTACGCTGCAAGCGATCCTGCGCGCGGCGCTGGCCGAGATCGAGCGGCTGCAGTTTCAACTTGCTGGCCTGCAGCGCAATCGCTTCGGCCGCCGATCGGAGAAGCTGGCCGACGAGACGGTGCAGCAGGCGAGCGAGGACCTGGAACAGTCCGTGGCCGAGAAGATGGCTGGGCTGGAGGCGGCGGCCAAGGCGAAGACCAGGCCATCCGCCGGCAAACCGCCCAAGCGCAATCGCGGCGCCTTGCCCGCCCATTTGCCGCGGGTCGAGGTCATTGTCGACGTCCAAGACAAAGCTTGCGCCTGCTGCGGCGGTTCGCTGCACCAGATCGGCGAAGACCAGGCTGAGATGCTGGATTATGTCCCCGCTCAGTTCCGGGTTCGGCTGATCCGCCGGCCGCGTTACGGCTGCCGCGCCTGCGAAAATGCTGTCGTTCAGGCCGCCGCACCCGACCGTCCAATCGACGGCGGCATGGCGACCGAGGCGCTGATAGCGCAGGTGCTGATCAGCAAGTATGGCGACCATCTTCCGCTGTATCGCCAGTCGCAGATCTTTGCCCGTCAGGGCATCGAGCTGGATCGTTCCACATTATGCAACTGGGTCGGTCGTGCCTGCTGGTGGCTCGCCCCGCTGCACGAGCTGATGCTGAGCACTGTTCTATCGTCGCCCAAAGTGTTTGCTGACGACACGACATTGCCCGTGCTCGACCCCGGCAACGGCCGCACCAAGACCGGACGCCTTTGGTGCTATGCGGTCGACAACCGCCCCTGGCAGGGACCCGGTCACCCGGTTGCCGCTTATGCCTATAGCGAGGACCGCAAGGCGGAGCATCCGGCCAGCCATCTGAAAGGTTTCCGCGGACTGCTTCAGGTCGACGGCTATGCCGGGTTTGGCAGTCTGGTGAAGGCAGCGACGGATGGTGGAGTGCAACTGGCATTCTGTTGGGCACATACGCGACGCAAGTTCTACGACATCCATGTCGCGACGAAGTCGCCGCTTGCTGAGCAAGCCCTGCGCCGGATCGCCGACCTATATGCGATCGAAGCCGATATCCGCGGCCAGACCGCTGACCAGCGCCGCACCATCCGTCTGGAACGCAGCCGCCCCCTGGTCGAGGCGATGCAGGCCTGGCTGAACGAGACCTTGGACCGCATCTCCGGCCGCTCCGCCCTGGCCCAGGCCATCCGCTATGCGCGCAATCACTGGAGCGGATTGGTCTTGTTCCTGGATGACGGTCGCCTGGAGCTTGATACCAACACCGTCGAGCGGGCCATGCGTCCGGTTGCCCTTGGGCGAAAAAACGCGTTGTTCGCCGGCACCGACGTTGGTGCGCCATACTGCTCATCCGACGACGTCCTTATAAAGCAAGGGAATTTTGCAGCGGATTTTGAGATATCGGGCGCCGTGACCGCCTGGCCTCAGCATCTCGACGAATGGCATCCTGCTGCAGGTCAGCAAGCCGGATTATCCAGGGTGCCCCGGCACAGAGCTGCTGGGCTGGAAGCACGCCGGCGAGGACCATTCGGTAGGCCGTGGCACGGCTTACCCTCAGAATATCCGCGGCCTCGTCGAGCGTTGCCTCGCCGCGCTCGGCCCGCTCGCCCTCGCGATAGGTGGCGATGCCGTTGGTGTTCCGCAGACCCCGGACATGGGTCCGCGTCCACGTGGCCCCACGTCCCGTCAGCTTGCCGGAGCGATTTAGGATGGCGGCGATCGCCATGTCCGGCAGTTGTCGCGCCAGTACGCGCACGAGATCGACGACATCGGCCTCCACCGTCCAACGGGTATGTCCAACCTTGTTCTTCTTGACCGTCATTTCGGTGTGGTCGCCACCTTGCCAATGAATAACGAGTGCTAACTTGTTGTCGACAACATCAACGATAATTTCTTTTACAAGTAGTCTAATGATCTTCTTGCGTATCTCGATTGATGCGCCAGGACTATTCCACGCCTTGGCAAGATCCTTGCCGAGTGTCATCAGCCTCGCACGGTCATCGGCTGAGAGCGTTGGCGTCGGCTTCGTTTGATCGAGGCTTTCGCGTTGGATCTCCAAGTCGCGTAGTTGAACCAATTTCTCATTCCAGCGCCGCTCCAGTTCGCCAGCAACCAGGCGATTGTCGGGGTCTACGGCGTCATATTGCCGGCGCGCCCGGGCAGCCTCGTATTGGGCTTGCTGAATTGCGTTCTCGATCTGCTGGCGCTTATCGCACTGCTGCTCCTTATCGGCTTCCATCGCGGCCAGCGCTGCCTCGATCCCAAGCGGCTGCAAGCGGGCCACAACCTCCTGGGCGACGACGCGGTCGACCCGCATCCCGCCGAAGCCAATACAATTGCTGACGGCGTTGATGCTGAACGTTCCCTTGCAGGCATATCGCTGCGTATTGCCGCCTTTGCCCGTGTACTGAATATGCAGTCGCCGACCGCAGCGTGCGCAGCGGAATAGTCCCGGCAACAACGCCTCGCCGCGTCTTATCGAACCACGACCCATGTAGCTCTTGCCATTGGCGTTGTCGGCAATCAGGTGCTGGTTCCTCTCGAACTCGACCCAAGTAATATAGCCGGCGTGGTGGTCATGGATCAAAACCTCCCACTCCTTCCAATTGCGGCGGAGGTTGTCGCGCAAGATTCGCTTCCGCCCGCCAGCGATCGTTACGCTCGTCCTGCGCCGGCCGTAGGCGTAGGAGCCGGCGTACACCGGGTTCGTCAGCACGTGATAAAGCGTGTGGTAAACCGGCGCCTTCCACTCGATTTGGCCTTTGCCGCGACCCTGTACGATCGCAGGGACAGGGACATTCTCCTGTCGGAACCATAGTAGCACCTGGCGGATTGAATGAAGTTCGGCAAATTTGTGGAAGACGAGCGCGATGCCGTCCTGCACCCGCCGATCGGGATCCTTCTCGATACGGTTGTCGTCGGTCTTCACGTACCCGACTGCGACGGTCAAATGAAGTTCGCCACGCCGAGCTTTCTGGCGCATGGCCTCGACGGACCGCTGACGGAAGACCGACAGCTCCATCTCGCTCATTGTTCCCTTCATGCCCAGCAACAGCCTGTCGTTGGGCGAACGCGGATCGTAGATAGCTTCTTCGTCCACAATCAATGTACCGACCAGACCGCAGAACTCCAGCAGTGTATGCCAATCACGACCGTTCCGAGCTAAGCGCGACGCTTCCAGTGATACCACTGCGCCGACCCTGCCCTCGCAAATTGCAGCCAGGAGTTTCTCGAACCCCGGCCGGGCCGTCCCGCCGCCGGACCGACCGAGATCGTCATCGACGAGCTGAACGTCGTCCCAGCCGAGATGCCGCGCGCGCTCCACCAAGCCATATTGGCGCCGCTGGCTCTCAAGATTGTTGACCACCTGATAGGCAGTCGACTGACGCACATACACGAAGGCGGCGCGGGCAAGATGCTCCGACGTGATCTTACTCATCGCCCGCATCCTTCTCCCGGAAGCTCGATAACTCGCCGCTCGGTGTCATCACCGCTTCCCTCAGCAGTGTCTGCAGAAGTGCGATTGCGGTCTGGCGTTCGACGCCGGTCAGTTCGGCGGATCGGGTCGGAACTACGAACAGATCCATTTGTGCGCGGAGCAACTTTCTCATTGCCGACTCCTCCAGGACTTCTTTTTTCCGGAGGATAGGCTACGAGACGATCGACAAGGGCGCGCAGCAAGACGAGTTCGGTGACAGGAAGCCGCGGGGTCGGTACCAGCGCGAGACTACTTGTCGCCGGATCGAACATCCAATCTGGGATCTGGTAGGAACCGCCATGCGGTTGGCGGATCAGAAAATGGTGGACACCATCATGCTCGTGGTCGCCGATCACAAGTACAGTCTGGCCGACCAGTGGATGAAACGGATAGGAGACCTCCGCTTCGAACGTCAGAAACCCGGCATTATGTCCCCGGCTCGGATAGTGGAGGCGAACATTGGGCACTGGTCGCAACGCTGATCCAAACGGCAAAGCTGAACAAACTCGATCCGCTGGCCTGGTTGACCGATGTCCTTGAACGCATCGTATCAGGACAAACCAAACGGAACGAATTGCACGCGCTGCTGCCGTGGAACTGGAACCCGGCGTGCATGCCGGCGACGATCAGTTCGGCGTAGCCGTCAAGCGCCCCGTGGTGTTGCCGCGACGCTTACAATTCTTCGCCCAGCAGATCGCCCATAGCACTGCGTTCATACCATTGCCGATGCAGCCGCCACTCGCTGCCGGGATCGATCAATCGGTAAGTGACCAGCGTCTTCAGCACGTTCAGCCAGCGCCTGCCCTGTCGTGACGGGGGCAGTCGCGGCGCCCAACTCATCCAGCTCAAGTTGATCCCACAA
Organism: uncultured Alphaproteobacteria bacterium; assembly: GCA_963772355.1. Classification (GTDB taxonomy): domain Bacteria; phylum Pseudomonadota; class Alphaproteobacteria; order Acetobacterales; family Acetobacteraceae; genus Rhodopila. The sequence goes on along the minus strand of CAVYXX010000098.1, from coordinate 75,987 downwards.
ATGGCACGCCAGCCCATTGATGCATAAGGCTTTCCGACGGTTGTTGCTGGGGCGGGTTTGAATAACTGGCGGCTCTTCGTGACGATGCTGTCGGGAGGGCTCGGTCATGAACACCGGCAGGACACTATTCGCGCAGCTCATGGATTTTTTGCCCTGGAGCAGCTTCGACCGGATCGTCGCGCGCTACGACGGCAACCGCGCCGTGCGCCAGGTGTCCTGCGCCGCGCAATATCAGATCATGGCGTTCCCCCAGTTGACCTACCGCGAGAGTTTGCGCGACATCGAGGCCTGCCTCGCGGCACAAGCGGCGAAGCTCTACCACATGGGCCTTGGCGAACCGGTCCGCCGCGCCACCCTTGCGGATGCCAATGAGTTGCGCGATTGGCGCATCTATGCCGGTTCGCCCACCGACCGGACCACCGGCGTGATCGCCGATCAAACCGTCGCATTGGACGGTCCTCGCACCCGCCAGGACTACCCTGTGCATCTGCGGCGCATTCGCTTTCGCAACGCCGAAACGGCCAAGACACTGATCTTTCTGACCAATCAGGCTGCGTTGCCGGCATTGACGATCTGCGACCTGTACAAAAGCCGCTGGCAGGTGGAGTTGTTTTTCAAGTGGATAAAACAGCGCCTGCGGATCCAGCGGCTCTACGGCACCTCGGAGAACGCGGTCAAGTCGCGAATCTGGATTGCTGTTTCGGTTTATGTACTGGTGGCGGTCGTCCGCAAACGGCTCAACCTGGAGGCGCCGCTCTACACATTGCTGCAGGTCTTCTCGGTGACGGTATTCGAAAAGATAGAAATCCAGACTGCGTTCTCTCGCGAGGCCGACAGATCGGAATACTCACAACGAGAACCAATTGAATTTTTTCGAGTTTAACCGGACAATAGTGTCCCGGAATACCAACTGCCTATCGAATTTCCTGATTCCGGTTGCAGGACGTGCACGGCAGGATTCAGATAGACGCTGGCAAAAACTCTGCGAGATGGTCGTAGACGCGAAGCATCAAGTCGTCCATTCTGGACAAACTGCCTTTATTGGCGCTGGCCGCCAGCACGCCGGTGAACGCGGCATTGAGTGAACTGCACGCCCTGGATCGGAGTTGAAAATTTCGGGCGAACCATGCCGATCCAGCGCCTCCTGCAAGGCCTCGACACAGAACCCAGTGTCCATGCCAGTCGACAAACGCCAGGCGAGAACCCCGCGGCTGAACCAATTCATCAACGCGACCGGGTACACGAACCCCTTCGCCAATGGCACATACGCTATGTCGGCGCACCACACCTGGTTCGACCGGTCAATCGCCAGGTCGCGCAAAAGGTGAGGATAACAACATGATCCGGGTGAAGGCGGCTGGTGTTCGGCTTCTGGTAGATCGCCTCGATCCGCATCAACCGCCTTAGACGTCGCACCCGCTTGCGGTTCACCACCCAACCATCCCGCCGCAGCACCTTAGAACGGCGTCGCCACATACAGCTCGTCGATCCGGCGCATCAGCCCAAGATCGTCCTCGCTCACCGCCGCCGAGCGCCAATACAGCGACGAACGAGCCACCTTCAGCAGGCGGCACTGCGCCACGATCGACAACTCGGCGTCGGCGCGGTCGACCAGCGACCGCCGTGCGACTTGGTTCATGGACCAGACCTTTTGCGAAAAAATCCCGCTGATTGTGAGTTCGCCGATCTTTTCATACAGCTTGGCCAACCGCGGCATCGTCGGCGATGGCGCTGTCTGAGGACCCCCCTTGCCTTTGGCAAACAGGGAGCCGACCCCGTCGATGACCGTCTTCTTCCACACATGGATCTGACTGGTGTGGACGCCATAGCGGCTCGACAGCTCCGCCACCCTACTGTCCTCGCGAACCGCCGCCATTACTACCTTAGCCTTGAAATCAACCCCGTGCTTTTTGCGAACATTCGCCATCTGTAACCCCTAACCATGGCCTCAGGCCGTTTTAGGGGCGCTAGTCCTCTTAGCTACCTGTCTCGGATTTGGGGACCACCTCACTCACCGTCCTCGGATCCTCGCAGCAATCCAATTCATCGTCAGTGCGTCGTCCATAAACACCGCACAAATCGAATCACATCCGGGCGGTCGGGCCCGCACCGCTTACGCCCGAACTGCGGCACGGCGTGCTTCGGATGACCACCCCCGTGGCCGACGAGGGGCAGGCGCTTCACACTGTCGTGTGAGCGGGCGGCCCTAATCCGTCCTAGTACCCCGAGTTGTTCATATTGCAGGGTAGAGCCGCTTCAGCTTCACGCGGGCATTGGCGGTGGTGGTGAACTGCCAATCGGTCTTGACGTGGTTGTTGTTTCGGCTCTGCTGCCATGCGGCGACTTCCCCGACCAGGGTCCGCTTATCGGCAATGTGCCGATCGAGACATTGGCTGGATAAGACGGTGAGTTCGGATTCGGCCATTTTCAGCCAGCTGCCGTGTTTTAGCGTGTAATGCCATTCGAACCGCTCAACCAACCGGCGCGCCTCGGCGGCAGGAAACGCCTCACAGAGTGACGCCGGCTTGTGGATGTTGAGATTGTCTTGCACAGCGTGATCTTCTTCGCCTTCCGAAAGTGCGTGTCGGACAACTCCTTGAGGACCTTGACGTAGTGCTCCTCATCGCTGAGCTTCTACTAGACCCAATTAAATCGGGATGCTGTGCAAGGCGATTGAGGAACGGCTTTCCTCCTCACGACTCCCCTCATTTTTACTGGTCCACATCTAGCGTGAATCCGGCGCGTTTCCCTACAGCATGTTGAAGTGCTGGCGGGTGAGGGTGTCATGGGCAAGGTGGAGCGTTGGCTTGGCGGGCGCCTGAAGGATATTCGTGGGTTTATCGAAGGCCTGTATGAGCATGACCTTCATGCCAAGCGGGCTGATGCCTTGGCCGGGGCCACGTTGGGCGTAATGACCAGCGCGTCGCTAGCGGTCGCGGTGATTGGGCAGGCGCTGGCGCAGGCGCGCGGTCTGGTGACCAAGCACGCGATCAAACAGGTCGATCGGTTGCTCAGCAATCAGAACATCGATGTCTGGGACAGCTTCGCCCGCTGGGTGCCGCATCTGATCGGCACGCGGAAGGAAATCGTTGTCGCTGTGGACTGGACCGAGTTCGATGGCGATGGCCAGGCAACGCTCGCGCTCAACCTGGTGACCGGACATGGCCGTGCCACGCCACTGCTGTGGGTGACCGTCTGGAAGAGGAACTTACAGACCAGCGCAACGATTTTGAGGACGCCTGCCTGCTGCGACTGAAGCAACTTGTGCCGCCAGATTGTGCCGTCACGGTCCTCGCCGATCGCGGTTTTGGCGATCACAAGCTATTCAAGTTCCTCGATGATCTGGGATTTGGCTACGTCATCCGATTTCGCGGCAATATTCACGTCACCGATGCCGACGGCGAGACGCGTCCGGCCGCCGACTGGGTGGGCAAGTCGGGCCGGGCACGCAAGCTGCGCGGTGCGCAGGTCACCGCATCGCACGCCTATAAGGTCGGTGCGGTGGTCTGTGTCCACGCAAAAGCCATGAAGGAGCCTTGGTGTCTTGCGGTCAGCAATGCCGAGGCCTCGACCGCAATGCAGGTCAACTATTACGCCAAACGTTGGACCATCGAGCCTAACTTCCGCGATACCAAGGATCTGCGGTTCGGCATGGGGCTTGGTGCCACGCGCATCGGCGAACCAACCCGGCGCGACCGGTTGCTGCTCATCAACGCATTCGCCATGGTGCTGCTCACAATGCTCGGCGCCGCCGGCGAAAGCCTCGGTATGGATCGATTACTTAAGTCCAACACGTCGAAGATCCGCACTCACTCGTTGTTCAGGCAAGGCTGCATGCTCTACGAACTGATCCCAACCATGCCAGATCAAAGACTATTCCCCCTTATGGCCCGCTTCGCCGAGACCGTATCAAAATGCCGGTCGTTCAGCGGACTTTTCGAGGTCATTTGAAATGAGGGGATAAGTGAGGCTTTCCTCGCGTCACCTTGCAGAGGCTTTTTTAACCTTACGTACGGGAGGTATGTTAACTGGCGGAGTCACATCGTCAGGATTGTTTAATGCGAGAAGCAGCGCCTCCCTAAGTTGACGTAACTTGCGCTCATTTTCGACCTTTAGTCCAAAAACGTCCTTTACGTAAAAAACGTCGACGGCCCGGACACCGTATGTTGTCACATGGGCCGACGCTATCTGAAGTCCCTGATCGCTGATCGACGCAGTCACGTCATGCAGCAGGCCAGGCCGGTCTCGGCCGTTGACTTCAAGTACGGTGTATGTATTCGAGGCGCGGTTGTCGATGACCACGCGCGGGGGTACGTGAATTGCCTGCATGCGCCTGCCGAGCAGAATTTTTGACACGCGTCGAATTTCGGTCGACAAGCGCAGCCGGCCTGACAAGGCTTGCTCAATCAAGACCGAGAGCCGAGCCAGCCGGTGCGGTGCATTGAAGGTCCCCCCCGCGGTGTCCTGGATCCAGAACGTATCGAGTGCCATCCCGTTGGTCATCGTATGGATACGTGCATCAACAATGGAGGCGCCGGCGACTGCAAGTGCGCCTGATATCTTGCTAAATAAACCCGCATAATCTGCACAGTAGACCGTGACCTCAGTGACCGCCCGAGCCGGGAGAGGTTGCGTATCGACTGTCAAAGGTGATTTTCGATGCTCGGCGTCTCGAATGAGCCTTGCGTGACGAGCATGGGTTTCCGGATCGAACGACAACCAGTATCCCGCATAGCCGAGGCCGCCGAAATGTTCGATCTCTTCAGGGGTCCAATCCGTCAGCAGGCTACCAACAGCCTGCTTCGCGCGCGCAACACGCACGTCTCGTTCAGTAGTGGCGAGGCCTCCCGCCAACACCTCAGCGACCCGAGAATAAAGCTCTCGCAGCAAAGTAGCTTTCCAACCATTCCATACCTTGCTCGAAACGGCACGCATGTCGGCTACTGTTAAGATAAGCAGCAGCCTTAGTCGCTCAGGCGACTGGATCGTGTCAGCTAGATCCAGGATCGTCTTGGGATCATCGATATCGCGCTTGAAAGCCGTCGCGCTTAGCAGCAAATGATGGAGTACCAGCCAGGAAACCGTCTCAGTTTCCTCGTCCGTCAGACCCAGAGCCGGGCCCACCTCAACCGCTACTTCGGCCCCCAGAGTCGAGTGATCACCGCCGCGACCCTTGGCGATGTCGTGCAGCAACATTGCCAGATAGAGTGAGCGCCGTGACTGTACGTGGCCCACCAACTGCGATGCGATTGGCGCGACTTCGGCGAGTTCTCCCCGTTCCAGCGTATTGAGGACGCGCACTGCCTCTATAGTGTGCTCGTCTACCGTAAAAATATGATAGGTATCGAACTGCATTTGGCCGACGATACGGGCCCAATCAGGCAAATAGCGGCCCAAAAATCCCGTCTCATTAAGGATACCGAGCCAGCGTGCTCCGTCGGGATGCTGTCCACCTGGGCGATGACCATCATGTTCCTTGCCGCACAGTAGATCTATGAAGATCCTGGCCGCCTCTGGATCCCCCCGGAGTGATACCGCTCGGCGCTCGTTTTGAATAAATGATCGAACCGCAAGTGGATGAAGCTCCAGCCCGCGATCGCGAGCAAGTTGTAAGATGCGCAGCATTTGGATTGGTTCAGCATCAAAATCCCGACCGGCGATCGGCAGCAATTGACCCTCTGCCAGAACAAAGCCCGCCGATAACAACGCGTCGTCGGTCTCGGCCTCGAGCGCCGGTGGTCCCAGCGCAGATCGTAGGATGGCCGGCTCCAGGATACGTGTCAGGCGGGCGATTTCCCGGGCGGTGAGGAAATAATGGCGCATGAAGCGCTCGACGCCGTCCTGGCGGCCGTGGCGGGTGTATCCCATCCTCGCCCCAACTACCGGCTGCAAATCGAATGTCAGCCGCTCCTCGGCTCGGCCCGCCACGTAGTGCAAGTGGAACCTGACGGTCCAGAGAAATTCCCAGGCACGTCGACCGTGCCGCGCCTCCTGTTGCGTAAGGATGCCGCCGAGATCGGCAAGTTCGCCCATCGTCTGAGTATCGAATACATAACGCGCGATCCAATACAAAGTCTGCAGATCACGCAGGCCGCCGCGGCCTTCCTTGACATTAGGCTCGACTACAAATGGGCTGTCGCCATACCGCCGGTGGCGAAGTGCTCGTTCAGCCTGCTTCGCTGCGATGTACTCGGCGGCGCCGGCCTCCTTGCAGGCAGCGCGAAAACGGCGATGGAATTCGCCAAACAATAGTTTGTTACCAGTCAGAAACCGTGCATCAAGCAACGCCGTCCGAATCGTCGTATCCTTCGATCCCTCTAGCAGGCAGTCCCCGATCGACCGTGTCGCATGGCCAACTTTCAGTCCAAGATCCCAGAGGAAGTACAACATGTACTCCACCACACGCAGCGTTTCCGCCATGGGGTCTTCAGCTGTAAGGAACAACAGATCGATGTCGCTGAACGGTGCCAGCACGCCGCGGCCATAGCCGCCTGTCGCGGCGATGCTGAGGTTCTCGACGAACCCCAGCTCGGCTTTGCCTGTACGATGTTCGAACAATGCAGAAACAACCCCATCAATCAGGGCGCCTAGCAACCGGGCGGCCTGCAGGCCGGTAATCTGCTCCTGCTCAAAAGCATGTTGCACATACGATTGAATGCGGGCGAGATGACGCCGGAACGCCCCGACGGCCGCGTCTCGGGAGACTGAGCCGCTCTCCCCGGCGATGCCAGCGAGGGCGTCGGAGAGAAGGGAGGCTGCGGCCTCAGGGGCACGCGGCAGGGGGATAGGAGTTAACATTGCGTTGATCGGACGATTTGCTGCCATCCGTGCAACCCGGCACGAGCAACTTCAGGCGATAAAGGGCATCGAGTGCTTGTTTGGGCGACATGTTGTCCGGGCTCATCTGATCCAAGGCATCGAGCAACGGTGAGATATTGGCCGGCTGGAGCTCGGGCTGCTCGTCCGGAATTGTTGCGGCGAACAACGGTAGAGCCTGAATTGACGCTGACTTGCCTAATGGTCCACTATGCTTTTCCAAGGCCGCCATTACCGATGCCGCCCTGCGAACCACTTGCGTAGGAACACCCGCAAGTTCCGCGACATGAACGCCCCACGATCGTCCCGCCGCGCCCTCGGCGACCTCATGCAGAAAGACAACGGAGCCTTTCCATTCTTTGACTCGCATCGTGTGGGGCTTGAGCCGCGGCAGGCGATCGGCGAGTTCCGCAAGTTCATGAAAATGTGTGGCGAAAATGGTGCGGCAGCGTATCGCGGAGTGGAGGGCCTCAAGAACCGCCCAGGCGATCGCCAATCCATCAAGGGTAGAGGTGCCCCGGCCGATCTCGTCAACGACCACAAGCGATTTAGGTCCCGCCTGGTGGAGAATCGCGGCAGTTTCGGTCATCTCGACCATGAAGGTGGATCGGCCGCGCGCAAGATCATCGGCCCCGCCGACGCGGCTGAACAGCCTGTCTACAATCCCAACCACGGCGGACTCTGCCGGAAGCGGCAGTCCAGCCTGCGCAAGAACCACAAATAGCGCATTCTGACGCAGGAAGGTTGACTTTCCAGCCATATTCGGTCCGGTGAGCAGCATTACACGCTGAGTGAGCGAGAGATCGCAGCGGTTCGGCACAAATGCCGCGTGACCGATGAGCGCGCTTTCGACGACCGGGTGGCGTCCGGCTTCGATGCAAAAATCATCTGTGGCGGTTAGCTTCGGCCGTACCCATATGCCGCTCTCCGCTAGTTTCGCAGCAGATTGCACTGCATCCAGGAATGCGACCGCTTCGGCGCACGTGGCTAGCTGTTCGGCGTGCGTCAGCACCCGCTGGACCAAGTGATCAAAAACCAAATGCTCTCGCGTTGCAGCCCGTTCCGACGCCTCTCGGATACGCTGATCCAGTTCGGACAACACCGGCGTGGTGAATCGGGCCCCGCTCGCCATACCCTGACGCAAGGTCAGTTCCGGAAATTGCCGCAGTTTTTCGACGGCAATCGAGGGCGCCTCGATGATGTAGCCCAGTTGGGCATGGTGCCTGATCTTTAGGCTAGCGACACCGAAGCGCTGTGCGAAGTCGAGTTGCATCGTAACTATGACTTGGCGGCTCTCGTCGCGGAGCGTCCGATGCGCGTCAAGTTCCCCGTCGAACCCTGTCCGTATTGCGCCGCCATCTTCCAATCGCGCCGGAATTGGGTCGGCTAGAGCTTGAGCCAATTCCTCCGCCAATGGGGAACCAATCGGAATTGCCGCCCGTGCACCGGCGAGCGCCTCTGGGAGAGGCGCCTCTAGAACTTTGTAAATACCGTGCGCTGCCTCCAGACCGTGTCGGATCGCGCCGAGATCCCGGGGCGTCCCTCGGTTTAACGACAGCCGGCCCAACGCGCGGGCCATATCTGGTGCCGTTCTCAGTATCACGCGCAATCGGTCCGTCGCGTCGGGATTAGCCAGACACCAGGACCACGCGTCCTGACGCGCAACGATCGCTGTCAGGTCCGTCAGTGGAGCCGATAACCATGCCGACAGCGCTCGACCACCCGCCGCCGTTAAAGTGCGATGCACGGCCGCGAACAGCGTATGCTGACCACCCCCATCCCTGGATCGCAAGATTTCCAAACTCGCGCGTGTCGCTGCATCCATCAGCAATGCGCCAGCCGCTCCTTGCGGTTCGGGCCGGCCCAGCCTGGGCAATGCGCCCGATTGCGTGCTGCGGATGTAATCCACAGCCAACGCAGCCGCGACTGCTTCGCCGTCGCTGAAAGTCCCGAATGCATCCAGGCTGACAATTCCGAACGTTTCCGACAGGCGGCGGCGGGCGATCAGCGGCGTGGACGGAAGGGTCTCGGGCGAACGTTTTGCCACCCACTCCCCCAGATCCAGTGACTGAGGCGCGACGATCTCTACCGGCTCCAGTCGGCCGAGTAGCTCGGGGAGTTGGGTTTTTGTGGTCTCAGAAGTTTCGAAGAGCCCCGTTGAAATATCGACCCAAGCGGCGCCAAGACCTTCCTTCTCCCAGGCCAGGGCCAACAACAGGTTTGGCCGCCCTGCTTCCAGCAGGGATTCCTCTATAATAGTTCCCGGCGTGATAATCCGAACAACCTCCCGTTTGATCGGTAGCCTGCTCGTGCGTCCCTTGGGGTCCTCCATTTGCTCGACAATGGCAACTCGAAATCCACGCCTTATCAGTCGAGCCAGATAGACCTCTGAGGCGTGATGCGGAACGCCACACATCGGGATCGGTGTCCCACAATGCTCGCCCCGATGGGACAAAGCGATATCCAGCGCGGCGGCAGCGGCTTCGGCATCCGCGAAAAACAGCTCATAGAAATCACCCATTCGAAAGAACAGCAGCGCGTCCGGGTGATCCGCCTTGGCTGCGAACCATTGAGCCATGACCGGAGTCGCTCCGGTTGATGGGGGTACGCCGGTCTTGGCGTTGGAAACACTGTCCACCGTCTCGCTACGCCGACTCTCGCTTACGAACGAAAGCCGCTATTGAAGCCAGAGCCGCCGGCGTCATGCCTTGAATGCGAGCGGCCGCGCCAAGTGACTCCGGCCTGACGTGGTTCAGCTTCTCACGAATTTCGTTGGAAAGGCCGCCGATTTCGTCGAACGCGACGAGCGCAAGGTCCACTGCATCTTCTCGCCGGCTTAATCGGGCCTCAGCCTGTTGCCGGTGTAGATAGCCTGCATAGCGCGCATCCGTCCGAAGTTGTTCCACCGCCCGCGCCGGCAGGGATCGAAGCCACGGGAACACGTCGCAGAGCAGCGGCCATGCGACGGAATCATTGCCCGCCAGATCCATTACCGACCGCCACCGTCCATCAGCAGCTGGTGCGATCCCCAACCGATTTATGGCGGCGGCGGGTAACCCTTCCTGTCTCGTGCGTTCCTTGGCGTCTCGCAACGTGCTCTGGTATTTGACGAAGGCTATTTTTCGCGCGTGACCAACGCATCCCCAACCTATCCCTTTTTCGGTTAGCCGAAGGTCGGCGTTATCTGCCCGCAGACTCAGGCGAAACTCCGCGCGCGAGGTGAACATCCGGTAAGGCTCGGCGACACCTTGGGTTGTAAGATCGTCGACCATGACCCCAAGATAAGACTCCGTGCGGTCGAGCCATACCGCACCGTCTCCGGCGGCCGATCGAGCAGCGTTGATCCCAGCCAGCAGCCCCTGCGCGGCAGCTTCCTCATATCCGGTCGTGCCGTTGATCTGACCCGCCAGGAAGAAGCCTGGCAAGGCCCGCAGCTCTAACCCGCGCGTCAATGAACGCGGATCCACGAAGTCATATTCGACGGCATATCCCGGCCGAATCATGCGTGCATGTTCTAGACCCGGGATGGTCTTCAGGATTGCGCACTGAACATCTTCCGGCAGACTCGTGGATATGCCGTTTGGATAGATCGTCGAATTGTCCAGGCCTTCTGGCTCCAGGAAGATGTTGTGGGAATCTTTGCCGGCGAACCGGACGATCTTGTCCTCGATCGACGGGCAGTAGCGTGGCCCCCGACCCGCGAGCTGGCCGGAATAAACAGCTGATCGGTGGATGTTTTCCCGAATGACCGCATGGGTTGCCGCGGTCGTGCGGGTCACGCGGCATTCTATTTGTCTGTTGGGCAAGCGTGACGTCAGCGTGCTGAACGACTGCGGCTCATCGTCCCCGGGATCCGCCCGCAACCCTTTCCAATCGATGGATCGCCGGTCCAATCGTGGAGGAGTTCCAGTCTTCAAGCGCCCGAGCAGTAGTCCCAGTCGTCCAAGGGTTCCGGCCAAACCGGTTGAGGGGGCCTCCCCAAGGCGGCCTCCAGGAGTTTGACAAACGCCTATATGCATGACTCCCCGCAGGAATGTCCCGGTGGTCAACACCACTGCCTCACAGCTTACCCGCTGACCATCGCTGCAAAGGACCGCTGCAATGCGCCCGTCGCCATGCATCTCGATGTCTTCTACACTTGCCGCGAGCAACGTCAGGTTCGGCGTCTCCTCCAACAACCTCCGCACTGCCCGTCGGTATAAGGAGCGATCCGTCTGCGCCCGCGGCCCACGCACCGCCGGTCCTTTGCTGCGATTCAACAACTTGAAGTGGATGCCGGCAAGATCGGCCGCCCGCCCCATTAGGCCATCCAGCGCATCGATCTCCCGCACCAAATGGCCCTTTCCAATTCCGCCAATTGACGGATTGCATGACATCTCGCCAATCGTGGCCAGAGAATGGGTGAGCAGCAGCGTGTTCACGCCAATTCGGGCGGCTGCGGCCGCTGCCTCGCATCCGGCGTGGCCGCCGCCAACGACGATGACATTGAACTGGTTGCTCATAGTTTGCTTTGTGCCATAGAAGCGTCTCCTCTCGCCATGGCTCGCACCCGGTTCTTTCGTTGGGTGGGGAGCAACGTCATGATGAGATCAGCAGTTCCATTCAAGGCGCTGAGTAAACCAATGGGGGGCTTGTCCATGGCCGATGGCGCTACCGATACCCGCACCGCCCGAGTAACCGCGGAAGAGGCGTTGCAAATGCACGCCAGCGGCCGCCCGGGGAAGCTGGAAATCCGGATCAGCAAGCCGATCACCACTGCCCGCGACCTTTCTTTAGCCTATTCACCCGGCGTCGCGGAGCCGTGTCTGCACATTGCCCGCGACCACTCACTTGCCTATGATTACACGACCAAGGGAAATATGGTCGCGGTCATCTCGAACGGCACTGCCGTTCTCGGACTTGGCAACCTGGGGGCCGTCGCATCAAAGCCCGTCATGGAGGGCAAGGTCGCCCTCTTCAAACGCTTCGCCGACGTCGATGGTATCGATCTTGAGGTTGGCACCGAGGACGTCGATGAGTTTGTCAACGCGGTCCGCTTCCTAGGGCCCGGCTTCGGCGGGATCAATCTCGAAGACATTAAGGCGCCAGAATGCTTCGTCATAGAGCAACGGCTCCGCGAACTCATGGACATCCCAGTCTTCCACGATGACCAGCATGGGACCGCGATCGTCGCCGCCGCTGGTCTGATAAACGCTTGTCATTTGACCAATCGGGAGCTTCGAGCAACCAAACTGGTGGTGAATGGGGCAGGAGCCGCGGCTATCGCCTGTGTGGAACTCCTTAAGGCCATGGGCGTGCGGCCGGACCACGTGATCTTGTGTGATACCAAAGGTGTCGTTTACCAAGGCCGTAGCGAAGGTATGAATCAGTGGAAGTCAGCGCATGCCGCCGCCACAAGAGCCCGCACGCTAAGCGAAGCCATGGAGGGGTCGGACGTATTCTTCGGTCTCTCGGTCAAGGGCGCACTGACCAAGGACATGGTCGCCTCAATGGCCGATCGGCCAATTATCTTCGCCATGGCCAATCCCGACCCTGAAATTACGCCCGAGGAGGCTAGGGCGGTCAGCCCGCATGCAATCATCGCCACCGGTCGCAGCGACTATCCGAACCAGGTCAATAACGTTCTCGGCTTCCCTTACATATTTCGCGGCGCTCTGGATGTGCGGGCCAGCACGATCAACGACGCAATGAAGATCGCTGCAGCCGAGGCCTTGGCCAAACTAGCACGCGAAGACGTCCCGGACGAGGTTCACTCTGCTTCCGCCGGACGCCGTCTCGCTTTCGGGCCGGAGTATATCATCCCCAACGCATTCGATCCCCGTCTGATCGCCAGAGTCCCCCGGCAGTCGCGAAGGCTGCAATGGACTCGGGCGTCGCGCGCAGGCCACTCGAAGACCTGCGCCGATATACACGCAGTCTCTCCGGCCGCCTCGACCCAACAGCTGACGCGTTGGATGCAACGATGGAAATGCTGCGTGAAAACCCACGCCGCGTGGTCTTCGCCGAGGGGGAAGAACAGAAGGTTGTCCGAGCGGCGGTGGCATTTCGCAATGCCGGCTACGGATGGCCAATCCTGATCGGACGCGAAGATCGGGTACAGAGCACCCTGGCGGGGCTCGGTCTTGGTGACATCGAAGGAATTGAAATCCATAACGCCCGGCTATCAGGCGCCAACAGCAAATATGTGGAATTCCTTTACGATCGCCTACAGCGCCAGGGTCATTTGCATCGCGATGTCCAGCGCATGGTCAACCAGGATCGAAACGTATTCGCCGCTTGCATGGTCGCGACGGGTGACGCCGACGCAATGGTCACCGGACTTACTCGCTCAGCCTCGGTCTGCCTAAATGACATTCGGCACGCAATCGGAGCTGCCAAGAACGGGATCGCATTCGGGTTGACTCTGTTGGTCGGCATGCGAGGCAAAACGATCTTCCTGGCCGACTCACTAGTGAACTTCCGTCCCGATGCCGCGCAACTAGCGGATATTGTGATCGGGGCTGCCGCCGCGGCGCGTCATCTCGGCCACGAGCCCCGGGTCGCCTTGTTGTCCCACTCGACGTTCGGCGATCCTCCGCACGACCGGGCGATCCCGATGCGTGATGCGGTCAAGATCTTGGATCAGCGGAAGGTCGATTTCGAATACGACGGGGAAATGAGTCCGGATGTCGCGCTCGAGCCATCGATTTGTGCGTTATACCCATTCTGCCGCCTAACCGGGAACGCCAACGTTCTGGTTGTCCCAGGCCTCCATTCGGCCCATATCGCCGCCCGGTTGGCTCATCATCTTAGCGGGGGCACGACAATCGGGCCATTGCTGATCGGCATGGAGAAGCCGGTCCAGATTGTTCCAATGGATGCGTCTTCAAGCCAGATCGTCGATCTGGCTTGCCTAGCCGCCTACCAAGCCGTCAGCCGGTAGGCGACAGAACTCGATAGCGCTCCGGAGAACGCGAACTCGATGTCAGACTACCGGTTCAGCATTTTGTCGAACCGGAAGGTCGCTTTGGGGCTGGTCAGCGATCATTTCCATCCGGCCAGTGATCTGACCGCCGTCTTCGACTTGTAGGCGGCGGCACCGAGCAGTTCCAAGCACCTTACCGGTGCTCCGTACGATCAGACTTCCGCGAATGGTCAGCGTGCCGTCGATGGTGCCAGCGATTTCAGCATCCTCGACCTCCACTTCGCCCTTGAAAACACCCCCCGGCGCGATCGAGAGCTCGGTGGCATGGATCATGGTCGCCTCGACCGTGCCCTCGACAACGAGGCGTTCAGCGTCCTGCACCACGCCTTGAACGCTGATTCCGCGTCCGACAACTAGGGTGCGGCGGTCGGAAGGATCACGGCTGGCTGGACGGCTCATGGTAACGCCCGGCCGAGCTGGCGAAGCTGGTGTGGTGGCCGGTGTAGCCGGAGCGGACGAAAACGGCGGTCGCGACATGTTTTGTGCATCCTTCAGGGGAGCAGGACGGAAAGGAGGAACGCCGAGACCACTGTCCAAGGGTTGAACGGGTGGCACGGCAACGGGGCGAGCATCCAAATCGGGTTGAGCGGCCTTGAGGTCCGCCGGCTGTCGTCTATCGAGGTCTGCCGGCTGGGGAGCTCTCGCGGCAACCGGCAAAGAAGGCAACCCTGCGGGGAGCGGAGCACCACTCACGGCGGGGACGGGCTCGTCTGGCTTTCGACGTTTGAACAAGAGACCTTACCAAACTGAAAAGGGAACATCTGCCTACCATGGAGTGTGTTCCGGAAACAACATTCTGTTTTAGTTATTTTCTATCTAATCGGTCTCGAACCGATCGGATCGGTATTCGATAGCCAGCGCCATATCAAGGATATGAACCATGGCGGCCGTGCCTACGACAGGGATCAATAGATTTAATAGTGGGATATAAGCGGCCAGGGCTAGGACGCCGCCTTGTGCTAAAACGATGCCGCGATTTTGGAGATAGACCGACTCCGCTATGGAACGCGACATCCGTCGCATCGCAACTGCAACAAACAGACCGCGCCCGATCGCGTAAGACGCAATCACCCAACCCAAAACCAAGCCTAGGCCCGGCACGATGAAAGCGAAGATCAGCGCCGCGATACTCAGTGCCAACACATTTATGGCCAGCGAAATGCTGTCCCACGCCTGCTCCAGTATTGAGGCACTTTCCGCCCGTGGTAGCCATGGATAGAACCGTCGCTCGACAGCCGAGGCGATTCGGTTACAAAACAACATACCGATCCCGGCCGCGATTGGAAGGAACAGCCAAAACGCAAGTAGAGCGACACCGATGGATCCCAGAACATCCGCGGTCCAAGCCAACCAGCCATGGAAAGCCAACAGCTGATGCACTCCCCAAGCCCCGCCTCCACATAACCCAATGAAACAGGCCATAGCCCACGCCAAACTGCGGAACACGACCCCTCGAAACACAGGATCGTCGAGTTGGCCAATGGCTCGGATGATCGGTAGGAACAGTTGTACGCGGACGAGTCTCATGGTTTGGGCAACTTCCACGCGCTACTCGGCTTCGCTAAGGCGTCTAAAATTCGCAACTCAGACAATCGTCGATCCAAGATTTTTGAAATCAGCCTTCAATAGGTGAGGAAGTAAGATTTTGGCAATCGCGGGCCCGGTCGGGGTTGGCCGAACGTAGTTGTCAACCAATAGACCACGACTGATTGGACCGAGGGCCGATCGCTTATGTTCCGTCGTCCCTTTTTACACTGAACTGAGCCCCGCGCGAGGAAGCGCGGATCGTCTGACACAGGTCAGAAGCGCTTCGGGGCGGGATTGAGCTGTTCAATGCAGGCGGGATGCTTTCGGGTTGCATCTAGCGACAGCATCGTCGCTGGCGCGATGGAGCTGCGGCGGCGGGTGCGAAGCCGCGCGGCGGAGTAGATTAGGGCGATTTTATGGCAAAAAAACTTCACTTTTATGTGTGTATGAGTTCAGATGCACAAAATCGTGAGGAATCCAATCGTGCTTCGTGTCGCCGGTTTCTGTCTCTTCATCGCCCTCATTACGGTGGCTCCTGCCGCATTCGCTTTACCCGAATTGATCGGCGAGCCGAGCCTGCCACGGGCGGCAAGACCTAGCCTCGCGTACTCGCCATGGGACGAATTGGTCCGAAAGGCACTCGACGGGGATGTCTCCTCCGCCACAGAAATCGGTAAGATGTATGCGCATAACTCCAATGCTCCGTATGACGCGGCCGAAGCCATGCGCTGGCTCACGCTGGGCGCTGATCTCGGATCGGTAGAAGCACGCCGAGAGTTGGGGCTTTTGCTCCTGAGAGGCGAAGGCTTCCAAAAGGATCCCGGTCACGCCGCCTCACTGCTCCGTCAGGCCGCTGATGCGGGGGATGCGGAGGCCGAAGCCGCTCTAGGGGTCATGTATGCATACGGCGACGGGGTACCGCAGGATTGGGCGCTCGCCGTCGACTGGTCACGGAAAGCCGCGAACCAGAACAATCCATGGGGGCAGGCCAACTACGGCTTGTACCTCGAATCGGGGCGGGTAGGCCCGGCAGATTCTTTTCAGGCCGCTGCCATGTATCAACGAGCTGCCGATAACGGTTTCGCGTTGGCGCAAATCCGGCTGGGGCTTCTCTATCAGAGAGGGAACGGGGTGGAGCAAAACCCAGTTCGCGCCTTCGACTTTTACCTTCGGGCCGCCCAGGACAATGATCCGATCGGGGAACGGTTGCTTGCTCTCGCGTTCCGCGATGGCATCGGTATCTCCGCCTCGTCAGGACGAATTGGTTGCCTGGCTGAACCGCGCGTCCCAGCATGGTGATGCTGAGGCGATGTATCTGCTCTCCGAGGCTTACGCGGAGGGACAAGGGGTGGCTCGCGACGAACAAAGGTCAAGACGGTATCTCCTCGAGGCAGCCGAATATGGACATGCCCTGAGTGCCGCACGGATCGGTAACAACTATGCGGAGGGTTCCAATCATGCCGAAGCGGCACATTGGCTGCGCATTGCGCTTGATAACGCCGGGAGAGAGGCCGTCTTCCTACCGGAAGACAACTCTAGTTACCGGGGGCGCCAGTTCGCGCTTGCTAGCTACAATCTCGGCGTATTGTTGCTGTATGGCGATGGCGTCGCGAAGGATGCCACCCAGGCAGTTACGCTTCTTCAAACTGCATCGGACCATGACTGTGCACTCGCCACCGACCTTCTCGCTCGGATGTTTCATCAGGGCATCGGCATTGCCCGAGACGACACAGTTGCTGTAAAATTATATCAAGCTGCGGCGTCTGCCGGCATTGGGTCGGCCGCCTTCGATCTAGCCGAGGGTTATGCTTCTGGCTGGGTTGGCGACCAATCCAAGACGATGGCTCTGCGTTGGTACCGGCGAGCCGCAGCGCTCGGCTCTCCGCAAGCTTGGTTTGCTCTCGGCCGGCTTTATGAAGAAGCCTCCGGAGTGGCTGGAGACAACGACGAAGCGCTCACATGGTACCAACTTGCCGGAAACAGCAACGTCGCGGCAGCCCAACTTCGCCTCGGTGACATCGCTCACCGCGCCGAACTTCGGCAGGTACGTAACGATCAGGTCGCTCTGCGTTGGTATATTCTTGCTGCTGATCAAGGCAACAGCGAAGCGGAAGAAAGAATAGGTGATCTGTATTGGCAGGGATCGGCCGACATCGCTCGTGACCCGGTCGAGGCAGTGCGCCACTTCAGGATCGCCGCCGAGCGAGGACTTCCCTCCGGCGCCCGAATGCTGGCGATCGCTTACGCGAACGGTGAAGGCGTCCCCGCGGACGATCGCCAGATGTTGATGTGGGAGCACAAGGCAGCAGAAGCTGGCGACGCAGTGGCCGCGGGCATGCTTGGCTATGCCATCATGATCGGAGTTGACGGCACCTATGATCTTGTCGAGGCGGCCATCTGGCTGACCTTAGCAACCAAAAACGCCCACTCCGATGATTGGAGTGGCCACGCCGCCGCTGATGCGAAAGAGGTACAGAGCAGGCTTACGCCTCCTGAGCGTGAAGCATTTCACGCTCGCCTAGCGCGTTGGCAGGCCACTTTGGACGGCGAGTAATTCAAATCGGACAAAGATAGAGCGGCGCTTCGGTCTGACAAATCACCTCCCCGGCCGACGCTGAGGGGGCAGTCGGCACACCGCAGGGTCCCGTGAACTCTCAGCCGTCAATAAGTTGAGGCCCGTCGACCCCCTTTGTGGTCTCTTACGACCTCTGAAGTTAGCGCTCCCGGCTGGGGGGCTTCGGTCGCCACTCGCGCCGCGGGTAGGCCGACAAGGAGGTCCATTTCACGTTCACTCTCGTCGATTTCGCCTAATCTGGGTGACGAGGTAGGGTAAAGTTACCTAGCCCAGAAGGGGTCTGAGATGGATTTCGCATTGACTGACGCGCAGCAGCAAATCCGCGAGGAGGTCCTGCGTCTGTGCGCAAGGTTCGACGACGCTTACTGGCTTGAGCGTGAAAACACCGCGACGTTCCCGCATGCTTTCTTTGATGCGATGGCGGCCGGTCATTGGCTTGGAATCGCAATGCCCGAGGCCTACGGGGGGGCCGGCCTCGGGATCACTGAGGCCGCCATTCTGGCTCAGGCTGTCGCGGAGTTGGGCGCCGCCATGAGTGGCGCGAGCGCCATCCATATCAACATTTTCGGCCTTAATCCGGTGGTGGTCCATGGCACCGATACCCAAAAAGGTCGGATGTTGCCGCCACTGATCGAGGGGAAGGACAAGTCGTGTTTTGGTGTGACCGAACCGAACGCCGGCCTTAACACTACCGAAATTACGACACGGGCAGACCTGCACGGCGATCATTACAGGATCAACGGCACGAAGATCTGGACCTCCACGGCTCAAGTCGCGAACAAAATCCTGCTGCTGGCGAGAACGACTCCACTCGATAGGGTCAGGCGCAAGTCGCAAGGGATGACCCTCTTCTACACCGATCTCGACAAGAACTCATGCGGAGGTGCGGGTGATCCACAAGATGGGCCGTCACGCTGTGGATTCAAACATGGTCTTCTTCGAGGACATGCGCGTTCCGGTCGAAGACCGTATAGGCGAGGAAGGCGAAGGCTTTCGCGCCTTGTTGCATGGCCTGAATCCCGAACGCGTCCTGATCGCCGCAGAAGCCGTGGGCATAGGCCGGGCCGCACTGGCGAAGGCAACTCGGTACGCGCGGGAGCGCGTCGTATTCGGCCGCCCAATCGGACAAAATCAGGGAATTCAGCATCCGCTGGCGAGAAATTGGGCTGAACTTGAAGCAGCCAATCTCCTGACTTTCAAGGCCGCGTGGCTGTATGATACAGGCCGCGAGTGCGGTGCCGAGGCGAACGCAGCAAAATATCTGGCGGCCGAAGCGGGTTATCGAGCCGCTGAGCAGGCTGTCCTGACGCACGGCGGGATGGGTTACGCCCAGGAATATCACGTCGAACGTCTGTTTCGGGAAAGCATGCTGCCGCGTATCGCGCCGGTCAGCCGCGAGTTGATCCTGAGTTACGTGGCCGAGCGGGTGCTGGATCTTCCGAAGTCGTGTACTGATTAGTCCACGCCCACAGCCGTGCCCAATGTCTCACCGATCGGCCTATTCAAGACAAGATCAGCGATCTCATCGAGCCGCGTTTGTTCTCGGTTGAGAATAACCAAGGTGGCACCGTTGCGTTTCGCGAGCTCCGGGAACCCTGCCGCTGGGTAAACCGTCAGTGACGATCCGATCGCGATAAACAAGTCCGCCGATAGAGTTTCCGTCTCTGCTCGGCGCATCTCGTCCATTGGCATAGACTGGCCGAACGAAATCGTTGCGGACTTGATCCAGCCGCCGCAGTCACAATGCGGAACGATATTGTGGTGTTCGAAATCGTTACGAAACGGCTCGATCTGATAATGTATGCCGCAATTCAGGCAATGAGCATAGGTCGCATTTCCATGCAATTCGATGACCTTGTCGTCAGGAATACCAAAATCCTGATGCAGTCCGTCAATATTCTGCGTAATGACGCTTGTCGCCATGCCTGATCGAATCAATTCCGCCACCGCCCGATGACCGCGGTTTGGCGCTGCCTGTCGAAGAAGCGGCTCCAGGGCGAAGCGCCGTCGCCAGGTCTCGTGTCGCGCGTTGTCGGAGCCCACAAAGTCAGAGAAGTCTATCGGTGCCTGCTTGGTCCAAATGCCACCGGGACTTCGAAAGTCGGGGATGCCGGATTCCGTGCTGATCCCCGCGCCGGTGAATACCGCGATGCGGTTGGCCCGCGCGATGAGACTCGCGAATTCTTTCAGATCTTCATTCATCAGAACTGCTTCGGCTAGCAAGCTGCCTAGAAGCTGATACGCGGCTTGGCGCTTGAGGCGCCCATGACATTGATCGACGGCGTCGAGCCTCTGGAACCGAAACGTCGAATGCTCATAGCCGCTCAACGGTGTGGTAAGGG
Source organism: uncultured Alphaproteobacteria bacterium (assembly GCA_963772355.1). Taxonomy (GTDB): domain Bacteria; phylum Pseudomonadota; class Alphaproteobacteria; order Acetobacterales; family Acetobacteraceae; genus Rhodopila. The sequence goes on along the minus strand of CAVYXX010000098.1, from coordinate 55,763 downwards.
GAAGTGCAACATTGATATGGGCTGCCATAACGATTTCCTCTCCTCTATCGTATTGTGCGGCTTTCTCGCGAGCAACGCTCCAGGCCTACGGTCGGGCCGGGTGAAAGGCGGCCGGCATTTCAGATGTCCAGGCGTTTCCAGTGACTTTAGCGGCAGCAACCAGCCGGATCGATCAGCCCAGCGCATTTAAGACTCGTCAGACCGGTGCGTCGGGTGTCCCGCATCGGGGGCAAGCCCGCGTTCCCTTAACGCCGCATCGGGATTACTACCGTTCCGCTGCCGGCTTTGAAAACCCGACCTCAAGTCGATAGTTTAGCGGAAATTGGTGGAGCGAGGTCAATGACCGAGAAGCGACAATTGCGGCTGGGCGCCTTCATGCGTCCAGTCAGTATCCATACCGCCTGGTGGCGTTACCCAGGCGCCTATCCGGACGCCAATTTCAATTTCCGCCATATCGCCCGCTTCGCCCTAACCTTGGAGCGCGGTAAGTTCGACGCGTTCTTCATGGCCGACCATCTGGCATTGTTGAATATGCCGATGAGCGCGCTCAAGCGCAGTGCGACCACGACGTCGTTTGATCCGCTCACGCTTCTTCCGGCACTGGCGGTCGTCACCGAACATCTCGGCCTGATTGCAACTGCGTCCACCACGTTCAACGATCCCTACCACATCGCCCGCAAGTTTGCCTCGCTAGACCACATCAGCAACGGGCGCGCCGGCTGGAATGGTGACGACCTCCAACCCAGAGGCTGCTCTCAATTTTGGCTTGGAGGAACACGTCGAGCACGCCACGCGCTATACCCGAGCCCGTGAGTTCTATGACGTGGTGACGGGTTTGTGGGACAGCTGGGCCGACGACGCCTTCATCGGTGACGTGGAGAGCGGCATCTATTTCGACCCCGAACGTATGCATGTCCTGAACCACAAAGGGCCCGATTTCTCCGTGCGGGGACCGCTGAACATCGCTCGTCCTGTCCAGGGGTGGCCGGTGATTGTCCAGGCCGGTGCGTCAGAGGACGGCCGCCAGATCGCTGCCGAAACCGCGGAAATGGTGTTCGCGGCAGGTGGCCCCTTGGCCGACGCCCGCCTCTTCTACGCCGACGTCAAAGGCCGCATGGAAACCCTCGGCCGCGATCGCGATCACCTCAAAATACTCCCGGGCGCACTGGTGGTGGTCGGCGAAACCGCAGCCAAGGCGCAACAAAAGCGCGCTTTATTGGATAGTCTCGTTCACCCTGATAGCGGAATGGGCTCCCTGTCGATCGCCCTTGGCTGCGACGCGTCACAATTCGACCTTGATGGACCGCTTCCTGAAATCCCGGAAACCAACCAAAGCAAGAGCGGCCGCCAACGCGTCATCGACCGTGCCAGGCGCGACAACCTGACCGTCCGCCAACTTGCCCAGATTGCCGGCGGTTATGGTGGACTTTCCTTTACCGGCACGCCGACGACGATCGCCGACCATATGGAGGAATGGCTGTTCACGGGCGCCTGCGACGGCTTCAACGTGATGTTCCCCTACGTGCCCGGGGGCCTGGACGATTTCGTCGATATGGTCATCCCCGAACTTCAGCGCCGGGGCCTGTTCCGCAAGGAGTACGAAGGCCAAACATTGCGAGAAAACCTTGGATTGCCGAGACCCGCCAACCGGTTCTTTCCTGATACCGAATAGGCATCTGAATGTCCGCTACCCCGCTTGCCGGCCTTCGAAGTCCTGGAACTTAGTCACACGGTTATGGGCCCAACCGCCGGCTTGATATTCGCCGAACTCGGCGCCGACGTGATCAAGGTTGAGCCAGCGCCGGAAGGTGACCACACCCGCGGGCTGGGGGGATTCGCCGCCGGCTTCTTCGCCGCCTTCAGCCGAAACAAGCGTAGCTTGGCAGTGGATTTGAAACAGGCCGAAGGGCGGGCGGTCGTCCACCGCCTCATCCCAAGCATCGATTTAGTGTTGGAGAACTATGGCCCCGGCACAGTTGAGCGCCTGGGTTGCGGCTACGACCAACTCGCGGCATTGAACCCTCGGCTGATTTATCTGGCCCTTAAGGGCTATCTTGCCGGGCCTTACGAACATCGCCCGGCTTTGGACGAAGTGGTCCAGTTCCAAACCGGACTCGCCTTCATGACCGGCCCGGTCGGTCAACCGCTCCGGGCGGGCGCTTCGGTCATCGACATACTCGGAGCGATCTTCGGTGTTGTCGCCGCGCAGGCCGCGTTGCGGGAGCGAGAGAACACCGGCAAAGGCCAGCGGATTGGCAGTGCTTTGTTCGAGAGTGCCGCCTTCCTCATGAGCACCCACATGGCCGGCATGGCAGCTACCGGTCTGGAGGCTCGTCCAATGCCTGCTCGTCGCGGCGCATGGGCTATCTATGAGGTGTTCCAAACCGCGGACGGTGGCCAGTTATTCATTGGTGTGACGTCCGATCGACAATGGGAGCGATTTGTCGAAGAATTCTCACTTCAGGAATTGGGCGCCGATTCACGGCTCGCGACCAACGTAACGCGATCGGGCGAACGCGTCTGGCTCATACCGGCCTTACAGAAAGTGCTGGCGACTATCCCTCAAGCGGAGGTCGAGGCCCGCTGCGAAAGGGCCAACGTCTCCTGGGCAAGGGTCGGCCAGCCTGGCGATCTTTTCACCGACCCGCATTTGCTGGCAACCGGCGGCCTGTTGGATGTTTTCATCTCGGGAGTCGGGGGAACCGACGGCAAAAAAGTTGGATTGCCGGCCCTACCGATCGAATTCGGCCCGAGTCGCGACAGGCCAGCGATAAGGAGACAAGCACCGCAGATTGGCGAACACTCTAGGGAAATCCTCGCCGAAGCAGCGTTTTCCGCCGCTGAGATCACAGCGCTTCTCGAAAGCGGCACGGTCGTCGGTCCGGCCGGCAAAGGGCGAAGCTGAACAAACTGGGGCATCACCCAACTGGCCGTTCCGGAATTGAGCAAAAGAGACTATGAGTGCGGCCTCGTGGCGACCGCACCGCCGAGTCGTCAGATCATTGATTTCGGGGGCTTGTCATCACTAAACCAGTTGTCCTGGCAGTGGCGAACCAGAAAGGTGGCGTCGGTAAGACCACAACGGCGGTTAACCTTGCCGCCGCGCTCGCGATTACCGGCTTGTCCGTCCTGCTCATCGACATGGATCCACAGGGCAACGCCTCGACCGGTTTGGGTGTAACCCGCTCCGAGCGCCATGGCGGTACCTACAATCTTCTGATGGATGGGGATCTCGGTGAGCAGGCGATTCGCCCGACCCCGGTGCCCAACCTGTGGTTGCTCGCTTCCGATGGAGATCTCGCCGGTGCCGAAATCGAACTCGTTCCTGCCGAGAAACGCGAGTTTCGTCTGAGAAATGCCCTGAGTGCCTTGCCAGAATTTGCCGCATTTGGAGTCATACTTCTGGATTGCCCCCCCGGTCTGGGATTGCTCACCTTGAACGCGTTGGTGGGGTCGAGCGGCGTTATCGTGCCGTTGCAATGCGAGTTTTACGCATTGGAGGGGATCAGCAGCCTGATGCACACGATAGAAGCGGTCCGCCGCCGTTTCAATTCAAAACTTCGGCTCTCGGGAATCCTTCTGACAATGTTCGATCGTCGCAACAGTCTGTCCGGTCTCGTCGAAAAGGATGCACGGGATCATTTCGGCGATTGGGTCTTCGACACCACGATCCCACGAAATATACGTGTCTCAGAAGCGCCGAGCCACGGCGTCCCGGTGCTGTTGTACGACCCCCGATCACCAGGGGCGCTATCCTATACCGCTTTTGCGGCCGAGATCGTTCAAAAAGAAAAGCTCGTAATGTCGGAGCAGGTCAAAGCTGATGGTTAGTAAGAACTCGCCGCCACGACTCGGGCGCGGACTCGCTGCCCTGCTGGGTGACGTCTCGATACCCTCGAGCACTGACGGCGGCACGTCCGTCAGTGCTGTCCCGATGGATCGGATCGACGCCAATCCGTTCCAGCCTCGTTCGGATTTCGATCCTGCCGAATTGGAGAGCCTGGCGGAATCTATTCGCGTGCAGGGTATATTGCAGCCAATTCTCGTCCGATCCAATCCAGCGGCCCCCCATAGGTACCAGATCGTAGCCGGAGAGCGGCGATTCCGTGCCGCTATGCAAGCCGGATTGAATGAGATCCCGGCGATCAGGCGTGACATGGACGACAGTGATGCAGCGGTCGTGGCGCTGGTCGAGAACTTGCAGCGACAGGACCTTAATGCGATCGAAGAAGCCGAAGGCTATCAGCGGCTTCTGACGGATTTCGGCTTAACCCACGAAGCGCTGGGCTACGCGGTGAGCAAATCGCGCAGCCATATCGGCAACACCATACGCCTCCTACGTTTGCCCGAACCGGTTCTGAGAGACGTCCGATCCGGGACTTTGTCGTCGGGTCATGCCCGGGCGCTGATAAATGCACCCAACCCCGAAGCCCTGGCAGAACAGATTCAGAAGCGTGGGATGTCGGTGCGTCAGGCCGAAGTCTTGGTCAACAAGGCGATAGCTGCTCGGGGTGCACCGCGACAGGTTACGGCTAAGAAGCTGGACACTGCAGACCTAGAACGCCGTGTCAGCGACGCGATTGGTTGTCGAGTTGCAATCACCACTGCGCGCAAGAGCGGGGGTGAGATTAGCATCCAGTTTCGAGACTATTTTCAGCTCGAATATTTGATCGGCCTGCTTATCGGAGAGCCCGAAAAAATCACTGCCTCCGCTGACATTAAAGCTGTTTTCCATGCAGGAAACCAAGAGCGGGCAACGGCCGCCAGGACCGCGGCAGGTCGGCGCGACGGATCGGCCTGACGGAGTAGGACGGTGTAGGCTGACGACTGTTCTTCAGGAAGTTGGCGTAAACGTTGACTTGCTGCTCCCGCCACGCCTGATCAGCCAGGGCTGCTAGGCGATTGGGGAAGACCTCCGCGACGCGGGATGTGCGCCCAATCGAGGCGACCACGGCCCAAAGTGTATCGTCACGATAGCTGGCGATGCTGACGGGTTCCACCATGACCTAAAGGCTGGCTTCCTCCGCGTTGGAAGGCAAGTCTTTCTATTCGGTTCGCAGACCGGTCGAGCGGGCCTCGACGTCCGAACCGGGCCGAGCGTAGCATTTCCAAATTCGAACGGGGAAGCAATCCATGAGCGGAGAGAATTGTCTGGCTGGTTTAAAGATTCTGGATTTGACCCAGTTTGAAGCCGGCCCGTCGTGCACCGAAGCATTGGCTTGGCTGGGGGCTGACGTCGTCAAGGTCGAGAACCCTAAGGTCGGCGATCCCGGCCGATCCGTCGGCGGCCAACGCGCCAACGACGCTCTGTATTTCCTACAATACAACGCCAACAAGCGGTCCGTGACAATCAATCTCAAGGATCCTCGTGGACTGCAGTTGGTTAAGGGCTTGGCTGAAACGGCCGACGTGATGATCGAAAACTTCGCTCCCGGGGCAATCGAGCGCCTCGGTCTGGGTTACGACGTAATCCGAGCGATCAATCCGGCGATTATCTTCTGCCAGGTGAAAGGCTTCGGTACGGGCAGCCCGTACGAGAAGAACCTTGCCTTCGACATGATCGCCCAAGCCTGCGGCGGCCTGATGTCGATCACCGGCGAGGAGGACGGACCGCCCTGCAAGCCCGGCGCCACAATCGGCGATACCGGGACTGGAATGCTGATGGCGATCTCCATTCTTGGCGCCTACGTCCGCCGTTTACGAACCGGCCAAGGCGAGCACCTTCAGGTGGCGATGCAGGACGCCGTCTTGCACTACATTCGAAATGCCTTCGCTTATATGGAGCGTTCCGGTGGCAATCCGGCACCGCGCGCAGGATCAAAAACCGTAGGCGGCGGAAACCCGCCGATAGGCGTGTACCCGTGCAAGGGCGGCGGCCCAAACGACTATGTTTATATCTACACCAGCGCCGCCAACGCCGAACATTGGACCCGCCTGCTAAAGGTCATGGGCCGTGAGGACCTGGTCGAAGACGCGCGCTTCGCCACACCGGCCGCCCGCACGGAGCACAGGGAGGAGGTGGACCGAATCGTTTCGGAATGGACGATTCGATATGACAAGCATGCCGCCATGGACCTGGTCGGCAGTGCGACGATCCCGGCGGGCGCGGTGCTTGACACAAAGGAACTTGCCGAGGATCCGACGTTCCATGCACGTGGTATCAGACAGACCATGAAGCATCCGGCGATCGGCGACTACGTCATGAGCGGTTGGCCGGTTCGCTTCGGTAGCCGCCCTCCGGATATTGGACCCGCACCCCTCCTCGGGGAGCATGGCGAGCAGGTTTTGTCTGAGTGGCTCGGATACGATGCCGCCCATATCGCCGACCTAAAGACCAACGAGGTGATCGGCTGATGCCTTACCAATTCTGCGCCGTCCAGGACCAAGGCCGCCTACGGATCGTCACTCTCAACCGGCCCGAGGTGTTGAACGCTCTGCACGCGGACGCCAACGACGAACTCGCTGCCGTGTGGGATGAGTTCGCGGCCAGACCCGATCTGTGGGTCGGCATCATTACTGGGGCAGGCGGGCGAGCATTCTCCGCCGGCAATGACCTGAAGGTGCAGGCCGGCGGCAAACGCCGTCCGAACGGACCGCGCGGGTTTGCCGGAATTTGCAGTCGCTTTGACCTCGACAAGCCCCTGATCGCGGCAGTTAATGGCGTGGCAATGGGGGGTGGCTTCGAGGCCGCTTTGGCGTGCGACATCATTGTCGCGTCGGAAAACGCGGTCTTCGCATTGCCCGAGCCACGCGTCGGCCTGATCGCCGGGGCGGGCGGCGTGCATCGCCTGCCGCGCTCGATTCCGATCAAAAAGGCCATGGGCATGATCTTGACCGGCCGGAGGGTGCCGGCGCGAGAGGGCTTTGAACTGGGCTTTGTCACCGAGGTGGTTCCCGAGGGCCAGGTTTTGGAGGCCGCTAATAGGTGGGCGGCGATGATCCTGGAATGTTCGCCGAAGGCTGTGCGGGCCTCGAAACAGGCATCTTATCTCGGGATGAACGAACCAACGCTCGAACAGGCGATACGTACGGTTTATCCTGCGCAACGGGAAAACACGGAGAGTGAGGACTATATCGAAGGGCCAAAAGCATTCGCGGAAAAGCGCAAGCCCAACTGGCTGAACCGCTAAGGGCCCGTCAGGGATCAACCGCTCGGTCTGAGCGATTGGACGGCTTGATAGTGTAGTTCCATTCGCCGCGAAAATCTGCCCGGACGATGTTTATGGCGGCCAGTTGTTCGTCCGAGACGACGATGCCTTTGGGATACTGGTTGTCGTCGAGTTCGCCGATCACCTTCAGGCCGGTCTTGGTCGTGGTGGCTCCGATTAGATCGATGATGACCTGATAGCTGACCAGCGGCTTGGCACGCCAGTTCATGGTGATGAACGAACACAGCCGATGCTCGATCTTGTTCCACTTGCTGGTTCCGGGCGGCAGGTGGTGGACCGTGATGTCAATATCCAGTTGGCTAGCCAGCTTTTGCAATTCGAGCTTCCACAGCCGCACGCGCGATCCGGTGCTGCCGCCCCCGTCGCAGGTGATCGTCAGGCGCTTGGCCGCGGGATAGCGCTTGCAGCCGATGTCCTGCCACCAGCGGCGGATCGACTGTACGGCAAACGCGGCGGTGTCATGGTTCATCCCAACACTGACCCAACCAGCGTTGGCGGCAAGGTCGTAGATACCGTATGGCACCGCCCGACCCAGTTCCTTGATCAGAAAATCATGCACGCGAACCGCTTCGGGTTCGCCTTGCGGACGCCATTCCCGGCCGGCGTTTTTGAAGTCTCCAACCAGTTCTTTCTTCTTCGTATCAACTGAAATCACCGGCTGCTGCGCCGCCAACGCCGTCGTCACGCTCTGATTGATATGGCTAAACTGCGCGTCCCGGTCGGGATGATCGCCACCCTCATTGGTCTTGCTGTTGGCTTGCAGACTGAACTTCTGCGCTTTTAACAATTCACCCACCACGGTGCGACTGACCCGATGCCCACGCGCCACAAGCTCCGCCGCCAACTGCCGCAGGCTCTTGCAGGTCCAGCGCAACGGCGACATCGGATCGCCCCTGGCGCCGGGTTCGACCAGCGCCATCAGTTCGCGCAATAGGTCAGGGTTACTGACGACCAGTGGCTTGCGTCCGCCCCCCGCACGTCGCACCCGGCCTGCCAACAGACCACCTGCCTCAGCCAGGTCTTTCAGGCCGCGCCCGATCGTGCTGACCGCGATGCCGGTCGCTCCCGAGACGGCAACGATCCCCCCGTAGCCCGCCGCTGCGGCTTCGGTGGCGGCAAACAACCGTCGTTCTCGCTCGTTGAGGTGCGGCGACAAGGCGGTAAATCGGTCACGAATTGGGGCTGGATCGATCATCCACGAACATTATCGTTCGCCGCCTCTGTCGAGAATCCCGGCTCTAAAGGTCAGCCGACGCGAGTCGGTTGTTCCCGGACAGGCCCTAAAAGTGTTTCAGACCTATTGACCGCATTCGCATCTCGATCCTGCTCGGCCCGAACATTTCAACCAAAGCCAGACGGTATCGATAACGGAATTAGGGTATAATCCGTATGAGTTGAGGCGGCCCCGGGGAAAATCACTCCGGATAGGTCATTTTGCGGGTTACGCCGCCGTCTACGACGAACTCCGTACCCGTGATGAAGCCACTATCGGGCCCGACAAGGAAGGCCGCTAGCCCGGCGATATCCTCAGCGCGGCCAACGCGCCCGGCGGGGTGGAATGCGTGTTCCTCCGCGCTCGGCTCCGGCCCCTTGGTCTGAATCCAACCCGGACTGATGCAGTTTGCCCGGACATCCGATCCAAGGCTGATCGCCAGCGCATGCGTCAACGCCACCAAACCACCTTTCGACGCTGAATAGGACTCCGTATCCGGTTCCGACATCCGAGCGCGCGACGATGCGATGGTGACGATCACACCCTTGGCGGCGCGTAACAGTGGTTCGGCGGCGCGAACCAATAGGAACGTGCTGGTCAAATTGGTCGCCAGAACGGACGACCATTCCGCTAGCGACAGGTCGGCGAGCGGCATGCGGATCATAAAGCCAGCGTTGCAGATCAGCGCGTCCAGTCGCTGCTCCACTCGCAGCACCGATGCCCTTCGCGCCGCCGCTAACCAATGCCACGCGCGTCGGTTGCTCGTTCATCGCTTAGTTCCGGTCCTTGGCCCAAGGTCAGCGGACCAAGCGAACAGACGGTCGCCCTCTCAGCCCTTCGCGGCGTCCAAGGCTTGCGCCAGATCGGCCAGGATATCGTCGATATGTTCTAGCCCGACCGACAGCCGCACATAGCCTGGGGTCACACCGGTCGCTGCCTGCTGGGATTCCGTCAATTGCGAATGGGTTGTGCTCGCCGGATGGATCGCCAGGCTGCGTGCGTCGCCAATGTTCGCAACGTGGTAGAACAGCTTCAGGGCATTTATAAATCTTCGCCCGGCGTCCGCACCGCCGGCTAATTCGAAGCCGACCAACCCGCCCTGCCCGTGCGGCAGATATTTCGCAGTTCGCTCGGCACCGATACCGGTGTGGTAGGCGGGATGAATGACCCGAGTTACGTCCCGACGATCGGCGAGATAGTTGGCGACGGCCAAGGCATTGCGGCTGTGTTCGCGGATTCGCAATGCCAGAGTTTCCGCCCCCTGGATGAACAGAAAGGCGTTGAAGGGTGCCATCGGCGCGCCAAGGTCGCGTAGGAGCGTTACCCGCATTTTCAGTATGTACGCGATGGGACCAAGCGGCTTGGCGGCCTGGGACCAGACAGCCCCGTGGTATGAGGGGTCGGGCGTGTTCATCGCGGGCTGACGGGCCGGATTCGCTTCCCAGTCGAAATTGCCGCCGTCAATGACAACACCGCCAATCGAGGTGCCATGGCCGCCGATGTACTTCGTCGTCGAATACATCACCACGGCCGCGCCGTGGTCGAACGGACGCACCAATAGAGGAGAAGCCGTGTTGTCCATAATCAGCGGGACGCCGAAGGAGCGGCCGATAGCCGCGACCTCGGCGATCGGGAACGCAATCAGTTTCGGGTTCGGCAGCGTTTCGGCGTAGTACGCGCGGGTTCGGTCGTCGGTGGCGCGAGCAAACGCCTCTGGATCATCCGGATCAACGAACCGTGTCTCGATCCCCTGATCTTTCAAAGTGTTCGCGAACAGGTTCCAGGTGCCGCCATACAGGTCGGTGGAGCTAACAATATTGTCCCCCGAGCGTGCCAGATTCTGTACCGAGAACGCTGTCGCCGCTTGACCGGATGCGAGGGCAAGGGCCGCCGCGCCACCCTCGATAGCTGCGAGCCGCTTCTCCAGCACGTCATTCGTCGGGTTCATAATGCGGGTGTAAACGTTCCCAAGTTCCTTCAGAGCGAACAGGTTCGCCGCATGTTCGGCGCTGTCGAACTGATAGGACGTGCTTTGGTAGATTGGTACGGCAACCGCATTGGTGGCGCTGTCGCGACGCCAGCCCGCATGCAATGCAAGCGTTTCAGGATGTTTGCTGCTCATGATGCGTGCCTTCCCGATTCTGGTTGGCGGCCATTATAGCCCGAAGCTTGGCGCGGTAAACAACTGATTAGAAAAGCAGAACGACTTTCTGCTATACTGTGCCGAGCCATCGTGGCATCAGGCCAAGGCCATTTATTCCTGGCACCCTCGACGAACTCCCCCGGTCTCCCGGCGGGGACTTCGACCGCGCGTTCCAGTGCCACTTCTGGAGCTGGTGACGAGAACCGGTGGTGCTCATGCGGCCACTCGGGAACACTCGTTACGTCGGCCTGCCGATCGCCACGGACCCAATAGAAAGGGCGCGGAGAGCATATCCCGCACGAGCCCGTGTCACCAAGGTCTGAGGTGGACCCCATCGGTTGGACAGGAATTGGGGTGACCTAAGGGAGAGTCCCGCCGTGTTTCCAGTGCCCCTCCCGATCCGAGGGGGCGTCGAAGGATCAATACAGATCCTACTCTATACTGAGCAATACATCAATACTTCCTTTTCCTGATGTCGTAACTGTGAGCATGTGGGCAACGCCGGAGCGTCGCGTAGTGAGGCGGAGGGGTTATCCACATACTCACAGGCTGCCCCGGCGAAAACCGTACGCGGCGTCCGGTAGCCCAGCGCCTGATGCGGCCGCTCCTCGTTGTAGAACGAGAGCCATCCGCCGATGCCCCGGCGCGCCTCGATCACCGAGCCATACGCCTTGATGAAAACCTCTTCGTATTTCAGGCTTCGCCAAAGCCGCTCGATGAAGATGTTGTCCAGGAAACGCCCTTTGCCATCCATGCTGATCCGCACGCCCGCGGTTTCAAGCTCATCCAGAAACCCGGCGCTGGTGAACTGTACACCCTGATCGGAGTTGAAAATTTCCGGCCGGCCATGTTTGGCCATCGCTTCCTGAACCGCCTCGACGCAGAAGTCCGCTTCCATGGTGAGCGACAGACGCCACGACAGAACCCGCCGGCTGAACCAGTCCATCACCGCCACCAGGTAGACAAATCCCCGGGCCATCGGAATATAGGTGATGTCTGCACACCACACCTGGCTCGTATCTGCTCAACCCCATTGACCCGTGTCTCGGAAGGGTAATTTGACCACTGGCTGACTGGTCGAGAAAAATCGCTTGACGCGGTCACGGTCGAGTTGACTCTAAACGAAGGCGTGTCGCAGCTTCCCGACCTCGATCATCTAAGCCACGCCGAGAAGGACGCCCTGATCCGGGCGCTCTGGTCAGAGGTGCAGAGCCTAACGACGCGGCTTGCCGATCTTGAGGCGCGGCTCGCGGAGCCGAGTAAAACCCCGGACAATTCCAGCCTGCCGCCGTCGAAGGGTCAGCGGCCGAACCAGCCGGAGAAAGCCAAGCGTGTCGGACCACGCCAAGGCAGCCTCGGTCGCAAAGGCGGCGGCCGCCCGCTGGCCTGCACTGTCGACGAAACGGTGACCGCGAAGGTGGGCGCCTGTGCGCATTGCCAAGCCGCGCTGACAGAGGCCGATCAAGTGCTGCACGGCCGGTATGACAAAATCGACCTGCCGATCGTGCGCCCTTTGGTGACCCGGGTAGAGCGCTATGCCGGACATTGTCCATGCTGCGGCGGTATCACCCTGGCACCGGTCCCGGCGGGCCTGGAGGGCGGCTCGCCGTTCAGCGTGAACATCCTGGCGTTGGCGGTTTACCTGCGCTTCACCCACGCGATCAGCTACCGCCGCCTGACGCAGTTGTTCCGCCACCTCTATGCGCTCCAGATCAGCGAAGGCGCGTTGGATGCGATGTTGCAGTGTGCCAAGCCCTGTTTCGACCATCAGGTCGCAACCATTCTTGCCCGGCTGCGCCGCTCGCGGATCGTCTGCTCCGACGAGACCACGGTGCGCATCGACGGGCGGACCCATTGGAATTGGGTATTTCAGAACGATCAGGTGGTGATCCACGTCGTGCGCAACAGCCGCGCCGCCAGCGTGGTCACCGAGACGATGGCCGGTCACCGGCCGAACATTTGGGTCTCCGACCTCTACGGTGCGCAGCAGGGCCATGCCGATGTCTGGCAGGTTTGTTTGGCGCACCAACTGCGCGACTGCAAATACGCTATCGAGGCGGGCGATACGATTTTCGCTCCGCGCATGAAGGCGCTGCTGTTGCGGGCGGTCGTGCTGGCGCGGCGGCGCAACAATCTGGCCGACAGCACGCGGCGCAGCTATCAGCGCAGGTTGGATCGCGAGTTGAACGCGATCATGGTGCTGGCACCGACCAACTGCCACGGCCGTCGCCTGCGGAAACGTTACGGCAAAGTGCGAAGCCATCTGTTCACCTTCCTGGAGCATCCCGAGGTTCCGCCAGATAATAATGGCAGCGAGAGGGAATTGCGGCCCACAGCGACCTACCGCAAAGGTCACTGGTGGCTTCCGCTCCAACTGGGGTGCCGATCTATTCGCCGGCGTTCGATCCGTCGTTGGCACCGCATCACGACGCGGAAACGACGCGTATCAGGCTATTCGCGCTGTCCTGTATGGGGAATCCGTCTTTCAGCCGGGTTGAGCAGATACCCCTGGCTCGGCCGGTCAATGATCAGACCGCGCAAAAGATAGGGATACCCCTTGTGATCCGGATGACCTTGGCTGGTGGTCGGCTTTTGGTAGATCGCCTCCAACCCCATCACCCGCATCAGCCGCCGCACTCGTTTGCGGTTGATAACCAGGCCCTCGCGCCGCAACACCGCAACCATCCGACGTGATCCGTAGAACGGCGAGGCCAGATACAGCTCGTCCATCCGCCGCATCACCGCCAGATCATCCGGGTCAACCGGGGCCGGCCGGTCATACAGCGTCGAGCGCGCGATCTTCAGCAGCCGGCACTGCGCAACGATCGCCAGGACCGGGTCATCCCGGTCCACCCGCGCACGCCGGTCGGCCAGGCTCATGGCCCAGACCTTTTGCGAAAAAAATCCCGCTCCACCGTCAGTTGGCCGATCTTCTCATATAACGGCGCCATCTGAGCCTCGGCGGTGGCTTCACCGCCGTCGGGTGCGCCCTTGTTTGCCGCAAACAAACCCGCTGTCCCGTCCAGCAGCGTTTTCTTCCAGGCATGGATCTGGCTGGCGTGAACGCCAAACCGGCTCGATAGCTCGGCTACCGTCCTTCTTCCCGCACCGCCGCAAGAGCCACTTTCGCCTTGAATTCAGGACTGTGCTTCTTCCGTGTATTTGCCATGTCTCACCTTCGGCCAAGCGGCCGTCCCAAGGAGAGACTCTCCCTTAGCTACCTGTCCAGTTTTCGGGGGCCACCTCAGTCATCCGGACCCCCGGCCGGCGGCCAGCGATGATGAAAGAGACGCCGATGTCATACCCAGCGCGAACGCGAGGGTGAGACGCTTCCCCGATTTCACCAAATTGCCGACAAGAGACGCTAAATGCTTTTAAGACCCAAACGTTAACGCTAATCCCCAGCCTGTTGCTGCAGCAAAATTTCCCGGCCCCGCCGCAGGGCGTTCGCGATGTTGTCCGCCCGCATAGCGCCAGAGAACAGGCTGTATCCATCGAGAAAAAAGGACGGCACGCCGGAAACACCCGCCTCGCGCGCCGCCCGATCGGCCGTCCGAACTTCCTCGCGGCCAAGATCGCCAACTAGAAACTCGATCACAGCCTGCCGCGGCAGTCCCGCCTCAGCGGCACACTCGCCCAGCACTTCGTGCTCGCCGATATCGCGGCCTTCGATGAAATAGGCCCTGAACGTCGCCTCTACCGCAGCGTCTTGACTTCCGTGTTGGCCAGCCAACCAGATCATCCGGTGGACATCAATCGTGTTCGGGGTGCGGGTCATTAGGTCTGTGCGGAACCCCAGGCCGATGTTAGCCGCCGCCTCGGTGATCTTCTTGTCGAGGGCCGCGGCTTTCAAGGCGCTGCCGAATTTCCAGGTGCGATACGAGGCACGATCGCGACCCTCCATGGGCATTTCAGGGTTAAGTTGGAACGGGTTCCAGTGAACCTGGAAGGTCAGCCCCTCCTCGGCCAGGGTCGCCAGTGCATGATCCAGATGCCGTTTGCCGACATAGCACCACGGACAAATCGCGTCGGACACCATGTCGATTTCGAATCCCAACCGAGGTTGCCGCTGATAAGCGCGATTCCTTAGCCAAACGGTCGGAACTGTCACGATCGCCGGCAACGCGGTATGAGCTATCGTCATCCATGGCCATTCTCCTTTTCTGTGACATGGCTCGCAGCTCCACTTTGTCATGGGAGGGTCCTTGGTTTTCCTCTCCTAAAAGCCTAACGTCGCCTTGTGATGAACCGGTCCTTCTAAAGGAGCTTTCCATGGCGTTTCCCCCCAAATCAATGGCTGACTTCGGCGAATTCGGCAAACTCTTCGCCGACTTGAAGCTGCCTGCCATGCCTGACATGGAAGCGTTCGTCTCGGCTAGTCGGCGCAACATGGAGACGCTGACCGCTGCAAACCGCGTTGCGCTAGAAGGCGCTCAGGCGGTTGCTCGGCGGCACATGGAGATCGTGCAGCAAAGTATGGCTGAGCTGACCGAAGCGGTGCGTTCTATGTCCTCGGTGGAAGCGCCCCAGGCGAAGGCGGCCAAGCAGGCCGAACTGTTAAAGCAGGCGTATGAGCGAGCGGTCGCCAACATGAAGGAAATCAGTGATCTGATGCAGCATTCACACGCCGAGGCGATGAAACTGCTTAACACTCGTTTCGCTGAGGCTATGGATGAGGTGAAGGCGCTGGCGGGAAAATCCAAGGCCTAGTCGCCCGGCGGGACTATCACTCTAGGGCGACCATTGCGGGGACCGTCGTCGCAGAGTTACACACTGTCTCGATTGCTAAGCGTCCTATCCACTTGATCCTCACGGTTGAGCATGGAGCCGTATCTGGCGTTTAGCTCTTACAGACACCACCTTGCAGGTGCACCAACTTCGAAGCGAATTGAAATGGCTCGTAACCGTGTTCTCCTTGCCGGCTTCGCTGCTCTTGCCTTGGCGTTTTCGCCTGGGCTCGCCGACGCGCGGGCCGGCGGCGGCAATTCGTTTGGCAGTCGGGGGAGTATGACTTATTCCGCGCCGCCGTCCACCAACAGCGCACCGTATTCGGCGTCACCGATGCAGCGGAGCATGACGCCGCAAAGTCAGCCGTATGGGTCGCCGACGTATCAGGGGCGTTCGTCCGGGTTGATGGGCGGCTTGATGGGGGGGCTGATCTTTGCGGGCCTCTTCGGGTTGCTGTTCGGACATGGGTTCATGGGCGGCGGCCTGGGGATGTTCGGCTTGCTTGGTCTGCTGTTGCAGATTTTCCTGATCGTGATGGTGGTCCGGTTTCTGTTTCGCTTTTTTACGGGTGGCCGGTCGCCGGTGATGGCGGGTGGCCCCAACATCTTTGCGCGAGGCGGGATGCCCGGGCCGGGTTCGGTGCAAGGCGGTCCCCGAACCGCAAGCCCCCCCCCGATCGCTATCAGCCCCAGCGACTATCAGCAGTTCGAGCAATTGCTGAAGGGCATTCAGGCAGCCTGGAGCGCGCATGACCTGAACGCGATGCAAGCGATGGCGACTCCGGAGATGGTGAGCTATTTTGCCGAACAACTGAACGAACAGGTCAGCCGTGGTGTGCGCAATAGCGTGACCGACGTGAACCTGGTCTCCGGCGATCTGGCCCAAGCCTGGACCGAGCAACAACGGGACTACGCCACAGTTGCGATGCGCTTCTCGATGGTCGATGTGACGCGAGACTCAGTCGGGCGAGTGATTGACGGAAGCCCGAGCGAGCACGTCACGGCGACGGAGGTGTGGACGTTCGTGCGGTCGCGCGGCGGGCACTGGATTTTGTCTGCGATCCAACAGGCTCGGTAGGTCGCGAATCAACCCGGTAGGTCGCTATCGATTGGTACCGGCCCGGTTCTGGTCGGGGGCAGAGCGCTGGCGTTGCGAAGCTAGGAAGGCTTCCTTTGATGTTTGATCCCATTACCTATGCCGACGCGAAGCTGCGCCGCATTCTGGCTACTGTGCGCACGATCGCTATGGTCGGGGCATCGACCAACTGGAATCGCCCTAGCTACTTCGTAATGAAATATCTGCAGGGCAAGGGATACCGCGTCATTCCCGTGAACCCGAGAGCTGCGGGTCAGGAGCTACTGGGCGAGCGCATTTACGCCAACTTGCGGGAGATCCCCGATCGGATCGACATGGTCGATGTGTTCCGTGCCTCGGAGTTAGTTGGGCCCATCATGGAGGACGCCATCGCCATCGGCGCCCCGGTCGTGTGGATGCAGCTTGGGGTTCGCAACGATGAGGCGGCGGCAAAGGGCGAGGTGGCCAACATCGAGGTGGTCATGGATCGCTGCCCAAAAATCGAGTTCGGGCGGCTCTGCGGGGAATTGTCCTGGAGCGGCGTCAATTCCGGCATCATCCGCAACCGGCCCGCTCAGGCGCCCGTGGATCATCGTACCAAGTCTCGACCGTTGCCTGCGGTTAATGTCGAGTATGGTTTCGAAACTCGAGCAGTGCATGCAGGTGCGACCCCTGACCCGACGACAGGAGCTCGGTCCACGCCGATCTACCAGACCACGGCGTATGTCTTCGACGACGTGGATCACGCTGCATCTTTGTTCAACTTGCACAACTTTGGCTACATCTATTCCCGTCTAACCAACCCAACGGTCTCGGTACTCGAGGAGCGCGTGGCCAGCCTCGAGGGCGGTCGGGCGGCGGTAGCCGCTGCCTCGGGCCATGCCGCGCAATTTTTGGTCTTCGCCACGCTGATGGAGCAGGGGGACGAGTTCATTGCCTCTCGCAATCTGTACGGCGGCTCGCTGACCCAGTTCGGATTGTCCTTCAAGAAACTGGGCTGGACCTGCCATTTTGTTGATCCGGCTGATCCGGAGAACTTCCGGCGGGCCCTGACGCCGCGGTGTAAGGCGATCTTTGTCGAGAGCCTGGCCAACCCGGGTGGGGTGGTTGTTGACCTAGCGGCGATCGCAAAGGTGGCTCACTCAGTCGGGTTGCCGCTGATCGTCGATAATACCTTGGCGACACCCTATTTGTGCCGCCCGTTCGAGTGGGGTGCGGACATCGTGACACACTCGACTACGAAATTCCTGGCTGGCCACGGCAATTCGATGGGCGGTATTGTTGTCGAATCTGGGAAGTTTGACTGGGCGGCTGGAGGAAAGTTTCCGTCGATGACGGAGCCGGAGCCGGCCTACCACGGTCTGCGCTTCTATGAGAATTTTGGTGATTTCGCCTTCACAACGAAGGCGCGGGCTGTGGCATTGCGCGATTATGGGCCGGCGATGGCCCCGATGAACGCTTTCCTCACGATTACTGGGATCGAGACGCTACACGTGCGGATGGAACGCCATTGCGCCAATACTAAAGCGGTTGCCGAGTTTCTCGATGACGATCCTCGGGTAGCCTGGGTGTCATATGCCGGTCTCGAAACCAGCCGCTATTATGCGCTTGCTCAGAAATATATGCCTGCGGGCGCGGGTGCAGTTTTCACCTTCGGCGTGAAGGGTGGTTACGAGGCTGGCATCAAATTGGTTGAGAGTGTCGGGCTGTTTTCTCATCTCGCGAACATCGGCGATACGCGCAGCCTGATTCTGCACCCAGCCTCAACTACGCACCGGCAGTTGACGGACGAGCAACGACTGTCCGCGGGTGCGGGGCCGGATGTGATCCGACTGTCTGTTGGGCTGGAGACGGCCGCAGATCTCATTGCCGACCTCAATCAGGCACTTGGGTAGAGAAGGCAATCGTCGCAGTCGTCCCTCTTCGCACAACCCTGATTCACGAGATTTGAGGGCCGCTGGCCGAGTTCGTTGATGAGGGGAGAGCCTGGCCTTTCCGCTGCACCGATTGCGCGGTCATCCGGCGGATTGTCCCGGTAGTGCTGTGGCCTTCGCGCAGCGCCACCAACACAACCTTCCCGCCCCAGCCCTGTACCAAATCACCGCCCACCACTTGATCGACCGTATAATCGGATCCCTTGACCAGCACATCCGGTCGTAGAGCCTGGATTTGTCTCAGCGGCGTGTCCTCGTCGAACAGGATGACCAAATCGACTGGGGACATGGAGGACATCACGGTCGCGCGCGCCAACTCATTTTGCAGCGGCCGCGTGGGTCCCTTTAAGCGCTTGACCGAAGCATCCGTATTCAGTGCGACGATCAGACGGTCGCAGGCAGCGCGTGCCTCACTGAGTAATTGGACGTGCCCTGGGTGGATCAGGTCGAAACAGCCGTTGGCGAAACCGACCTTCAAGCCGCGGCGATGCCAATCGGCAACTTTCTCGACGGCCTCATCCAGGGTGACGACTTTGCGATCCGTCGCGACCAGATCGTCAAGGTGCAGCGCATCAAGCAATTCTTGGCGCGACACCGTAGCGGTTCCCTGCTTGCCAACCGAGATGCTTGCCGTGGCATTCGCCAGCATAGCAGCTTCCGGCAACGGCGCCCCGGCTCCGAGAGCGACCGCCAGGGCGGCCACTAGGGTATCGCCGGCACCTGAAACATCAGCGACCTCACGTGCCCTTGTGGCGAGGTGCAGCACACCGGCATCTCTGCGGACCAAAGTCAGGCCCTTGGCGGAGCGGGTGACCAGGACCGCCTCCCCCCAGTCGCCTCCAGCGCCATCTGGCCGGCACGATCCGCGTCGGCATCATGCGCCGCATCAATCCGCGTTGCGAGGCGAACCTCATGCTCATTGGGTGTGAGCACCGTGACACCGCGATAGGCGGCGAAATCCTCGCGTTTGGGATCGGCAATCACCAATCGGCCGGTTGCCTTGGCACGCGCTAAGATCGCCTCCAGCACGCCGTCGCAAAGCACCCCCTTGGCATAGTCTGAAAGTACGATCACGTCGGCTGCGGCGAGGCTGTTGTCGACCGCCTCGATGACGGCCGATGATCCGTCAGCACCGAGGGGGTCGGTAACTTCCTCGTCAAGACGGAGAAGCTGATGTGATCCCGTCATGAAGCGGGTCTTCGAGGTGGTCGCCCGGCCTTCGATTCGCACTAGGGTGGCCCTGATGCCCGGCGTGTCTTGGAGCAGGCGACGTATTTCATTGCCTGCGAGGTCATTTCCCGTTACGCCGATCAGGATCGCTTGGCCGCCCAGTGTGGCGATATTCACTGCGACGTTCGCCGCGCCCCCCAGGGTAGCGTAATTGGTTGCCGGTCTCAGCACGGGGATTGGCGCCTCCGGAGAGAGACGGTGGACCGCGCCCGAAATATAGCGGTCCAGAATAACGTCGCCGACAACCAGCACACACGCGGTATGGAACTTCCGAGCGATGGCGGCGAGCTCGATATCGGTTGGCGACCGGATGCACCTGACTTCGCCCTGGGTTTGAAGTCATACGGTGAGACCTGCCAATCCAAACAACGAAGCCGCCCAATAGCAGGACCATCTCGAGGCCGCATCTGCAAAAATAAATCGATTAAGGTTCGATCCGGTTGGGCGAGCTATTGGAGGTGGCAAGGTATCTGGCCCATCAAGATTTAACTCGAGGGAGATCGCGCGATCCTGATCGTCAAATTGTATCATATCGACGATTGTGTGACGGCGCGCCGCTGACGGAATTGCCCGAGAAGGTCCGCAAGCTATTCGCGAAGTCGGTCATGGCCATTCACTCAGGGGTAAGTACCGTCGCCAAGCATGGCTTAAGGAGAAGTTTTCGGTGTTCACCGACTTGCTGATTAGGAAAAAAACCTGGAATACTGCGCTCGTTGGTGGTGCAGACGACCGCGAGTTCCGGACCACCCGGCGGATTTTGTGCTGCATAAAGGGTCGGCATGAGGGATGATGCCGCGTTGTTGGCCCTAGCGGCTGACCTTGCGGTCAAGGCAGGGGCAGAGATTTGCGCGATCCGTGACAGGGGATTTCAAGTTCACCACAAGCCGGACCGATCTGTGGTGACCGAGGCCGACCACGCGGCTGAAGCTATCATTGTCGCCGGACTGCGCGATGCGTTGCCCGAATGCACGATCGTGGCCGAAGAAGAGGTCGCCTCCGGCAAGATAACGACTGCGACGCCAGAGTTTTGGTTAGTCGATCCGTTAGACGGAACACGCGAATTCGCCGGCGGCGGCAATGACTTCGCGGTCAATATTGGACTGGTTCGAGGTGGGCGTGCAGTTCTGGGCGTTGTCGGTGTCCCGGCCGCTGGGGCGGTTTTTGGCGGGATTGTTGGAATGGCAGCTTGGCTGCAGAGGGATGGGATACGTTCAGCCATTTCGGCTCGGTCGCCGCCGTCGAAGGGGTTGACGGTCGTCGCCAGTAGGCATCATGGCGATCAGGCCCGATTAGACGCCTTCCTGCGCGGGCGTATGGTCGACCAGGTAGTCAATTTTGGGTCCAGTCTGAAGTTCTGCCGAATAGCCGAGGGTCAGGCCGATCTTTATCCGCGTTTTGGCGGGACAATGGAATGGGATACCTGTTCGCCTCAAGCGGTGCTTGAGGCAGCTGGCGGTTCCGTTGAGACGCTAGATGGGCAGAGGTTGGAGTATGGGAAGCCGGGGTGGAAAAATCCGAACCTCGTTTGTTGGGGGCGGCGGCCATAGGACAGAAGCGGGGCTTTTGCTCGAGTACGTGTTTCACCGCTATCAGGCTATCACGCTCCTCGTCATGGCCAACAAGCTTGATCGAAGTCGGAAGGCCGCGTGCGTCTGCACATGCCGCCAGTAAAGTAAGGAGAACGAGATGAATTCCGAACAACTACGCGCCGTTCAGGCGCCGCTGAAGCAGCTTTATCGCGATGACCCTGGCGCCGCGCGTGTTCCAGCCAGGGCCGAGGGCACTCTCGACCCGAACGACATTGCCATCGTCGTGGACGCCTGGCGCAGTAAGGTCACCGCCGGTCTGCACAAAGCCGGCGGTGGTTCAGGTGAACTCGCCTGTTCTGCTGATATGCTGCTCGAAGCGTTGGTCGGCTGTGCCGGTGTCACGCTCCGAGCGGTCGCAACGGCCATGGGAATCACCATCCACGGCGGCAAGGTCCTCGCTGAGGGGGTTTGGGACGCGCGCGGCACGCTCGGGGTTGATCGCGCCACGCCGGTCGGCCTGACCGACGTAACTGTGACATTCGATGTCGACTGTGACGCCGATCCCGCGAAGCTGGAGCGGATGATCCAAACCACCGAACGATATTGCGTCATCCTACAAACGCTGAAGTCGCCGCCGAAGATCGCGATGGCAATCGCCTGACAGAAGTTACGTCGCATCCAAAGCCGAACGCAGTATGTGCGCGAGGCTTTCGATCCGGAATGGCTTCGGCAGAAACAGCACGCCACGCTCGAGCAGTCCCATATTGGTGACCGCGGCCTTCGCATATCCGCTGGTGAAAACGCATCTTAGATCGGGCCGTATCGACTTCGCGCGGTCGGCGAGTTCTCGCCCATTCTTTCCCGGCAAACCGACGTCGGTGAACAACAAACGTATGTCAGGACGTGCATCCAGCATGGCGATAGCAGTCGCGGCCTCTCCGGCCTCAAGTACATTGTAACCTAGATGGCGAGCGGCGTTCGCGCTGTAGTTACGAACGTCCTCATTATCGTCAACTACAAGGATGGTTTCGGATCCGCGCGGTAGCGGCCCTGCCGCGGCTGCGGTAATGACCGCCGCTGGTTCCCGCTCGGTCTCGGCACGTGGGAAATACATCTTCACCGTCGTTCCGCGGCCGGGCTCGCTGTACAGTTCCACGTGGCCGCCTGACTGTCTGACGAAGCCGTAGATCTGACTAAGGCCAAGGCCTGTGCCGCGACCAACTTCCTTGGTCGTGTAAAACGGCTCGAAAGCACGTTCCAATACTTCGGCCGTCATCCCGGACCCTGTATCGCTCACGGCAACGTAAACATATTCGCCCGATGCGACATCGGGGTGCATGCGAGCGTAGGCGTCGTCGATGAACGTGTTGCCCGTCTCGATTGTAAGCCTGCCCCCCTGTTGCATGGCATCGCGAGCATTCACAGCCAGATTGAGCAGTGCGCTCTCAACCTGATTAGGATCGACAAATGTGGACCACAGATCCCCCGCCATGACGGTTTCGACCTTGATAACCTCTCCCAGCGTGCGCCGCAGTAGTTCCGACATGCCAGTGACCAACTGGTTGATGTCTGTCAGTGCCGGCGCCAGGGTTTGCTTGCGGGAGAAAGCGAGCAGGCGCCGCGTCAATTCGGCACCATGTTCCGCCGCCTGGCGGATTACATTTAGCATCCGGTTCGCACCTTTGCTAAACGCCTCCTGACGGATTTCGAGCAGTTCCAAGCTGCCGAGAATCGCAGTCAGCATGTTGTTGAAATCGTGGGCGATGCCCCCGGTCAATTGTCCAACGGCCTCCATCTTCTGCGATTGCGCAAGCGCCGCTCGGGCCTGCTCCAAATCCTGCTCGGCTTGTTTGCGCCGGGTAATATCTCGTGTGATCTTGGCGAAACCCACCAGCACGCCCTCCCGATCGCGGATCGGATTGATCAACACCTCGGCCATGAACAGACTGCCGTCCTTGCGGACCCGCCACCCCTCCTCCTGGTACTTGCCCTCCCTAGCCGCAGTGTCCAGCGCACGGGCCGGTTTCCTCTCCGCCTGGTCGCCTCGGGTGTAGAAGCAGGAGAAATGGTGGCCGATGATTTCCGAGGGCTCATACTGCTTGATGTGTCTAGCGCCGGCATTCCATGAACTGACATGGCCAGCCTGATCCAACATGAACATCGCGCAATCTTGTACGTTTTCGACCACAAGCTGGAAGCTTTGCTCCGTGCGGTGCAGTTGCTCGACCGTGCGTCGGTGCCGGACGGTTTCATCTGATAGCTGATCCGAAACCAGCCTGAAGTCTGCCGGTGTTGGCAGCGAGAGCATTTTCGGCAGGATGCCCCACAACAAGACCGCCGTCAGAATGGAGGCGATCGCGGTGAACGCCTTGACCAACCCCTGGACACCATAGTCCGGATGCCAAAGGACCCATACGTCCATGAAATGGGTTGTACCACATGCAAGGATGAATAGCGCGAATAGCCAGAACATCCAGCCAAACAACAACTCCCGGCGCTTGAGCACCAGCGACGCTAATCCGATGGGAATTGCGAAATACGCAAACCCCGTCGCAATGTCCGATAGAGCGTGCAGCCAGAGCAAGCTCGGTTGCCATAGCAGGCAAATGCCGTGCGGCGACAAACCCGGCTTGAACAGCGATGAAATCATTGCATCCTCTACCCGAAGCGATCTGTCTCGAATTCAGGTGGCTGCGACTGGCTCACAAGAAGTTCCTCGGGCAAACCACAGCCTTTAGCCACGAATGACGATAGAACGGTAGCGCTTCCGCGATCAAAGCGCGATAGCCTACTGAGGAGAAGCGCAACTCCTAGCCGTCCCAGACGTTGATCGGCATCGGCAATCTGCCAAAGGCGATGTCGTCCAGCGCGACCGCGGGCGCGATCCCAGCCATTCCCAATAGCATGAACCACTGCCGTACATGCTGTCCGCAATGCCAGGTCGTGCGCTCCATAAGTTCGTGCAGAAGCTGCGGGCCGTAATAGGTCTGCACGGTCTCGAGTGCCGTCTGATCCTGTTTCGAATCCCACCAGACATGCAGCGCCGCCAGCACCCGTTGCCCGTAAATCCCTAACGCGGCGCTCGTGCGCATGCCATCCGGTGGTCCGTCCGTCAGCATACTGTGGGTCAACGTCGCGCCGTTCGCGACCTCCAGCAGAGCCTCAGGGATGCGGAACAAGTGATGACCGAGCGCTAAGTAGCTCCGGGGACGATTTGGGACTTCGGTGGACAGTCTCGTGTCAGGCATCTGTGGCACGATCTTAATCGCGGTCCGGATGAACAAGTCTAGCCGCTCCATCAACTCAGTCGGCGACAAGATCGGACCCGTCGCCTCCTTGAGGTCGAGGAACTTCACCACATGGCCAATATTCTGCGCAAAAACCCAATCTTCGCCGCGCGATATTACAGGAACCGATCGCGCGCCGAGGGCGCGAAGCGAGTCCAAGCCGTCGGGATCGGTTAAAACGTTAATGGATCTAAACTCGATCGCACGGACCGAGAGAAACTCCTTGAGTTTCAAGCAGCTCGTTCAGCCAGGCTGCCAGAAAACCTTCAGCGTCGTGTCGCCCTGCATCCCTTCGACCTCCAGCGGCTCGGTTACGCCGATGTGTGCGATCCGTCAATTATCACCTCCAGCCAGCCCCGCGCATCGAAATGTGCCACGTCGCCGCTGCGCAGCAGGACGGTCGTGGTGTCGGACTCCACGACGGCTGGCCCGCGGACGCATTGGCCTGCCCCGAGCGCCAAAAAGTCGAACACAGGAACCTCCGTCCAGCCGCTGCCAACATACACCTGACGTTGCGCCTTTGGACTGACCTCGATCCTCGAAACAACTGGAGCTAAGCGCTCCACTTGGGGCAGCCGGCCGATCACCGAAAGGCGCGCGTTCACCAGGACGGCCTCCTGGTCTCGCAGCGCATAGGTGTAGAGGCGTTCGTGTGCGGCGTGGAACCGATCGGCGAGATTCGCCGCCAAGCCCGGCGAGGCCCAATCAACCTCGTCTAAACCTAAGGGGATTTCGAAGACCTGTTCTCCGTAGCGCATGTCCGCCGAACGATGCAGCGTTACCTCGCCCTCGAACCAGGCCAGCCGCGCTCGACCCTCCTCCTCCATTGCCGAGAACGCCGATTGCAGGGCAGCGGTGTCAAGACTGGATGTCTGCCCCTGACTGCGGCTGAGCTCCACCCGCAGATCGGTATTCAGCATCCCCCATGCCGACAGCACTGAGGCGGCTACCGGGATCGCCACCCGGCTGATGCCCAATTCCGCCGCCACCTCGGTAATGTGCAGCCCGGCTGCCCCACCAAATGCCAGCAGAGTAAAGCGACGCGGATCAACGCCGCGCCGTACAGTGGCAACGCGAACTCCATCAGCCATACGGCTGTTGACGACCCGCATGATGCCGGCCGCCGCTGCAACCGTCTCCATCCCCAATTCGGCGGCCAGTATTGCCACGACCTTCCTCGCCGCTTCCGGATCCAGACGACGCCGGCCGCCCAGGAAGTTTTCGGGATCAAGATACCCGAGGACCACATAGGCGTCGGTAGCCGTCGTCCTAGTGCCGCCTTGCCCATAGCACGCGGGACCAGGAGTAGCTCCTGCGCTGTCTGGCCCGACGGTTAACAAGCCCGACCGGTCCAGCTTCGCGATCGACCCGCCGCCCGCTCCCAAAGTCACAATATCCAGGCTCGGCAGCGCGATCGTTACTCCGGCAATCGACTTGTTGCCCGACAGCAAAGGCTGCCTTTCCCGTAGGACGGAGATGTCGGTGGAAGTCCCGCCCATATCGAAGCTGATGATATCCGCCGCGAGCCCCTCCCGTGCCAGCGCAACAGCAGCGGCCACCCCACCGGCGGGACCTGACAGTGCAGTTCCCGCCGCGAGACGGGTCGCCTCCGCCACCGAGGCGACGCCACCATGCGACAAGATCACCAGCAACTCACCCTTGTATCCGGCCTTGCGCAACCTCGACTGGAGGCGTTCAAGATAGTTCTGGATCACTGGCCCAACGGCCGCATTGGCAACAGTGGTCGAAAATCGCTCGAACTCCTTGATCTGCGGCAGCACCTCGAAGGAGGTCGTCACGTAGGCCCGCGGCAATCGGGCGCTGATCGTAGCGGCGGCCTGTTGTTCGTGTGCGGGATTGCGCCAAGCGTGAAGAAAGCAGACCGCGACGGCTTGGACATCGGTTTCGCGCAGATAATCGATGGCAGCCGCTAGTGAGGCCATATCGAGCGGGATTTCCACCGACCCGTCCGCTCGCACGCGCTCCGTCACCGGAACGCGCAAGCGCCGCGGCACCAGTGGGACAGGCGGAGCCATGCGTAGGTTGTAGCGATCCGGCTTCAGGCCCTCGCGCATCTCGATGACGTCGCGGTGACCCTTGGTCGTCAGCATGCCAACGCGCGCGCCCTTCCCTTGCAGCAACGCATTGGTGGCAACAGTAGTGCCGTGGACGATACGCGATGTGCCGCGCAATAGATCGGTGGCTGTCAGCCCTAGACGTTCTGCGGCCAACGCGATCCCTTCCAGTACCCCATCAGACTGATCCGCCGGGGTCGTTGCCGCCTTGGCTATAGTCGTCTCGCCGGCAACCGTAGAGACGACGATGTCGGTGAACGTGCCGCCTACATCGATACCGATGGTGAAGCTCATGCGGCCTCCGATGGAGGGTTGTGTCGCAATCCCTCAGCCCCCGAGGGCATCATGCCATCCCCTGCTCATCGTCAGCCAGCGACGCCGCCGGATCGCGACGCGCGGGGTCGCCCCATCCGCCACCACCACCAGACAGCACATGGATCACGCTGCCAGGGGGCACTGCAACGTTGATCTCTTTGCTTTTCAGGCTTCGCGGCGCGACGTTTGGGGCCAACAGTGTGTAATCGTGCGGCGCGCCATCCCGTCCGCCGTTTATGCCGCGCGCTCCATGTACGATGCCCTCGCCCGCAGTATTCGCACAACTGACGCCCGCTGCTTCCACACGCAAGCGCATATCGCCACCGTTGCCCCCGCGATATTGCCCCTCCCCGCCCGATCCGAGCCGGTATTCATGGGTTTCGAACACCAGCGGAAACCGGGCCTCGGCGACTTCGATGCTGCCGAACTTTATGCCACCGGCCGAGTGCCATTCGCCGATCGTCGAATACCCGTCCCCCGCCGCCGACCCGCCGCCGCCGGGCCGTGCCTGAAACATGTGCCAAATGAAGCGCCGTCCCGTTCGCGGGTCCGTCCCGTTCAGCGCGATGCGCAGCCGGCGCCCCCAACCGCCCATCGCCCGCTCCGGACAAGCCTGCGCCAAGGCTACGATGATCGCCTCGATAATCTCGTTCGAGCAATGACTGGTGCACATCGTCACAGGCGCCCCCTCGCGCGCCCAGACAATGGTTCCTTCCCTGAGCTTCACGGTCAGCGGCCGAAATGCTCCCTCGTTCTTGGCGATGCCCGGATCGAGCAGGAACGCAAACGCCATTGTCACCGCCGATTGGCTATTGGCATGCGACGAGTTAATGAACCCGGTGACCTGCGCATCGGACTCCGTGAGGTCGACCATCACGTCGCTGCCGCGCTTGGTGACCCGGGCGCGAATGACGATATTGGTCTTGTCGAACCCATCGTCGTCCAGCACCGCCTCTCCGAAATACACTCCATCGGCCCAGTTGGCGACGATTTGCCGAGCGTAGCGTTCAGCCGCATTCAGCATCGCATCGACCAATTCTGCCAAAGTCTCGGCACCGACCTCCCGGACGACAGAGGCCAGCCGCTGCTCGCCCAAACGCGCTGCGCCAATCTGCGCGGCCAGATCGCCGCGGAAGTCCCTGGGATGACGGACATTCAGCGCCAGCATCTCCAACAGGTCTTCGCGCAGCACGCCGTCCTCGGTCAGTCGCATCGGCGGCAGGCGAAGGCCCTCTTGCCAGATTTCCCTCGCAGTTGGATTGTACGCGCCATGCGTCGCCCCGCCGATATCGGAATGATGCGCTCTAACCACCGACCAAAACATCAGCGCCGGCCCGGCGGAAATCGGCGCGAACACCGGCACGAATATCGTCAGGTCCGGCAGATGCGAGCCGCCCCGATAAGGATCGTTCAGCAGATAAACATCGCCGGAGCAGGGGGCCGGGAACCGCGCCGCCAACGCCTTCGCCGCCCACGGCATCGCGCCGACATGCACAGGAATATGATCCGCCTGGGCCACCAGCCGGCACTTCGCGTCGATCAACGCAATGGAGAAATCCCGTGATGAGTTCAGGATCTGAGAATAAGCGGTGCGTAGCATCGCCTCTCCCATCTCCTCCGCAATGGCGCTAAGCCGGTTCTGCAATACGGCAATGGTAATCGGATCCGTCATGAAGGGATGCTGACGCATTCATCCACAATGGGAAAGCGGCCGAAGAATTGCGGATTCGTGATCTCCGAGATGGTCGAGACGCGCTCATCATCCACTTCTGCGATGGTAGCGACCGTGTCGTCAGGCGATCCGGCAAGGACCGATGACGGGTCTGCGACCCCAGCTACGAAAATGCGGGACGGATGAAACAAATGGAGGAGAGGCCGTTATGATCAGGACACCACCGGGCTGGGGCGCTGACGTGCTGACCCACGCCTATCAATTGATTACCGCGACCCGGCGGGGATCGACAGCGAACTCATCGTCGACAGTAAGCGTGCGACACATCCAGCTGGCGGATCTGCGTTGGGCGTTGACCCGTGGGATGGAGGATTTCGGCGCCTCCCGCACCGATGTGATCTTCCTATGCGTGGTTTACCCGTTGATGGGCCTGTTGCTGGCCCGATTGGCGTCCGGATACGACATGCTACCGCTAATCTTCCCCTTGGCGTCCGGCTTCGCACTGGTCGGCCCGTTAGCTGCGGTCGGGCTTAATGAAATGAGCCGCCGGAGAGAGCTGGGTCAGAAAGCCGGATGGGCAGACGCATTTGCCGTATTCCGATCGCCGGCGATCGGTGGGATCGTTCTACTTGGAGTGATCCTACTGACGATGTTTCTGTTCTGGCTGGTCTTGTCGAACGTGGTCTACAACCTGACTCTGGGGCCTCAGCCGCCGGCCTCTTTGGGCAGTTTCGTACACGACATCTTCTTCACCCACGCTGGCCGGACGATGGCGGTGGTCGGCGTTGGCGCCGGATTCCTGTTCGCGGTAACAGCACTGACAATCAGTGTTGTATCATTCCCAATGCTATTAGACCAAGCTGTTCCCCTAGAGACGGCGATACGTACTTCGGCCAGGGTGGTTGCACGTAATCCGCGGGTGATGGCGGCCTGGGGTCTGATCATCGCAGTAAGCCTGGTAATTGGATCAATTCCAGCACTGCTAGGCCTGATCTTTGTCATGCCAGTTTTAGGCCACGCAACGTGGCATCTCTATCGGCGGGTAGTTTCAATGTAGAAACTACGACCGGTCGTCATGTTTAGGGAGGGCAAGTGGCTGAGCAATTGCCCCGCGTCGTGATTTACGCGGTCGGACGACTCGCCAGGTCGGTGATCAGGGCTCATCGGCCCCATGCTGGTAGTGATCGGGCGATGCTCCATATCTTGGCAATCGGTTCGTAGCTTTGTTCTCCAGACCAGCCGAGCAACGTGGCCGATGATCAGCAACACCGTTCGCACTTTCTGACAGTGCACCGATGGTATCGTTTCATCAGGCCGAGTGCTAAGGGGTCGGCGTGGCCACGAAACGCATATCCTGCCTGCTCGTCCTGCTCATGTTCCTACTAGTGCCACCCGTTGCGCAGGGTGCCTGCGACGTGGACCACCAGGCGACCGTTGCATTACAGGTCAGCGGTGGGGTGATCACGGTCCCGGTGGAGGTGAACAGCATCACCGCGACCTTCATTCTGGATACCGGCGCGCAAAGGTCGGTGGTATCCGAGGCTGCGGTTCAGCGCCTCGGGCTGGCGCGCGATCAGTGGGTAGGCACCACGATGCGCGGCATCGGCGGCATCGACCGCCGCCCCAACGCCGACCCGCGCAGCCTCAGCCTGGGCGGTGTCGCGCTGGTTCGCCGAACTGTGACCCATGACACAAGCCTGACCGTCGCGGCCCTGCCCCTATCTACCGCCGAAAATCGAACCATCGACGGGTTGTTGGGGCGCGATTTCTTGTCTCTTTTCGATTTGGACCTTGACGTGCCTGCGCATCGCATAACTCTTTATCGGGTACGCGATTGCGCTGGCCGGTTCCTGCCGTGGCCTGGTGATTACGCGGCAATATCGATCGCTTTCACCGCCGAGCAGGCGATTATCGTACCTGTCACGCTGGACGGTAAGATCCTGCGGGCGTTGCTGGACAGCGGTGCAAGTTCCAGCCTCGTCGCCGCGCCGGGTATCTACAAACTAGGGTTGGATCCTGCCATATTGTCGGCCGACCCTTCGGGCCAGATTGCCGGCCTCGGTTCCCGCGTCCTAACCGTGCACCGTCATCGGTTCAGTGGACTGCAGGTCGGTAACCAGACTGTCGAGACGCCCTCACTTTGGGTAGAGCCGCTGCGTCTGTCGCCGATCGCCGATATGCTGTTGGGTGCCGATTGGCTGGCCGCACGACGGGTCTGGATCTCCTTCGCGACCAGGCAGCTTTTCGTGGCCGCACCCTAATGCCTCATAGGCAACAAATGTCATCATGCGGCAGTAGAATTTTCGCTCGCTTCATTGCAGCCTGAGCCTGTCGGCCGTTTGCGATTCAGCGCAGAGATGGGCCGCCGCCGAGGGTTTGCCGCGCCCAGTCCAGGGCGCGCCTCTCGACCACAGGTCTTCTATCGCCTAACGTTGTCGGCGATCGTCCCGGAAGCACCAGCCCGGGAGGAGTGTAACGCGTTAGATCGGAGCGACAATGTCAAGTCTCAGCTACGCCGCACCCACTTCGGTGGACGATGCGGTGAAACTACTGGCCGGGGCATCGGGCCTGGCGAAGGTTCTATCCGGTGGAACCGACCTTCTTGTGCAGCTTCGTTCGGGCCGCCTTAAGCCGGACCTGATCGTTGATACCAAAAAAATCCCAGGGATGCTTGGGATCCGCACAGAAAACGGAGGTTTCGTGATCGGCGCCGCGACCCCCGGAGCCGTCGTGGAAGCCCATGCTGGGCTGAACGCGGCGTGGCCAGGTTTAGTGGAGGCGCTCGATCTGATCGGCTCGACCCAAATCCAGGGCCGCTGCTCACTTGCTGGCAACCTGTGCAATGCCTCGCCTGCGGCCGACAGCGTCCCGGCGTTGTTTGCCGCCGGCGCCACCGCGGTCATCGTCGGCAGCAATGGGAAGCGCGAAGTGCCGGTCGAGCAGGTCCCAACAGGTCCAGGCCGCACGTCACTGGCGAAGGATGAGTTCGTCCTTGAATTCAAGCTGCCACCGCGTCCTGCTCGTTCGTCCGACGCCTATTTGCGGTTCATTCCGCGCACTGAAATGGACATCGCAGTCGTGGGTTGCGGCGTCAACGTAACGCTGGACGAAAAAGGCGTCTGCATAGCCGCGCGTGTCGCCTTGGGCGCCGTCTCGCCGACCGTAATCTTGGTTCCGGCCGCGGCCGCGGCTTTAATCGGGCACACACTAGACGCCGAAACGCTGGCAAGACTGGATGCCGCAGCCCAGGCCGCCGCCAAGCCGATCAGCGACAAACGCGGCACCATCGAATACCGCACCAAGATAGCCGGCGTTCTCGCCCGCCGCGTCGCGGCCATTGCCGTTGCCCGCGCCGCAGGCAACGCAAGCGATGCCCAGGGCAAAAAAACCAACGGAAAGGCTCACTGACCATGGCCAAGACTTACGTATCTGCCACCATCAACGGCGAGGAAGCCGAATTCCTCTGCGAGACCCAGCAGACACTGCTGGATGTACTGCGCGACGTAATCGGTTTGACAGGCAGCAAGGAAGGGTGCGCATCGGGGGATTGCGGCGCCTGTTCGGTCATCATGGACGGCCGTCTGGTGTGTTCCTGCCTTGTCCTGGGCGTGGAAGCCGAGGGCACGGCGATTACCACTATCGAGGGCATCGCCCAGGGTGAGAAGTTGCATCCTGTTCAACAGAAGTTCCTGGAGCACGCCGCTCTGCAATGCGGATTCTGCACTCCGGGCCTGATCGTCGCCACCAAGGCGCTGCTAGACGAGAACCCGAACCCGACCGAGACCGAAGCGCGTTATTGGCTCGCGGGCAACCTGTGCCGCTGTACCGGGTACGATAAGGTCATTCGCGCTGTGATGGATGCCGCCGCTGAACTCCGAGGGGAGACTGTTGGATGAATTACATCGATTCTAGTCTGAAGGTCGTTGGCACTCGTCCCATCCGCCCGGATGGGGTGGACAAGGTCACCGGCCGCGCTGTGTTCGCTGCCGACACGCGCGCTTCCGGAATGTTGTGGGGCAAGATAAAGCGTTCGCCTCATGCTCACGCGCGCATCATTTCTATCGACACCAGCAAGGCCGCTGCTCTGCCCGGTGTGAAGGCCCTGCTCACGGCCGAGGATTTCCCCGTGATCGCGTCGGAAGAAGCGTTTATGGGGGAGGGCCCGATGAATTTTCGGGACCTATCTTTAAACATCATGGCGCGCAGCAAGGCTCTGTATGAAGGCCACGCCGTCGCCGCGGTCGCCGCCACAACTCAGGCGATCGCCGATG
This sequence comes from uncultured Alphaproteobacteria bacterium, assembly GCA_963772355.1. GTDB lineage: Bacteria > Pseudomonadota > Alphaproteobacteria > Acetobacterales > Acetobacteraceae > Rhodopila. The sequence continues at coordinate 23,123 of CAVYXX010000098.1, read as the reverse complement.
AAGCGCTTGATCTGATCGACGTGCAATACGAAGTGTTGCCGTTCGTTATCGATGTTGAAGCTGCGATGGCACCGGATGCGCCGATACTGCACGACGACCTGTTCACCGCGGGCGTGACGCCCGCTCCGACCAAGCCGTCCAACGTCGCCAAGGTCGTCACCTTCAAGAAGGGCGATATCGAAGCGGGCTTTAAGGAGGCGGAGGTAGTCGTCGAAGGCCGCTACACGACGCAGCCGGTCCATCAGGCTTACATCGAGCCGCACGCTTGCCTCGCGACGTATTCTCCGGATGGGCAGATCACAATCCATGCCTCCAGCCAGGGTCACTTCATGATCCGGGCGTACACCGCGAAGCTGCTTGGTTTGGATATGTCGAATATCCGGGTGAACCCGGCCGAGATCGGCGGCGGGTTCGGCGGCAAGACGCTGGTCTACCTGGAGCCGGTGGCGGTCGCATTATCGAAGAAGTCCGGTCGCTCGGTGAAAATCCAGATGACGCGTGAGGACGTCTTCCGTGCCTCCGGGCCAACCTCCGGGGCGACTATGGAGATCAAACTGGGCGCCAAGAAGGACGGCACCATCGTCGCGGCCAAGCACGTATTGAAATACCAGGCCGGTGCATTTCCTGGGTCGCCGATTGGTCCAGGATGCATGTGCGGGTTCGCTATGTATGACCTGCCGAACGTCGATGTCGTCGGTTACGATGTCGTCAGCAATCGCCCTAAGGTCGCGGCCTATCGCGCCCCGGGTGCGCCGATCACGTCCTTCGCCGTCGAGAGCGCCTTGGACGACTTGGCCACCAAGCTCGGGATGGATCCGCTTACCCTGCGTGAGAAGAACGCGGCCAAGAACGGGACCAAGACCCATTACGGGCCGGTCCACCAGAATATCGGCTTCACAGCGGTGCTAGACGCCGTGAAGTCACACCCGCACTGGAAGTCGCCGCTGAAGGAAGGCCAGGGCCGTGGTTTGGCCACGGGCTTCTGGTTCAACATCGGTGGCGAATTGACCGCCCAGGTGCACGTGAATGAGGACGGCTCGGTAACAGCCGCAACCGGCAGCCCGGATATCGGCGGCTCGCGCGCGTCCATCGGTATGATGGTGGCCGAGGCGCTCGGTGTGCCGGCCGAGCGGGTCCTGTACGGTGGTCGCTGACACCGCCTCCATCGGCTTCACGTTCCTGACCGGTGGCTCCCGTGTGACCTTCGCCACGGGTATGGCGGCGACGCAGGCGGCCGAAAAGGTCGTCGATGAACTCAAACGGCGTGCTGCCGCGACTTGGGAGATCCCGGTGGAAGCGGTCGAGTGGAAGGACGGTAAGGCGTTTCCGGCCGGTTCCAACGCCGGAGCGTTCGAGCCACTGGATCTGGCCGCGTTGGCGCTAAAGTCTGCCCGCACGGGCGGCCCGATCAACGCCGAAGTGTCGGTGAACGCCCAAGGGGCAGGCCCCGGCTTCGGCGCTCACATCTGCGACGTATCGGTCGATAAGGAGACCGGTCACGTAACGATCGAGCGCTACACGGCGATCCAAGATGTCGGCAAGGCAATCCACCCCAGCTACGTGGAAGGGCAGATCCAGGGTGGCGCGGCCCAAGGCATCGGTTGGGCGCTGAACGAGGAATACATTTACAACAGCAAGGGTCAGATGGAGAACGCAGGGTTCCTCGATTACCGGGTGCCCGTCGCCTCCGATGTGCCGATGATTGAGGCGGTGCTGGTAGAAGTCCCGAACCCGCGGCATCCGTTCGGTGCACGCGGCGTGGGTGAGGTGCCGATCATTCCCCCGATGGCGGCGATCGCCAACGCCATCCGCAGCGCGACGGGACTTCGCATGCAGGACCTGCCGATGTCTCCTCCGAAGGTGCGTGCCGCGATTGACGCGGGTTGATGCCTAGGGTTGTCCTCGCCTCGGGTTCCGCTGCCCAGCAATTCGCTGATGGGCAGACGGAATTCGAGGTGGAGGCGACCACCTTCCGCCGGCTCGTGCTGGAGTTGGAGAGGCGCTTTCCCGGCCTCGGCAACCAGGTCGAGGAGAGTATGGCGATTGCCATCGACGGCGAGATTTTTCAAGATGCCTACGCTGCGCAGCTAAAGCCAAACAGTGAGATCTATCTGATCCCCAAGATCGGCGGGGGCTAATAACCTCATGCGCTAAGGGAGGCGGCGTTGCGCCGAAAGGCCTTTTACGGGTGCGTGAGAGACCGGCGGCCAGTCCGAGTGGCACTTGTTTTCTGCATTTGTGTTGCGCGGGCCCGCTTCCACCAACCCCGCCTAGAGAGACGCAGACTGAGAGACCGGCTGTGATGCTGTTCATTATTGCCTTGAGATTCGAGCCTCGACAGCGTGCCGGCAACTTTTGAGGCCACTAATAATAGGTCGGTAACGACAGTTGGTTGGTTTGCGAAACGGGAGTTACGGTAATACGCAGTTGCCTACTGACCAGGCGGCAGAGAGGAGCGGCGGCGCGGCTTCCGGAGCCGCCACCACCGCATCCAGTTCGAAGCGGAATGAATTGCACGCGCTGCTGCTATGGCTAATCACCTGGAAGATTTCGAAAGCGTCGATTTGGTCACCTCCCGCTGGGCCAGAGAGGCAATCGTGCACGTGTTCCTCACATTTGCCTTCTGAAATGGACGCCATCGTACTTTCTCAATTGAGACACGACGCGCGAGGGGTGTCGGGTATTCGATCTTTGCTGGGTTCTCCCATCGCCATGGGCTGTCCTACGTTGTGGCAGAGATGCTTAGTCATCCCCTCATTTTGCGGACTTTCGGCCTGGCGTAAGTAAAGAATCAGGAAAGGCCAAACCCTTGTGGAAACGAATCCTGGTGGCCCTCGCCGGGTTCGTTTGTTGCTTTCTGGCTGAGCGGGATTCCCCGGCATGATGTGCGCCTTCAGGCTGAAGTCTCCTTCGATTCGCGGAGCCGGCCATGAGTGCGTGCAAGACATTCTCCCATCAGCAGGTGCATCAGTTGCTGGACGAGATGCTGGGGCGGGGCCTGCACGCCAAACGCATCGCCTCGCTCGCCGATGCCACGCTGGGAGTGATGCACACGGCCTCGTTGGCGGTCTGCACGATTGGCCATGGCCTGGCGATGGCGCGCGGCCTGAATGCCCGGCACGCGGTCAAACAGGTTGATCGGATGCTGTCCAACCCGGGCATTGATGTCGATCAGATCCTGGCGCTCTGGCTGCCGTTCGTGATCGGCGCCCGCACCTCGCTGTTGGTGGCCATGGACTGGACCGACTTCGACGCTGATAACCAAGCCACCATCATGCTTTCCTTGATCACCGAGCACGGCCGCGCCACGCCGTTGGTCTGGCTGACGGTCAACAAGGCTGAACTCAAGGACCGGCGCAGCCTCTACGAACGCCGCGTGTTGGTCCGCCTGGCCGAGATCGTGCCGGCGGGGGTTGGCGTCTGCATCGTCGCCGATCGAGGCTTCGGCGATCAGAATTTTTACCGGCTGCTGACCGGGGAGTTGCACTTCGAGGTACGTCATCCGCTTCCGTGGCAATATCAAAGTGACGGCTGCCAGCGGCGTCACCCGCTCCGCCGCGGCCTGGGTTAGTCCAAGCGGGCGGGCGCGCGTGCTTCGCGGGGCCATGGTGACGGCGGATCGTTACCCGGTCGGCACCGTGGTCTGCGTGCGCGACCCTGAGATGAAGCAGGCCTGGTGCCTGGCGGCCTCCAGCACCGAGGCGACGGCCAAGGACCTGACTGGCTATTACGGCAGTCGCTGGGGCATCGAGTTCTAGTCTGCGAGATACCAAGGACCTCCGCTTCGGCATGGGTATGGGATCGGTGCACGTGAGCACCCCGGAGCGGCGTGACCGGCTGTGGCTGATCAACGGGCTCGCGGTCGTCCTGTTGACACTACTGGGGGCCGCAAGTGAGGCGGTTGGCTACGACAGGATGCTGAAGACCAACACGTCGAAGCGGAGGGAGCACTCGCTGTTTCGACAGGGCTGTATGGTCTACGACCTGATCCCCACGATGCCCGAGCGTTGGTTACAGCCGCTGATGCTGGCGTTTACCCGACTGCTCGACCAGCAGCCGCTGTTCTCTCGAACTCTGGGCCTCGTGTAGTGGCGCTGTGTAGTTATGAGGGGAGTCTTGAGGCAGAGATGAGCAGGATCTGATTGGAGTTGGGACGTAGGTAAGGCAGGGGTTTTTATCAGCAATGTTGATAGGACAGCTTTTCGTCGCGTCTGGAGGGGTACAACACTGTACTGTCATCGACAAATGCACGACCCATTCTGAATTCGTGCCAACACGTTGGCCAACATACGCTCTAATTGGCGTGTTTTGCTCAGCGGATATGCGAAATATGCCTATTCGCTGAGTTTTCTGAGTCCCGAGCGGATACTCGCGAATCTACGTGGGGAAAGCCTGATCGAGCGACCGCCAGGTGCCACGATCAGCGTCACGTTTTTGGGAGGACATCCGACGACAGAGATTGTCTCTTTCCCCGTGACCCGGCGAAGCGCTGATCAGGCGCTTCGGCTTTTCGACCGAACCCCCAATTTTCTCGGCCGCTCAGCGATTGGGGATCATTTGGTAACCGAATATTAATTTTTTGAAGAGACAGTAAGGTTCCTGCCACCGGCAAAATGCCAGGGAAAAAATGTCCGACGTCGTGCTTCGCCGGTCTGGCTTCGTCCATCTGGTCGACCTTGGGCCCAACCGAATGCTGGCAGTGCACGCCATCACCCAGATGCGTTTGACGGTCACGCACCCGGTCGCACGGCTGATCCGCTTCTTCGACCAACCGCATCCGCTTGAGATCGTGCTATCTCAGCTTGCGAGCGAGCTCGAATTGGATGCTGGAACGATCCGGACATGTGCGGCGATGCTGCTCGACCGAGGCATCCTAACTGACCGCAGCCGTGACGAGGAAACCGCCGACATTGCTGCGAGCTTCGCCGACACCAACGGCCGGGATCCCACGGCTCTACTGGACCAATACCGCCGAGCGCATATGGAAGGCGCCCATCCTTATTGGTCGGTGCAAGCACCACACGCGCTCCATGATGCTCAGCGCCTTCACCGCCGCGTCGATGTCCTGCTGCTCGGCGATTGCGACATCCAGATGGAAAGCGACTTCCTGCGGCAGGAGGCTGCTCGCCGGGGCCTTGATTTGCGCGCTGCGGCGTCATTCGCGGGTGACACCGGATTAGCAGGCGAACGAACCCACGACGCGATCTTGATCGGCGCTCTCCAGGCTCGGCACGCAATTGTCGCGGGGAATCCTGGGCATCATGGGGGTGACCCTGCCTTGGTCTACGTCGAGGCGGCTGAGGTGATGCTGAAAAAATTGCGGGCGCTGACCGCGGCACCGATCCTGATCGATGGCTTGGCGGAGCCGACGCTGCAACCGATGGGTTTTGCCGATAGAGGAATTCACAGTCACCGCAATCGGTTTCGCCGTGCCAATCTAGCGCTAGCGCAACTAGCCGAGGATCACCCCGACGTGTATCTGGTGGACGTGGCGGCGGCGTTGGGTGCCGTGGGCAGCGCGACGCTGCTGGATGATGGGTTGGTGTCGTATACCCATTTCGGTTCGCCTGGTTGGATGCTGCAACGGCCCGCAAGTGAGCTTGCCGCGGTCCACAACCAATTTCCCGACACGCGGCCATTAGCAGATCATGTCGGTGGCGATCCATACCGGCGAGAGGCGGTCATGGCCCGCACTCACATGGATGCGATCAGTATAGTGCTAGGCCTGAACCGGAAGAAGTGCGTCATCGTGGACCTCGACGGCGTTCTGTGGCCAGGCGTCCTGGCCGAAACCGGCAGCCCGTTCGCGTGGGAACCGGAGATCGGCGGCCCGAATTCCTATGTTGGTCTATATTTCGGCATCCACGAGGCACTGCGCACGCTTCGCCGGCGCGGCATCCTGCTGTGCTGCGTCAGTAAGAACGACGAATTCAACGGTTCAGGCACTGTGGCGCTACGGGCAGCCTTACCCACAGCACCGGCTGCTTTCGCCGGACCATTTCGTTTGCACCCGGATCAACTGGGACGATAAAGCCGCGAATATCCAGTCGATCGCGGAGGAACTTGGCTTTCCGCTCGACGCCTTCATGTTCATTGATGACAGTGCACGAGAGCGGGAAAACGTGCGGCACGCATTGCCGGATGTCACCGTCCTGGGAGAGGATTTGTTTTCGCTGCGGCGCACGCTGCTTACCGATCCCGGACTGCAGCCTGTCAAAGTGACTGCGGAAGCGTCGCGTCGCGATAGCTTGGTAAAAGCGCAACTCGACCGTTCGCGCCTGCGGCAACGGGCCGGCGACGAGACTGCGTTTGTCGCGGCGTTGCAAGTCGTCTCTGCGGTGGAACGGGTGACAGCTGCGGACAGTCAGGTGCTGGATCGGGCGCGGGAATTGATCGACCGTACAACACAGTTCAACGCAACGGGAGCAAAGTTCACCGAGCAAGAACTGCGGAATGTAATCGGCGCAGACACCGGGAGGGTATTCGTCCTGCACATGCGCGACCGGTTGGCGGATCATGGGCTGGTCGGCGCGGCGATCGTGATGGAAGGTCAGATCCTGAATTTCGTCCTCAGTTGCCGGGTGATCGGCCTGGGCGGAGAACGCGCTCTGTTAGATGCCGTCATTGCCGATGCGCGAGCTTCCGTCGGCTCACTGCGTGGGCGGATCACCCGAACCGACCGCAATATTCCGGCCCGCAATCTCTATTCCAATCATGGCTTCACCGAACATGAACACGATATTTGGATTATAGGACAGTCTAGCGTAACAAACGAACCCGTCGCCGAATGTATTACTTATGTTTAAGACAACCTCGCTTCCCATGCAGGCGGGCGAGCGACCACCGTTGTGTTATGGCATGTCGCCGGACCGCATATTTTATTCGTTTGAGGAACAATACGGACGGAGCGTCGTGCTGATCCTGGCCGGCGCGAAGTCTGGGCTGCCGCCGGTTGCATCCAGTATAATTCTTCATCTGGACTCGTTTGCTTTTCGTAAGACTGATGTGCTTATTCTGGTAGCCGAAAATCCTGCGCGCCTGTTCGGCGGGATGCTTGCCTCGGTTCCCATCAGGACAATCGACTGCGGCAACTTCCTGTCGCGCTGCGGGGTCGGACCGAACGACACGCTTGTGCTGGTGCTGGACCGGAATTTGCGGATTGGGTTGCGATTATCACCTGAGCAGGACACCAATGTCGCAGGCGCGTGCCTCGCGTGCCTGGACGCGCTGCCGTCCGAAGTCGCGCGCGAAGTCGCCATGCCGGCGCCGATCATCCTGTTGCCAAGCCTGCTGCCTCAGGCGCTCTGTCGCCATCTGGTCGAACTTTTCGAATTAAGCCCAACCATCGATGGCGCGGTCGCTCGGGTCGACGCCGCAGGAAACGTTTGTAGCGTAGTCGATCATACCAAGAAAAACCGGCGCGATATGATGATCCCGGCGGACTCTGGAATTGCATCGGGCCTTGCGGGACACCCTGCTTGCCCGATGCGCGCCGGAGATTGCCAAAGCGTTTCAGAACAATACTTCGTACACCGACCGAATTCTGGTCTCTCGCTATGACCATGCTGGGGGGTGGTTTCGCCGCCATCGCGATAATGCGGCTCGCAACGTCGCGTTCAGGGAGTTCGCGCTTTCGGTGAACCTGAATACCGGCGAATACGAGGGCGGCGAGCTGTTGTTTCCAGAATATAATGATCACCGGTATTGTCCGCCGGCGGGCGGCGGTATAATTTTCTCGGCATCGCTGCTGCACGAGGCGGCGCCGGTAACGTCAGGTCGTCGTTACGTGTTACTGACGTTCCTGCACGGCGAGGCGGCGGAGGCCCGTCGTCTCGCTCAGGGCGGACAGTTGTTCTGACGCGGAAACGTCGAATTGCACCTTCCTATCCCAGCATCGCCAGAAACGTTTGCAACGCCGGGACCACGATCTCCGGCGCATCCTCTTGAATGTAATGCCCGGCGCCCGGTATCTGGATGACCGGTGCCTTCGGCCACAGTCCAGCGAAATCGGCTAGCGCTAAAGCGGGCGGGATCGCACGGTCCAACATCCCCTCGATCATCAACGCCGGTTTTTCGCGTAGGGCCGGCAACCCACCGATCCCTTCGCGCACGAAATCGCGTATCCGACCGAGCGCCAGGTCCAGGGGAAATTCGATTGCCCCCTTACAGTCCGCGGGGGTGGGGAACGGCGCGCCATATGCCCGGATAAACGTAGGATTCACCCGGTCCAGCCGCTCCAACCCGACGATCTGCAACACCGATAAGATCGTGGAGCCAAGCTGTGACAGCACCGCATCGGTGCGTCCGGTTGGCAATCCGTCGCGGATCCAACGAAACCAGGGGGTCTCCAGCGGATTGGGGAGATCGCGGCGCCCGGATGTGCCATAGCCAACTACGGTGTTCATCAGCACCAAGCTGTGGATGCGCTGCGGATGCCGCACCGCGTAGCCGACGCCGATCGGCCCACCCCAGTCCTGCATCACCAGAGTGATGTCCCGAAGGTCCAGCGCATCGATGAGCGCTGTCAGATTGCCCACATGGGTTCGGAGTGTGTACTCCCGGTCGAGCGGGGTTTCGCTTTTGCCGAAACCCATATGGTCCGGAACCACCACCCGATGCGTTGCCGCCAACGCCGGGATAAAATTTCGATATATGTAGCCCCAGGTTGGCTGCCCGTGCAGCAATAAGACCGGGCGTCCGTTGCCTTCAACGATAAAATGTTGGCGGAATCCAGAGACCTCGGTGAAATGCGGAGCGAACGGCCAGGTGTTTTTGAAGTTCTCGTCCGCAGATATCATCGCCCGATCTCCCCATTTGAAGGGGACGAGTTTGCTCGCCGACAGGCGCCAGGGAAAGGCGTACCGAGCCGAGGCTCCCGAATGGATCAGGTTGAGGGATGCATCTGTTCGATATGGGGCGAGCAAGAATTGAAGCCCTCACTCCGAGCAGTGTAATGGTGTTGCCGTCGAAGACAACCTGGGCGCTACCAGTCAGGTCTTTGATGGTAACGGTTGCCTCATTTTGAGCGAATACCGCGGCAAGCGCTGCTGAATCAGGCGGGCATGATTGCGCGGCAAGCTTATCCTGCAAAACAGTGACACCAGCGTAGCAATTTTCAATCCCTTCGGCTTCCGCGCGGACTATGGCGTCAAGGACATGGTTCCGATGGAGGAGCAGGCGGAAATCAAACAACGCTGGCCCGACCAGCACACTCATGCTAGCAGGTGGGCTGACGCCGAACCAGGGGCTCAGTGTCACACTCGACCGTCTCCAGATGTACGTCGAGCAGTACAAGATTTCCGGATTGAAACTTTATACCTTCGATGCGAGGCCGGCCCGCGGCTGGTGGTTCGACGATTAGAAGTTGGCTTATCCAATCTGGGAGAAATGCCGTCAGCTCGGTATCAAGAACATCGGCTGTCACAAAGGCCTTCCGTTTGGCCAATTCATGGCCCGCTATTCCCATGCCGACGACTTTGATTGCGGTCGCCGACGATTTCCAGGACCTTAACTTCATCGCGTATCACTCGGCGTGGCCGTACCAAAACGACCTGGCGGCGTTGAAGGCGTTCAAGCCGTATCGCAAGAACCTTTACTCCGAGATGGGCTCGACCTTCGCGGCGACTGTCACCAGCCGGCCACTTGAGTGCGCACATATTCTTGGCACCCTGCTCCGTGACCTCGGCCCGGATTATGTCATGTGGGGGACCGATTCCTGCATATGGGGAAGTCCCCAGTGGCAGATTGAGGCGTTCCGGAAGTTCCAGATTCCGGATCAATTGGTCGAGGAACACGGTTATCCGAAACTTACGCCCGAAATAAAAGCTAAGGTGTTTGGCCAAAACGCGACGCGGATCTGGAATCCGAGACTACGGCCTAGAAGTTCTACCTCGCCGTTGGCCGGTAGTACGCTTGGCCAGCCGCGCAGTCTGACGTCGAGGAAGCCAATGCCGGTCTATGAATATCAATGCGAGCTATGCTGGATTGTTTACGAGACGATGCATGGCATGAACGACCCGCCGATCGGGCGCTGCCCGAAGTGCGACGGGTCACTCTCGCGTTTGATGTCCGCGCCGAGGCTCAATCGATACAACTATTCCAGCCCGACCGAGGCGAAATACGCCAAGGTCTATCCAGAGCACGAAATTGCCAAGGAGAAGGATCTGCAGAAGGTCTATGAGCGGGTCTGGCTGCCTCCCCGGTTGTCCACAACCCGTGGGGATTAGCTCTCAGCGTCGTGGCAAAGCGGCGGCCGGGCTGTGACGACAACGAGATGTTTTGGGCGCCCTCGGCGGCAATCAACTCATCCAATTGCCGCCGTCGATGTTGTAGGTCTGCGCGACGATATAATCGGCGTCCGCACTGGCCAGGAACGTCGCCAGTCCGCCTATTTCCTCCGGCCGAGCCATGCGCCCGATCGGGACGCTTGCGCCGACTAGACGTTTCTTTTCGCCAGCCGCCAGTCCCTCTTGTTGCGCGAAAAACGAATCCACGTTGTCCCAGTGCTCGTTATCCACGACGCCGGGCGCGATCGCGTTGACGTTGATGCCGTGTTTGATCAAATCGAGGCCCGCGCTCTGCGTCAGGCTGATCACAGCGGCTTTGGACGCGCAATACACCGCAACCAGAGCCTCGCCCCGCCGCCCGGCCTGCGAGGCAGAGTTGATGATCTTGCCACCGCCGCCTTGAGCGATCATTTGCTTTGCCGCCGCCTGCAAAGTGAACAACAGGCCCTCGACGTTGATAGCAAACACGCGGTGGTAGCTCGCGCGGGAGATCTCGACGATCGGTGCCAGATCGAAGATACCGGCATTGTTGACCAGTATGTCCAGCCGGCCGCACTGAGCAGCCACCGCGGCGATCATGCCGTCGATCGAGTCCTGGCTGGTCACATCCAGTCGCAGGGCCACGGCCCGCTGCCCGAGTTCGGTTGCGACGTTCCGCGCCTTTGCCTCGTCGATGTCCGTGACAAAGACAAACGCGCCTTCTTCGACATAGCGTGCGCAGATCGCACGACCGATCCCACGTCCGGCGCCGGTCACCACCGCGACCTTGTCCCGCAGCTTCATCTCAGCCCTCCCGCACCACGCCGGCGACACCTCTGTTCAAGCCACGATAGACCGCCAGCCGTTCCGCGTATGCCGAGGTCAGTATCGGATCGGGAAGAACAGTCTCGGCGCGGACCGGCGGCGTGCACACCGCGCCCGCAGCCTCTCCGGTCACCGCCAACCGAGCAAGCCTGGCGGCCCCGAACGCACCACCGGTCTCGCCGGCAGCCAGACGGGAGAGCGGAATCCCCAGGACAGAGGCGATGATCGCAACCCATATGCGCGAGCGGGAACCGCCACCGATCACATCCGCCGTCTCGATCCGCGTTCCAGAGGCCAAAAGGGCGTCCAGGCAGTCCCGCAATGAGAACGCCACGCCCTCCAGGACCGCCTGCGTCAGCAGACGCCGATCGGTGGCGTGCGACAAGCCGGCAAACGCGCCGCGGAGCGTGCCATCGTTGTGCGGTGTCCGCTCGCCGCCAAGATACGGCAGGAAGATCGCGGGGCTCGGTGACTCGGCCTGCCCAACCTCCGCCAGAAGCTCGGCCTCGGACCGTCCGGTGACGCCGGCCCACCAGGCCAAAGAGGCAGCCGCCGACAGCGTCACGCCCATCTGGTGCCAGGTGGCGGGCGATGCGTGACAGAACGCGTGAACAGCGGCTTGCGGGTACGGTCGGAACTGGTCGGTCGTGGCGAACAGCACACCGGACGTGCCCAGGGAAACGAATGCGTCGCCTGGCCGGATCGCCCCCAACCCTACTGCGCCTGCCACATTGTCCCCGGCTCCGCCGGCCAGAATGGGCCTTCCCGTCATGTGCCAGCGGGAAGCCAGTTCCGCGCGCAGTGCTCCCGCCGGGGCATTGCCCTCGACCAGGCTCGGCATGGCCTCACGTGACAGGCCGGTCGCTTCGAGCATGACGCCGGACCAGTCACGCGCGCCGACGTCGAGCCACAGCGTGCCGGAGGCGTCCGACATCTCCTCGATCATTTCCCCGGTCATGCGGTAGCGAATATAGGCTTTCGGCAACAGAACGGTGCGCACCTTGGCGAAGAGGGCCGGCTCGTGTTTGCGCACCCACAGCAGCTTCGGGGCAGTAAAGCCTGGCATGGCGATATTGCCCGTCACTTGTCGCAGTGTTGGAACAGCCTCCTCCAACTCGGTGCATTCGGTGGCTGAACGGACATCGTTCCACAAAATGGCGGGACGCAGGACGCTGCCGGCGCCGTCCAAAAGCACCGCGCCATGCATCTGCCCCGAGAGGCCGATGCCGGAGACGGCCGACAACGCGGCGGCATGCTCGCGACCGAGCGTATCAACGGCGTCGAGCATCGCCTGCCACCAGGCCTCCGGATCCTGCTCGCTGTGGCCTACCGCCGGACGCTGCACGGATAGCGGCACGCTGGCGGCGGCAACGACGCTTTGCTCACTGTCCACCAGCAGCGCCTTGACCGCCGAGGTGCCAAAATCAAGGCCGAGGAACATGTAGCCGCCGGTCAGGCGGCCAGCGGATGCCGAACCAGTTGTGGTAGGGCCTGACCGGCTTTGTCGAACAGGTGGCAGGCGGCGGGATCGACCGTAAGCCGGATCTGATCGTGCGGCCGGGTCGCATCACTGCCCTCGATCTGCACGATCATCGGTTGGTTGCCCGCCGCGGTTATATGCAGCAGGGTCAGACCGCCAAGCCGCTCTACCAGCGCGACAGTGGCTGTGATTGGGCCGGCCGGATCGAGACGCAGGCCTTCGGGACGGATGCCGAGGGTGACCGCATCGCCGGTTCGAACTGCGCCAGACTCGACCGGAACTGCGATTCGCGAGCCGTACGGCGTCGACACGGATGATCCCCCTGCACTCGATTCGACGACCTTGGCCTCCATCAGGTTCATCCGCGGCGAACCGATAAAGCCCGCAACAAACAGGTTGGCCGGATGATGATACAGTTCGAGCGGCGAGCCGACCTGCTCGACGCGGCCGGCCTGCAGAACCACGATCTTGTCGGCCATCGTCATCGCCTCGACCTGGTCGTGGGTGACATAGATCATGGTCGCATTCAGTTCATCGTGCAGACGCAAGAGCTCGATCCGCATCTGGCCGCGCAAGGCGGCATCGAGGTTCGACAACGGCTCGTCGAACAGGAAGACCTTCGGCTGGCGCACGATCGCCCGCCCAATGGCGACACGCTGGCGCTGACCGCCGGACAGATCCTTGGGGCGCCGTTCCAGATAGGGTTCCAGCTGCAGAATCCGAGCGGCCTCGTCGACCTTGCGGTCGCGTTCGGCCTTGGCGACACCGGCCAAGCGTAAGGCGAACTCCATGTTCTGCCGCACCGTCATGTGGGGATACAACGCGTATGACTGGAACACCATCGCCAGTCCGCGATCCGCCGGGCCGACCCGGTTCACCTTCTTGCCGTCGATCATTAGATCGCCGCCGGTGATTTCCTCCAGACCCGCGATCATACGTAGCAGCGTGGACTTGCCGCATCCGGACGGCCCGACGAAGACCACGAACTCGCGGTCGGAGATGTCGAGGTTGACGCCCTTGATGACCTCGACCGGTCCGTAACTTTTGCGCAGGTTGCGTAGTTGCAGAGTTGCCATGGCGTGGGCTCCTTTACTTTACGGCGCCGAAGGTCAGGCCTTGCACGAGTTGCCGTTGACTGAACCAGCCGAACACCAAAATCGGCGCGACAGCCATCGTCGACGCGGCCGACAGCTTGGCGAAGAACAGACCCTCGGGACTGGAGAACGAAGCGATAAACGCGGTAAGCGGCGCGGCGCCGGCCGACGTCAGGTTCAGGCTCCAAAACGCCTCGTTCCAGCACAGGATCAGCGACAGCAGGCCGGTCGAGGCAACACCCGGCAAAGTCAGCGGCAGCAGCAGATACCAGACCTCGCCGGCGGTTTTGGCGCCGTCCATCCGGCCGGCCTCCAGGATCTCGTTCGGCACTTCCTTGTAGAAGGTGAACAGCATCCAGACCACGATCGGCAGGTTCATCAGCGCATAGATCATCACCAGCCCGCTGCGCGTGTCGAGCAGCCCGGCCGTCCTGAACAGCAAATAAATTGGCACCAGCACGCCGACCGGCGGCAGCATCTTCGTCGACAGCATCCACAGCAGGGTGCCGCGGGTTCGCTGCGTCGGGTGGAACGCCATCGAGTAGGCGGCCGGGATCGCGAACAGCAGCGCCAGGACGGTGCCACCGACCGAGATGACGATGCTGTTCAACGCGAACGTCAGATAGTCAGCCCTGGCAAAGACCTCGTGGTAGGATTCGAGGGTCGGGGTAAACAGCAGTTGCGGTGAAACGGCGTCACGCTCCGACTTGAAGCTTGTCAGGACCATCCAGGCGATCGGGAAGAACAACAGCAGCGCAACAAGCCAGCCGAACACGGTGGCGAGCAGACGTTGCAGGGGCGTTTCTTTCATCCCTAGACCTCCAGCCGGCGAGCTATGCTGCGCACGAGGAAGAAGGCGACGATATTGGCCAGGACGATCGCGACGACACCACCGGCCGAGGCGCCACCAATATCATATTGTAGCAACGCCCGGGCGTAGATCAGGAACGCGAGATTGGTCGTGGCGTTGCCGGGTCCGCCTGAAGTGGTGACGAAGATCTCAGCGAACACCGTCAGCAGGAAGATCGTCTCGATCATGATCACCACGCCGATGGCGCGGGACAAATGCGGCAAGGTGATAAAGAAGAACTGCGCGAACACGCCCGCGCCATCCATGCGCGCCGCTTCCTTCTGCTCGTGGTCCAGCGACTGAACGGCGGTAAGCAGGATCAGCAACGCGAACGGCAGCCACTCCCAGGATACGATGGCGATGATGGACGCGAGCGGGAGTTGCGCGAACCAATCGACCGGCTGAAGACCCAGGGTGCTCGCAATTGCGCCAAACACCCCATAGATCGGGTGCATCAGCAGGTTCTTCCAGATCAGCGCACTGACCGTGGGCATGACGAAAAACGGGGAAATCGCCAGCACGCGGGCGATGTTTCGCCCAGGAAACGGCTGGTTGAACAACACCGCCAGCAAGGTTCCGAAGCCGACCGTAATGACCAGGACTGCAGCTAGCAGTATCAAGGTATTCTCCAGCGAAACCCAGAAGTCCGGATCGGTTACCAGATACTGGTAATTGTCGATGCCGGCGAATCCGTGGGTCGTGGGGTCGACGAGGTTATAGTATTGGAAAGAGAACCACAGCGTCAGCACCAGCGGCACAATCATCCAGGCCAGCAGGACGATAACCGATGGCATCAGCAGCAGGCCGCCAACCTTGCGGGCCGGCGATGCTGGGCCTGGCAGCGACGCCGCCGCGCCCGGGGTTGTTGCCGACATGGCCGGCCTCGCTACTTTTTCGGATAGCCCGCTTGACGCATCGTGCGTTCAGTGGCGGCCTGTGCAGTCTTGAGCGCCTGGTCGACTGTGCTTTGCCCAGTCAAGGTCCCGGCGATGGTCTGGCCGACCTGGGTCCCGATACCCTGAAATTCAGGGATAGCGACGAACTGAGCGCCCTGGTAGGGCCGAGGCTGCTCCGTCTGGCCGTCCGGATTTGCGACCTCGATTGCCTTGCGGACGAAGCCCGCAAACGGCGCCGCCTTCTGATAGTCCGCGCTTTCATAGGTGGACACGCGGGTTCCCGGCGGGACCGACACCCAGCCGTTTTCCTTGGCCACGAGCGCGATATATTCCTTGGAGGTGGCCCAGCTTACGAATGTCCGAGCCGCGTCCTGCTGTTTCGAGGAAACCGGGATGGCGAGATTCCAGCTCCAGAGCCAGGTTGGCGCGCCCTTGAAGCTCCCGGTCGGCATCGGCGCGAAGCCCACCTTATCGGCGACTTGTGATTGTTTCTTGTCGTACAGCAAACCGCCCGCGACCGTGGCGTCGATCCACATGCCGCAGTGCCCGCTGGAAAACAGGGCAAGGTTTTCGTTGAAGCCGTTTGAGGTCGCGCCCGGCGGCCCATCAGCCTTCAGGATATCATCATAAAAGCTAACCGCTTTGTGCCACTCGGGAGTTTCAAGTGCTGGCTTCCACTTCATGTCGAACCATTGACCGCCCTCGGCATTCACCAGCGAGGTGACGTAAGCCATGTTCTCGCCCCATCCGGGCTTGCCGCGCAGGCACATGCCGTAGATCTGGTTCGGCTTGTCGGTGATCTTGTCGGCAAAACCGCGGATTTGCTCGTAGGTGGGTTCGTCCGGCATTTTGATGCCGGCCTTCTCGAACAGATCCGTTCGGTAGTAGGTCATCGCGCTTTCGCCGTAGAACGGCAGGCCATAGATTTTACCGTCATAGGTCAGCCCGGCGCGCACCGGCTTCAGCAGGTCGTCGACGTCATAGCTCGAGGGCAGGTTGTCCATCGGCGTCAGCCAACCCTGCTTGGCCCAGATCGGAACTTCGTAGTTACCGATCGTCAGGACGTCGAACTGCCCGGCTTTGGTGGCGATATCTGTGGTAACGCGCTGCCGCAGCACGTTTTCCTCGAGCACGACCCAGCGTAGGTGGATATCGGGATGCTGCTTCTCAAACTCCGAGGACAGCTTCTGCATCACCACCATGTCGCCGTTGTTCACGGTGGCGATGGTAATGGTCGCGTCGGCGCGGGCGTGACCAGCGCCGACAAGCAACAGCGCGGCGGCGGAAGCGACAGCGGTCAGGCTATCCCTGAGAATGTGGGTCACGGCGGGCCCTCCCTTGCTCGACCTTCCGCGTTGGATTGGCGGGTTGAATAACGGTCTCACGGACGGGCAGCGCGGTCAACGCCTCGCATCGGATTTGTTCTGGACCAGCGGCAGCGGGTGAGCGGGCGCGAGAGTTTCGGTCTCCTGGATAGCGCCGGTTCAACGCAGTGATACTCTCTCCGCGAAGCGGCCCTAAGCGAGAAAAGACAGCAGTTGGGCATGGCGAACTCGCTGCAAACCCTGTCTCGAGCGATACGTCGGTCTTCAAGTCCATCAACTGAAGCAAGGTGATGCTAGTCGAGTGGCACTGCACACCCAAGCACGGAAGCTGGCTCGACATGGCTGCGTCCGAACTCAGCGTGCTCTCGACCCAGTGCCTCGATCGACGCATCGCAGACAACCACACTCTAACCGAGGAAGTTGCCGCCTGGGGGATGATCGCAACAAGAACCACACCAAGGCGGACTGGCAGTTCACTACTGCCGATGCGCGGATCAAGCTGACGCGACTTTACCCCGCATTATGAATGACTCGGGATACTAGCCTTGGTGAGTGTCTGCCTAAACCGGATGGGCACACAATCGAAGTTACGGCACCAGAGGGTTAGGCGTCTTGATCTTCTTTGGTAGCTCAGCGGTTGACCAGCCTCCGCCCAATGCTTCGATCAGCGCCACGCTCGCCACCAGCCGGCTCTGCTGTACCGACAGGGCCGTTTGCTGGTCGGACAGCAACAGCGTCTGCTCGGTAATCACGCTGGTATAGGCCACGGTCCCGGCGCGGTACGCATTCAGTGTCGCATCGACAGCTCGCTGTGTGGAGTTCACCGCGATGGCTTCCGCCTTAGCCTGCTGCTGCAGGATACGCAGGTCCGACAGCGCGTCCTCTACCTGTTGGAACGCGGTCAGGACAGTCTGGCGGTAGCTCGCAATCGATGCGTCATAGGTCGCCCGAGCGGCAGCGACGTTCGCTTCGCGCAGGCCGCCGTTGAACAGGGTTTCGGTCCCCGTAGCTCCGAGCGACCAGAACTGGTTGCTGAGATTGAACAACTGGCCGAGCGGATAGCCGGCATACTCACCCAGCGCCGAGAGCGAGATGTCGGGGTAGTAGGCGGCGATTTGCACCCCGATCAGGGCATTTTCCTGCTGCATCGCGCGCTCCGCCGCGGCGACGTCGGGACGGCGCTCCAGTAGCGCGGAAGGCAAGCCGGGGGGCAGCACCGGGACATGAGACGCAAGCGGGGCCGGCGGGATGGTCAGGTCGGCTGGTGCATGCCCTGTCAGGACTGCAATCGCATGTTCGAATTGTTGGCGCTGCACACCAACTGCGACCAGTTGCGCCTCGGTTGATTGGAGCTGCGCCAGCGCGGTGACATAGTCGATACTGGAAGACGTGCCGGCATGGTATTGGTTTTCCGTGATGCGCAGCGCGCGCCGGAAAGCTGCTACCGTGTCGGTCAGTAGTTGGGCCAACGAATCCTCGGCTCGCAGGTCGAAATAGTCGGTGGCGAGGGTCGCCTGCGCCGACAGCTCGGCATTCGCCAGATCGGCCGCGCTGGCCTGAGCAGCCGCGGCATTGCTTTCCACCTGACGGCGAATGCGGCCCCAAACGTCGAGGTCCCAGTTAACCGTTCCGCTAACCGAGTATTGCGTGCCCCTGCGCCCGCTGCCGCCAGTCGAGGAACCCGAGGACAGAGACGAAATTTGGCCGTTGGCGCCGCCACTGCCGTTTCGTGTCACACCAGGACTTAGAGCAACCACGGGAAACAAACCGGCACGCGCCTCCGCCACCAGGGCGACGGCACTAGTGTACTGCGCTTCGAACTGCTTCACGTTCTGATTCGACACCTCGACCATGCGCTCCAGCCGGTCGAGTTCCTGGTCGTGGTAAACCGACCACCAGGTGCCCTTATCCACGGTGTCTGCCGGCTGGCTGATCTTCCACCCGGCGAGTTCCTTGAACGCCACCGGTGCCGCCGCATCAGGACGTTTGTAGTCAGGTCCGACCGTGCAGCCGGCCAGAAGAAGGCAAATCCAGACGTGACGCATTACTCGGCAGCCTCCGGCGCAGGCAGACCGGGAAAGGCCTGTTGCCATCGTCGTTTCGCAGACAGCCGGAAACGATCCAGATATAAATACACGACCGGCGTCGTATAGAGCGTCAAAACCTGGCTCACCATCAGGCCGCCGACGATGGAAATCCCAAGCGGGCGGCGCAGCTCGCTGCCGTCGCCGAAACTGAGTGCCAGAGGGAGAGCGCCCAGCATGGCCGCACTGGTGGTCATCATGATCGGACGGAAGCGCATCATGCAGGCCTCGAAAATCGCTTCGCGCGGGTCCAAACCGAGCGTCCGTTCTGCGTGTAGTGCGAAGTCGATCATCAGGATGGCGTTCTTTTTGACGATGCCGATCAGCAGGATCACGCCGATCGCCGCAATGATGCTGAATTCGGTGCCGAACAGCATCAGAGCGAGCATCGCGCCGATGCCGGCCGATGGCAGGGTCGACATGATGGTGATGGGGTGGATGTAGCTCTCGTAGAGTACACCGAGCACGACGTAGACGGCACCCAGGGCAGTGAAAAGCAGCCATGGCATGGTGCTCAGCGATTGCTGGAAAGTCTTCGCCGCCCCCTGGAAAGAGCCGCGAACCGAGGCCGGCATGCCGATCTGCCGCATCGCCTGCTCGATCGCAACGGTTGCATCGCTCAGGGCTTTGCCGGGTGCGAGATTGAAGGAGATCGTGGCGGCGACGAATGATCCCTGGTGGTTGACTGCCAGTGCGGTGTTGCCAGAGCGAAAGTGGGCGAAGGCTGCCAACGGGATCATTGTTTCCTTGTTCGTGCTGACCGCGGGGGCTGATGACGCGACGCCCTTGCCGCGGTTCGCCAGCGCGTTCGTCGCCGCGTTGCGTGCGGAACTGGCGGCGATCGTGTCGGCGGTCGATGTGCCTGCCGTCTCGGAAGTAACGACTGTTCCCTCAACGGCGTTTGACTTCTCTACGCCCGAGGCCGGTCCGCCGGCCGTGCTGACGTAGATATCCTGGAGTGTCTGGGGACTCCACCAGTAACGAGGCGCGACCTCCATGATCACGTGATACTGGTTCTGCGCCTTGTAGATGGTCGAAACCTGACGCTGCCCGAACGCGTCGTAGAGCGTGTTGTCGATCTCGGCGGCATTGACCCCCAGGCGGCTGGCACTCGCCCGGTCAATCACGACATCGGTTTCAAGACCATGCTGCTGGTCGTCCGAATTAACGTCCCGCAGCACCGGATCGTGTTCGAGCGCAGCGACCAGCTTGGGCGCCCATTGATAAAGATCCGCCGGGCTATCGGACTGCAGCGTGTATTGATACGCGGCGTTGGTTTGCCGGCCGCCCGTTGTACTGAAGTCCTGGACTGGAACCAGATACAGCTTCGCACCCGGTACGCCCGAGAGCGCGTCACGCAGCCGCGTGGTAACCGTCTCGATGCCATCACGCATCGCCCGCGGTTTAAGCGAAACGTAGACTGAACCCGCATTTGTTGCCCTGGCGCCGCCGTTGGCGCCGGTAAACCCGACCACCGTCTCCACCGCGGGGTCAATTTGCACGATATCGGAAATCTGGGTGAGCTTCTGCTCCATGGCCTGGAACGAGATGCTCTGGTCGGCCTGCAGGCCCCCAGCCATCCGCCCGTTGTCTTGCATCGGGAAGAATCCTTTCGGCACGACAACATACAATGCGATGTTGAGGCCTACGGTGACCAGCAGCACAAGGATCACGAGGAATGAGTGCCTCAGCGACCACGCCAGCGTTCGGCCGTAGAGCGTAACCGTCCGGTCGAACAGGGTTCGCCTCGCGGGCGTTTGCCGGCCGGCCGGCTGCAGCATCAGTGCGCACATCATTGGCGTGGTGGTCAGCGAGATGGCCAGCGACACCATGATCGCCATCGACAGCGTGACGGCGAATTCGCGGAACAGGCGGCCAACGATGCCACCCATCAGCAGGATCGGCAGGAACACCGCGATCAATGAGATACTGATCGAAACGACAGTGAAGCCAACCTCTTTGGCACCCCGCAGGGCGGCCTGGGCGCGCGGCATTCCGTCCTCGACGTGTCGAGATATGTTTTCCAGCACGACGATCGCGTCATCGACGACGAAGCCGGTCGCGACGGTCAGCGCCATCAACGACAGATTGTCGAGAGTGTATCCAAGCAGGTACATGGCGGCGAACGTTCCGGCGATGGACACCGGTACGGCGACGGCGGGGATCAGCGTGGCGCGAGCACTGCGCAGGAACAGAAAGACCACGCCCGTTACAAGACCGACAGCGACCAGCAACGTCATTTCGGTTTCGCGTAGACTGGAGCGGATCGTAATCGAGCGGTCCATGGTGGTGAGCAGGTCGATATCCCTCGGCATGGACGCTAACAAATGCGGGATCGCCGCCTTCACGCTGTCCACGGCGTCGATGATGTTGGCGCCGGGTTGGCGAAACACGACCGCCAGAACCGCCGGCTTGCCCTGCGAAATCCCAGCGTGTCGCAGGTTTTCGACGGAATCCAAGACGTCTGCCACGTCGGAGAGTCGCACGGCGGAATAGTTACGATAAGCGATCACAACTGATTTGTAATCTGCCGCGCGGGTCGCCTGGTCATTGGTATAAAGCTGATAATGCAGCGCTCCTGAGTCGATAGACCCTTTCGGGCTGTTGGCATTGGCCGACGCCAGCGCGGCCCGCACATCTTCAAGCCCGATGCCGTATTTGAACAGCGCGGTCGGATTGAGCTCCACCCGCACGCCTGGAAGCGCCGCGCCACCGACTATGACCTGACCGACGCCACCGATCCTGGACAGTGTCTGCGACAGCACGCTCGCCGCGGCGTCGTACAACTGCCCAGCGGTCAGCGTCTGCGAGGTCAAGGCGAGGATCACGATTGGCGAGTCCGCCGGATTGACCTTCCAAAACGTCGGATTACTGCGCAGGGAGGTCGGCAGGTCTGCCCGGGCGGCGTTGATTGCCGCCTGCACATCGCGCGCCGCACCGTTGATGTCCCGACCCAGGCCGAACTGCAGCACGATCCGGACTGACTCCACCGAACTGATGGATGTCATCTCAGTCACGTCGGCAATCTGGCCCAAATGGCGTTCCAGCGGCGCGGCGACAATGGATGCGACGGTTTCCGGGCTGGCGCCGGGCAACGTCGCCTGGACCGAGATCGTCGGGTAATCCACTTGCGGCAGCGGTGAGACCGGCAGCCTGAAGAACGCAAAGATCCCCGCCAGCGCGATGCCGATCGTCAGCAACGCCGTCGCGACCGGACGCGCGATGAACGGCGCCGATATATTCATTCCGCCTGGCGCACTTCCCGTTTCCCGCTCACAATGGTGCCGGCCAAGCCGAAGCAGACGCGACACATTACTCGGCGGCCTTCGGCGTTGCCAAACTGGGAAAGGCGCGATGCCACTGTCGTTTCGCGGACAGCCGGAAACGATCCAGATATAAATACACTACCGGCGTGGTGTAGAGCGTCAATACCTGGCTCACCATCAGGCCGCCGACGATGGAAATTCCCAGCGGGCGACGCAACTCGCCGCCGTCACCGAAACTGAGTGCCAGGGGCAGCGCGCCCAGCATGGCCGCTGAAGTGGTCATCATGATGGGACGGAAGCGGATCAGACAGGCCTGATAGATGGCGTCGCGAGGGTCCATGTCGTGCGCGCGTTCGGCCTCCAGCGCGAAGTCAATCATCAATATGGCATTCTTTTTGACGATGCCGATCAGCAGAATCACGCCGATCGCGGCGAGGATGCTGAACTCGGTGCCACACAGCAGCAGGGCCAGCAGCGCGCCGACCCCGGCCGAAGGCAGGGTCGAAATAATGGTGATTGGATGAATGTAGCTCTCGTAAAGGATGCCGAGGACGATGTAGATCGCGCCTAGTGCAGCGATGATCAGCAGTGGGATGGTGCTTAGCGATTCCTGGAACGTCTGCGCGGTTCCCTGGAAAGATCCGCGAATTGAAGCCGGCATACCGATCTCTCGCATCGCCCGTTCGACCGCCACGCTGGCGTCACTGAGCGATTTTCCCGGAGCGAGATTGAACGAGATCGTGGTGGCGATGAAAGGTCCCTGGTGGTTAACGGAGAGCGGCGTGGTCCCCGGACCGAAGCTGGTGAACGCCGCCAGCGGAACCATCGTTTCCAGGCTGGTGCTGACGGACGGGGCCGAAGAAGCGGTGCTTTTGCCGGTCGCCGCCAAAGCGTTGGTCGCGGCGTTACGGGAAGAGCTGGAGGCGATGCTGGCCGCAGTGGTCGTCGCGTTACTGCCGCTACTCGCAGCACTGCTTGAGCTTGTGCTGCCGCTGCTGCCGACAGAGCTACCACTGTTGCTACTACTGCCACTACTAC
>CAVYXX010000097.1:0-229544 GCA_963772355.1 uncultured Alphaproteobacteria bacterium | reverse complement strand
GTGAATGGTGGGGTGGTAAAGGTGTTCAGCCCGGGGGGGATATTTGTGGGTTCCTCTGATCGGTGGTGGTAACTTGCCCGATGGAGACTGTCATGGGCGATCTTTACGAAGAGGACTTCCTGCTTTGGAGCGAAAGCCAGGCGACCCTGCTGCGCCGCCTGGCCGCGCGCGAGCGCGTCAATGACCGCGATCTGGACTGGGCCAATCTGGGCGAGGAGATCGAGGCCGTGGGACGGGGCGAATTGCGGGCTTTTGAGTCGCTGCTGACGCAGGCCATTGTCCACCGGCTGAAACAGGAATGCTGGCCGGATTCGGGCGAGGTTCCGCACTGGCACAGCGAGGAAATCCGCTTCCGGCAGGAGACCGCCGATGCGTTCTCGGCTTTCATGCGGCAGCGGGTTGATTTGGGGCGGATCAACCGGCGGGCCGTGCAGCGTCTGCCCGCGACGATCGATGGCGTGCCACCGAGGCAGGCGCTGGACCTTCTCGGTGTGACGCTGGACGAATGGCTCGACGTGGACTGAGGCCCTCCGCCGCCACAGAGTTTGGTCCAGGGTGGTCGGGAGTTGATAGTCTAGCGTCAAATCAATAGATGCCAATCGCATGACACGCGGCCATGCCGCCGGCCATCATCCCGATTAGAAGGTAGCAAACCGCGATGCGGCGATGGCCGATAAGGTTTTCTCGCGCGACGAGAGCGTAGGCGCAGGCTGTTCCAGCTTCCAGCAACAGAGATGTCATGGCGCCCTCGGGAAAGTCGGAAGCATGCAATCATAACCTTCCTAGTCTGTCGATTGGAAACTTCCCGAAAACTTCCGGATCAGTTAATTTCTCAATGGAAGACTCCGGTAAAGATTATGCGATCAATGAGTGTCAGAGACAGACTTCCGGCGGATAAGGTGCCACATCACGCTTAAGATGACTGATTCCAACTCAGAAACTGGCAAGCGAGCGGCTACTCGCGGAACTCATTGTCTGGCATATGGACAATGGGACTCGCGCTGAGGGCCGTTCTCGGCGGTGGACTTCGGAAGAATTGGGCGGAAGGTGCGGTGTATCGGGTCGAACGGTGCGCAATTGGCGTAACGGAACCTACCTGCCGGATGTCGAGACGCTGGATCGACTGTTTTTCGGCCCAAATCCCGACCATTCAGAGGCGCGTAAAGATTTCCGCGCGCAGTGGGCAAATTCCAGACGAAGGAAGCCCGAAGCGGAAGTGGAAATCGTGCCTTCCGATGCGTCGTCCGGAATCTCACCAGACGTCGAGCCTATACGCCCCCCGACGCGATGCTTTGGGCGCGAGAAGGAGGTCGCGCAACTGATTGCAGCTTTGGTTTCACCATCCGAATCCCAGGCTGCGTTGCTGGTCCTGGGAGGGGCCGGGATGGGCAAGACCACACTGACCCGGTAAGTCGCCACCGCTGAATCGGTAATCGCCCGCTTCGGCCGTCGTCGCTGGTTCGTTCCGTTGGACACCGTGACGGACGCCGCCACGTTGAGGGCCGCTGTGATCGCGGCTATCGGCCTCGACCCCGCTGGGACAAGCTTTCAGGCCGCGCTGTCTCATTTGGCGCGGGCGCCGGCGCTGCTGGTCCTGGACAACCTGGAAACCCCGTGGGAGCAGGACAGGCCAGCAGTTCAAGACGCGGTTGAGGCGCTCGCGACCACCCCGAACGTCTCCATCCTGGCGTCCCTGCGCGGCGGGGCGCCGCCGTCCGCGCCACGCTGGAGCCAGCCGCCCGCGCCGCTGCCGCGATTGCCGGATGACGCAGCTCGTAAGCTGTTTCTGGAACTGGCCCCATCGGCGGCAGCGTATCCGGCGTATCTGGACCGCTTCCTGACCGCGCTTGCCGGCATTCCGCTGGCGGTCGAGCTCGTGGCGCTGCGTGCTGCAGGTGGCACGCCACTGCCGGAACTCTGGGCGGAATGGCAGCGTCGAGGGACGGCGCTCGCGGCCGACCCTGACCTGCCGCAGCATCGCCTGACGTCGCTGCATCGCTCGCTCGATCTGTCGTGGAGTTCGCCCCGCTTGCGTGAGCCAGGTCGGCGGTTGTTCGGTTTGCTCGGGATGCTTCCGGCCGGAATCGCCGACGAGGATCGCGCAGCTCTGATGCCGGAGGAAGGAGTCGAGGCGGCGCGGCAGCTCGGGTGACGGGCCTGGTTGTCCCTGGCGTGGGCCGTTTGGACCTGCTGGCGCCTATCCGCGCCTACGCCGTCTCGTTCGATAGTCAGAACGATGTGGATAGAGTGGACGCCGGGCGTCATTACCTTGGCCTAGCCTCGACCCACGGCGCGCGGATTGGGCGCGACGGTGGTGCCGAGGCGATGGTTCGGCTCACCCCTGAGATCGCTAATATCGAAGCCGCGATCCACTGGATCGCCGAAACCGACGATCTGTCGCCAGCATTGGAGGCCATCAAAGGATTTGCGAAGGTGATCCGGTTCGGCGGCTTGGGATCTTCAGACGGACTGCACTCGTTGGCCCGAGCATGTCATGCCGCTAGCAACCTGGTGGGGGAGGCCAATTGCACCCAAAGCCAGGGCGATATCGCCCTGGCGCGTTCGAACCATGATGAGGCGCGGTCGCGCTACGAAGAGGCGCTGCTACTGTATCGACATGTCGCGGACATCCTGGGAGAAGCGAACTGTATCAAGAGCCTCGGTGACATTGCGCTCGCCCGCTCCGACCGCGACATGGCGCGGGGGCGCTACGAGGAAGCTCTGCTGCTCTATCGCCGCGTGGGCGACGTACCCGGCGAGGCCAACTCCATCAAGAGCCTCGGCGACATCGCGCTCGACCGCTCCGACCACGACACGGCGAGGGCGCGCTACGAGGAAGTCCTGCCGCTCTATGGCCGCATCGGTGACGTGGTTGGGGAGGCCAACTGCATCAAAAGCCTCGGCGACATCGCGCTCGCCCGCTCCGACCGCGACACGGCGCAGGGGCGCTACGAGGAAGCCCTGCCGCTCTATCGCCGCGTCGGCGACGTGATCGGCGAGGCCAACTGCATCAAAAGCCTCGGCGACGTCGCATTCGACCGGTCCGACCATGACACGGCGCGGCTGCGTTGCGAGGAAGCCCTGCCGCTCTATCGTCGTGTCGGGAACCTGGTGGGGGAGGGAATGTGTCTCGCCATGCTCGGCCGATTGGCGCGCGAGGTAGCGGATCTCACCACCGCCCGGGCACATTTTTTGGCGGCGGTTTCCGCCTTCCGCCGCGTCGGAGCTCGGCAGAACGAAGCGGTGGCACTGGAGGATCTTGCCAGTGTTGACATCTGACCCTGAGCGGGACAGCCATTCAGAGGCCGCGCGGGATATTTGGATCGCGCTCAACCTCCCGGAGCAGGTCACGCGATTAGAAGCGATGCTGAACCAGCGGTAACCCTGCTGGTCAGGCCGCCGACGCTACTTCACCGTTGCCACTCGCAGCGCGTTCGTGGATCTCGCGTGATATTGGCAAGGCATCTGGAGCGCACGGTTCTTTGGGCGGGGTTGTTGTCTGACTGCACCGCCGGGCTACCGACGTCAGGCGGACTTAGCGGAGTATCACCACGGCCGGTGCGGAA
This sequence comes from uncultured Alphaproteobacteria bacterium, assembly GCA_963772355.1. GTDB lineage: Bacteria > Pseudomonadota > Alphaproteobacteria > Acetobacterales > Acetobacteraceae > Rhodopila. The sequence continues at coordinate 225,978 of CAVYXX010000097.1, read as the reverse complement.
TTTCTCCGCTTTATGCCGGATGAATGGCTACTTCACCGTTGCCACGCGCAGTGCGTTTGTCGTGCCAGAGTGACCGAACGGGACGCCGGCCGTGACGACGATCTCGGCCCCGTGCTCGGCGAAGCCTTCGCTCAGCGCCACCCGCCCGGCTCGGGTCACAGCCTCGGTCATCGAATGAACATCGGGGACGATGACCGCGTGGACGCCCCATACGACGGCCATGAGTTGAGCGGTCTTCGTGTTAGGGGTTAGCCCGATGACGGGTGCCTCGGGGCGCTCGCGGGCGACGCGAAGCGCGGTGCTGCCGGACGCGGTGAACGCCACGATGGCTTTGGCCCCGATGGTATGGCTTACCTGCGCGGCGGCGGCGGCGAGCGCGTCGGCGGCGTTCCTCTCGGGTGTCACGCGTGATGCATCGATCGTGGCGCGCCAAACAGCGTCCTGCTCCACCCTGGCGACGATGCGGTCCATCATGTTGACGGCCTCGTAGGGGTATTGGCCGGCGGCGGTTTCGCCCGACAGCATCACCGCGTCGGCGCCGTCAAACACTGCGGTGGCGACGTCTGAGGCCTCGGCGCGGGTCGGGGCGGGGGCACTCATCATGCTTTCCAGCATCTGCGTGGCGACAACGACCGGCTTGCCCAGGGAGCGTGACAGCCGCACGATCCGCTTTTGTGCCAGTGGCACTTCCTCAGGCGGAAGTTCGACGCCGAGATCGCCACGCGCGACCATCACTGCGTCCGTCAGCGCCAGGATCTCGTGCAGGTTATCGAGTGCCTGCGGCTTTTCCAGCTTCACCATGACCCAGGCGCGGCCGTCGATCAGACGTTTCGCCTCGAGGACGTCCTCGGGGCGCTGGACGAACGATAGGCCGATGTAGTTGGCGCCGTGGGTGACGGCGAACTCGAGGTCCTCGCGATCCTTGGCCGTCAGGGCGGGGATCGGCAGCACGATGTCGGGGACGTTGACGCCCTTGTGGTCTGAAAGCGGCCCCCCGACGACGACCTCGGTTTCCAAGGCATCGGCGCGTTTGTGCACCACGCGAAGGCGGAGTTTGCCGTCGTCCAGCAAAAGGGAGGAGCCGATCGAAGCGGCGCTGATGATCTCGGGGTGCGGCAGGTTGACGCGCAGCGAGTCGCCCGGCGTGGCGATGAGGTCGAGGCGGAATTTATGACCGGTTTGCAGATGGACGCGGCCACCGCCGAAGCGGCCGACACGGAGTTTCGGACCCTGCACGTCGGCCAAGATGCCGATCGGGCGGTCAAATTTTTCCTCCAGTTCGCGGATCATGGCAAAGCGGGCGGCGTGGTCCGGGTGTGTGCCGTGGGAGAAATTCAGGCGGAACACGTCGGCGCCGGCCTGGAACAGGCGGGTCATGGTCTCCAGCGTGGAGCTGGCGGGGCCGAGCGTGGCGATGATCTTGGTGCGGCGGCGGCGGCGCATCTTGGGGCGAAGTGCCATGGATGTTCCTTTGTGGGAGTGGAGACGGTCATGCGCTGTGGCCTGGCGCGATCGAATCCTGTTGTTAGCGGCGCGAGGTTTGGCCCCGGCGCGACTTTTGCGGGTGTTTGCACCGATGATCGACGCGACTCAACCTGCGGCTCGCGCGACATTGTTCGAGTGGTTGCACGGGTGATTCGCGGGAGCCGAAGAGGGCCTCGCGCGATCATAGTCTAGGCGATTAGGATTGCCCTGATATCGTTAACATTGGTGAGGGTGGGGCCGGTAATGATCAAGTCCCCGATCGCCTGGAAGAAGCCATGGCTGTCATGCGACGCCAAGGCTGCGCGTGCATCGATGCCTCGGGTGCGTGCTCGGGAGAGCGTATCGGGTGCGAGCAGCGCCCCGGCGATTTCGTCCATGCCGTCAACCCCGTCGGTGTCGCCTGCCACCGCCCAGATGCCGGGTGCGCTGTCGAGTGCGATGGCGAGACCGAGCAGGAAGGTGGTGTTGCGGCCGCCGTTGCCGGTGGAGGCGTTGGACATGGTAACGGTGGTTTCGCCGCCGGACAGCAAGAGCGCAGGGGGACCCAACGGCTGGCCGTGGGAGCGGACGGAGCGTGCGATGCCTGCCATGACGATGCCCATCTGGGCCGCGTCGCCTTCAAGGGCGTCACCGAGAATCAGCGGGGAAAGACCCATACCGTGGGCTTTGGCCGCCATCGATTCCAGTGCCATCATGGGCGTGGCGATCATGCGAAAGTCGATGTTCGTGAGGCTGCCGGGTTTCGGCGTTTCATCGGCGTCCTGGTCCAGGCGAGCAGCGACGGCTGGTGGCAGGGTGATGCCGTAGCGGGCGATCAGGGCTCGGACCTCCGCGAAAGTCGTAGCGTCGGGGACGGTGGGGCCGGAGCCGATAACGGCGGGGTCGTCCCCTGGAACGTCGCTGATTGCCAGGGTTACAACGCGGGCGGGTGCGGCGGCGGCGGCGAGGCGGCCGCCTTTGATCGCCGAAAGATGCTTCCGGACTGCGTTCATCTCGGTGATGTTGGCGCCGCAGGCCAATAGCGCTCGGTTCACGGCCTGTTTGTCGGCCAGCGTCAGGCCGGGGACCGGGGCGGCGAGCAGGGCGGAGGCGCCGCCAGACATCAGCGCGATGACGAGGTCGTTCTGGGTCAGGTTTTTGACGCGCTCGAGCAGTCGTTTGGCGCCGCGCTCGCTGTTTTCGTCGGGGACGGGGTGGGAGGCTTCTATGACTTCGATGTGGCGGGTCGGGACGGCGTGACCGTAGCGCGTGACGACGGTGCCCTCGAGCGGGACGTCGGGCCAGGCGTCTTCCAACGTTGCGGCCATGACGGAGGCGGATTTACCACCTCCGACCACGATGCAACGGCCGCTTGTCGGTTTGGGAGGCAGATGGCGGGCCAGCATCATCCTTGGATTGGCCGCTTCGATGGCAGTGTCGAACAGGCTGCGCAATGCCGCGCGGGCGGATTTGTCGTTCCAGGGGGATGCCTGGGGCATCAACGGTTCCCTCTCTTTTCCGGTGAGGGTAGTATGGCGAACCCGGGCAAGGCGCGCCATCTCTGATGGAGATGGATTAGGAGGAGAAATTTATGTCGGCACCCGAACTCGATGCGGCAACCCAGACCGAACTAGAGGCTGCGGCGTTCCGCCGGCTGGTCGGGCATCTGCGCGAACGCACCGATGTGCAGAATATCGATCTGATAAATCTGGCGGGGTTTTGCCGGAACTGCCTGAGCCGTTGGTACCGGGAAGAGGCCGCCGGCAAGGGGATCGCCATCGCCGACCCGGCTGCTCGGGAAATCGTTTATGGGATGCCCTATAAGGAGTGGCAGGCGAAGTATCAGGTTGAGGCCTCGACGGATCAGAAGGCCGCTTTTGGGAAGACCAATCCGGGGCACTAAAGGGCGGAGGCCGGGGAGTGGGGTGCATTCACTGATTAGACGATGGCGTGTCAATTGCTCCCGCGAGGTTGCGTTTTCCATTGACCACGGCGCCCCCTAAAGCTATCCCGCCCGCCCTTTCTTCGCGGAGATCGAGACCATGGCCGAGCCGGTTGACGATGACGAAATCGAGTCGGCGCGCCAGCGTTTTCGAACTCCCGGAGATAGGGCCCGTGGCGCTCGGTTTTGCCGGCTAACCGGGCGGTAACTGCGCCGAAGAGCCGAATTCTTTCAGCATAAACGACGAGTTAACTGCCCGCGGCTGGAAGGCGGGTGATCCGCCACTTTGCCGTGTTTGGTGACCGACGGAACGGGGGACAACACATGAGTGACGTGGCAGAAGCGGCTGAGAGTCGCGCCCGGCAGGCCAAACACGATGACACTCGGGAGACGGGTGGGATTGCCGCCGATCGCTTACGTAGCCTGATCGAACAAATCGAGCAACTCGAGGAGGAGCGCAAGGCTCTGGGGAGTGATATCAAAGATATCTACGCCGAGGCCAAAAGTGCAGGCTTCGACGTCAAGGTTCTTCGGCAACTGATCAGCATCCGGCGGAAGGAGCCGGCAGAGGTCGAGGAGCAGGAGTCGCTACTGGACATCTATCGTCGCGCACTGGGAATGTAGCCCTGGCGGGTCGCGTCGATTTAGCGCCTCGGGTCGATGATTGTCCGCGGGCGATTTACCGAAGATATGCCGCTCTGCGCAAACGCCGCATCATCCGCTGGCTGTCGAAGCAGTAGCCTGTGGCCGATGCATTGTTTCATCATCGCACGCCACTGAGCGGTTTCTGACTACACCAGCGGCAGGCCAGGCGGCACGACCCTGGCCTCAGAGTTGGCGTGTTATACCAAGTCGCCTAAACATTGACACACGCCCAGCTGCGCTGGCCGAGTGAGCGAATGCGGTCTGGATCGTCGATCAGGAAATGCCAGGCCTGTTTGCAGGCCTCGACGATGTCCTCGTAGCTGTCCCAGACCCTGGAGCAGAGTTTGTTTTGCCGCAGGTAGTCCCAGACGTTCTCCATCGGGTTCAACTCCGGCGAATAGGCGGGCAGGGTCAGCATGGCGATGTTGTCAGGCACCACCAGTTGCCGACCGCGCTGATGCCAACCAGCGCCATCGCAAACCAGCAGAGCCTGAGCGCCGGCGGTAACCTGCGTGCTGACTTCCCCCAGATGCAGGTTCATTGCCTCGGTATTGGCGTGAGGCGTGATCATGGCGGCGCCGACCCCGCGATCTGGACAGATGGCGCCAAACAGGTAGGCAGAATCATGCCGATTATCGCGCACCATCAACGGCCGCGCGCCGACCGGGGCCCAGATGTAGGCGTGAGTTCCTTGTTGACCGACCCTGGCCTCGTCCTGGAACCAGATCTCCAGCGGTACCGGCGTAGCCGCCGTGGTGCTGAGCAGCGCCGCCTTGGCCAGGCTGGCAAAGTTCCTCTTAAACGTCACCTCGGCTTCAGGATCCTTCTTGGGATGCACGGGCCGCGGTTGCAGGCGGGTTAGGCGGAACTGATTAAGCCACTTGCTGATGGTGTGCACATGCACCGTTACGGAAAACCGCTGCGCCACGACGCTCCGCAGATCCACGCAGCGCCAGCGAACGACTTTGTCGGTTGCTGGATCGGGTCCTTTGACGACCAGTTCGCGCAACTCGGCCCTCTGAAGCTCGGTCAACGCGGGCACCCGTCCGGGCGGGCAGCGGGATTTGAGGCCTTCGACGCCGGATGCGTTGTAGCGATGCACCCAGTCGCACAGGGTTTGGCGGTCCATGCCGGCCAGTGCCGCCGCCTCGCCGCGCGGACGGCCGTCGATCACCAGCGCCAGAGCCAGCAGTCGACGAACCTGCGCACTGTCTGGACATTTGCTCGACAGCGCCCGCAGTTCCCCACTGGTATGGTCCCTTCGTGTGAGACCCAGCGCAGCGCCCATCCAATATCTCCGTCATCCGATTCGCATACCCGGACAGCGAATCGAAATAACCGGGCCTTGAAAACCCCAGAGAGTCGAGGTCATCGCGACTTGGTATTACGCCGTTCCGGTCCGCATCGTGGACAAGGCCGCGCAGCGCAGCGACAAATCCAACAGCGCTCGCTGTGTGGAGCAGGACTCTGGAGTTGCTATACCGCGGATCGGCACCGTTCGTCAATGTCGGTTTAAACCGAGCTTCCCTCTTGTTGATACTATCAAACCGGCGGAAATCCCGGCGGAATGGTTATGGAACTGTCCGAGCCGTGGCCATGTAATCACGCTTTGGTGATTTGTACCAGGGAACCGAATCGGCTTTTGTTTGGCCATGTATATCGAAGCCGTCCCGAACCGGAATTCGCCTCCTGCCATCCTCCTGCGCGAGACTTACCGCCAGAACGGCAAGTTTTGTAAGCGCACCCTCTGCAACCTCTCCAACTGGCCCACTGCCCATGTCGAAGGCCTGCGCGGTGTGCTCAAAGGGGGCACTGTCATCCCCGCCGGGCGCGATGCTTTCACCGTCATCCGCAGCCTGCCACACGGCCACGTCGCAGCGGCCGTCGCGACCGCCCGCAAGATCGGCCTCGAGGGCATCCTCGGCGCCGACGGCAATCGATGCCGCGACCTCGTCCTGGCGATGCTCATCAGCCGCATCCTCGATCCGGTCTCGAAGCTGGCCACGGCACGGGCACTCTCGCCCGCCACCGCGTCCACCAGCCTCGGCGAAGCGCTCGGTCTCGGCGATGTCGATGATAACGAACTCTACGCCGCACTCGACTGGCTGCTGGTGCGCCAGCCTGCCCTCGAAGCCATCCTGGCCAAACGCCATCTGACCAATGGCATGCTGGTGCTCTACGACGTCTCGTCGAGCTACATGGAGGGCCGATGCTGTCCGCTGGCCAAGCGTGGCTACAGCCGTGATGGCCGCAGAGGCACACTGCAAATCGTCTACGGCCTGCTCTGCGCCTCCGACGGATGTCCGGTCGCAATCGAGGTGTTCGACGGCAACACCGCCGATCCGAAAACCCTGGCGCCACAGATCGAGAAGCTGAAGCAGCGCTTCCACCTCGATCGTGTCGTGCTGGTCGGCGACCGCGGCATGATTACCGAGGCGCGCATCACCGAAGACCTTAAAGCGGCAGGCCTGGACTGGATCACCGCGTTGCGCGCTCCGGCGATCCAGGAACTGCTGAACAGCGGGGCGTTGCAACTCACGCTGTTCGACCGGCGCGATATCGCCTCCATCACCTCGCCCGACTTTCCCGGCGAACGGCTGATCGTCTGCCGCAATCCCGACCTCGCCACCGAACGCAGCCGCAAGCGCGAAGACCTGCTGGCGGCGACGGAGAACGACCTTGCGCGCATCAAGACTGCGGTCGAACGCAAGCGAAATCCGCTGCGCGGGACGGCCGAGATCGCGCTGAAGGTCGGCGAGGTGCTGAACACGCACAAGATGAAAAAGCATTTCGATCTGGAGATCACCGACGCCGGCCTCAGCTTCGCCCGAAAGACCGACGCGATCGCCGCCGAGGCTGCCACCGACGGCATCTACGTCGTGCGCACCAGTCTGGCTGAGGACACGCTCGGCGACGCGGAGACGGTGCGCAGCTACAAATCCTTGAGCCTGGTGGAGCGGGGCTTTCGCTGCATCAAGACCGTCGATCTGCACGTCCGACCGGTGTACCACCGACTGGAGGATCGGGTCCGGGCGCACGTGTTTCTCTGCATGCTGGCCTATTATCTCGAATGGCATATGCGCCAGAAGCTGGCGCCGATGCTGTTCGACGACACGGACAAGGAGGCAGCCGAAGCGCAGCGTCGGAGCGTGGTGGCACAGGCGCAGCGTTCGAAGGCCGCGATGAAGAAGCAGACCACCGGGCTGACCGAAGATGGTCTGCCAGTGCATAGCTTCCACTCGCTGCTGGCCGATCTGGCAACGCTGGCGCGCAACACCATCACCACCGCGATCACGCCGCACTATCCGCTCACCGTGCTGACCCGGCCAACCCCGGTTCAGCAGAAGGCGTTCGACCTCCTGGGTATCAAACGTGCCCAGTAGCGGAGGGGTAATTCGATGAATGATGGATGTATTTCAGTCCCTTACGTTCAGCAAAAGAGGGAAACTCGGGCTAAGCTGGCCTTGGTGGTCCGCCGGACGTGCGATGAGCCTGTGCTCGACAGCTATAGCTCTGGGCGCAGCAAAGTCGGGGACGAGGTGCTGAAGGGCGCTGAGCGACTAACCTCGCATAAAGTGGGGCACCCGAGATCGGTGCTCAACCAAAATAGAGCGAGTGAGCGGCGCACGCCACTCACTCTACAAACGCCGGTCCACCAGGGTTAAGCTAATCGTCAAGGGTTCTTGCTCGGGTCGTCGGCCGGGTTGACGTAGACGATCGCGAACGGGCCATCGCCGTGCACTTGCACGACGGTCTCGGAGGCCGCCCACGCGTAGTGGTTCATGCCGGCCGGCATCGAGACGAAGCCGCCGGATGCGAAGCTCTGGCCCTTGTCGACATTGAGCTTGTCGCCCATGCCCGCGTGAAAGCTGCCCGAGATGACTGTCACGTTTTCGGTCGTCGGATGATGATGTGCCGGAAGCTGATAATTCGCGGGCATTTTGAGGCGGACAACATACGAGCCTTCCTTGAACGGATTGCCCGCAAGTACGGCGATCATCGCGCCCTTCGGGAAGCTCGGAGGCACCGGCCCCCATTTTACGGCATCAGGCCCGGCAACAAGTGCCATCGCGGGACTTTCAGCCCGCGCGGCGAGCGGGAGGGTAAGTAGAACGGCAAGTATGACGATCGCGGCACGCATTGTGTCCACCTTCTCTTTTATGCTGAGTGTCGAAAAGCAGCACCCGAACCACCACTGGTGATCCGGGCACAATGGGACATAAGAATGTCCCGTCAGGCCGCCTTGCTTTGCGCCAAGGCATGCACGTCTGCTGTGGTCAGCGCGTTGCCTCCGATTCCCCAGTCCCCGCTTTCCACTTCCTCGATCACGCACCAGGTAACCCCGCGCATGCTCTCGCCCTCGATCGAGACCATTGCGTCGGTCAGCTTGCTGATCATTTGGCTTTTCTGCTGTTTGCTGAACACATCCTTGATTACGCGAACCTGAATAAGCGGCATTGCACCCTCCTTTTTCCGATGAGATTGCTGTTAAAGCGGCTCGGTGAAAGCTGACCTTGTTGGTCCCTGGCTTGACACCCACGGCAACCTGCCAAACACTTGGACGCACAGTAAGAGACAGTTTTAACGTCAGCTGGGGTCACTGTACCTGGTTCTGCGACCGGGCCAGTCTGAGGCATAGCAGGAACCGACATGCTCTCATTGAGTGTCAGCCAGAACAGCGGCCAGCCGCTCGCCGAGCAGATCGTCGCGGGCGTGAAGCGGCAAATCGACGATCGGCATCTGCGGCCGGGCAGCAAGCTGCCGTCGATCCGCAGCTTTGCCGAGGCCCACGGCGTCAGCCGTTTCACGGTGGTCGAGGCTTACGATCGGCTGGTGGCAATGGGCTATCTGCAATCACGGCGCGGTGCCGGCTTCTATACCTCGGCTGCGCCGGCCGCGACGCATGCCGCGCCGTCCGACACCCACAAGCGCAATGAGCAACTCGTCTGGCTGATCCGCCGCGTGCTGGAGGCGGACGACAATACCCTTCTCGCCGGCAGCCCGTGGCTGCCGAACTCATGGCTCGACGAAGGCGGCATCCGCCAGAGCCTCAACGTGCTCGCTCGCAAGAATGGCGCCCATCTGCTCGAATACGGCCATCCGTTCGGGTACCTGCCGTTGCGCGAGCATCTCGCGCTGATGCTGGCCGGGCTTGGGATCACCGCGCACGCAGGCCAGATCCTGCTAACTCAGGGGACCAGCCAGGCGCTCGAACTCGTTATCCGTTACCTGTTGAGGCCCGGCGATGCGGCGCTGGTAGATGACCCAGGCTACTACAACATGTTCGGCAATCTGCGCCTGCAAGGCGTGAACATGCTGGCGGTGCCGCGAAAGCCCGACGGACCGGACCTCGCCACCCTCGAAAAGCTGGCTGCGGCACATCGGCCAAAGGTGTATTTCACCCAGTCAGTGATGCAAAATCCGACCGGAACCGACATGAGCCCGCATGTCGAGTTCAAGGTGTTGCAGGCCGCCGAGCGCCACAACTTCACAGTAGTCGAGGACGACATCTTCTGCGATCTGCAGGTGAAACCGACGCCGCGGCTGGCCACGCTCGACCAGTTGAACCGTGTGATCTACGTGCGCAGCTTTTCCAAGACGCTGTCCGGCAGCCTGCGCGTCGGCTTCGTCGCCTGCCCTCAGGACACCGCCAACCAACTCGCCGACATAAAAATGCTGACCAGTATTACTACGTCTCAGTTTACGGAGCGGCTGATCTACCTAATGCTGGTGGATGGGCACTACCGCAAGTACCTGTCGCGCCTGCACGAGCGGCTCGGCGCCGCTCGGCTGGATGTGGTGCGCGCTTTCGAACGCATCGGACTGGAATTGTTTGTTGAGCCCACAGACGGCATGTTCGTCTGGGCACGCTTCCCGCATATCGAAAACTCGCTGGCGCTGGCGGAAACGGCTAAGCACAAGGGCCTGATGCTCGCGCCGGGCACGGTGTTTCGCCCACATCTGGAGCGATCGCCCTGGATGCGGTTCAACGTTGCTGTTTGCGAAGCGCCGCGTGTGCAGGATCTGTTGGAGCGACTGGCGACGAGCGGCGCGGCGTAACGCTGGCCAGCGGACAGAGATCGGCTGTTCGGTGATCGGCAGCTTTCACAATCCGCCCCATTGCGGAAGATGGGGTAATCGGTCGTCAGCCGCCTTCCCCGCTAGGCTCGCAACCGACCTCCGCTGGGACGATAACGCCGCGGAATTCAGAATGTTGGGCGGTCTCGATGAACGTTTGGCCTGAACCTTCGACAATGACTGCCTCTATATCGCCGGCAGACGGTCCGATGGGAGGCGGCAGTGCGCGAGCCTAATTTGGAGCGCTCCCAAGCTCCAGTATGGGCGCCTCCGGCTCAGGATTTTCCACACCCCCCTGTTCCAGAATGCCGGATACGGTCATGTAGAGCGAGCCAAGCTGGTTGTCCGGTCCCGTGGCCAAGCTGTTCAGTCCGATTATCACGATCACGTCGTCCGCGGGACGCCGGAACCATGCAACCCGGTAGCCATACGTGGCGCCCTGGTAGAACCACACCGGCGTTGCAGCATTGGCAAGCCAAACCTGGCCTATGCCAAGAGAAAACCCCACCGGATCCGCCGCTGAGGTGGTCGCGATTGGTTGTCCCGATGCTTGCGACACCAGCGAGAAAAGTTCGGTTTTCTGCGCCGGCGGTAGCAGTGTGTCACTGAACAACGCCCGTATCCAGCGAGCCACGTCGGGCAGACTGGCGACTATGCCCCCGCCGCCCTCATCAGAGGACAGGTTCATGGTCTTCACATCCTGGCCAAGCAGCGCCTGCACAGGGGGAAGCTCGCATGGCGGCGTTTGCTCGTTGCAGGGGTCCCCAAAGTAATATCCGCTGGCCATGTGACGGAGCACCCGAGCAGGTGGAACCCGTGGTCGATAGTAGGCCTCACGCAGCCGCAGCGGCTCAAAAAGTCTTTCCTTTAATGCTCCGGCGTACGAGGTGTGAGTCGCCTTGGCGATGATCATCGCGGCCAGCGTGTAATTGGTGGGGGAATAGACCCAGGGCGGCTTCGGCGCGTCCGTCCCAGGGTAAACGTAGCTGATCAGTTCTTCGGGTCTGAACGTCCGATGAATGTCTGCAACCAAATCGCGCTGAAACCCGGGGTCATTCGTGAACCCCTCGGTCGGCGCCGTCATGTTCAGCAATTGCTCGATCGTGATGGATGACCACGCGGGATACTCCGGCAGCCATTTGCCGAGTGGGTCATGAATATCCAGCACGCCCGCGGCCTCAAGCTGCAATATGAGCACCGAGGTGAAGCTCTTGGTGATGCTGGCAATCCGAAACAGCATGTCCGGACAGATTGGCTTTTCATCCTGCAGTGACGTGCTGCCGCTTGTGATGTGCAGCGCCGGCTTTTCTGCCGAAAGGCTGACGAGCAAGCTGGCGCCCGTAAAGCCCTCGGTCTTCCGCCGATCGGCGACGTAGGTGTCTAGAGCCTGTTGCAAGGCCGGATAACGAGGGTCGTTCCGGGTTGCCGCGAGCTGGTCTTGCTGATCCCGACATTGCGCGTGTGCTGGCGCCATATTCGCAGATGCCAAAGCAAAAACCGATAATCCAGCCAGCGTGACCGAACGCGCGACCAAGAAGAGATTTTGGCTCGTGTCGAACATGTGCTCCTCCCTTACCGCTTTTGCTATCCTCAACTTCTCTTCGTCTGATCTATATTCTTTTTCGCTACCAAGTCAGGAACCGGGAAGAGGTGCTGTGGCCGATCAGATGGCCCAGCATGTCGTTGCGAAGACCGTCCGCGCCGGTCACTGCACAGCCTGCTTGATGACCGCTAAAATGCCTTGGATTGCCGTGAAGAACTCGGCCTCGACCGCGGTGAAACCGTTGAATGGCCCGTCCCAGTTCACAATGAAGCAGAACGTCACGGGTGTCTGTTGTTCACCATTGTTGACGACCATTTGCCCGGCGAAGCTCTTGGCGTTGAATGTGGAGCCGGCGAGCGCGGGCAATTCCCCGCCTTTTGCGTAGACGGGCGTGTCTGGGGGCGCCGTCGGCGGGATCTGTATGGACTCGGATTGATAGCGCTTGAATGCTCGCAACGTTTCTGACTTGGAGAAGACCGTGCCCTGAAGCGCTTGCTCGTACCAGGAGACAAAGTCCCGCGCACTGCCGGCCAGCGTGATCACGTCATTGAGTGGCGGCTGCACGATCACCGGCAAGGTTTGGACCGCATTCAGAACGCCCGGCCAGCCCAGGTCCACGCCAGCCGGTGCGCCGAAGACATAGGAGAACAAGCGGCGCGTTGAGTCCGGGATGCGGATGGAGGAAAGACCAAGCTGGGCAATGAGCGCACGCACCTTGTCTGCACTGACCTTTCCGGTCGCCAGATCGGTCGCGGTGTTGTCGCTGTAGGCGAGCATTGCGTCCAGCACCGAGCGCGCCTGGGTGCTGCCGGCGAGGTTCTGGAACACCGGGCTGCCAATCGTGCGCACGCTATCGTCAATGGCCAGTTGCTCGTCCTCAGACAGTATGCCCGCCTCCACGTCGCGCAGATATTGGCCGAGCACGAAGGTCTTGTAGGCGCTGGCAGTGAAGAGTGAGAGGTGGGGCCGATATGCTACACGGCCGAGGGAGCCGCCCGGCCCCACGTGGATCAAGTAGCTCTTGGTCCCGGGCAGCGCGCGGTATGCCCGCAGCGCGGCGGCGAGATCGCCGTTGCTGCTATTGCGCAGCATCTCGTTGCTGCCTACGCCGGGGCTCTCTTGGGCCCCTGCGATCCCAGTCGAGGCCGCAAGAGCCGAAATCGCACGCAGAGTTAACAGCCGTCGCTTCATTCTGCTTCTCCCCTTTTTGGCGCCCCATCCAACGTGCGCCGCCCCATTTTTTCTAATCAAACAGGTTATCGAACAGTGAAACCTAGGCGAAGTAAGTCGGCCGGACCGCGCCGCCCATGTGCCGGGTGGCAGTTTGCAAGCCATAGACAGGCAACCACCACGGTGGCTCAAGATACCTCGCCTGGCCGGGACTTCTTGCCTACATACCGTGGGTGCTTACACACAAACGCAAAAATCCTTGGGCAGTTCTCAGTTAGCCTTCTAGCCGCCGCCACTTGTGATTGTCGCAATGGCTGGCCGCGACGTGGTCGACCGGCGGCAATTGCTAAGGGTCAATTTGGCCCTGGCTCGAGCGGGGGCGGCGGCGCGCCCTCGGGATCAATCACGCTCTGCGGCTCGAGGAGGCCTGGTATGGCGGCTATGATGGCAGGTGGAGCAAGCCGTCGGTCATACATTTTCCGGCTGGCAAGCTGCCACCGGCCAAATTCTTTTAGTCTCCCACACTTCACGCGCTGCCAAAACGATTCCTATGCGCGAACGAGATCAACCGCTATTCGATCGGCGATCGCACCAAGGATCTTCGATACGGTAAAGATGGTTCGCTTGCGCTGTATGTCAGTCACGCTTCACCGTCCGCCGAAATGCGAGCCAACTGGTTGCCGGCGCCTGAAGGGGAATATGTCGTCGTCGCCCGCATCTACGGTCTCAGCGCAGCGGCCATGAACGGCAAATGGAAATTACCGCCGCTCCATCCTTTGGATTGACTTGGCGCCCCCGATTACACAGGGGGCGTGACCCGTCTTGCTCATTGACATACAAACTTGCTGAGCAAGATCGCCACCCTCCCGCCGCATAGGACAGTGCATGATCCCCGGTGAACTCTTCCCCGAACCAGGCGACGTCGAGCTCAATGCCGGCCTTCCCCGCTCGGTTTTGACCGTGGCCAACACCGGGGATCGGCCGATCCAGGTCGGCAGCCACTACCACTTCGCCGAGACCAACGCCGCCCTGTCGTTTGATCGTGGGGTGGCCAAAGGCCAGCGCCTCGACATCGCCGCGGGCACCGCCGTCCGCTTCGAGCCTGGGCAAACCCGCGAAGTCACTCTGGTGCCTTACAGAGGTGGCCGAATGGTCTTTGGGTTTCGCGGCGAGGTCATGGGAGCGATCGACTAATGGCCCGTATCACCCGAGCCGCTTACGCGGACATGTTCGGTCCGACCACCGGTGATCGCGTTCGGCTGGCCGACACCGACCTGATCGTCGAAGTGGAAAACGACCTCACCACTTATGGCGAGGAGGTAAAGTTCGGCGGCGGCAAGGTGATCCGCGACGGCATGGGCCAGTCACAGCACTCCCAGGCTCAGGGCGCGGTAGACACGGTCATTACCAACGCGCTGATCATCGACCATTGGGGCATCGTCAAGGCAGACGTCGCGATCACCCACGGCCGCATCGCCAAGATTGGCAAGGCCGGCAACCCTGACGTGCAGCCTGGCGTGGATATCATTATCGGCCCCGGCACCGAGATCATCGCCGGCGAAGGAAAAATCCTGACCGCCGGAGGGATTGACTCCCACATCCACTTTATCTGCCCGCAACAGGTCGATGACGCGATCGCATCAGGCATAACAACATTGGTCGGCGGTGGAACGGGCCCCGCGACCGGCACTGCAGCGACAACGTGCACCCCCGGGCCATGGCATCTCGCGCGCATGTTGCAGGCCGCGGAAGCTCTGCCGGTCAACATTGCCCTTGCCGGCAAGGGCAACGCGTCCCAGCCGCAGGCACTGGAAGAGATGCTGCGCGCCGGGGCGAGTTGTCTCAAGCTGCACGAGGATTGGGGGACGACCCCAGCCGCGATCGACACTTGTCTGGCCGTGGCGGATCGTTTCGACGTGCAGGTCATGATCCACACCGACACGCTGAACGAGTCCGGCTTCGTCGAAGACACCATCGCCGCTTTCAAGGGCCGCACCATTCACGCCTTCCATACCGAAGGCGCCGGCGGCGGTCACGCGCCTGACATCATCAAGGTTGCCGGACTGTCCAACGTGCTGCCCAGCAGCACCAACCCCACGCGTCCCTATACGGCCAATACTCTGGACGAACATCTGGATATGCTGATGGTCTGCCATCATCTGGACAACTCGATCCCCGAGGACGTTGCGTTCGCGGAAAGCCGCATCCGCAAGGAAACTATCGCCGCCGAGGACATCCTGCACGACCTGGGCGCGCTGTCGATGATGTCCTCCGACAGCCAAGCGATGGGCCGGGTGGGCGAAGTCATCATTCGCACGTGGCAGACCGCGCACAAGATGAAGACCCAGCGGGGTGCGCTGCCAGGTGATACCGAACGAAACGACAATGTTCGGGTCAAGCGCTATATTTCGAAGTACACCATCAACCCGGCGATCGCTCAGGGTTTTGCGAGCGAAATAGGGTCGGTCGCGGTGGGCAAGCTGGCGGACCTTGTGCTGTGGTCACCGGCATTCTTTGGGGTAAAGCCCGATCTGGTCATCAAGGGTGGCTCGATCGCCTGCGCCCCGATGGGCGATCCGAACGCTTCAATCCCAACTCCACAGCCCGTGCACTATCGCCCGATGTTCGGCGCAATGGGCCGGGCGCTGGCAGCAAGCTGCATCACCTTCGTTTCGACGGCGGCGATCGAGGCCGGGATCGGCAAGGCGCTCGGGCTGGAGCGCCGGTTGGCCGCGGTGTCGAATACACGTGGCGGGATCGGCAAGAAGGCGATGCTCCACAACGACGCAACCCCCGACATCGAGGTCGACGCCGAAACGTACGAGGTCCGGGCGGACGGTGTTCTGCTGACCTGTGAGCCAGCGACGATCTTGCCGATGGCACAACGGTATTTTTTGTTTTGATGCCGCTCACCATGATCGGAATCAATACGATCCTGCCGCCAGGAACCTGGGATCCGAAGCTGGAGATTGACCGCGTGCTGATCGACTACGACAGCCGCTTCCGCCGGCGTATCGTCCTGACAACGGTATCCGGCACCGAGGTGCTGATCGATCTAGCCGAGGCGGTCCGGCTGCGGGACGGCGACGGTCTCGTTACAGCCTCTGGCGGAGTGATTTGCGTTCGCGCGCAACCCGAACCGTTGCTTGAGATTCACACTCACGACGAAGGAGAACTCGCCCGCATCGCCTGGCACCTCGGCAACCGCCATTTGCCGGTGCAACTGCTCGGCGACCGCATCCGCATCCGAGCCGACCACGTCATCAAGGCGATGGTTGAGGGACTTGGTGGTCATGTCGATGCGATTGAAGCGGCGTTTGATCCAGAGGCCGGTGCTTATGCGGGTGGCGGCCACCGTCGTCACTCCCACGGCGAAGATGCCTAAGGGCACAGGTTGGCAATCCGCGACTTGCGGCGACGTCGTGGAGGCGCCGCGTGCTTTGCTTCGCCTGATGACATGGCTGTCCCCAGCTTTTCCGACCGGCGCATTCGCCTACTCGCATGGCCTGGAGTGGGCGGTTGAGACTGGTGACGTATGCAACGAAACTACT
Organism: uncultured Alphaproteobacteria bacterium; assembly: GCA_963772355.1. Taxonomy (GTDB): domain Bacteria; phylum Pseudomonadota; class Alphaproteobacteria; order Acetobacterales; family Acetobacteraceae; genus Rhodopila. The sequence goes on along the minus strand of CAVYXX010000097.1, from coordinate 209,585 downwards.
CTTGCCGCTTGGCTAAACGACGTCATCACCGGTGGTAACGGCCGTAGCGAAACAATTCTACTGCGCCATGCCCATCGCGCCGCTGCCGAATCCGCCGCGCTGAGCGAAATCGCGGATCTCGCGTACGCGTCGGCCGCCAGTCGCGAGCGGCAAAGCGAATCGCTTGATCAGGGCAAGGCGTTTATTCTTGCCGCTGCCGCATGGGGCCTTCCGGATGCGCCCGAGCGCATACCGTATCCGGTTGCGGTAGGGGCCGTTGCCGGGGCGCATCGGATCTCTGAAAACGCCACCGCGGCCGCGTTTCTGCAAGCGTTCACTAGCAACTTGATCTCGGCGTCCGTTCGCCTGGTGCCGCTGGGTCAGACCGCCGGCCTGCGGGTTCTTGCGGCGCTCGAGTCCACAATTCTTCACACTGCCGAAGAAACGAAAACGGCGGCCCTCGACGACCTTGGCGGTTGTGCATTCCGATCCGATCTTGCCGCCATGCGGCACGAAACCCAGTACACAAGGCTGTTCCGCTCATGAGCCCATCGCCACATGGTCCCCTCCGCGTGGGGGTCGGCGGTCCCGTCGGTACCGGTAAGACCGCGCTGATGGACGCCTTGTGCAGACACTTTCGCGATGACTACGAGATCGCGGCCATCACCAACGACATCTATACGCAGGAGGACGCCGAATTCCTGACCCGAGCCGGATCGCTGCCGGTCGAGCGTATTCTCGGTATTGAAACTGGCGGCTGCCCGCACACCGCGATCCGCGAAGACGCTTCGATCAACCTCGCCGGGGTCGCCGAGCTACGGCGACGGTTCCCCGATCTCGATCTGATCCTGATTGAATCCGGAGGTGACAACCTCGCTGCGACCTTTAGCCCGGAATTGGCGGATCTGACGATCTACGTCATCGACGTTTCCGCCGGCGATAAGATCCCCCGTAAGGGCGGCCCAGGCATTACCCGCAGCGACCTTTTGGTCATCAACAAGATCGATCTTGCCCCATATGTTGGAGCCAGCCTGGAAATCATGGACCGCGATGCGAAGAAGATGCGCGGCCAAAGGCCCTTCGTGTTCGCCAACGTCCGCGCCGGGAAGGGTGTCGCCGACATTGGTGCGTTCATAGAGAAACAAGGCGGCCTTCGCCAGAGGCATGATGGTCCGCTCTAGCCAAACACCGCCCGTTGTCCGACACTAGCCAAGACCTGAGGGGAGGACAAAACATGGCTGACGACCGACGCGCGCAAGGCAGGGCAATGCGCCGCAAACTGATGGGGGACGCCTATGCCGACAAGCTCGACAAGGGTGTTTACCAGCATCCGATTATGGAGAAATTTGCCGCCTACACGCAGGAGGCGATATTCGGCACGCTGTGGAACCGGCCCGGTCTGGATCTGAAAACCCGAGCGCTGATCTGCGTTATTTCCGATGCCGCCCAAGGCCGCGACCCGGAATTGAAACTGCATCTCCGATTTGCTCGCAACCAGGGCTGGACCGAGGACGAACTCTCCGAAGCGCTGCTGCACATGGCTGGCTATGTCGGCGCACCCCTGATCCGCGAAGCCCTTTTGACGGCAATTGAGACATTCAAGGAGATGGCCGCCGAAAATGCGTGACTTCAAAGGTAAGACCGCAATCGTAACGGGTGCCGCATCGGGCATCGGTCTGGGCATCGCCAAGGCGCTTGCCCATGCCGGCGCCCACATCGTCCTGGCCGATCTCCGCTCCGAGCCGCTGGAGGTTGCGCGGGCGGCAATCGAGACGATCGGTGTTAAGACTTTGGCCGTAACGACCGATGTTTCGGATCCGGCTTCGGTCGCGGCAGCGGGCGATGCCGCGTTGAAAGCCTTCGGCGCACTGCACATCGCCATCAACAACGCCGGCGTCGCGATGCACGGGACTGCGGTCGAGAAAGTTACGCTTGAAGAATGGGAGTGGGTGATCGGCGTCAACGTCAAAGGTGTGATCAACGGGATCCGCACCTTCGTGCCGATGATCCGAGCCCACGGCGGACCAGGCCATGTTGTCAACACTGGATCGGTCTCCAGCCTGTTCGTGCGCAACGGGCGCAGTCAGGGGGCCTACGCGATGACCAAGTACGCCGTGTTGGCACTGTCCGAGGCACTGGAACAGGAGCTTGCCGGCACTGGCATAGGCGTTTCAATTCTTTGCCCCGGCGGTGTGGACACCGCGATCTTCGACTCGGCCGCGACCCGTCCCGACCGCTTCGGCGGCAGCTACCGGCGCCCCGAGCAGGAGGCTATGAAGTCGGCTTTCGCGACCGGCATTCTCGCCCCGGAAACAGTCGGGCGCCGCGTTGTCCGGGCCATCCAGGACGACGAATTCTACATCCTGACCCACACCCAGGAGAGGGCAGTGATCACCGCCCGCTTCGATCGTATCGCCGCCGCGTTTGACCGAGCCGATGCGGTGATGCCGGAGATCTCATAGATCCAGCGTCTCCTGGGCGCCTGCGGGCCGGGCGCGCGGCGCGCCACCTTGAGCCCCGCCCCCTGGCTGCGCGACACCTTGGGCGGCTCCCTGGGCCACGGCATCCACCTCGCCATCACCGAAGCGTAGCCGCAGCCGGCCGCCGGGTTTGACCGAAGCCGCGCTGGTGACCGGCACGCCAGCCGGCGTCGTCACCAGTACATAGCCCCGCTGCAGCAACGCGAGCGGTGATGCCGCGTCCAACCTCGGCCCTACCCCCGCGAGATGCGCGCGCGCCTCCCGCAGAGCCGACCGTAACGGCGCTTCTGACACCCGTCCCGTCACCCGCTCGGCGCGGCTTCGCAGAGCGCTCAGCGCTCGATGGATGGCACCGCCGAGGCGCTGGGACGCCATCTGTAGCCCCGAACGGCGTGCGGCCACCAGACCCGGAGCGGACAAGCGCAACCGCAGTGTCCGGTCCCGCACCGCCTCTCGGCGAGCCGAGGTCAGATTGCGCGGATCCGGCAGTCGGCGCTCGATGGAGGTCAGCACGACCCGGTGCCTAGCGATCAGCGACGGGAGTGCCATCAGCGCGCGTTCCGCCCGGTCATCCAGCCGCTGGCGGGCGGACCCCAGCAACGCCGGAAGGTCGGGGATGCCACGCTCCACACGAGAAAGTCGCAGGCGGCTCTCCTGCGCGAACCGGTTCAGTGCGCTGATCAACCGTGAGCCTTTGTGCGCCAGATCCGCTACCAGATCGGCCCGCGCCGGGATCGCCATTTCCGCTGCCGCGGTCGGTGTCGGCGCCCGGCGGTCTGACACGAAATCGATCAACGTCGTATCCGTCTCGTGCCCGACCGCGGAGATCAGCGGAATGCGGCATGCTGCCACCGCGCGGATGACGATCTCCTCGTTGAAGGCCATCAGGTCTTCCAGGCTTCCGCCACCCCGCGCCACGATCAGCACGTCGGGACGCGGGATCGATCCTCCCGCCGGCATCGCGTCAAAACCAGCAATGGCCGCGGCGATGCGCTCCGCGGCTCCTTCCCCCTGCACCGGCACCGGCCACACCAGGATCGTTCGAGGAAAACGGCGGGCGATCGTGATCTTGATATCCTGGATGACCGCGCCGCGCTCGCTGGTTACAACGCCTATCACCTTGGGCAACCCGGGCAACGTGCGTTTGCGGCCGGCGTCGAACAGGCCCTCGGCGGCGAGCCGCTGGCGGATCATCTCGATTCGCACCAGCAGTGCGCCCACACCGGCGTATTCCATGCGCTCGATGATTAGCTGATACGATGACCGCTCGCCGAACGACGATATCCGCCCGGCGGCGATCACCTCGCTTCCGTTCTCGGGGACCATTCCCAATCGGGGCACCGTGCTCTTCCACACGATTCCGCTGATTTTTGCCCCCTCGTCTTTCAGCGAAAGATAGATATGTCCCGAGGGGAAGCGCTTCACCTCGGTTAGCTCGCCCCGCACCCGCACACGGCCGAACGTGGTTTCCAGAGTGCGTTTCACCGCCCCGGAGATCTCAGAAACGGTATACTCTGGCAAATTCGAAACCGGGGAGGGGCGTGGATCGTCCATGGCTGTAGCGTATGCTACGCCGAGGGCGCAGGAAAAGCTGGATAGGAGACGACGATGCAGGTTCTGGCATGAAAGTATTGGTCGTCGGATCCGGCGGGCGGGAGCACGCCCTATGTTGGGCCATCGCCAACAGTCCGCTGCTGACGAAGCTGTATTGCGCGCCAGGCAACCCCGGCATCGCCACCGTCGCGGAATGTGTGAACATCGGCGCCCTCGAAATTCCTGCCTTGGTCGGCTTTGCCCAGGATCACGCCATCGACCTTGTGGTTCCGGGACCGGAGGCACCTCTGGTCGCCGGGCTGACCGATGCGATAGAAGCTGCCGGCATCGCCTGCTGCGGTCCGACCAAAGCCGCCGCTCAGTTAGAGGGCAGTAAAACTTTCACCAAGGAGATCGCCAACGCCGCCAGCATCGCAACGGCGTTGTGGGAACGTTTCGAAGACGCTGACGCAGCGCGCGCTTTTGTCCGCAAACGAGGTGCCCCCATCGTGGTCAAGGCCGATGGTCTGGCAGGCGGCAAAGGCGTCATCGTGGCCACGACGGTGGACGAAGCCGAAGCCGCGATCGAGGCCGTCATGGACCGGAAAATCTTCGGTGAAGCGGGCGCCGCCGTCGTGATCGAGGAATGTCTCGAAGGCGAGGAAGTTTCCCTGTTCTTCCTGTGCGACAACGAGGACGCGCTGTTGCTGGGTTCCGTGCAGGACCACAAGCGTGTTGGTGATGGCGATACTGGACCGAACACCGGGGGAATGGGCGCCTACGCCCCGGTCCGCAATTTCCCGCCCCAACTTGAGCTGGCGTGCCGGGAGATGATCATTCGCCCAGCTCTGCGCGAGATGGCCAGGCGGCGCATCCCATTTCGCGGCATTCTCTTTGCCGGCCTGATGCTGACCGCGGAAGGTGCGAAACTGATCGAATTCAACGTTCGGTTCGGTGATCCGGAGTGCCAGGTTCTCCTCGCCCGCTTGAAGTCAGACCTGCTGCCCGCGCTGCAAGCCGCCTGTGACGGCGAATTGCGTGCCTTCGACCTGCGCCGGAGCGACGAGGCCGCGGTCGCCGTGGTGATGGCCGCTCGGGGCTATCCGGACGCACCGGAGCGCGGTTCGATCATCCGGGGTCTCGACGAGGCCGCAGCCAGCCCGGGCGTCACGCTATTCCACGCCGGCACGGAAACCGGACCCGACGGGGCGATCCTGGCCGCGGGGGGACGCGTCCTGACCATCTGCGCCACAGCGGCCGACGTCGGTCAGGCTCGGGACCTTGCTTACGCGGGTGTTGACGCCATCGTCTGGCCCGAGGGCTTCTGCCGCCGGGACATCGCGGCGCACGCCTGATGAGCGCCGATGAGACGCCGCGCGGGGACCGGATCGCCAAGTGGCTATCCCGAGCAGGCGTGGCCAGCCGGCGGGATGTGGAACGGATGCTGGCGGAAGGTGTGATCAGACTGAACGGCAGGACCGTTAGCCATCCCGCGACCTTTGTCTCGGCCGGCGACGTTGTGCAGATCAATGGCCGGGTGGTTGATAAGCCTGACCGGACGCGGGTGTGGCGCTACCACAAACCGGAAGGGTTGGTGACGACGCACAAAGATCCGGAGGGGCGGCCGACGGTGTTCGAGAGATTGAAACATCAACTGCCGCGGGTTGTCAGTGTCGGCCGGCTCGATCTGACGAGCGAAGGCCTGCTGCTGCTGACCAACGACGGCGGGTTGGCGCGCCAACTCGAACTGCCGTCAACCGGCTGGCTGCGACGGTATCGCGTCCGAGTTTTTGGTGTCCCGAACGAGGGGGCGCTGAGGTCCCTCGCGCACGGCGTAACGGTCGATGGTGTGCGCTATGGCCCGATCGAGGCAGGAGTTGACGCCAAGAAGGGCGACAACACCTGGCTGACGATCAGTTTGCGTGAGGGCCGCAACCGGGAAGTCCGCCGGGTCATGGCACATCTGGGTCTGTCGGTATCCCGGCTTATTCGTGTCGCGTATGGGCCGTTCCAACTTGGCACCCTCGAACGTGGCGGGATTGAGGAAATTCCCGCCAGGATGCTGCGCGAGCAACTGCCGGCGGATGCTGGGGCGCCTCCGCCGTTGCCACGCCGCCGCTAGGATGCGGATCGTGGCCGGAGCCTGGCGCGGCCGGACGCTGGTCGCGCCGCCGGGACAGGGGACTCGCCCGACCGCCGATCGGGTCCGTCAAGCGCTGTTCGATATGCTGATACACGCGGAATGGGGCGGACGCGGGTTGATTGAGGGCGCAGTGGTGCTGGATGTGTTTGCCGGAACGGGAGCGCTGGGATTGGAGGCTCTCTCACGCGGCGCGGCGTCGGCGTGCTTTATCGAGTTTGATCCTGTGTCGCTGCAAGCGCTGCGGGCGAACATAGCCGCGTGCAGGGCGGAAGACCGGACTGAGGTGTTGGCGGTCGACGTGTTGACGGGTGCTGTTGGGCGGGCGGGTAGGCCCGCCGGCATCGTTTTTCTCGACCCGCCCTATGGCCTAAATCTTGTCCCCAGGGCGCTGGTTCAGCTTCGGGGTGCTGGCCGGATTGGGCCGCACGCATTGATTGTAGTGGAGACAAGTCGCGATGAAGCCTGGGTCCCGGATCAGCCCTTGCTGGCCGAACGCCACTATGGCGCTGCTCGGGTCGCGGTTTTTCTTGAGGCTTTAACTTGTTAAGGCGGATTCCATCCACCGAGGGGCAATGGCCTGAAATGCCATGTCGAGGAGGGACGATCGTCAACGTCATCAGGGACGTCAGTAGGTTTTGGGAGAACAGGATTTTAGTTTAGTCTTAGACACGCTAAACAAAGCTGCAGACTTTAACGTCTGGGACGCTTTCAATAATTAGTGAATGGTTCTGAAGTTCGACATACTGTTGATCAATCGCCGCAGCGAACGTCCGAACCATTAACTACATTAGGCAACGATGTTTGGGAGTGCCCTTGTTGGTTTGGAAGTTCGTAACGCGGCTGATTTGAGGAGACGAACTTCCGAACCGGACAGTAGCTTCGAACATTAATCACACAGATCTGGTAATATTGTCGGGATTTTGTCGGTCGATTTCCTTCGGAACGCTTCCATATTTACCAGTAGCGTCACAGAATCCTGTCATCTTGCGCAACCCGATTAGAAAACCATCTTCATTATATTCAAATCTATAAAGACCAGGAAGCAAAAATGTACTTGGCGCCGGAATGTTCCCAAGCGATTTATTCTGAGCAGCTTTTGATGCTGCACTTGCAGCACCAGATGCTCCTCCACTTGCTGCGCTAGTGCCTGCAGATATGAGCGCGGTAAGAACATCCACCATCTTACTATTATCTGCTGATCCGTTCAACGACACTAAGGCTCCATCTTGAAGCTGAGGCGCCAAACTCACCGTTCCGAAAAGTCCGGCCGAAGCGCTTATTACTTGCTGATGGGAAAAGTCGGGAAGGTAGACGAGTTTAGCAACATATTGCTTCGTCTCGACACCAAAGCCAAGGTCAGAGGCCGAGCCGGGCGTCCCCCCAGACTTCGTACTGCTGTTATCGGAATTGCCACTATCAGATTTCTGGGACGAGCTCCCCGACGACGGTTTACTAGGTCCTGAGCCGCCTCCCGACTGTACAAGATTATTTTTCTGCTGCCCATTGCCAGACGAACCGGTCGGTGACTTAGGCGGAAGGTCCATTACTATCAGGTATGGCATCAGCCGAGGAACATAGAAACCTTCTTCCTGTCCAGAACTTTTTGCTCCCTTGGCATCGACATGGTCCACTCTGATATGGGCGCACCCGGACAGAACGGCCAAACCGCAAATGAGATAAAGGCGCATTACCTTCTCCTTCGCATAGCGGAACATCGACATACTCGCGGGCCGCCAATTCCTTCCTTAAGCTCTGCGGCTATTGTGACGAGCAGACTCCTAAGGAACAAACGAACGAGGCAACGTCAACGGATTCCCCTGGCGCAACATGTAACTCTCCCAGGCCAAAGCATATCTCAATACCCCGAGGCAGATAGGCTTTACAGTAGTCTGGCTTCAGGCGGACGAGGCTCACCCGAATGTGCGTGTCTTCACGAGTCACGTTAACTTCGAAGTCGTCTTTGTGAGTGCACCCACCACTCTGAACCCAAACACAAAGCTGCTTGTCCGAAATGCTCGCGTTAAGAACTGCCTTTTCATCAAGATTTTGTTGCGAAAACGACCTAAAAGTGAGAGATACCAGAGCCGCGGGAAGAAGAAGAGAGATTCTTATTATACTGACTAGCCTGTCTTATTCAGCGCATAGCAGCGATTCGCAAACCGCAATTGTACAACGCATTGAATCCACGCATAGATCCGGTGTCACGACCGCCCCGTCCACTGGATCGCCGCGAGTTTCGTTATGTCCGCACCGTTTGGCCCCAAAAACCCGCCGCCGTTCGGCTTTCCCGCCATTGAGCGCAAGAAGGTGGTGGCGGCGTTCGACGGCGGACGCATCACCTCCGACGGAGGCGTGCTGTTGCTCGGCGCGGTGGAGCGACAACTCGGTATCGCCGATACGCTTGCGCCGTTGATCGCAGACCCGCGCAACCCACTCTATGTGACGCACAGCGTCACCGACATTCTGCGGGCACGGATACTGGCGATCGCCTGCGGCTACGAAGATGGCGACGACCTGGATTTTCTGCGCACTGACCCCGGGTTCAAAGTGGCCTGTGGTCGCCTGCCGGACAGTGGCGATGATCTATGTTCACAACCGACGGTGTCGCGCTGGGAGAATGCACCCAGCCTGCGCGAGGTGATGCGTATGACATACGCCATGATCGACCTGTATTGCTGCAGCTATGACCGCCCGCCGGCCGCGGTCACCTTCGACATCGACGACACCTGCGACGTCGTGCACGGCAATCAGCAACTGGCGTTGTTTCATGCTCATTACGATGAGCGATGTTTTCTGCCGATCCACGTCTATGACGCCGCCAACGCCCGTCCGGTGGTGGTTTTGTTGCGCCCAGGCAAGACGCCGAGCGGCGAGGAGATCCGCGGCCATGTGCGGCGCATGGTGCGGCGTATCCGCCGCCACTGGCCGCACACGCGCATCACCATTCGTGGCGATTGTCATTACGGTCGCCATGAGGTGATGACGTGGTGCGAGGCCAACGGCCTGCGCTACGTCTTCGGTCTGTCCAGCAACGTCGTGCTCGAGCAAATGGTGGAACCGCTCGCCGACGCGGTGCGCGCGCAGCGTGCTGAAGCGCAGGCGAAGCTGGTTGCACTGCGTCGTAGCGAACCGCCCGTTGATGCGGGCTGGTTGCGCCGCGCCGAGGCGCAAGCCAACGCGGTGCGTCGGCACACCGAAGTCAGATACGGTGCCAAGTTTTGGCGATGCCAGCGGCGCGTCGCTGCGCGCATCGAGGCAACGCCAAAAGGTCTCGACATCCGCTACGTCGTGACCAACCTAGTCGGCGGCAATGCGGAATGGCTCTACGAGACACTGTACTGCGCGCGCGGCCAGATGGAGAATTTCATCAAGCTGCACAAGACGCAGCTTGCCTCCGATCGCACCAGTTGCCGCTCACCACTGGCCAATCAAGTCCGCCTGGTGTTGCACACTGGCGCCTACTGGCTGCTGCTGAAAGTCCGTGGCAGTATCCCCAAGCTGCAGCCACTCGCCACCGCAGAATTCAAAACCCTGCAGATGCGCCTGATCAAAATCGCCGCACGGATCAGTGAAACCGCGACGCGGGTGCGCATTGCCTTGGCGGCAGCTTGCCCAGAAGCCGAACTGTTCGGTGGCTTGGTGCGCAGCTTCCAACCCGCCGGACCATGACCCGTGGGGCGTGTGCCCCTGCAAGCGCAACGTTCGAAAACCTCAACGCCTGGCATTTCTGTTTTGAATTCGTGCTGAAACCAGTGCGTAGGACAACTATACCCTACGCACTTTTGGCGTGATCCCGATAAATTCGTTGAATAAGTCAGGCTAGGAACGTTCGCCGCCAATTCCGAGGTATATGTCGCGTCTTCACCTCTGCACCCTGTTTCGGGACACCGTTTAGAAATCCGGCACGGGCTGGCGATTTCAAAGTCCTGCTCACCAAGAACCAAAATTCCCTCCGCTACCGGCTTACCTTGTGCGATGCTGTCCGCGTTGAACACCGGAGATCCAGAATTACCTACATATGAATCCAGATTTGCTACAAAGTATGCTGCACCAACACTTCTAACTGCTGCGTTAGATGATATTTTCAACGGAAGCCCCAATGGATAGCCGATTACCGTAAGCGATGTTCCTACTGAGATCGTCCTCGATTTTCTGATCTGGGCCTGCGGAATGCCCTTCATTTCACGATCTACTCGGATGATCCGCCAGTCACCTCTGCTGCTGTCGAGAGCTCCGTCGATAATCTCTTTGCAGCTGTAGACGTTCTCGGCGGCCAAACTGTGAGGGTACTCTCCATCCTTTGTGATGCGAAATCCCGAAACGAACTTCGTAGTGCGGCATTGATCGATTGCTTCTATACAGTGACCGGCCGTTGCGACGAGATCGGGACCAACTTTGAAGCCTGAGCAGAACGCGGCAGTCGCCTGTTCGGAGAATCTCTCCCTTGGGTATCCGAGCTGCTTCGCTTGTTCCGGCGTGCAAAGCTTGGGGGATGAAGCATCCAACTTATAAGTGTGTGCTTGTTGATCGTAGGTCGCCACTGACGCGTCGATGAGCGCAATGGACGTATCTGCGGCTTGTTTCTCCTGACTTGTTCCCTCAAAGTATTCCTTGCGATTATCAACGCCATAAATGGCCTTTATTTGGTCAAGTATGGACTGTGTTTGGAAAACAGCGTCTTGGAAATCCTTAAGCTTCGGGACCCCTTAGGTGTCCGTCCGGGAACTTTCCGAGTTCGTTAGAGTTGGTTAGCACCGGGGGCTTGAACCCATTGACTCTGCTGTGATTCGATGACGGCATCGATTTGTGATGGGCATGATGTGGACAACTGAGAACCGTCCTCGGTACAACCGGGACAAGCTGCGCTATCCGAGCGACTTGACCGACGAGGAATGGGGGCACTTGGAGCACCTGATCCCGCCAGCCAAGCGTGGTGGGCGCCGACGCGAGATCGATGAACGCGAGGTTGTGAATGGCCTTTTGTACGTTCTGAGCACCGGGTGTCAGTGGCGCTATATCCCCCGGGACTTGCCGCCGCGAAGCACCTTGTTCGACTACTTCCAACGCTGGGAGTACGACGGGACGTTATTGAGAAATTCACTATGAACTCTACCAGAAATGCCGTGAGCTGAGTGATCGGCAAGCCAGCCCAACCGCCTGCGTGATCGACAGCCAGAGCGTTAAAAGCGCTGAAAAAGGCGGGGCACACATCGACCCTTCGGGTTATGATGCGGGCAAGAAGATCAACGGCAAGAAGCGGCATATCGTGGTCGATACCGAGGGCTTGCTGATGCATGCGGTGGTCCATCCGGCCGACGTTCAGGAGCGCGATGGCGGGATACTGGTTCTGGCGAGCCTGTTCGGGCTATACCCGTTTCTGAAAACCCTATTCGCCGACGGCGGTTACCAGGGGCCGAAATTCCGCGCGGACCTCGCCAAGCTGTTGCCTGGGCTGGCCGTCGAAATCGTCAAACCTTCGGATACCGCCAAGGGCTTCGTAGTTCTGCCCAGGCGCTGGGTAGTCGAACGCACCTTCGCCTGGCTTAACCGGTGCCGTCGATTGGCCAAGGATTTTGAGAACCGGAGCCGTAATGCCCTCGCATTCATCAGATTGGCATCCATCCGGCCGATGCTGAGAAAGCTCAGCAATTCGAATGGATAGTTTCCGGACAGACTGTAAGGATTTTTGTGAACGAAGGCCGTCTAGCCGCTGGACTTGCTCATTCAGTTTGCTGCCAGGTTCGGCCAAAGCTTTCGATGCTAGGAGCAGACATAAGGTGATGATGGTGGAGGTCGATTTTATCATCGCGAGCCCCTGCTTAGCGTTCCAGCCCAATTTATGGTTCACCATTGCAACTGTTGTTAGTGACTTCATAGCTATGGTAGCCAAACTTTCATCGACACCGCCACGCTTTCGGCCGGTTCCTGCTCGGCATTCAAAGAATCTCACCCGAATTTGAAGGCAGGGTGGTATCATCGGTCAATCGCGGTACGCGATCATGGCGAGCAACTGCATCTCGGCCTGCAAAGCCCAACTCATTGGATGACATCAGTTTGATGTGGAACTGCATGTAGCGTTTACGTAACACATCCTCGAACCACGTGCGCCGGGCATGGGGCGCCGCATCTACCGTTTGGTGGTTTGTTAATTTCGGCAGGCTGTTCGTCAAGTACTAGCATACCCCCAGCTATCCTCGTCCCAGCCCCGATACGTGTCTCCGAAAATCGGTCGTTTTTGAGAAGCCAATTGTTATCCTAAAACCTACGGACGTCCCTGATGACGTTCACGATCGTCCCTTCTCGACATGGCATGTCACTCCGTCACCATCGGTGGATGGACGTCCGCCTCGACAAGTTAAGCTTCGCAAAAAACAACGACCCGAGATTTACTTCAATGATTCTGGTTGACGCGCGACGACTAGGCGAGGTCGGATAATCACTCACCACAAGTACCTTTAGAAGCGCATAGCAATGCCAAGGGAGTTTATCTCATGATGGCGGATTTGGACTCTGCCAGCGTCGAGGCCGACGTCGTCGCGGCAGCCCGGCGGCTCTCGCCACAGATCGTAGCCACCCGGGAAGAGGCAGAGCGGTTGCGGCACCTTCCGCCGGCCCTGGCCGATATCTTGGCCGACGCCGGCCTCTACCGGCTGTATCTGCCCCGCGCCGTAGGAGGCCTTGAACTGCCGCCGGCCACCGTCTTTGAAGTGATCGAAAAGTTATCAAGAGCCGACGGCTCGGTTGGCTGGTGTCTGATGAACGCCAACGCCGTGGCGCTTGGAGCAGGCTGGCTCGCGCCGGAAGTTGGACGACGGATGTTCGGGCAGCCGCCAAACATCCGGGCGGCGGGTTCACTGCGGCCGCAAGGACGCGCGCAATCAATCGAAGGCGGCTATCAACTCAGCGGAAAATGGAATTTCGCCAGCGGCTCGCTGAACGCCAATTGGTTCTTTTGCCCGGCCGTGATCATGGATGGAGATAAACCTCGAGTGACTCCAACAGGCACCCCGGCCACACGGACCATGTGGGTTGCGGCTTCTGCCGCGACAATTATCGACAACTGGTCGGTCATGGGCATGCGCGGCACCGGCAGCCACGATTTCACGATCGATAGTCTGTTTGTCCCGGAGGCTCACAGTATTTCGCTTGCCGATCCTTCAAAATACTCAACCCCGCTCTATCGCCCACGACTGTTTCTCACATTCGCCCATTTGTTGTTCGCAGCGAACGCGCTCGGCATCGCTCGCGGCGCCATCGATGCCCTGACCGACATGGCGTCCCGGGAAGCCACCACGATGTCCACAGCGCTGCTTCGCGAAAGACCGCTCGTGCAGGCACGCGTGGCTCAGGCCGAGGCGATGGTGAACGCCGCCCGCTGCTACGTCGTCGATGCACTGGGCCGGCTGTGGGATTCAGTTTGCGCGGACGAGCCCGACCCATCACCCCAAATCGCGCAGGCGAGGCTGGCCATTCCACACGCTATCCATGAATTGGTCCGCGCGGTCGATTTGCTGTTCCATGCGGCGGGCACCACCGCGATCTACACCGCGAATCCGCTCGAACGCCAATTTCGCGACATTCACGTCGCCGTCCAGCACGCGGCCGCGTTTCCAATCCACTTCGAGTCGGCCGGCAAGGTATTGCTGGGGTTGCGGCCTTCCGAGCCTGGCTGGTAACGGTCCTGGAATTGCTGGTGTGGACTGGCGCTCTGCCTGTGATTAGGGCACTCGCCCGCGCCCCATCCTGGTCAGTGCTGCAATACCCGATGACTGTCAGCCGAAGCAGTCCCGGCAAACAATACCTTCGCCCTACCGGTGATGAGCTCGGTAGGGCCAACAATGGGCATCGGGCGTCCGATCAAATAGCCCTGTATCTGGTCGCATTCGAGGTCACGGAGAATCTTCAGTTGCTCACGCGTTTCAACGCCTTCGGCAACCACCGAGAGACCAAGATTATGAGCAAGCCCAATGATCGTACGGATGATCATTCTCGCATCCTCTGCCTCACCGAGCCGTTTGACGAAGGAGCGGTCTATTTTGAGCTTGTCGAACTTAAACTCATGCAGGTAGCTCAGGCTTGAATAGCCCGTGCCAAAATCATCCATCGCAATACGCACCCCCATCCCGCGCAGCGTCGTGAAAACGTCCGCCGCCCGTCGCGGGTTCTTCATAAGTATACCTTCGGTAATCTCAACTTCTAACCGATTTGCCGGAAGGCCCGTGTGATCGAGGACGCTGGAAATGATCGCTGGCAGATCGGACTTGAGAAATTGTATTGGAGAGATGTTTACGGCAACCCGATGCGGCTCGCTCCAGGCTGCAGCCGCCGCACAGGCTGTCTCAAGCACCCATTCGCCAATTTTCAAAATCAGCCCGGTCTCCTCCGCCAAAGGAATGAAGTCGAGCGGGGGTACCATGCCGCGCTCCGGGTGATGCCACCGAAGCAACGCCTCGAAACTCTCGACGTCGCCGGTCAGGCAATCAACCACGGGCTGGTGGTGCAAGCAAAACTCCTCTCGGTCGATTGCGCCGCGCAGATCAAGCTCAAGTCGCCGGCGCGCTCGCGCATGTTCATCCATAGCGGCTTCAAAGAAGCGGAAGGTACCGCGTTCCTCGTTCTTGGCCCGATATAACGCAAGATCTGCGGTCCGCATCAGCTCCTGCTGGTCGGTGACATCTTCTGGATAGACTGCGATTCCGATGGATACTCCGATTTCAGCCGCTCCTGCCGCGAGCATAAACGGCTGGGTCAGCGCCTCGATCAGCCGCCGTGCGAGTAACGCAATATCGTCCTGGCGCTCAAACGCGGCGACCACCACAAATTCATCGCCTCCTATACGGGCCAGAGTATCGCCGGATCGGGTCTGAGCCCGCAATCGCTGGGTGACCTGCATCAATAGTTCATCTCCCGCCGCATGGCCAAACAGGTCGTTGACCTGCTTGAAGCGATCAAGATCAAGGCAAAACAGAGCCAGACAATATCCGGGCCGCCCGGCGCCATTGATTGACTGGGACAGACGATCGCGGAGCAAGGCACGATTGGGCAAATCGGTCAGTGGGTCATGGTAGGCCAGATGTTGTATCTTGGCTTCATCACGCTTACGATCTGACATATTGAGCAGGGCAACGACATCCGCTGGCTTACCCTCGTAGTCGATTTTGCCGATCGAAAACCTGGCAGGGACGATTGTCCCGTTGGAAGCCTTCAGGTTGACCTCCCCGGGGCCGAGATCGACTCCACGATGCTCTAAGTGCTTCAAGAACGTACGGTGGTTGTCTTCCGATATGAGGTCCGCCATCTGACGTCCGATGAGTTGATCTTCCGGTGCCCCAAATAAGCGCGTACCGGCGGCATTCACCTGAAGGATAATACCGTCGCGGCAGATGATAAGGACTTCTTGCGAAACGTCGCTCAGCATCCGGATTCGCTTTAGCTCGATGACCGTTCGTTGCGAGAGGTACTGTTCGACAAGCGTAGCGGCCAAGCTCATGATGAGTATGGCAACACTGAACGAGCCGATCGTAATGGCCAATTGGTACGATCCAAGGACCGCCGTTTGGTGACTGGTTGGCAGGCCGGGTTCAATGCTCAGGCCGGCCATTGCGGTGAAATGCAATCCGCAAATGGCGATAGCAAGCAGCCCTGCCACCTGTAGACGGCGTCCATATGTCGACAGTGTGTCGGACCGAATGAGCGCGACAGTGGAGAAGAACAAACTGACACTACCGGCGTAAAGCACCTGTTCAGTGCTCAGGTGAAGCGAGCCGGAGACTTGCATCGCCGTGATTCCACAGAAATGCATGGCAGTTACTGACGAGCTGAGCACAACCCCGCCGAGGACAGCGGCGAATTGCCGTGACGGCGAAAATCGCCATACCGCGAGAGCCAATAGCGAGCCGAAGACTGCAAAGAGGATCGAGACGAAGGTCAGTGAGACGCCATAGGAAATCGGCACACTCGACCTAAAGGCGAGCATGGCGACAAAGTGGAGTGACCAAACACCGCAACCAAACACCACCGAGGCGGCGACAAGGTGGGCGAGCGATGATCCTCCCTCCTTGGTTTGGGCCGCCGCCATCAAGTTGACCGTCGTGATGCAGGCCAGCGCGCACAAGCACGCGGCTAGTGCGACTAGTCGCAGATCATGCTCCTGCGTGAGGCAGTCAATCACTCGCAACATCTCAAAAGTCCCAATGCAGCCGCTTCCGCACGGATTTTTACCCTCGCGGAATTAATCGATGATTAACGAGGGATGGTTTAACCAACGGTTAATCGACGGGTTGCCGTAATGATCCTCGCTGTGGGTATTGGCCCCATCGACCAATGTGCAGAGCGGTCGTGATCGCGGCGGCAGCCCCGTTGCGCGAAATCAGGCCGCGGCTGGGGTCTTGTCGCCGTATTTGCACCATTCGGCCGCCACGCAACGCCAGCATTCCGGCCGGCGAGCCTTGCACACGTACCGCCCGTGCAGGATCAACCAGTGATGCGCATCGCGCAACCGTTCGGGCGGGATCCGCTTGAGCAACCCATCCTCCACCTCCCGCGGCGTCTTTCCCGGCGCCAGGCCGGTGCGATTACCCACCCGAAAGATGTGGGTATCGACCGCTATGGTGCTCTCACCGAAGGCGACGTTCAACACCACGTTCGCGGTCTTGCGCCCAACCCCGGGCAGAGCTTCCAGTGCCGCCCGATCCCCCGGCACCTGGCCGCCGTGCTGCTCCTCCAGCGCGCGTGCCAACGCCACGACATTGCGGGCCTTGGTCTGCCATAGCCCGATCGAGCGGATGTGTGATGCCACGCCATCCACGCCGAGATCGATCATCGCCTTCGGGGTCGGCGCTACGCGGAACAAGGTGGCCGTCGCCTTGTTGACCGACAGATCCGTCGCCTGGGCTGACAGCACCACCGCGACCAGCAGGGTGAAGGGATCGGCGAAGGAGAGTTCGGTCTCCGGTGCGGGATTATGGTTGGCGAGAGCTTCGATGAAGCCGCGCACCTGGGCCTTCGTCATCAGCGGAGTCTTCTTTGGTATGGGCCGCTTGCTCGATCGCATGATTCACGCGCCGGGGACGTTCCGCCCAGCGCGATCATGCTCAAGTACGCCATCGGCGGCAGTGAGCAAGCGCGCGAAACGGCGCGCCCAGGCGTCCTGGCCTTCGGGGGTGGCGATCAGGTCCTGGCGGATTTCGATTTCGACGTGGGCCAGGCCGCGCTTTTCACCGTGGGTCGGGACGCCGTAGTCGCTGTCCTCGGTCACTGCGTACGGGGCGTTGTCGCCGACGACGAGATCACCCTCCCGCCGCAGCAGATCCAGCAGGATCCGCGCCAGCCTTGCGTCCTTGTTATACAGCATGCCGACCTGCATCGCTCGGTTTTCGCCCTTGAATGCGGGCGTGAAGCTGTGCATCGCCACCAGCACCGTCCGGCGATGCGCCCGAGCGTCGAGCAGGGTCCGGATGCGATCGTGGTAGGGGGTGAAGATCGCGGCGACCCGCGCCGCTTTGGCCTCTGACGTCAGGCCGTGGTTGCCTGGGATTGGGGTATATTCGCTGACGTCCGGCATCGCAGTGGGCCAGGAGGGATCGCGGTTGCAGTCGATCACCAGGCGAGAATAGGTCTGCAATACCGCGGTCGCATCCAACAGTGCCGACAAGCGCTCGGTGACCCCGGCGATGCCGATGTCCCAGGCGATGTGGCGCTCCATCTCGGCCGCGGATACGCCGAGGTCACCGAGCGCCTTGGGGATGGCGCGGCCGGCGTGGTCGGCCGTCAGGAACAGGTCGGATGAGCCGGCTTCGCGCAGGACGCGAACGGGGGAGGGGTCTTCTTCGGTCAGCAGCACGGCGGGCAGTCCCTGTTTGCGGCGCTTGGAGAATGCGCTAACGTCCTGTGATGGACAAGGAAACCAAACGGGCACACCACGACCTGGGCGGTGCCACCAAATTCATGTGCGAGCCGGTCGACATCGAGCCGCACGCCCTCACCGATTTCGACCGCGAGGTCGATGCGCTGCGCCAGATGCTGGCGGTGAAAAAGCTGATGTCGGTGGATGAACTCCGCCGCGGGGTCGAGGCTATCCCCGAAGCGGAATACCATCGCCTGAGCTACTACCGTCGCTGGATCCGCTCTATCACCGACACTCTGCTGCGCAAAGGCGTCATCACGGAGGCCGAACTGCGAGCCGCCCTGGAGCGCGCCTGATGTTCGCGGCCGGCGAGACGGTGCGCGTCAAGGACGCCTGGCCCGAGACAACCGGCCCGGTCCACATCCGCACACCCCACTACGTGCGCGGCATCGTCGGTGAGGTGGTCCGGCACCTTGGCGACTTCCCCAACCCTGAGGACCTCGCCTTCGCGCGCCCCGCCGAGCGCCGCCCGCTGTATCACGTGCGCTTCCGTAAAGGCGCGATTTGGCCGGAGGCGAAGGCGGATGACGAACTACTTATTGAGATCTTTGAACATTGGCTGGAGCGGCCATGACCATACTCGAAACCGACGGCGGTCGTTTGCTGACGGCGTTGCGCGCCCTGCTGGAGCAGAAGGGGATCGTTTCTACGGCGGAAGTCCAGGAGCGCATGGCGATCACCGACGCCGCCAATCCGGGGCAGGGCGCTCGGATGGTCGCCAAGGCGTGGGTCGATCCGGCCTATCGGGCGCTGATGCTGGAGGATGGGACGAAGGCGGCGGAGGCGATGGGGATCCTGATGCGGGGGGTGCCTCCGCTGGGGGTGCTGGAGAATACCGCGCAGGTCCATAATCTGGTGGTCTGCACGCTGTGCAGTTGTTATCCGCGGGCGGTGCTTGGGTATCCGCCGTACTGGTACAAATCGGCGGCTTTTCGGGCGCGGGCGATTCGCGATCCCCGCGAATTGCTGGCTTCGGAATGGAAGACAGTCATTCCGGATACAGCCAAGCTGCGGGTTGTGGATTCTACAGCGGATTATCGCTGGATGGTGTTGCCAATGCGGCCGGCCGCCACGGATGGCTGGGATGAGGACAGGCTGGCTGGGATCGTCCGGGACGGGGACATGGTGGGGGTCACGGTTCCGGCGGTGGTTTGACATTGCCTCCACGGCCGTTTCTCGGAGGTGGAGGGACCCGGCGGCGGATCAGTCTGAGGCGAGTGGGCTGAGCGCATGCACGCGACGGCGAAGCTAGCGCCGAGACGTTGGTGCGCGAGGCAGACACCACTCTCGCCGGCTTCCTCGCCAAGCTGAATCCGCAGCATGAGCCAGCGGAATCGATCGCGGCGCTGCGAACGGATTCCCCTGCGGCGGGCGGATTCCTGCGGCGAATCGACTGCATCGCGAACCTCGCACATTTCGAAAGTGGCTGGTGGACGAATGGTGGCTTTGCTGAAGAACATTTCCTCTGATACCAAGTCGCGATGACCTCGACTCTCTGGGGTTTTCAAGGCCCGGTTATTTCGATTCGCTGTCCGGGTATGCGAATCGGATGACGGAGATATTGGATGGGCGCTGCGCTGGGTCTCACACGAAGGGACCATACCAGTGGGGAACTGCGGGCGCTGTCGAGCAAATGTCCAGACAGTGCGCAGGTTCGTCGACTGCTGGCTCTGGCGCTGGTGATCGACGGCCGTCCGCGCGGCGAGGCGGCGGCACTGGCCGGCATGGACCGCCAAACCCTGTGCGACTGGGTGCATCGCTACAACGCATCCGGCGTCGAAGGCCTCAAATCCCGCTGCCCGCCCGGACGGGTGCCCGCGTTGACCGAGCAGCAGAGGGCCGAGTTGCGCGAATTGGTCGTCAAAGGACCCGATCCAGCAACCGACAAAGTCGTTCGCTGGCGCTGCGTGGATCTGCGGAGCGTCGTGGCGCAGCGGTTTTCCGTAACGGTGCATGTGCACACCATCAGCAAGTGGCTTAATCAGTTCCGCCTAACCCGCCTGCAACCGCGGCCCGTGCATCCCAAGAAGGATCCTGAAGCCGAGGTGACGTTTAAGAGGAACTTTGCCAGCCTGGCCCGCCGCTCCGGTCCAACCCTCCCCATAGAGCACCGTCAGACCAAGGTAGAGCCGGTACCGCCGCTAACGAACCACCTTCAGCCCGGCCCGGAACTGCTGCGAAGCGTCTTCGGTTACGATCGACGATCTCCGGCACGATATCAAGTCGAAGCGATTCGCGTGGCCACCATTGGGAGAACTGTAGATCAGCGCAGTCGAAATCTGTGATGCTGCTTTGGAGTTGGCATCGATAAAGCGCCACACAAAGGTTAGGTATTCGGTTGCGTCGGCAGAACTAGACCCCTTAGTTATTCCATATAGATCGTTTGGAAGGCCTGTCGAGATAGAGATGACTGATTCATAGGGATGTGGCCTTTGCTGCCTTGGTCCTCCACCTCCATGTCGCCAACTGCCAGTTTTACCAACGCAGCCGCCGCGCGTCGCCAACTGAATGCCTCCAGAACACGCCCGCGCATCTGGGTGAAACGACCCTCCTCGAGACGGTGGCCGTTGGCGAAGCCGTCCATCGTGTCGACCAGAGTGTCGAAATCGGGCTCGATGTACTTGCCCGCAAGGCCTGAAGAAAGATCCTCCTTGGTGCGGGACTGTCCTGGAATGCCATAGGCCACGCCATCGAGGCAGAAATCATCAGTTGCGCCCCCCTGCGTGACGATCACGGGCGTACCGCACGCGATTGCTTCGAGCACGGGGAGGTTGAAGCCCTCGGCCCGGTAGGGCGACACGTAGCAGTCGGCCATGCCGTAGAGTGCCCGTAGCTCCGGCGGGCTCAGATTGCCGCCAATAACCGAGATTGCGGCCATGGTATTAAAACCAAAAAGGTGCGGTGCGTCTTTTGCTACGCTCTGGACGATCTGCTCGATCGTGACCCCGTAGAGGCTGCGCTGATCCTTGACGATAAGGCGGACCTGACGACCCTTGGTCCGCAGTTCTGCAAAGGCCCGCAACAGGAGGTCGATGCCTTTGTTCCAGAAGGCCCCGCCGACGTTGACGAAGACGGTTTCGTCTTCGTGGATGCCCAGGTTGGCCCGGTTGGCGGCACGTTCGTCGGCGCTCAGGGGGCGGAAAATAGCGGTATCGACGCCGAGCGGAACGATCCGGATCTTTTCGGCCGGGAACCCGAATTCAGCGAGACGGTGGCGCGACCACGCTGTCGATGTGACAATGAAATTGCCGTCGCGCGTAAAGAACGGATAGCGATTCGGCTCAACCGCCAAGCTCCCGTGGGCAAATCCCAGTTCGGTGATCATGAAGGTGAGCGTTCGGCGCTTGTCGTTGTCGGCACCGGCTGGGACGGGGGAGGCGATTTGATAGACACAGTCGATGTGGGCATCCCCGGCGGGCGGCAGGGCGTCGATCTGCCGCTGCGCGTCTGGTGGGAAGCTGGCGTCGTTGCGTAGACGGTTCCATTGCTCATTGAAAAAAGGTAGATCGTGGTGAAATAGCCGCAACCCGTCGATCTTTAGCAATTCGAGGATCTGATATTGGTTGACCAGTCCGTAGGAATGATTTAACCCTCTCCATCCCTCGATCAGCAGCGATGTGGGCGGTGTGTTGTCCGGGTGCACCCATTTACTCGGTTCAGCGGCATAGCTTGGCGCCGACGAGGCAGACACCGGCAAGTTAGTGCTAGCAGGTGACTGGATCATTTGACCGTTGCTTTCCCGTTTGACCATGACGAGGGCAAGCTTTCCGGCCTGAACGGCCTGCTATATTGCCCGAACAGCGTTTTGCCGGCGGTAGTGGTGGTCTCAATAGTCCTGGCGCCCGTGCGGCTTAGCCACCCTGGCAACCTCCGGCAGGAATATCGGACAAATTGATTAACAAAATCTTAAGCTCGACTTTGACCATTCGGGCTGCACAGCAAGCGAGATCGGCTAAAGGGGGTTTGTGCCTCCTCCACGTCCGAAACATTGGAGCGGCGTTTCACTTCGCCGTTGAGGCGCTCGAGCGGATTGGTGCTGGCGATCTGCGGCCAGTGCTCTTTGGGAAAGGAGGTATAGGCCAGAACATCCTCACGCGCTTCATCCTTCAGTTCGGCGAATTTGGGTGCGCGCTCACGCCGCGCTTCGGCGATGCTCCTCCACTGCGCGTGGGCGCCCTGCGCGGCCTCCTGCGCGAAAATGGTTTTGCACGGCACGTGCGTTAACGTCCCGTCCGGCTGACGAACGACAAACACCTCCGTCCCTGCGAAACGCTGCCGCTTCAGGATCTCCACGCTCTGATCGTGGCGCGGGTGATACCAACGCGAGGCCACTGTCGAGGCTCACAGCAAGCGGATCCTCCGGCGCTGGAGGTCGTCACACAGCAACGTCCGCCTGGAAGGGCGAAACGGCTTATTCGAGGCCGCCAAGGCTCGCGCTCGCGGGTATCGCTCCACCACGACCTTCACCACAATCATCTACCTGATTGCCGTGCCGCCGGGAGATTAGCTCAAATCCACTCAGGGAAAATTGGTGGCGCCGCCGCGATCACGAATGGACATGGTCGATGAGGCAACCGTCTGATCCACGTAACAATCGAGGCTCATTCTTCGACTGCTGCCATTTGCAATTAGACCACCGACGTGCGTCACGACGAGGAGATCTGGCTGCCGCCGAGGATTTGAGGTACTGTTGAAACCTCGGGTCCTTTGGCAATATTCTGTGGCTGGCCCGGTCAGCTGGTTGGAAGGACAACCCATGTCTATCCGCGACACGATTATCGATAAGATCATCCAGATCGCTGATCAGCAGCACAAACGCCTTGCACCGCTGACCGACAACCTAGCTTTGTTGGAATCCGGTCTCGATTCGCTTTGTATCGCAATCCTCGTCGCGACACTTGACGACACGCTCGGGCTCGACCCATTCGCCGGCGATAACGAGATCGACATTCCCGTGACATTGGGAGATTTCATCACCCTTTACGAAAATGCCGCAGTTTAGGCCGAGCTTCCGACTTGGTATTACTATAGGTCGGCGGAAGTCCGGGGAAAATCGCCCGAAACCGTCTACAGACGTAGCGATGTAATCATTACGCATCGTCCGGCGCCGTGCTGTTGAGCCAACCGACGAGCCGCGCGCGGTCGGCATTGATGACTTTGCGGTGCGTCATCGACATTCTGCCGGATCGGGAAGCCGCGACGGCGACGGCATGATTGGCCAATCATCCGTCAATTAACATCATCGCGCGAGACCGTGGCGCCGGTTATAGGCAAGCCACCGCGAAGGGCCCTCCTGATACTGTTCAGGTCGCTGACCGCTGGCACCTGATCGAAAATGCCAGGCGTCTTGTGGTCTCGTGGCGTTTCGACCGTGTCCTCTAATCCGTCGCACGCTTTTCGCCGCAGAGCGCGAGGTAGATCGTAGTCGGAGACTTCTACGTCATCCGAACCAGCTTTTTAAGGCTTCACGTATATACCGATGCGGTGCGGCTTTCTCTATCTGATTACGGTGATGGACTGCTCGACCCGCAATCGATCGTGGTTTGTCCGCGAGAGGCCCAGGTTGTCTCAGCCACGCCAAAACGGTTTCGCGAGTTCGCGCTCAACATCCCAGCGGGACAAGCCAATATCCCGAAGCTCGCGATAATCGAGCCTGGCAAGGGCCTGCCTTTCCCTCATCCGCCTCCGCCACGTTCCGACCAGACCCCCGAGCCAACTAGCCAACCCCAAGGGACGACGGGACGAGAGCCGCGGATAAATCCCACGAAAAGCAATAACGTCAGGTGTGATGATACTCATGATACCCTCCAAGCAAAAGTTGGCATCACCGCGCAAATGGGCCGTCCGACAGCAGGTGACAAACGATCCTTTATCAGGCTATCCATGACATAAACTCATCCCAGGCGATCATGCTGCTCCCCTCGCTCAACGGCCTTCGCGCGTTCGAAGCCGCCGCGCGGCTCCTGAGTTTCACCCAGGCCGCTGCCGAACTGAACGTCACCCAGACCGCGGTCAGCCATCAGATCCGCCGCTTGGAAGACCAACTGGGGGTCAAGCTGTTCATTCGCCAAAACCGCTCTCTGGCGTTGACGCAGGAAGCCGAAAACTACCTGCCCTCCGTGCGGGCCGCCTTCGAAGACCTGAACCGCGCAACCGAGAGGCTGC
Source organism: uncultured Alphaproteobacteria bacterium (assembly GCA_963772355.1). Taxonomy (GTDB): domain Bacteria; phylum Pseudomonadota; class Alphaproteobacteria; order Acetobacterales; family Acetobacteraceae; genus Rhodopila. Next base: position 185,380 of record CAVYXX010000097.1, on the reverse strand, counting down.
GCCGCACGGGCTTTGACGGGCGTCTGACGGTCAGCACCACCGCCTCGCTCGCGACGAAATGGCTCGTTTCCCGGGTCGCCGCGTTCCAGGATTCCAATCCCGGCATGGAGGTCCGCATCACCACCTCCCCCCACCTGGTGGATTTCCGCCGGGAAGAGGTGGACGTCGCGGTTCGCTATGGCCATGGCCACTGGCCCGGGTTGCGAGCGCACTGGCTAATGGCGGAAAGACTGTTTCCCGTTTGCGCGCTAGGTTTGCTGAGCGGGACCGAGCCACTCCGTAAGCCGGCGGACCTCGCTAATCATATCCTGTTGCACACAATGGCCTTCCGCGACGACTGGCGCCTATGGCTCACCGCTGCGGGTCTACCTGTTTCGATCGCGGCCCGAAGGGGTCTGACCTTTGACATGAGTTTTCTGGCGATCCAGGCCGCCGTGGAAGGCCTCGGCGTGGCGTTGGGACGCCAGCAACTGGTGGAGGGAGACCTTGCCGCCGGCCGCCTCGTCGCCCCGTTCGACACGGTGCTGCCGCAGGACGCCGGCTACTACGTCGTCACACCGGAGGCGACCGCCGACGCGCCGAAAATCATTCTGTTTCGGAATTGGTTGATCGCGTCTGCCGCATCAGCCTCGCTCGCCGACCCGCCCGGGGACCAGCCTCCAAGCCTGCCTCCATGATGTGTGCAATCCTTCAGGACATCCGGCAGAATTCAGTACGATATGAACCCACCTGCTCACGCCGAAATACCCAGATCTGACTACGTGCGAACCGACTATCTGTTCGGTGATGGACACGCTGCGCGACTATTGCGGTCCACCCCGCCCGGATTTTCCCGCGCAAACCAATCAGTCGATCGCCGCATGCACTAGGTTCGCGACCCGGTCCAGGCGCAGCGAATGCCAAGGGTCCGGGCTGACGAAATTGGTCAGGTAGGTGAAAGAAACTCCGCTGCTTGGGTCCGCCCAGGAATACGACGACCCGACGCCGCCGTGCCCGAAAGTCACCGCGGACCCGATCGTGCCTAGACCGCGGATGCTATCGCTCTCGCCGCGCACATGCGGGCCAAGCCCGCGATGCATCGGGATGCCTGTCATCGCGTGATCAGGGCTCTCGCCGGTGTGGCTCCGCGACACATAGGCCATCAGCCTCGGCGAAAACAGGCGGACGTTGTTGAGGCGGCCGCCATGTCCGAGCATCTGGTAGAACGCGGCCATGCCGCGGGCGGTGGCGTAACCGCCGCCGTTAGGCAGACCGGCCGCCCGGAAGGCGGCAGAGTTATCTCGTTTCTCCGGGGCATAGGTGTCGGCGCAGCGAGTTTGCTGCGATTCCGGCACGCCAACGAAGATGTCGTTGCCAAGGCCGAGCGGCTCGATCACCCGTTCGCGGATGACAGTCCGAAAATCCTGGCCGGTAACCGCCTCAAGCACCATTGCCTGCACCAGGTGAGCCGCTCGGGGGTGGTATTGCAGGCGGCTGCCGGGAGTCCACTCCAGCGAAAAATCGCAGACCTGGGCACGCATCAACGCGTGGTCGGTCCAGCTTGCCTGAGTGACGTCACCGGACGGGAACCCCCCCTGGTGGGTCATGACCTGCTGCAAGGTAATGTCGGCCTTGCCACGCCCAGCGAACTCCGGCAGGTGGTCGGCGACCTTGTCCATGAACGAAAGTTTGCCGTCCTCGACCAGCGTCCAAACGGCGGCCGAGGTGAGCACTTTGGTCTGGCTGAACAACAGAAACAGAGTTTCATTGGTGGCTGGAACGGTGCCTCCTTCGGTGCGGGCATTGCCGTAGGTTCGGAGCAGACCGAGCTTCCCGTTGCGGGCGAGGGCGATCTGGGCGCCGGGGTAGCGTCCCTCGGCAATGTGCGACTGGATCATCCCGTCGAGGTGATCGAGCGGCTTGGCGGCAAAACCAAGCGCCGCGAGGTTTGATTCGGAAAGCGGATACGGGGTGGACATGCTGCGTTTCCTCCGGCTGCCGTGCGAAGGTACGATGGGTTAGCCCCGCACGCCAATGGCCAAGTTTACCACTCGATCATTCCTTCCCCCGGGGGTCTCAGCGTCGGGAGCCGCTACGAGCGCAGCGGCACACCGCTGGTGGTCATAACGGCCCGTTCGAATGCTTGACGTCGTAGTTGCGCACGATGACGCCCCGGCACCATGTTTCCGCTTGCCACCACTGAATGGCGGCTTCTAGCGCCTCGACGATAGAGCGGTATCGGCCTTCACCCGCCGGGAACGTCTCACCGTTGTGCGTCAGATTGCGCAAGTACCAATAGCCTCCGTGGATGCCCGCCTGCACCGGCTCAACGACCTCCAACCCCTCAAAGGTGTTAAGTTGCTGAACTTTCGAAAGATCTGCGGAACCAGCCAACGCGGCGTCCAATCTGGCTCGAAAAATGGTGCTCGACGGTCCGCGAACGGTATGAAACTGATCTGAGTTGAGAACTGTCGTATTGGCGGAGGACGGGTGGTGTTTCGCATCGTCGAGGATGGCTTCGAGCGTCACCATAAATCGGCTCTCCGTATGACCGAACCCATTCCAGCCACTGGTAAGCCTGCAAAGCAATCGAATTCTTCGAAAGGAACCCCCCAGATTGGGATCAAGCTTCACCGAAAAAGCAAGACCCCCGTACGCACACAGCGTAAACGGGGGTCGGAATGCGAAGTTGATCTTCGCCGCTCGGCATCAAAAGCCAAGCTTTCAGTGGACTATAACTTAGTTGCCGGCGCCACGTTGATCGGCAACGCTATCTATGCTCGGTGGAGTCATGCTGGATTTGCACCCTCCTACATGGTTACGAGTGTGTTGTTATACTATCGCGGGGAAAATGTCAAGAGAACGAGTGCTACGAAGGGAATACTCGTTTTTGCGGGCGACGCACTGGAAACCCATCGCCGTCATTGCGGGCAGCGACAGCGCAACCGGACGCCGCAACGGTAAAGACTCTGACACTCAGCGGGTCGTAAGATCTGAAACATTATTTCGTCGTGCAGCGCAGAATCGATATCTCGTGGAGGATGTTGTTTCCGCAATTCAGGAGCAGATGCTTCGACGGGCCCGGCTGACAGGTTCGTCGCTTCGTAGTCACGAGATTCCTATTCGACCAAGCCAAGTTCAGCCGCCCTGATACGCCAAGCCAAAGTCCGCGCCATCCTGAGGCTCGGAACGTCAGCTTCCGTCGATCGCTTCATTTTGGCTGGTGAATCGCGCTCGCTGCGCCACGCCCTACCCGCCCTTGTCTCCCCTCAAGGGATCGGCTCTCATCCGCCGCAACGCTCCGGAGGGGACCACATGGCCGAAATACGCACATCCCACCTGCTCACCCTGAGGCTCGCCGTCAGCGGCTTGCAGCCAATCGGGGAGACTCCGAGCGGCAACCGCCGCATCGGTTTGGTCGCCGGAGGCACGTTCGAGGGGCCTAAGCTGCGGGGCACCGTCCTTCCCGGCGGCTCTGACTGGATCATCGGCCGGCCCGACGGCGTCACCACCCTCGATGTCCGGATCGTGCTACAAACCGACGACGGCGCCACGATCGGCCTGACATACAGGGGCCTGCGCCATGGCCCCGAGGCGGTGATGGAGAAAGTCAACACCGGCCAGTTCGTTGATCCGTCCGAATACTACTTCCGCACTATCGTGATATTCGAAACCGCCTCCCCCAAATACGGCTGGCTCAACAAGGTGTTTGGCATCGGCACCGGCAGCCGGCCGCCTGAAGGCCCGATTTACGAAATTTTCGAGGTGCTGTGACCATGGCCACAATCGCTTTCATTGGCTTGGGCAACATGGGTGCCCCGATGGCGGCAAACCTCGTGAAGGCCGGCCACGTCGTCACTGGCTACGACCTGAGCCCGGCCCCGCTCCAGGCGCTGTCAAAGGCCGGCGGCAAGATCGCCGCCAGCGCGGCCGACGCCGCTCGAGGCGCCTCGGTCATCATCACCATGCTGCCGGCTGGCGAACATGTGCGCGACGTGTACCTTCACCAGGGCGGCCTGATCGAAGTCACCGCCCCCGAACGGCCACTGCTGATCGACTGCTCCACTATTGATGTGGAAAGCGCCCGCATCGTCAGTGCCGCCGCTGAGGCCGCCGGTCTCGCGATGCTGGATGCCCCCGTATCGGGCGGTACGGCGGGCGCCCAAAACGGCACACTGACCTTCATGGTCGGCGGCACGGAGGAAGCGTTCGCCCGCGGCAAGCCGGTGTTGGAGGCGATGGGCAAGAACATCTTTCACGCCGGCCCCCCAGGGGCTGGGCAGGCCGTCAAGATCTGCAACAACATGATGCTGGCCATCAATATGGTTGGTGTCTCGGAAGGCTTTCTGCTCGCTGAGAAACTTGGGCTGGACTGGCATAAGCTGCACCAGATCTGCGCTACGGCGACCGCCAATTCATGGGCGCTGTCCAACTACTGTCCCGCACCGGGTCCGGTGCCCGCGGCCCCCTCCAACCGTGACTACGCGCCCGGGTTTGCAGCCGCCCTGATGGTCAAGGACGTGAAACTATCCCAGGCCGCCGCGGAAGCGGCGGGCTCGCCCACGCCATTGGCCGCGCAGGCGCTGTCGTTCTACCAACAGGTCGTCGACGGGGGTGACGGCGCCAAGGATTTCTCCGTGATATTCCGCTGGCTAGCGGGACAAAAGCGATAATCCAGGCCAGTTGACCTTCCGGCAAGTGTGTCACCGGGCGATCAATGCGTCTCGGCCAGGAGAGCTTCGGACATCATCTTTACCAGGTCGTTTCCCTTGAAAGGTTTGGCGCATACCCTCCAGGCGTCGTGGCCAGGCGGAATCGCGCCGTCGCCATAGCCGGACAGGAACAGGAATGGGATATGCCGTTCCGAGAGAAGCTCCGCCACCGGGTACACCATCTTGCCCCTCAGGTTGACGTCCAGCACGGCTAGGTCGAACGTCTCTGTTCTGGCCGCCTCGAGCGCTTTCTCGAAGGTGTTGCACGGACCGACGACGCTGCATTCGCATTCTTCCAAGAGACCCTCGATCAGCATCGCCACCAATGTCTCGTCTTCGACGATGAGAACGCGTTTGCCAACGAGCACGGGCTCAGGAATGAACATTATGATACTTCCTTGTTTTGCCTGTCCCGCGATGCGGCGCGGCTTCGCTCATCCCGCGACGGCACGCGCTTTTGCTGGTCAGGCAATGGCGCGATCAATGTCGCGACCACCCCCCCAGGCAAGAAACTAACTTCGGCCTCGCCTTCGACATCATGGGCGAACGCACGTTCGATCAACGTCATGCCGAAACCACGACGACTAGGCTGGCTTACCTGCGGCCCATTCTTTTCAACCCACTTTAGCATCAGCGTCGCGCCACCGGCATTTTCTTGGACGGTCCAGCCGATATCGACCTTGCCGTTCGGGCTGGAGAATGCTCCGAATTTGACCGCGTTGGTGGTCAATTCGTGCGTAGCCATGCCCAGCGCGAGCGCCGTACGTGGCTCAACAAGCACCGTCGGTCCGGTCAGTTCGGCATTCAAGTGTTCGCCCGACAAGAATGGCTTTAGTTCTTCCATGAGGATTTCCCGCAGCGGGATCGGCGACCAGCTATCACGGCTCAGCAACGCGTACGACGCCGCCAGGGCGTGAATACGACCGAGGAACACCTCCTTGAACGCTTCAAGCGTCGTTGATCGCACAATCGTGTTCGTAGCCAACGAAATCACCACGGTCAGCATGTTCTTGACCCGATGGTTGAGCTCGTCGACCAGCAGCCGCTGATGTTCCTCGGCACGAACGATACTGGTGACGTCGACGAAAGTGATTAGCGATCCGTCTACCGCGCTGTCAGGCGTGCGGTATGGCAGAATACGCATCAGATAATGCGCCGATCCATCTTGCCGCTGGACCCGTTTCTCCAGCGGCTGGAGTGTTTGCAGTACCGCCTGAACATCCTCCCGCAGCGTCGTGTAGCTCAGCCGGCTGACGATGTCGGTCAACGGACGGCCCACATCGCCGGGAATGAGGTTGTAGATACCGGCGATCTCCGGCGTGAAACTGCGGATGATCAGGAACGGATCGAGGAATGCGGTCGCCACCTTGGTGCTGTCGAACAGGTTCTTCAGGTCGCCATTACTGCGATCAAGCTGCTCCACCTTCGCGGACAACTGTCCATTGACGGTGTTAAGCTCTTCGTTGACAGATTGAATTTCTTCGCGGGAGGTTTCCAGTTCCTCGTTTGTCGATTGCAACTCCTCATTTACCGACTGAAGTTCTTCGTTGGAGCTACGAAGTTCCTCGATTGCCGCACCATGTTCCTCGGTGGTGGATTGCAGCCGCTCCCGCAGATCGCGGTTCTCTCGTTCCAGATCCGCGATGCCCGCGGTCCCCTGCGGGGCCTCCGGGGCGGGAGCCGGATCTCCGTCAGACGCTGGTGACACGTCGGCCTCGACAAAAGCAATCATATACAGCGGCTCATTTTCGGGGCTCGGTAGCGGCTCCACAATTAGCCTGACCGGCAGGACTGGCTCACCGTCCGCCCTGAGGATCGAACGCATCTGCTCCACCGGACGCCCAGTTTTTCTACAACGCCGCAGCGCCGAACGAAGTTCCAGGGCCCAGCCGTGGCGAGCCATGTCAAACAGGTTGGTGGTGGGCGAACCGGGCGGGGGCTCCAGGAATCAGCCGATATGGTCCGAGAAATGAACGACTTCGCCGACGGCGTTCACCACCACGAAGGGCGCGGCGAAGCGTTCCAGGACACGCTGGTTGGCTAAAGCAACCGCCGCCGACCGATGCATCTTCGGATCGAGACGTTCGGCCCCACCAACCCTGGCTCCACGCCGCAACTCGCTGGTTTCGAAACGGTAAATGCTGGGCACCTCGGCGGCACCATCCTGGCGAACAAAAATCCTATGCGACCGGTCAAGCGCTTGGAACAGCCGCTCTTGGCGGGCAATCGTTTCAGACGAGCCCAGAACGAGGACGCCATTCTGGACTAGCGAATAGTGAAAGATCGGGATTACCCGGTCCTGCAACTCGATGTCCATATATATCAGCAGATTGCGACAGGAGATCATATCGATCCGCGAGAATGGCGGATCACGAATCAGGCTGTGGGCGGAAAACGTGCAGAGTTCACGGATTTCCTGCCGGACCAGGTATCCATCCGGCCCTTCGGAAAAGAACCGGGATCGCCGTTCCGGTGTGATGCCCTCCAGCAAGGTCGCCGGAAACCGTCCTAGCCGAGCGGTGCCGATCGCGATCTCATCGATGTCACTGGCAAAGATCTGCACCTTTGGAGATGTGGCGACCTTGTCCATGTGCTCGCGCATTAGGATGGCAAGCGAGTAGGCCTCCTCGCCGGTGGCGCAGCCCGGCACCCAGATCCGCAGCTCGCTGGTCGCGTCCTTGCCCTCAAACAGGCGAGGGACGATGTCCTTTTCCAGCAATGAAAAAGTATCGGCATCGCGGAAGAAACTGGTCACGCTGATCAGCAGGTCGCGAAACAACAGCACCGCCTGCTGGCGGTCGGTCTCCAGTAGCCGGACGTAATCATCATATTTCGTCACTCGGGTTACCTGCATCCGCCGCTGCACGCGTCGGATGAAGGTCTGCTGCTTGTACTGGGAGAAATCATGACCGAGGCGGGAGCGCAGAATGTCGCAGATTACTGTGCGGATCTTGTTGACATCCGGCGCAGGTTCGTCGCCGTCCCGCCGTGTCACCAGACGTATGTGTCGCGCGGCGAGGATGCGGTCGGGCATGTCTTCCACCCGCACGTAGAGGTCGACGGCGCCCGCGGCAACGGCGCTGTCAGGCATCCCGGGATATTCCGGGCCGGAACCGTCCCCACCCTGGGCGAGCGTCAGTCCACCCCGCGCCTTGATCGCCTTGAGCCCCAGCGAACCGTCATGGCCGGTGCCCGACAGAATGACGCCGATCGCGTCCTCGGTCAGGCTTGAGGCAACGGAATCGAAAAACGCATCGATCGGGGTGACAATGCGCGGTGAGTCCGTTGCCAGGCGCCGCAACAGCACGTGGCCGTCCCGAAGCTCCGCAACTGTGCCCGCCGGGATCACGAGGACATGATCGGCTCTGATCGCCACGCCGTCGTGCGCTTCGGCCACTGGCATGCTGGTCCAGCGTGCCAGGATCCCCGGCAACATGCTTTTGCGGCCAGCCGAGAGATGCAGCACCACGACGAAAGCCAGCCCGCTGTCGGGCGGCATTTTCTCGAAAAACTGGCGGAAAGCCTCTATGCCTCCGGCGGAGGCGCCGATGGCCACGAGGCCGAGTGGGACATCACGCCTCATGACGAGGCCGCGGGAAGGGGGGGCCCGCCTCGTTTTGGATCTCACGGGGATATAGACGGATTGCTACAGGGCGCGTTGAAAGCACTCGCATATAACAATAATAGGTAGAATTGGCCGCAACGCGAGAGCGCGCCTTGTTGCTATCTCCGGCGCGGGATGCGCGTTGGATCCGAAGCGCCAAATTCGTGCAATGGCGATTGACGCGGCGGCGGTGGCTGCACCGCGCGGTTTCGACCAAATACTAATCACCATCGTCATGCCCAAGCCGCCATTGATCGAGGACATCCTGTCAGGTCGTTGCTGCAGCCGGAGTTCCGCCGATGCCGTCGCCGGCTTCCGTCCTCCCGAGCAGAGTGCTATCTTTGCACGGTTCCGGGTCATCGGGGGGATATCGGTTAATGCGAACGATGCTCGCCACGTTACTGACGGTGGCGCTGGTGACTGGCGCCGTGGCGCAATCCGAGGTTCCGCGCGTGGGGGGCGCCGAGTTCTCCGGGTTCAAGACCTACTGGGCCGAGAAGCGTGAAAGCTGTCAGCCCATGATCTCGTTCAAGATCGAGAACACCTCCTCCGGAGCCATCGGGCCGATCCGGGTGCGCATGGACGTGGTCGACAAGGACAAGAGCACCGTCTTTGCCAGCGGCCTGGTATCGGTTCCATCCGCAGAACTTCCGCCGGGGAACGCCAAGGAAATCGCTATCGGCGGTGATCACGAGATAGCGCCGCACGACTGCCTGGGGGACATGCATGAGGCGGCCTTCTCCACCATCCATTTTGTCATTCGGCTCTCCGCCACCGCCGGCCAGGACGCCACGAGCGTCGAAATACTACGGGACAAGCCGATGAAAGACGAGCTTGTCCCGGATCAGAAATAGGACCTCAGCGAAAACAGACCCGCTGGACAGTGATCGCGCGGCTGCACGCCGAGGAATACTGGAAGGACGAGCGCACCCGTCTGCTGGGTGCGCTCGTGTCGTGTTGTCGTTACTTCTTGACAGCAAAAACCCAGACCACGCCGCCTTGCGGAACAGCATCGGCATCCAACTTCCAGTCGGTCGCGGCGAGACCGTCCTGAATCCGCTGGGCATCGACGCCCCAGCCTGACTGGATCGCGATATACTCCGTCCCATCAACCTCGTAGGCCACCGGCATGCCCATGATGCCGGAGTTGGTTTTTTGCTCCCAAAGCACGCTGCCGGTCTTGGCGTCGAAAGCGCGGAACATCCGGTCATTGGTGCCACCGATGAACACCAGGTCTCCGGCAGTCGCCAATGTCGAAGCGAACAACTGCGACTTCGGGAACGGATGCATCCACACCTGCTTGCCCGTCTGGACGTCCCAGGCTTGCAGTTCGCCGATGTGATCACCTTGCGGAAGTAGTTTTAGACTGGGTATTTGTGCGCCGAGCCACAACTGGCCCTCAACCCGTGGCACCTTCTCTCCGATCATTTCCCCGCACATGTTGTTCTGCGCCGGGATGAAGAGCAGGTGACTGTTCGGATTGTAAGCGGCAGCCGGCCAGTCCTTGCCCCCCCATAGAGACGGGCAGAAGGTGACATTCTTGCCGACGACCGGCTTGTGCTCCGGATCATATTCGGCGCGGCCGGTCTTAGGATCGACGCTAGTAAAGACGTTCTGTTTAACAAACGGCTTGGCGTCGACGAAATCGATTCCCTCCTCGCTTTGCTTCAGTGTCCACAGGTAGCCATCGCGGGCGGCATGGACCAGGGCATCAAACGTCTTTCCTCCGTAGGTCAAATTCATCAGCATCGGTGAGTTGATTTCATCCCAGTCCCACGAGTTGTTGTGATGGTACTGGAAGTGGCCCACGATCTTGCCGTTATCCGGGTTCAGGGCGATCGTTGAGCTGGTGTAGAGATTGTCGCCCGGGTGCAGTTCGCCCGGCCAGGGCGCGGCGTTGCCCACGCCCCAGTAAGCGATGTTGCGTTTCGGGTCATAGGTGCCGGTGATCCATACGGAGCCGCCGCCTGTCTTCCACGCATCACCCGACCAGGTGTCGCTGCCCGGCTCGCCCGGCGCAGGAACGGTGTAGGTCCGCCAGATCTCCTTGCCGTCATCGGCATTGAACGCCGCTACATAACCGCGCACACCGAATTCGCCACCTGACCCGCCGACCATGACCTTGCCGTTCACCACCAGCGGTTCCAGTGTCAGGTACTGGCCCTTCTGGTAATCCTGCACCTTCGTGTTCCAAAGCTCCTTGCCGGTTTTCGCATCGAGCGCGATCAGGTGGTCGTCAGTCGCCGCCAGGAACAGCTTATCCTGCCACATCGCGACGCCACGGTTGGTCGGATGGAGCTGGAACAGGTCTTCCGGCATCTTGTGCTTGTAACGCCAGATGAGATCACCGGTTTTCGCGTCCAGCGCCAGCACCTGGTTCTGCGGCGTGGTAACGAACATGACGCCGTTGTTCACCATCGGAGGGGATTCGTGACCCTCCACCACGCCCGTGGAGAATGTCCAGACCGGCACCAGGGATTTTACGTTCTCGGTGTTGACCTGCTTCAGTGGGCTGAAGCCCTGACCATTATAATCATGCCGATAGAGCAACCAGTTGCCCGGCTCAGGGTTCAAAAGCCGCTGCTGCGTGACAGGCGTATAGTTCGCCACTTCACCCGCAGTCGCGGCAACCGTACCCAAACCTCCCAGAAGCGCCGCTGCTCCGGTGGCCAATAATATTCTTCTGCTTCCGACCATGCTGGTCTTTCCTTCCCTGTGTGTCGTTTCCCGTTATTACTTAGGCTAGGTTTTCACATGGTTGGCTGGTCCATGCCTATCTTCCCTATGAAACCTTCGGCCACTGTCGGCTTTCCGTCGACGATTTTCAAGGGGAGTGCGGCCAATGGCCGCGGTGCCGGCCCCGCCACCACCTGTGCATTGTGCCGCGGGTCGTACTCGGACTGGTGACAGGCGCAATGGAGGACCTGCAATTCCGGCATCCAGCCAGTGACCGTACACTGGGCATGGGTGCAAATGGCGGAATATGCTACAATCCCGTCAGCCGCATGCGCCAGCGTCTCCGGTCCCAGCGAGGACGGGTCAAGCCGCAGCAGCAGAACCTGGTTCAGGCGAGAGCCGTCGCGCACCACTTTCGTCGCGGGATCCAGCGCCCACGCGATGACCGGATCGGCACCGATCTGCACGCCCTCCGCGGCGATGACCGCGCCTTCCTGATCACCTTCAAAACGGACAAACTGATCACCGACTTGCGGACGCACCTTCCTTCTAGGATCCTCGTCGTCGGCACGACCCGCCTTCGGCAACAGGCCGGCCGCCGCGTTTGCTACCCCCGCCAGCAACAGACCCCGGCGAAGCGGATCGATCCCTGCGCTGTCACTTCCCTGAGAAGAGGATTTGTCCTCGATTGACTTAGTGTCAGCCACTCAGATTGCTCCCTTGTGGTGAATCCAGGTTGCGGAGACTGATGAACGCATAATTCCACTAAGGATTTGTCAGTCGGGTCGCATCGGTACGGTCTCGCGGTCTTTGGGAGAACGCGCATGATCTCGCGATCAAATCGAGAACACAAGCCTTCACGATGCTCCTGAACACACCTTCAACCGGTTATCCTTCCAGGTGGGCACCGCCGAATGGCGGGTCCATCCATCTGCCTGTCTTCACCGAAGCCGGTCCGAAACCGAGGTGCGAACGGGAGCGCCTTCTCGTCCCTACAGAGCAAGACGAATCATATAGAGAACGCAAGCGGGTCGATGTCAATGCGGTCGCGCAAACGCATGCGGTCTCCGAAACGCCTTTTACAGCTTCACGCGGGCTCCGCGCGGGGTAATGGGCCCAATGTCGGGTCGGCCGACGAATAATAAAATGGCCGCGCGGGGAAGGGACGCCAGGGAGCGGTGAAGGCCTCTCGACTGCCATGTTTTCTCATGACTAACGGCTGGACAGACAACGGCGGTTGCGCATAGGATTTTCTAGGATCGGAGGAACGAAAAAGAGATGACCGCTGGCGAAAAATGCGATTATGGTTGCTCCCGCCGCGTCGTGTTGGGGACAGCACTGGGGCTGGTCCCATGGTGGGCGGCGAAATCCAACGCTGAGGGCGAAGACCCAACCGAGATCCTTCCCCAGGTCGGCGATCACTTTGTCTATCTGACTGGCCCCATGGAGGGCCAGGTGGTCAAAACTGCCGATCTGACCGTGGGACCGCAGGTGCAGGCTTATCCTGCCGACCCCAGCGGCCGGGTGCGCGACGGCTCCCGCCTCAATCTCGTGATCCTGGCCCGTATCGATACTGCCGGTGCGTCTCCTGAAACAGTGGCGCGTTCAGCGAATGGCGTGGTTGCCTACTCGGGCGTATGCACGCATGCGGGCTGTCCGGTGAACATGTGGCTCCCGGAACACTCGGCTTTCTATTGTTCCTGCCATGGGTCGGAATACAACCCGAAGGCCGGAGCCGAGGTCATAGGCGGCCCCGCCCCGAGGCCGCTGCCCGCGCTTCCCTTGAAGGAGGCGGACGGTGTGCTTCTGGTGGCCGGGGGTTTCACCGCCGAAGTGGGGGCCACTCCAGCCTGATGCAGTGAACGATTACTATCTTGTCGATCCAGCCGCGCCGTAGGTACTAAACATCTCACGCCTAAATAAACCGGGGATAGAAACATGAAAAGACTAATGCTTGGGGCAAGCTTGGGTGCCCTGCTCGTGGCGGGGATCGCCGGCACCGCGTACAGCGCCGACTATACGCCGGTAACCGATGCTCGTTTGGCCAATCCCGAGCCGGAAAATTGGCTCATGACGCGCGGCGGTTACAAGGGATGGAGCTACAGTCCGCTCAATCAGATCAATACAGGAAATGTAAAGAACCTCGTCCCGGTATGGAGCGTGTCGACAGGTGTTGACTCCGGCCACGAAGCCCCGCCGATCGTGAACAACGGCGTGATGTTCGTCGCCACCCCGTACAGCCAGGTCATGGCGCTAGACGCGTCCAGTGGCGATCTGCTGTGGCGCTACAAGCGCAAGCTGCCCCCGGGCTTCAGTGCACTGCACAATACCAGCCGCGGCGTGGCCCTGTACGGCGACAAGGTCTATCTTCCGGCGCTTGACGCGACGCTCGTCGCACTCGACGCGAAAACCGGCAAGGTTGCCTGGGAAGCCAAGGTCGAAGACTGGAAAACCGGCTATTACATGACCATGGCCCCGCTGGTCGTGAAGGGCAAAGTGCTGGTCGGCGTCTCCGGCGGTGAGTTCGGCGTGCGCGGCTTTATCGCAGCGTTCGACGCCGAAACCGGCAAGCCCGCATGGAAGACCTTCACCGTTCCGGCACCCGGAGAGCCCGGCAGCGAGACCTGGGAAAAGCCTGATACCTGGAAAACCGGTGGTGCATCCACCTGGATGACCGGCAACTACGATGCCGACACGAATACGGTCTACTGGGGCACCGGCAACGCCTCCCCCTGGTTTGGCGATCAGCGGCCTGGCGACAATCTGTACACGTCCTCGACAGTCGCGCTCGATGGGGACACCGGCAAGATCAAGGGACATTTCCAGTACCACCAGAACGAATCCTGGGACTGGGACGCCATGAACGCGCCAATGCTGGTGGATTTCCAGAAAGATGGCGTCAGCACCAAAGGTCTGCTGACACCGCAACGGAACGGCTATCTTTATTGGCTGGAGCGTGCCGGGGACGGCAGCATCTCGTACCTCGACTCTGAAGGCTATGTTCCGCAGGACGTCTTCAAGAGCATCGATCCGAAGACCGGTCGTCCGGATGTCGATCTGGCTCACAAGCCAGGCACCGGCAAGGCCGCGAAGTTCTGCCCCGGCCTGTGGGGTGGCAAGGACTGGCCGTTCGAGGCGTACAACCCGAAAACCGGAATTGTCTATATTCCGTCGAATGAAAACCACTGTAACAACATGGAAGGCAAGGTCGAGCAGCGCGTTCCAGGACAGTGGTGGACAGGTATTGCTGTTCCGGACTTGCACTTCTCGGTGGATACGAAGGCCGCCTTCTTCGGGGAACTACAGGCCTACGACGTAAACTCCGGCAAGCGGGTTTGGCGGGATCTTTACTCCAACTCGATGATGTGGGGCTCGATGCTGACGACCGCGGGTGACCTGGTCTTTGGCGGGGGCACCACTGATCGCCAGTTCCGCGCTTACGATGCCAAGACGGGTGAGGAGCTTTGGCACTTCAAGACCAACTCCGGCATCATCGCCCCACCCTCGACATTCGAGGTCGGCGGCGTGCAGTACATCGCAGTCGCATCTGGCTACGGCGTCGACCCGGCTTATCAGGAGTTGCTCCTCAGCGAGTTGTTGCCCGGTTGGAAGTCCGATATCCCCCAGGGCGGCGTGATCTGGGTGTTTGCTGTCGGCAAATAAAAGCGTGATGCAATCGCATCACTTCTATGCTCTACCGGAAACCAGCCGCCTGAAAGGGCGGCTGGTTGTTAATGAGGTTAACATTGTGGAGAATATCGGGATGAAACCATGCAGCGCGTGCGACCGAGCATGATTATGCGCCAGCTTCGTGTGGCGGCACTCGCGGGCGCACTTCTGGGTGCCCTCGCGGCATCCAGCGGACCAGGCGCCGCAGCGGACGAACCCAGTGCTTACACCGTCGAGGTAAGTGACGTGACCGCCAAGGTCGGAGAGACCACGACCTTGCTCGCGACTCTTCGCCCGAAGGAGGGCTTCAAGATCCTTCACGCCTACAACAACCGCGTGGGCCAACTCTCCGCATTTGACGACGGTGTTGCCTTCGAAAAGAAAGTCTTCCCGGCGCAAGACGAAGAAGGTGCGCTGATCTTTGAGATCAAGGTCCGCCCGGTCACATCCGGCACGCATCCAATCAACGGCGTGTTCCGGGTCGGTTACGTCGAACCAGGTACCGGAATGTCGATGGTATCTATGCCGTTGATCGCGAAGATCACCGGAACCGAGTAATTGGCCGGGTAAAAAGCAAACGAACGGACATGCATCCGGCGCGCGAATACCCGTCCGCGCGCCGGACCCTCTATTACATCTGTCGCTTGCTCAACTGATCCGCGACATAACCCGCCTGCCGAATGGCCAGCGCAGCAATCGTGAGCGTCGGGTTCTCCGCACCGGAAGAGGTGAACTGGCTACCGTCCGAGATGAACAGGTTCGGGATATCATGCGACTGTCCGAAGCTGTTGCAGACGCCATCCCTCGGGTTCTCGCTCTGACGGCACGTTCCCATATTGTGCGTGCTTGGAAACGGCGGTAGCTCGAACACCTCGGTGGCCCCGAGTAACTCGTAGATTGCGCGACCGGCCTTGAACGCGTGATTGCGCATGGCGAAGTCGTTCGCGTGATCGGTGAAATGCACCACCGGCACCGGCAACCCATGCTGATCCTTTTCCGTCGGATGCAAGGTGACGCCGTTGCCCTGCTGTGGCAGGTCCTCGCCGACCAGCCACATGCCGGCGAAATGATCATACATTTCGATGATCCGCGTGTAGTCGGGTCCCCACGCGCCCGGGATCAGGTTGGTGGCGATACCGGCCAGCCCGAAACCAGGTAAAGTCTCAATCTCGTATCCGCCGGCAAAGCCACGCTTGGGATCGAAACGCGCCTCGTCCTTGACAATTCCTGCCATCTGGGTCCCGCGCTCCAGGTTCACGCGGCCCGGCATAATGGCGTAGACAGTCCCGCTCATGTGCCGCATGAAATTGCGACCCACCTGACCGGAAGAGTTCGCCATCCCGTCGGGATACTTCGACGACGCCGAATTCAGCAGCAGGCGTGGGGTCTCTACCGAGTTACCGGCCACGCAGACCGCACGGGCCCTCTGCTCGTAGTGGTTCCCTGCCTTGTCGGCATAGATCACGCCGGTGACCATCCCGCTCGCGTCGTGGGTAATACTCAGCGCCATGCTCTCGGGCCGGAGCTCAAAATGCCCGGTCGCCTCCGCCTTTGGAATCTCGGTGTAGAGCGTCGACCACTTCGCGCCGATGGCGCAGCCTGCCATGCAGAAGCCAATCTGATGGCAGGCCGGCCTGCCATCGCGCGGCTGGGAGTTAATCGCCATGTTGCCGCTATGAAACTCCGTGTAGCCGACGCGCTTGGCCCCGGCCGCCAGCACCTTGTAGTTATTGTTGCCGGGCAGCCGAGGAATGCCATGCGTGCCGGTGACGCCAAGCTTGTCTTCGGCCTTGTCGTAGAATGGTTCCAGTTCCTGGAAGCTCAGCGGCCAGTCCAGCATGTTGGCGCCCTGGATCTGCCCATAGATTGTGCGTGCCTTGAACTCATGTTCCTGGAAGCGCAGCGCAGCGCCGGCCCAGTGCACCGACGTGCCGCCGACCGTCTTGCAGACCCACAGCGGCAGGCTGGGATTTAGCTCGCCCGTGCCGACGCGCTTGTCGAGCCAGGTCAGCCGCCCGAACATCGTGTTGCCGTCGTTGACGATGTCGCTGAGGGTCAGCCGCGGACCGGCCTCGAGGCAAACGACGTCTACGCCTTTCTGCGCGAGTTCGTTCGCGAGTGTGCCGCCGCCGGCGCCGGAACCGACAACCACAACGACGAAATCATCCTTCAGATCAAATGTCTTGGCCATGGATCGTCCCCCTCAGGTGTTAGGCAGCCAGCCGATGTCATCAAAGCCGCGGTCGATGTAGCCGCCAAGCTCCACCGAGGGGCCGCCGTAGCCGAACATCTGATAGACTTGGGGATTGCAGTACAGTCCGCCGATTGTCTTGGTCCGCACTGTGGTGAAGAACTGAGTCTTCTCTATGCTGCGCAATACCGCTTCACGCGCGCCGTCGCTCAGGTCGATCCAGGGCATGTTGTGGGCGGCATCGAGCCCGGCGACGCCCTGTACCAGCAACAGGCGGGTGGCTTCGTCCGTGCCGGCTTGCTTGTCGAGTGTATCGACCACGATCGCGTAGTACTGCACGCCAAGGCGGTCATGCGGGAACAGGTCGTGCGTCATGACCAGAAGGGTCCGAGCGGCATGCGGGTCGAGATTGGTCGTCGCCATCGCCCAGGCGTGGTTGGGACCAATAATGGACCCGCCGGTGGCGAGCGCGGTCACCGCGATGCCGCTGGTACGCAGGAACTGCCTGCGCCGCAGTCCGTCCTTTTCCATTGCTTTTCTCCCCTGGGCGCATCGCCCTCGTTTTTCTTTCCAGCAAGCTATTCAACACCTTTAGCACAGCAGCGACAAGTCAGTTGAGAGGCGTCGCTGATTTGCGCCGCGGCCTGGAACGTCTTTACCAAAAACCAGACCGCATCCATATTTTAGCGCTGCTGGTATAACCAAGACCGGTCGTTACGTCGCCAGTAGTCCTAACAGATCGTTCTCCAAGACGGCGCAAGTCAGCTTCCCACCAATCCCGGCTCCGGTATCGAGTCCGATTCGGTTGGCGGCGATTTCCGCCGACGGCGACGACGAGTGCCCGTGCACCACGACCAGGCCTAGATCCTTTTCACTGGCCAAGAATGGCTGGCGTATCGCGAGCAGATCATCGGGCGATTGATCCACCACAGGGACGCCGGGCCGGATACCGGCGTGGACGAACAGGTAGTCGCCCTCCCTGTGGGTCAGGGCAAGGTTTCGCAGCCACGTCAGATGGGATGGGGGCAGGGCGCCTTCCCATTGATTGCGCGGAAGGTCTGGTGACAAGCCCCAGCTTGCAAGCGCTTCCTTCCCGCCGGCCCACAGCCAGTCGGTCGCGGCCGGCCGATCGCCGGCCAGAGCGGCGAGCAACATGCGTTCATGGTCGCCCAACAGATTGACAACCTCCAGGCCCGGGATAGGCGGTCCCTCCGCCAGCAGCGCTACCACACCGGCACTATCCGGCCCCTGATCAATGTAGTCGCCCAGATGTACCAGGATCGCCGATCGGATCGGACGAGCGGCGAGATCTGTAGTGATCAGACGGTGGAGAGCCACCAGTTTTTCGCGGCAGCCATGGATGTCTCCGATCGCGTAGGCTCGCCGGCCGCGCGGCATCCGACCTGGTGCGCGCCGAAACCGGATCGTGTCGGCGGAGGCTGCCATCGGGCGCGGCCCGCTGAAGGTTGGGATCTCGGCGGCCTCCAGTGCCGCTCGCGTGCCCAGGCGACGGCGTGGGCGCATCACGCGCTGGCTCGCCTGTTTCTTCTTTTCGCAATCCTGCTAACCTGGGTCGGTGAGAGCAATCGGAGGAAACCCTTGGCCAAAATCACATTCCCCGTAGAAGCGAGTCACATCATGATGTTCGCGCGCTCGGTGGGCGACACCAACCCTGTGTATCATGATGCGGCGGCCGCGAAAGACACCGGGGCCGGTGGGATTGTTGCGCCGCCCACGTTCGCGCAAGCCGTTGCACAGTTCGACCCGAACTATTATTTGCGGCCGAAGCCTGGCGAGAAGTGGTTTGGTTCAGCTAAGGGTCCCTCCGGAATCGAGGGCAAGCCGACCTCGTCCGGCGGCCTGCACGCCGAACAGCATTACGAGTATCATCGCCACGTACGCCCCGGCGACGTGCTGACGGCCGAGACCAAGCCCGGCAAGACCTGGGAAAAGGAGAGCAAACGCGCCGGCAAATTGACCTTCAGCGAGCGCGTGACGGAGTATCGCGACCAAAAGGGAGAGCTGGTGATCACCGCCCGGGGGGTGGGCGTGACGACTGAACGTCCCGTGGATCAGGGGTGAGGAAGCAATTGCGATGGCACTGAAAGCATCCTCCCTGAAGGTTGGCGACACGCACAGCGAGCGCGTCGTTGAAAATCTGTCGCGCACTCAGATCGTTCAGTATGCTGGTGCATCGGGCGACTACAATCCACTGCACACGGATGAGGTCTATACGACCCAAATCGCCGGCTATCCTACCGTCTTCGCGCATGGGATGCTGACGATGGGGCTGACCGGGAAAATGCTAACAAACTACGTCGGTGACGGCACCCTGACGAAATACGGCGTCCGATTCACCAACCAGGTGTGGCCGGGCGACACACTTGAGTCGAAGGCAACGGTGGCCGCCGTGCGGCAAGAAGGGGGGCAGTATTACGTCGATCTGACACTATCCACCACGAACCAGGACGGTAAGGAAGTGGTTGCTGGGTCAGCAACGGCCCGCATCGATCCGTAAGAATTTCATCATGGCCAGGGGAGCCGGTTAAGGGATAACACGCGCCGAGCGGTTTCTTCAGATCGAAGATGGCCGGAAAGGTGGAAGCCATAAAGGCGATTCGTATTGTTTAGGCAACTCTGGTCGGAAATGATCCGACCAGAGTTCCCCGAGCCGGATCAGCCGTTATCGGTCCGGTTCTTAATCAGAAAGACGCGACCTCGCACAAGTCGAGACCACGCCTTTAACTTGTCAAAACTGCCGGGCAGAATGGTTACGCAGCTTTGGTGCGCGGACCGTTTCTCCTGCTTCTTCCTTGCAATTCTGCCTCCTCTTCGCCGTCCGCCTCCGATTCGAGTGCTTCCGGCATTATGGACTGCTCGGTAACTTTAGTTAGCTTCGCGTCCGTTGCTTTCTCCTCCTCAAGAATTTCGGAAAGGAGATTGACTACTTCCCGTTCACCAAGCGCTTTCGCCAACGCAATATCCGTTCCGTAAGCGGCGATTTCGTAGTGCTCGATGCGCTGCATCCCAGCGACAATAACCAAGTCGAGAATGGGACCTTTCCCCTCCTGCTCTTCAATTTCGTGTTGAGCCTCCTCAACCAGCCCACGCATCGCCTCGCATACTTTTCGGCCGCGCCGGGCGTCTAGCTTCTCCATCGCTTCCTCGACGCGTTCAATCTGCGTCTGCGTCTCTTCGATGTGCATCTGAATGCCTTCACGCAAAGCCGGTGAGCTGGCCTTTTTTACCACTTTCTGCATGCACCTGAGAGCCTGTTTCTCAGCGCTGTAGGCATCTTTGAGTTGTTCGACGAGTAGTTCCCGAACTTCCGATCTCATGTTTGAATCCTTTTGGGTAGATCTTTTTACCTGCATTGGCTCGCTGCGGATGCCGCGAGCTACACCCTTGGGCCGCGACCCCCGGACGAAGCGCCGATCGTGAGATCGATGCGTTCCGCGATCTGTCGGGTGGCTGCGAGAGCGAAATCAAATCATTCACTAGGCTGGTCACGATCGTGAGGTTATCTCGCAGTCTGATAGCGTGAGGTCCTTGCCTTACCGATCGTGCTGGCAGCCATGAACTACTCCGAGCCGCGGGTGTGCTGCCCAAACACATGCCACTTCAGGAGGTTGCTACCCAGGTGTCGGTTTGTGTGAAGTGGGGAAATCTTTATCCCATCCGAGTCCGAACATAATGCCGCGCCAATCCGAATGGCGGCGGTGCCGGAGGTCTGATCATCTACTAATTTGTAACACCCTTGCGTGGGGAGCTGTTTTTAGCTCGAGAATTGGCGAATAAGTTTCGGATTGTGATGGAGACAGGAGATGATTTGACACTAAAGTGTGCGCATCGCTCGATAAGTGATTCAGTGAGCAATGGTGGATCGTGAAGCGAGAAAGCTCCGAGGCGGCGGAGACAGGATAGCCTCCGCGCCCCTCAGCTACCTCGGCTATGGCAGAGCCGCGCCTTGGGTATTGACATAACATGCATAAATCGAAGTGCTGGCGCAGATATACAGCCGGTTCCTTAGCAGACCACCGAAAACGAGGTTGGCCACGGTCTCGGGGACGTGGATCTTCCCGAGGACTTCACCGTCCGGGCTGTAGCAGTGGACGCCGTCCTCCTTCGGGTCACCCCAACCTATGCTGAACCAGACGTTGCCATCGGTATCGACGCGTATCCCATCGGTGGCGACCTTCTCGGCGAACTGCTTGCCGTTGGTCAGCTTGCCGGATCCCACATCCACGTCAAACACCCGGATTGTCCGTGCCTCACTATCAATGATGTACATGCGCTTCTCGTCGTGCGAGAAGCACAGTCCATTCGGTTGCTTAAAATCATCAGCCACGACCGCGATGTTGCCGCTCTGCGCGTCTACTCGGTAGACGTAGTGGCCCGGCTGCTCCTGTTCAGACTTGATGCCTTCGTAATTCCCGAGGATCCCGTAGCTGGGGTCGGTAAACCAAATTGACCCGTCTGACGCGACGACGAGGTCGTTTGGTGAATTGAATCGCTTGCCATTGTAACGATCGGCGATAATCGTTATAGTTCCGTCGTGTTCGGTTCGGGTAACGCGCCGGCCCCCGTGTTCACACGTGACGAGGCGTCCCTCACGATCGGTCGTGTTGCCGTTAGAGTTGTTGGAGGGCGAGCGGAACACGCTTAGGTGATTATCGTCCTCCAGCAGCCGCATCATGCGATTATTAGGTATGTCGCTCCATATCAGATAGCGACCGCCGCGAAAATAGGCCGGACCTTCCGCCCAGCGAAAGCCGGTGGCGACCCGCTCGACGCCGCCGGTGCCTGGGCTGCCCTTGAACCGCGCCTTGTCAATCACTTCGATGTGCGGATCAGGATACCGCGACCCGGGCAGCGGGCCGAGCGGCAGTTGCAGGTCACCGGTTGCATGGAGTGGCACACCGGTTTCGCTAGTCGGTTGCACTGTGGCGGCGATTCCGACTGTGGCGTTGGCGACGGCGGCGGTCGCGCTAGCCGCGGTTGCGGTCAAAAATAGGCGTCTGTCCATGTTTTTCCCCCTTGCTCCGATTGAGTTCGAAGACCGGGGCAGTCTAACCGAGACCTTGCAGGCCGTCACGTTTCAGGCCGGAAGCCCTCGCGGTGGCCAAGCCCCGCACAAACAAGAGGGCCGGAAGAACGCTCCGAAACCCCCTTTGCGGGAGTTCACTCGGCGTTCAGCGGATGATGATCTCGACGCGGCGGTTCTGAGGCTCCCGCACACCCGGGCCGGTGGCCACCAGAAGATGCGTGTCGCCGAAACCCTGAATGTCGATGACGTTCTGCGGCACGCCGTCACGCACAAGTTCGCCCGCGACAGCCTGCGCTCGTCTGACTGACAGGCGTTGGTTGTACGAGGGCTTGCCAGATGTATCGGTGTAACCGTTGACCTCGATGCGGGTGACCGAGACGTGGGTCGAGTTGTCCGCGGCTTCCTTGACGATCGCCTTCGCGCGCTCTGTCAAATCAGCCTTGTCCCAGTCGAAGTACACCAGATACGACCGAGCAGGTGCTGGCGCCGGAGCGGCCACGGGCGCGGGAGTCGGCGGCACGGGGGGAGGGGGTGTGTTGAAGGCGTAGCGGACGCCGATGACAACGTCATGGTTGAACTGGTCGTGTAGCTTCAACGTAGCCGGCTCGAGGCCGGCGCCCACATCCGTGGCGCCGTCATATTTCCCGCCACCCAGGATGTTCATGAACCGGTAGTCCAGGGTCAGCGACAGTCCCGGCATGTTTGGGATGGGGAACGACGTACCGACCATTGCCTGCCAGGCGAAGGCTCCACTTTGAGCACTGGTGCCGAAGGTGAAGGGACCACCAACCTGCTCCGACGCGACGTTGTTCAAATTCGTCCACTGGTAGCCCGCACCCAGGCCGACGTACGGAAAGACGTAGGGGACGCCGATATCCATATCAAAGAGCGCGTTGGCCATCACGCCCCAGGTGCGAACCGTGCCGCTGCTGGCGGTCGGGAATGGTAAGCCGTGGATGTGGTCCAGTCCGCTGCGCATGAAGTCGCCTTCGATTTCGAAGCGGAACCCGTTGCCGATACCGTAGCCGAGGGCGAGATTCGAGTTGAAGCCGTAGCCCTCCTCAAGCTTTACCGTCCCGGTTCCAAAGCCTGCTCCGATCGAGGTCGCCTGGGGGGTTTGGGGGACATGCAAGCCCGCGCCGGCGCCAAGATAAAGACCGGTAATCGGCTGGGCCATTACCGCGATCGGGGTGATGAGAAGTGTGGTGGCAAGGATCGCACCGCGGAAACGCATTCGTTTGAACTCCTGGTCAAGTCTTGAATGTCCGGGATAGGACAGACCGCGCGGACCACCTTGAGCGGAGCGGCCCCTTCGGCGTTTGACGCATATTGGCGGGTACGATCGGCGGCAAATCACCCCGACTTGAAGATTATCACGAACACCGGAATAGATTTGTCAGATTATTCATATGCCGGCCAATGTGGTACCTCAACTGGTCATCTAGTTTGCTGTCAATGATGAAAAGAGGCCGATCGATTTTGAGACATCCCAGCCTCAACCTTAGAGGAATTCAATCACCGCCATAGAAAGCGTCGGTTCGTGGGCGCGCTCGGAGGATTATCCGCTTCTTTTTTCCTGTGCTCAAGAACGGGATCGGACCCGTTACCGACCGCCGTCCTGCCGCGAACATGTCTTTCCTTCATCGCTGGAAATCGCCATAGTGGCTGTTACTCTTTGCAATAGCGGCACTGCCCAACCGTATGTGGTCCTGGATCGACACCGCCGTGGATTTTGTCGCACTCAACCCCCACTCGGCGTTGGGTGTGGTGTTCCTGGCCGCGATCATCGAGGCCGTGGCAGTTCTCGGCATCCTCATCCCGGGCACGCCGATCCTGATGGCAGTGGCTGGTGCCGCAGCGATGGCGGGACAGCCTATGGTGCCGTTCCTCGCCCTGTCGATCCTTGGCGCCGTCATCGGCGATTTCATGTCTTTCTGGCTCGGACGGCGGTTCAGTGGGCGATTATACGGCCTATGGCCGTTTTCGCGCTGGCCGACGCTTATGGACGATGCAAAGCGGTTTTTCGACCGATACGGCGTCTCGAGCGTCGCGCTGTGCCGGTTCGTGCCGGTGCTGCGGTCCACCGTGCCGCTGGTCGCCGGGATGGCGGGCATGCGCCAGCGCCGTTTCGTGGTGGCCAATGTTGCCTCTGCCTTTGTCTGGGCGCCCCTCCATATCTATCCCGCCCAACTCGCCGGCCTCTCGCTCGGACGATTGAGAGACGGCGACTGGCAGTCCGGTGCGATATGGGCCGGTATGTTACTGGCCAGTTGCGCCGGCCTCTGGGCGCTGCATAGAGCGGTCGTCGCCCGACCTCGATGATCAGCCCGAGGTGATCAGCCGCCTGGGGCACCTTGGGTATTTACATAGAGCGCATACAGCCCGTGGCTAGCGGCCATGAACAGCCGGTTCCTGAATCGTCCGCCGAAGCAAAGGTTTGCCGCACGCTCCGGCAATGCGATATGGCCGATCGGCTTGCCCGTGGCATCGAACACCCGCACGCCATCCAGTTCCGCGTCGCCCATGCCCCAGCCACACCATAGATTGCCAGCGATATCGACGCGGAATCCGTCCGGCGTCCCGGTCTCGGCGTCGATGAAGACTCGATTATTGGCCACCTTCTTCCCCCCATCCACCACGTCGAAGGCCCGGATCAGCCGGTTCGGCATGGCGCGGGAAGCGACCACATATAGGATCAACTCATCAGGCGAAAACGCCAGGCCGTTGGGTCCCTCGATATCGTCGGCCATCAGTGTCGGCTGCCCGGTGTGGCCGTCGACCCGCCATACCGCGGCTGGGAGTTCGAGTCCGCCTTCTCGCCTTCGTAGTATCCGCTGATGCCGAACAGCGGATCGGTGAACCAGATCGAACCATCTGACTTAACCACCACGTCGTTGGGGGAGTTCAGGCGTTTGCCCTCGTAACTGTCCATCAGCACTGTGATAGAGCCGTCATACTCCGTGCGGGTTACGCGGCGACCCCGATGCTCACAAGTTACGAGGCGGCCCTGGCGGTCGCGAGTGTTGCCATTGGCATTCCACGAGGTCTTCCGGAAAATGCTCACGGCGCCACTCTCTTCTTCCCACTTCAGGATGCGATCGTTTGGGATGTCGCTCCAGAGGAGGTAGCGGCCGTCGCCGAAATAGACCGGCCCTTCTGACCAGCGGCAGCCGGTGGCGAGCTGCTCAACAGATGCAAGCGGCAGGCGCAGCGCGTTGAACGAAGGGTCTAACGCCTGCACATTTGGGTCAGGGTAGCGCTGGCTCGGTTCCCACATGGTCGATTTCCCCCCGGATCGATGTGGTTCGCAGCTTAGTGTCCGTCCGGGAACTTTCCGATTCGTTAGAGTCGGTTAGGACAGGGGGCTTGAACCCATTGACTCTGCTGTGATTCGATGACGGCATCGATTCGTGATGGGCATGATGTGGACAACTGAGAACCGTCCTCGGTACAACCGGGACAAGCTGCGCTATCCGAGCGACCTGACCGACGAGGAATGGGGGCACTTGGAGCACCTGATCCCGCCAGCCAAGCGTGGTGGGCGCCGACGCGAGATCGATGAACGCGAGGTGGTGAATGGCCTTTTGTACGTTTCTGAGCACCGGGTGTCAGTGGCGCTATATCCCCCGGGACTTGCCGCCGCGAAGCACCTTGTTCGAGTACTTCCAACGCTGGGAGTACGACGGGACGCTGTTGAGAATTCACTATGAGCTTTACCAGAAGTGCCGCGAGCTGCTCGATCGGCAAGCGAGCCCGACCGCCTGCGTCATCGACAGCCAGAGCGTTAAAAGCGCCGAAAAAGGCGGCGCACACATCGACCCTTCGGGTTATGATGCGGGCAAGAAGATCAACGGCAAGAAGCGGCATATCGTGGTGGATACCGAGGGCTTGCTGATGCGTTCAGGAACGCGATGGCGGGATACTGGTTCTGGCGAGCCTGTTCGGGCTGTACCCGTTTCTGAAAACCCTATTCGCCGACGGCGGTTACCAGGGGCCGAAATTCCGCGCGGAACTCGCCAAGCTGTTGCCTGGGTTGGCCGTTGAAATAGTCAAACGTTCGGATACGGCCCAGGGCTTTCAGGTTCTGCCCAGGCGCTGGGTAGTCGAACGCACCTTCGCCTGGCTTAACCGGTGCCGTCGATTGGCCAAGGATTTTGAGAACCGGAGCCGTAATGCCCTCGCATTCATCAGATTGGCATCCATCCGGCTGATGCTGAGAAAGCTCAGCAATTCGAATGGATAGTTTCCGGACAAACTCTTAGAGTAGGTCAGGCGGGAAGTGAAAGCTGCGGGCGGGCCGGGTGCACGGGGATCCGAGGCCGCACAAGGCGGCTTCAATGAGGGCTCCACGCAATTACAGGGAAGGACGTATTTCTTAATATCTCACCGTTGCCGCCTGACGTCAGATCGGAGCAGTGTGCCGTCTGAAGGGAAGAAAACGATGTTTCAAGTGCCCCCCGCCGCTGCCGGAATGCGAGAACAAGAAATCGACACGCCGGCGCTCATCATCGACTTAGACGCATTCGAATTCAATCTCGACACAATGGCTGCGCTGCTCGCGCCGAGCGGTGTGAAACTGCGGGCGCACGCCAAGACGCATAAGTCTCCGGTTATCGCAAGGCTCCAGATGGCTCGGGGTGCGGTCGGCAATTGCGTGCAGAAGGTTGCTGAGGCGGAGGTGCTCGCCTGGGGTGGCATCCCTGACATCCTGGTCAGCAACGAGGTGGTTGGTGCTGCCAAGTTGGCCCGGCTTAGCGCCCTGTCGCGCATTTCCAAGGTGGCGGTTTGCGCAGACGATCCCGGCCAGGTCGCGGCCATCGAGGCGGCCGCCGCGGACGCCGGTATCCGTATGACGGTTCTGGTGGAGATCGATGTCGGTGCCGGCCGCTGCGGGGTTCAACCCGGACCCGACGCCGTGGCGCTAGCGGTTCGGATCGCGGAGTCGAAGCATCTGATATTCGGTGGTTTGCAGGCCTATCATGGCAGTGCTCAGCATAAGCGCACGCCGGCCGAGCGGCGCTCGCTGATCGGAGGTGCCGTAGATGCCTCCCGCCGCACGGTGGAGCAACTGCGACAGCAAGGGCTGGACTGCCCGATCGTGGGCGGGGCGGGGACCGGCACATTCGAGATCGAAGTCGAAGTCCGGCGTCTACACTGAAATGCAGGCTGGCAGCTACGTCTTCATGGATGCCGACTACGGGCGCAACCTAGACGAAGCCGGCATGCCGGTGAGTACTTTTCGTCACGCTTTGTTCGTGTTGTCCACCGTCATAAGTTCAGAGCCAGGCGGGCATCGCGGTACTGGACGCCGGGCATAAGGCCGTAGCGGTCGACTCTGGGTTTCCGACCGTCTGGCAGCGTCCGGATGTCAGTTATACCAGCGCTTCGGACGAGCACGGCAAACTGCAATACGGCAGCGAGACCGCCGCGCCGAAGGTCGGTGAAAAGGTTCGACTGGTTCCGGGTCATTGCGACCCGACCGTCGATAAGTTCGACTGGTATGTCGGCGTCCGTAAAGGGCGCGTCGAATGCCTTTGGCCCGTGGCGGCACGTGGTGGGCTGAGTTAAAGAGCTGAAAGCTATCCCCCAACCCGACAGGCGGGGTCAGCTCCTCGTTCCTGGGACCTGTTTCCGCACATGTGCCGTCGGGAAGACAAGTTTCAGATCGTATATATTTACCCCAACCAATGCATAAAAAACGGGCGATTTGCATCCGTTTCGACTGCGCAAATATGAAGCACATTCTTGATTTCGCTCGATGGACAGGCATCATCTTCCATGAATGACACCGGCGGTGGCGATGGCGGAAGAAAGGTAGATGATAAACAACCTTGATTGTTGCCGCTTGGCACGGCGCGTGCAAACCTGTGGCGCTGTTCATGCCGCTGACATCTCCGAGGCGAAACGGGCAGCCTGAACTTAGTGGGAGGCCCGGCTAAACCGGGCTTGATGCACATGAAGAAGATCGAAGCTGTCATCAAGCCGTTCAAACTCGATGAGGTGAAGGAAGCGCTGCACGAGGTTGGACTGCAAGGCATCACCGTGGTGGAAGCCAAAGGGTTCGGCCGTCAAAAGGGCCACACCGAGCTTTACCGCGGCGCCGAATATGTCGTCGACTTCCTACCAAAGGTAAAGATCGAGGTTATCTGCGAAGAATCCGTTGTGGAACGGGCCGTTGAAGCGATCGTCAACTCCGCTCGGACCGGTCGAATCGGCGACGGCAAGATCTTCATTTCCTCGATTGAAGAGGTGATACGCATTCGAACTGGAGAACGGGGGGAGGACGCGATCTAACGTTTGCCACTCGAGTGGGCCGTTCCAAGCGGCATTAGCTTGTGGTGAGGCGATCAGGCGCAAAAATCACCTTTATTGGACTGCCGGCCCTCGGCTAACCGTTCGGAGGAGGGCATGGTCATCAGGCGCCACGTGGTGTGGGGCCTTTCACCTGCCGCGTCCCGTTGCGTCCCGTGACGGGCGGGACAACTGCGGCGATCAGACAGCCAAACGGGGAAAACAGAATGGCGAAGAAGGCGGCGGCAGCACCGGCATCAGGTCCGAGTGGCGACGTGAGCAGGGTGCTCAAGATGCTAACCGATAACTCCGTGGAATACGTCGACCTGCGGTTCACCGATCCGCGAGGCAAGTGGCAGCACACCGCCCAGCATGTTTCCACCATGGATGAGGACGCGTTCCGCGACGGGATCATGTTCGACGGATCGTCCATCGCCGGCTGGAAGGCGATCAACGAGAGCGACATGATCCTGATGCCGGATACGGCCAGCGCGGTGATGGACCCATTTTCGGCGAAGCCGAGCCTGATCTTGTTCTGCGATATTATCGAGCCATCAACTGGGCAGTTTTACGCCCGCGACCCGCGCGCCACGGCCAAGCTGTGCGAGGCCTACGTCAAGTCGAGCGGCGTCGGCGACACTGTTTCCATCGGCGCCGAAGCTGAATTCTTCATTTTCGACAGCGTGAAGTTCGGCACCGGAGGCAATTACGCCAGCTTCCAGGTGGATAGCGTGGAGGGTCCCGGGTCCTCTTTGAAAGATTATCCGGAAGGCAACATGGGTCACCGGCCGGCCGTCAAGGGTGGTTATTTCCCCGTTCCCCCGGTCGATGGCGACAGTGACCTCCGCGCCGAGATGCTTTCGACCATGGGCGAAATGGGTCTGCCAATAGAAAAGCACCACCACGAGGTGGCCCAGTCACAGCACGAGTTGGGCTACAAATTCGGCACGCTAACCAGCGCCGCCGACATGATGCAGATCTACAAATACTGTGTCCATAATGTTGCCCATAGCTACGGCAAGACCGCCACGTTCATGCCCAAGCCGATCTACGGCGATAACGGGTCGGGCATGCACACCCACATTTCGATCTGGAAGTCTGGCAAGCCACTATTTGCTGGTAACGGTTATGCTGACCTGTCGGAAACCTGCCTGTACGCTATCGGCGGCATAATCAAGCACGCCAAGGCGATCAACGCCTTCTCCAACCCATTGACCAACAGCTACAAGCGGTTGATCCCCGGGTTCGAGGCGCCGGTTCTCCTGGCTTACTCCGCTCGCAACCGTTCGGCGTCATGCCGCATCCCCTACACGACCAATCCTAAGGCCAAGCGCGTTGAGGTTCGTTTCCCGGATCCGGGTTGCAACCCTTACCTTTCGTTTTCTGCCATTGCCATGGCCGCCCTGGACGGCATCAAGAACAAGATCCATCCGGGCGACCCGATGGATAAGGATCTTTACGATCTTCCGCCGGAAGAGTTGCACGGAATCCCAACTGTATGCGGGAGCCTGCGTGAAGCCCTGGGAGCGTTGACAGCGGACCATGAGTTCCTGTTGGAGGGTGGCGTGTTCAGCGAAGACCAAATCGAAAGCTATATCGAGCTGAAGTGGAACGAGGTGTATCGTTTCGAACACACTCCGCATCCGGTCGAGTTCGAGATGTACTACTCGGTTTAATTTTCAGTCTTTGAAAGAACCCGCCGTAGATTTTGCGGCGGGTTTTTTGCTTGCGGTTTTTTGCTTGCGAGACGGAGCTATGACTGCTTCGTTGGAACGAGACACCCACCTCGTCTCCCGATGCAACCTCTCATAGAGCGGTGGCGTGCGATTGCCCAGATGAGGTTGTGGCCGCAGCGGGCAACTGCCCGATTAATGTGCATCTTCGCCGCGTACGTTGGATGACCGACGGAAGAAAGCGTGGGGTACCGCCCGATCGGGTGTTGGCATGATTATTGATTTACTCATCTGCAGCCTAGCCGTTGCTCACTGTAGCGGCGCGGCGACGGCATACAGGACACGAAAATGCAGGCTTCCCTCAACCCCAACGAACGACCGGAGGACCGGCAAACATGAAACTCATCATGGCCATCATCAAGCCATTCAAGCTTGACGACGTCCGGGAAGCCTTGACCCCGCTCGGGGTGCAGGGACTGACCGTGTCGGAAGTGAAGGGCTTTGGCCGGCAGAAGGGTCAGACTGAAATCTACCGCGGCGCGGAGTATCATGTGAGCTTCCTGCCCAAGATTAAGATCGAAGTCGTGGTGCCCGCTGATCTGGCGGATCAGGTTATCGAAGCGATCTCGAAATCCGCTCACACAGGCAAGATCGGTGACGGCAAGATTTTCGTTCTCGATATCGAACGAGCCATGCGAATCCGCACCGGTGAGGTCGATGCTGAAGCGCTATGATTCAAGAACAAAGGGAAACAGGACTATGAAGAGACCCCGTTACTTCTGGGGACTGAGCGCACTGCTGTTCGCTCTGTTGCTCGCATTACCGGCTTTCGCTGATGACGCCGCGCCCGCCGCAGCGGCGGCGGCTGCCGCTGCCCCAGCAGGGCCACCTAAGCTTGATTCCGGCGATACCGCCTGGATGCTGAGCAGCACAGCGTTGGTATTGCTGATGACGGTCCCCGGACTGGCGCTTTTCTATGCCGGTATGGTACGGAAGAAGAACGTACTCGCGACGATGATGCAGTCCTTTACGATCTGCTGCATTGTAACCATCGTGTGGGCCATCGCGGGTTACAGTGTCGCCTTCACCACCGGCAATGCCTATATGGGCGACTTTTCCCGTATTATGCTAAACGGCATCGCGGACCACATCGTCAAAGGAAACGATTCACAGGCCTTTGTGCTGGCCTCGGGCGTGAAGGACGTCGCGGACATGTCCACGACAATCCCTGAGACCATCTACATGATGTTCCAGATGACCTTCGCTATCATCACGCCAGCGCTGATCGCCGGAGCGTTTGCCGACCGTATGAAGTTCTCGGCGATGTGCATCTTCATGACGCTGTGGTCCTTGCTGGTCTATTCGCCGATCGCGCACTGGGTATGGTCGCCGTCCGGTTGGGCCAACCAGATGGGCATTCTTGACTTCGCCGGTGGCACGGTCGTGCATATCAACGCTGGCATCGCCGGTCTGATGTGTGCCCTGGTGCTTGGCAAGCGCGTTGGCTACGGCAGCGACAACATGGCGCCGTACAATTTGTCGCTCGCGGTTATCGGCGCATCGCTGCTGTGGGTCGGCTGGTTCGGGTTCAACGCGGGGTCCGCGACGGCTGCAAACGGCCGGGCCGGGATGGCGATGACCGTCACGCAGATCGCCACCGCGGCGGCGGCATTGGGCTGGATGTTCGCCGAGTGGATCGCCAAGGGGAAGCCGTCGGTGCTGGGCGTCATCTCGGGCGCGGTTGCGGGACTGGTGGCGATTACCCCTGCTTCGGGTTTCGTGCTGCCGGGCGGCGCGCTGGTGATCGGCATCGCGGCTGGCGTGATCTGCTTCTGGGCGGCGACTTACCTGAAGCATCTGCTGGGTTACGACGACAGCCTCGACTGCTTCGGCGTGCATGGCATCGGCGGGATCGTCGGCGCGTTGTTGACCGGCGTGTTCTCCTACGGCCCATTGTCGGCCACTGACGCCAACCCCGATGGCAGCCCGGGGGGATTGGCTCAGCTTAAGCTGCAAGCGATCGGCGTCTGTTCGACGCTGGTGTACAGCGGCGTCATGACGTTGATCCTACTGATGGTCACGAAGGCCCTCGTCGGCCTGCGCGTCGATCAGGAGGAAGAGCGGGAAGGTCTGGATCTCGTTCTGCATGGCGAGCAGATTTTCTAAGTCTGTCCGTAGGCGCCTCGGGATTTGTCCGAGGCGTCCTTTTTGCTCCCGTTGATATAGTCTTATACCGCAATGAAAATCTATCCCGGGGCTGCCCGAAAAGCCTCCACCGCCTTCAAGATGGAACTCACGAATGACAGCTAATAAACTGTGGCTGGCAAGCGGGATCGCCGCGACAGCGACAATCGCCACCGGGTTGGTAACTGCCTTGGCGCAGACAGCCACGCCTCCGCCCGCCGCCACGACCGAAGCCGTGCCGGCTCCTGCGGCCGGAGCTGCGCCACCGCCGGGCTTATGGATTGACGGCATACACCTCTCGGGGCAGTTGGATGCAGGGTTCAACCTAAATCCGATGCGTCCAGGAAACGGTCTGAATTTCGGGCAGTTGTTTACCGACCACGCCAATCAGGCGACCCTGAACCAGCTTTTGCTGACCGCCAACAAACCGCTGGACCCGAAAAACCCGGACGTTCAATGGGGCTTCAAGCTGCAGTTCATGTACGGTTCAGATGCGCGCTACACTCAGTATCTAGGTGAATTCAATAATACCTTGCCGGGAGATCGCTACCAGTTTGACATGGTGGAGGCGAACGTCCTGTTGCACGTACCGGTCCTGACGTCTGGCGGGATCGATATCAAAGCAGGCCAGTATTCAACCCCACTCGGTTTCGAAACGATCGATCCGTCCACCAATCCGTTCTATTCGCACTCCTACATCTTCCAATTCGGCCTGCCGTTCGAGCACACCGGGATTCTGACGACCACCCATGTCAACGACATGCTCGACGTTTACGCGGGCCTGGATACCGGCACGAACACGACCTTTGGTCCGACCGGCGATAACAATAGCGCCCTGGGCGGGATCGGCGGCGTCAACCTGACATTGATGGGCGGCAACCTCACGATCCTGGCGTTGACCCATATGGGCCCGGAACAGGCGACTCGTGTACTTTCGCCGGCGGGCTTCAATGCAGACGGGGAATGGCGCTTCTACAATGACATCGTTGTCACTTATAAAGCGACTGATAAACTCACTTTAACCAGTGAGCTAAACTTGGTACGTGATGATTATGGTTTCGTGAACAAACCGGTGAACGGGTTTGGCGCGGCGCAATATGGATCGTATACCTTGACCGATACCCTTACCTTGAACGGCCGGGTTGAACTCTGGCGGGACGACAACAATTTCTTTGTGGCGTCGTTCTCTGGAAACAATGACCCTGTGTTGTTCCAACAGGGGCTGCCGACGGTAGGGCCGGTCTATGGTGGCCAAGGCTTCTATGGCCCCTCCGCAACCGGGAGCACCGGCAGCAGCACCTACGGCGCTCTGACACTGGGGGTGACGTACAAACCTACTGTGCCGGCCCCGATTACCGGCCTGCTGATCCGCCCGGAAGTCCGCTGGGATCATGCGTTCACGGACAACAACCCGTTCAACCAAAACCCGCCAACCTTTAACAAAAATACAGCCAATAACCTCACGTTTGCCGCTGACGCTGTGCTGACATTCTGACGCCGGACCGTCCCGGGGGATTGCCCCCGGGACCAGCACACGGGTCTATGGGCCGATCTATCCAGCGAGTTTCGTCGCGCTCAAGGTGATCGCTCCTCCTAAAGCGTCAATCCCCCGTCCACGGTGATAGTTTGTCCGGTGACCATAGCGGCACCAAAGCCCAGAAAGACGATTACCTCAGCCAAGTCCTCCGGCTGACAACGCCGCTTCAGCAGCGCGTGCTCGATGGATTGCTGCCGCTCCTCATTCGTCCATTCTACCATCCAAGAGCTGTCCACAGCTCCCGGTGCGATAGCATTCACTCGAACCTCCGGCGCCAAGGCCCGAGCGAGGTTTTGCGTCAAGCTAACGACCCCCGCCTTGGTAGCACCGTAGGCCAAGCTGCTCCCTGCTCGGCCCAGGCCCGCGATGGAGGCAGTGTTGACGATGGCCCCGCCAACAGCCTTTAGCGCCGGAGCAGCAGCCTTGGCGCAGCGGAAGACGCCGAGCAGGTTGACCTCCAGTAGCGCCGTCCAGAGTTCCTCGGTGATCCGGTCAAGATCAGGAGGCGCTATCCGCTGGCGCGTTCCGGGCGTTCCAGCGTTGTTGACCAGCAGATCGAGCCTCCCCAGGTCGGCGACCGCCTTCAACACCATGGCTTCCGCCCCGCCGGCCTCACCTACGCTGCCCGGCGCCATAGTTGCCTTCCCTCCGGCGGCGGTCAGCTTGTCGACGGCTTCGGGGCCGCGCGGATCATCGGTCAGGAAATTCACTGCCACCGTGGCGCCGAACCCTGCCAGCATCTTCGCGGTGGCGAAACCAATGCCAGAGGCGCCCCCTGTCACGAGAGCGGTCTTGCCCGTCAAGTCGTACCGAATCATGTGCCCTCCATCGGGCCGATCGCCCGTAATGCCTGTTTCAGTGCCAGCAACTTGCGATCGCGTTCCCGAAACAACTCCTCCGGGCTGCGGCCGCCCCAATCGAAATAACCCTTGCCGGCCATTACGCCTGTGCGTCCTTCGGCGATCAGTTGATCGAGCGTCTCGCTCCGGTCCCGGGGGGCTGGCGGCGTGTAGCTGCGATTCTTCATCCCTTGTTGCATCAGCAACAGACCGGTGAAGTCCGCTTTCGCCATGATCCCGAGGATCGGTATGCGCAGCGCCAGCCCATGCAGAACCGAGTTGTCGATGTCCTTCGCCGTGACCAATCCCTCATCGAGCAGGCGGTAAACCTCTAGTTGCATCGCGGCCTGCAGCCGGTTCGCCACGTAGCCTTGCACCATCTGCTTGAACACCACCGGCGCCTTGCCCATCGCGGCGACGATATCGCGCACGGTCTCGACCGCGCCCGGCTTCGTCCCCGGACCGGGACAGAGATCGACCAGGTCGCATAGATAAGGGGGCGTATACCAATGCGCGATGATCGTGCGTGCCTGTAGTCCCTGTGGCACCAGCGGGAAGATATCCAGATTGGACGTGTTGCTGGCAAGAATCGCTTCCGGCTCCATCATCGTATTTAACTGAGCATAGAGTGTGCGCTTCACGTCGGGTTGCTCTACCACCGCCTCGACGACGAGTGTTGCGCCTCTGACAGTATCCGCCAGCGACGGCTCGCAGCGCACCGCGTTCGCAAGCCGCTGCCGGTTCCAGGTCCCGTCCGCCTCACCGGCCTCGGCCAAGGTTGCGAGCGCGGTGGCCATCAGACCAGGCGCACGCGCCAACGTTTCGCTGTTGTTATCCGTGAGCCGGATCTGATGCCCACCCAGCGCGAAAACCAAGGCCAGCGCGTGCCCCATCAGACCCGCGCCGACAACCGCTACTTCGGCCATTATTTACCTCCTGGCAGCCAGGGTTCGGGGGCCCTGCAATCGATATCCGTGGCGACGTCGACGACGACAGTTTCATCCGACGCCAGTGCGTCCCGCAATGCCGGCCCGATCTGTGACGGTTCCTCCACGCGTATCCCACGCAGCCCAAAGACTCCGGCCAAATCGGCGAAGTTCGTCGGTCCAAAACGCGCCAGTTCGGCGACGTCACCCGGCTTATTGCCTTGCTGCCGCTGGATGTTTGGCCAGCCTTGGCCGAAACCGGAGTTGTTATTGACCACTAACACCACCGCGATGCCTCGGCGCCGCGCCGTTTCAAGTTCTGTGAGGTGGTAATACAGGGCCCCGTCGCCGGACCAGCAGATGACCTTTCTGCGGGGCGCTGCGCATTTCGCGCCCAGCGCGGCTGGGAAGGCCCAGCCAAGCGACCCTGCGGCACGGAGATACGTCTGTCCCTCGCCGTTCAGTTCGATCAGCGAACTGCTCCAGATGCTGGAATAGCCGGTGTCGGCGATTAGAATGCCGTCGGCAGGCAGAGCACGCGTAATCTCATCGCACAGCCGGTCCGGCCATATCGGCGTGGCATTGTTCGCGAGAGCCGCCGCCCGGCTTTGCCGCCAGGCGGACATGATGCCGGCGGCGCGCTCGGCGAACGCAGTGTCCCGCGGGGGCCGGCCCAGTGCGGTGATTAACGCGGCCACAGTCGATTTAGGATCGCCCATCACGCCGGTTGTGTTGGGATAGGAACGGCCAATGTCGGTCGGATCGAGGTCGATCTGTACGCACGGGGTATCGATAGCCGGAATGCGCCATGTGTGGGTCACCTGGTCGCCGGTCTCGCAGCCGATGAACACGACGAGTTCAGCCTCATACACGATCTGGTTCGCTGGAGGGGCGGCGTAGCTACCGGCACATCCCACCGACAGGCGATGGCGCGTTGGAACAAGGCCGCGCGCCCCCAGGGAGGTCGCAATCGGCGCGGCCAACAACTCGGCAAGAGCCAGCAGTTCCTTACCGGCACCAGACGCTGTCGCCCCTTCGCCCGCGACGATCACAACCTGCTTTGCGCGCAGGATCCGTTCGGCGGCTCGCTCGATCTCCATCGAGGACGCGACAGGCCGGTGTGGTGGCAGCGTCATCTGAAACACCGGGTCGGCGGCGGGCGTTTCGGAAACCTGCCCGTTCTCGATCACTTCGGCCAGCAAGCCGTTGAGGTCCAAATGAGCCGGCCTCGGCGTGCCGGTCATCGCTTCTCGCCATGCCAAACGCATTAGCCGGGGAAGGTCGGCCGCCTGATCCACCCGCGCCGAGAACTTAGTTACAGGCGCGAACAGGGGGGCGTGCGGAATTTCCTGATAGGCGTTGCGGTGTTGCATTGACGGCGGCTTATGTCCGGTCATCGCGATCACCGGGGCGCGACCCAGATAGGCATCCTGCAGACCTGAGGCGAGATTGGCCGCGCCGACCGATTGTGCGAAGCAGACGCCCGGCCGACCGGCGATGCGGGCATAGCCATCGGCCATGTAGGCGACCGCTTTCTCACTGTGACCGAGCACTCGCTGGACGCCAAGGGTGCCAAGTTCGATCAGGGTGCGCCGTAGCACCGCATCGATGAAGAAAACGTGGCTGGTGCCGTTGGCGGCCAGGCTGCGTGCTAGGTATTCGGCGCCGGTGGCCGGATCAGTCTGACTCATGGATTGTCCCCCGTGGCTCCGGGGAGCTTAGATCAACGAGGCCCACTGTGAAATCAGGCCTCGGAGCGGTCACCCAATTTGAGACGGCCGCAGCAGCTGTAGCAAGCGCCAGCATCGCGCATCGCCTTCGCATGAGCCAAGAACCTAAATCCGGCAGTTAGCGCCCGAGATAAAAGGGTGCTCGAATAAGAATTGTCCAAAACCGGAGCGTAGGTAAAAGAAAAAAGTGCGCGTTTAAGTAGAATGTAGGATGTTTCTTGGAACTTTTGTAACGCGCGTTGCGGCATTACTCGAGTCCTAGTTAGCTTGCACAGACTTCGTTCTCAATTCAATCGATCCGACTTCCATCTCCACGACGCGGCGCTTGGCGATTGGCAGCCAGTAGTTGTCGTTGCTCTGCTGATAGACCTCGACGGCGCCGAGCATGGACGTACGCGCTTCCTCCATACGGGCGGCGTTCTGCTGGCGCATCGCGAGTGCGGCCAGGGCATTCGCCAGTCCGCGTTGCGTCTCTGCCCAGTCGAGCGGCAGCCGCTCGCGCGTCCGCTCCTCCAGGGCCGCACGATAGGCCGCCACCGCCTCTTCGAGCCGTGCCGTTCCGCTCTCCCGCTGGCCGAGCGCCAGCAGGGCGTTGGCAAGATGGGTCTGAGTCTCCGCCCAGCCGAGCGGCACCTGCTCGCGCGTCCGCTCCTCCAGCGCCGCGCGAGCCGCATCCACCGCCTGCTGCAGCAGCGCCGTATCGTCTCGCCGATCCCCGACCTTCCCAAGAACATAGCTGAGATTGTTCTCAACACTTGCCCACCGCCTTGGGTTGTCCTGGCGTGTCCAGATCTCTAGCGCAGACTGCTCCGCGGCAAGTGCCTCCTCGAGCCGTGCCATCCCGCTCTCGCGTTCCCCGAGTTGACAAAGCGCGTTGCCAAGATTGGCCTGTGTCGCTGCCCATTGGAGGGGCACTCGCTCGCGCGTCCGCTCCTCCAGCGCCGCGCGATACGTCGCCACCGCTTCCTTCAACCGCTCCGTCCCGCTTTCCCGGTCACCGAGCGCCCGCAGCGCAATGGCTAGGTTGTTCTGAGTCTCCGCCCAGTCGAGCGGCACCCGTTCGCGCGTCCGCTCCTCCAACGCCGCCCGATACGCCGCCACTGCCTCCTCCAGCCGCGCCGTCTCGCTCTGCCGCTCGCCGACTGTCAGAAGCGAGTTGCCGAGATTGTTTTCTGCCATTGCCCATTGCAGCGGCACCTTATCACGCGTCGCCTCTCGCAGTGCCCCGCGATACGCCGCCACCGCCTCCTCCAGCCGGGCCGTCTCGCTCTCCCGCTCGCCGACCATCAACAGCGCGTTGCCGAGATTTATTTCGGCCATTGCCCAGTCGAGCGGTGCTCGCTCGCGGGTTTCCTCCTGCAAAGCGGCGCGGGCCGCGGCCACCGCTTCCTCCAGCCGCGCCGTCCCAGCCTCGCGGCTTCCGAGTGTATCCAGCGCAACACTTAGGTTGCGCTGGACCATGGCCCATTGCATCGGCGCCCGCTCGTGCGTCCATTCCTCCAGCGTCGCGCGATAGGCGACGACGGCTTCTTCCAGCCGCGCCGTTCCAGTCTCCCGCTCGCCTAGCCTGAATAGCGCATTGCCGAGGTTCATTTCGGCCATCGCCCATTTGAGCGGAACCTGCTCACGCGTCCACTCCTGGAGCGCCGCGCGTTCAGCCGTCACAGCTTCCCCTAGCTGCGCCGTGCTGCCGTCCCGCTCCCCCAGCGTCAAAAGTGCTGCGCCGAGATTTGCCTCCGCTGTTGCCCAATGCGGCGGGTCCCGCTCGCGTGTGCATTCCTGCAGGGCGGCGCGATAGGCCACGGCAGCTTCCTCCAGCTGCGCTATTCCACTCTCCCGTTCGCCCAGCCGAAACAGCGCGTAGCCGAGGTTTATTTCGGCCATTGCCCACTTGAGCGGCACTCGCTCGCGGGTCCATTCCTGCAGCACGGCGCGGTCGGCAACGACGGCTTGCTGCAGCCGCGTCGTGTCGCTCTCCCGCTCGCCGAGCATCAACAGTGCGTTGCCGAGATTTATTTCGGCCATCGCCCATCGCAGCGGCGCCCGCTCCCGTGTCGCCTCTTGCAGCGCGGCTTGGAATGCGGCCACCGCCTCGTCCAACCGCGCCGTCTCGCTCTCGCGCTCGCCTAGCGTCAAGAGCGCGCCACCGAGATTGTTTTGCGTCATTGCCCAGTCGAGCGGTACCCGCTCCTGGGTCCATTCCTGCAGTGCCATTCGGTAAGCAATGACGGCTTCCTCCAACTGCGCCGTCCCACTCTCCCGCTCGCCCAACACCCAGAGCGCGTGGCCGAGGTTCATCTCCGCCATCGCCCAGTCGAGCGGCCTTTGATCGCGTGTCCATTCCTGCAATGCCGCGCGGTAGGCGACGGCGGCTTGCTCCAGCCGCGCCGTCTCACTCTCCCGCTCGCCTAGGACCAATAGCGCGTTGCCAAGGCTGTTCTGCATCTGCGCCCAGTTGAGCGGAGCACTGGTCTTATCGGTGGCACGAGCCAATTCGCGGTAATGGTCAATCGCCAGCGATGCGGCAGCGTTATCGCCCCGCTCGTCGCCTTGGCGATAGAGTGCTCCCGCCTCCTGCTCCAGATAGCCGCGCCTCGCGTCTTGGCGCGATACTGGCACTGTGCTCGCCGCTGCCGCGTAGCGCTGGGCCGCATCGGCATAGCGAAGTCGGGTCATTGCAAGGTCGCCGCGCTTACCCTCCTTCTCCGCTGCATTCAGCCACCGACGCTCGGCTGCCTGCTCAGCGTCGCGGGCAAGCTGTTCCGCCTGCCGCGCAGCCGCCGCGTCCTGTTCCTCGGTCCGCACCAGCAGTGCATCCGCCTCATCGTAATGCCCGCTGTCAATCGCCGCCTTGGCCTCAGCGGCGAGGGCGGCGGTGGCCGGATCAGCGGTATCCAGCACTGACCAACGATCGAGCATCGCTCGGTGCCGCGCCGCAATTTCCCCCAGCTTCAGCGGTATCTGCTCTGGCGACACGTCCTGTTCGCCCAAAATGCGGAAGAAGCCGATCACTGCATCGCGGGTGAACCCGAGCTGCGCGCCAAGTTCCGCCGCGCGGGCTTCGGCCTTGACGCGCGCCTCAACGCTGACGGCGCTTCGCTGCAGGAAAACGTCGACGAGGTGAATCTGTTCGTCTGAATTGAGACCGATGTTGATCGAGCTGCCAGTGATGTTCTGTGCCGCCACTCCGCCGGGGGCTTCGATCCGTGTCTGGGCCGCCAGGGGCGTCGACGCGCAGGCCAACAATAGGAACAAGAGGCGGCGCATCGAGGCAAAAGCGCTCATTTCGCAGGATTCTGAGCAGCAGGGGATGGATTGATGGTAATCGGGCTGCCGGTGATCGACTGCGACGCCACCCCGCCCGGGGCGCTGATCGTGACTTCAGTTTTTGCACCCTGATCCGGCAGGATATCCGGCGTATAAACGAAGGTCAGTACAAACAATGCAAGTGCGCCTCCGGCTCGGAGCGCCAGGCCATTCCCAGACCAGCGAATGTCGAGAAACCCAGGTATCGTGGCGCCCAGGGCAGCGGCAGCGAAGCTGAGAACAACCCGCAGGACAAAGAACAGCTTGGGATCGGCGATCGGCTGGTTACGAACCAGCAGGAATACAGCGAGACCGACCACGACCAGTGCGGCCAACGTCGCCGCAATGCGGTCGGACTGCGCGCCCGGCGCGCGAGCTGTGCTTGAGGGTATCGCCATGCTCCTTTTGCTTTCGGTCTGGGCTTATGCTTTTCGCCCCAACGTGTAAGGTCGTATTGAACGCTTCCCCCGTCATCGTGTGTCTCTGCAGAGCGACCAGGTTTCTTTAAATCGCCATTCTGCGCGTATCGCTGAGGCTAGAAGGCTTCTACCCCTTCGGCCAAACCAAACGCTGTCGGCGTCATACCACAATTTTGGCACCCGTCCCTGGTTCGGCGTCAAGAGAAAACCGGCTTTGGCGTGCGATTTGCCTACGCTGCTGCAACCTCGATTCCACGAACGCAACTCACCAGGCCCGAACTTGGTTCTCCAGACCTTCGTGAGCGACCGCCTAAACAAGAGGCGTCCGCACCGAAAGAACGCCTGGGCCGGCGGGCGATTCAACGCGCGCCGGCCACCGACAGGAAGCCGACGTCCGAAGGTCAGCCTTTGTATTCCATGATGTACAGACCAGCATTCATGTCCGTGCTGTAAACGACCCCGTTCCTGTCAACAAACACATCGACAGACTGCATTACGCGCGGGCGATTGGGGCGGGGATCGATCATCTTGGCAGGCGGCGGCGGGACGAGAGCGCCAACCTCGACCGGGTGGTATTGGTCTCGGATATCGAATACCCGCACGCCGGCATTCTGATACGTCGCGAAGATCAGATCGGAGCTAACGAAAGTGCCGGGCCGGTTCTCGTGAATATTGTGCGGCCCGAAGTGTCCCCCGATCGTTTTGTAGTCAGCATTGGCGGGCGTCGGGAGGCTCGAAATACTGATCGGGTTGTCGGCTTGCCGGTTGTCGAACATCCAAATTAACTTAAGCCCGTCTTCCTGTTTGTCGAGGACCGCTTCGTCGACCACGACCAGCAGGTCGCGATCCGGCAGCGGCAATGCGTTATGCGTGCCGCCTCCGTAGGGGGGCGCCCAAACCTTGTGCGTGATCATCTTCGGAGCAGCCCGGTCCGAGACATCAACGACGACGAGGCAACCGTCCCGCCACGAGCAATAGGCGGTGTCGCCGTGGACGATCCCGTGGTGCAGGCCATATCGCCCCTGAGCCAGTGGCCAATGCGGCGTCTCACCGGCGGCGAGATTCATGCCGGGCAGCCAGAAACGGCCCGCCAGCCTCGGCTCGGTCGGGTCAGCCATGTCGATCGTAATCAGGATGTAGTCGCTAAATCCATCGAGCAGCGCTGACGCATAGGCCCAACGTCCGCCGACGTACCAGAGCCGATGCAGCCCGTCCCCTTTCACCGGCATGAAGCCGATCTGACGGGGCGCATCAGGCTTCGAGATGTCGAAGACCGCAAGACCTGCCGAAAAGCTGCCGGTATCGGACTTAGTCGCGGCAGCCTGAAACTTGTCTGTATCCGGCTTGTAATACTGATGCTCGTCGGCGAATGCCGCCTGGGCGAGCAAATCCTTGCCGTGGATCACCAGCAACAAGTCATCGTGAGCCTGGAGATGGATGTTCCAAGTATTTGGCGGGGCGGCCACGTAGTTGACAGGTTTCGGATTGGCCGGATCCCGGACATCGATAACGCTGAAGCCTTTGGAGAAGGCGTGACCGATATACGCGTAACCCCGATAAACCATGATTTGTATGCCGTCGGAGCGGCCGCCCTGATCGGTGTGACCGATCAGGCGCATGTTGCGGGCATAGTCCGGCGGCGGAAGGTCGCCGGCCGGCATCGTTTCGGCAACACGATGAAATCGCCGGCCGGTGCCAGGGAGCGTAGCCTTACCGTCTCCGGCAGCGGCCAAGGCCTTGCTCGCCGCCCCGAGCGAGGCAGCCGTCACGGCCGCGGCAGTGGCTTTTAGAACATTGCGGCGGTTCTGGCCCTGTTGGGTCATGGTTCTTCCTCCCTGTTGTATTTTGTCGAAGGAGCCGGCGTTTCTTTCGTCGCCGATCAGGTGCAGTCGGTGCAGCCGTGAAGGTTCGAGGCCTTCGGCTGACATTGTTAGGACGGCCAATCTCGGCGTCAAGCTGCCATTCG
Organism: uncultured Alphaproteobacteria bacterium; assembly: GCA_963772355.1. Taxonomy (GTDB): domain Bacteria; phylum Pseudomonadota; class Alphaproteobacteria; order Acetobacterales; family Acetobacteraceae; genus Rhodopila. Next base: position 142,631 of record CAVYXX010000097.1, on the reverse strand, counting down.
ACGACACGCCACGCATCGCATCGCATCGCATCGCATAAGGATAGATCTTGGGATTTTGGTCAACCAGCGAGCTGGCCGACCTGCAGGTGAACCCGGACCGCACGGCGATCGCCCACGAGCACGCGGTGATCGCCGCGATGGAATTCGGTGGTCCGATCCCGACAGAAGCATTTCATGCAGTCGGGTGAATTGGCCCACAAAATCAGAGACTAGGGGTTCAAAACGGACGGTGCCATCCGTCTGATTTGAACCGCTAGCCGCCTGCGACATGCCGCTTCGGAATCTCCGGTCGAACGTTCGGCGCGCCGGAGGCCAGTAATGAACTAATCCTGGATATCGCGTGCGGGTTGTGAAACCTCCCCGCCCGGCGGCAACCTTCCGCTGTCGACGTCAGCCGCTCGTCGTTTGTCCGGACGGTCCTATTTCTGCCGGCGAATGGTTCGTGATCAGCCAGTACAGCCCTAACTGCGTGATTGTCTCAACGAATAAGGTGAACTCGACCGGCTTGCTGACATAGCTATTGACGCCGAGATTATAGCTTTCGACGATGTCGCGGTCCTCTTTCGAAGACGTCAGGACGACCACAGGGATAGATTTACTACGAGGGTTTTGTTTTAATCTACGCAACACCTCGAGTCCGGACACTTTCGGCAGATGCAAGTCGAGCAGGACCAGCCTGGGCATCGCTCTCGGCTGGGCGTTTGCTGACTCGTCAAAAAAATAATCGATCGCCTCCGCCCCATCCTTGACCCAAACTATTTTATTGGAGATATTATGTTTCTTGAGTGTCCGAATACAGAGTTCCGCGTCAGTTGCCGTGTCCTCGATCAAAAGGACCTCAACTTCTTGTAAAGCTTGATTCATATTTGACCTTCGTGGATGGCAGGACGAAGTAGACGGTGGCGCCCTGGTCTAGCTGACCCTCGGCCCACAGCCGCCCCCCGTTCCTGGTGATGATACGCTCGACAATGGCGAGGCCGCATCCGGTGCCCGGAAATTCCTCCGGAGAGTGCAGCCGTTGAAATAGTCCGAACAACTTGCCGACATATCGCATATCAAATCCGACGCCGTTGTCCTTCACGAAATACATCATTTCGCCGTCGGTCTCGCGCGCATCGACCTCGACAACGGCCGGCTGCCTCGGCCCGGTGTACTTGATGGCATTGTCCAGAAGGTTCATCCATACCCGCTGTATCGTGTGCGCATCGCCATAAGCCGCCGGCAAGGTGGCGATGCGGAACTCCAGCGCGCGGCCTTCGATCGCCGGCGCGAGGTCCGCCAGTGCCAGCCGCACCAAAGCGTTCATATCGAGCGCCACCATCTTCATCGCCGCCCGGCCAGCGCGGGAGAACTCGAGGATGTCATCAATCAGCCGAGCCATCTTGACCGAGCCTTGCCGGACCAGCCCGAGCATCCGCCGGCCGTCGTCGTCCAACTGGTCGGCGCAGTCTTCCAGAAGGATCGCCGAAAACCCCTCGATCGCGCGCAATGGCGCCCGCAAATCATGCGACACGGAATACGAGAAACTCTCCAGCTCCTTGTTGCTGCTGGCAAGCGCCTGATTGGCTCTCGCCAGATCGGCGGTGCGGGCCGCAACACTCTCCTCGAGATGCTCGCGGCTCTGCAGCAACTCGTCTTGCGCACACTTCAGTTCGTCGATGTCGGTGCAGGTGCCGAGCCATTTGATGATCTGCCCCGAGGCATCAGCGAGAGGTTCGCCCTTCATGAGGAACCAGCGGTAGCTGCCATCCGCGGCCCGGAGACGGCTTTCTACGCGGTAACTTTCACGGCTCCGGGTCGCAAGGTCCCATGCCTCTCCGGCAGTTTTTTGGTCATCCGGATGGAAGGGCATGATCCAGCCCGTTCCATAGCTCTCTTCAAGCGTCAATCCGGTATAATCCACCCACTGCTGGTTGAAGTAGATGTTCAGGCCGGCGGGAGTGCACATCCAGACCATCTGCGGCATCGCATCGGTCAGCGTGTGGAACAGCAACTCGCTCTCCCTCACTTTGGCTTCGTTTTGCTTGCGCTCGGTGATGTCCCAGAAGATGCCAAGAAGGCCCATAACTTCGCCATGCTCGTCCCGCATGGGCACCTTGATGGTTTGCACCATGCTCTCTACGCCATCGACGACGTAACGCTCCTCCAGGTCCACGCTCTTGCCCGACTTCATAGCGGCCTGGTCATCCGCGCGGTATTTATCCGCAAGCTCTCGGGGGAAAAACGCGTGCAGATTCTTGCCGATGATTTCGCCCGGTTCGATCCGGAAGTCCTTGGCAAAATTCTCATTACAGAACGTGAAAATACTTTCGCGATCTTTCAGGAAGATTTTCTGCGGCAGAGTGTTCAGCAGGTTTCGAAACCTCGCTTCGCTGGCCAGAAGCGACTGCTCGGCTCGCTTCCGTGCTGTATTGTCGCGTATGAATATCGCAGCCGAGGTGATACCACCCTCGTGATCAAACACCGGCGAAAACGTCAGCATAACGGGAATATGGCGGCCGTCCTTGGCAACCCGGACACTATCGAATTGGTCGATCGTCTCACCGTGCTGAACCTTTTCGAACAGCTGGCTTGTTTCGCCATCGAGCTCGGGCGGGCAAAGCGTGGCCAAAGGCTGGCCGACGATCTCATCGGAGCGGTATCCGAACAATTGCTCGGCGGCGTGGTTCCAGCTTGTGATCGTCCCGTCCAGGTCCCGCCCAACGATTGGTTCGCCGGCTGATTCGACAATGGCGGCAAGTCGCGCGCGAGCGGTCTTGTTGCGCAGGGCAGCCACGCCAAACGCGAGATCGTTCGACAGCGTGGTGAGCAGGTCCAGTTCGTCCTGATCGAATGCGCCGGATTTATCGGAGCACATGACCCAGCACCCGAAGAATTCATCACCGGCCGTCAACGGTAGGGTCACACGCGGCCGATAGTCCATGGCCTGTGGCATACAGCCCGACAACTTCAGGTCAGGCTGGGCATCTCCGTCGCGCAGGACGAAGACAGTGCGAGGACAGATCCCGGTGCCTGCCGGTACGCAGTCAGAATTGGACTTCGCCGAAACGGAGCCATAATTCTCCTTGCATTCGAGGTGCATGGCAGATCGCGCGACAGGGCAAAACGATTCCGCCGGGACATCCCCCGTGGAGCCGATCCAGGCCGACTTGTAGCCGCCGACAGTCATCATTGCCTGACAAAAGTCTGACAGCAATTTCCCTTCGTCAACGGCATGGATGATGACATTGGAGCAGGCATTCATGACCCGCAACCTGCGGATGGCGCGTTCACGCGCATCCTCGGCCTCCTGCCATGTGGTCAGGTCGGTGATCACGATGGCGATGCTGTCGAGTCCATAGGTCGGGTGGCAACGCATCGCCATGTTCGCCGGCACACGCGTCGCGTCGGAGGGCGAGGGTCGCCCTGATGCGGGGCACGCTGTCGGCGCTTTGTTCGAATGCCGAGGCGACCGACGCGGCGTTCTCCTGCGCACAGTAGACCAGCAGGTTTGACCCTATGATCGCGCGCAGGTCAGCCTTCACCATCTCCGCGAAGCGCTGGTTCGCGTACAGAATGACGCCGTCGGACCCCACCGTGACGGCACCCTCGCTCATGGTCTCGACCATCTCGCGATAGGGCGTTTCCGCGCCGTGCAGCATGAAGAACTGCTCGCCCGCCGACGTGTCGACGACAATGGCGTCCACCGCGCCGGAGCGGATCGCCTGCAGCATATTTTCAGATTCGTTGAGCCGCAACGTCAGTTCGGCAAGTTCTTCCCGTAAGGCCTGGTTCTCCAGTTCAGTCCGCATTGGGATCGTTACTGTGTGGCTCAGTCGCGTCCGAATCATCGGGATCGAGCCCGAGGCCCAGCAGCACGCTTTCCGTATCCGACAGGTCACCCACCATCCGCCGGATCGGCAACGGCAGATGCTTGATCAGGGTGGGGAGCACAACGATCTGCTGGTTGCGCAACAGTGCGCCCTGTTGACAGGCATCGATCACCTCCAGGTCGTACTGACCATGCAGGCGCCCCTCGCCGATCGCCTTGATGTTGGCGATCGCCAGAGCCGAACGCGGCGTGGCTCCGCTGACATAGAGTTGCAACCGAAGACCGGCCCGGCTGCCGGCACTTCGTCGGTGTTTTCGTCGTTCGGGGGGTTTTTCATGTTGGCAAACGCTTCGTCCGGGCCGCCGGCTTAAGTTCCAGCCCGACCAGCGTCCGCTCCGTGTCCGACAGATCGCCGATAATTTTTCGGATCGGTCCCGGCAACTTGCGTATCAAAGTCGGGATCGCCACGATCTGGTCGTCGCGTGACAGCCGCGGCGTCACCAGCAATCGACGATTTCGATGTGGTAGCGGCCGGACAAATGGGTCTCGCAGAGCCGCCGCAGATTGCGGATGGCCGTCTCGGACTGCGGGCTATTGCCAAGGACGTAGAGACGTAGGCTCCATTCCGATGTCGGGTCAGGGGACGGTCCCGCCGGTTCGGCATGTGCCTCAAGCTCGGACGACATCACCCCCGACCTCCATTGCTGTGCGGCAATCGCGAGCCGTTGGATTGTTCCCGCTCCCTCCCGAGCAAGGCACGGCCGCCGATCAGGCTGGCCGCGGCGGCTTCCTGCTGCCCGACCGTCACGCCGAGCTCCGCGGTCTCCGCGGCGAGTTCGGCTTGCATTTCGGCGATTTTGCTATCCATGACTGCTTGCTTGCGTGCCAGCGCGGCTCGCTTGCCAGAGATGATCTGTTGCATTGTCATCGTGGCGGCGCGATCCACCATCTCTTGCGCACCGCGCTCCGAGCCGGTCAGGATCTTGCCGTCCGGCCCGATGAAAACGTCCGCCAAGTCGATGCGGTTGTCGGTCAGGATAAGCTCACGCGCCTGGTTGGAGTGCTTCATGCCGCGGGACTTGATGACCGCCAGGGTGCGGGTCCGCTCACCCGCCTGCTCCAGGTTACGCACGATCAGCCAGGTGTCGATCAGCGAGGAAATCCCGATTTCGCTCCGTTCGGCTGCCTGTTCGGCGCTGGTCAGACTGGTGAACAGCGCGGTTATCCCGCGGATCTTCATCAAATCGACCATGCGCATAAGCATCGCCAGGGCGTCGGTCACGCCACCGGCCTGCTCGAAACTAGAAACCGGATCGAGCACGACGACCTGGGGCTTGAAGTCGTCCACCAACTTGAGCATGGAGCTGAGGTGGACCTCCAGGCCGAAGCTGGCGGGACGCGAGGCGGCAAATCGCAGGATGCCTGTCTTGCGCCAGGGGTCCAGGTCGATACCGATCGATCGCATGTTGCGCACGATCTGGTCGGGTGATTCCTCGAACGCGAAGTAGATGCAGCGCTCGCCGCGCCGGCAGGCGGCGTCGATGAAATGCGCGGAAATACTGCTCTTGCCGGTTCCGGCGCTGCCGGAAACCAGCAAAGTGCCGCCCCTGAAGTAGCCATTGCCGCCGAACATGGCGTCCAGCTTGGGAATGCCGGTCGAGATGATGTCTTGCAACGCCGTGTAGTGTAGCCCGATCGCGGTGATCGGCAGCACGCTGAAGCCCTGCTCGTCGATCAGGAACGGGTATTCGTTGCTGCCGTGCGCCGACCCGCGATACTTCATGATGCGCAGGCGCCGCGTCGCCACCTGGTCGATCAGCCGGTTGTCCAGAAGGATCACGCAGTCGGAGACGTATTCCTCCAGGCCGTTGCGGGTGAGCACGCCGTCACCCCGCTCTCCGGTGACGATGGCGGTGACGCCTTTCTCCTTGATCCAGGCGACCAGGCGGCGGAGTTCGGCGCGAAGGATGCCTTGATTTGAACAGGATTTCGAGAGTGTCGAGCACGATGCGCTTGGCGCCGACCTCATCGATCGCCGCATCCAGCCGCATGAACAGACCGTCGAGGTTGTATTCTCCGGTCTCCATCATCTCGGAGCGGTCGATCGCCACATGATCGATGAACAGCTTCTTGTCTTCGATCATCGCCGCGAGATCGAACCCAAGCGAGGCGACGTTTGCCGCCAGATCGGCTGCGCGCTCCTCAAAGCAGATGAAGACGCCGGGCTCGTTGTGCTGCTGGATGCCGCGGACGAGGAATTCCATGGCGAGCAGGGTCTTGCCGCTGCCCGACGATCCACAGACCAAAGTGGGACGCCCGCGTGGCAGGCCGCCATTGGTGATTTCATCCAGACCGTTAATGCCACTGGGGCACTTCAACATTTGCGCGAGAGGCTCGGGGGCCAATTCGGTCGGGTGGTCAGTCATGAAATATGGAGCTCCGGAACATCAAGTTGCAAGGCGAACGACTTCACATAGGGGACACGGTAATTCTTACGTAAACGCCGAGCGGGCTAATCATACCGGTTTGAGAATTAAGAAATGGTTAACAGCCGGCCAAAAGCATAGATTTTGTCTCAATCACACAGTTTCAGGGCGCCCCTCGCTGCCAAAATCGAGGCAGTCCCGGCGGGATCGGGAGACCATTGTTAGCGGTTTGTTAACTTTTTGCCCCTATATGTGTGGCGGCGAGGTGTGACCGGGCCCCAACAAGGGTGTCCCAAACAATCGCTCCGGTTGTTTCTCACGCGTAAGCAGGAGGCCCTTCGCGTCAGACCATTATTCCAGGAGAACATACGTTGGGCCTCGGGCGAAATAAGCGCATGAATGGCGAGGGCCAGTCAGCGCAGCGCGTCACGGTCGTCTCAGGCCGGCGATCCGCGGCTTACGGCGCGGTCCGGGGCGAAGCCGAGGATGGTGGCCCTCGACATCGCAAGCCGCGTCATTTTCGAAATGGACAGGAATAGATGGCGATCATATCTGTGACCAACGACCGGCCTGTCGGAGCGTTCGTCAAGCCACATGGCAACGATTTCCCCTGCACCGGCATCGGGCTCGCCGCTAAGCAAATCGCCGGCCGGCACGGTGGTCGCGTCTGGACGCTGGGCGGGGCAGGGGAGGGTACGACCTACCCTGGCGCCCTTCGGCAAGGCGGTGGCGATCATGTCTGATCCGCTCGCGCCGGCCCGCCCATCCTCCCAACCATCGGTTCGGCCACCGTCCTCCCCTGACGCGAGAACGCCAGCCTGGATGCCGACAAACCGCGAGCTCAAAATTCTCCTTCTCGAGGATGCGCCTGACGATGCGGAGCTAATTGTCCATACCCTCAAAAAAGGTGGATTGATGTTCGAGCCGAGGCGCGTGCAAACGCGCCAAGCCCTGGTTGAGGCTTTTATCGAGTTCCACCCCGACATCATGTTATGCGACAACGCACTCCCTGGTTTCGATGCTGGAACGGCAATCCAGATTGCGAGCACCCTGTGCCCGGACCTGCCGATCGTGATCGTTACCGGGACACTCGAAGATGAAGCCGCTGTCGAACTGGTCAAGGCTGGAGCAAGCGACTTCGTCCGCAAGGACCGGCTGAGCCGGCTGCCCATTGCCGTCACGGTTGCCCTCGAGAGGGCCCACCAGCATCGCATGCAAGAGGAACGTGACGCTGCCGTGCTGACGTCCGAACTGCGTCATCGCAGGCGGTTCGAGACCGCGATGGACGGCATAATAGTCGCCAATGCGGCCACGCAGAAAATCTACGACGTCAATCAGTCTTTGATGAACCTCCTAGGATACTCCCGCGAGGACTGTCTCGGACGGACGTTGGCGGAGATTGGCATCCGACCCGAGGATGGCGAAGAACTGCCGGTCGCCGCCATGGCCGGGACGGGCGACCACTATCAATGTGCTTCTATGCCGCTGCGCGGGCAGGACGGACGCGAGCTCGAGGTAGAGGTTGTGGCAGTGGTTTACAAGGTAGGCCAGGAGGTCACCCTCCAATGCAATCTGCGGGACGTCACCCAACAAAAATTATTCGAGAAAAAGCTGCGCGATAAGAACCACGAGCTGGAGGCCGCAAATCTCGTCAAGAACCAATTCCTGGCCAGCATGTCGCATGAGCTGCGTACCCCGTTGAATGGCATCCTCGGTTTTACCGGGATACTGCTGATGAAACTTCCCGGCGATCTGACATCGGAACAGGAAAGACAACTCAAGACGATACGGGACTGCGGAAACCATTTGCTGTCACTGATCAATGATCTGCTCAATCTGGCAAAAATTGAATCTGGCAAGGTTGAACTCGGTAAAGAGGCCATCGACTGTAAAAAACTGGTCCACGACATTTGCGCCTCACTTGGTTCCGTCGCCGCCTCGAAACAACTACAGCTTCGCAGCATCGTCCCGGCGGAGGAGATCGTGGTGACGACCTCGCAGCGGGCAGTTTGGCAGATCGTCACCAACCTCGTCGCGAATGCCATCAAGTTCACTGCTAACGGCCATGTCTCTCTTGAAGTTCGCGAGGTCGTCACGAATGACGCCAAACGTGTTGAGATCTCCGTTCTTGATACCGGTATCGGTGTGCGCCCGGCGGATCAGGCAAAGCTGTTCATAGCGTTCTCACGGATCGATGAGAAAGCCAACGGGCCGGAAGGAACTGGTCTTGGCTTGTATATCAGCCAAAAATTAGCCCATTTCATCGGTGGCGAGATCACCCTCGTCAGCGAATACGGTAAGGGCAGCAAATTTACCCTGACGCTACCGGATGATACCAGCGATGAGTAAAAATATTCTGTTGATCGACGATAATCCGACTAATGTCGAAATGATGTCCTATCTGCTGAGCGCGTTCGGGTACAGTGTTCGGGGCGCACACAGTGGCGCGCAGGGGCTTGATATGGCCCATCAAGCGTCGCCTGATTTGATCATTTGCGACGTCTTGATGCCGGTGATCGACGGTTACGAGGTGGCCCGGCAGCTCGGCGCCGACCCGGTGCTGTCGGCCATACCGCTGGTCGCGGTGACTGCGCTGGCGATGGTCGACGACCGGCGTAAAATAATCGATAGCGGCTTCGATGGATATATTCCGAAACCGATTGATCCCGAGACTTTTGTGAGCGAAGTTGCCACGTTCCTCCGGGCCTAGTGTTCCGATCCCGACAGAAGCATTCATGCGGTCGGGTGAATCGGCCCACAAAATCAGAGGCTAGCCTGACTTATTCAGTGCGCCCCAACGGCGCGGTTCACCAGTGGAGGGAGGATCCATCCAGGGAGTTGTCGGTAGACCCTGGTAGCTGACGAGCGGTTCGATCGGGCAACCGGGCGGGCCGAAGCCTCGTGACAAAGGCCGCCTTTGGGCGGTTGAGCAATCCGGCAGGCCGTAACGTGAGTGAAGCCTGAGCAGGCCTCACATGATGGTTGAGGGGTCAAGCAGTAATTTCTGAGCTTTTGGGCGGCGGTCTCCACGACGCAGGGGTGGTCGATGGCGGGATGAGAGTTTGTATGAAGCGCTGCGTCGGGGTCCCTTTCGTCGTGGGCGATCCATTCGCTGTGCTCAGTCGCGTCCATAGCCGCGCGGCGGCTCGATCGCGGTGAGCACGTCAAGGTCGAGATCGACGATGGCCTGTAGTGCCTCGGCGGTTGCACTGTCATGAAGGCTTTCAGGCAAGGCATCGAACCAGACGGCATATTCGGCCTGCAATGCGACCAGCTCGGCAGCCGCCTCGCGCCAGCGCTGAGGTCTGGCACGTCGGTCCGTTGGCCGACGATAGCGAACCACAGGTTGCGGTGGTTCGGCTTGGTGGCGGGCGCGGTATCGGGCCTGTCGTTCAGCGTTGCTGAGGGCGTGCTGGCCGTCGGGTTGGCGACCTCTCGGCATGGCCTGTTCTCCGTTATGTAACGCAATAGAGTGGACCAACAACAGGACCGTCCAGGGCCGCCCTGTTCTCGTCCGCACCTTCCTGCCCAGATTTGGTCGCGGCCGTGGCTGCTCATCCTTGGGTCGACGCGGTTTCCTTTCCGGCCGGGCAATCGCTCAACATTTTTTCATTGCGATCGATTGCCTTTTCTGTATTCGTCACCGAGGTGGAACTCCTGTCGAGACGGGATTTCGCCCGCCAACCTCACATCCGGCCGGACCAGCGTCCGCACCATTATCCCGAATACGGGCAAAGCGGAGTTCCAAGAGGGCGGCCCCATTCTCGAAAACGAAGCATGTCGCCCGTGGCCTGCTGCGGTAGCCACCCCCTCGGATCGTTCAGGCGCAGCGACGCCTATTCGGTTTCCTTTGTCATTGCATTTCCAGTTGATTGAGTAAGGGAAGCGGCACGGCTTCGCCGATGATCAAGCCGGCTTCAACACGGCACCTTCCGGGATGACGCCGTGAGTGGCATATCGCCACAGGGCGATGAGCAGCTTGCGCGCCATCGCAACGATCAGGATCTTCTTCATGCGGCCCTTGGCGCCTGCCAACCGCTCCCGGAACCATTTCGACAATGTGCTTTCCGGCTGATAGCGCACCCACAGCCATGCCAGTTCTCCCATCGTCGCGCGCAAGCGCTGGTTGCCCGCCTTGCTGATTCCTTGCTCGCGCTCGGCGCCGCCGCTGTTGAACGGCGTCCCGGTCAGGCCGGCGTAGCTTCCCAGCGTCTTGCCGCTGGAGAAATGGCGGACAAACGCCTCGTACACGAGCACCGTCGCTGTCTGCGCCCCAATGGCGCGTAGCAACACCAGCGCCTGGATCATCCGCTGCGCCATACCAGGCGCATCCTGCTCCAGCACCGCGTCGCGTTGGTCTTCAAGCGCCGCGATCTGCGCCATGACCAACTCCAGCCGATCGATGCTGCGGACGATCTTCGCCTTGGCATGTTCCGGCAGCGGTTGGTCAAACGGCGTCCGCAGCGCCTCCAGCTGTTTGCGTCGATCCTTTCTCAGCGGATTGAAGCCATCCACTCCCAGTGTCGTCAGGACTGCGCCGATACGGTTGGTCAGTGAGATGCGCTCGCGGACGAGTTCGTCCCGTTCCCTCGACGGGCGCCGGGCATCCTCCGCGGTTTCGTCGGGGATTGGCACCATCGAGCAGACTCGCGGTTCGCCGCGCAACCAGGCCAGAAGCGTCCGCAGCAGAAGATCGGCGTCGATGTTGTCTGACTTGGCCCGACGTTTCTTCCGTTCCACCGGTACGCTCGAGGGCTGGATGACATGCACCTCAATGCCATGCGCCTTCAGCCAGCGCGCCAGCCAGAACCCGCCATACCCGGCCTCATACACCAGGATGACCCGCTCGACGGTTTGTCCGCCCGCTGCCGCGCGCCTTCGGTAACCCTCGATCGCCGCTTCCAGCGCATCGGCGCTCGGCGCGATCATTTGCTTGGCTTTCACCTGCCGCGTACCTGGTACATGTGCCGCCAGCACCCAATTTTTACTGCTGGTCTCCAAGGCGAGCACCAGCGTTGTATTGTAATCCACGGCAACAACAGGCAATGACAAGGTGTTCGGCACGCCGGTTCTCCATACTTGGTTGCGACTGCCAGAGTTTATTAACCCGGCCGCCCCTGCACCATCATAGGATCTCGAAAGTGAAGTCATAGACGCCGACCCGCCTGAATAACGGGGAAGGCCCAAGTGGGACGGGGTAGCAACCGACAGACGCACCCGTTCTGGTCTATCGGGGTATTGGGCACGGCATGTCGGAAGGGTGAGCCGGGTAATTGGGGGAGACCCGTCGCGGGCGAGGGTAGCGGCCTCAACGTCGTCGTAGGACGGCGGCTCAGGCGGGTGTCGGACAGGGTCGTAATACTGCTGAGGCTGGGTAACGCCAGCGGAGGAAAGGACCCTGACTTCTGGTACGCTTTTGAAGGAGCCGAGGATCGGTGATTGGTGATGAGCCTGACAACACCCGATAAGATCAGGACGCTTCAGAGAAAGCTCTATCTCAAGGCGAAGGCGGAGCCGAACTTCCGGTTCTACCTGCTCTACGACAAGGTCTACCGCGCGGATATACTGCGCCATGCTTACGACCTGGCACGCGCCAACAAGGGTGCACCAGGCGTCGATGGCGTGGACTTCGCGGCGATCGAGGCAGCAGGGCTGGAGAACTGGCTGGACGGCATCGAGACGGAACTACGAACCAAGACATACCAGCCCCAACCGGTGCGACGGGTGATGATTCCGAAGCCCGGCGGCGGCGAGCGACCACTTGGCATCCCGACAATCCGGGACCGCGTGGTGCAAACCGCGGCGAAACTGGTGCTGGAGCCGATCTTCGAGGCGGACCTCGAACCCACTGCCTATGGCTACCGACCGGGCCGCAGCGGCATCGATGCGGTCAAGGCGGTGCACCGACTGCTGTGCCAGGGGTTCACCGATGTGGTGGACGCCGACCTGTCGAAGTATTTCGATACAATTCCGCACGATGAGTTCGCGGAGCTTCCTCTGTCTAGGAGCCAGCATCGGATGAGATCCGACTGATAGTGGTTACGAGGGTTCTCCTGGCCGTGACCGTGCCCCCAGCCTTGCTCAGTTTGGGATGTGTTAATGCGGTCGCGTCCTCCCTGTGGCTGTTCCGCCCATGGCGGTCTCGGCGAGCGGGTCAGCCGTTTGCCCGATGTACCAATTGAGCAATTGCCCAGACGAATCCCGACAGTTCACGTGCAATCGCGGCGGTCACCACGGTCGGCAGCTTCCCAGCTTGGGCGAGCCTGCGATAGCGACGACACAGCCGTTCCTGAGCCTTCCAGGCCGTATCGCGGATTGCCTTCGGTAGCTCCTCTTGGCGCAACAGCATCTCTCGGCTGATCCGGGCTGGAAATCGATAACTCAGGCGGCCTCGATTAGCATACGCCGTGCGGCACTGTTGCCGGCCTTGGTGATCCCGCCCTGGCGTCGCGTTCCGCCGCTGGAATGCTCCGATGGCACCAGGCCCAGATACGACATCAGCTGGCGCGGATTAGCGAAGCGGGTGATGTCACCGAGTTCCGCGATCAACGTCGCCGCCACCACCAAGGCCATCCCGCGTAACGCCTGCAGCGCGCGCACCACCGGTGCCAGCGACCAGTCCGCCAGCGCCACTTCGATATGCGCCTCCAGGCGATCGCGCCGCGCTGTCGCCGCCTCGACGGCAGCGATACAATCCTCCAGCACAATGTGGTGCAGCGGTTGTTCAAAGCGCAATCCAGCCAGCCAGCGACGGTGCATCAGCGTCCACCCCGGTCGGTGGTAGTGATGGCCATGACGCAGCAGGAAACCGGATAGCTGCTGACGCGCCTGGCGCAGGGTGCGCACCGCGGCCAGACGGGCACGCACAAGATCGCGGATCGCCTCATGCGTTTGATCTGGAACCCAGACCGTCGTGAGCTCACCCGCTCGGTGCAGCTTGGCGAGATTGATCGCGTCCCGCCGGTCAGTCTTGATCCGGTCGCCGGGTCTGCGCGGGATCAGCGATGGCGCAACGACCACACATTCGTGTCCAGCCACCGTCAATTGCCGTTGGATCCCGTAGCCACAGGGTCCGGCCTCGTAACAGAACCGCAGATCGCTACCACTACGAGCCAATCTCGCCGCCGCCCCTTTCAGGGCAGCAGGCGTATTCGCAATCTGGCCGTATTGGCGCACGTCGCCCCGTTTGCCCGCCTCGGCCAGTGCGACTGCGATCGTATCTTTGTGCACGTCCAGACCGACGTAGATGATAGGCTTGTCCATGACCCGTCTCCTATGCATGAGGCTCGGCGCGGACCATCCAGCGCAACCCTCGAAAGCCTGCATACTGTGAGACGGGTCGCCCCCTATCTCAGGCGAACATGTGGTCTAGGACCCGGGGCGCCGGGCGAGACAAGGAGCAGATGTTTCAGAGGCTCAGGTCGAATTAACGTTTGGTTCATGCTCCTACCCTATCCTGGGATCCGGAGCTTGATGTATGGTTGTAGGACCCCCCTTCGAGAATCCCGTCTCACTTGGTAGATGCGCGCTCGTAGCTGACGACGACGCGAGCATGCGCGACGTTCTCCGCACCGTGTTAACCGGAGCCGGCTACACGGTTTTACTTGCGGCGACAGGACGAGAGGCACTTAGCCTGGCGGCAAATCTCGATGCCGTCGTGGCGATCATCGATTTGGCCATGCCCGACGGGGACGGACGGGAAACTTGCCTAGGTCTGCGAAACATCCCTCGCTGGCGAAATGTGCCGATACTCGTGCTGTCACACTATCACACGGAGAAGGCGCTCAAGGCGGCTCTGCGCGCCGGAGCCAATGGTTTCGTCTGCAAGCCGTTCGTACCGGCAGAGCTTTTGCAGCACATCGCGGGCTATGTGGCGAAGCCGGCCACCGCGGACCCCGGACAGGCCAAACCAACGATGCCCGATCCACGACGGGAACAGGAGCCAGCTTCCGCCGGCCCACCGCGGTCGCCGGGGGAACATGCTTCACTTGACCAGCAGCGGGCGGTATTGGATGTGTACCGGGGGCTGGATGACGAACCCTGTGGTGGCGCGGATCAACCTCTCGTCCGGCACGACGGACGGCCCAGAATCCTGGTGGGCGTGGACGATGCGCAAACGCGGGAGATCATCCATAAGACACTTGATGATGCAGGATACCTGACGAGCGTCGTTCGTAGCGGCAAGGAAGCGATATCACAGTTTGTTTTGAACCGCTTTGATCTCGTGCTTATAGATGTAATGATGCCGGACATGAGCGGGTTCGAGACAGGCTACATGATCCGTTCTTTGACCGGCGACAAAGGAAAAACCCCCATCGTTGCGTTGACGGCTAGTTCAACCCATCTTTTCGGGCAGGACTTGAGGGATGCCGGCATGAATGGGTTTCTGCTCAAGCCGGTGACCCCCGCGGCCTTGTTGAAATGTTTGGGGTACCGCCTGGGGGAGCGCACCCCGGTGAAATCCATTCGGCAGCGGGGCGAAACGGCCCTGGCCCCGGACCTCAACTCGCTCGACAGGATAGCCAAGATGTTTCCCGCGGGCGCGATGGCGAGATTTCTGGAAAACCTTGTACTATCAGTTGAGGAAGTATTCCCCAGGCTGAATGACGGCTGGCTCGTAGAGGAGCCTGTCGAATTGATGCGTCGCTTGCACGGCATCGCCGGGACGGCCGCGACACTCGGCTGCATTGCCCTGTCAGACTAGCCCGCGATCTGGAAGTGGATCACGCCGCACAGGAGGCGCAGCAAAGATTTGTCGAGACGGCAAAAGCAACGCTGAGGGTGATCCGGGCGTACTCGACCGCGTGATCGAAAATCGCACTAACCGCGGCTGACCGCCGCGATGATAGCGGCGGGGCGTGAATGTCCTTTCCGGCGACCACATAGAAGTCGAACAGCGCCCACGGAACAGCGCACCGCATCCGCCGCCGACGCTTGCAGCCCACCCTGCTGGCTGCGATCTTCCCCCGAGAGGACGACCGCCAGGATTCAAATCATGTCCGACACGCTACCCACCGCCACGCGCGTCGCCGACCCCGGCATCCGCGCGTTGTATCGCCTGGAGAACCGCTGGCAGGCTTGGCTGGACGTCGAGGCCGCGCTGGCCCGGGCTCAGGCTGATCTAGGCGTCATCCCCCACGAGGCCGCAGCCGCCATCGCCGCAGCCGCACGGCTGGACAAGATGGACCGCGCCCGCATCGACGAGGGATTCGCCCGCACCGGCCACACGATCGTGCCGCTGGTCTGGGAACTCGGCCGTATCGTCGGCGACCCGCATGGCGGCTGGGTCCATTGGGGCGCCACCACGCAGAACATCACCCAGACCGGCGACCTGCTGGTTCTGCGCCAGGCGCACGCCGTCTTCCTGCGCCAGATCGGAGAGATCCTGTCGGCGATGGCCGAGCTCGCGGACAGGGGCGCCGAGATGCCCATCGCCGGCCGCACCCACGGCCAGCACGCCGTGCCTGCCACCTTCGGCTATAAGAATGCTGTTTGGATCGACGAATTGATCCGCCACACCGAGCGGTTCCGTCAGGCGGCACCTCGGTTGTTCGTCGCCATGCTGGGCGGTGGGGCAGGGACCTACGCGTCGCTCGGCCAGAACGGCCCGCTGGTCCAGCAGGGCATCGGCCGGCTGCTGGGTTTCGGCTCCATGACCGTTCCGTCCCGCGCTATCGGCGACCACCTCGCGGAGAACGTCCTGCTGCTTGGCCTGCTTGCCGCCACTTGCGGCAAAATCGGCCGTGAAATCTACACGCTGATGAAGACCGAGTTCGCCGAAGTTGAGGAACCAGTCCCGCCCGGCACCGTCGGCAGCTCCACGATGCCGCAGAAGCGCAACCCCAAACTGTGCCAGGACGTCATTGCGGCCGCCGCCGAAATCCGCGCCATGGTCCCGTTGGCGCTGGAGGCGATGACCACCGAACATGAGGCCGACCGCACCACCAGCCTGATGATGGACACAGCGGAATCACGCGCCTGTATCGCCACCGGCGATATGCTGGGCCGGATGACTGAGATCATGCGAGGCCTGCGCCTGGATCCCGCCCGCATGCGCGCTAACCTCAACCTCGGCGGCGGCCTGATCATGGCGGAGGCGGTGATGCTCGACCTCGGCGCCGCCATCGGCCGCCAGCACGCGCATGATGCGGTGTATGACGCCGCGCAAGACGCTTTCCTCGAGGGCAAGCCGTTCGGAGTGCTACTTGCCGCCGATCCTCGCGTCACCGCGCACATGGCCCCGGATCAGATCACCCGCCTGCTCGACCCTACCGCATATACCGGTCTATGTGCTGACATGGCCCGGCAAGGCGCCATCAGGGCGCGTGCTGCCGCGACGGAGTTGCTGACATGACAGAACTGGATGTCGATCACCTGCGATCCTGGATCGGCAAACAGGAAACTTTGCATGATCAGGTCACGCGATTTCCGATCGCCGCGCTGTCTGCGACGCTGGATCGGGACGACCCTGGGCCGCGTGCCGGGGATCCTCTGCCACCACTCTGGCACTGGCTCTACTTCCTCCCCACGGCTCGGCAATCCATTCTGGGCCCCGACGGCCATCCTGCACGAGGCGGCTTCCTGCCCCCCGTGCCGCTGCCACGCCGTATGTGGGCCGGCGGCCGTTTCACGTTCCATCAGCCGCTCCGTGTCGACGAAGCGATCACCCGCACGTCCACCGTACAGGACGTAACGATCAAACACGGCCGCAATGGCGCGTTGTGCTTCGTTCTGGTGAAGCACGAGATTTCCGGCGACAACGGCCCGGCGTTGGTTGAAGAGCACGACATCGTCTATCGTGACGTGCCGCGCCCAAACGAGCCGGCTGCTGCCGCGCGACCAGTGCGCACGGACGATCTGTGGCGGCGGGACATCGTCCCCAGCGAGCCGATGCTGTTTCGTTACTCGGCGTTGACATTCAACAGCCACCGCATTCACTATGACCGACGTTACGTCATAGAAACCGAGGGCTATCCCGGCCTGATCGTCCACGGCCCGCTGATCGCCACTCTGCTGATCGATCTGTTGCGCCGGAATACGCCTCGACCGGTGGCAACGTTCCGCTTCCGCGCCGTCAGTCCACTCTTCGATGTTGCCGCGTTCTCGGTGCATGGCGCGCCGGACGGAACAGGCGGCGCCGCGCTGTGGGCCCGCAATCCCGCCGGGCATCTGGCGATGGAGGCTGAGGCGACATTTTGATCCGTGGCGGCCAACTCTTTGTTTATTTCACGACGCGACAGGACGGGTTCGATAATGGCCTCCCTGACTGGCTTCTCGCTCGCCCGACAACCCCATGCCCCAACGCAAGCTTGAGCTGATCCTCGATATGGAGTGACGTTCGCCCAGCCCTGCGCATTGTCGATCCAGGGCGTCGCGGGGTCTGGTTTGTCGTTCGTCGGCGGCCTCGACGCCGGGGATGCCAAGCCGCGGTGTGGATCGTTACGGAAGCTTGTATTTGGCCTGAAATTCGCTATACTGGACGAAGGTTCCCTCAATGCCCGTCCGGTCCGTCCGGAACTCTGGTCCGTGGTTTACAGCGGTATATCCTCCGCTGATGCCGGTATATTTCCCGGTGCCCGCCGTAATTGTCCCTGTCTCACCAAAGCTCTTGGCGCTCGTGGGGCGCTTCTCACCGGCGGGCTCTACGACGACTTGATCTCCGGCGGGATCGGTCCCGACGCAGTAGCCCTGATCCTGCTCCATGCCGTTTGCAATGTTATACCAACTCGCGATGACCCCGAACTCTCCGTAAGGCAAGTAAGGCTTTGATAATCCGTGATTCTGGCACCCGTCGAAGAGTCGGTGTCAAGACGGGTTGGTATTAGCCAGGCCGAAACAGTGATACGTCATGTGATCGAAGGCTCCATTGCCAACCGACAGGCCGTTTTCGTCCCAAGTGACCAGGGTGCGATCCTTCCCCACGGGTTAAGCCTTATACGTACCAGCGGAAGAAAAAGTCACCGCTGAACGTCCCTTCCTTCGGGAGATCAGCGGCCAGTGCCGTGGCTCCAAGGGCCATGGTAGCGGCCACAGCCAAGGTGGACAGCGTGCCAATGTATCGTGCTCGCATCAAACGTTCCTCCCATCAGTATGGGCCTATTGGATCGGCCGGCGTTCTTGTCGCAGCGGTCCCGTAACACAAAGTAACAGCGCGGCAAAGCGGGTTTACCCTGAGCCGCGGAACATCTAGCCCAGACCTCTTTGCTTTACAGGAGCGCCAAACCTACGGCCTCACAACTCGGCGAATGCCGCGTGGAGGCCGAGGACGTGATCGTCAAAATTTCTTTAGCTACGCGGGCGGAATGTTGGAATTCACCCGGAACAGATTCGCCCGATCGTACTTCGCCTTGATCTCGCGCAGCCGACGATGGTTCTCACCGAACGAGGCGCGCACCTTCTCCGGCTGATCGTCCGCGGCGATATGGTTGACGTAGGCGGTGCCCTTCAGATGGGGATCCAGCTTGCTCCAGAGTTCACGCACCCAGGCGATATGGACCGCGCTTTCCGTCGCATCCGCCCATTGCCCGATGGCATCGAAATCCCACTGCGTCCGCCGCGCCCCGAACGCCATCGCATCGCCCGGCACCCGGGTGATGGCTCCATGAACGTGGAACAGGAACAGCGCACTCATGGGAGAGCTGAACCGGGAGGCGCCCTCCACCATCACTTCGATCAACTCGTCCGACAGATGTTCAGTGAAGGCCGAACGCCAGTAACGGTGCAGACCGTCCTCGGCACCATGGGTGTCGAGCATAGTCTGGCGCGCGCAATATGGCATCGGCGCCACCAGATCGGCGACCGGAGGACCGAACAGGCGGGCTGGAGCGAGGACCCGTTCGCCCTCCTCGATCGGTCCGTTGTAGCCGAGCACCATCGCGGCCATCGGGACGCCTTCGGGCGAGGTCAGCAAACCGGCATACGCTTCGGCCTCGTCCGGCAACGTAGCGCAGAAATCACGGTAGAACCGCAACATATCGGCGGCGCGCTCCAGGGGGTGCAGCACCATCCCACCTAACACCGGACCGACCGGGTGCAGCCGGTATTCCAGCGAAGTAACGACGCCGAAATTGCCGCCGCCGCCGCGCAAGGCCCAGAACAGATCCTGATGCGTGCTCGCGCTGGCAACACGCAGCTCGCCGTCGGCGGTAACGACTTCGGCCGAGATCAGGTTGTCCACCGTAGCGCCGTGCTTGCCCATGAGCCAACCCAGCCCGCCGCCCAGCGTCAGGCCCGTGATGCCGGTGCTGGACACGGTGCCGCCGGTGGTGGCGAGGCCGTGCACCTGCGTCGCCTCATCGAATTCGCGCCATAGCACGCCGCCCTCGGCACGGGCGCTGTGTCCGGCCGGATTGACGTGGATCGCCTTCATCGGCGAGAGGTCGATCACCATGCCGCCATCATTGGTGCCGTAGCCTGGCGCGCTATGCCCGCCGCCGCGCACCGAAACCAACAGGCCGTTCGAACTGGCAAAGCTCACCGCATGCTTCACATCTGCGCTGTCGGCACAGCGCGCAATCATCGCTGGCCGGCGATCCACGTTGCCGTTCCACACGCGCCGCGCGTTCTCGTACGTGAGGTCGCCGGCCAGAATCACGCTTCCACGCAGGCTGTTCCGCAAGCTTGCGATCTCGGATGTGCCGAGGCTGGCTCGGCCTCCGCCGAGAGTAACGATTTCAACCATGTCATACCTTCCCCAGAGACGTGTTAGCGGGCGCTTCTGTTTGATACTGGAATCACATCAAGCATCTCGTCTTTGGATTGAACCTTTGGACCCTCCAGGTTGCTGAGGTCGATTACTCCCCGCAATCGTAAGATCAATTGGGCGTGAGTCTGGCGGCGCTCTTCCGGAATTCGGAATATCGCTCCTCACTGTTTGTGCGAATGCAGACTTCATTAACCCCGGATCAACCCCGATGACCGCACCGCAAATTGTCACCGTCTACATCGATTATAAAAGCCCCTATGCATATCTCGCCAAGGACCTTGCCTACGAACTGGAGCAAGACCACCCCATCCGGCTCGACTGGCGTCCCTACATCCTGGACATCCCCAGCTTCCTCGGCTCGGCCCGGGTGGACGCCTCGGGCGCGGTTCTCGAGCAGGACCGTAACGACCACCAGTGGCGGCGCGTCCGCTACAGTTACATGGATTGCCGCCGCCAGGCCCGAAAGCGCGGCCTGACCATCCGCGGGCCCCAGAAAATCTGGGACTCCACGCTCGCGGCTGCAGGCATGCTGTTCGCCCAACAGGCCGGAGATGCGGTCTTCCGCCGCTATCACGACACGGTCTTCGAGCGCTTCTGGCAACGCGCCCTCGACATCGAGGATCCCAAAGCCCTTGCCGCGGTCATCTCCGAGGCCGGTGCCGATGGCTCCGCCTTTCAGGCTCAGTCGGAGGACTTGCGCTCGGACGTCGCCACAATCAGCCGACAGGCTGAAGCCGATGGCGTCTTCGGGGTCCCGACGTTCGTCCTGGCGGGCGAGATCTACTGGGGTAGTGAACATCTGGCCGACATCCGCGTTCGGTTGTCGGCCGAGTGAGTATTGTTACCCAACCGACTGAGACGGTTCCGCCGCCTATGCCGACCGCTGCAACCGGTCGCCGTTTGCCAGAATTGCCTCGGCCAATGCGGCCGCCGGTCCACGCAGGCCTGTCCGAGCGCCGAGGACCACGAATTCGACGTCGCCTAGTTCCGGCAGGCGCCGGGAAGCGGGCATTTCCACCAGCCCCTCGGGCAGCAAGCCCCTGGCATGGACGGTGACGCCCAGCCCAGCCAGACAAGCCGCTCGCAGTCCGCTCAGGCTGCCGCTGGTGCAGGCGATGCGCCAGGTCAGACCGGCTCGTTCCAGAGCCTCCAGCGCGACCGCCCGGGTGATGCTGGGCGGGTTGAAGAGGATCAGTGGCACCGGCGGACCAACCTGCGTCGCCGGCGCTCCAACCCATGCCAGCCGGTCACGCCAGACCAGTTGGCCGCGGTCGTCGCCGGGACGTCGTTTCGCCAGCACCAGGTCCAACTCGCCGGCATCCAGATGCTCATAGAGGGTTGCACTGACGCCGACCTTCAGCTCCAGGTCCACCAGAGCGTGTTGACGGACGAAGTCGTGCAGCAACTCCGGCAGACGCGTGCTGACGAAATCCTCCGATGTGCCAAACCGCACCCGGCCACGCAGTTGCGACCCCGCGAAATAGCGACGCGCTCGCTGGTTGGTATCCAAGATGGTTTGCGCGAAACCGGTCATTGCTTCCCCGTCCGGCGTCAACGTCACGCGGTGGGTGTCGCGCACGAACAGGCGGCGGCCGGCACGGTCCTCCAACTTGCGGATATGCTGGCTGACGGTCGATTGCTGCAACCCGAGGCGACGCCCCGCCTCGGTGAAATTGCGGGTTTGCGCGACCGCGAGGAAGCTTTCCAGGTGAACGGGATCGAACATTAAGAAAGCGCTTTGCTCGGCAGTGTGATCATGAAACGCGATAACAATAACGCTGCTCAGACGCGTTCACAATAAGCTAAAATCATTCTACGGTGTGGCATCGAAGGAGAGCGAAGCCATGTCCGGCAAGACGCTGATGTCCCGGCTACCGGTCGACCCTTATATCGCGGCGATTGTTGGCACGGTGTGCCTGGCCTCGCTGCTGCCGGTGCATGACCTTGGCGCGGTCATCGCCGGCCATCTCACGACGGTCGCCATCGCGCTCCTGTTCTTCTTGCACGGCGCCCGGCTCGCCCCGAAAGCCGCTCTGGCCGGCGCTCGCCATTGGCGCCTGCATGCCATCGTCCTTGCGTCGACATTCCTGCTGTTTCCCGCGCTGGTCTTGACCGCGCACGCCTTGGCCCGACGGATGCTGATCGGTTCCCTCTGGACCGGTCTAATCCTCCTGTCGGTGCTGCCGTCGACCGTCCAGTCCTCCATCGCCTTCACCTCGATCGCCCGCGGCAATGTGCCGGCCGCCCTGTGCGCGGCAACGCTGTCCAATCTTTTGGGAATGCTGCTGACGCCGTTGCTCGCCGGGCTGTTGCTGAGTTCTCAGGGCGGTTTCTCGATCAGAGGTGCTGGTGACATCCTGGTCCAGCTGCTGCTGCCGTTCCTCGCCGGCCAGCTCGCCCGTCCGTTGATCGGCGAGTGGGCGCAACGCAACAAGACGCTGCTTGGTCTGGTCGATCGCGGGTCAATCCTGCTGGTGGTTTATACCGCCTTCAGCGAGGGCGTGACCCAGGGTATCTGGCATCAGCTTGGTCTCGCCGATCTCGGCCGGCTGATGCTGGTCGATGCCGCGCTGCTGGCCTCCGTGCTGGCGATTACCACCTATGGCAGTCGCTTTCTGGGCTTCTCCCGAGCCGATGAGGTGACCATTGTGTTCTGCGGCTCCAAGAAGAGCCTGGCGAGCGGCCTGCCGATGACGAGCGTGCTGCTGGCAGGTCAGTCGGTCGGGCTAATTGTGCTGCCGCTGATGCTGTTCCATCAGATCCAGTTGATGGTCTGCGCATGGCTGGCCAAGCGATATGCCAACACGCAGCTGGAGGCGCCCACGCGTGGGATGGCGGAGCCAGCGCGTTAGCCTAAGCGCGCAGTTAGCGAACTTCGGAGCCATCCTCGGCGGAAAACCGCAGGCCAACCTAACTCGGCGTCAAGTCGTAGAAAGTATCAAAACTGGCATCATCCCGCATGGTACCCTGACTGTCATGTCCGTTTTCAAGGGTTCCGGACGTGAAATCCCATCCGCTGTCATGTCTCGGTTGCCATCTATGATGCAGGCAGGCGCGGTGGAGGGCGGGAACTGAGCGACGGTTGATCATGCTGTGATACGCGGGTTGGTTACCGCAAGACCATGGTGCGTCGCGGGCCTGCCTCTTTCTCTATGTCGGAAATCGCGTTCCAGTCGGGGTATCGAGGATTGCCCTGACCGTCCCGCCCTCCGCCGTGCATGCCGGATGGTGATCGGGGTGTTCGGTCAGCCGCTAGAATGACGGTGCGCGATCATCGGTCAGGGCGCTTCCCATCGGCCGATGCACTCCTCATCTGTCCCGGTCGTTCCGCGCGCCGGGCTGTCTCCTTTATCGGTTGACGACGCGGCACGCTGGAGCAGGTTGTTGACCCAGTTGGGCAAATCTTTTCTGATGGCGTCGTTACGGCAGAGTTCTTTGTAGGTGGATCCGTGGTGATGCAGGCAATGGACCAGACGAACCCGGCCAGTTCGCGTGCGATCGCCGTGACCACTACTTGCTTCAACTTTCCCTTGGCCATCATGTGACGATAGCGCTGACATAGCCGGGTTTGCGCTTTCCAAGCGATCTCGCGCACCGCATCGGGCACTGCATCGACGGCTGTCAGCTTGTGACGCGCGACACGGGCTGGGAAGCGATAGCTGTGTGCAGCCTCGATCAGCAGGGAGCGGGCGTGGACGTCACCCGCCTTGGTGATAGCCCCAATGCGGCGCTTTGGGCCAGTGGAATGCTCGGACGGCACCAAGCCGAGATAGGCCATCAAGTTGGGTGCTGACACAAAGCGCGACGGATCGCCGATAGCCGCGGCCAGCCCGGCGCTGGCGATCGTGTCTAGGCCGCGCAGCGCAGACAGGTTCTGCACCAGCGGGAACAGCGACCAGGTCGGGATCTGCGCTCGTAGATAGCCATCAACACGATCGCGCCGCTGTTCGCCCAGACGCACCGCCTCGATGCTCTCCTCCAGCACAATTTGTTGCGCCGGTTGAGCGAAGCTCTGATCGGCCAGCCAGCCTCGATGCGCCTTCGTCCAGGCCGTGCGGCCGGCCGGATAGATCCGCTCGTGACGTAACAGAAACGCACTCAGCTGCTGGCGTGCTGCGCGCACCGCTCGCACTGCCGCCAGTCGGGCGCGGATCAGATCGCGCATCGCCTCATGTGCCGCATCCGGCACCCAGACCGCGGTCAGCAATCCGCCTCGGTGCAAGACCGCCAGGCTGGCGGCGTCCCGCTTGTCGGTCTTCTGCCGATCGCCACTCTTGCGGGGGATCATTGAGGGAGCAACTACCATGCAGTCTTCGTTCATCTTGGTAAGGGCGCGATGAATACCGTAGCCGCAAGGGCCGGCTTCGTAGCAGAACTTCAATGGACCGCTGCCAGCTTGGCGCAGCCGCCTAACCAGCTTCTCCACCGCCGCAGCGGTGTTGGGCAATGTGCCATACGGCGCAGCCTTCCCGACGTCACCGGCGGCGGTAACCGCGACGACGATCGTATCCTTGTGTACATCCATGCCGATAAATCGTGTAGGCTGTTCCATGACCCGTCTCCTGTGTAAGAGGCTCCACGCCAGCCCATCCGGCGCGACCCTCGATCATTGCACATGACGAGACGGGTCACCCTTTAGGGTGGCAACAGGGCAATCGGAGGAGGGAGGTCGAGGCGGTCGGTGGAACGAGCACCAGTCTGGTTCCAAAGAGCCCTGGCCTTAATTCCCTTCCCTTCACCCGGTTGCCCCGGCAGGAAACGGACATGAGGTCTCTTTGAAAACCCGAATACGCCTCTTGCAAATCAGTTTCGCTGCGACTTTAGTCATTGCATGATCCGCGCCGGCTTCCTTGACCCCGAATCGCGCAGCGACCTGATTGAACTGACCCGAGATGGGTCTGTGGCTCACCGACTGGCGCGGCGGGCCAATGCCTTGCTTCTGCTGGACGACGGGATGAGCTGCGAGGCGATCGCCGAGGTGCTCTATCTGGACGACGATACGATCCGCACCTGGCATCGGCTGTATCGAGAAGAGGGCATCGAGGGTCTGGCGAGCTTTGGCCACGAAGGCAGCGCCTGCCGCTTGAGCGATGTGCAGCAGGACAAACTGACAGCCTGGATCACCGAGACGCTGCCACGGACAACCCGAGAGGTTGGTGGCTGGATCGAAACTGAATGCTGCATCACCTATGAGAGCCGCTCTGGCTTGATCGCCCTGTTGCACCGTTTGGGCATGGAACATCGCAAGCCGAAAGCAGTGTCATCCAAGCTTGACCCTGACAAGCAGGCGGCTTTTATCAAAGGATATGAAAATCTCCTGAAGCAGCTTGGGGATGACGAGGCGATCCTATTTGGCGATGCGGTGCATCCGACCCATGCGGTGCGGCCTGTGGGGTGCTGGGCGCCGAAAGAAACGCCGGTCGCTGTGGAACAGACCAGCGGCTGGCAGCGGCTAAACATTCACGGTGCGATCGATCTCGAGACCGGCAGAACCCGTATGATCGAGGCGGCAACGGTGAATGCGATCAGCACGATCATGTTGCTGCGGGCGATCGAGGCGATGTATCCCGGCAAGCGGCTAATCCATCTGTTTGTGGACAACGCCCGCTACCACCACGCCAAACTGGTGCAGGCTTGGCTGGCCCGCCCGGGCTGCCGGGTCAAACTGCACTTCATCCCGACTTATTGCCCGCATCTGGATCCCACTGAGCGGCTATGGGGATTGATGCACAAGCATGTCACCCACAATCGATGTCATGCGACATTCGCTGACTTCAAAGCCGCAATCCTGACCTTTCTGCGCGAGGAGGTGCCCAGAAAATGGGGTGTCTATTGTGATCAGGTAACGGATAACTTCCGTATCATCTCGCCCAAGGATTTTCGGGTTCTGGCCTGAGCGGGGTATATAGTGCTGGGCTTGATACTGCGTGACATCTACGGCGCTGATACCGCCCTCTGGAGACGCCGCTGGCGGCTGTTCTTCCTGGCCACCGCCGGCCTGTTCGACCATGCAAGCGGCGGGGATTGGGGCGTCCGCCATTTCCGATTGCGTCCGTTGGCGCAGTAGGTCTCCGGTGGCTGGTGTCGCCCAAGCCGGATGTATCGACGGGCATTCTCGACAAGGGGATCAAGCGTACCTGCTCCGCGGGCTGCGTGCCGACACCGCTAGCGATAATCCTCGTGTTTCGGCATGCAACACGATCGCGATGGTGATCGCCCGGAACCAGCCATGCTATCCGCTGTACTTGTGGTGGATTGTTGGCCGTGACGCCTGGGTGGGCATCCCTGACGCTTTTTCGGGGATCCTTTTCTTCGCCGTCCCGGCGATCGCGCGGTGGTCGGGAGTGTTCGGCCGGGTGGCGATGGTGATCCTTTCGGTGGCAAACGTCGTGTTCTGCTCGATGATGCTGGGCGAGGCTGCCGGTGTTCAATTGCTAGTTCTGCCGTGCGGGATGGCTGGCCGCCATGCTGTTCACCTGCCGGGAGCGGTTCGTGATGGGTCTTCTTCGGCTGGCTGCTGGCAGGGATCAGCCCGGCCGAGGCGGATCAGTCCTCGCCTGAACGGGCAACCGCCAGGCCGTCCAGCGCCTCTACCTGAGAACCGCGCACCCAAAGCGGGTTCACGTCCAACGCCTCCAGCGTCGGACCGAGCGCCACGGCGGCGTCACCAATGCGCGCGATCACCTCGGCCACGGCACCGAGATCGGCGGCCGGGACCCCACGCTGTCCCTCCAGCATCTTGGCACCCTTCAACTCGCCCAGCATTCGCCCGACTTCCGCCGCCGTGACCGGCAGCACCCGCAAAGCCACGTCCTGCAGAATCTCCACAAAGATACCCCCGAGGCCGACGGCGAGCACCGGTCCCCATTGTGGATCGCGTGTGCAGCCGACGAAAAGTTCCAGCCCTCTCTCGCGCATCGGCGACACGATGACGCCATCCACCCGTGCTCCGGCCGGCGCCGCCGACCTCACGAGGTGGAACGCGGCGGCAACCGCCTCGTCGCCCGCGACATTCAACGCGACGCCGCCGACGTCACTTTTGTGCTGGATGTCCTCGGAGGCAATCTTCAACACTACCGGCCCTTTGATCGCGCGGGCGGCGGCAACCGCCGAGGCTTCGTCTGTCGCCAGCGAGGCCGGAACGATCGGCACGCCGTGACGCGCCAGATGATCGAGCACCTCTCGCTCCGTAACCGGCCACCGGCTCGGCCCGTCCGTCACCGCGGGGGGCGTCCAGTGCGGCACGTGGCGGCGTAGCTGCGCCGACCACCACCAGGCACGCCCAAGCGCCGACATGCCGTGGGAGATTCCAGCCCCGGTGTAGGGCAGGCCGAGATCGGAGACGATCCGTTCCGTCACCTCGGTGACCGGCTTCAGCGAATGACTGACCATCAGTGCCGGCAGCGGTTGGCCCTTCAGGCCGGCCGAAATCTGGCGCAGCGAGGCAAGCTGGAACTCAGTAGCAAGCGCCTCGGTCACCGGCACGTCGAACAGGACAGCGAGCGCCGAGAAGGCCGGCTCGTGGCCCATAATGTCCAGTGCCTTCGCGAACAATTCGGGTTCCAGCACCGCGCCGCCGGTAATGTCCAACGGGTTGTGCGGTGTGCCGAAGCTCGGCAGCACCGAAACCAGAGCCTTCGCCGTGGCGTCCGGCAGCGGCGGCAGCGGAACCCCCTCGACCTGCAGGCGATCAGCCGCGATCTCGCAGGCGCCCCCGGAAACGGAGACCAGCCCCACACCTTTGCTCCCGATCACCCCGGTCCGCGCGATCACGTCGGCGGTGAACAACAGTTCCTCGATCAAGTTCACCCGCACGACGCCGAACTGGCGGCAAACGCCGTCGAACACGCGGTCATCTCCCACTAGTGATCCGGTATGCGCCTGTGCGGAGCGGGCGGTCACGTCAGACAATCCGATCTTCAAAGCAACGATCGGCTTACCGGCCGTCCGTGCCTTCTGCGCGGCGGCGGCAAAGTTATGCGGGATACGGATCGTTTCGATGAACATAGCGATCGCGCGCACCCGTTCATCCTCGAGCAGATGATTGACAAAGGAAGCGCTGTCGAGATCAGCCTCGTTGCCGGTCGAGATCATATGACTGAGGCCGATCCCCTGCTGCAGGGCAAGGCTCGCAATGAAGCCCGCGGTGGCCCCGCTCTGTGAGATGACCGCTATCGGACCCGGACGATTTGGCGCTCGGATGGAGCCGGTCCACAGCGGCACGCCGTCGAGGAAGTTGACGAATCCAAGGCAATTCGGGCCGAGCAGGGACATGTTGTGGCGGCGCGCCAGGTCGGCAAGCTTTTGCTGTTGCGCGGCGCCGTCGTAGCCGGTTTCGGCGAAGCCTGAGGTCAGGATCACCGCATTTCGCGCACCCGCGGCGCCCAGATCGGCCATCGCGTCCTCGATCGCGGATGCCGGAACCATGAGCAGGCCGAGATCGATTTTTTCGCCGATCGCGGCGCACGAGGTCGCGGCTGCTCGGCCGTGCACGACGCCACCGCGGCGAGCGACAAGATGCACCTGGCCGTCGTATGAAAGCGTGGTGAGGTTCGCGAAAGTTGCTCTGGACCACATGGAACGGTCGGTCGCCCCCACCATCGCAACCGAGCGTGGCCGCAGCATAGTGGATAGATCACGCATTCCTGCGGCCAGAACTCATTTGGATTTTCCTCCGCTCTCAGGCGTCCGACGTTGGCCGGTCTTTACACGGCAAGCATAGGGCAGGGGTGAACTCGTTGTCACATCACCTCGCTTCACGAGGCGAAAGATATCTGCTCCATTTGTCGTCGCAAGCGGACGGGTCGTAAAATGCCTTGGAAAACCATCCTGGTCCTCATAGCGGTCGCGGTGTTGGCTGTTGTTGCTTACGACGTAGCCCGCTAAGAGCATATCGTTCCAAAGGTGCTCGGCCGCGATCATCCCGGCGAGCGCGATAACGCTGCGGACACACCGAGAACCCGCCGCTAGGGTTTCCGCGCAAGGAGTGAACGTCATGTCGCAAACCGTAGGGAAACCGATTCCCACTCCGGACGAAATCAGCGCTCCTTTCTTCGACGGTGCACGCGAGGGGCGCCTCATGCTGCAGCACTGCACGGCGTGCGACCGCTGGAGCTTCCCGCTGCGCGAACGCTGCCCGCATTGCTTCGCGGCAAAACTCGAATGGCGGCAGGCGAGCGGGCGCGGCAGCCTCTATACGTTCACCATCATGCATCAGGTCATGAACCCAGGATTTGCCTCCGCCGTCCCGTATAACGTTGCTCAAGTGGATCTGATCGAGGGTGTGCGGATGACGTCCAATATCGCCGGCGTCGCTAACGACGAGCTTCGTATCGGCATGCCTCTCCAAGCCGTTTTCGAAGATGTCGGCGAAAACGTCCGCCTTCCGAAATTCCGTCCCGCCGCCGGCTGAGCAAGGAGAGCGCAACCATGCCGAACCAGCCAAAGGGCGCTATCGTGGGTCTTGGCGTCACCCCGATGGGCAAGATCTACGGCCGCCGGTCAGTCGATTTCGCCGCCGAAGCGATCGCGCTTGCGCTCGACGACGCGGGCCTCGCGAAAACCGACGTGGACGGGCTTCTCATCAACGCGAACATTCCCGGCGACATGGACGTGCGCACGCAGATGACGCTGGGTTTCGAGAACCTCACACTGGTGAACGTCATGAGTGCCTACGGTTCGACCGCCGGCAGCATGATGCAGTATGCCTGCATGGCAATCCGCGAGGGTCTCGCGAACGTTGTTGTTCTGGTCTACGCCGATGCGCCATTATCGCCGACACGCGGCGCCGGCCAATCCTACGCTGGCCCGCACCGCTTCCCGCTCGGCGGCATGGTCGGGCTGCGCGCGGCCTACGGCAACTTCGGCGCCAATCCCGAATATGCCATGGCGGCGAGACGGCACATGTATCTTTACGGCACCACCAGCGAGCAGTTCGGCACCATCGCCGTCGGCCAGCGCCAGTGGGCGCAGCTCAGCCCCTGGGCGCAGATGAAACAGCCGATGACGCTGGAGGACCATCACAACTCCCGTTTCATCGCCGAACCGCTGCGGCTGCTTGATTGCTGCCTGGTTTCGAACGGCGCCGTAGCGGTAGTCGTTACTTCGTCCGAACGGGGACGTGACCTTCGCCAGCCGCCGGTCAACGTGCTCGGCTACGCGCAGTGCGCACCTGGTGACAATTTGCGCACCGACCGCCATCCCGGGGTCGAGACCGGCGCCAAGCGTTCCGCCGAGATCGCGTTTCGCATGGCCGGAATCACCCGGAACGACATTGGCACGTGCCAACTCTACGACTGCTACACCTACACCGTTCTCGTGACGCTGGAGGACTACGGCTTCTGCGCCAAAGGTGAGGGCGGTCCTTTCGTTGCAGACGGCAAGCTTGGACCTGGAGGTGCGCTGCCGACCAACACCGGGGGAGGGCAGCTTTCCGGTTACTACATGTGGGGTTTCACGCCGTTGTCGGAGGCGGTGGTTCAGGCGCGCGGTCAAGGGGGCGCCCGACAGGTGCCTCGGAACGATTATGTGCTGGTCAGTGCGAACGGCGGTATCCTGAACTACCACGCCACCATCATCCTTAGCCGTCACGCCTCCGGGTAGAGCCGTCTAA
This sequence comes from uncultured Alphaproteobacteria bacterium, assembly GCA_963772355.1. Lineage (GTDB taxonomy): Bacteria > Pseudomonadota > Alphaproteobacteria > Acetobacterales > Acetobacteraceae > Rhodopila. Next base: position 112,077 of record CAVYXX010000097.1, on the reverse strand, counting down.
GCAGCTCCTACTCAGCCGCCCCCAGCACCAGACAAACATTCTGCCCGCCGAACCCGAACGAGTTGGAGATCGCGTGCCTTACCCGTGCCTCCCGCGCAAAATTGGGCACGCAATCGACTGGCAGGGCGGGGTCCGGAATGTCGTAGTTAATCGTCGGCGGCAGCAGGCCGTTGCGGATCGTCAGGATCGTAAAAATCGCCTCGACCGCGCCGGCCGCGGTCAGGCTATGCCCGATCATCGACTTGTTCGATGACATCGGGACGGAACCCGCCCGGTACCCGAACACCGCGGTCACCCCGACCCATTCCATTTTGTCGTTCTCGGGCGTTCCCGTGCCATGCGCGTTGATATAATCGACCGCTTCCGGCGCCAGTCCTGAGTCCGCTAATGCGTTTTGCATACAGGCGATGATTGGCTTGCCATCCGGGGAGGATCGCGTGCGATGAAAGCCATCGGCGACCTCGCCACACCCCTCGACCACGGCCAACACCGCGGCACCGCGCGACCGAGCACCACTCAAACTTTCCAGCACCAAGGCCCCGGCGCCCTCTGCCATGACGAAGCCCTCGCGGTCCCTGCTAAAGGGCCGGGATGCCGAATTCGGCGGATTGTTACGGGTAGATAACGCCGAAAGCAGGGAGAACCGGATCAAGCTCTCCGCATTGACCGAGCAATCCGTGCCGACGACCAAAGCGGCGTCGGTTTCGCCACGGCGGATCGCCTCAACGCCGAGCTGAATTGCAGTCCCACCAGACGCGCACGCCGTCGATGTCGCCACCGGAGAGCCTTTCGTCCCGAACCGGTCTGCCAGATATTCGCCCACCGAACCGAACAGGAAACGGCGATAACAGGGCTCGAACCCGCCGTTTCCCGCCGCTCGGATCAGGTCATCGTAGGTCACTGTCTCATTGGCGCCGGAGGCGGCGGCGAGGGCGAAGCGCTGCGTCCACTCCATCTCCACAGGCGGCAGCGCCAAGAACAGCGGACCGGGGAAATTTCCGGCGCGGCCGATGGCGGCCTCCGCGATGGCTTCCTCCATCACCAGTTCCGCAAGACGCTGCGAAAGGGCAGGCGCCGATGGCTCTTGTACCGCGACAAAGTCCACCGTTCCGGCGATTGTGGTGCGCAACCCATCGATCGGAAAGCGAGAAATACGCCGGATGCCGGAAACACCGCCGGTGAGCGCTTCCCAGTTGTCGGCCTGTCCTTGCCCCAGCGAACTGAGGACACCCATGCCGGTGACCACGACGATCGGGCGGCCGAGATGATCGGTGTCTTGTGTCATCGCCGGGTTCCTCAGGCTGCCGTAACCAAAGCGAGTGCCTCGCCGCGCCAATGCCCCCAGGACGTTACCAGCGCCTGCGTCATCGGCGCCGTCATCGGCCGTTCGGCGTCCTCAAGCGGCGGGAACAACACGCCGCGGTTCACGGCCATCGCCGCCAGGGCCAGATTGGCTGGAAACGAGGGCTCCAGGGAATGCCCCAACGCGGTAGCTGTCGCGCGCACCGGGACGCCGAACTCAGCGAGGAAGGCCTGTTCCTCGACGGTCGGCGCCTGAACTCCGGTCGCGCCGGACATCACTGCCGCTCCCGCGTGATCAAAATGGGCCTCCATGGCGGCGAACTGTGCCTTCGCGTTCAGGGTCGCTTCGCCCGGCCGGCGGCGGCAACGGTCCGTGCGTATTGCCGCGATATGCGCAAAAGCCTCTACTCCCCGCGCTGCAGCGTGCGCTCGGCCTTCGATCACCAAAAAGCATCCGACCGACCCCAGCGTCATGCCGCCACCGGACCTTTGACGCGCCCAGACCGGGGCGAACGGCGGGTGGCAGAGCAGGCCACCCATCGCGTAGTGCAACAGGACGTCCGGCCGCTGGGCGTTATAGGAACCGCCGACCAGCATGATGTCCCCTTGGCCGGCGGCAATTCGGGCACAGGCGATGCGCACGGCATCGGCGCCGCTCGCTTCCTCGCCCATGAAGGTGCGCGATGAACCGATGACGCCATGCACGATGGAGATATTACCAGCCAACAGATTGGACAGTTGAGCTAGAAACAACGTTGGCCGCAGGTCGCCAAGCAAATGCTCGTTGAGATAGGCACCCGGGTTCGCAGCCTTCGGATATTCCGACAGAATGGACGCATCGACCGCGTAATCACGCTCCCCGCCACCGGCGGCGACGATCATGCCCATCCGCGACAGTAGCTCGGTGTTGCCCTTTACCCGTGCCGAATCAAGCGCAAGACCAGCGGCATACACCCCCATGCGTTGCCACATTTCCATCTGGCGCTGGTCGCCGCGTTTGGGGATCTGCTTATCGAGATCCAGCGGCGCCAGTGGATGCACCATGAACGGCGGAAAACTCTCGCTATCCGTAGTCGGGATGAAGCTGTTCAGGGCCTGCCAATGGGCGTCCGCCCCCGCGCCAAGGCAGGACACGATGCCAATCCCGGTGATCAGGGCGTCCCGATCACGCGTCATCCTGGAGCCCCGCCAGACATGAACTCCGCGGGCAGGCCAACACGGCGGGCGGTTTCGAGCATGGCTGCCCTCAGGGCTTCGTTCGGGAACGGGACGATACCATAGCGGATTTCGGCTTCGGTCACTTTCTTCCCGTCCGAGGTGATGCTGGCCTTTACCACCGCGTAGCCGGACCCCTCGTGCAGCAGATTGGCCGCGACCTCCAGCGTTTGGCGAGGCTGGACAAACGACCGCATTTTGGCTTTCTCGACCTGGATAAGGAAAGCCATCTTCGCGCAGCCGAGCGCGGCGAGCACCAGCCATCCACCGGTTTGGGCCATGGTTTCGATCAGCAGCACGCCGGGCATGATCGGGTAGCCCGGGAAATGTCCCTCGAACACAGGGGAGTGCTCTGGCACCTGGCATGACGTCACGATTCGCCGGCCGGGCATGTCTAGCGTGGTGATCCGATCGATCATCTGGAAATATTCCAGGCGCATCAGGTCACCGTGGCATTATGTTCTAAAGATCCGTTCAAGCCGCCTTCGCGGCGACCAGTTTATCTATGTTGGCACAGAGATTCTTCAGCACGAAATACTCGTCGGTCGTTACCTTCCCGGCGTTGACGTCTTGAGTCCATTGCTCCAGCGGCATCTTGATGCCAAACGCCTTATCAATAGCGAATGCAACGTCAAGAAAATCCAGACTGTCGATGCCGAGGTCGTTGATCGCATGGCTTTCCGGCGTAATCTTTTCCGGCTCAATGTCGCAGGTGTCGGAGATGATCCCCGCCACGGTCTCGTAGGTCGATGCCATGCCCTAGCCCCTGAGAAAGTCGCGCGGCACTAACATTGTCGCCCCTGGGGTGCAAGACTCGGGGATTTGCCGAGCGCTCCCGCCCATCTCACGGGTCCATCGACCTAGCCAACGTCCCGGGTGGTTTCACCATTTTTATACGAGTTCGACAAAATGACGAACAACCGGAGGCTGGCCTTTCCCCTCCGCACACGCCATGTTCGGACACGTGTGTACCGTCGTTGTCCTTGTCCGCCCTGACTTTGTACTGCTTGCCGCCAATCGCGACGAGCGGCTAGACCGCCCCTGGGATCCGCCGGACGCGTGGTGGCCCGAACACCCGGGTACCGTTGCCGGGCGGGATCGCATGGCCGGGGGAACCTGGATGGGGATGAACCGATCGGGCGTTGTCGCTTCCGTGCTCAACCGGCCCGGTACCCTCGGACCGGCCCTGGGCAAGCGCAGCCGTGGCGAACTCCCGCTGATAGCGCTCGACCATCCGACCGCCGCCGCCGCTGCCGAGGCGATCACGGCCCTCGACGCCGGCAACTGGCGCGGCTTCAATATGGTGCTGGCGGATCGCAGCGGGGCGATGTTCATTCGCGGACCGGGTCGCGGCCGGCCTCAGGCGGAGACACTTCCACCCGGCGTTTCCATGATCACCGCCTACGACCCGAACGACCTGAACAGCCCGCGCACCGCCCACCACCTACCTCGCTTCAAGGCTGCCGAACCCAGCGGACCGGATGATTGGGCCGCTTGGCTCCCGATCCTGGCCGACCGGACCGGTGAGCCGGCGGAACAGATCAACGTCGAGCCACACGGCGGTTTCGGAACGGTTTGCGCGTCTTTTGTCTCGCTTCCGATCACCGGCAGACCCATATGGAGGTTCGCTCCCGGCCCCCCGCACGAGGCCAGATTTCAAACGGTCTTTTGCGACTGGGGTACCGCTGCTATACCCGCCGCGCCGCGGGACCGACGAACCGCGACTCCGCATGACGCGGTGCCCACCTAAGGAATCCCGCTATGGCCCGCCGCCGACAGCTCTATGAGGGCAAAGCAAAAATCCTGTTCGAAGGACCTGAACCGGGCACCCTGGTGCAATACTTCAAGGACGACGCCACCTCCGGCAACGGCGCAAAGAAGGGCATCATCACCGGCAAAGGGGTGCTGAACAACCGCATCAGCGAGTACCTCATGATGCGGCTGCACGAGATCGGCGTGCCGACGCACTTCGTTCGGCGCCTGAACATGCGTGAGCAACTCATCCGCGAGGTTGAGATCATTCCGTTGGAGGTCGTGGTCCGCAACGTCGCCGCCGGCAGCTTGGCCGTGCGGCTGGGAATAGTTGAGGGCACTCGCCTGCCGCGCTCGATCATCGAGTACTACTACAAGAATGATGCGCTGAACGACCCGATGGTGTCGGAGGAGCATATCACCTGCTTCGGCTGGGCCAACACGGCCGACCTCGACGACATCGTCGCGCTGACGTTGCGGATCAACGATTTCCTGTCTGGGCTGCTGCTGGGCGTCGGCATCACTCTGGTCGATTTCAAGCTGGAGTTCGGCCGGCTGTGGGAAAACGACGAGATGCGGATCATTCTGGCCGACGAGATCAGCCCGGATAACTGCCGCTTGTGGGACAGCAAGACCAACGAGAAGATGGACAAGGACCGCTTTCGCCGCGACCTGGGGAACGTGGAGGAAGGCTATCAGGAGGTCGCCCGCCGCCTCGGCATCCTGCCGGAAGCCGGAACCCGCGACCTCAAAGGGCCGGAGCTGATGCAGTGAAGGTTTTGGTCACGGTCATGCTGAAATCCGGCGTGCTGGACCCGCAAGGGAAGGCCATTGCCCATGCGTTGGGCACACTGGGTTTCACCGGCGTGAAGGACGTGCGCGCTGGGAAGCTTCTGGAGATTGAGCTGGCCGAGACCGACCCTGAGAAGGCTCGGGCCACAGCCGAGGAGATGGCGCGAAAGCTGCTGGCGAATATGGTGATCGAGAGTTTTAAGGTGGTGGTGGAGGGGTGACGCCGTCGTGAGCGACTATGGGACCGACGTCCTGGCGTGGTCGGTGCAACAGGCCGCTTTGCTGCGCCGTCGCGCCGCCGGCGAACTGGTCAATGATAGCGCCCTGGACTGGCCGAACATCGCCGAGGAGATCGAATTGGTGGGCAATTCCGAACGCTACCGAATTCAGAGCCACATCGGCACGGTCATCGAGCACCTGATCAAGTTGCAAGCCTCGCCTGCGATCGATCCCCGGAATGGGTGGAAAACCACTGTCCGGAATGCTCGGCGGGGTATCGAGCGTTCGCTGAAGACCAGCCCGAGCCTGCGCCGGGAAGTCGCTGAGATGATCGGCGAGGAAACCTCGGCTGCGAAACAGGACGTAGCGGCCACTCTGAAAGATTACAGCGAGAGGCCGGTTGTGGCGATCGAGGGCCTGACATTCACCGAGGAGCAGGTGCTGGGGCCTTGGTTTCCGGATGAGCCTCCGGCGTGAGGAAACTAGGGCCGCCGGCCGGTTGAGGAAGCGATTCCCGAACACCGGCAGACGCCGGTTGTGCGGATAAACCAACTAATCCGCCGCCATCAGCCCCCGGATCGCCACCAAATCCCGGACAAACTCCTCATACGCCCTGGCCTTCGCCGCCGCGTCCGGTATGCGCAGTAGAAAGGACGGGTGCACGGTCACGAACACCTTCTGCCCGTCCGCCGCGGCAAAAACTCGCCCACGCTCCCGGCTGATCGTCACCGCCCGTCCCAGCACCGCCCGCGCCGCCGAACCTCCCATCAGCACCAGTAGCGAGGGGCGGACATGCACCCGCTCCACATCCAGCCAGAACCCGCACGCCTGGATCTCTGGCACCTCCGGAGTCTGGTGAATGCGCCGCCGTCCCCGCGGCGTGAACTTGAAGTGCTTCACCGCGTTGGTGACATACACTTGGCGCCGGTCGATGCCGGCCTCCTCCATCGCACGATCCATTATCTGGCCCGCGGGCCCGACAAAGGGGCGGCCGATCGTGTCCTCCTGATCCCCCGGCTGTTCCCCGACGAACATTACCGCCGCATCCGCCGGCCCTTCCCCGAACACCGTCTGTGTTGCCGGCTCATACAGCGGGCAGCGATGGCAGCCCGAGGCCTCCCTTCCGGCCCGCGACAGCGCCGGATCCGGCTTGGAGTGCAAAACCACCGGACCCAGCGCGGGTCGGTCGGGCGGGCGAGGGGCCTCGTCCAACGCCTCGGCCTCCGGAACCGAGACCTCCGGCGTCGCCTGTTCCAACAACCGGTGCCGGTGCATCTCCCACCACGCCTGCAGGGCCTCGTCGTCCGCCACATGACGCAGGCCGGTGCCAAACAGCAGCGAGGACCCGTCCCAGTGCGCCGCCCCGTCCGGCGTCACGATCGACCACACCAGTTCCGGGTGGCGTCGCGCGATCAATTGCGCATTGGCTTGCAGCACGAAATGCGCCGGCGCGAACCAGCCGACAAATCGCGTGCGGCCATCTTCCTCGACAACGGGCAGGAACCGGAGGGCCGTCCGCATTCGATGGGCATCGGAGCGCACCGCCAGCGCCATCCGCCGAGCCAGGGATAAGTCGGGGTCGCTGTCGTCCTCTAGCAGCTTTTCGCCGGCATTGACCCGCCACACCAGGCTGTAGAGCAACCCGAACCGGTCCGGCTCCCGCGCCTGGATCGCTACCGAGGCCAGCGACACCAGCAACCGTGGCACATGAAAGGTTCCAGAGCCCTCTGGCAACCGCTCGGTCTCGCCGCCAACCGACCAGGTCAACGTTTGCGGTTCGGCACCCGCATGGATCAGTGCGCGCGCGGCCCGACGCCAGCCGTCCCAGTCGGTGTCGCTCTTCAAGACGATATGTCGCATGACGCAGAGCAAACCCCATGCCGCGTGGCTTTCCAAGCCCACCATTAATCCGGAGCGGGTCGGCGCGAAAAAGCGGGACGCTCGGCAACCGAACTTAGTTCGTAACGACATAACACCAACGCACTCGTAACTCGGACGAGGGGTGCAAAGCGAGCTGCAACGTCCAGAGAAAGTATTGTTGTCCGTCATGTGTAAGTATTTACATAAAATTCACAGTAACAGCCGAACTACTGCAGTCGATCCTAGATTTTGTATCGAAACCGGTTATAATTTTGCTCGCGAGATCCACCTCCATGCAGCTGGAGACAAGACGTTGTAGTGCCGAGCAGCCCCTGCGTGGGAAAAGGAGAAAGGTGCCGCCGGGAAAGTATTGATGTTGTGCGACCCCGATGCATCCTTCACGCCGAGCCTCGGCCTGTCCCTCGATCTTTCCGCGTTCGGGCTCGGAGAGCGCTCGCAACGAAATTCGATGATCGTACAAGATGGAGTTGTGGCCACGATCAACGTACAAAAAGCATCTTTGATCACGAGGCCAGCGCTGCCTCCAGTCTGCTCGCGCCAGCAGCGGAATAGTGTCGGCGCTTTATCGCATTCACGTATTCTGCTGCATCAATCAGCGCCCCATAACCCATCGGCGCGGCTGTTGCGCCAGCAAGGGAAGCCGGGCACTGTGCGATTACATGTGTCGCTTGGGCATGGCGATGGGGGTCCGCCGGATCCGCATAAACCATGCCGGCTGTCTGAATGTCTGTGAGCATGGTCCGGCCTTGGTCATCTATCCGGACGGCGTATGGTATAGATACGAGACGGAGGCCGATGTGGAGGAGGTACTGCGCCGTCATGTCGTCGCGGGGCAGCCGGTCGAACGGTTGCGTCTAGACATCGATCCGGCGACCTTGCACGGATGATGGGGGCCAAATGATCGAACTGTTCCGGCGTCTGTTTGGCAGCGGCTCGTCCGACCTTCGCCGGCGCACGGTTGCTATTTATGGTGTGCTTGTCGTTGCCAATGTCGCCGCGTGGCTATGGGCCGTTGCGCTGTTTCGGGAACAGCCCATCCTGTTAGGCACCGCTCTGATTGCTTACGGCTTCGGCTTACGCCACGCGGTCGATCCGGATCATATAGCAGCTATCGACAACGTCACGCGCAAGCTGATTCAGGAGCGAAAGCGGACGGTCACGGTCGGGTTCTGGTTTGCCGTCGGACATTCCGCCGTGGTCGCACTCGGCGCGGCGGTCATTGCCCTTGCGTCGGCCGCGATGGACAGCCGCTTCACCAGCTTCAGAGAAATCGGAGGTGTGATCTCCACAAGCGTCTCTGCGCTGTTCTTGTTCGCAATCGCGGCAATCAATCTGATCGTGCTTCGATCGGTCTACCGGTCCTTCCGCCTCGTGCGCAACGGCGGTCATTATGTCGAGGAAGATTTCGAACACCTGTTGAAGTCGCGGGGGCTGTTAGCCCGCTTGTTCAGGCCGATGTTCCGCTTGGTCACGCGAAGCTGGCATATGCTGCCGCTTGGCTTCCTGTTCGGACTCGGTTTCGATACCGCGACGGAAATCAGCCTGCTAGGCATCGCCGCCACGGAAGCGGCGAAGGGCGTTTCGGTATCCGCAATCATGGTGTTTCCGGCACTGTTCGCCGCAGGCATGTCGCTGGTCGATACCACGGATGGCGTGCTGATGCTGCACGCCTATGACTGGGCGTTCGTGAAGCCGATCCGCAAGCTTTACTACAACCTCACCATTACTCTGGTTTCGGTTGTTGTCGCGGTGGTTATCGGCGGCGTAGAGGCTCTTGGATTGATCGGAAACAAACTCCAACCGGAAGGCGCGTTCTGGAACGCCGTCGGGGCGCTTAACGGCAACTTCAACACGCTGGGTTTCGTCGTGATTGGGGTGTTCCTCGCCAGCTGGCTGCTCTCGGTCACCATCTACTACGTGCGGGGCATTGATAAGATCGAAATGACGATCGCGCCCGACGGGTAAAGGGTGCGGTCTATCCCGGCGGTGAGCCGCCCGGAGGACTGCCTGCCGAGCGCTGCAGAAAGGTAATGGAGACGAACGCGCCAATCCACGAGCCCGCAGCCGCGAAGATCACGTAAATCCAGTTTTGCGTGTAGCTGATCACGGCGAAGGACGAGAGCAGATACCAGACACTGCTCCAGCTAGCCGCTGGCACACGCCGGCGAGCTACCACGGCGGAAGTGAACATCACATAGACCGCATCAGTAGCCGCAGTGGCGAGCATCACGCCGGCAGCGATAAGGGGCTGGATTGTCGGCGTCATGGCAACTCCTCCGGAAACCGCCAGCGTAGCGTATGGGCGCCGATTGAAAATTCCCCAGGTGCGCTGACGCAGGGTCCCTTGAACATCCCGCCACCTCTCGCCGGCTCGCTTGCCCCCCGCCTCCAAACCCCACCAATTTCGACGCCCACCAGAACGTGATCTGGCCACCAACCACCATGGGTTGATCGTCCCCGCCATGGAGCCGACACGTCTGGCCTTTGGCTTGGGGGCTCGTATGCGAAAATCGGCTTTAATTGGTGGGATGTTGGCCGCCATGTTGGCCGGTTCGATTGCGCGAGCTGACGAAGCTCCGCCAGCCGCCGCGGTCCAGCCTCCGCCGCCGGAGTCTGTTCAGCCCCCGCCCGCCGTCCAGCCTATGCCGCCCGCCGCTGCGCCTCCTCCCGCGCCCGCCCCTGTTCAGTCTGTGGCCCCTGGCGATGCCGAGGCGGTTCTCGGCCAGCGCGTAACGGACGCGGATGGCAAGGACATCGGTCGTCTGGTTGACGTGCTGGTGGACGCGAATGGCCAACCACAGGCCGCGGTTATCGATTTCGGCGGCTTCATGGGCGTTGGCAATCGCAAGATCGCCGTGGTCTGGAGCGCTTTGCGTTTCAACCCCGGCGACGCGAAGCACAAGGTCGCACTAGAAATGACCCCCGACCAGATCAAGACCGCACCGGAGTTCCGCGATCCGACCAAGGCGGCTCCTGTCGTCACGCCCGATTCCGCGTCGGCGCCCGCCGCCCCACCATCCCCCAGCCCAGCATCCTCCGGCGCATCATCGCCCAGCGGAGCATCCGCCGGCACGTCATCCCGTTAAACCCATGAAGCAACGTTTCGCATCCTTGCGGCCCGGTGGCGAACGAGCACTCGATCTGGTCAATTTCTTCGTGGCGGACGTGCAGACCGGGTTTGGGCCCTTCGTCGCCGTCTATCTGACATCCAGCAAGTGGACCCAGGTAGAAATTGGTTTCGCCCTGACATTGGGCACCGTGACCTCTCTAATAAGCCAGTTGCCGGCCGGCATACTGGTGGACACGGTGCGCAATAAGCGGGTGGCTGCGTCCGGCGCGTTGGTCAGCGTCATCATTGCCGCCACGCTATTGGCGGTCGAGCCCACGCAGCTCCCGGTGTGGATCGCGCAGATGCTGCACGGTTTCGCGAGTTGCGTGATCACACCGGCCATCGCCGCCATCAGCCTGCACCTTGTCGGTCACGCCGCCCTGGGCGAGCGGCTGGGGCGCAACGCGAGGTACTCCTCGATCGGCAATGGTCTCGCCGCCGCGGCCATGGGTGCGACCGGAGCGTATCTCTCGTCGCGGTTCGTGTTCATACTGACCGCGGCGTTATGCTTCCCGGCGCTGGCGGCGCTCTGGGCGATCAGGGCCGGCCCGCATGGCCGGGCACAAACCACCAGCCATCCACTTGACATTCCTGGCCTGAAACGACTTCTCGCCGATCACCGGCTGCTCGTCTTCGCCGTCTGTGTGCTGCTGTTCCATCTGTCCAACGCCGCGATGCTGCCGCTGGCCGGCGCGGCGGTGACCATGCGCGCCGGACATTTCGCTAACATTATCATCGCCGCCTGCATCGTCGTGCCACAGGGGGTCGTGGCGCTGTTGTCGCCCTGGGTGGGACGCGCGGCGGAAAAATTCGGCCGCAAGCGTCTGTTGCTGTTGGGCTGGGGAGCACTGCCGTTGCGCGGGCTGCTGTTGGCGGTGCTGCCTGGATCATGGCCGTTGGTCGCGGGCCAAGCCGTTAGCGGCGTAAGCGCGGCCGCGTTCGGTGTTCTCTTACCGCTCCTTGCGGCCGACCTGACCCTCGGCACCTCGCACTTCAACCTGTGCATGGGAATCCTCGGCCTGGCAGTCTATCTCGGCGCCGCGGTCAGCACGACGATGTCTGGCGAAATCGCCGACCGCGCCGGGATGGAGGTCGCTTTCCTCGTCCTCGCCGGCATCGGTCTGCTGGGCTCGTTGGCGGTCTGGCTGATCATGCCGGAGACACGACCATCCGAGATCCAACTCAGCCAGCAAGTTCGGGAATGACCCAGAGCGGCTTATCGCCGCGGATCACACGCTGGCAGTTGTCGAAGGCGTTGCGGAAGCGAGTGTACTGGTTCTCGAAGGTCGGTCCGGCAAAATGCGCGGTTAGCAAGACGTTTTGCAGCGCAAACAGTGGGTTGTTCGAGGGCGGCGGCTCCTGGTCGAAAACGTCCAGGCCGGCACCGGCGATCGTGCCGAGACGCAACGCCTCGATCAGCGCCGGCTCGTCCACCACCGGCCCGCGGCACGTGTTGATCAGATAGGCGCTCGGCTTCATCATCTTGAACTGCGCCGCACCCATCATATGCCGCGTGGCCTTGCTCAGCGGCACATGCAGCGAGACGATATCGGACGTCCGAAGCAGTTCGTCGAACAGCGCGAACCGAACCCCGAGATCGTCGGCTCGCTCTTCCGTAAGCCGGACGGTGTCGTAGTATTGCACCGTCATGCCAAACGCCTGAGCAAGGCGAGCGGTCTTCTTGCCAATGCTGCCGAGTCCGACGATGCCCAGCGTACGGCCCTTCAGTTCAAACAGCTGGACATCCTGAACCGCGTTGCCGCGCCAGCGGCCGGCGACCACGTTGCCATGTTGCCAGACCAACCGCCGGCAGACCGCCAGCATCAGCAGGATCGCATGCTCCGAAACCGCGGTGGAATTGGCGCCCCCGTTATTGCAGATCGGCACGCCGGCCCGCCGAGCGGCCTCGATGTCGCAGCGGTCGTATCCGGCGGACAGAAGTTGCACCAGCTTTAGGTTCGGCGCAGACGCGTAGAATGCGTCGTCCATGGTCCCTTCCCCAAACCCGACCAAGCACGCGGCATCGCCTAAAGCCGCCTGGAATTCCGGGGTGCCGTGCCGGGCAATCACCGCATCCATGCTGGGCGGCAGCAATTCCTTGGCGATGTTGATCTCGTTCAATGGATTGTCGGCGATGATGATCAGAGCCATTGATGTCCCCTGCGTTGCGTGCTGAGCCAGGACACTACGGCCTGTCGCCAACTGAGCCAAACTGCGCTGACGCCGAGAGGGAACCTCTCCCAGGAAGGTCGATCGGCGATCAGCCCGCATGTTCGGCGAGAGTGGGTCTACAGCGGCCTCATCGGCTAGGCTGCTCTCGCCAACCGCGACCTCCACGTCGTCCGCCGCTTCGATAGCGAACTTTCTTCGCCGAACTCAACCAGTTCCGAGCCATCCGGGGAACGGTCAAACGCACAAAATTAAGGCACGCCAAATCGACGCCTCGCAGCGGCGAGTGGCGACTTTATAGGCAGATGGCAATTGCGGCGGCCCTATGTCTCCTGATGGCCCATAGGCAGCGTGGCAAATCGGGATGCTCGTCTCGTTGGCACATCGGTTGCATTCCCTACTCACGCCTCCGTTAAACGGGGAAACCGAAACAACAACAGGCACAGGAAGCAGGCGCCGATGTCACTGGACGAACCCACTCTATCCCGCCGCGGCCTCGGCCGTCTCGGTGTGGCAGCCGCAACCCTCGCCGCGGTTGGTGCCGTTAAGGCAGCGACCTCTCCGGCGGCGGCGCAAGCCACCGGCACCATCAAGGTCGGCATTCTGCATTCTCTCTCCGGCACCATGGCGATCAGCGAGACTACGCTGAAGGACGTCATGCTGATGCTGATCGAGCAGCAGAACAAGAAAGGCGGCATCCTGGGCAAGAAGCTGGAGGCGGTCGTAGTCGATCCAGCCTCCAACTGGCCGCTGTTCGCTGAAAAGGCGCGTCAATTGATCTCAGTGGACAAGTGCGCAGCAGTGTTTGGCTGCTGGACCTCGGTATCCCGCAAATCCGTCCTGCCTGTCTTCGAAGAACTGAACGGCATCCTGTTCTACCCCGTCCAGTACGAAGGTCAGGAGTGCAGCCGCAACGTGTTCTACACCGGTGCCGCGCCAAACCAGCAGGCGATCCCGGCGGTCGACTACCTGATGTCGGAAGGCAAGGTGAAGCGCTGGGTATTGGCGGGCACCGACTACGTCTACCCGCGCACCACGAACCAGATCCTGGAAGCCTACCTGAAAATGAAGGGTGTGGCGCCGGACGACATCATGATCAACTACACCCCGTTCGGCCATTCCGATTGGCAGAACATCGTGTCATCGATCAAGAAATTCGGTTCCGCCGGCAAGAAAACCGCCGTGGTGTCCACTATTAACGGTGACGCCAACGTCCCGTTCTACAAGGAACTCGGCAACCAGGGCATCAAGGCGACCGACATCCCCGTGGTGGCCTTCAGCGTCGGCGAAGAAGAACTCGCCGGCGTCGACACCAAGCCTCTGCTTGGGCACCTCGCCGCCTGGAATTACTTCGAGAGTGTCGATACCAAAGAAAACAAAGCCTTCATCAAGGAATGGAAGGCGTTCACCAAGAATCCGAAGCGCACCACCAACGATCCGATGGAGGCGCATTACATCGGCTTCAACATGTGGGTGAAAGGCGTCGAGAAAGCCGGCACGACCGATCCCGATGCGGTGATCGACGCGCTGATCGGCGTGACGGTGCCGAACCTGTCCGGCGGCTACTCTGCGCTGATGCCGAACCATCACATCACCAAGCCGGTGCTGATCGGTGAGATCCAGCCTGACGGACAGTTTAACGTCGTCTCTGAGACGCCGGGCCTCGTCGTGGCCCAGGAATGGTCGCCCTACGTCGAAGATACCAAGGATCTTATCGGCGACTGGCGGGCGCCCTTGAAATGCGGTGCGTTCAACGTGAAGACCGGCACGTGCACCGCAGGCAAGAAGGCTTGATAGCCTGATTGCCTGAAAGGGGGCGGCTGTTCCTCCCGGCCGCCCCCCTTCTCACCGCAGTGAAGGGACCGCGATGCATCGGCTGATCGCAATATCGTTGCTGATTATACTGATGCTGCCCGCATCACCAGCCCGCGCCGACGATCCCTACGAGGAAATCTCAGCGTCCGCCCAGGCGATCTCCCCGGCGAGCTTCGACTCTGTGCGGCTGGGCATCGAGCAGCTCGCAGTCTCAGGCGACCCCCGAGCTGCGGTAGTGATCGGTGCGCTGCACGACGGCACGCTCTACGCCAACGACGAGCATGTGCTGTTCATCCAGCAGCCCGACGGCAAGTACGTCGACGCGAAGACTGGCGCCCCGGCACCGGACGTATCCGACGACGACGTCAAGATCGTGCGCGTCAACAACGCCGTGCGCAGTGCAATCGACGCGGCGCTCGGTGCGCTGCAGCTCTTTGCGCCGGACCCGTCAACCCGGTTGCAGGCCGCCTCGGCGGTGTTTACGTCACATGATCCCGCCGCCTTGCCGGCGCTCGGCAAGGCTTTGGCGCAAGAAAAGGACCCCGCGGTCAAGCAGCGCATCGAGCAGGCGCAAGCAGCGGCCCTGTTGTTCACCCCTGAAGCCAGCCAGGACGACAAGCTCGCGGCGGTCACAACGCTCCGCGCCCGCGGCGACCAGGATTCCCGCAGCCTGCTGTCCACCCTCGCGGGTCAATCCGGTCCGGTCGCCGAGGCCGCCGCCGCCGCCGTAATCTCAATCGACCGCGTGCTGCAGATCTGGAGCCTGGCGGAAAGCGTCTATTACGGCATCAGCCTCGGTTCAGTGCTGCTGTTGGCCGCCGCGGGTCTGGCGATCACCTTCGGCGTCATGGGCGTGATCAACATGGCGCACGGTGAGATGGTCATGATCGGCGCCTACGTGACATTCGTCGTGCAGCAACTCATGCACGCCTATCTGCCGTCCCTTTACGGCATCAGCCTGCTGATCGCCGTGCCGATGGCATTCTTGACATCCGGCCTGGTCGGCGTCGCGGTCGAGCGCAGTCTGATCCGCTGGCTCTACGGCCGGCCGCTTGAAACGCTGCTGGCGACCTGGGGCCTCTCACTGGTTTTGCAGCAGGTCGTCCGGTCGATCTTCGGCGCCAACAATCAGGACGTCGATACGCCAGGCTGGATGAGCGGGGCATTCCAACTGGGCGGCCTGACCCTGACCTACAACCGGGTGTATATCATCCTGTTCGCCTTCTTGGTGGTCGCCGCGCTGATGGCCGCGCTGCGCTACACGCCGCTGGGCCTGAGGATGCGAGCGGTAACTCAGAACCGGTGCATGGCAGCGGCGATGGGCATCCGCACCCCATGGATCGATGCCCTGACCTTCGGCCTCGGTTCCGGTGTCGCAGGCATCGCCGGAGTGGCGCTATCTCAGATCGACAACGTGTCGCCCAACCTAGGCCAAGGCTACATCATCGACAGCTTCATGGTCGTGGTGTTCGGCGGTGTCGGCAACCTCTGGGGCACCACCCTCGGAGCCCTGACTCTGGGCATCGTCAACAAGTTCCTGGAGCCGATCGCCGGCGCCGTGCTGGGCAAGATCGTCGTGCTGGTTCTGCTGATCCTGTTCGTACAGCGCAATCCGCGCGGCATGTTTCCGCTGAAGGGACGGGCGGTGGAGGCATGAAGCTCGATCGCAGCGGTTATATCACGATCTGTGCGGTATTGGGCGCCGCGTTGCTGCTGGCCCTGCTGAACCAGACGACCGCCACCGGTTCCGCCGCTCATGTGCCGACCTACGTCGTGGCCCTCGCCGGAAAGTATCTGTGCTTCGCCATGCTGGCCCTCGCCGTCGATCTGGTCTGGGGTTTCGCCGGCATTCTCTCGCTCGGACATGCCGCATTCTTCGCCTTGGGCGGCTACGCCATGGGCATGTACCTGATGCGCCAGATCGGCACCCGAGGCGTCTACGGCAACCCGAACCTGCCCGATTTCATGGTGTTCCTGGGCTGGAAGCAACTGCCCTGGTATTGGTACGGCTTCGATTGGTTCGGCTTCGCGATCCTGATGGCGATCCTCGTTCCGGCGGTGATCGCCGGTGTCTTCGGCTGGCTGGCATTTCGCTCTCGAGTCACCGGAGTCTACCTGTCGATCATCACTCAGGCCCTAACCTACGCGCTGCTGCTCGCATTCTTCCGCAACGACATGGGGTTCGGAGGAAACAACGGCCTCACCGACTTCAAGGATATCCTGGGCTTCAACGTCCAGGCGGACTTCACCCGATCAGCTCTCCTGGTGATCTCCGCCCTACTGCTCTGCGGGCAATTCCTGCTGGCCCGCTTCGTCGTGGACTCCCGCTTCGGCAAGATCCTCATCGCCGTGCGTGACACCGAAAGCCGCACGCGCTTCCTCGGCTACCGCCCGGAATCGTACAAACTGGTCGTCTGGGTTCTCTCCGCCATCATAGCCGGCATCGGCGGCGCGCTCTACGTCCCCCAGGTCGGCATCATCAACCCAGGCGAGTTCGCCCCCGGCAACTCGATCGAGGCCGTCATCTGGGTCGCAGTCGGCGGCCGAGGCACCCTGGTCGGCGCCATCTTGGGCGCCATCCTGGTGAACTTCGGCAAAACCTGGTTCACCGGTGCCTTGCCGGAGGTCTGGCTCTACGCCCTCGGCGCGATGTTCATCTTCGTCACCCTATTCCTGCCGCGCGGCGTCATGGGCCTGTTCCGCGCCCGAACCCCCGTCGAACCGGAACCCGAACCACCCGCCGTCGCCGCGGCCCACGAGGTGACCGGATGAGCCAAGGCGACACCCTGCTATACCTCGACGGTGTCACCGTCACCTTCGACGGCTTCCGAGCCCTGAACGCATTGTCGCTGCACCTTGAGGAGGGCGAGATGCGGGCGGTGATCGGGCCCAACGGCGCCGGCAAGACCACGATGATGGACGTCATCACCGGCAAAACCCGCCCTGACACGGGCAAAGTCGTCTTCTCCACCAACACCGACCTGACCAAGCTGGACGAACCGGCCATCGCCTCCCTCGGGATCGGCCGCAAGTTCCAGAAACCGACCGTGTTCGAACCGCACACGGTCTGGGACAACCTGCTGCTAGCCCTGGCCAACAATCGCGGCACAAAGTTCACCATGTTCGCCCGCGAGACCCCCGAGGAAAAACGCCGCATCGAATCGATCCTGGAAACCACCCGCTTGACCGATCAGCGCAATCGCCGCTCCGCGAACTTGTCGCACGGCCAGAAGCAGTGGCTGGAGATCGGCATGTTGCTGGCCCAGGAACCGCAGCTACTCCTGGTCGATGAGCCTGTCGCCGGCATGACCGACGCCGAAACCGAGCAGACAGCGGTCTTGCTGCGGGAGATCAACCGCACCCGAAGCGTCGTCGTAGTGGAGCACGACATGGCCTTCGTCCGAGCCTTGGCCGTGAAAGTGACCGTGCTCCACGAAGGGTCCGTCCTGTCTGAGGGGTCGATCGACTTCGTAAGTGACGATCCGAAGGTCATCGAAGTGTATCTGGGGCGCTAGAGCGTGTTAGAAGTAGAAAAAGTCGATCTACACTACGGCGCCGCGATCGCGCTTCGGAAAGTCTCCGTCACGGTGGAGGTCGGCGCGGTCACCTGCGTCATGGGACGCAACGGCGTGGGCAAAACCTCCCTGCTGCGAGCGATCACCGGCGCCCATCCTATCTCCGCGGGCTCGATCAAGTGGGAGGGCCAGGAGATCTCTCGGCTGCCGATGTACGACCGCGCCAGCCGAGGTATCGCCTGGGTTCCTCAAGGCCGCGATGTCTTCCCGCTGCTGACGGTGAAAGAAAATCTCGAAACCGGATTCGCCGTCCTGCCGCGTAGCCAACGCAAGTTGCCCGACGAGATCTTCGACCTGTTTCCGATCCTGAAGACCATGCTAGGCCGCCGCGGCGGCGACCTCTCCGGCGGCCAACAGCAGCAACTCTCCATTGCTCGGGCCCTCGTCATGAAGCCGCGCCTGATCGTGCTGGACGAACCCACCGAGGGCATCCAACCCAGCATCATCAAGGACATCGGCCGGGTGATCGCCCTGTTGCGCGGCCGCGGCGATATGGCCATCCTGCTGGTCGAGCAGTATTTCGATTTCGCCCAGGAACTGGCGCAGACGATGGTCATCATGGATCGCGGCGACATCGTCCTCGCCGGCCAGCGGGAGGACCTCGACGAAGCGGATGTACGACGGCGGCTGTCTGTCTGAACCCAGCCCGCTGCAACGCGCGGTCGGCGAACTGCGCGTTGCCGTCAAACGGTCAGGGCCGGAGACGGTGCTCGATGAACTCCGCCAGGCCGGCTGTCTGAAGGCAAGGTTCCCGCGCCGCGTCGTCCCCGGCTGGATGGATATCGTCATGCTGAACACCGGCGGCGGCGTGGCCGGCGGCGATCAACTGGACCTCTCGATCGGGATCGGCGCCGGAGCACAGGCAACGATCGCGGCCCAGGCGGCGGAGCGGTTCTACCGGGCGCGCGCCGGCGACGCCCCATCCAACGTACGGGCACACCTCACCGTCGAGGCCGGCGCCGCGCTGGAATGGCTGCCGCAGGAGACGATCCTGTTCGACCAAAGCGCCGTGGACCGTCGGCTGGAGGTCGACCTCGCAGCCGATGCGCGTTTCCTCGGCGTCGAGACGGTCGTGTTCGGCCGCACTGTGATGGGCGAACGGATAGGGCAGGGGTGGCTACGCGACCTGATCCGCATACGCCGCGACGGCGATCTGTTGCTGCACGACGCGATCCGGATCGACGGCGACATCGACGCCACGTTGCAGCGCGCCGCCGTCGGCGCCGGGGCCAAGGTCGTGGCAACAATTGTCTACGTCGCACCGGACACGGCCGAAAAACTGACGGTCCTTCGCTCAATGGCCCTTCCCCCGCCTCCCTCTCCTCCAGCGCACGAACCAATCGAAGCGGCGGCCACCGTCCGGAACGGGATGCTGATCGCGCGCATCCTCGGACCTAACAGTGCCTCGGTGCGACGAACAGTGATTGCCGCCCTGGCGGTACTGCGGGAGAATCGCCCGCTGCCACGTGTATGGCTATGTTGACCAAACCACGGAACGCCCGGAATGAACCTGACCCCGCGAGAAAAAGACAAACTGCTGATCAGCATCGCCGCCATGGTCGCTCGGCGCCGTCTGGAGCGAGGCGTTAAGTTGAACCACCCGGAAGCGGTGGCGTTGATCACCGATTTCGTGGTCGAGGGCGCAAGGGACGGGCGCAGCGTCGCCGACCTGATGCAGACCGGCGCCAAGGTTTTGACGCGCGATCAGGTCATGCCGGGCATCGCCGAGATGATCCACGACGTGCAGGTCGAGGCAACCTTCCCGGACGGGACCAAGCTCGTCACCGTTCATGAGCCGATCCGCTAGACTAAAGCCGGGCTTCAGCAGTAACCACACTGACGAGCGGGTCGTTTTCCACCAACAGGACCCGTGCCATAACTAATCGACCTGTTCCAGCGAAGTCATGACTTACCGTTTTGCGCCTTCGATGGCAGCCTCGATCTGCGCCGCTAGAAATTGTCCGGGCACCGGCTTGCGGATGACGGTAAAGTCGTCCCCCGCGGACAATGCAGCACGCTCGCCGACATAGCCAGTAATCAGGAAGCACGGTAACCGAGGACGCAATGCGCGCACCTTCTGGATGGTTGTCACACCGTTCATCCCAGGCATCGAGAGATCGCTGACCATTGCATCCACGACTTCTCCAGATTCAATAAGGGTGAGCGCTTCGAGGCCATTGGACGCGACCAATGTGCTGAATCCAGCATTCTCGAGTGAATCTGCCAATGTCTCGCGAACCAGATCGTCGTCGTCTACCAGCAGAACACGGGCCGAGATCTGAGCTATGTGCATGCCGTCTTCGTCGTTGTCAGCAGCCCGAACAACGTCGCTTGCAGCCTGGCGCAGCCAAATCGTGACCGTGGTTCCCTTTCCGGGCGTGCTGACGATCGATAGGCCGCCGCCCGATTGCTCGGCGAAGCCCTTAGCCATCGATAAACCCAGACCGGTCCCCTGCCCCAGTGGCTTGGTGGTGAAGAATGGCTCGGTTACGCGCGCCAGGATGGCCGCGTCCATGCCCGTCCCACTGTCAGCGACGCTCAACCGCACATAGTCACCCGGCGCGAGACCGGCCGGGTGATTGTGGTCCTCCGCAACGTCCTCCGCCTCGGCCGAGAGGAGGAGTGTGCCTCCGTCGGGCATGGCATCACGTGCATTGGTGCCGAGATTGATGATCGCTGTCTCCAACTGTGGTTGGTCGGCGATGACCGATGGGATAGATGGCGGGACGCTGGCGCTGACTGCGATTGTGGCTCCGAGCGTATGGGCAAGAACCTCGCGCATATTGTTGAGCAGGTCAGACGTGGCGATCGACGTGGCCCGCAACTCGCCGCGACGGGCAAAGGATAGCAGGCGCTGAGTGATCGAGGTGCCGCGGCTCGCCGCAGCGATCATCGTTTGCGTGAGGCGGCGGACCCTGTCCTGGTCGCCCGGTCGTTGCTCGATCAGCGCGGCAGCTCCCGAAACGGCTTGAAGGATATTGTTGAAGTCGTGCGCTATACCCCCGGCGAGCTGGCCAAGCGCCTTCATTTTCTGCGCCTGCGCAAGCTGATTGGTGAGGTCACGTTTTTCCGTTAGATCCCGACCTTCGGCGATGATTGATGTCACCTTGTTGGTCACCGGGTCGCGCACCGGCTTGAGCGAGTAGTCAATCCACATCGTCCGCCCGTCCGCGCTGTTGACCTCGACCTCACGACGGACCACCGTGCCTTGCGCGGCTTGCGCGATCTCTTCGCGGACGCGTTCACGCTCAATACCGGGCCGCCACCACCCGATTTTCCAAAGCGGCTCGCCAACAATGTCGCCGCGTGTCAAATCGGTCGTGTCCCGCGCAGCGCGGTTCAATTCCAAAATAGTGCCATCGAGATTGAGTAGCTGAATGAGCTGGAACTGCGACTCGAAGATTCCATGGAACCGTGCCTCGGCATTGGCCAGTGCCGTGGTGCGTTCGCCGACCCGGCGCTCCAGCTCCGCTGCATACGATGCGAGTGCTCCGCGAGCCGCCCGGAGCACAGCTTCGGCGTCCTTTCGGGCGGTGACGTCACGAATCGTGCCGGTAATGCGGTGGATCCCGTTGGTGGTGAACGAGCTGACCGAGAGTTCGATTGGGAACTCCGAGCTGTCACGTCGAATGGCGAGCAGTTCGCGGCCAGGCACGCCGATCGCGCGCGGCGGGGCACCGGCGCGGTGAGCGGCAAGATAGCTATCGTGGCGTGCCGCCTCGGCGGCTGGCATGAGCACACGCAGATTGCGGCCGATCAGCTCCTCCGTCCGATCATAGCCGAATAAGCTTAGCATCGCTCGGTTGACCCATTCGATTTGGCCGTCCGAATGACCAATGACGAAACCGTCTACCGCCGTGTCGACAAACGAGCCAAATTGCGCCTCGCTCCTGCGCAGTTGCGTTTCGGCTTGTCGTAACGACGTGATATCGGTGACATTCTCCATGACGACGTCGCTGCGTCCGTCCCCATGCCGGTGCAGGACCTTATTGGCCAAAACGATGATCTCTGCACCGTCCCGCGTGCGGTGGTGCAGCTCGCCGATCCAACAGTCGTGGCGCAACAGCGTGGCATCGATGTCGGCGAGGGATATCGGAAATACCGTCTGCAGCAGTTCGTGCGACGAACGTCCGACGGCTTCCTCAGCGGTCCAGCCAAATAAGCGGCGGCAGCCTTCCGACCAGAACCGGATGGTACCGTCGAAGTCCCGCAGCATCACCGCGGCGAGGTTCACCAGGTCCAGCAACTGCTGACGGTCGGCGGCTTCCGGCGCGACGCGCCTCAGCGCTTGCTCCTGCTCTTGCATTTGTCCATTGGACGGAAGTTTGAGCGCGCTCGGCAGAAGACGCCACAGGACAACGGCCGTGAACAACGAAATGAGCGCAGTGCCCGATTTTATCAGCGCTTCAAGTCCATATGCCGGCACCCACAGGGTCACCACGCTCAGAAAATGCGATAGACCGCATAGCAAGATGAAAGCCGCAAATAGCAGAAACACCGAGCGGAACGTCAAATCACGCCGCTTGCGAGCCACCACGCTAAGCGCAATTGGGATCGTGAAATAGCTTATCCCGATAAGGACATCGGCCGTAGCGTACGTCCAGATCAGCCATGGTTCCCATAAAAGGCAGAACCCGTGCGGGGTAAGACCGGCAGGATCGAAAAGCCAGCTTGATAGTGCGGACATAACAACCTTGGCTCCGACAAAAATCCGAGTGTATATCAAGACAACTTCGAACGGTAATAAAACTGAGCTCTTTTGTCGGCTTTCGAAGCCGACTACGAATTCTATCGGGTAGCGCATTATGATAACGTCCGCCGGGCATGATTGCTGGCGGGCATAATTCTCAAAATCCATCGCTCGGAAACGAAATTTTTGCAGACCGCCAAAATTACTACCGTAATGGCAAAAAGACCGTGAACAAATCAAATAACGCCCTTGCTTCAGAATTCCCCTTCTGATTCGAACAGATGATGTTGGGAGGATCGCGTAGCGGACGGTGAAGCCGATCGCGCCGCCAAGAGACATCACCGGATATATTGAATCCGCGACTTTCTGCCCTCGAGACTGCGGCTGCTCTGCCGGCAGTAAATCCGACCAATACGGTGCCACACTGATATATCTCCGAGCTACTTGCTTTTCCCCTGATTACGTCTACAAGTAGGCCTCACCATCGGAATCCGTACAACATCAAGATGTCGTCGGCGCGGGCCTAGCCTGGGCGTCCGATGGCAGAGAGAGACGCGCACTCCCGCCCTGCCAATGAACAGGAGGGCGTTTCGTGGCCCACGCCAGTACCGACCAGACCGTAGAGAAACTTCGCCGGCAGCAGGCGGCCTTGGCGAAGTTTGGAAGATTCGCATTCAACGAAACCGACCTGTTGACGATCCTCACCGAAGCCGCCCGTATCTGTGCCGCGTCCCTGGATGTTCCGTTCTGCAAGGTCTGCCGATACCGTGCCGCTGAGAACGATCTTCTCATCGAGGCCGGGTGTGGCTGGGATCTCGGAGTAATTGGACGGGTCGTCTCGCGAGCTGACGAGACATCGCCACAAGGACGTGCATATCGGACCGGTGAACCCGTGATTATCCGCGATATACGCGACGCAAATAACTTGGTTCTCCCGGATTTTTACCCGCAGCATGGTATCATTTCGACTGTCGATGTGATCATCTCCGCCCTCAACGGAGAATCATATGGCGTTCTGGAAATCGACAGTCCCACGCTGCATCAATACGATCAACATGACATCGATTTCCTGACCGGATTTGCCAACGTCCTCGCGGAGGCAGTTGCATCGGCCCAGAAGACCAAAGTAATGCAAGCGTTGCTGGCTCGGCAAGAACTGCTGGCTTCGGAATTGCAACACCGTGTCCGCAACAATCTCCAAATCGTAGGCGGGATGCTGGACACCTACGCGCTGTCCGCATCGGACGAAGCGTCCCGGCAGGGTATCGCCTCAATCTCACGTCAGGTAGTAACGCTGACACATATCTACGACAGTCTGCTCGGTATCGGACTGACCTCAACCGTCGACTTGAGTAAATACCTGCAAGAGCTGTGCTCGTCCTTGCCGAAGCTTCAAGACGGGCGAGCCGGCAATGTTGATCTCGAATGCCACGCGGAATCCATCATGCTCTCGCTCGACAGCGCGACCGCGGTAGGGATGGCCGTCGCGGAACTCGTGACGAACGGCTATCGCCATGCCTTTCCGGATGACAGCGGGGGCACAATCGTCGTGACCGCCGTCGCTGATCGCGGAAATGCAATCTTAATGATCGGGGCCGACGGGGTGGGCTTCGACACGACAGCCGCGACGTCAAGACGTGGGCTCGGCCTGGTTCAGCAACTAGTCGAGCAGATCGGCGGGACGGTCTGCGTTCGGTCAGAAGTGGGCACGCTGTGGACGCTGATGTTTCCAGTGTGGGATTCGACCGGCGGCATCGCGGCCGCTGCATAACCACTGGCACGGATGAGTTTAACGCATATGTGCGATGCGGGGATAACCGAAAATCAAAAAGTCATGTTCATCCGGCAGCAGAATTCGAATCGGAATTCATCACCACTTTAGTCTATGATACCATCCCTCGCGGCAACAGTTCAGCCGGCATGGTTGGGCGGTCTAGACACGACCGGATGGCCTGAATGGGAGCAGAAGGTGTTTGTTCGGCTGGCGGGCTATCTCGACGAACAGGCGGCAATCTACCTGAATATCCTCCTGAGCTTCCTTCGTGATAGAATGTACTGTAGAGCGGCTGTCAAAATTGCTAACCGTCTCTGCCGCGCCAGAAGGAGCCGCGCAATGAACGACACAATACATCAAATATTCCAGGACGGGGACGCTTACAAAGTCCGGATCACACGCCTTGGCGAATTTATCCACGAAGCAGCCGGCTTCTCGTCTTACGCTGACGCTGCGTCGTGGATTGCGCAGGCCGAGCGTCTTGGGTCGGTCAGAGCCGCGCAGCAGAAGCCGATATCTTCGCCATACATGCGGGTGGTCTGACCTCGCCGCCGTAAAGCGGCTCGCCGCATCGCGTCCCCCAACTGAGGCATACCAACAATCCGGCCCGTCTGATCAGCCCCATCCAAACCCAGCGGGAGCGAGAGTGTCTGCCACCTTCTTCTGCTCGGGGCTCATGACAGAATAAAGCGGCATAAACGGTGCCTTGGTCGACTGCGCCGCCATCATCATCCCTGCCGTCACCTTTTCCACCCGGTCGCGCGTCCTTGCGCGTTAAGCGGTCGGTGTCTCAAAATTTACCCTTTGCTGATGGTTATCGCTCGGGCAGGGGCTCAAACAAGATTTTGATACCCGTTATCATATCTGGTTTGCCCACGTGGCGCCGCCGAGCCTCACGCAGTGCGGACTTGGCGGCTCTCCCAGTTCACACGCCCTCATAGACCAGTTTCGTGAAGAAGTCAGGATCGATGACAAAGCCACCCCATTTGGCGTCATAGGCCGCGGTCGGCTTCGCCGCCACGATGTCGTCCAGAGTTCGGCCCTGCTTCTTGAGCGCCGCAACGTTGTCGCGGATCGCGACAAGCATGTCGCGGTACACGTTGAGTTGAGCCTTGTCGCCGATGGTCCCATGACCCGGAACGATGATCGTCGTGTCAGTCGCGACGGCCAAACTGGCGTCCGCCGCGCGAATTGTCCCGTCGATGCTGCCGCCGGTTGAATAGTCGATGAATGGGTAGAAGCCATTCCAGAAGATGTCACCGGTGTGAAGCACATCCGCCTCAGTAAAAAACACCGAGATGTCGCAGTCGGTATGCGCCGGCCCGTAGTATTTCAGTGCAATTGTTGTGTCATTGAGATGCACGGTGCGGGCATCCGCAAACACATCTGTCGGGATTGCACCCGATACTGGCGGTGGAAAGTCGGTCTTCCAATCTTCCACGTACTGCGTAGCCAAGAGTTTGTTGCGAGTATTTTCGTGCGCGAGAATGGTGGCGCCCGCAGCGTGGATCCACGCATTCCCGTCAGCGTGATCAAAGTGCCAATGGGTGTTGATCAGGTGCCTGATCGGCTCGGCGCCGAGCGACGCAAGAGCCGCCGTAATCTGCGGGCGGGACACGGCGATACCGGCATCGATGAGAAGCTTGCCGTCGTCGCCTGTGAGGACCGCGATGTTTCCTCCTGAGCCCTGCAGCACGGTGACATTCCGGCGCAAGCGGTGAACCGCGATCTCAGCGCTCGCTGCATCAGCTTTTATGAAAAGAACGATAGCACGCGCCTGAGCGAAGGCTTGGCTCGGGGTCAGCCACCCCCCAGCCGCCACCGCCGTTGTCGACGCCAGACAGCACAGGCAGAAATTCCGCCGCGACATCGGGTTCGAAGCCTGGATAACCATGGGGGACGTGCTCCAAGTCCGCATTCTCGTTTCGCCGGTGGGTCAGCGACATCAGATCGGATATTGCTGCTAAATGTCAAAGCCCCCCACCCGCGGTGTCGCATCCGTTGGCCCGCAAACTCAGGCGCTCCGACAATCCGGCCCGTCCGATCAGCCCCAGCCAAACCCAGCGGGAGCGAGAGTGTCTGCCACCTTCTTCTGCTCGGGGCTCATGACAGAATAAAGTGGCATGAACGCTGCTTGGGTCGACTGCGCCGCCTCCATCATCCCGGTCGTCATCTTTTCCATCCGGTCGAGGCGTTCGGGTGCGCTCATCGATGCGGCTGGACCCATCTTCTCGTGCATTTCGCTCATCCGTCGGGCGTTGTCGCGCATGGCGTCGGCAAAAGCGTTCCACTGCGGCATCTGCTCGTCCGTTATCTTGAGTTTGGTCCGCATAGAGGCCATTCGGCCCTCCATATGTTGGGCCATGCCCGACATCTTCTCCATGCAGCCGCCGGAGCCGCCCTGCTTCGTCGGCGCGGACGATCCGCGGTGACCCACCATTCCCGATTCCGCAGCGCTTTGCGCCATCAGGGGACCGGCTATCAGGGTCGCGATCGCAAAAACGGGAAGGATTAACTGCTTCATACGTGGACTCCTCCTCTGCAGGCGTTCAGCTAGTGGTCCGAACCCGACCGAAGCATCCCATGCGGTCGGGTGAATTGGCCCACAAATCAGAGAGTAATGGTCCAGAACGAACGGCACTACCCGTCTGATTTGAACCACGAGTGCCGCTCAGTGCCAGGCATATTCCTTGGCCCGGGTTCTACATTGTGTCTCGTGCTGGCGGAACAGGTTTGCGGCCCCGGTCACAGAGATAAGTATACAGAACAAGTTGGCGTCGCGCGTTCGTGAGTTCCGCCGATCCGTCTCTGGCTGCCCGCATCGAGTGCGCCGATCCGCCTCGCTATATCCGCTACGCTCTGCGTCACGACAGGAAAACGGACCCGCGCTATTGGAAGGCGTCAGTGGGGGCGGCTGACTTGGGTGATGATGTAGAAGGCGTTGGGGTGACTGGCGGTTAATTCGGTGCTCTTGCCAGAAACGAGGGCCGGATGCGGGTTGTCGCCGTTGAATGTCCAAGAGTGATAGTGCAGGGGCGAGAAATAGATGATATTTGCAATATAGTTGTAGACGATGCGCGAGCGCTGTGGCGGCTCTGGATCGTACATTCCGGGTTCGCTCGCGGTGTACTCGATGTAGCCGGTGGCAGCGTTAGAGCCGCCGTTGTCGTTGGTCTGTTTTTTGTTCTGGACGGCGTAGTCATTGTAAGCCAGTGCGTGCATGGAGGTCGCGTTACGAGCATCGTCGTAATTCCTGGTGAGGTTTTTGTACGTCACGCTTTTGTTGCTGCCTGATTGCTCCATTTCTTCGATTTTCCCGAGATTTTTTTCCATCAGATCCTGGTTGACGTTCAGTGAGTTGGAGGCGGCGGATATGTCGGGGAGCCAGGCTGGGTCATTCGAGTGAATCTGACGCATGGCGCCCATGGTTTCGTCGTTGCGGCTGGTGCGTTGGCCTTTGTCGTAAGGCATCATCGATGACGAGATGGCGACGATTAAGGAAGTAAGCGCGGAGGGGACGGCGCTGGCATTTTGCAGGCGGGCAAAGTCGACTTCGAAAAGTTGGCGGATCGGGCCGCGGGTGTTCATCGCGAACTTTGCCGGCTTTGTTTTTGAAGCTTCTAGGTGATCAATTAGGTCTTTGATGGAGGGCATGGCGTGGCTCCTTGCTGATGACGATGGATTTCGATCAGTCCGTTTCACTACCAGGAGGCGGGGCACGCTTCCCGAGTGGTGCGGCTGCGATATCATTCAGGGGTGCCGTGCTTAGTGTCCTAGGTCACGCAAGACTCCCTTTTATGGGGCGCAAGGGCGAGCACGCCCAGCGGGTTAAACCCACTCCTCCCCATCGAAACGATCGCCGGCGGGCAGCGATGCGCCCCAGGCGGGCTCCGATGCGCATCCGATCGGAAACCGCAACCGTCACTAGGAATTTAAGCTTGACAATATTCCTAACACTGGGCTAAACCCAAACAGCAACCTCAGCCCGGACCGCGCCGCATGACCAAGACAAAACCACAGCACCCCGACGTGTTCATGCAAATCCTGGCCGCCGCCCTGACACCATTTTTCCTCACCGCCACCGATGGCGACACAGCCCGTGCACGCGCTGCCGCGATCGACACGATCAATGCCTACGCCCCGAGCTACCCGTCCGACCTCCTGCCGATTGCCCAGATCATCGCGTTTGGCCTCGCCGCTCTCAGCTCGATCAGCCTCTCGACGGCGGAAAACATCCCTATCCCGCTGATCCTCCGCCTGCGTGGCAATGCCGCCAGCCTCAGCCGCGGCGCGGAGCTATGCCGCCGCGCCCTGGCCGAACCCCCGCTGCCCGACGTCGAGCCCTACCCCTCGGCCGAGCTCGAGGAAGCCGACCGCTGGATCGAGGAAGCGGTGAACGCCGAGATCGTCCGAGCCCGCCAGGCCGCCGCCGATGACCGCGCCGGCGTCAACGAAGTCCGACCCATCATCCCGCCGGAAAACCCGCCCACCATGGCGGCGGCGCTGGACGCCTTGGCAGCCGAATCCCGCCGGCGCATCGAAGAAGCCGAGGCCACTCTCGCAGCCACAAGTCCACACTCGGCAAGACCGGCCCCTCGACCGGTCCCCGTCACCGAGCCCGCGGCCCGCGGCGCTGCCTGGGCCAACGCCATGGCCGAAATCGCCCCGGGATCAACGGCCTTCCGCCCGCCGAGCGCCGGCATCCGCGCCGCCGCCCTGGCCAGTGCCGCCAACCACCTCATGACCGGCGCCCCCACCCAATCACCGCTCATAAGAACACCCGCCCGGTAAGCGCCCATCTTCCGGCGCACCGGAGCTTGCGAGGCAATCTGTCGCTACATCTGATTATGACACGACGATTTTCAGGCCGCTGCATCACGGCGTCTTACCTCGCCGCGAAGCTGCAGCCTACAGCGAGATCTTCAGGAACGCGCCAAGTTCGCCGATGATGCCGCGGCGGAACGCCAACACGCAGACCATGAAAATTACGCCCTGGGTCACCGTCACCCAGGCGCCGAACTGGGCGAGATAATTCTCCATCGCAGTCACCACCACCGCGCCCATCGCCGGGCCAAAAACCGTACCCAGTCCGCCGAGCAGTGTGGTCAGCACGACCTCTCCGGATGTCGAGTAATGCACGTCCGTCAGTGTGGCGATGCCGAATACCAGCGCTTTGGTGCCGCCCGCCACGCCCGCGATCATGCAGGACAGCACGAACGCAATCAGCTTGTAGTCATCCGTGCGATAGCCCAGCGAGGTCGCTCGGGGCTCGTTTTCGCGGATACCTTTCAGCACTTGGCCGAACGGCGAGTGGATGATGCGGTGAACCAGCAAGAAGCCGCCCAGGAACACCGCCGCGACGACCCAGTACATCGTCATGTCGTTGCTCAGATCGAGGAATCCGAACATATAACCCCGAGGCACCTGTTGGATGCCGTCCTCACCGCCCGTGAACGATGCTTCCAGGCAGAAGAAGTAAACCATCTGCGCCAGCGCCAGGGTGATCATGGCGAAGTAAATGCCGGACCGGCGGATCGCCAGATAGCCGAGCACCAAACCCAGCGCCGCTCCGGTCAGGCCACCGAAGATGATGGCGATCGAGGCGTCAACGTGCCAGTTCTTCATTGTCCAGGCAGCGACGTAACTGCCCATGCCGAAAAACGCCGCGTGACCGAAGGACAGCAGCCCGACATAGCCCAGCATCAGGTTGAAGGCGCAGGCAAACAGCGCCGCGGTCAGCACGCGCATCAGAAACACCGGATACAGCACGAACGGGCTGACCGCGATCAGCACGAGCATCACCACGAAGGTGATGGATTGTGCCCGGGAAAATCCAAACATTCAGGCGGCCTTTCCAAAAAGGCCGCGCGGCCGGACCAGCAACACGATCACCATCACCACGAACACCACGGTGGCGGAGGCCTGCGGATAGAACACTTTCGTCAATCCTTCGACCACGCCCAGCCCGAAGCCCGTCAGGATCGATCCCATGATGGACCCCATGCCGCCGATCACCACGACGGCAAACACCGTGTTGATGAAGTTGGTGCCCATGTTGGGGTTTACCGAGTAGATCGGCGCCGCCAGCACGCCAGCGAAAGCCGCCAGCGCGACGCCGCCGCCATAGGTAAGCGTTATCAGCCGCGGCACATCGACGCCAAACGCCTGCACCAGCGGAGCGTTCTCCGTCGCTGCACGCAGCGTCGCGCCCAGCGAGGTTTTCTCGATGATCGCCCAAGTCGAGATGCAGACGACCAGGGCGCAGAGCACCACCCAGCCGCGATAATTAGGCATATACATGAAGCCCAGATTGGTCGCGCCCTGCAGAATGTTCGGGATGCGGTAGGGCAAGCCGGAGCTACCGTAGTAGTTGCGGAAAAGTCCCTCGATGACCAGCGACAGGCCAAACGTCAGCAACAGGCCATAGAGGTGATCCAGCTTGTAAAGCCGGCTGATAATGGTCCTCTCCAGAATGATCCCGAAGATTCCCACCAGCAGAGGCGCCAGAATCAGCGCCGGAAAGTAGCCGATGCCGAGATAGTTCAGCAGCATCCACGAAGCGAAAGCCCCCATCATGAACAGCGCGCCGTGGGCGAAGTTTATGATGTTGAGCATGCCGAAGATCACCGCCAGCCCCAGCGAGAGCATGGCGTAGAAGGCGCCATTGATCAGCCCGAGCAGAAGCTGGCCGAACAACAGCGGTCCGGGAATGCCGAAGATGGTCATCATGATTGTTGCTTCATTTCGTTTCCCCCGGGCACGCCGTTTTCTAAGTTTGCGCTATGCCTTGACGAAGGGGCAGTGGCCCTCGGCCAGCGGGCGGTAAGCCTCGTCGCCCGGGGTTGTCACCTTCAGCTTGTAGTAATCCCACGGTCCTTTGCTTTCGCTCGGGTCTTTCACCTCGAACAGATAGGCATTGACCATATTCACGCCGTCCTCACGGATCTTGCTCTTGCCGAAGCAGTCATCCTCGACCGGCATCGCCTTCATGCGGCTGATCGTGGCGACCCCGTCCTTCTTCGCCTCCGCCGCGCCCATGTCGGCGACTGTCTTCAGGTAGTGCAACGTGGCCGAGTAGCAGCCGGCGTGGATCATGTTCGGATAGTTCTTCGGGGTCTTCGGCAGCACCCGTTTGGTGAAGGCGCGCGTCTTGTCGTTGAGGTCCCAGTAGAAACTTTCCGTCAAGCTCAGGCCGCCGGCGGTGTCGAGGCCGAGCGCGTGCACGTCGGTGATGAACATCAGCAACGCCGCGATCTTCATCGAGCTGTTCAGGCCGAACTCATGTGCCTGCTTGATCGAGTTCACCGTATCGCCGCCGGCATTGCACATCCCGAGGACCTTGGCGCCGCTCGATTGCGCCTGCACCAGGAAAGACGAGAAATCCGTGGTGCCGGGGAACGGATAAGGCGCGGCGCCCAGGACTTTGCCGCCCGCCGCCTTCACCAGGACGGAGGTGTCATCCTGCAATTGCTTGCCGAACGCGTAGTCGGCGGTGAGGAAGTACCAGGAATCGCCACCGGCCTTCACCATCGCGCCGCCGGTGGATTTCGACAGCATATAAGTGTCGTAGCACCAGTGTATGAAGTTCGGCGAGCATTGCGCTCCGGTCAGTGCCGAGGACGCGGCGCCGACATTGAGGTAGACCTTGTTCTTTTCCCGGCAGACCGACTGCACGGCCAATGCGACCGACGATGTCGGGACATCCAGCAACACATCGACGCCGTCCCGGTCGAACCACTGCCGGGTGATCGAGACTGCCAGATCCGGCTTGTTCTGGTGATCGGCGGAGATCACCTCGACGTTCAAGCCCTTGGCGGAGATGCCGAAATCCTCCAGCGCCTGCTTGGTGCAAATGACCGAGGTGATGCCGCCGGTGTTGGTGTACGGGCCGGACTGGTCGTTCAGCACGCCGATCTTGATGACCGGCGCCTGGGCACGGGCCGGCCAGATCAAAGGAAGTGTTGCGGCGGTGGCGGCGGTCGTGAGGGCCGAACGACGGGTAAGCATCTTCAATGAACCTTCATATTTCAACCCAGAACAGCCGCCTTTATCCAACGGGCGAGGTAGAAGCAACGTGCCAACCATGATCCGGCGCTCCGTGCTCGCCGGCGGTTTCTTCGGCGTCCAGCGCACCGGCGCCCGTTCAGTCAGCCATCGGTTGGGTCCGTTACTCAGACGCCCAGGTATTCGTGCAGTTTGTCCATGCTGGATTCGAGGAGATGATTGGGGATCATGTCCACGACTTTGCCGTGCTCCATGACGTAGTGGCGGTCGGCGACGGTGGCGGCGAAGCGGAAGTTCTGCTCCACCAGCAACACGGTGAAGCCGCGACCCTTAATCTCCCGGATGGTACGGCCGATCTGTTGCACGATGACGGGGGCGAGGCCCTCGGTCGGTTCGTCCAGCAGCAGCATTTTCGAGCCGGTTCGCAAGATGCGGCCGATCGCCAGCATCTGCTGCTCGCCGCCTGACAATTTCGTTCCGTGGGCGGTCGCGGCGCGCTCCCGGAGGTTGGGGAACAGCGTGTAGATCTCGTCCACCGACAAGCCGCCGGGGTGGACGATCGGCGGCAGCATCAGGTTCTCGGTTACCGACAGCGAGCCGAAGATGCCGCGTTCCTCGGGGCAGATGGCGATGCCGGCCCTGGCGATCTGGTTCGGCATCCGGTTGATCATCTCAGCGCCGCGGAACTTCACGCTGCCCTCGCGCCGCGGGACTATGCCCATGATCGACTTCATCGTGGTGGTCTTGCCGGCGCCGTTACGGCCCAGCAGCGTGACGACTTCGCCTTCACGGACCTCGAAATCAACGCCGTGCAGGATGTGGCTTTCGCCGTACCAGGCGTTCAGCCCGTTTATCTTAAGCATCGGGGATCTCAGACATCGGCAGTCCCCAGGTAGGCGGTGATCACTTCGGGGTTCTTCGACACCGTCTCGTAAGTGCCTTCCGCCAACACCTTGCCGCGGGTCAGGACGGTGATCTTGTCGCAGAGACCTTCGACGACCGAGAGATTGTGCTCCACCATCAGGATGGTGCGGCCCGCTCGGATCCGCTTGATGAGCTCGACGATGCGATCCACGTCGCCATGCGCCATGCCGGCGGTGGGCTCGTCCAGCAGCATCATCTCGGGTTCGAGGGCGAGGGTGGTGGCAATCTCCAGCGCCCGCTTCAGACCGTAGGACAGGTCGGCAACCACGGTTTCGGTGAACGAGGACAGCCCGACGTCAAACAGCAACTGGTGGGCGCGGTCGTCAAACACCTTGAGCACGCTCTCGGAGCGCCAGAAATCGAAGCTTGCGCCGCGGGCGCGCTGCAAGGCCAGGCGCACGTTCTCGAGCGCCGTCAGATGCGGGAAGACAGCCGAGATCTGGAAGCTGCGAATCAACCCCAGCCTGGCGACCATGGCCGGCTTCATACCCGTGATGTCACGACCTTTAAACGTGATCTTGCCCCGTGTGGGCGGCAGAAAGGAGGTCAGCAGGTTGAAGCATGTCGTCTTGCCAGCGCCGTTGGGGCCGATCAGCGCATGGATGTTGCCCGTCTCCACGGACAGGTCGACGGCGTCGACGGCCACGAAGCCGCTGAACTCACGCGTCAGACCTACAGTTTCCAGGATGGTGTCTGTCACCCCCGGACGTCTCCCCGTTTTGCAATTGAATTCCAGTGAGCGGGGCGTTTTGCATATGCCGTGCCGCAGTGCAAGGCCACGTCAGCCAGATGATACGTGACGCCTCGACCGTTGTTCCTGGCGGCTCACAGCGGTAGATTGCCAAAGATCGGTACCGGGAGGGCTAGCAAAGATTGCCAAACTCTAGTCTCGGATGAGGTCAATCCACCCAGCGCCCGCAAGGCAATGCGACCTTGGGACGCGCGAACTCACTCAGAGAAGGAGAGTCAGATACAGAGCGGCGGTCCACAAAAACACCGAGAGGATGACGCCGTGCACCACCCCTCGCATCAGTGCGTGTTGGTCGTCGCTCATAGTCGCGCTGCGGCCCCGTGTCTGACTGGGGGTTTGCATCATCGATGAAATTTGCCGCACCGGACTGCTCCTGTTGGTTGGAGCGACGATAACGGACGAGTGAGAATGCGCCAACTTTAATCACGGGTTCGCGAGCGAACCGAAATCCGAACCCAACGAATCCGTGATGCAAGCATAACCAAAATGCCCAATTTATGAGCCTTTGTGAACGATGTATTGCCGTATTTAACGTCTGACAATTGGTCGCGGATTCCAGAGCGTTGCGGAGAACCCCTGACCTTTCGCCTAATCACGTGAGCGTGAGTTGTTAAATTATAATTTCTATGGGTAGCAATTCTCGCGGCGGCGTGAGGGGTGTCTTCACATATACGTGAGCAGCAGTCGAACTCCTTGTTAGGCCCGTCAACGTTCCCGGCTGGTTTACCTCGACATCCGGTATATAAATCTGGAGGCGAGGTTGAGCGGACGATCCTTGCTCATTCAAAATCGTTATCTGAGCATTCTCAGGCAAATTTGCAAGGACCCGTTGCTGAGACGGTCTCAATTTGTTCCGGAACAGAACCGGCGAGGAAATCTGCGAAGGGTTTAAGGTTCTTGGTTCGAATCGTCTGACTGACAACTGCGCTGAGCTGCCGGACCGGCGTAAGTATCCAGATTAAGTGCCGTGTTTATCAGTGCCAAATGAGAGAATGCCTGCGGAAAATTGCCGAGTTGGCGCTGTCCGGCAGGGTCGTATTCCTCAGCCAGCAAGCCGACGTCGTTTGCTAAACCTAACAAATGGTCGAATAAGGCTCGAGCTTCTTGATGGCGACCTTGGAGGACGAGGTTGTCGACGTACCAGAAGCTGCAGGCCAGGAAGACGCCTTCGCTGCCTGAGAGGCCGTCCGAGGTTTCCTCGGTAAGATAGCGGCGAACCAGACCGCCGATCATCAGGTCGCGGCCAATCGCGTTGACGGTACCGACGATCCGTGGATCCTCGGCCGGGAGGAAGCCCACCAGCGGCATGAGCAACAGGCTGGCATCCAAGGTGTCGGCACCAAAGTATTGGACGAAACTCCCGCGCTTCTCGCTGTAGCCTTCCCGGCAGACTGTCTCATGGATGCGCGTCCGAAGCGCCTTCCAGTGTTCCAACGGCGCGGGCAAGTCGAACGCCTCGGCGCCGCGGATCGCTCGGTCGAAGGCGACCCAGACCATCACCTTGGAGAAGGTGAAGTTCTGCGCTCCACCACGCACCTCCCAGATGCTCTCATCCGGCAGTTCCCAAATATCCTCCAGGTGGCCGATCAAAGCGCGCTGCAGGGGCCAACTCGAGGTTGGACGGACGAGACCGAGCGCGGACTCTTGGTAGAGGGCGTCGATGAGTTCGCCGAAGACGTCGAGCTGTAACTGGCTACTGGCGGCGTTACCGACGCGAACCGGTTTGGCGCCCTGGTAGCCATCGAGCCAGGGCACCTCCCATTCCGCGACCCAGCGTTCGCCAGCCAGACCATAGAGGGTCTGCACCTGGCCCGGCGTGCCGGCGACGCTGCGGCGGAGCCAGGCGCCCCAGGCTTGTGCTTCCTCCTGATAACCAGCGTGCATCAGGGCCAGCAAAGTAAAGGTGGCGTCGCGCAGCCAGCAGTAGCGATAGTCCCAATTACGCCCGCCACCGGGCTCCTCGGGAAGCGCCATCGTCGGCGCCGCAACGATGCCGCCGGTGGGAAGGTAACTCAAGGTCTTGAGTGTCAGCAGGGAGCGCTGAACCTCGGTACCGTATGAGCCGCGATACGTGCAGCGGCTGGACCATCCGCTCCAAGATGCCTCGGTGTCACTTAAGGCCTTATCGGCGTCCGGCGCGACGGGCACCGGAAGGTGGGACGCCGCATGGGTCAGCACGAAGCGGGTCCGCTCTCCGGCCTTGGCATCAAAAGAAGCCACCGAGGTCATGCCCCGGCCGTGCAGCTTGATGTCGCTTTTGAGCACGACCTGGTCGGGGCCGACAACGGCCAGGATACCACTCCCGTGGTTCAGCCGGGTCACCCAGGGGACAGCCGATCCGTATTCGAAACGGAGCGACAGGTCTAGGTGCATTTCCACCGAGCCGGAGCGGCCCTCGACGATGCGGACGATGGAGTGCTTTTCGGCCGCCATGAAATCGATCAGCGCGACGGACCCCGACGACGTTTCGAACAGCGTTTCGAGGATCATCGTCCCGGGCCAGTAATGCCGGCTGATCTTGGCCGGGGAATGGCTCGGAGTGATTTGCCAGCGGCCGTTGTCAGGTGAGCCAAGGAGTGCGGCGAAGCAGGCCGGGCTGTCGAAACGGGGCCAGCAAAGCCAGTCAATGGACCCCGCCTTGCTGATCAGTGCCGCCGTGTTGCAGTCGCCAATCAGGGCGTAGTCTTCGATGGCGGCCGCCTCGGATGGGCGCGCCGGTTCCGGTCGTCGACGGTGCTTCGTTCGATGGTCGTCTGGGTGAGGCCGCTGACGGCCTGTGGTCATCAATTCGCCCTTCCCCACACGTGCTGCCCACCGTTACCCAGGCAGTAACAGCCCCCGCCGGTCGCGACCGGACGATCCATAGGGCACACATAGGCGCCAGCGTAGCACATCTGTCCGGCACCCGCGTGTGCCGGGGCATACGCCTGAGGTGGCGTATACACCACGGGAGGCGGCGGCGGGTAATAGGCCGGAGGCGGGTAATAATATGGGCCCGGGTAGTATCCCGGGCTGTAGAATCCCGGCCCGTAAAACGGGATCCCGACCCCGATGAATACTCCGGCGTTGGCAGGGCTTACCGCCAAACACGCGAACACCGCGCCCAATGCGATCGCGACTGTGGCTGGACGCGAAAATTGCCTCGATAGTGCCATGGTGGTTCCGACTCTGCCGGTAGGAGTAACCGCATTATGTCTGATTCCGGCAAAGGGAGAAACCGCAAATACGCATTAAGAGTTCGCCGGTTTCAAGGTCGCGGCGGGTTTGCCGTGGCCAAACAGCCGGCCAAGGCGCAATGCCACTCTCGCCAGCGCCGGCGTAGTGGTGGGACGCAGCAGGCGTAGATCGTAGCCGGCAAAGCGGCGATCGTTCTCGGTCAAGCAGATAGCCATCAGATCGAGCGGGCTGAGGTCGATATCACTGATTGCCTGGCTGCCGTTGAGGGTGAAGTTGTTGTCGGGCTTCTCGCCGCTGTCGATGCCGCGGGCAATGCCGATCCGCTCCCAAGCAAGAAAAATCCAGGCGCAGACGACGCGCAGTTCGAAGCGGAGGCGGCGCCATGGGCCGAGGCGCTTGCGGTGCCAGGCCAGCCAGTTGGCAAACAGCAGGATGTGGCGGGCTTCCTCCTGGATCACCGGCTCGAACGTGTCGACCAGTGCTGTTGGAAAGAAGCCGGAGCGGCGGGCAACTTCAAACAGGCCGAAGGCGAAGAAGCTGTCGATGCATTCGGAGTAGCCGGTGACCAGGTAGCCCCATTCCGGATCCGCGGGCGGCCTGTCGGGCGTTTCGGGGGCGAGGGGGATGCCGTAGCTGGTGACTAGATTGGAAAGTACTTCACGGTGGCGGCTTTCCTCCCAGCCGTTCTGGCCGATGGCCTCGCGCCAGGCGGGGTCGGGCGCGGTGGCGCCGTAAGCACGCATGCGGGCGCTGGCCTTGTTCTCGGTGGCGACGGCGATGTCCCATATCGGCAGGCTGGTCAGTCGACGCAGCGCTGCGGGATCGAGCTTCGGCCAGTCGATCACCGATGGTTTGTACGGGTTGAACGTGTCGCGGAACATGCGGCACGTGGCATCGCGGTGGGCATCCGAGCCGATCGGCAGGCTGCCGGGGCTCGGAAAATGCCACTCGCGGGCGTGGCGGTCGGCGGTATCGATCTCGGTTTGGGTCGGCATACATTGGGAATGGTGATGGACGCGTGGGGATCAAGGGCGTGGACACCGCTGTCATCGGGGGATCTGCCACCGGGATGAACTTGATCCAACGCTCGCCGACGTGGTGGTTATGCGCGTCGATCGCGTAGAAACGGCGATCTATCTACGTAGATAGAATGCAACACTTGGTGCCCGTATTCCACGGCCGCGATGATTTGGTGTGGATCCTTTGTCCACCGGAAGGGGCTCGGGGCGGAGTTCATCTCTGGCCGGATAGCGGTTAAACGCGGTGTAGCTCGACGACCGGGCAAAACACGCAGCGTTGGAGCCGGCGCCCAGTCAGCTTGGCGAAAGGCCCCTTGACGGCATTCAGCCACTAGGCCGATGTTGGCGCGAAGTGGAAGCTCCACTCCGGATATCCTACAACAGTTTTACCTCAGGCAGAGCCCCCCGACAGATCCTCGGTGCGGTCGCTTTCTCCACGCTAATACCAAAAAAGTGCATTCGCCGCCACTCATGCACGTGAAGACGCTTCGGGCCGGTAGGCGGCCCACATTGATTTTCTATCCTGAGATGAACTCGGCCCAAGATCGGGAAGGAAGAATCCTTGAGGGTGATGCCCAACACGAATGCCGGCCCTGATCGAAGGAGACGAAACAGCATTCTCGATGGTCGGTCGCCGGTTTTGTTGTTCCTATAACTATGAGTTATTGCGCTATAACTATGGGTAATGCGCTATTCGAGTGTCCCCTTTTCGACAGGCTGTTAATCCTACTGCGTCACTCATTCTGCTCGACAACCGTCTGACGGAGGGTCCCGCAGCAGGGACAGCGTGGCAGGACGAGAACCAGAGTGCGCGCGAGACGAATTCGCAAGGTGGCGATGGAATTCGGTATGTGGCGTTGTGACCGCAGTGGCAGATCCTCTGGGTCGGTAACCAGAGGAAAGGGCAGATTGCGAGCCTCGCCAGGGGCGGGAAGCTCCTGAGGGGGGAATGGTCTCCTTTTCGGAGATCAGGAACCCGTATGCTGCGATGCAAAGCGTCGCATGATGGTGGAAGCCACGCCATCCGCGGCCTTCGTAGTGGCCCAATCCAACTTCCTGCTTCAATTCGAGGTAATCACGCTCGATTTGCCAGCGGAGCTTGGCATGATCGACCATGCGTTCGAGGCTGACGTCGACGGCCATCGTGCAGAGCCAGTAGTGATCCGGTTCGGTTGCGCCCTCTGGCCACTCGATCAACAGCCACTCCACCTCGGCGGGTTCGGTCCGGCTGGTATCGTCGTGCGCCGGGCGGACCCGCCACCGGGCAAACCGCGAAGTCAGCGGCGCATTGCTGCCGTCTCGCCAGGTGATCGTCTGCCAAGCCTCGGCGGGAAGCTCCAGAGCCAGCGTTTTGGCCGATACCGGCTGATGCGTCTCGTCGCGGCGCAACCGCGTGGCGGGGCGGCCTCGGCCCGGACGGGACGCAGGCGGCAACGGTGCCTCGCCGGGCCGCCAGAGCATCGTGGTGGGCGAAATGCCGGCCACATAGGTTAGCCCAAGTTGACTGATCCCAGCCCGCAGTTTGCTGTCGTTGCCATAGGCCGGGTCCATCAGCGCGACGCCTGGCGGCACGCCATCCGCCACCGCCTGGCGCAACTGCTGCAAGGCAATCTCCGGCTTGGTCTGGAATAGGACGTCCGCGGGCACACCGGCGATCGCCCGGCGGAGCGGATCGCCGGCCCAGTCCTTGGGCAGATAAAGCCGATAGGCGATGGGCAAGCTTCCCTGATGGGTGGCCACCGACAGACTGACCGCAACCTGGCAGTTGTCCTGCTTGCCCAGTTGACCGCAATATTGCCGGGCCACGCCAACCGAGTGACTGCCCTTTTTCGGAAACCCCGTGTCGTCGATGATCCAGGCCTGGATCGGCTCCTCGCTGGTGATCGACGGTAATACCTGCTCGTGTACGCGGGTCAGTAGCGCCTGATCGGACCACGGCGCCTGAGCTACAAAGTGTAGCAGCGACTGATGTTGCGCCGCTGTTCGTTCAGGCGCCGTGGTCGCGGCCAGCGGTTCGACGCTCTTGCGGCCCTCAGTCGAGAGTAGACCGACACAGTAATCCTCGAACGGTCTGACCCGGTCGGCATGGCCCAGGACCGACGCCAAATCGGTGGCGTAGGCCCGGAAGCGTTCTTGCGGGCTGCTCCCATCGTGAAGATCCATCCCATCCCCCTGGAAGGTTCGAATTTCCACTGCTACCAAACCACCATCGCGTCGGGGCAAGCGGAATTTCTAAACGATACAGGCGTTTTGCGACTTAGTAGGATTAAGCTAATTCCGACTGAAGGTTGGAATGGATTTGATGGGCAAAGTGACGCGCAAGCGGCATACGGCGGAGTTCAAGGCGCGGGTTGCGCTGGAAGCGATCAAGGGCGAGCAGACGCTGGCGGAGATTGGTGCGAAACACGGCATTCATCTGACGCTGGTCGGGGTTTGGAAGAAGGTTGCTATTGAAGGGATGGCGGCGACGTTCTCGTCGAAGGCGGAGGCATCCGAGACGGCGGTGACCGCGGCCGAGGTGACGCAGCTGCACGCCAAGATCGGTCAGTTGGTTGTGGAACGGGATTTTTTGGCGAAAGCCTTCGGTCGATGAGCGTGGCCCGAAGGCACGACCTGATTGCTCTGGAGCATCCCCACCTGTCGATCGTCCGGCAGTGCGAATTGGTCTCGATCAGTCGGTCGGGGTTCTACTACGCGCCCGTTGGGGAGAGGGCGTTCAGCCTGACATTGATGCGCCTGATCGACGAGCAGTTCATGGAAACGCCGTTTTACGGTGCTCGTCAGATGTCGCGGCATTTGCGACGATGCGGCTATTGCGTAGGACGCAAGCGGGTGCGCCGGTTGATGGCGCGGATGGGGTTGGCTGCGGTGTATCAGAAGCCACGGACCAGCGTGCCGCATCCCGAACATGTGGTATTTCCGTATCTTCTGCGCGATCTGAGCATCGATCGGCCGAACCAGGTGTGGTGCACGGACATCACGTATATCCCGATGCGGCGCGGCTTTCTGTATCTCGTTGCTGTGATGGACTGGTCGAGCCGCAAGGTGCTGTCCTGGCGCATCTCCAACACCATGGAGGTTGATTTCTGCATTGCGGCGCTGGAGGAGGCGATCGAGCGATTTGGCGTGCCCGAAATCTTTAATTCCGATCAGGGCAGCCAATTCACGAGCCCGCGGTTTACTGGCGTGCTGAAGGATGCTGGGATTCGGATATCCATGGATGGTCGTGGCCGCTGGTTGGATAACGTCTTCATTGAGCGGCTTTGGCGGTCGCTTAAATACGAGTGTGTATATCTGCATGTTTTCGAGACGGGTTCCGAGCTACGGGCTGGTGTGACGAAATGGATCGACCTTTACAATGGCCGACGTCCGCACTCAGCCCTTGCCGACCGAACGCCCGATGAGGCTTATGGATTGGTGCAATCGTTGCCCTGTCCTGGGCCAACCAGGGACCCGGCAACGACCAAACTGGCGGCATGAGGTAACCAGGAATTAGCTTAACCAGGCCGCTGGACTGTCCGAACGAACGGGACCATCTCAAAATGTTGTTTTGCAACCACTCTGCGCCGGTAAAACGGCATCTCGAACGAGTTAATCAAGCGGCCATGTCACAACAAAGGACCGCCAGCTTAACGCTGAGTAGACACATGAATCCTTCTTCCCTGGGAATCGAAGTGGCCACCGCGACCATGTTTTGTTTCGATTCGTTCGTGCCCTGTAAGCTAAATAAACTCTACTCCGGCCTCACATCGTTGCCGGTATGATAGCTGTGCCAGTCTATATCGTAGAGCCCGCCAAACTAGCCGAACGCCACTTGGTCGAATGGCGACGCCTTCAGGTAAACGATCCTTTCACTTCTACAGAGCCCATTTTTGTGTCCGGAGTTCGTCCAAATTGCTGCGCAATTCCGACGTAACGTCGTCGTAGCAATCGCCGAGGAGCAAGGGCAACCTGTCGCGTTCCTGCCCATGCAATTGCGCGGTAAGTCAGCTGGCCCGGTCGCTTCCCCGTTATCCGATTGCCAAGCGATCATCGCCGCACACGATTGGACTGGCGATCCGAGTGCCTTCATCCAGGCGGCCGGCGTAGCTGTGTACGACTTCAACCATCAACGCGTCGATCATCGCCTTGCGCCGTATCAGCGGTCAGTTTTCCCGTCGCCGGTCATCGATCTTTCCAATGGATTTGCAGCCTATGTCGCCGAAATGCGAGAGCGCGCCCATGATAGTGAGGTGAATTTGTCCGGCAGGCCGCACCAAATCATCAAGCGGGCGAAGCGCGTTGAGAAAAAGTACGGGCCATTGCATTTCACGATGCACGATAGTAGCGCCGAGGCCTTGGCGAAATTAATCAAATGGAAGCGCCAGCAGTACCATGACAATGGTGCCGTCATCCGCTTGCTCGACTGTTTTTCGTACAGTTGGACGGTCGGGTTGCTTCGGCAAATTCAAACCACCTGCCTTAGCAATTTCTCTGGTGTGCTATCCACGCTGAGGATCGGCGACGAACTAGTAGCCGCCCACATTGGAATGCGCTCGCACGACGTCCTACACTGGTGGTTTCCGGCCTATGACAAACGGTATGCCAAAATTTCACCCGGGCTGATTTTACTGCTGGAGCTTTGCCGGCAAGCAGAGGGCTCTGGCGTTCGTAAAATTGAGTTGGGGGCGGGCGAGGAAGCCTATAAAGGATTAGTTGCAAACAGCCAGCTTATACTGGCGGCTGGCTTCATCGGTGTTGGGACCGCACCGGTCTGGTTCCGTCAACTCCTGCACGGCACCGAGATGGTCGCCAACCGGCTGCCCATTGGTCCCTGCAGAACGTGGCCAGGGCGACTGTTCCGGAGGGTCGATCGGATGCGATGGCTATCTTCATGAGTTCCCCTCGTTATTACACTGCGCTCAAAGTCGGTTTGAGCAACGGCCGCTGATCGGGCATCCGGGCCAATGCCTGCATGCAACGCTGTCGAAATCGCGAGTGTTCCCTTCGCATCCAGGTTTGTCCTCAACATCCTTTAGTAGCCAACAGCCTCACTGGGGGCGCCACCATGGTCAGGCACCGATCCTGCTTCATGTCAGATCGGAACACTGAGCAGCGATCATAGACGCCCAAACGCGACGAGCACGAAAACCAACTCTTCCTGTCTGTCAACGCGTCGTTTCGACTTTCGTCATCCGCACGCGGCGACACGACGTGGGTCGAGTTGGAAAGTTCGGGTAAATCCGCAATCAGGCTGTGCGCGGTGCATCGCCAACGCCAGTAACTCACGTCAGCAGGTTATCGGCAACCCTCCAGATCGGCGAGCTGAGCCGCCAGGGTCTTCAAGGTTGTTTTGAGCATGCGCTGAACACGCGAATTGCGTGGCTGGTGCAGCCGGTTGGCCTGCATGCCGCACATTTCTTCGACGCGCTGATGCAGGTTTGGAGGATGAACGGGTACATCGCCTGAATAGAGCGGCAATTACGATTATTTAACGGTACTATTATTTAAACGTCACGTCTAACTAAAATCTTTTATTGTAACATTACACTTGTAGTGCAGCATACGGTGGATCTTGCAATGAGTGGAACAACAGGCGGAGCCGGCGTGGATCTGACAGGCTATCATCTCACGTTTGACGACGAATTCAGTGGCACTTCATTGGATACGTCAAAATGGATACCGCAGTGGACGACGGGCTCGGAGCATCCGACGGCTTACAAAGCGGATCAGGCGCTCAGCAGCAATGTAACTGTCTCCGGGGGCGAGCTGCGCCTGGAGGCAGCAAGAGGCAGCACGACCGACGGCAGGCCATACTCGGTCGGCGTGGTGCAGACGTATAATAAGTTTGCCCAGAAGTACGGCTACATCGAGGCATCCATCAAAGTCCCGGCAGCTGACGGCATGTGGCCGGCGTTTTGGACCTTCCCGCAGAGCGGCGCGTGGACCCATGAGATCGACATCACGGAGATGTTCATGGCCGACCGCCTCACCAACCATATGTCGAACCATTTCCCTGACGCAAGTGGCAACGACCGCTATGTAACCCAAGCGTACACTGGCCCGGACTTCTCGGCTGGCTTCCACACTTTTGGCGTCATGTGGACGCCGACCTCGCTGAC
Organism: uncultured Alphaproteobacteria bacterium; assembly: GCA_963772355.1. Classification (GTDB taxonomy): domain Bacteria; phylum Pseudomonadota; class Alphaproteobacteria; order Acetobacterales; family Acetobacteraceae; genus Rhodopila. The sequence continues at coordinate 67,808 of CAVYXX010000097.1, read as the reverse complement.
ATATTACATCGACGGCGTCGATCGCTTCACCACCACGACGTCCGTGCCGAATGAGAGTATGTTTCTGATCCTGAACGACGACACGGATCAGATCCGGCCGTCTAATGCCGTCGACTCCTCGACGCCATTCCCGAACTATATGGACGTGGACTATGTGCGGGTATATGCGACCTCGCCGTCGCCACCTGTTACGACTGGAACAGGGTCGGACTCACTGACCCTCAGCATTTCAGAGAATGCCTCTCTGGGTGACGCCCTGGGTGACGCGCAGTTCACCGTCGCGGTCGACGGCAAGCAGCTCGGGGGCACCTTCACGACCACCGCATCGCACGCCGCCGGCGTCAGCCAGAGCTTCACCTTCAACGGCGACTGGGCACCCGGTGCGCACACCGTGGCGGTGGACTTCCTCAACGGCGCCTACGCCGGAACCTCGGGCACCGACCGCAACCTCTACGTCAATGCCATCAGGTACGACGGCAGCCCGACCAACCAGGGCGCGGCGCTGATGAGCAGCGGTGCCAAAACTTTCAGCCTGAGCGACAGCACGCCAATCCCAAGCCCCGCGATCGGCAGCGGCGCCGACACCTTGGTGTTCAACGTGTCGGAGGACGCCTACCTCGGCAATGCCCAGTTCACCGTCGCCGTCGACGGCCACCAACTCGGCGGGACCTTCACCGCCACCGCCTCGCACGCTGCCGGCGCCGGCCAGACGTTCACCTTCAAGGGCGACTTCGGCACTGGGCAGCACGCGGTTGCGGTCACCTTCCTCAACGATGCCTATGCCGGAACCCCAAGCACCGACCGCAATCTCTACATCAATGCTATCAGCTACGACGGCACGAATACCGGCCAGAGCGCGGGACTCTATGTCAGTGGTCCACACGTGTTCGCAGTGTCCGGCGGCACCGCTCCCGCGGTCAGCGAGACTTCCGATCACGGCGCGCTGTCAAAGACCCTGGCACAGACCGGCACCTACACCGTGGGCGGCGACAGATTTCTGCTCAGCAGCAACAATGTCGCCACCGTCACCCTTGGCACCGGGGCCAGCCAGATCAAGTTCCTCGGCGCCAGCACGTTGACACTCACCGGCGGATCCGGCCAGGCCACAGTCACCGCCGATGCCGGCACCAACCGCTTCGTCGCCGGCGCTGGGTCCCTCGAGGTGGCGGGCGGCGGCGGCAAGGATGGCTACGTCTTCCACGCCAACAGCGGCTTGCTCACGCTGGACGACTTCTCGCTTGCCAAGGGCGACAAACTGACTGTGGACAAGGCGCTGCAGGGGGCGCTCATCCTGGTCTCCGACCTGCATGGCGGGACCGTGCTCAGCTTCGGCCACACCGGACAGAGCATCGACATCCACGGCCTGGCGACAATGCCAAGCACCAACATCGTGTGGACATGACATTGCCTGATTGGTCCGTGCAGTGAACGACTTCAAAGGCTGGCCAGCTCCCGGCGGCCAAGTGGTTTCGAAAATCGCGCCGCTTGCGATCAGCCGGATTGGACCCCCGAAAGGGTTGTTTGAGAACTGAACTCGCAAAACCCCCACATTCGATGCGGACACATGAGGCAGACGACGTGCAGAGAGGCAGCATGATCAATCTTCACGCCGATGTGCGTCTCGGCGCTGCCCGAACCAATACCCGCGCGTAGATTACACCACCGACGTTGCTCGATCGCACCGACCAAACGCCCGGAATATGGCCGGCAAAACGCCGAGGATGCATTGCGTCGGACCCGGCCATAATCTGACCCCCTCACGCCCTGATAGAGGCGCTGCGCGATCCTCAAAGCCGGCCGCGCAAGCTGAGCGTGACCCGTCACCACGCTCGACGGCGAGCGGCGCGCACCGTCAGGTTCGGACTCAAGACAGCGTTGGCGATAGCGCTCCACACGTGGGATAGTGGCTGGGCCGCGAGCGATTCGCGAGGCGCAGGGTTCGGGAGTTTTCAGCTGGGATGTTTGCCGAAACCATGCCTCTCGATCCCGCGCAGGTGTTGCACCGGGTTTTCGGCTTCCCCGGCTTTCGCGGCCAGCAGGATGCCGCGGTGCGGCACATGGTCGCCGGTGGCGACGCATTAGTTCTGATGCCAACCGGCGGGGGCAAAAGCATCTGCTACCAGGTGCCTGCCCTGGTTCGGCCAGGAACAGCAGTGATCATCTCACCCCTGATTGCGCTGATGGACGACCAGGTGGCGGCGCTTCGGCAGGTTGGGGTGAACGCGGGGGCGTTGCACTCCGAGATCGATCCAGCGGAGGCACGCTCGATCACGCGCGACCTGATCGAGGGGCAGTTGGACCTGCTTTATGTCTCCCCCGAGCGGCTGCTGACCAATGGGACTATGGATCGGCTTGCGCGGGTTCCGCTGGCGCTGTTCGCGGTGGATGAGGCGCATTGCGTCTCGCAGTGGGGGCATGAGTTCCGGCCCGAGTATCGTGAGCTGGCGCGGATCCCCGATATGTTTCCCGGGGTGCCACGGATCGCTTTGACGGCGACCGCAGATCCGCGAACCCAGCAGGACATTTTGGCGGCACTGCGGATGGAGCGTGCCGAAGTGTTCGTCTCCAGCTTTCATCGCCCGAATCTAAGATTGTCCGCTGCGGCCAAGGTGGGCGAAACGGCGCAGTTGTTGGAGTTTCTGAAGCGGCACAAGGGGGAGTGCGGGATCGTTTATTGCGGCAGCCGCGCAAAGACCGAGCGCATGGCTGCGAAATTGAACGAAAAGGGATTTCCGGCGCTGCCGTTTCATGCCGGGCTCGATCCCGACCTCAAGCGGGAATCCCTGACGCGGTTCCGGTCCGGAGAGCCTCTGGTGGTGGTGGCGACGATCGCGTTCGGGATGGGCATTGACCGGCCGGATGTGCGGTTCGTGGTGCATCTGGATATGCCGGACAGTCCCGAGGCGTATTACCAGCAGATCGGACGGGCGGGGCGGGATGGCGATGTAGCGGATACGCTATTGCTGTTCGGCGGGCAGGATGTGGCTCAGGCGCGGCACTGGCTGGCGCAGTCGGGGGCGCCGGAAGCGCGCAAGCGGGTGATGCGGACGAAACTCGAGGAGATGGTCGCGCTGACCGAGGCGGTGACGTGCCGCACGCGGTCGCTGCTGACCTGTTTCGGCGAGACCCTAGAGGCCGAATGTGGTCACTGTGACAACTGTGAGGCGCCCCCGATCACGGTGGATGCCTCGACGGAGGCGCAGATGGTGCTGTCCGCGGTGTATCGCACGGATCAGATATTCGGGGCGGCGCATATCGTGTCCGTGCTGCGAGGGGAACGCACCGAAGGTGTGCTGCGGCACAAACATGACCGGCTACGCACCTTTGGCGTAGGGGCGGCTCATGCTGCAACTTACTGGCGCGGGCTGGTCCGGCAGTTGATCGCGCTGCGGGCCTTGGATGTCGACACTCAGGGCCATGGCGGCCTTTGCTTGGTACAGGAGGAAGCTCGGCCGATTCTGCGTGGCGAGGTTCGGGTGATGCTGCGGCAGGATCAGCCGAGGCCGGACCGGGCAGAGCGCCCGCAGAGAGGCCGAACCTCGGTCGGGCTGCCGGCTGGGGGCGGAACATTGGACACTGCACAAGAGTTGCCGCCCATCTCTACGTTATACGAGGCGCTGCGACTCTGGCGGCTGGCAGAGGCCAAGGGGCAGTCGATCCCGCCGTATGTTATTTTTCATGATTCAGTATTGCGCGATATCGCGGCAACGCGGCCAACATGTCTGGATGAACTGGCTCAGATCAAGGGAGTAGGGGCCTCGAAGCTTGAGCGTTATGGTCGGCGAGTACTTGGGGTCCTGAGCGCAGAGATTCCGTCTGGGTTGGCGAATCGGGGCTAAGCGCCACCTTCAGCCGGTGATGCTTGAAAAATCCAGGCGGAACTCATCCAGTTGTTCTGATAATAGTTGTACGGCGGTGTACGATAAGGCTGCGGTCCGGCATTCGCGGTGTTCAAGGCAGTTGCCAACCACAGGGTGGAGAAGGCGGCGAGGACCAGCGTTTTCATCGGAATTCCCCATCTTAGGGTGAACACGGTCTCTGGACTTCAAGCTTGCACAATAGGCACTTCGTCGGCGAGTGATAAGCCGTGTTTTTCGCACTTGATTTATGTCTCCGGCGGGGAGGTGCCTCGACTGGTCCTGGGATAGTGGGTGCGTTGGGCTGTCGCCCATGGCACTGGGAGGCCGGTATTGGCCGGATTCGCTAAAGCGGTAATACTCCGAGAATGACAACGTCTCCCCCCGCTCGCGCCGATCGTCTTCGGGCGCTGCTGACGCAGCAATTTGCGCCTACGCTGCTGCAGATCCAAGATGACAGTGCCCGTCACGCGGGACACGCTGGCGCTCCGGCCGGTGGCCAATCGCACTATAGCGTGCTGCTGGTGAGCGCGGCGTTTAAGGGCGTCAGCCGCGTTGCCCGGTCTCGGGCGGTGCATGACGTGCTGGCGACCGAGTTTGGTCCGGCTGAGCAGGGGGGTATGCACGCCCTTGCGTTGACGCTGCGTACGCCGGAGGAACATGCTTCCTCAGCGGGAAAATGATTTCTTAATTCACTTCATGTTCTGTCTGTTTGGGTATTTTATTCCCCAAGAGAACCAGCTAAGGGTGGACTTGAACGCTTTTGATGGTTTTCTGAGGAAGGACTGCTGAATGGCTGCGGACAAGGAGCTTGATCGTCTCGATCGCGAAATCCTCCGGTTGATAGCGATCGATGCCTCGCTGTCTTTGGCCGAGATCGCCGCCAAAGTGGGCCTGACCCCGACACCGTGCTGGAAACGCATCCGGCGGATGGAGCAAGACGGCGTTATCCAGCGTCGCGTCGCCATCATCGATGCGGACAAAGTGGGGCTGCCCGTCTCGGTGTTCGTGGCTGTTGAAACCGCTGATCATTCCAGCGATTGGCTTGGACGCTTCGCGAAGGTGATCCAGGACTTTCCGGAGGTTGTCGACGCCTGGCGCATGAGTGGTGATGTCGATTACCTGCTCCATGTGGTGGTCGCCGATATTGCGTCCTATGACCAATTCTACCGGAGGCTGATTGGTGCCGTGCCGCTGCGCAATGTGAGCAGCCGCTTCAGCATGGAGCGGATGAAGGCGGCTCCGCTGCCGGTCTGAAGGTGGATGGTGACGCGGTTCGATGATTGCGGACGCGTGGCATAATCTTTCGCTTTTTTTCGGTTTATCAACTTTTGCTTAATAACTTCATGGTGTTCTGCCCTCCGGCAATTAGGAGGTGGCCATGGCAATCAGTCGTCTAGTCAACCGTAACGTTGTTGCGGAGCGCGGACGGACCAGCATGCGGCTGGAACCCGAACTCTGGAACATGCTGAGTGAGATTTGCGAACGTGAAGCGCAGGATATGAGCACCTTGGTGCGTCAGATCGAAGCTGCCGGACACGCGGGAGGCCGCACAAGCGCGGTTCGGGTCTATATCGCCAACTACTTCCACGCAGCCGCGACCGAAGTCGGGCATACGGGCGTGGGCCACGGCTCGCTGATGCGCAGAGACCCGGAATTAGCCCGCTCCGCCGCATGATCACCCTAATGGCGCGGAAAACCACGTCATACCACTGACCGCAAGTGTCAACAAAATGATGGACTTGCGGCTACTTCCCCCAGATCAGCGTTTGGAGAGGGCATCAAGCCCGGCCTGAACCATTTTTGTGTCCTCGCCGCCGGGAGGCATCTTCGTCAACAGTCTGCTCCAATAGCCGCGCGCCTCATCGATGCGGGCGTCCTGTGCCGCGGCCATGCCCAGATACCATAAAACCAGCGGCTCCTCGGGATTGGTGGCTTCGATGTGTTTCAGCAGGCCGATAACCCGGGGCGGCAGCTTGTCCGCGGGAGCCTGGTCGCTCAGCAAGGCGCGCACTTCCTGCAACGGGATCGATACGTCGTCAGCACGCAGTTTTGCGGCCTTGTCGTAAGCGTCGGCGGCCTTGTCCGGCTGGTGGAGCACGGCGTAGGCGCGTCCCAGGCGTAACCAGCCGTCAAGATTCCCCGGATCGGCATCCTGCTTTGCCGCCAGTTTGGCGACCATGTCGCGAATCATCGCCTGCCGCTGTTCGTCCGGCATGTTCGCGCCGTTGGCCAGTGCATCGGCGTCGGGGCCGGGTGCCGGTAGGGGCGGAGCGCCCTTCGCCAGTTCGGGAACCGGAATGCCGGCCGCATGCGCTGCCTCGGCGACCTTCTGCCCGAGTTGGGGGCGCAGCGGGAAGTCGGCGGGCATCTCGGCGAGGAGCGACTGAAAGCCTTCGATCGCCTGACGTGGCTCGCCGGCCTGCATGGCGGCTACGGCGAGGTAGTATCGGGCGATCCCACTGCTGGGATCGGCTTTCAAGACTTGGTGGAAGGCGGCCTCGGCCGCGGGGGTGACTGTGCCGCCGGCTTGCAATACCAGGACCTCGGCGTGGTCGGCAATGACGTCAGGGTCGGTCTGGCCGAGGTCGATGGCGTGACGGTAGGCGTCCTCAGCCTGATCCCACTGGTTCAGCATCGCCAGGCTGCGGCCGTAAAGCAGCCAGGCGGCGGCGTCGGAGGGGTTCTGCTTCAGCTTAGCGGCCAGGGCCTTGGTTGCCTGTTGCAGCGAGGCGGGGTTTCCGCCATGCGCCACCTCGGCCTTGCGGGCGGCAAACGGCTCGTCCGGCAGGCCGGGGGCACCTAGCCACAGGTAGCTGCCCACGGCACCGCCGGCGATGACGACGAACACGATCAGCGCCAGGATGGGGCTGCGCGACAGGCGGGACGGCGGAGCCGGTACTTTGTCGGTGGCGAGCAGGCGGCGCTGGATCTCCAGGCGCGCGGCATCGGCATCGGCCGGGGTGATCAGGCCTCGAGCGAGGTCGCGGTCGAGCTCCTGGAGCTGGTCGCGATATACCGCCTGGTCGAAACTGCCGCGGGATGCGACGGGCCGGTTGCCGCGCAGCAGCGGCGCCACGATTGGCAGAAGCGCACCGAAGGCCAGCGCGGCCAAAATAAATGGCAGGATCAAGCGTCAGTCCCGCGCATCAGCCCCTCGAGGCGGCGGCTCTCCTCAGGGTTGAGCGGCGCGATGTCGGCGGGCGTGGATTGTCGGCGTCTGAGCCAGACGGCTGTGCCGACAAGGCCGGCAGCGAGTAGCAGGGGCGGACCGTACCACAGGAGGTAGGTCGCCGGCTCGACCGGCGGCTTCAACAGCACGAAGGAGCCGTAGCGACTGACGATGGCCTGCATTGCCTGGCCGTTGGTGTCGCCGGCGGTCAACCGTTCGCGGACGAAGACGCGGATGTCGTGAGCAAGGTCGGCACCGGAATCGTCGATCAACTCGTTTTGGCATACCAGGCAGCGGAGTTGGCTGCTGATATTCCGAGCCCGGGCCTCCTGGGCGGGGTCAGCGAGACGCTCGCGGGGTTCGACCGCTGGGGCCGCCAGTGCGACCAGCAGGAACAGGGCGGCGAGGATTGGAGTTCTCATGACTGATCAAGCTGTTTGAGCAGCGGCAGAAGGTCGTTGTCCACCGTATCGGCGGTCAAGGGGCCGACGAACCGCCTGCGGATGATGCCGGAGCTGTCGATGACGTAGGTCTCCGGGACGCCGTAGACGCCAAAGTTCAATCCGACCCGGCCGTCCTGGTCGATGCCGACCAGCCGGTAGGGGTCGCCAAAGGTCGCCAAGAGGCGTGTCGAGTTGGCGGGCTTGTCCTTGTAGGCGATGCCATACAGCGGGAGGTGATTCTGTTCGGCTAACCGCATCAGCAGTGGGTGCTCGATCCGGCAGGGAACGCACCAGGACGCGAAGAAGTTGATGACGAGGGGGTGTCCCTTCAGCGCGTTGAGATCCAACGATTTTGTGGTGTCCAGTCCGGCCAGGTCGAACGCGGGAGCCGGCTTCTCGATCATCGCCGAGGGGAGTTCGTGGATGTCGTGGTTGGGCCGCAACGAGATCACGAAATACCCTGCGAGCACCACGAACAGCGCGAGCGGCAGCACATAGACCAAACGCCTCATGGCACCAGACGCCTCATGGTCTATTCGGCGGCGGGGAGTGGGGGTGCGATCGGGCGACGGGAGGCGCGCGCGCTGGCGCCTACCCGCCAGCGGCGGTCGCTGAGGCTGACCACTCCGCCGAACGCCATGATCACGCAGCCGATCCAAATCCAGGGAACCAGCGGCTTCCAGTAGACCCGCACGGTCCAGTTGCCCTCGGTGTCGGAATCACCGAGCGCGACATAAAGATCGGCGAGCAGGTTGGTGCGGATCGAGGTCATGCTGGTGGTCTGTTGCTGCAGCGGAAAGAATCGGCGTTCGGGGTGCATGACGGTGACGAGTTGGCCGCCGCTCGTCACTCGGATCGCGGCATTGTCGGCGGTGTAATTCGGGCCGGGGACGCGGGTCACGCCCTCCAGCGTCAGTTCGTATCCGGCGATGGTGATGGTGCCGCCGGGTTTGAGGATCTCGATTGCCTCTCTTGCGTAGGCCGAGGCGGCGAAGCCGGCGACCGACACGGCCAGCCCGAAATGCGCGAAGGTCATGCCGTAGGCGGATCGGGGCAGGTGGATGGCGCGGCGGATCGTTTCGCTGAAGGGCGCGCGGAACAAACGTATGCGTTCGGCGAACTCGGTCAGCACGGCCGCAGCCAGCCATGCGGCGAGGCCGAAGCCCAGGACGGCCAAGACCGGGCCGCCGTAGGTGACATAGAAGGCCACCAGAACCACCAGGGCGGTGGCGATATACGCGACCCACAGGCGTTGCAGCGCACCGAGCAGATCGCCACGCTTCCAGGCCAGCATCGGGCCGATGCCTACGGCGATGATCATCGGCACCATCATCGGCGCGAAGGTGCGGTTGAAGAACGGGAACCCGACGGACAATTTCGGGCCGTTCATCGCGTCCAGGAACAGCGGGTACAAGGTCCCGAGGAACACCGTGGCGCAGCCGCAGGACAGCAGCAGATTGTTCAGGACCAGGGCGCCCTCGCGGGAGATCGGCGCGAACAGGCCACCTCCCTTCAGGGCCGGTGCCCGGAACGCGTATAATGTCAGCGATCCGCCGATCGCGGTCACCAGCAGCAGCAGGATGAAGGTGCCACGCTCCGGATCGGTGGCGAAGGCGTGCACTGAGGTCAAGACGCCGGACCGGACCAGGAAGGTGCCGACCAAAGACAGGGAAAAGGTGATGATCGCCAGCAGGATGGTCCAGGCTTTCAGCGTGTCGCGCTTTTCCACCACGATCGAGGAGTGGATCAGCGCGGTGCCGACCAGCCAGGGCATGAAGCTGGCGTTTTCCACCGGATCCCAGAACCACCAACCGCCCCAGCCCAGCGTGTAGTAAGCCCACCAGGACCCCATGGCGATGCCGATGGTCAGGGCGCACCAGGAGGCCAGCGTCCAGGGCCTCACCCAGCGCGCCCAGGCGGCATCGACGCGGCCCTCGATTAAGGCGGCAACGGCGAAGGCGAAGGCGACGGAGAAGCCGACATAGCCGAGGTAGAGGAATGGTGGGTGGAAGGCGAGACCGGGATCCTGCAGCACCGGGTTCAGCCCCTGGCCATTGGCGGCCGGCGGAAAGGTGCGCAGGAACGGGTTGGAGGTCAGCAGGATGAACAGCAGGAATCCGGTGGCAATCATGCCCTGGACCGCCAGGACTCGGGCGCGCAAGGCAGGGGGCAGATTGTCGCTGAACAGCGCCACGGAGGCGGCGCACAGCGACAGCATGAAGACCCACAAGAGCATGGAGCCCTCGTGGTTTCCCCATACCCCGGTGATCTGGTAGAGCAGCGGCTTATCGGTGTGGCTGTTCTGGACAACGTTGATGACCGAAAAGTCGGAGACGATGTAGGCGTGCATCAATGACAGCATCGCCAGCGCGGTCAGCGCAAAGCCGATCAGCGCGCAGGACCGGCCGACCGCCATCCAGCCGACATGGCGCCTGGCGGCGCCGATCATCGGGATGGTGGACTGGATCATGGCGACAAACAGCGCCAGAATCAGCGCGAAGTGGCCTAGCTCGGTGATCATGGTTGGACCTTAGGGAAGGCCAGGGCTCTGCCCTGGACCCGCAAAGGGGGCGCCGCCCCCTTTGATCCCATAAATGGGTGGGTGAACAGGAGGGGGCAACTCGGACCTTTCGGCCGCTCAGGTCGCCCCCTCCTGTTCACCCACCCAGTACCAGGGTTCCAAGGGCCGTCGGCCCTTGGCGGGGTTCGGGGCAGCGCCCCGACCTTCCTTGATCCCGCCATCACGCGGCTCGGCGGCGTTCCACGGGGATGATCGCGGTCAGGGCCTTGACCAGTTCGTCCATCATTGCATCGGTGTGCAGTGGGCCGGGGGTGAACCTCAGGCGTTCCTCGCCACGAAGCACTGTCGGGTAGTTGATCGGCGTCGCGTACATGCCGAATTCGTTCAGCAGGCGCCGGCTGACGTCGGTGCAGAGCGCGGCCTCTCCGATATGCAGGGGCACGATGTGGCTGACGGAGTCGATCCGCGGCAGGCCGGCGGCGTCGAAGCGGGCTTTCAGGGCCTCGGCACGCTCGAATAGCTTGGCGCGGCGGGCGTGGTCCTGACGGACGTGGCGGACGCTGGCGAGGGCCGCGGCGGCGATCATCGGCGGCAGGGACGTGGTAAAGATGAAACCGGGGGCGGTCGAGCGGATATAGTCCACAATTTCCGCATCGCCGGTGATATAGCCGCCGTGGCAGCCGAACGCCTTGGCGAGCGTGCCCTCGATGACGTCGATCCGATCGGCGACCCCGTCACGCTCGGACACGCCGCCGCCATTCGGGCCATACATGCCGACCGCGTGGACCTCATCGAGGTAGGTCATTGCGTGGTACTTGTCCGCGAGGTCGCAAATCTCGCCGATCGGCGAGATGTCGGCGTCCATCGAATAGACGGATTCGAAAGCGATCAGCTTGGGCGACGCTTCGGGCGCGGCGCGCAGCAAAGCCTCCAGATGCGCGGTATCGTTGTGGCGGAAAATGTTGACGACACCGCGCGAACTCTTGATGCCGGCGATCATGGAGGCGTGGTTCTTGGCGTCGGAGAACACCTGCCACGGGCGATCCGGACCTTGCGGGAAACTGTTCAGGACGGTGGACAACGCCGCCTGATTCGAGACGAAGCCCGAGGTAAACAATAGCCCAGCCTGCTTGCCGTGGAGGCTCGCGAGTTCCGCCTCCAGGTGGTCATGCACCGGGCTGGTGCCGCTGATGTTCCGCGTGCCGCCAGCGCCGGCGCCCATGGTCTGGGCTGCCTCGCAGGCTGCATTTACCGGGATCGGATGACCGCCCATGGCGAGATAGTCGTTGGACGACCACACCAGCACACGCGATCCGTCAGGCCGCAGATAGTAGGGAAAACCGTCGGCACGCTTCTGGAGCGGCGTAAAGATCCGGTAGCGCCCCTGGCCTCGGATCGCGTCGAGGGATTGCCGGCAATGCTCTCTGAACCCACTCATTCTTCGGAAGCCCTCAGTTCGCTCAATTCGTTGTAGTCCGGTCGGCCCTTCTTCCCCGGTGGATTACAGCGAACCAATGATCCGCATCAACTCTGTCGCGCCTTTGCGCGGCGGAAGATGCGCTCATCGACGGCGTCGTCAACCGCCGCCTGTGCAGTCGAGCGGAGCATTAATTCGTGAAGGCCCCGTCCGGCAGGCCATTCGCCCGGAAGGGCATTCAGGCGGGTGCGTGCGCGTGCGATGCGCTTCGGGGGCATTCCTTCACTCCGGCGAAGGGGCTGCAACCCAGCCATTTGTCGAAATGCTGCCGAAGCGTATTGGGGCCCTCGAGTTCGATAGCACCACTGACCTGTGCGGCTCTAAACGTCAGATCACCCATCTAGATGCGGGTCAGCGTCTTGAGGTCGGTCGTGACATAGAGATCGACCTCAAATCCGGGATCTGGGACTTCAGGAATACTGGTAGAGCCGGGGGTCGGGCAGCGCCTAGAAGGGGGATTTCGTCATGCAGCAGGAGGCAGATCGGCGGCTGGTGACGGACTGGGCGGCGAGCCCAATCTGACTGCGCGGGTGAAAAGGGCGGTCGGTGGGGCGTGTTGCGGGTCAGTTATGCACGATGGCAGCTTTGCAATAATCGCGGCCAGTGCCATGTGCTATGCTGCACTGCAATATCCGCCTGCCCCTTTAGGAGTTCCGGCATGCCCTTGAGTCAGCCCGCCGAGCGCGAGCGCCTTCATACTCGTGCCATTGAGATCAATGGTTATCGCCGGGTCGACGGCCACTACGATATCGAGGCGCACCTAACCGACGTCAAAAGCCTTGGTCTGTCCAACTACGACCGGGGCTACATCGAGGCCGGCGACCCTGTGCACGACATGTGGCTGCGCCTGACGGTCGATGAAAAGATGCACATCCATGCGGTGGAAGCGGTCAGCGACAAGACCCCCTACGCCGTATGCCCGGCGGCCGCACCCAACTTCACACGATTGGTTGGGATGCAAATCAAGGCAGGGTTCCTGCGGGATGCGACGCACAAGGTCGGCGGGACGGTCGGTTGTACGCACCTGCGCGAACTGCTCCAGCAGATGGCCACCACCGCCTTCCAGACCATCAATCCTGCCAGGGCTCGGCGTGAGATGGCGGCCGAGGGAGCGGAGGACAAGCCCGGCAGCGATACGCTCGACAAACGGATTACCGAGAAGTGGGGCGGCGGGAGTAAGATACTCAATACGTGTCTGGCGTATGACGAGCGAGGTCCGCTGGTGAAGCGTCGCTGGCCGCATCTGTATAAAGGGACGGACCCATTGACCGAGGCGGCGGATTAGCTACGCCGCCTCACGGTGGTGACATGGCCGGGCGGGCAGCACGTCAGTCAGTGCGGTAGCGGCTCGATCGTGAACGTGGAATCACCTTCGGAGGTGTTGCCGTCGGTCATCGACTTGGCGGTCCAGTGCAAATCATAGGTGCCGGGCGGTAGCGCCCTGCCGCGGGCAAACAGCACGTTTGGCGCACTATCCAGCCGTGCCTGCAGAGTCTGAAGAACCCGGCCATCCTGCACGATGAGCAACCGCGAGAATGCATGATCGACCGGTCCGCCGAAGCGTACCGCATAGCCGGAGGTAAGGCCGTTGGTCATAACCGAGACGGTGGGAGGCCTGCTGTCCGGGACGGGCGCCTGGGCTGCGGCGCCGGCCACCAGTGGCAGCAGGAGCGCCAATTTTATCCTTGCTCCGCCCGAACCTTTCCGCATGGCTCAGTTCCTTCGCGCTGATACGGGAGCATTTGTAGCCCGATTGTGCAGGCGGTAAATACTCTATCCTCAAACGCTTGGAACGTTCGTCCGAGCGGGGTTAGACCTCCTCGACCTGATCAACGCCCGGCAGCGATTTCAATGCCTGCGCGAGGCGTGGAGTGACGTTGTAGCCGCCGGGGAGGGCGATCTCCACATCCTGTTCGCTGTCGATGCGGGGTACAAGTGTGACGCGTCCCCGTCCGCCGGCTTCGCGGCTTAGCACTTCGCGGATGTGGGGCACGGCGGCGCTTTCGCGGAGCCACACGCGGATGGACGCCCCGACCGATGCGGCGGCGTGGTCGAGGGAGGAGACATCCACCGCGGTGACTCGCACTGTCTCGCCATCGGTTTTCAGTTCGGCGTTCACCAGGATGTTCGACCCCGCGACCAGGATATCGCGGGACCGGTTGAGCACTTCGCTGAAGCAGGTTACCTCGACTGAACCTGCGGCGTCGGAGACGCGGACCCAGGCCATGCGGCTGCCGGTGCGAGTTATTCGTTCCTTTGTAGCGACCACGGTGCCGGCGATCTTGACCCGGCTGACGCCGGCGGCGGCCCTTGCCTCGACCTGGATGGATGGGGTGACGCTGAGCCGCTTGAGGGCTTGGGCGTAGGCGTCCAAGGGGTGAGCGGTCAGATGGAAGCCGACGGCTTCGGCCTCGAAGGCGAGGCGCTCGAGTGGAGGCCAGTCGGGCACGCCGGGAAGGCGTAATGGCTCCGGCTTGCTGGCCAAGCCGCCGAACAGGCCGATCTGGCCGCTTTCTTTTTCCTCCTGATCAGCCTGGGCGCGGCGCAGGATCGTTTCGGCGCCGGTAAACAGGCGGGCGCGATTTTTCTCCAGTTGGTCGAAGGCGCCCCCACGCACGAGGTTCTCGATCTGGACGCGGTTAATCTGCCGCGGATCGACGCGGGTGGCGAAATCGGTGACATCGGTGAAGGGCGTGTCACCCCGGGTCGCGGTTACGGATTCCATTGCCGTGAACCCGACCTTCTTGACGGCGGCGAGTGCGTAACGGATGGCCAGACGGCCGTCTTCGAGGCGCTCAACGGAGAAATCGGCTCCGGAACGATTGATATCCGGAGGCAGGATCTTGATGGCGCTGCGTTCGGCTTCCTGTTTCAGCGCGGCGAGGCGGTCGGTGTTGTTCAGGGCGAGGCTCATGCAGGCGGCGATGAAGACCTCCGGATGGTTGGCTTTCAGCCAGGCGGTCTGATAGGCGATCAGCGCGTAAGCGGCGGCATGGGATTTGTTGAAGCCGTAGTCGGCGAACCTCGCCATCAGGTCGAAGACTTCGGTGGCCTTCGCGGGATCGATGCCGCGCTTGATCGCGCCTTCGGTGAAGATGTTTCGTTGCGCCTCCATCTCCGCGGCGATTTTCTTGCCCATGGCGCGGCGGAGAAGGTCGGCGCTGCCCAGGCTGTAGCCGGCCATGGTCTGGGCGATCTGCATCACCTGTTCCTGGTAGACCATGATGCCGTAGGTCTCGGCCAGGATGTCGTGGATGACCGGGTGGGGTGCGATCCATTTCTCGCCGTGCTTGCGGCGGCAGTAATCGGGGATGTTGGCCATTGGGCCGGGACGATAGAGGGCGACGGCGGCGATAAGGTCCTCGAACCGGTCGGGGCGCATCTGCCGCAGGGTATCGCGCACGCCCTGGCCTTCCATCTGGAACACGCCGCCGGCATCGCCTCGTTGCAGCATCTCGAAGGTTTTTGTATCGTCCAGGGACAGGCGGTCGAGATCGACCTCGATGTCGAGGCCTCTCAGGAAATTTTCTGCGCGACGGAGGATGGTCAGTGTGGTGAGGCCGAGGAAGTCGAATTTGACCAGACCGGCCTGCTCGACATGCTTCATCGAGTACTGGGTGACCAGGAAGTCCGATTTGGGATCGCGGTAGAGCGGGACAAGTTCAATGAGCGGGCGGTCGCCGATGACGACGCCGGCGGCGTGGGTGGAGGCATGGCGATACAGGCCTTCGACGCGCAGCGCGACTTCCAACATGCGGCCAATGCCTTCGTCCTCATCGCGCAGGACCTGCAGGCGGGGTTCGCCGTCCACGGCCTGCTGCAGAGTCACCGGTTTGGCGGGATTGTTCGGGATCAGTTCAGCGACTTTGTTTACTTGGCCGAAAGGAAGACCGAGCACCCGGCCGACGTCGCGGACGGCGGCGCGGGCTTGCAGTTTGCCGAAGGTGATGATCTGAGCAACGCGGTCGCCGCCATATTCGTTACGCACATAGTCGATAACGCGGTCGCGGCCTTCCTGGCAGAAGTCGATGTCGAAGTCGGGCATCGACACGCGTTCGGGGTTGAGGAATCGCTCGAACAGCAGATTGAACCGCAGCGGATCGAGGTCGGTGATGGTCAGCGCCCATGCGGCGACGGACCCGGCCCCCGATCCGCGGCCGGGGCCGACCGGGATGCCTTGGGCCTTTGACCATTGGATGAAATCGGCAACGATCAAGAAGTAGCCGGAAAACCCCATGTTGGCGATTACGTCGAGTTCGTATTGCAGGCGCGAGCGGTAGGTTTCGCGGGTCGCCTGGTTGGCGGCCACGGCGTCCATGCGACGTTCGAGGCCCTCGATCGCCATCGCGCGGATGGTTTCCTCTTCGGTCTGGCCGGGACGGACCTTCGGGCAGACGGGCAGTAGAGGCTTACGGGTTTCCGCCATCACGGCGCAGCGGCGAGCGATTGCCAGCGTGTTGTCGCAGGGCTCGGGCAGGTCGGCGAACAGGGTGCGCATGTCGGCGGCAGGCTTGAACCAGTGTTCGGGGGTGACTCGGCGGCGGTCCCGTTCGGAGAGCGTGCGGCCCTCGGCAATGCACAACAGGGCATCGTGGGCCTCGTGCATGTCGGGTTTGCCGAAGTAGCAGTCGTTAGTGGCGACCAGCGGGATGCCGCGGGCGTCGGCGATGGCGATCAGGCCGGGTTCGATGGCGGCCTCGACGGCGAGGCTGTGGCGGTGGAGTTCCTGGATGGTGCGGCCGGGAAAGGCCTCGTTCATCACGTCGAGCAGGCGTTCGGCTTCGGCCTTCTGGCCCTCGGTCAGCAGACGGCCGATCGGGCCAGTGGTGCCGCCGGTCAGCATTAGAAGGCCGGCGGCATTTTCGGCGATGCTGGTGAACGGAAGCTGCGGCTTCAGGGTCGGGTCGGTTTCTAGGAAGCCTAAGGACGACAGGCGCTGTAGGTTGGCCATGCCGGTGGCGTCCTGGGCGAGCAGCACGACGGGGTCGGGCGGCAGGCGCGGGTTGTCGGTGCGGGCGAGGGCAATCTGGCAGCCGATGATCGGCTGGATGCCCTTAGCGGCGCAGGACCTGCGAGAACTCCAGCGCGCCGAACAGGTTGCCGGTGTCGGTGATCGCCGCGGCCGGCATGCCGGCGTCCTTCGCCAATGCGACGATCTGGTCAGGGCGGATGGCGCCCTCGCTGAGCGAGTAGGCGGAGTGGGTGCGGAGGTGGACGAAGTCGGCGTGAGGCATTGGACGATAGTATCAGACGTGGCACGAGTTTGTCGTGCGTCCAACCTCCTGCACGATGGCGGGTCCGCCAGATTCCGTCTGTCTCGCCGGAACCGCGCGGTGCGCGGAGGCGTTGGTGCGGCCATGGGCAGCACGGCACGGCGCAGCGACCCCGCCTTATGGGAGCAGGTGAAGCGCGGCGTCACCGCGGGAGGCAAAGGCGGCGCGCCTGGCCAGTGGTCGGCACGCAAGGCGCAAATGGCGGTGCAGGAGTATAAGCGCTTGGGCGGCGGCTACGAGGGCCTCAAGCGCGCCGACAACCACCTGCGCCAATGGACCGAAGAGGACTGGGGCACCGGCTCAGGCGCACGCAGCCGCGACAGTGGCGAGCGTTACTTGCCGCGGGAGGCGCACGAGCATCTCTCGGAGGAAGAATATCGCCGCACCTCGGCGAAGAAGCGCGAGGACATGCGGCGTGGGCAGCAGTTCTCGCGCCAGCCCGACGACGTCGCGCGGAAGACGGCGCCATACCGGGACCACGACAGCAGCAAGGCTGAGTTGATGGAGGAGGCGCGCCGCCGCGCGGTGCCCAGGCGCTCGCGAATGGACAAGGACGCGCTGCGCCGTGCCCTCGGTCACTGACGGCGATCCCGTCGCGCTGCGGTGAACATGACCCGGCCGAGCTGATGCGCTGGCTGGAGACCGAGGAGAGCCGGCCCGTCGGCTGGCATCAGCCGCGCTAAGCGAGATCTGACGTCCGCGATCGCAGCTCGTTTGGCTCCGCTCAGGCCGCAAGCGGAACGAGGCTCCCAGGAAATCATAAAACACGGCATGTTTGATTGCGGACGGTTGCCGGTTGCTCGAGTTGCATGATATCCCCGCAACCCGACAACCAACGAGAAACCATCATGGCAAAACGTCCCACGAGCATCCCGCTGGACCACAAGATTTAGGCCGCCCTCGCCGCCGCGACCCGCAAAAAAGCCAAGCCCGACGGGGATAGCCGCAAGGCGCAGACGATGAGATTAAGCCCGGAGGTTCTGGAGGGCCTCAAAGTGCGAGCAGAGCGATTTAAGACGACGCAGGCCGCGCTGGTCGAGCAATATTTGCGCGAGAGCTTCGAGCGCCACCCGGTCCCGCCCTATCAGGGCCTCTGACGATCGCCGCAATCGCCCGCTTCGGGCGCTCTCCGTTTGGACCGGGGCGCCGTGGGCTTGGGCACTCGATTACGCGAGGGGCGCGGTAGGGCCGCTTGGCGCCGCAGCCGGGGGGTCTGTGTCCACATCAACGGGTTTGACAACGACATGTCGCAGGGTGAAGACAAAGACCGCTATCCCAACGCTGCGCGTACCGCCTGGAGTGCGTCGTCCGCTTTCGCGCCGTCGGGGCCGCCTGCCTGAGCCAGATCCGGGCGGCCGCCGCCGCCCTTGCCGCCGACCGCGGCAGAGGCCGCACGTACAAGATTGACCGCGCTGGTGCGGCCTGTCAGGTCGGGTGAAACCGCGACCACGATGCTGGCCTTGCCTTCGGCGGTCGATACAAGTGCCACCACACCGGAGCCTTGCTGCTTGCCGATCGCTTCCGCTAGGCCTTTCAGGTCTCGGGGCGGGACGTCGCCGAGGTTGCGCGCCGAGAACATGATCCCGCCGATGTCCTCGGCGGCCGCAGCCCCGCCGCCGGTGGCGACCTTCTTTTGCAAATCGGCCACTTGGCTTTGCAGTTTGCGCCGGTCTTCCTGCATGGCGACGATGCGGTCGGGGACTTCGGCGGGGGCAACTCGCAAAGCGCCCGCGGCGTCGTTCAACCGAGCCTGCATCTCGGCCACGAGGGCTTCGGCCGCGGGACCGGTGACGGCCTCGATCCGGCGTACGCCCGCCGCGACGGCGGTTTCGCCGACGATTCGAAAATAGCCGATGTCACCGGTGCGCCGGACGTGGGTGCCGCCGCACAACTCGATTGACCACGCCAGTTTATTGCCGTCGGGCTCGCCCATCGCGACGACGCGGACCTCGTCGCCGTATTTTTCCCCGAACAATGCCATCGCGCCGAGTTCAACGGCAGCTTCCGGCGTCATCAGCCGGGTCGTGACCTCGGAATTTTCGCGGATGCGCGTGTTGACCTCGGCTTCGACCCAGCGCAGCTCGTCGGCGGTGATGGGGCGGGGTTGAGAGACGTCGAAGCGCAATCGGTCGGGCGCGTTCAGGCTGCCTTTTTGCTGCACGTGGGTGCCGAGCTTGCGGCGCAACGCCTCATGCAGGAGGTGCGTAGCTGAGTGGTGGGCACGGATGCCGGAGCGCCGTGCGTGGTCGACGGTCGCGACGACCGGGATTCCGGGGCGCGCGTTGCCGGATTCGACGCGGCCGAAATGGACGAACAGATCGCCCAATTTCTTCTGTGTGTCGGTGACGGTGACGACCAGACCGTCGGGGCCAGTGATGGTGCCGGTATCGCCGACCTGGCCGCCGCTCTCGCCGTAGAACGGCGTCTGATTCAGCACGATGGCGACGTCGGTTCTGGCTGGCGCAGATTCAGCTTCTGCGCCGTTCACGACGAGCGCCAGGATTTCGCCCTCGGCGTTTTCGGTGGCGTAGCCGAGGAATTCGGACGCACCGGCTTTTTCCTTGATCTCGAACCACACCCGTTCGGTCGCGGCATCGCCCGAGCCGATCCACGCCCCGCGGGCTCGGACGCGCTGTTCCTCCATCGCCGCGTGGAACCCGGCCAGATCGACACTGTGATGCTGCTCGCGCAGCGCGTCCTGGGTAAGGTCCAGCGGAAAGCCATAGGTGTCGTATAGGCGGAACGCGACTGAACCGGGCAACTCCCCCTTGTCGCCGAGGCGGCTGGTTTCCTCGGCCAGGAGGTTCAGGCCGCGGTCCAGCAGGATCTTGAAGCGGGTTTCCTCGAGCAGCAAAGTTTCGGCGATCAATGGTTCGGCGCGCACCAGTTCGGGGTAGGCGGCGCCCATCTGGCGGATCAGCGCAGGAACCAGCCGGTACATCACAGGGTCCTTCGCGCCCATCATCGTGGCGTGTCGCATGGCGCGGCGCATGATGCGGCGCAGGACGTAGCCGCGGCCCTCGTTCGAAGGCAGCACGCCGTCGGCCATCAGAAATGACGTGCTGCGCAGATGGTCGGCGATAACCCGATGGCTGATCTTGAACGGGCCGTCGGGATCCTGGCCGGTCAGTTCCGCGCTGGCGAGGATCAGGGCGCGGAAAATGTCGATGTCGTAGTTGTCGTGCTTGCCTTGCAGGATCGCGGCGACACGCTCCAGCCCCAGGCCGGTGTCGATGGAAGGACGCGGCAGCGGCACGCGAGTGCCGGGCGGCCCTTCCTCGAACTGCATGAACACCAGGTTCCAGATTTCGATAAATCGGTCACCGTCCTCGTCCGGGCTGCCGGGCGGGCCGCCGGGGATGTGGTCACCGTGGTCGTAGAAGATTTCGGAGCATGGGCCGCATGGACCGGTGTCACCCATGCGCCAGAAATTGTCAGAGGTGGCGATGCGGAGGATCCGATCCTCGGGCAGGCCGGAGACCTTTTTCCAGATCGCCGCGGCGTCGTCGTCTTCTGAGAAGACGGTGACCAGCAGCTTTTCCTTGGGGAGGCCGTAGTCGCGGGTGACGAGCTCCCACGCGTAGGGGATGGCGGCTTCCTTGAAATAATCCCCGAAACTGAAATTTCCGAGCATTTCGAAGAAGGTATGGTGGCGGGCGGTATAGCCGACGTTGTCGAGATCGTTGTGCTTGCCACCGGCGCGAACGCATTTCTGTGCTGTTGTCGCCCGGACGTAGGGCCGCTTCTCCTGACCGGTGAAGACGTTCTTGAATTGCACCATGCCGGCGTTGGTGAACATCAAGGTCGGGTCGTTGCGCGGGACCAAAGGTGAGCTGGCCACCGGCGTATGGCCATTGCGGGCAAAATAATCGAGAAAAGCGGCACGGATGTCGTTGCTGCTGGCCATGGTGGTCAAGTGGTTCCCAGTCTGTCACGCAAATAGGGGTGCACGTAGCGCAGGGGCGGGGCTGTGTCACGTGTGGGCGCGGGGGACCCGCGCCAGCTGCGCCAAAAATGCGCCGATCCGGCGCACCGCCTCCAACAGCATCGACAAACTCGCGGCATAGGAGAGCCGCAGATACCCCTCGCCGAAGGCGCCGAAGCTGGTGCCGGACAGGGTTGCCACACCCGCCTCTTCCAGCAGTCGCGATTGCAGCGTGCGCGAGTCCAGTCCAGTGCCGCTTATATTGGGAAAAGCGTAGAAGGCCCCACCCGGGAGGCTACAGTGCACGCCAGGCAACGCATTTAGTGCCGGGACGATGCTGCTGCGTCGCTCGGCAAAGGCGGCCACCATCCGCAGTATCGGCTCGCGCGGCCCGGTGAGTGCGGCGATGCCGGCATACTGCGCTGCCGCGTTCACGCAGGAATGGCAGTTAATCGCCAGCCGCTCCGCGTGCGGCGCCAACTCGCGCGGCCAGACGCTGTAGCCCAGGCGCCAACCGGTCATCGCATAGGTTTTGCTCCAGCCGTCCAGCAGGATCAGCCGGTCGGCCAGTTGCGGATAGGTGGTCAGGCTGGTGTGCGTGCCCTCGTAGATCATCTCTCCGTAGATCTCGTCCGACAGCACCGCGACATGTGGATGCCGCTCCAGTCCCGCGACCAGCCGGTCCAGCTCCGCTTTCGGCACCACGCCGCCGGTGGGGTTGGCGGGACTGTTCAGGATCAGCAGACGCGTGCGCGGCGTGATCAGCGCGAGCACCTCCTCGGCGTCAAAGGAGAACCCGTTGCTCTCGTGGAGACGCATCGGCACCGGTCTCGCGCCCGAGAAGCGGATGACGCTCTCGTAGATCGGGAAGCCGGGGTTCGGATAGATGATCTCGGTGCCTTCTTCGCCGAACATCGTAATGGCGAAGAACATTGTTACCTTGCCGCCGGGAACAACCAACACCTGCGCAGGTGAGATCGACACGCGATGGCGCCGGTACAGGTCCGCTACGACCGCCTCACGCAACGGCAGAATACCGTTCGCGAGGGTGTAGCCGTGATGCCCATCCGCCAGTGCCTTGCGCCCGGCCTCGACGATGTGGTCCGGCGTCTGAAAGTCCGGCTGGCCGATGCAGAGGTTGACGATGTCGCGCCCAGCCCGCTGCAGTTCGCTCGCGCGCGCCAGCACTTGGAAGGCGGCTTCGGTGCCGAGCTGGCTCATCCGTTGCGAGAGCGTGGGCATATCGGGCGTCCTTGGATGCAGCTTTGGGAGAAGCCGCGCATCAGTGGCTATTGGAATGGAGCCTGTGCTGCGTCGGCCAAAATAAAGACCGTCAGCGGGCGAGCTGACGCCTATTACTTTTTTGGCGGCAAGGCGATCCCTGTCAGTGCTTCCCACACTCGGATCACAAACGAATCATCTTTCAGTCCCTGTCCATTTGCCGCTGCCGCCAGAAATAACTGATGCGCCGCCGCCGCCATTGGCAACGGAAAGGTCAGCGCCCGCGCCTGATCGAGCACGATGCCTAAATCCTTGACGAAGATGTTCACCGCCGAGGACGGGGTGTCATCACCCGCCAGGATATGCGGCACCCGGTTCTGCCACATCCAGGAACTGCCTGCCGATTTAGAGATCACCTTGAACAACGTTTCCGGATCCGCGCCGGCACGGATACCCAGGGCCAGTGCCTCGGCCGCGGTGGCGATATGCACACCAGCCAGCAGTTGATTGACCATCTTCACCGTGCTGCCGACGCCGATCTCGTCACCGAGCCGCCAGATTTTGGTCGATATTGCTTCCAACACCGGGCCGGCTTTGGCAAACGCCGCCTCCGAACCTGATCCCATCACCGTCATGGTGCCCGCCTTGGCGCCCGCGGAACCGCCGGAGACCGGGCTGTCGACCATCAGGAAGCCGGCGTCCTCGATTTTGCGGCCCAATTCCTTGGCTGCCTCCGGCGCGACGGTGGCGCAGCAGAGCACAACGGCGCCCGCCTCCATCCGCGTCAGGCACCCCTTGTCTCCGAACAGCACCTGCTCGGTTTGCGCGGCGTTGATGACGAAGACAACCACGGCCTCCAAATCGGTCGGCAGAGCATCGGGCGAGACCACAACCTTGCCGCCCTCGGCCGTGAAGGCGGCGCGGGTTTCTTCCCGCAGTTCGCAACCGGTGACCTCGTGGCCCTTGTGCAGCAGGTTCAGGGCGGCGCCCATGCCCATGTTGCCGAGACCGATGACACCGACTTTCATATTGTTTCCTCCAGCTAAGGGAAGGCGAGGGCACCTCGGGGAAGGCGTGGGCCGTTTGGTCCATCTTTACCCAACTGACGAGCGTGGCAAGAAGCGGATCGGCGACGGTTGCCGGATTCGTTTGGCCGATGCTTCCCAGTTTGGGCGGATCAGTGCATAGCGGCCGCTCTTTCCCACGAAAGGGCTGACCCTGTGGTAACTGCCATCTGCCCGGTGATCACGTTGTCGCCGCAGGATTACGACGCCGTTCTATTCGATCTGGACGGGGTTCTGGCGCAGACGGCAAGTGCCAATGCGGCTGCCTGGAAAAGCCTGTTCGACGCCTTTCTTGAGCGACGGTCCGCGGACCTCGGCCAGCCATTCGTGCCGTTTGATGTTGGAGCGGACTATCGGCGCTACCTCGATGGGAAGTCCCGACAAGACGGAGCGGCGGCGTTCCTCGAATTGCGAGGTATCGACTTGCCGCGAGGGGCGCCCGGAGATGGCCCTGACGTGGAGAGCATCCAGGCGTTAGGCAATCGCAAGGATGGGTATTTCCTGAGGATTCTGAAGCAGCAGGGCGTCGAGGCCTACGAGGCGTCGGTTGTTCTGGCCCAAAAACTGCGTGCCCAGCAGATCAAGACCGCTGTCGTGTCCGCGAGCAAAAACTGCGCTGTGGTGTTGGAGACAATCGGGATTGCGCAGGTGTTCGACGGGCGGGTGGACGGGATCGATGTCGCCGGTCTTGGGCTTCGAGGGAAGCCGGCGCCGGATGCGTTTCTCGAGGCGGCGCGGCGTCTCGGCGTCGATCCGACTCGCGCGGTCATTGTGGAGGATGCGATCGCCGGGGTTGCGGCTGGACATGCGGGCGGTTTCGGCTGCGTGATCGGTGTCGATCGCAGCGGGCGATCGCATGCGATGCGTGAGGCCGGTGCCGATGTCGTGGTGACCACGTTGGCCCAGGTCCTGGTGACATCAGAGCCTCCGTCTGCCTGGTCGCTGGTCTTTGAGGGCTTCGATCAGCCACACGAGGGTGTTCGGGAGGCCTTGTGTACGTTGGGGAACGGGTATTTCGCGACGCGCGGGGCGTTGGCCTGGGCCAGGGCGGATGGCACTCACTACCCGGGGACCTACCTGGCCGGCGGCTACAACCGGTTGCGCACCGATATCGGCGGACGAGTGGTTGAGAACGAAGATCTGGTCAATTTTCCCAACTGGCTCGCGCTGCAATTCCGGATCGGCGATCAGGACTGGTTCGATGTGAAGAGCGTGACGCTGTTGTCGTATCGCCAGGAACTCGATCTGCGACGCGGATTGCTGTTGCGGAGCATACACTTCGAGGATGCCCAAGGTCGCCGCAGCCTGTTGCGGGAGCAGCGTCTTGTATCGTTGGCCGACATGCACTTGGGCGCGGTGGAATTGACCCTCACCGCCGAGAATTGGTCAGGTCCGGTCACCATCCGTTCGGGGATCGATGGACGGGTCGTGAATGCGGGCGCGAAGTTGTACAAAAACTTCAATGGCCGACATCTGGACCCGTTGGCGGGCGAGGTCGTCGGGGATGACAGCGTTTGCTTGTTGGTGCGCACCTGTCAGTCGGATATTCGTATCGCCCAGGCAGCGCGGACACAAGCTTTTTTCGACGGGAGGCTTGTCGAAGTTGCGCGCGAAGCCGTCCGGGAAGCGGGGTATATTGGTCAAGAAATGACTATCGATATTGCCCGAGGCCAGATGTTGGCGCTGGAGAAGTTGTGTTGTCTCTACACTTCGCGTGACAATGCGATTTCGGAGTGCGGACTGGCGGCTGACCAGGCTGTGGCGCGTGCGGGACGCTTTGAAGCGGTGATGGCGGATCATCTGCGAAGCTGGAGGCATTTGTGGCGGCGCTACGACGTTGGCATCCAGCCTGCCGATCCCGGGTTCAAGATGAATGTGCCCATGCTGCTTCGGCTGAACATGTTTCACCTGTTGCAGACGGTCTCGCTGCAGTCGCTCGGCCTCGACATCGGTATTCCGGCGCGGGGTTGGACCGGCGAGGCGTATCAGGGTCATATTTTCTGGGATGAGGTGTTTATCTTCCCCTTCTTCAACTACCGTGTGCCGGAGATTACCCGATCGCTTCTGCTGTACCGATACCGCCGGCTTGGCGAAGCGCGCGCGGCCGCACAAAGCGCCGGGCACAGGGGGGCGATGTTTCCGTGGCAAAGCGGCAGCGACGGACGGGAGGAGACTCAGAAGTTCAACCAGAACCCACGCTCGCAGCGCTGGGTGCGCGATAATTCCTATCTCCAGCGCCACGTGGGAAGCGCCATCGCGTACAATGTCTGGCAGTATTTCCAGGTGACGCACGACCTCGAGTTTCTACGGTTTTATGGCGCCGAACTGATCCTGGAGATCGCGCTATTCTGGTCAAGCATAGCGGTGTTCAACGATGAGCGCGGGCGATACGAGGTCTGTGGCGTGATGGGGCCTGACGAATTCCATGATGGCTATCCGGATGCCGCGACGCCGGGGATCAACAACAATTCCTATACTAATGTAATGGCAGTGTGGGTGCTATGCCGAGCGTTGGAGGTGCTTGAGCTGCTGTCGGCTATGCGTCGGCATGAACTGACACGGCGGCTCGACATATCGCCGGCAGAGATCGCGCGTTGGGAGCACATCAGCCGTAAGATGTACGTGCCTTTTCATGATGACGGGGTCATCAGTCAATTCGAAGGCTATGACGCGCTGCGCGAGCTTGACTGGGAGGAGTATCAGGTCCGCTACGGCAATATTCAGCGCCTGGATCTTATCCTGGAAGCGGAGAATGACAGCCCAAACCACTATAAGCTTTCGAAACAAGCGGATGTATTGATGTTGTTCTATCTGTTTTCCGCGGAGGAACTGGAGGAGCTGTTCAGACGGCTGGATTATCCGTTCGTCTACGATACGATACCGAAGAACGTCAGTTACTATGCCGCACGCACGTCTCACGGCTCCACGTTGTGCCGCGTGGTCCATGCCTGGGTTTTGGCGCGATCGGACCGGACGCGTTCAATGACATTTTTTACCGAGGCGCTGCAAAGCGACGTGGGCGACATCCAGCAGGGCACTGCCTCGGAAGGCGTGCATCTCGGGGCGATGGCAGGCACCGTGGACCTGATACAGCGCGTATCTACTGGGATCGAAGTCAAGGGCGACGTTCTGCGGCTCAATCCAGAGTTGCCGCCTGAGATGGAGGGGCTGGACATGCGCATTCGCTATCGCGGCCATTCGATCGATTTGCAGCTTACGCGGGGCGCCTTGACGATGCGGGGGTATGACCGCCAGGCCGCGCCGATTTCGCTGTCGGTGGCAGGCAAGAGCTACGAATTCGCCGGCGGCAGCACGCGGGTCTTCAGTCTGAGGGGGGACGAGACGGAACCGACCAGCTTGGTGGAGTAGCGCGTTCCCCGCGGGAATGGCCGGACCGCTATTCAGCCGCAGGCAAATCAGTATAGAACTTGCACCATTCGCGAGGGAAAATGCTGCCGTGACCCTGATTGCATCCGCCGAGACTGCACGCGTCAATCGCCGCCGAGGCACTGCCCCGGATGGCGTCACCTTCTGGCACACGCTGTATTTGGGAACGACGCGCTTCAACATGGCGCCCGGGACGCCGGATCCTGCTCCTGACGCGCTGTTTCCGATGGCTTTCCTGGTCGAACAGGACCCGGGCAGCACGGCACAGGCGCACTACCACCGTCAGGACCAGTTCCAGCTCGTTGTCGGCGGCCACGGCACGATGGGGCTGCACGAGATCCGCCCGGTGACCGTCCACTTCACCGGCGCCCACACCGCGTATGGTCCGATCAAGGCCAGCACGGATGAGGGTGTCTGGTATTTTACCCTTCGCAACGGGTTCGACCCGGGTGCTCGGTTTATGACCATGCCGGAAAATCGTGCTGCCCTGCGCACGATCACCGGCCGCACGCATCGAGAGGCGGTCGCCGGACCGTTGGCCGCCCCGACCGCGCCCAGCCAAACCTTGTTGGGGCCCGACCCGGACGGGATGATGGCGTGGCGCTACAGGCTGGCACCGGGCGAGGCCGTGACTGGCCCTGATCCCGCGGAAGGCAGGGGCCAGTATTGGGTCGTGATTGACGGCAGCCTGGAATACGATGGCGAGGCGCTGGAGAAAATGTCCTGCGCCTTCGTCTATCCCGACGACCCGGCGTTCCGCTCCGCCGCCGGACCGGACGGGGCTGAAGTGATGGCCATGCAGTTCCCTCGCCGTGAGACCGCGCATTGATGCCGAGAGAAATCCGCCTCAACGCTTTCGACATGAGCAGCGTCGGGCATCAGTCGCCCGGTCTGTGGACCCATCCGGACGATCGTGCCGACACTTACAACACGCTGGAGTATTGGACGGACCTGGCGCGGACGCTGGAGCGCGGCAAGTTCGACGCGCTGTTCTTGGCCGACGTGCTGGGAGTTTACGACGTCTACAAAGGCTCTCCTAACACGGCGCTGGAGCATGCTGTTCAGGTGCCCGTCAATGACCCGCTGATGCCGATCTCCGCGATGGCTGCGGTTACGGAACACCTGGGCTTCGGTGTTACCTGCGCGTTGTCATACGAGCTTCCGTACCCGTTCGCTCGGCGGATGAGCACGCTGGACCATCTGACCAAAGGGCGGATCGGCTGGAACATCGTCACCGGCTACCTTGACAGTGCGGCGCGCGGGATGGGGATGGCCAAACAGGTCGCGCATGACGATCGCTACGACGTGGCCGAGGACTATATGCAGGCCACCTACAAGCTCTGGGAGGCTAGCTGGGAGGACGGTGCTGTACTGCGCGACCGGCAGGGCCGACGCTTCGCCGATGCCAGCAAAATCCACCGCATCCTCCACGAAGGCCCGCACTTCAGGGTGGATGCGATCCATCTTTGCGAGCCGTCACCGCAGCGGACGCCGGTTTTGTTCCAGGCTGGTGCTTCGAAGCGCGGCCGCGATTTCGCGGCGCGTCACGCGGAGTGCGTGTTCATCAACGGCCCGTCGAAGAAGGCGATCGGGGGGATTGTCGCGGATTTGCGCCGCCGAGCCGTCGCGGCTGGCCGAAGGGCGAGCGATCTGGTCATCTTCACGATGATGACGATCATTACCGACACGACCGCAAAGGCCGCTTGGGACAAGTATCAGGACTATTTGGGGTATGTGTCCGAGGAAGGCGCGCTGGCCTTGATGTCCGGTTGGATCGGGCTCGACTTCGGCGCGATGGACCCGGATCAGATCTTGCGCTTCACCGACCAAGCGGATGCACAGACCTCGGCACTGGAAGCTTTCACGACTGCCGACCCGGACCGCGAATGGACCGTTCGGGAAATCGCGCGGCATGCGGCGATCGGCGGCCGTGGACCGGTGGTGATCGGCTCGGGGGAAGAGGTCGCGGAGGAACTGCGCGGGTGGGTGGAGGAAACCGACATCGATGGCTTCAACCTTGCTTATGCGCTGACCCCAGGCACGTTCGTGGATATAGCGGACCTCGTGGTGCCCGAGCTGCAGGCTCGGGGCTTGTTCAAGCACGAGTACGCTCCGGGCACATTTCGGGACAAGTTGTTCGGTCGTGGGGCGCGGTTGCCCGCTAGCCATCCGGCGGCCCCGGTGCGGTGATTTTTGGGGTCGCGCCAGGCCGGTGTGGCTGACCGGGCCTGGCGGCATTGGTTTCGTCTACAGCGTCATGCCGCTTGAGCGACGCGGCTTCGTAGGGCGGGCAACATGTCTACGGGTTCGGGGCGGCGTGTGTAGTCGGGGTTGACCTCGGCGTAGAGGACGACCCCGTCCTGACCGATGACGAAACGGCCGGGCATCGGAAGGGTCCAGCTCGTGTCGCCGTTGAAGGCTGGCAGCTCGTTCTTGAGGCTCTTGTAGAGCTCGACGAGGTAGTCCGGCAGCTTGAAGCGCAGACCGAAGGCTGCTGCTGTCTCGTTACCCGGGTCCGACAGGATCGGGAATTCGAGCCCGTTCGTGCGGGTCGACTTGCGGCTGTTCACCGCGTTCTGCGGTGAGATTGCGACGAGTTGGGCCCCTAGCTCACGGAAGGATGGCAACGCGCCCTGCAGGGCCTGCAGCTCCATGTTGCAGTAGGGGCACCACACGCCGCGATAGAAGCTGACAACGAGCGGTCCCTCGGAGAGGAGGTCGGCGGCGGAGACGGGTCTGCCGTCCGGGTCATTCAGCACGAAGCTGGGCGCACGGTCGCCTGCCCTCAGCGCTTTTGCGGCGGCGCCCGAGGCGACCAGCTCGTTGGTGGCCCGGTGCATGGTCTCGATCACCGATGCTGGCACGTTATAAGGCGGCTTGCCCGCCTCGAAATCCGCTTTGAAGGCGTCGAGCTTCGCTTGCAGCGACATTGGAGATCTCCTTGGTTCGGTGAGCGGCGGGGGCGCCGCCTTGGGGAGAAGCTGCTCCTATTGGGGATGGCGCGGCAGAAGCTGCGGCGTGATAATCTCCATTCCTTGGAGGAATAACCAATGGACCGCCTCGCCGCGATGGAGACTTTTGTTCGCGTCGTTGAGACTGGGTCCTTCTCGGCAGCGGCGCGTGGACTGAATGTCGGCCAGCCCGCGGTTTCGAAGACAGTGGCGCAGATGGAGGAACGTCTCGGGGTGCGGTTGCTGATGCGCTCCACGCATGGCCTGTCGCCGACCGAAGCCGGACAGAGCTTCTACGACCGGGCCAAACGGGTCATCGAGGAGGCGGACGAGGCCGAGTTGGCGGCTCGGGGAGCAGGTGCGAGCCTGACGGGCCGTTTGCGGGTCTGCGCCGCGGTGACTTTCGCGCGGTTGCATGTCGTGCCGCACCTGTCGAAGTTCCTGGCCCTGCATCCTGGCCTGACCATGGACGTGGTGCTGGACGACCGGTCGATCGACCTGGTGGAGGAAGGCGTGGATGTCGCGCTGCGCATGGGATCGCTCGGCAATTCAACGTTCACGGCGCGTAAGCTCGCATCCGGCTCGAGGCACGTGGTGGGCACCCCGGCTTATTTTGAACGATGCGGGGTGCCCGCTTCGCCCGCCGCATTGGTTGAGCATGCGGCGGTGATCTACGCCCAGGGCGGAGGCGGTGAGGTCTGGAACTTTCGGCAGGGCGCTGCGGAGGTGTCGGTCACCGTATCCGGCCCGCTTCGGGTGAGCGCGGCGGAGGGTGTCCGGGCTGGGGTGCTGGCTGACATGGGGTTGGCGATCAGCTCGGCGTGGATGTTCAGCCCTGAATTGGCCTCGGGTGAGGTGCGGCCGGTGCTGACGGATTGGTTGTTGCCGGCTGTGGAGCTGTGGGCGGTCTATCCTACCGGGCGGATGCCGACCGCCAAGGCGCGGGCCTTCGCGGGGTTTGTGGAGGCGGTGTTGGGGCAGGGGATTGCCGGGTCAGAGACCTCATAGTGGAGCGCTGATCCTGAGGTGCTGGACAAGCCGAGTGGATTGGTCCTTGATTCATAGCCCCGACAAGGCAAGAAGGTAAGTGTCATGTCGTCCGAAGATTCAAAACCCGGCCGGGTGAAGCGTTCGGCTGCCTCCGCGGTCCAACCGCAGCGGCAAGGCCGCTCCGCGGCGAATGCACGCGCCGACTATTCCCGCACGACCCGCGAGGTGAGCGTATCTGTCCGATCCTTCTTCTTAGCAGACCAGTCGCAGCCGGAAGAGAGCCATTTCGTCTGGGCCTACCGGGTAAAGATCGAAAATCAGGGGCCGGAGCCGATTCAGTTGCTGCGCCGCACCTGGCAAATCACCGACGCACGAGGCCGCACCCAACACGTGCACGGAACTGGCGTAGTGGGCGAGCAGCCGCTGCTCGAACCGGGCGAGAGCTTCGAATACACGTCCGGAACGCCGCTTGAAACACCGTCGGGGTTCATGGTGGGCGCCTATCATATGGTCGTCCCGTCGTCAGGCGAGAGCTTCGACGTCGCTATTCCTGCCTTCAGTTTGGACAGCCCGCATCAAAGCGGTAGGGTTCACTGACTTGGTGTGGGTTGCGAGCCTCTGATCCAGACCCAATGTCGGACCGGGTTTCCAAGCCCAAGAAGCAGCCGGAGGGACCTTCTCGGTGAACATCGTAACGCCTGCCTCGCCCCGGATTGCTGCCAATGGGGTTACGGAAGATCGCCCGACCCAGGAGCAGGCCGAGTCCGCGATCCGTATCCTGCTGCGCTGGGCTGGTGATGACCCGGACAGGGAGGGACTGCGCGACACACCCTCTCGGGTCGCGCGCGCCTTTCAAGAGTTCTTTGTCGGATATGCCGTTGATCCGGTGGCGCTGCTGGAACGCACGTTCGAAGAAACTGATGGTTACGATGAGATCGTTCTGCTGCGCGACATCCGCCTGGAAAGCACGTGCGAACATCATATGGCGCCGATTATCGGGCGGGTCCACGTCGCCTATCTGCCCCATCGTCGGGTCGTTGGCATCAGCAAGCTCGCCCGGGTCGTAGATGCCTACTCCAAGCGACTGCAAATTCAGGAAAAGCTGACGGCGCAGATCGCAAACACCATCCAGGATGTGCTGGAACCTCGGGGCGTGGCGGTCGTGATTGAGGCCGCTCATCAGTGCATGACCACCCGTGGCGTTCACAAGCCCGGCGTGACCATGGTTACCAGCCGGATGTTGGGTGCCTTCCGCGACAACGCGGCAACGCGTCGGGAACTGCTGGCGATGATCGGCAACCGCGGGTCAGGAATATCGAGCGAATAGGGTGAGGACTTCCTGCCCCAAGCGCTAACTCGTAGTCGAACGCATTTTCTTATTAACGACGACTCTCCTGAGGGGTGACGCCGCCGTTTTGGCCGCTTAGTCTCACATCATGTCGAACCGAAGGCATCGCCAATCGCCTAAGCCCATCCCGATCGGCCCGGGAGGATTTGGGATGTGGGGGCTGGGAATACGGCGTTTCGACTTTCGCGATCCCTACCACGTTACCGTCAGCCTCTCCTGGCCCAGCTTCATTCTGGCGATGGTTGGGTGCTGGCTGACGATTAATCTGATCTTCGCGCTGCTCTATGTCCTCAGCCCGGGAGATGTCGCCAACGCTCGCCCAGGGTCGTTCAGCGACGTCTTTTTCTTTAGTATCGAAACCCTGGCTACTGTCGGCTACGGCGTTATGGCGCCGGCGACGCTTTACGGTCATATCATCTCAGCGGCGGAAATCGTAACCGGCACCGCCTTTACCGCCATCGTCACCGGGTTACTGTTCGTCCGCTTCTCTCGGGCCAAGGCGAAAATCCTTTACTCCGACAACCCGGTGATCACCACACGCAATGGCCGCCCAACCCTGATGCTGCGGTTCGCCAACGGGCGTCTGTCGATCATGACCAGCGCCAATGTCCGAATGTTTGTTCTGCTGGAAGAGCACACCACCGAGGGTAAGTTGTTTCGTCGCATCCACGACCTGAAACTGGTGCAGTCGCATTTGCCGGTCTTCGTCATGCCCTGGACCGTACTGCATGTCATCGACAAGGCCAGTCCACTGCATGATCTCGATGCCGAGGCCTTGGTCGCCGCGGGTGCCAGGATCATCGTGACCGTCGAGGCGCGCGACCAGACGTTGTCGGCGCTGGTGCAGGATGTGAAAAGCTATCCCGCCGACACTATCCGCTTCGGAATGCACTTCGCCGAAGCCGTTACGCTTGACGGAGCCGGGAGCGCGACTGCGGATCTGTCCCGCATCAGCCTGTTGGACCCCGACGTCGTGAGCCAGTGATGCAGCGCTGCTCTGCGGAGCTTGCGCCTGATGATCGCTGCCGCGGCTCACTTCATCTGGTTCCAGGCCAACGCCAGCAACAACATTGCGTTCAAGACCATCACTACCGGTGCCGCAACCATCACCCCATGGCTGAACCGCCGTCCCGCCGCGTGGCCCGCGACGCCGATCACCATGAGAACGGGTGCTGTTCCCGATCCGAACGCAACCATCGCCATCGCCCCGATCGCGGGTCGAGCCGCCGCCGCGGCGGCTGTCAGAGCGGCGTAGAGGAAACCGCAAGGCAGGAAGCCGAGCGTGACGCCAAGCAGGTAGCCGCCAAATACCGATCCGCGGGGGACTCGCCAGGCAAATATACCGATCAGCCTACCCCAGAACCGAGGCGGCCGACCGAGCTCACCCATTGCCGGCACAAAACGGCCCAGCGCTTGTGCGAGAAACAGCAATGCGGCGATCGTCAGCAGAACGGCTGAAACACTCCCGAACCAACTGAGGCGGCCAAATACTGCCACCGAGCCTGCAGCCAGCGCGCCTAGTCCTGCATACGTCGTCAGCCGCCCGAGGTGATAGGGTAACAACAGACCGCTGCTGATACGCTGCCGTTCGCAGAGCCGCCCGGAAGGCAAACGCGCCATGCGCTCGGACACCTGCCCGAGCACGAATACACCGCACATTGGGCCACAGTGGACGACGCTGCCGGCAGCGCCCGCGGCGAATAATCCGAGCAGCAGCCCGCCTTGGAGAGCGCTGTCGCGCGTGCAGAGACTACCCAACAAAAGCAGACTTTCCATCCTTTTCGAAGGATGCCCGAGGTAAGCCCGACCGCATTGATATGGATCAATGTTAACCCGCCCGCACCGACGCTATGTCCCCGCCGTCTGCGGGGAAGGGTAGATACATGGAAAGCAACGTGGGTGACCTCATCGTCGGGTTGATGATGGCTGTGTTCGGCCTGATTGGCTTGTTTCTCGTCGCCGGGGCGGCCGACGCCGAAATGTATATTTTTGGACTGGCCCTGTGTGTGTTCGCGGTCGTGTTCGATTTCGGCCTGATCAAACGCCATTTCGACCTCCGCGACTCGATTGTGGCCGTGGCACGGGAAGCTCCCCATGTCTAATTTCGCGTTGGCCCAACGGCCGATCGTCTACAACGACGATGTCGTAAAGAAGTTCGTCATCGCCACGATGTTCTGGGGCATCGTCGCTTTTCTGGTCGGTGTCTACATCGCGGCTGAACTGGCCTGGCCATCGCTCAATCTTGGGCTTTCCTTTACCAATTTTGGACGACTCCGTCCGGTTCATACGTCCGCAGCGATCTTCGCCTTTGGTGGATCGGCGTTGTTGGGCACGTCGATGTACGTCGTGCAGCGCACCTGCCGCGCTCGCTTGTTCGGCGGCGAAGCGCTGGCGAACTTCGTTTTCTGGGGCTACCAGTTCTTTATCGTCATGGCCGCGCTGAGCTACGTCATGGGCTTCAGTCAAGGCAAGGAATACGCCGAGCCCGAATGGCACATCGATCTGTGGCTGACGGTGGTTTGGGTTTGCTACCTGCTGATCTTTCTGGGCACGATCCTGAAGCGGGAAGAGCCACATATTTACGTGGCCAACTGGTTCTTTTTGGCATTCATCGTCACCATCGCCATCCTGCATTTGGTGAATAATGCGGCCATCCCGATCTCGATGTATTCCGCCAAAAGTTACTCGGCTTACGCGGGCGTTCAGGATGCTTTGGTGCAGTGGTGGTATGGCCACAACGCGGTAGGCTTCTTCTTGACCGCAGGCTTTCTGGGAATGATGTACTACTTTATCCCGAAGGCCGCCGGCCGTCCGGTCTATTCCTATCGGCTGTCTATCGTGCATTTCTGGACTTTGATCTTTTTGTATATATGGGCTGGCCCGCACCATCTGCATTACACTGCACTACCTGACTGGACACAAACTCTTGGCATGGCGTTCTCGATCATGCTTTGGATGCCCTCCTGGGGCGGCATGATCAACGGCATTATGACCCTGTCCGGAGCCTGGGATAAACTGCGGACGGACCCTGGTCTGCGCTTTTCGGTCACGGCTGTAGCCTTCTACGGGATGGCAACGTTCGAAGGTCCGGTTATGTCGGTGCGCGAGGTCAACGCCCTGTCGCACTACACGGACTGGACGATCGGTCACGTTCACTCGGGCGCGCTCGGCTGGGTCGCCTTCATCACTTTCGGTGCGATGTACTATTTGGTCCCGGTATTGTGGAACCGGAAGGCATTGTATTCCGTCCGATTGGCGTCGTGGCACTACTGGATCGCAACGATGGGCATCGTGCTTTATATCGTTTCGATGTGGGTGGCTGGGATCATGGAAGGATTGATGTGGCGCGCATACGACAAGTTTGGGTTTCTGCAATATTCGTTCGTGGAATCCGTCGTCGCGGTTCACCCCTTCTTCGTAAT
The DNA here is from genome assembly GCA_963772355.1 of uncultured Alphaproteobacteria bacterium. Taxonomy (GTDB): domain Bacteria; phylum Pseudomonadota; class Alphaproteobacteria; order Acetobacterales; family Acetobacteraceae; genus Rhodopila. Next base: position 32,757 of record CAVYXX010000097.1, on the reverse strand, counting down.
CCGCATGCTGGGCGGGGTATTATTTCTGATCGGCGGCCTAATCATGGTTTACAACCTGATCCGTACCGTCACCAGCCCGAGCACGGAACTGCCGCGGCGCGGATTCGCCGCGCGGGCCTTACCGTCCCACCTCGGCGTGGCAGGAGCCTGAGGCAATGTTCATCCGTCACGAATGGTTCGAGAAGAACGCGATCTTTCTGTTGCTTGGCACTTTGGTGACCGTCGCGATCGGCGGCATCGTAGAAATCGTGCCTCTATTCACTATCGAAACGACCGTGGAGCACGTAGAAGGCGTTCGACCCTACTCACCGTTGGAGTTGCGAGGCCGGGACATCTACGTGCGGGAAGGCTGCTATCTGTGTCACAGCCAGCAAATCCGAACGCTGCGCGATGAGGTGGAACGTTACGGTCACTACTCCATCGCGGCGGAGAGCATGTATGATCACCCCTTCCAGTGGGGATCCAAGCGCATCGGGCCGGACCTGGCGCGTGTAGGCGGCAAGTATTCCAATGACTGGCACTATGCTCATCTGCGGGACGCTCAAGCTGTTGTACCGGAATCGGTGATGCCGCACTATGCGTTCCTGGAGGAAACTCCGCTTGACCCGAGCGACATCCAGGACCGGATGCGGGCGCTGCGCGTGGTGGGCGTGCCTTATTCGGATGATGATGTTGCCTATGCAAAGGCTGATCTGACCACGCAGGCCGACACTAACGCGGATAGCACGAAATTGCTGGCGCGCTACCCGAAAGCCAACGTCGTCACGGCGGGTGACGGTCGCCAGGTCACCGAAGCAGACGCCCTCGTCGCCTATCTTCAAATGCTAGGCACGCTGGTGAACTTCGCCGATACGAACACGGAAAGGCTGCAGCAATGACGGTCTCGCAGTGGCTTGAACATTACCTCGTGGTGATCATGACTCTGGTGTTTGTGGGCATTGTTGTCTCCACATACTGGCCTGGCCGCAAGACAAAGATCGAGCAGCAGGGGCGCATTCCGTTCGAGGATGATGTGTAGTGCCCACCAAGATCGAAAAGGATGCCATTTCCGGCCAGGACACCACCGGCCATGAATGGGACGGGGTTAAGGAACTGAATACGCCAACGCCGAAGTGGTGGTTGTATGTATTCATGGCCTGCATCGTCTGGGCTTTCGGATTGTTCGTGCTCTATCCTTCAATACCCTATGGCACAGGCTATTTTCACGGGCTGCTTGGCTATTCTCAGCGCGCCTCGGTCGATGCGGCAGTGGGCAAGCTGGTTGCCCAACGGAAAGACTCGATGGACAAGATCGCGACGATGTCGTTCGACGCCATCAAGAGTGATCCAGCGCTGATGGAGGTCGCGCTCACCAGCGGCCGCATCACGTTCGCCGAAAATTGCCAGCCTTGCCATGGGGCGGGCGGTGGCGGTAGTCCGGGCTACCCGGCGTTGGCAGCGGGCGCCTGGATCTGGGGTGGTAGTTTATCCGACATCCAGCAGACAATCACACACGGTATCCGCAGCACCGATCCCGATGCTCGCCAGAGCGCTATGCCGCGTTTCGGTGTCGACGGCACACTAAAGCCGGCGGAGGTTGAGGCCGTTGCCGACTATGTCTGGGCGACGTTCTACGGCCACCCAGCCACTGGTCAGGATGTCTCGCCTGGAGCGAAGATCTTCGCGGACAATTGTGTGGCTTGCCACGGCGAGCAAGGTCAGGGACTGCGTGAAATGGGTGCGCCGAAGCTTGCCAGCCACGTCCACCTGTATGGCGACTTAAAAGAAACGATTTTGCGTCAGGTGAATCTGCCGCGCCAGGGGGTTATGCCGAACTGGGGCGCAAGGCTCGATCCGGCGACCATCAAGGCTGTGACGCTGTACGTCCACTCTTTGGGCGGCGGTGAGTAAGGATCGTCCTCGTGTCACGCATCAGCAAGGACGAGCGTCTTCTGCAACTGCAGCGGGAGGCTGCCGGCGACCACCTGTATGCCAACCGTGTAAAGGTCTACCCGAAGACGGTGCATGGGCTGGTCCGGCGGACCAAGTGGGCCATCCTGGTGACGTGTCTGACGATTTACTATTTGCTGCCCTGGCTCCGGTGGCACCGCGGTCCGGGGGAGCCGACTCAGGCCGTCCTGTTGGACATTTCTCGAGAGCGCTTTTACTTCTTCGATCTGGAACTATGGCCGCAGGATATCTGGCTGCTTGCCGGCCTGCTGATCTTGGGCGCAGTGGGGCTGTTCCTGGTGACCAGCCTGTTTGGGCGCCTGTGGTGTGGCTACACTTGTCCGCAAACGGTCTGGACAGACCTCTTCATGTGGGTCGAACAGTGGGTCGAGGGTGACCGAAACGAACGCATGCAGCGAGACGCTGGCTCGGTGGATGCGGATGTGATCTGGAAGAAGTTTTTAAAGCACTGGATCTGGCTTGGGATCGCGTTTTGGACCGGCGGCGCCTGGATCATGTATTACGTCGATGCCCCGACCGTAACGATCGAGTTCTGGACTGGGTCGGCCTCGAGTGAGGTGTATTTCTTCGCCGGCTTGTTCACTTTCACGACCCATTTGCTGGCCGGATGGGCGCGAGAGCAGGTCTGCACCTACATGTGTCCCTGGCCGCGCTTTCAATCGGCTATGCTGGATGACCAAAGCTTCACCGTCACCTATCAGGGATGGCGGGGCGAGCCACGCAGCCGTGGCAAGCGTCATGAGAGCGGACCATCAGTCGGCGATTGCCTCGACTGCGGCGCCTGCGTCACCGCCTGTCCTACCGGCATCGATATTCGCGACGGTATCCAGATGGAGTGCATCAACTGCGGCCTGTGCATCGACGCCTGCAATCACGTGATGGAACGCACCCATCAAGACAAATGGCTGATTACCTGGGACACAGAAGCAAGGCAAATCGCAAAGAAGGCCGGGCGGCACGAGGCGATCCGGATCATTCGCCCGCGCACCCTGATTTACCTCACAGTTCTGCTTGTCGCCATGGTCGGGTTGGGCACGGCACTGCTGACACGATCCACCGTCCAGCTATCGGTCCAACGTGACCGCGCGCCTGTCTATGTGCCGTTGGCCGACGGTAGCCTGCGCAACGGCTACACGGTGAAAATTGCCAACAAGACGCCGCTCCGCGCTGAGTTCGATCTGACCGTGGTCGGCGTGCCCGGTGCGACGCTCGTGGTAGCAGAGGCCGATCCGAAGCCCATCGCGGTGCTGCGTCTGTTGAGCGCGTCGGATGAGGTGGACACTTTCCGGGTGCTGGTCACGGGCCGCCCGGTCGCGCTGACGGATGGCTCGGAACCGATCGACTTTGTTCTGACCGATACCGTCACGGGAAAACGGACCGTTTACCACTCGGCTTTTATGGGCCCGCAAAACTACGCGGCAACGAGGGCAAAATGAGCACGACCATATGGCGCTGGTTTCCTCATGGACTGATCGCCACGATGGGCCTCGTCTTTTTGGTGAATGGCTACATGGTCTATGACGCCTACAGCACCTTCCCCGGCATCTCCGGAAAAGACGGTTTCGATGTAAGTAACGAATACAAGCGTGTGCTGGAAACGGCCCAACAGCAGGCTGCCCTCGGGTGGCAGCTCGAGGCGGGGCTCGCGGACGATCGATTCCCTGTGCTGCGACTGACGGACCGGACTGGCGCGCCGCTCACCGCGTCAAGGATTGATGCCCAGGCGGAACGGCCAGTTGGTCCTGTCGACATGACTGCCCTGGCGTTCCGGTCGATCGGCGATGGCCGCTATCGGTCCGATACTTCGCTGTATTCCGGCCAATGGGACATCATGCTGACTGTGCACACTGACGGGTTGGAGTACCGAGCGACCCGGCGTCTGGCCGTAAGGTAACGTCATGAGTGCCAGCGTTGCGCTGCCAGCAGCCGCCCTCGATCTTGCGGAATTGGTTTGTGCGCATTGCGGCCTGCCGACCGCGCCGGGTCGCCAATTCTGCTGCACTGGCTGCGCGGCGGCCCATGATATCATAGAGGGCCTCGGTCTCGGCCGTTACTATCGTCAGCGCGTGAACGCGATCGGTTCGCGCGCCTTGCGGCCGGAACCTGCCGAACGGTGGGATCTTGCTCGGCATATCGTCGCCAAACCGGATGGCACGAAGGAGTTGGCGCTCGCGGTCGACGGCCTGCAGTGCGGCGCTTGCGTATGGCTGATCGAATCCGTGCTGGCCAAGGAGCCCGGCGTGACGGCCGGCCGCGTCAACATGACCACTCGCCGCCTGCGCCTGGCCTGGCGCGGTGCGGACGAGGATGCGGACCACCTTGTCGGGCGGATCGAGGCCTTAGGCTATCGGCTGGTTCCGTTTGAGGTCTCGGCACTCGCCGCCGCACAAGATCGCACCGGGCGGACGCTGATGCGCTCCGTGGCCGTCGCCGGATTTGCGGCGGGCAATGTGATGCTGATCTCGATCGGTATTTGGGCAGGGCAGGGCGGCTCGATCGATCCTATCGGACCGGCGACACTGGCGCTGCTGCACTGGGTCTCGGCGCTGATCGCGATGCCGGCGATTGCGTATGCCGGGCGGCCGTTCTTTGCCTCGGCACTGGCGGCACTGCGACAACGCCGCACCAACATGGATGTGCCGATCAGCCTTGGGGTTCTGCTGGTCACTGGCATCAGCCTCTCAGAAACCATCAACGGCGGCGATCACACCTACTTCGACTCAGCCGTCACCTTGTTGTTCTTCCTGCTCGTCGGCCGGGTGCTCGATCATCGAGCACGCGGTCAGGCGCGGGCCACGGCGGAACAATTGCTTGCATTGCGAGCGACCGATGTCGCCGTAGTCCAGCCCGATGGGACCATCCGGCGACGCGCTCAGGAACAGGTCGCTGAGGGCGATCATGTTCTGGTAGCGACCGGCGAGAGAATTGGTGTCGATGGTGTGCTGGAACGCGGGAGTGCTGTGCTGGACACCAGCCTGGTCACCGGCGAGAGCCTGCCCGTCAGCATCGAACCTGGTGCCCTAGTCTATGCCGGCACGCTGAATTTGGGTGCCACGCTGACGATCCGAGCGACGGCGACCGGCGGCGCCACGTTGCTTGCCGAGTGCGTGCGGCTCATTGAGGCGGCTGAAACCAGACGCGGTCGGTTCGTGGTGCTCGCCGACCGGGTGGCGCGGCGGTATGCGCCGGCGGTGCACCTATGTGCGCTGCTGACTTTCTTGGGGTGGTTTTTCGGGGTCGGTGCCTCTGCTGGGCAGGCGCTTCTGACAGCGAGCGCCGTGCTGATCATTACGTGCCCGTGCGCGTTGGCGTTGGCAGTGCCCGCCGTGCAGGTGATCGCCACCGGGCGGTTGTTTCGCGGCGGTATGCTGCTGAAGTCGCCGACTGCGCTGGAGCGATTAGCCGAGGTCGACACGGTGGTGTTCGACAAAACCGGCACGCTGACCGAACCGCTGCTGGCACTGGTAGGCGATCCCGATCTCGCGGATCTGCGGGACGCGGCCATGCTGGCGGTGTCGAGCCGCCATCCGCTCGCGCGGTCCCTGGTCGCGGCCGCCGGAGCGGTCGTGCCAGCTGAGGGCGTTGTGGAACATTCGGGTCAGGGTTTGAGTCTTGCCACAGCGACTGGAGAGATCCGGCTGGGCAGCCGTGGCTTTTGCGGCGATCCCGAAGCCGCCGTCGACGGACCTGAGATTTGGCTCGCCCGTCCAGGGATGGATCCGGTTCGATTCTGCTTCAATGAACGGCCGCGCGCAGACGCAAAGGACGTCCTCGTCCGCCTCCGCGCCATGGGATTTGCGCTGAAGCTGATATCCGGCGACCGCGCGGAACAGGTGCGGCGCCTCGGTGGTGCGCTCGATATCGAGGATTGGCGGGCGGGATGCACGCCGATGGACAAGGTCTCCCTTATCGAGGCATGGGGGGCGGGGGGCCGAAAAGTGCTGATGGTGGGCGACGGCATGAACGACAGCCCTGCTTTGGCGGCGGCCTCGGTGTCCGCTTCGCCTGCGACCGCGGCGGATGTCAGCCAGACCGTGGCCGACCTGGTCTTTCAGGGGGCGAAACTGCAGCCGATTGCCCTCGCGCTGCAGACGGCGCGGCGCGCAAAGACGGTGATGCGGCAGAATCTGGCGCTCGCGATCGGCTACAACGTCATCATGGTACCGTTGGCGATCGCCGGGTTGGTAACCCCATGGCTCGCCGCAGTGGCGATGTCGAGTTCGTCATTGTTGGTGATGGCCAATAGCCTGCGCCTGCACAGGAGCGCTAAGCGATGACGATCATTCTATTTCTACTGTTGGTCAGCCTGACGATCGGGGCGGGCGGGCTTAGCTTCTTTCTATGGTCGTTGCGCTCGGGACAATACGACGACCTGGATGGCGCAGCGAACCGCATTCTGTTCGACGACGACACGGCGCCTCCATCGGCTAAGAGGCCCCCGGCGTCGGCCCCCGGCGCGAAAGTGTCCTCGGTTGGCGCAACGACCCGGTAGTAGTGGCGCAACGATAACGCAATCTGCTCATCCACCCTATTCCGGAAGCGGCTCTTTGTCCGGTAGCAGGACCGGCGGAAGATCCTGGAACGTGATATCATCTCCCTCTTCCTTGATCGATACGGTGTCGGTTGCTGGGGCTTGCTGCCCATTATCCTGCATCCGGCCGTTCTTGATATCGCTGCGAGGCTCGGCATCGTCTGATGGCCGACGGTCGGATATCACGCCCATCACCTCTTGCCCGCTGTCGTGTTTTTCCTGTGCGCCGGCGATCTTCCGAGCCAAATTGCTCGTGTAGGCGATTTGGTAGCTGCGTGGGGTCCCCGCAGGGACGTTGTTCTCATCGATCTCTGTAGCCCAGAGGTAGATATGCCCTGGATCGTGGGTTCTTCTGTCAGGTTCAATAACGACGCTCGAAACCAGGTTAAATCTTGGCGGCAGCTTCCGCGTGGTCGGCCATCCCATCAGCCCGTTGATCGCTAGATAGGTTATGCCGAAGAAGGCGGTCGTAACCATGATTGCGCCTGCCTTTATCCACCATCGCCACAGCGAAGTCAGATTGAGACTGAGCAGCAGCATGGTCACAATGCCGTAGGCGGTCACTACACCGACAACCGACACACTCACTACAATTCTCCCCGTGGCAGCCGCTTCGCCTACTTCGGACCGTTTCCGGCCGAGGGCCGGCGAACGGCCTTGACCAGTGAAATGGGCTGCCCCGTATTGACATCCTGGATTTTGCCGTCGGCGTCGACCGAGAAACGAACGAACGTTTCCTCCTGGCCTTTATGATCAAAATCACGGGTGCCGTAAAACACCACACTCGCAGTTGGATTGAGCTTTTCGACCTTGATGGACACCGGCACCTTCGCAGTTGAGACGGCAAGAAATTCATGAGCGTTGACGGTGTATTCGCCGGGAACGATGCCGCGGATGGTGACGATCTCCTGATTGAGCGGATTCTGAATAGTGTGGCCATTGACCGTCATGCGTTCGCGCGAACTGCCGCGATCGTCATGATCGAGATGCATCAGGCCCGCCTCGCGTGAATGATACCAAATGATATTATCGACCGGGTCCTTTACGTAGATGTCCATGTCTGTGGGGTCGTTGTCGGGCCAGTTCATGGTGATCAGAAACTCGGCCTTCATTTCCACCGCCCCGGTCTTGGCGGTCGGATTGATAAGCGAAAAGGCGATGAACACCATGAAAGTGAGGCCAAGCACGACGTTGAACAGCATGTCGGTGAACGGAACAAAGGTCCCGTCATCGCTGCTGTGCAGGGGGTCAGATTCATCCATTGCCGTCGCGCTCGAGTACCGAGATGACGTGAACTTCCGTCACTTCCGTGATTGTATTGACGAGATCCACCACGCCCATGCCGAGAAAGTAGTACTCCAGCTTGAGCACGAGAGCCGTTCCTATGCCGGTCACGGTGATATTAAGCGCGATGGCCATACCTCCGCTCATGCCCGAAAGGGCCTTGCGCAAGGTTTCTGCATCAAAGGCGCTCAGCGCGGCAATTGGGATCAGCATCAGGATAAAGCCCAGAGCGGTCCCCAGCAGGGCCAGCCGCAACAAGGCTTCCGACACGAATAGTCCGAGCCGTTCTCGACCGTGAAGCTGGCTTGCCAGGACGCGTAGAAGGAGCATCTGGTCGAACTCTGCCCCCTCCCTGCGAACGGGCCTTCGCGACAAGATTGGCGATATGCTGAGCGATAGTGCTGCCTTTCGGCGGCGGCTCCAGATCGTCGAGGGCTGCGGACGGACGCTCGCGGCGCTCGCGAAGCGCCGTCTGGTACGATCGAGCCGCCACCAATTCCTTCGATATGTGCCAGATCTGCACGAGGCAGTGCAGGCTGGTGAGTGCGAACAGGCCGAGAATCAGCAACGAAATATGAGTCCGGTCGGCCTCGAGCATCACCTGAATGACGTTCAACTGCCAGAGCACCGCCAGCCCGAAGGCCGTCAGGCTCATCAGGATGAGCCAGCGAAGCAGCGGCAGGTAGTCTCGCGACTCGGACAGTGTGGCCAGGAACATTGATGGCCGCGAAGCGACCGAAGTTATCTCCACGAGTTATCCTTCTTCGTCTCGGTTAGATTCAGGCATTAAAACTCAAGACGGCTACGATGGCGAATTCGATACGAGCGAGGCTATCGTCACGTGGCGCGGTTAATCATCCGCAGCCGCGAATTGAATGAGGGCATGTTACTTTGTGCAGTCCTTGAGATCAGCCTCCGACAGCGAAAAAGCATAGGGCTTTCCGGCCAGGAGCGCGACGTCCTTGACGATGCACGTGCGTCCATTTGCGTCGGTAACTTTTACGTCATAGTGACCGGCCGAGAGGCCCTTGAGCTCAAGCCGCTCATCGGAAGTGACGGTCCCGTCTGGGTCGTTGGCACATTGGTTCGGGCCCCACTGGGTCGTGCCCACTGGCGCCAGATACAGTTGCGCGATGGTGGTTCCGGTCAAATTCCAAAATTTCATGCGATCAGCAGAGCGCGCGCCGGTCGATCCGACGACCACGAGAATGCAGAGCACGACGAGGACGCGTCTACGCATAAGCACATTCCAGTATGAGGATGATCATCAAGTTATGTCGCCAAACCTGTCTACAAACTGCGTTGGGCATTCTGCGATTGCCAGTCACCATTTTCTTGCCGCAAAGTGGGTTCTGTCGGATCAGTCGATCATCGCCTAAAGGGTCTGTGATATGCTCGCAACTTCGACTTCATCAGGCCAGGAACCTTTCCCTATTATGCAACTATTGGGCGTGTGCTGCCGATGACCGCTCGAAGCCGGACCGTCATTGGGTCGTCATCGGTTCCCCGCCTTCCGCGCGGCACACGATTCCGCTTTGACGCGACACGACAGGCCTGGGTAATTCTTGCTCCGGAACGACTTATGATGCCTGACGACATCGCGGTGGAGGTGCTGAAGCTGGTCGATGGCGTCCGAACGGTCAGCGCGATCGCCGAACAGCTTGCCGCGCAATTCAATGCCCCGCGCGACGAGATATTGGCGGATATTCTGGTGATGCTTCAGGAACTCGCTGACGACACAGTTCTGGAAGACGCATGCTCTATCGGGCTACCACAGCCGTAGGTAAATCTTTTCGCAGAAAAATAGGCGTTGGCTCGACCGGCGGCGGCGGGGTCGCGGCGCCAACCGATCGCAGGGCAGCGACAAAGGTCGCGTGCGGCTCGGTCGTGAGATACTGCGACGGCATCAACGCCACCACCCGGCGCGTTTCCATCCCAATGTCGTACAGGGTGACATCGTAGCCTATGCCCGCACTGACGCGCGCGCTGAGCGCCGGAACGATCGCTACGCCGCGGCCAGCTTGAACCATTGCCAGCGCCAGCTCGTACGAGCGGACACGGCCTACCACATGGTGATCCGGCAAGAAGTGCTGGTGCCAGTCCGCGATACGCAACTGATGCGGGCTGCCGAAGGTAAATTGCAGAACACTGTTCAAGATCCGCCGCTCGTCCGCGCTGAGCTGTGTCGCTGGATCGGTAACGTGCCCGAGGGCAAGGCCTCGCGGCACCGCCAATACGTAGGGGTCGGAGAAAATATCGGTTTGCAGGAAGGACAGGCTGCTGCTGGCAAGCGATCCAACCGCCACCACTGCAACCGCAAGCCGACGGGAATAGAGCATTTCGATCGCTTCGGCGGGCGCAACCTCATGCACGTCAAGCTCAACGTCCGGGAAGGTTTCGGCCATCTGCGATTGCACATCGGGCAACAGGTTGCGCGCGACCGAGCTCAGCATGCCGACCGATAAGACACCGCGGATTCCTTTGGCGTAAGCCGCCAATCCCACGGTCGTCTCTTCGACCTCAGCCATTATGATGTCGGCACGCTGGCACAGGAACGCGCCCGCGTCCGTCAGCCCGAACTGGCTGCGGCCACGCTCGAACAACGGCTGTCCGACGGCCTCCTCAAGCTTGGCGATGTGCTGTGAGAGCGAAGGTTGAGTCTGGTCCAGGAGCTTCGCCGCCCGGGTGAGCGATTGCGAATGAGCAACGGCCAGAAAAATCCGGAGCTGGTTTAGTGTAAAGGCGGGTGGAACCATCAGGTCGAGCGCACGGTAGTGTTAACGCAGCGACCGAGGGACGGCGCCTCCGAACGCAGTGAGGCGACGCGGCTGGTGCCGCGCCGCCCCGGAAATACCGCGAATGCCGTTAGACGACCGCGCAGCCATAGGCGTTGATTTCGCAGCCAACAGAAATCCGTGTGACAGTAGGTTTACGCCAGGACATTGCTTAACTCCCGCTATTCGCCCGCCAGGTTATCCGGCCAGGTCATCAGTTAGCATCGTGCGTCTGCACAAGGACAGAAAGTTATATGAGCTATAAGCGGAGCACCAGTGGCGCTTCGAGCTCTAGTAGTGAAGGTATGTCGTCGCCACGTGGGGATGCACGGTAAGATCCGTTGGCTACTTCCCGTGACTCCAGACCCTCTTGCGAACACAATGGTACCAATGTCGAGGACAGCGATCACTATCGAACCGCCGCTAGCTATTCTTGCGGAGCTGACCCATCGGTGTCCGCTGCAATGCCCGTATTGCTCCAATCCGGTTCGGCTTTCCGGCGTAAAGGGAGAGCTGACGACCGCGGAGTGGTGCGACGTTCTCACTCAGGCGGCCGAAATCGGCGCGCTTCAGGTGCATTTTTCCGGTGGCGAGCCGACAGCCCGCCGAGACCTTGTGGATCTGGTCCGGCACGCGGTTGCCGTGGGACTTTACAGCAACCTTATCACCTCCGGCGTGCTGCTAGATGAGGCGCGCGTGGATGCTTTGGCCGAAGCCGGGCTCGATCACGTTCAAATCAGCTTTCAGGATGCCGATGATGTGAACGGCGACCGCGTGGCCGGGATGGCCGGGGCGCAGAAAAAGAAGCGGGAGGTAGCGGCGATCGTGCGGCGCGCCGGCTTGCCGCTGACCGTCAACCTCGTGGTGCATCGGCAGAATTTGGATAGCCTCGGAGAAATGCTGGACATGGCGGTCGGGCTCGGTGCAGCCCGGATCGAGGTGGCCCATGTGCAGTATTATGGTTGGGCTCTGGCCAATCGCGATGCGCTGTTGCCCTCGCGTGGTCAGCTGGACAAAGCTACGGAGGAGGTCGAGGCAGCGCGCGAGCGGCTCGCTGGGGCGGTGGTGATCGACTATGTCGTGCCGGACTATTATGCCCGCTTACCCAAATCCTGCATGGGCGGCTGGGGCCGGCGCTTCATCACCGTCACGCCAATGGGCCTGGTGCTGCCGTGCCATGCCGCTGAAAGCCTCCCTGATTTTGCTTTCCCCTCGGTCCGTAACGAGTCGCTTAGGGACATCTGGCAGGGGTCGGATGCCTTTAATCGCTTCCGCGGCACCGACTGGATGCCAGCGCCTTGTGCCGGGTGCGATCGCCGTGAACTCGATTGGGGCGGGTGTCGCTGCCAAGCCTTCGCGCTGACCGGCGACGCGTTCGCCACTGATCCTGCCTGCGGCAAGTCGCCCCATCACGCGCTTCTGGATATTGCCGTTCAGGACGCGCAGACGGCTAAGTCAGATCTGATTTACCGTCGGATCGGGACCGTCCCGGCCTAACTGCGCGTTTGGTGAGGGCCTGCTTGGGTCACTCGGCCTACTCCGCGCGTTGCTCTTCGAGGCTCTCGGCAATTTCCTCTGCACGCTTTGCCATCAGGTTGAGCTTGTGACCCAATTTCGGATCGCCTTTCGGCGTGGAGGTGTCCGCTTCGGCGACCTGCAGTCGGTTTCGCAAATCAAAAATGTCATCCGCCATCAGCAGCGCGGCCATCACCAGCATGCGCGCCTCACCGCTCGGTCCGGCCGCCGCGCGAACACCCTCGATTCGGCGGCTGACCTCGGCGCCCATGGATTCGAGGTGCTTCTCCTCGCCATCCTTGCAGCCGATTGTGTAGGCGTATCCGTTGATGCGAAGCGTCACCTGCGCCATCGCGCAATTCTCCTTTGGTTTAATCTCGTTTGTCGAGAGCGGCCCGCAATCGCCCGATCAGCGTGTCGAGGCGTTCGGCGATCTCGGGGATCGAAAGGTCGGTATCCGGCACCGGCGCTCTGTTTTCCGTATCCGGCACCGGCGCTCTGTTTGGTGCCGATTGAGTGGCCGTCAGGCGCGCGATCCGTTCCAGCGCGGCTTCCAGCCTGGCTGCCGCTGCGTCCGGGTCCTCGAGCTCGTCCGCCATGTCCGCCTCTATCGTGTCGGGTTGGCACGTCCCGCCGCTGATGCCGCTTGAACTCGGCGCGGTCAACCGTATGAACGTGAGCATGATCATTCATCCTGCGGTGATCGTCCATGGGCTGGCGGATGCCAAGGCGGCGCTGACGCTCGGTCTCCCGGTCACACTGGTGTCCGCACCGGGTGCGGCGATGTTCGCCGGGTGCGTGTGGTGGCGGGAGATGGTGGCGGCCGCTCGAGCGGCGTTCCCCGACACGGAGGCGTTGGACATTCTGGATTGTGGTAACGCGTCCGGCATGGCGATGGGTTCGTTGCGAAGCGGCATTTGCCGCCTGGTGCTCTGGCCAGAGGCCCCCGGATGGGCGAGCGTCGTGGCGATCTCCGAGCGCCAGGGCGGGTTCGTTCTGAGGTCGGCGCCGGCAGCGCTGGACCTCGCGAATCGCAATGGAATGCGCCGGCTGAACGGCTGGCTGCGGCAGTCGAGCGCGTCCGAGACGTGACAGGTCTGCCTGCCCGGGCTAGGGTTGATTGCGATGGTTCAGGAGGGCTCGAACTCAGATGCGGGCTGCCGCGTCTACCTGATTACCCCCCCGCGGCTGGATCCCATGCTGTTCGCCGACCTTCTAGCGGCGGCGCTGGATGCGGACGACGTGGCCGCGGTGCAGCTCCGGCTGAAAGATGTGAGCGACGACGCGTGGCGGCGGACGATCGATGTCCTGCGGCCGGTCTGCCAGGCTAGGGGCGTGGCGTTCCTGTTGAACGACCGCGCCGACCTCGCGAAGGCGACCGGGTGCGACGGTGCTCATGTCGGTCAGGACGATATCGCGGCGCGAGAGGCCCGGCGGCTGATGGGGCCGGACTTGATGCTAGGTGTGACCTGTAAGGGAAGCCGCGATCTGGCAATGCAGGCTGGGGAGGACGGGGCGGACTATGTCGCGTTTGGAGCATTCTATCCGTCCACCACGAAGGCGGTGACGGCGTTACTGGACCCCGAGCTCCTGGAGTGGTGGTCCGAGATGATGGAACTGCCGAGTTGCGCGATCGGAGGGATCACGCCGGAAAATTGCGGTCCGCTGGTACGAGCGGGGACAGATTTTCTGGCAGTGGTCGGATGCGTGTGGGACCACCCGGATGGGCCTGCGGCGGGCGTCAGGGCGCTGAACGTGGCCATCCGGGAGGCGCGGCGGTAGCGCAAGGGCATTTTCAAACTCACCCATGAGCGGTCGTCGTGGGGCGGATTCCCGACCAATCCTTGTGCCGATGTAGCGGAAATGCCGCCCTGTCGCGGTTAGTTCCCGAGTGGGATCGTCAGTTCTGTCTCGTTGGTGTCCACCACGAACACCGCCAGGAGCTTGGCAGGCTTGGTGTCGCTGGCATTGGCGCTGACAGCGTGGCGGTCGCCGGGCAGTTCGGAGAAGCTTTGTCCAGCCTCGTAGGTAGTCGCCGGCCCGTCGTTGACCTGACTGCGGATCGCTCCCTCAAGCACTGTCGCGTAGATGAACGCGGATTTGGCATGCGCGTGGGCGGGCGAGTAGCCGCCGGGGCCGTATTCGACGAGCACGCCCTTGATGCTCTTGCCGGGAACGTTCGGTAACTCGTGCTGGTAGACGAGAGCCACTTTGGCGTTCTTCGACAGCGGGGCATCCGCAAGGACGCTGCCGACCGGCAGGGTGGCCACAAGTAGTGAACAGAGAATGCGTTTCATATAGCCCTATCCTTCGGTTCGGGGATGCGCGATCAGGTGGCTGCCTGTGAGCTGCGGAGCCATTCGTCTAAACCTATGCGGCCGAGGCGCAATTCACCTAACGGCACGAGTGAACGCTCCTCGACCCGGCCGCCCCAGTATCTGGCCTCGGGGTCGCCCACGACCTTACGCGGGTCGCCCACCGCCTTCAGATAGCGGGCGACGATTTCGTCGAACGGCGCTCGTTCCGGGCCGGCAATCTCGATGATGTCGTTTCGCGGCGGCGCCAACGCCACCTCGGCGACAACGGCAGCAACGTCATCCGCCGCGATCGGCTGGAACAGGCAGGGCGGAAGCGTGACCACGTTTCCATCCGCACTTGAAGCGGCGATGCCGCCGAGGAATTCCAGGAATTGGGTCGCGCGGATAATGGTGTACGGGATGCCGGAGGCCGCAATCAGTCTCTCCTGGGCGACCTTGGCGCGGAAATAGCCATTGTCCGTCCGGTCTACTGCGACGATCGAGAGCGCGACATGGTGCCGGACGCCGGCTGCGGCCTCCGCCGCGAGAAGATTGCGGCCAGAGGTCTCGAAGAATTCCAGCACCGCCTTGTCTTCGAATGAGGGCGAATTGGCGAGATCGATCACAACCTGCGTGCTGGTCATGACCTCTTTGAGCCCCTCGCCGGTGATGCTGTTAACTCCGGTATCCGGCGAGGCGGCGATGACCTCGTGGCGGCCCCGGCGCAGAATGGCGACGGTCTTTGAGCCGATTAAGCCGGTGCCGCCGATAACGACGATCTTCATGGTTTCCTCCCTTGTCGATGACTGGAGACCGTTCAAAGGGGTTGAATGGGCCTCTCCCACATACAAATTTGGATTTGATCGACGCATGCCGATATCGAATCGCGCTTTTTTGTTCTCGATCCCTGCGGCGGCAACCGGAGCCTTGTGACTTCGCAGCCTGGGGCACCGGGCACGCTGCGGATGAAGTTCTCGTTCGAGGAGGCATGCCGGAATGCCCCGCCCTCTTACGGGCGGCTGAGGTATCTTTCCGGTCAGGGCTCGGGGAGAGCGGATCTGACGCTAGGTGTGATCTGTAAGGGCAGCCGCGACCTGGAGAGCGAGCCTGTGGTTTGTCCTGGGAAATGACGATCACGGCGCGGCAGGCTGCGACACTGGGAACAGACGGACAAATGTTGAACGAATTCCAGGCTGACATTCTCGCGGTTAGTAGCATTGAAGCGGTGCCGACTATCCTTGACGTTGTATGCCGCACAACCGGCATGGGCTTTGCCGCTGTTGCGCGAGTAACTGCTGACCGGTGGATCGCCTGTAGCGTAAAAGACGATATCGCCTTCGGGCTTGGACCGGGCGGCGAGCTTAGGGTTGAAACCACGATCTGCCACGAAATCCGCGAAAGCCGGGAAGCGGTCGTCGTCAACAACGTCGCCGAAGATCGCCTCTATTGTGGTCATCCAACGCCAGCGATGTATGGCTTCCAGAGCTATATCTCGATGCCGATTATCCTGCCCGACGGCAGATTTTTTGGTACGCTTTGCGCAATCGATCCCCGCCCAGCACGCGTTCGGACGCCGGAAGTGGTCGGGATGTTCAAGCTGTTCGCCGAGCTGATCGCCTTCCACCTCAATGCGATTGAACAGGTGGCCACGAGCGAAGCGCGTCTTTTGGATGCGCAACGGACCTCGCAGCTGCGGGAGCAATTCATCGCGGTGCTGGGCCATGACCTGCGCAATCCGCTTGCCGCGATAAGTGCCGGGGCAGAGTTATTGCTCAAGGCCCCTTTGAGCGACAAGGCACTGCGGACGGTTGGCCTGATTCGTCGGGGCGCGGCGCGAATGTCCAGCCTGATAGACGACGTGATGGATTTCGCACGCGGTCGGTTAGGTAGTGGAGTAGCGCTTGATTGCAGCGCCACCGAACCGCTGGAGCCCGTCTTGCGGCATGTAATCGCTGAGCTGCAAGCCAGTCTTCCGGATCGATCTATCGACTCCACGATTGTGTTAGATAGCCCCGTTGTCTGTGATCCGGGTCGGATTGCTCAGCTTCTCTCGAATCTACTTGCGAACGCGTTGACGCACGGGGCTGCGGCGATGCCGATTCAAGTAAAGGCCACCACAGACGAAAACTGCTTTGAGCTGTCTGTCTCCAACGCGGGTGATCCGATTTCTCCCGCCATTTTGGAGCGAATATTTCAGCCATTTTCCCGTGGCGCGGTGCGTCCCAGTCAGCAAGGCCTGGGCTTGGGTCTGTTTATCGCGTCGGAGATCGCTCGGGCACATGGCGGAACACTTACAGTCACGTCCTCCTCGGAGGCCACGCGCTTCACCTTCCGCATGCCACTGGTCCAGCCATGAAGATAGGGTCATCGCACCGACATCGGCGAGCCGATGCGCGACATAGCCGGTTGCGCTCGTGCCGCATCAGCCGAGCAGCTCGCGACATCCTAGATCATCCACTGCTGCCATAATGCGTTGAAAGTTGTTCCACCAGATCACAGGTGGAAGCTTCAGTCCCGCCTGAAATACCGGAGTGATCGTTTGCCACAGTATGGATAGGCGGTAGTCTTCCTGCATGTCGGCACGGGTGTAGCTACGGACGCCATTCTCCAGCAGGACTTTATGGTAATGGTCGAGCAATGTTCCTTCCAGTCGCTGCCGGCGTTCCAGATACCAATGGACGGCCATCATGTAGGCCAGATCGTTGGTTGGAACGCGGATGCGCCAACCGTCCCAATCGAACCACCGCACGTCATCGCTTCCATTCCGCGGCAGGAAGCAGTTCCATACATGGGCGTCACCGTGCCCGAGCGTGATGTTCTTTGGGTCGTGATACCGTTTGTGTAACCGCGGCGCCGCTGCGATCAGCCTTTCGTATAACGCGCGCCGCTCGGTTGGGAGTTCGTCGCCAAGGCGGTCTGCGAACACATCGAAGTGCCCGACCACTTGGTTGATGAATCGCTCCATCGCCGCATCGTCGAGCCATTGTCCAACTGAGACACCCAGCAGGGGGTCCTCCCACCACGCGGCATGTAAACGCCCCAATGCTCCTACGATTATCCGGCACTGTGCTTCAGATGGAGGAAGAGGCCATTCCGTTGCCACTACGTGGGTGTCTGTTAGATCTTCCAGAATGAGATGCCAGGGGGAAGTGGCGTCGGCATCATGCGCGAAGAAACAGCGTGGCACGACGCCGGCCGGGAGAGACGGAGCTACGTCACTATAGAACGCGACTTCCTGGCGACCGTTTGACCATTCGCTTCCGCGTCGCTCAGAAAGGCCGGATTTCACGATAAGGCTGCTCGGCAAGGCGTTTGCCGGACCGTCATATGTCAGCCGCAAGCGGATAATCCGCGACATCAGCGTCGGGCGGTCACTGATGATGGTGACGTCCTGTACATGCAGGTCACCTAACACGCCAGCCCGTTCCAGAATGGCATTCAGATATGCGGCACTAATGAGGCGGAGCAGCGGGTCCATCGCCTTGCTCGCGAATTTCAGCACTTAGATTAGCCCGATCAACCCGTTTGATCCAGGCGTTAGTAGGACGGAAGAGGCCTGCCAGCGCCTCCCGTTACGTCAAATCGCGCGCTCAGTCACCAGACGTTCGGGGCTCCGAGTGGGCGACGTGAGCCAGAGGTGCCACCGGCACCGTGGCTGCCTGACGTTCACTTATTTGACGGCGCATCTGGGCTCCCAGCGTCCGAATGCGCGGCGTCCCTAATGACAAATGGGATGTTCTCGGGGGTCATGATGGTCGCGATGTCGCGAAACAGTGCGTTGGCAACACCTGGAGTGGGTTTGTCCGCCTGCAGCGTTACCCAGGCGATGATCGTTACGCCGCTCGAGGGGAAGTAATATCCCGCCGTGTTATAGCCGGGCAACCCGCCCGTGTAGCCATACCAGCCGGCACTGCAGCCGATGCCGAGGCCGAACGCAAGATTTCCCTGACCGATCGGTATGCAGTCCAGCCGCTCACGCTGCGTCGTCGCGGCGTTCGTCTTTCCGGTGGCATACAGCGCGACCCAACGCTTCATGTCGGCAACAGCCGAAATAATCTCGCCCGCCGCGCCCATCAGTGAAACCGGGATCGTGTTGCTGACATCCTCCCAGTCGCCATGCGGGCCAAGCCCATAGCCGTGCGCCCACGGCTCCGGCATGGCCTGGCTCTCCGGATAGCTCGTTTCCGTCAACTTGAATGGAACCAGAAGCCGGGTGCGGATCTGATTGCCAACACTGTCCTTGGTGACGCTTTCGATGACCAAGCCAAGAATAAGATAGTTGGTGTTGGAATAGTTATACGCCGTCCCCGGGGGAAAATGCGGTTTCTGCTTTACCGCCCAGCCGACCAGCGTGCGCGGATCGAAGGTCATCTCCCCAGTCACTTTCAACGGGTCGATCTCCGGCGTATCGGTACGCTTCGAACAAGCCACTGCGCATCTCGCACAGTTCGCGGATGGTGATGTGCTCCGCGTTCGGGATCGTCACGCCGAGGGCGAACTTGCTCAATGGATCATCGAGGTGGAGTTTTCCTTCATCGACCAATTGGAGCAGGACGCTGATGACGAATGTCTTGGTGTTGCTGCCGACACGGAAATGATCCGCGGGCGTAAGTGCCCGATGCGTCGCGAGATCGGCGGACCCGTAGGCGCGCACGTAACTGCCCCCCGCACTGTCCCACACCCCGACGAGCACCCCGGGGACGGGCGTGCTGCCGCCGTATACATCACGCTCCTTCGCCACAGCCGCATCGATGGCGCTTTGCACGAACGGACTGGTCACCGATACATCCGCCCGGGCGAGCCCGTCCGCACCGAGGCCGAGGATCCAAGCGAGGATGAAAACGGTAGCTTGGATTCGGGCAACGCTGGTCATGAACATGTCTACCTTGTTCGCGAGGCAAGCCAGGGGATTATGGGAGCGAAATGTCGTTCCTCCGCAACAGATCGCGTCTTTGGATGTAGCCAGCGGGACGATGTATTACCTCACACTCGCTCGCGCGCTCCCCGATCGTGCCATCTTTCTGGCTGGGGGAGGCTTCGTCCGAGCGGCCATCGCAGGCGCGGCAATCTTTTTCGCACCCGAACTTTTCTTCGCCGGTGCGGGTTCACGGACGTTAGGCTTCGGTGCGGCGGCTTTCTTCCGGGGCCGCGTAGTCTTCATGGCCGCGACGGGCGCGGCGACTGGGGCCGGATCCTCACCCATGTCCAGGCCAAACAGCGCCGCCATATCGTCGGCTTCCAGCACCTTGCCGGCCGCCGGACCTTGTTTAGTCATCGGCAGCGAGGCGATATCACCGACCAGATCATTCTCGTCCACGCCGCGCAGTCTGAACAGCAACTCCGGCTTAGCATCGAGCCGCACGCCGACGCCCAACAGCGAAGCGGCGACGTGCTTGCACATGGAGGCGTAGTCCGGGCAACTGCAGGAGAATTTAATCTCGGCTGGCTTTGGGAACAGGCCGGTGCCCTGGCGGCAAATCCGCTCCATTACGGCTTTAGAAAACCGGCCTTGCAGCAATTCGACGAGCGAGTCGATGCCGCCCGCGCAATCGGTGCAGATCGATTTCCACTGCGGCTTCGGCACCTCTGATATCGTGATCGTTACGGTGTAGACCGATGATCCGCTGACCTTCGCGGTCACCGTATGCGGCGCGATTTGCAGATCGATCACCAGACCATTGCGCACGTAGCTGCGTCCGCGCTCCAACCGGTTCTGGTAATCGCGGTAACTCTCCAGATTGTCGCACCACGCCTTGCCCCAGAACGTCGCCGCGATCTTGCGGCCTTCCACGATCACCGGCGACAGGACAGAGCCTTTCTTGCTCAGCTTCGCAGCAGCACGCTCAGCCGTGAGGCGCCGTTCTGCGACCGAGACGTAGGCCGGCCATTGACTTTCATAGTATCGAGCCATGGCGTTCACTCCTTCATCGCGGCGTTCAGGTCCAGCGCGACCAGCCGCATGATGTCCTCATTCCCCATCTCGGTCAGATTGACCTCGGCCCCACCGGTCAGCAGTTCATCAGACAATCCTTGCTTCGAGTCTATCAAGGCGTCGATTTTCTCCTCGACCGTGCCACGGCAAATAAACTTGTGCACCAGGACGTTTTTCTTCTGGCCGATCCGGAAGGCCCGATCTGTCGCCTGATTCTCGACGGCCGGGTTCCACCACCGGTCGACATGCACGACGTGCGACGCCGCGGTCAAAGTCAGGCCGGAGCCGCCGGCCTTCAGCGACAGGACAAAGAACGGCACGGTCTCGTCCTCCTGGAACGTCTGCACCAGGGTCTTCCGATTTTTCACCGCGGTATCGCCGTGCAGGACCAGACCGGGGCGACCGAAAATCTGTCCTAGGAACGCGGACAGGGGACCGGTCATTTCGCGAAATTGGGTGAAGATCAGCATTTTCTCCTGCTTTGCGGCGACAACCTCGGCGATTTCCCGCAGCCGGGCCCATTTGCCGCTGTCTTCTTCGGCCCAGACACTGTCGTTTAGCCAGTGCGAGGGGTGGTTGCAGATTTGTTTAAGCCGCATAAGCATCGCCAGCACGACGCCCTTGCGTTGGATGCCCTCTGCCTCCTCCAGGCTTTTCGCCAGGTCCTCGACGGCCTGGCCGTACAGCGCGGTCTGCCGGCGGCTGAGGCTGCACAGTGCCTTGATCTCAGTCTTGTCGGGCAGATCCGCGATGACCGCCTTGTCGGTCTTCATCCGGCGCAGGATGTACGGCCGCACCAACTCCCGCAGCGGGCCGTATGGGTTGTCGGTCTGCTCAGCCAGGCTTTTGGCATAGCGGGAAAACTGCTTGGCGTTGCCGAGTAGGCCTGGATTGATGAAGTCGAAGATCGACCACAGGTCGCCGAGGTGGTTTTCCACCGGCGTTCCCGTTAGCGCGATCCGTGCCTTGGCCTGCAACGCCTTTGCAGCTTTGGTTTGCCGGGCCGCAGGGTTCTTGATCGCCTGCGCCTCGTCCAGGATGACGAAGCGCCAGGCCGTCGCACCAAGCGCAGGCATGCGCAATAACGAGCCGTAGCTGGTGATCGCGAGGTCGTGGTCCCGGGGATTGAACTGCTTGATCTGGTCGGGGGACATGGCCGACGGATGCACGATCGCAGCCTTTAGGCCGGGAGCGAATTTCTCGATTTCAGCCGCCCAGTTGCCGAGCAGGGAGGCGGGCGCGACCAGGAGGCTTGGTTGGGCGGCGACTTGCTCCACCAGCAACAGCGACAGGATCTGGATGGTCTTTCCCAGTCCCATGTCGTCGGCCAGACAGGCGCCCAGGCCCAGACTGGATAGCAGGTGCAGCCACCGCGTGCCCGTGCGCTGGTAGGGGCGCAGGGTCCCTTTCAACGCGTGTCCGGGATCGGGACCGTCGCCGTCCCCGGACCGCAACGTCTTCAGCGTTTCCTCCAGCCAAGGGCCGGCGGTGACGCGGGACCAGTTGGCATCTGTCGCGGCGGGGTCCTCGCCGGCGACGGACGCGCCGGCCAACATCCGCATTGCCTCGGCGAAGCTCAGGCCGTTCTGGGCGGCAAGGACTTCGGCCTCGCGAAACCGATCCATGGTTTTTTCGAAGCGGGCACGATCGACTTCGACCCACTGCCCGCGCAGCAGCACGAGGTCGTCGGTGCCGGCGAGCAGGGTTGCGACCTCGTCCTGGGTGAGGGGCTCGCCGTCGAGGATCACGCTCATGCGGAAATCGAGCACGCCTTCCAGTCCGAGGGCGGAAGGCTTGCGACTGCCGACAGTGGCGGTCACTCGGGGTCGGGCAGGGCGGTTGGCTCGCCAGGTCGCGGGCATACGGACCACGACGCCGGCGGTTTCCAGTTCGGGCAGGCTGTGGAGGAAGCGGGAGGCCTCGGTGGGTCCCCAGCGCAGCGGATGGAAAATCTCCCCCGCGTCGATCATCGGCCGCAGCCAATCGCAATGTTCGGCGGCGCGCTGCACCGGCAGCAGCAGCGACAGAAGTTTGTCACGATTTGCCGCCCCGGCGTATTCGCGCAGCGCCTGACCGAGCGGGACGTGCTGGGCGCGCGCCTGGGCAGAGAGGCGCGTGGTGTAGGTCGCCATGAAGGCGAACGGCTGCTCGGCGTCGCGGCGGTTCTCGGCGAGGTTGAAATGCACGCGGCCGACCAGATTCCATGCTGGGTTCAGAGCATTCAGGAAGCGCTGCAAGCCGGTCCTGGAGGCGGCGAAGGCTTCGGCGAAGGCCAGCGCCAATTCATCCCACAGCGCTAGCAGGACCCCCTCGGTCAGATACTCCGCGCCGGCCATCATGGGGGCGGTCAGCACCAGGGAGGCAAGGTCGCCGGCATCGAGAGGCGGTACGACCGGGAGCGTGACGTCGTCCTCGCGACCTGACGCGTTCAGGCAGACCGAACCGACATAGCGCGTGGCGAAGCTGCGCCACCAAACAAAGACCGGTGGTAAGGTGTGTCCGACCTCGCCGGCGCCAAGCCGCACCAGGCCGGGGCCCGACCCTTGAGCGAACGCTGCGGCCAGGCGGTCGCCTATCGCGGTGGCTATCTCCGGCGCGTCGTCTTGGTCCTCGGTAACGAGGTGGCCATGTGGGGTGAGGCGTAAGCCGAATCGGGGCATCGAACGATGTTACATCAAGCCGGATTGAAGCTGACTCTCCGGCCGTCATGCCGGCGCAGGCTGATAGATTCTCCTGGGGAGCGTGGCAATCTCCGAGTGGCGTTGACTGCTGTGGTCGTGAGGGCCCGCAAGTCAAATCGAAAGGCAAGGCCAAGGAACCTCTGGCGGGATGATCTTCGGCGGTGCATCGTAGGTCGCGAACCAAGGCGTTGACCGACAGCGCAGCAAAGCTGCTGCTACAGTCCGGTTCATTGATGGCGGTAAAGGTCGCGCTGGGTCCCTCCTTATGACGCGACTGCCACGGGGAGGAACGCACATGTATCCGGGCGAGCAAGTTAAAACCTGTGCTGACCAACCGGCGCTGATCATGGGCGGCACGGGCGAGATCGTGACCTATGGCGAGCTTGAGGCCCGCACCAATCGCCTCGCCCATTTTATGCGCGCGAGGGGGCTACGCCGTCTGGATCACTATGCGATCTTTATGGAGAACAATGCGCGCTACGTCGAAACCTGCGGTGCCGGTGAACGTGCGGGCCTGTATTACACCTGTGCCAACTCGTTCCTGACTCCTGACGAACTCGCCTACATCGTCAACAACAGCGAGTTGAAGCTTTTGATCACGTCGCAAGCGAAGCGCGACGTGGCGCGGGCCGCCTTGCGGCAATGCCCGAACGTTGCAGTGTGCCTCATCGTTGATGGGCCGGGCGAGGGTGCCACCGGCCTCAATCTCGACCACGCTACCGCTGCCTGTCCCAGTACGCCGATCGCCGACGAGAGCCTTGGCAACGCGATGCTCTATTCATCTGGCACGACCGGCCAGCCGAAGGGCATCCTGCGGCCGCTGCCGGAACAGCCGCCATCCCAGACGCCGGCCGTGTACGACTTTATCCAAAAACTGTGGCGGTTCCGGGACGGTCTGATCTACCTCTCGCCAGCACCGCTGTATCATGCGGCGCCGCATGTTGGGGTCAACCTGACGATCCGCATGGGCGGCACTGCCATCATCATGGAACGTTTCGATCCGGAAGACTTTCTGCGCCTCGTCGAAAAGTACCGGGTGACGCATAGCCAACTCGTGCCGACAATGTTTTCACGCATGCTCAAACCGCCCGATGAGGTGCGTCGCCGCTACGATCTGGCATCGCTTGAAACCGCCATACATGCCGCGGCGCCTTGTCCCCTCCAGTCAAGCGGCAAATGATCGACTGGTGGGGGCCAATCATCGACGAGTATTACGGAAGCACCGAGGGGATTGGCCTCACCGCGTGCGACAGCGTCGAGTGGCTGGCACATCCAGGCACAGTCGGCCGGAGCGTTTTTGGCGAGCTGCATATTCTCGATGATGAGGCAAATCCGTGCCCGGTGGGAACGATCGGCACGGTGTGGTTCAGGCTGGGTTCGCGTTTCGAGTATTTCAACGACCGGGCGAGAACGGCAGAGGTATTCTCGGCGGATGGCACGATGGGCACCGTCGGCGACGTTGGCTATGTGGACGCGGACGGCTACCTCTATCTGACCGACCGCGTCGCCTTCACGATCATCTCCGGTGGCGTGAACATCTATCCGCAGGAATGCGAAGACCTGCTGATCACGCACCCCAAGGTCGCCGATGCAGCGGTGTTCGGGATACCGAACGCTGACCTCGGCGAGGAGGTCAAGGCCGCGATCCAACTCATGCCTGGCATCGATCCGGGGACAGACATCGAAGCCGAACTACTGGCTTTCTGCGGGCAGCATCTCGCGCGGCAGAAGGTCCCGCGGTCGATTGATTTCGAGGCGGAACTGCCGCGGCTTCCGACGGGCAAGCTGTATAAGCGCATTCTTCGCGACCGTTACTGGAACGATAAAGCGAGCAGGCTCGTCTGATTCCTTCGCATACGCCCATTGACGACAATCCTACCCTGCTTGTGGCGCACTACTGTCCGGTCAAAATCCGAATAAATTCAGTTGTTTCTCGTCTTGCAAGTTTTCGGATCTGTCGGCCTCACGAGAGAACGCAGTCTGGACCTCTATTTTTTCGAATACCGTCACCGAAAAGACCTGCAGCAATGTGTAGAGCGGCGCCTCCAGGTTGAGCCGTTTGCGCGCGATCGCCACCAGCACATAGACCGAAACGGCGATCCAGATTTGCGTCTTCACGGCGTTTTCCGAAGTGCCGTAGAACCGCTTGATCCGCAGATGCTGTTTTATCCACTTGAAAAAGAGTTCCACCTGCCAGCGGCTTTTGTACAGATCGCAGATAGTCAATGCTGGCAACGCGGTCTGATTGGTCAGGAAGACCAGTGTCTTAGCCGTTTCGGCGTCGCGGAAGCGGATGCGCCGCAGATGCACCGGATAGTCCTGACGGGTACGAGGGCCGTCCAATGCGATGGTTTGATCGGCGATCACGCCGCTCGCTCGGTCGGTGGGCGCGGAATAGATCCGATGCGCATGCAGATTGGACTTGGCGCGCGTCACGAAGAAGGCGCCCGCCTGATGCAGCGTGTGCAGGCGGGCGAAGTCGATGTATCCGCGATCCATCACATAGACCGCGCCGGGTTCGGGGATCAGCATGTCGAGCGCATGAACATCGTGCAGCTTGCCGTTCGAGATATGGATAAAGCTGGGAATGTTGCCACGCAGATCGAGCAGCGTATGCATCTTCACCGCGGATTTGGTGGAGCGGAAATGAGCCCAGGGGAACACCGACATGCACAAATCGATGGTGGTGGAATCCAGCGCGTAGACGCTGTTGGTCAGCTCTGCTCCCAGGCTTTCGCTGGCGTAGAGACATCTGGCCTGAGCGATGAGTCGTTGGGCGAACTGGCATAGATGCGCCAATCGCGCGACTCGTTGGCATCCGCGAGGGTGGAGCGACGGACCGGTTCGCGAAGCCCCATGTGGTAGAGCTTTGACGCTTGCGCCGACAGGCAGGCCTCGATGTCGCGCGCGATAGGTCAGTTGGGCGAACGCCATGATCTGATATTGCGCGGCGCAGGACAGCTTGCGCACGGCGCGGTTGCCGCCGTAGCGCGCGACAATCCGGTCGAAGCTGCTCCAAGGCAGAAAATCCATGAGCTGCGCGAAAAGCGTCCTGCCGGTGTTCATGACCAAGCCCTCCCCGCGAGATCGTCGGGAAGAGCCACCGGACATTCAAATCCGCCCCAGCAACGAACTGTCGGAAAGCTTTATGCATCAATGGATTCCACGGAAATGTCATTCACCGAACCGGACAGTAGTGCTTGTGGCGCGTTTTCGACCAGGAAGCATTCGGGCGTTTGGCGATGGCGATTTATCGCTGCCTTTGCCGCGGGCCATCACGCGTCTACTTTCGGGCAACGATTTACACCGGAGGTTCTCGTCGATGCCGATCCCGCAGACCATGCCCTATATCCAAGCCAACGGCGCCGGAGGACCAGAGGTGCTCGGTTTGGCCAACGGACCGGTACCTGTGCCGAGGCCGGACGAGGTGCTTATCCGCGTGCAGGCGGCGGGGGTGAACCGGCCGGATGTTTCGCAACGGCAGGGGTCTTATCCGCCGCCGCCAGGCGCCAGTCCGATCCTCGGGCTGGAGGTGGCGGGCGAGATCGTGGCGACCGGCGAGCAGGTGACGACGCTGTCTGTCGGGGATCGGGTCTGCGCATTGGCCAACGGCGGCGGGTATGCGGCGTATTACGTTGCTCCGGCGCCGCAATGCCTCCCTTGGCCGACGGGCTATGACGCGATCCGAGCGGCGGCATTGCCGGAGACGTCTTTCACCGTGTGGGCGAATTTGTTTCAGATCGGCCGGCTGGCGAAGGGCGAGACCGCCCTGATCCATGGCGGCACCAGCGGCATCGGCGTCACGGCGATCCAACTCGCGCATGAGTTCGGCGCGAGGGTATTCGCCACCGCGGGATCGGAGGAGAAATGCGCGGCGTGTTTGAAGTTCGGGGCGGACGTGGCGATCAATTATCGTACGCAGGATTTCGCCGCAGAGGTGAAGACCCTGACCGAGGGGCGTGGCGTCAATGTGGTGCTGGACATGGTCGGCGGCCCCTATATCGCGCGCAACATCCGGTCTCTGGGCATGGGCGGGCGGCTGGTGCTGATCGCCTTTCTGGAAGGGTCCAAAGTGGAGGACTTCGACTTCGTGCCGGTGCTGGTAAGGCGGCTGACAATCGCCGGGTCCACCATGCGGCCGCGAACCACGGCGCAGAAAGGCGCGATCGCGGCGGAGCTGCGGGAGAAGGTGTGGCCGGTGCTGGATGCCGGCCGCTGTTCACCGGTGATCCACGCGACATTTCCGCTGGCGCAGGCGGCGGAGGCGCATCGGCTGATGGAGTCCAGCACGCACATCGGGAAGATCATGCTGACCGTCTGAAGGCGTGGAGCCATGCCCTGGACGGTCGTCATTCTGCTCGGACTGTTGCTTCCTCTGACAGCGCTCGCCCAGGAACCCCCATGCGGCGCGCCGGCAGCGATGAACGACGGTTGGGAGGTTGCGTCGCCCGAGGCGGCTGGCTTCGTCCCCGCAACGCTGTGCGGCATCGGACCCAGCTTCACCGCCTGGACCGAGGCGGACATTCATTCAGTGCTGGTGCTGCGTCACGGCAAACTGGTTTACGAGCACTATTTCACCGGCGAGGATCAGCAATACGGTCGTCCGCTTGGCGTCGTCAAATTCGATGCCGAGACGAAACACGATCTGCGCTCGATCACCAAGAGCGTGACGGCGCTGGTTCTGGGCATTGAAATCGGCAAGGGGCGGATTGCCGGCGTCGACCTGCCGGTGCTGGCTTCGTTCCCCGAATACGCTGACCTGCGGTCGCCGGAGAAGGACAAGATCACGCTGCGGCATCTGCTAACGATGTCACAGGGATTGGCGTGGGACGAGGATCTTCCCTACAGCGACTCGCGCAACAGCGAAATCCAGATGGCAGAAGCCCCGGACCCGGTCCGTTACGCGTTGGCGCAACCGGTCCAGGAGACCGCCGGAACGGTCTACAACTACAGCGGCGGCTCCGCGACCATCATTGCCGCGCTGTTGCACAAGGCGACTGGCGAGACCCTCGACAGTCTCGCCCGGCACGATTTGTTCGATCCGCTGGGAATTTCCGATTTCGAATGGATCCGGTTCCCGTCCGGCGAGCCGGTGGCTGCCTCCGGCCTTCGCATGCGTCCGCGTGACTTGGCGAAGATTGGGCAGTTGGTGCTCGATCACGGTGCGTGGAAAGGAGCGCAGATCGTGCCGGCGGATTGGATCAAGGCCGCGACTTCGCCGCAGATCAACGGCCAGCAGATTTATTTCTATGGCTACCAGTTCTGGCTGGGGCGTTCCTTCGTCCGCGGGCGGGGGGAGATCGACTGGGCGGCCGGCTGGGGCTATGGCGGGCAGCGCTTGTTCATCGTGCCGGCCCTGGATCTTGTGGTGCTGGTCCATGCGGGGCGATACGACAGCAGCCAACAGAGCGCCGGTCCGATGATGGTTCTTAACAGATACGTTCTGCCGGCCGCCGAGGGACCTTGACGGATACTGCCACCCCGCTGGCTACCATCCTGGAGGCGGTTTGAAGCTTAGTCCGGCCTGCTCCAGCAGGGCCGCGGCGGAGAGTGTGGTGCGGTCGCCGTAGATCGGGCCGGCGATCTGCACGCCCAGCGGCAGTCCGCCCTTGGTCAAGCCCATCGGGGCGATGGTGGCGGGCAAGTGGTAGCCCCCGATCAGGCCTGGCCAGAACAGCAGGTCGCCGTAGTTGATGTCCTGGCCTTCCACGATGATCCGGCGTCCCCACGGTGTGCCGTCCTGGCGGTGCGGCAGGGCGGCGGTGCTGAAGGACGGACACAGCAGAACATCGTGGTCGCGGAAGAAGGCGCTCCAGGTACGGCGCCAGCGGGCCCGCTGTTCGTTCATGCCGAGCCAGGCGCGGTGGGTGGTGTCGACGGCGCGGGCCATGATGGCGTCGGCGCTCATATCGTCGGGCGACAGGGTAGCGACCCGCTGTCGTTTCTCTTCGATCTGCGCATCGGTGCTACGGCCGCTCCATCCAGTATCCAGCAGACGGAGGTAAAGCTGATAAGCTGCGGTGGGGTCGAAGTCCGGACGGGCGCTGCGGCTGACCGCGACGCCGTGGCGCTCGAGGTTATCCGCCAACGTGTCCATGGCGGCGATGGTTTCGGAATCCGTTGCCTGGCCCGGTTGCTCGGCCCAAACGGCGACGCGCAGGTCCTTCAGACTGGAAAAGCGCGGAGCGGGGAGGTTGAGGGTCAGGCCGGTTTCGTCGGGGTCGGGGGCGGCCAGGATGTCCAGCGCGGTGATCAGGTCGGTGGCGGAGCGGCTCAGCGGGCCGATGACGGCTATGTCGGTCGCTGCCGCCGCGCTGGTCACCGGGTCACCGTAGTTGGGCAACAGGCCCCAGGTCGGCTTGTGGCCGAAGACGCCGCAGAAGTGTGCGGGAACCCGGATCGAGCCGCCGATGTCGCTGCCGATTTCGAACCCTGTCAGGCCGGCGGCGAGGGCGGCCGCCGATCCGCCGGAGGAGCCGCCGGGTGTGTGGTCGGTGTTCCAGGGGTTGGAGGTGGTGCCGTAGACCGGGTTGTAGCTCTGCCAGTCAGCGAGATCGACGGGGACGTTGGTCTTGCCGAAAATCACCGCTCCGGCGGCCTCCAGGCGGCGGATGGCGACCGAGGAGATGGTGACTCGCTGATCCTTTAGTTCCAGGTGGCCTCTTGTAGTGGGGAGGCCCTGGACGTCGAAGCTTTCCTTCACGGTGGTGGGGACGCCGAACAGGGGGGCGGATTTGTCGGGTTGAGAGTCCATGTTCTTGGCGCAAGTCCGGGCGCGGTCGAAGTCCCGGACGACCACGGCGTTGATGCGGGTATCGAGCCGCTCGGTGCGGACGATGTAGTGGTCCAGGAGTTCCAGGGCACCGATCTTTCCGCTGCGGACCAAGGCGGCGAGTTGGGTGGCGGGGAGAAAGGTCGGGTTCATGGGCTGATCCTGCGGCGGGGACCCGGTAGCCTCGCACTCGGGGCGTTTGCGGACAACGGGGTAGCGTGGCGCTTGCCGCAGCGCAGAGATGCTTTGGACTGAGGTGGGCGAGGCAGATTTCTCCGGTTGTAATGGTTGCGCACAACTTATATAGGTAGCGCACTACTTTTAGAGGAGGAACACGTGCCCCGCCCCTCCAGCAACGACGGTCTCGACAAGTTCCAGCGATACCGTGCCAACCGGCGCGCCAGCGGCATGAAGCTTTTGCGCCTCTGGGTTCCCGATCCGAGTGCGCCCGGCTTCCGCCAGGAGGCTGAGCGGCAGGCGCGTCTACTTCGGAACGCTCCGGAAGAACGTGACGCCTTGGATTTCATCGACGCTACTTCAGACCAGGGTGATGATCAGACGTGAGGCGCGGCGATCTCATCACGGTTGCCCTGAGACGGTGATTTCGGCAAGCCGAGACCTGCGCTGGTGATCCAATCTGACTTCCTGGCAGAAACGGATAGTGTGCTGGTCTGCCTGCTGACAAGCACGTTGCGCGCGGCGCCGCTCTATCGACTATCACTTGCAGCGGGTGAGGCAACCGGCCTTCGCGAGCCGTCGCAGGTCATGGTGGACAAGATCGTGGCTATTCGCCGCGACCGTTGCGGAAGTCCGATCGGCCGAGCCGGCGATGCCGCGATGCTGGCGCTCGGACGGCTGCTGGCGTTCGTCGTCGGTATCGCCGATTAGACTTGCCAGCCGGGTGTGTTCTTCGCTTTATTGTATCTTCTTTCTTGTCATCTGTGCTCGTACAAGTTGACTTACTGGGCGTCCGTTTGATCATGCCAAGATTGTGTCGCTCGCGCCGCGGCACGCCGGCTCGCCTAGGTCACTACCATCGCGGCGTTATTTGCTAGAAGCACTGATGACTTGACACTCGGTGTCTGATGCACAATCCCGGTTCCGGACCTGCAATCATCGGAGGAAACGAATATGGTCGAGATGCGGACGATCAAGGGACCGGCGATCTTCCTCGCGCAATTTGCTGGCGATGCATCGCCATACAACAGCCTTCCGGAGATTGCGCGGTGGGCAGCGGGGCACGGCTATAAGGGCGTGCAAATTCCTTCTTGGGATGCCCGGCTCTTCGATCTCGCGAAGGCGGCGGAAAGCCGAACCTACTGCGACGAGGTCAAGGGCGTCCTGCACGACGTCGGCCTGGAGCTGACCGAGCTGTCCACTCATCTGCAGGGCCAGCTTGTTGCCGTCCACCCGGCGTACGACCTCGCATTCGACGGCTTTGCCCCGCCGGAAGTGCGAGGTCATCCCACGGCTCGCCAGGCCTGGGCGGTGGGCCAGCTCTTGCTGGCGGCAAGGGCATCGCGCAACCTTGGGCTGACGGCGCACGCCACGTTCTCGGGTGCTCTCGCGTGGCCATTCATCTATCCGTGGCCGCAGCGCCCGGCGGGGCTGGTAGAGACCGCGTTCGACGAACTGGCACGGCGCTGGCGCCCGATCCTCAATGCTTATGACGAAGCCGGGGTCGACATTTGCTACGAGATCCATCCCGGCGAAGATCTCCACGACGGCATCACGTTCGAAATGTTCTTGGAACGCGTCGGCAACCACAAGCGCTGCAATATCCTGTACGACCCGAGCCACTTCGTGCTGCAGCAGCTCGACTACCTGGACTACATCGACATTTACCACGAGCGCATCCGGATGTTTCACGTCAAGGACGCGGAATTCAATCCGACGGGCCGCCAGGGCGTGTATTCGGGGTTCCAGTCTTGGGCAGAACGTGCCGGACGATTCCGCTCGCTCGGGGACGGGCAGGTGGATTTCGGTGCGATTTTCTCGAAGCTGTCCCAATACGGTTTCGACGGCTGGGCTGTCCTAGAATGGGAGTGCTGTATCAAGGACAGCGAGCAGGGAGCGGCCGAAGGAGCACCTTTCATCGCTGGCCATATTATCAAGGTGACATCAAAAGCATTCGACGATTTCGCGGCTAGCGCCGTCGACGTGGACACGAACCGCAAGCTGTTGGGGATCAGCTGAGATGGCGATCGAGGGCGGAGCGGCCGGGGAGGTGGGGCGGCGGCTGCGCCTGGGTATGGTGGGGGGTGGTCAGGGTGCCTTCATCGGAGGCGTGCACCGCATCGCGGCCAGGCTCGATGACCGGTACGAGTTGGTGGCAGGTTCCCTGTCAAGCGATCCCGACCGCGCGGTGGCGAGCGCTGTCGAACTCCATATCCCATCCGACCGGGCCTACCGCGGCTTCGAGGAAATGGCCGAGAAGGAAGCCCAGCGGCCTGACCGCATCGACGTGGTCGCGGTGGTGACGCCGAACCACATGCATGCAGCGCCTGTCTTGGCATTTGCTAAACAGGGCATCCATGTGATCTGCGACAAACCGCTCGCGCATCGGTTGGAGGACGCGCTGGATATGGCGGATGAGGTGCGCCGGGCGGGCATCGTGTTCGGTTTGACGCACAACTATACCGGGCATCCGATGGTGCGCCAGGCGCGCGAGATGGTCGCTGCCGGGGACCTCGGGAAGGTGCGGGTCGTGCAGGTCGAGTATCCGCAGGAATGGCTGACGACACGACTGGAGGAAACCGGGCAGAAGCAGGCGGCGTGGCGCACGGACCCGGCGCGCTCCGGAGCCGCCGGTTGCGTTGGCGATCTCGGCACGCACGCGTTCAACCTGGCGGAGTTTGTCTCGGGCCTGCGCTGCGAAAGCCTGGCGGCGGATCTTAGCATTTTCGTGCCGGGGCGGGCGCTGGACGACAACGCGCACATGCTGCTGCGATTTGCCGGCGGCGCTCGGGGCCTGCTTTGGGCGTCGCAGGTTGCGCCGGGCAACGAGAACGCGTTGCGACT
>CAVYXX010000096.1:0-45749 GCA_963772355.1 uncultured Alphaproteobacteria bacterium | reverse complement strand
ACTGTCGATGATCGCTTCCTTTGCGAACGGCTTCTCGATGAAATCGACGGCCCCCGTCTTCATTGCCCGAACCGCGATCGAAATGTCACCGTGTCCAGTCATGACGATGACTGGCAGCTTGACGTTGCGCGCCCGCAGCTCATTGAGCAGAGTCAGCCCATCCATCACCGGCATGCGCACGTCCACAACGATGCAGCCCCGCTCAGAGTCCTGGAAGCGCCTGCAGCAGATCGATCGCCGAGGCCCAGGTGCGCGCGCGATACCCGGCCGCCTCCAGCATCATTTGTAACGAAGCGCGCACGGCTTCATCGTCGTCAACGATATGGACCGAGTTGGGCAGAGGCCGCGCCGTTGGATCTTCGTCCAAGGCTTGTAGTTCCCGCGCTTGCTGCAGATATTCGAAGTCGCGCCCCTGCGGCTGTCCATCGGCCTTCCACATGCGCCATGCGCGCCAGCGGACGGCGGGATCAGGCTCCTGGGCGGAATCCAATATCGCCTCAGCGTGACTCATCGTATGGGGCCTCCTACCGACGTAGAAAAGTCATCGGCCAGGCGCGCCTTGCTTTGGCGAGGGCAGGTCATACTTCCTGTCGAAGCGCGCGAACCGCAACGTGCGCTGTGGCGAGCCGCATACTCAGAGGACAGAGCGTCGGTTGTCAGCTAAACAACGCTGGTCGAACATTTAGCGAACATACGCTCGATATCAGGCTGCCGTCCGTTCGCGCCCGAGATTCGGGGAAACCTTGAAGATACGTGCGAAAAGTTGTCACAAGGCCGTTTGGCGATAAAAATATGGTGTTAATCAGTGTGTTGTGCATGCGGCCGGGCAGACCCGAGGCAGCCAATCTGGCCAGAACGAACGAAATGCCCTCCTGGTACGCATAAGCGTTCATCGTAACGAGTATCGGACAAAATATTGAGTTAAAACAGAGAGATACCATCTCTCGGATTGGCCTCGAATGTCAAGCACTGCCTTGCCATTCCGCAATTTTCTGTCGTGTGTAGCAGCTAGGCTGGGTGGCGGCCTGCCACGTCGGCGACGACTGTGTCGGATGACGTCAGCTTACGGTAAGTCCATACTCGCGTGTCTTACAAAGCTCGCCGGGTCGGGGCCACGCTGCCCTGCCTCTACTGAAGGCCCACGACGCGCGCCAAATCATCTGCAAAAGGCGGCGACTTTCCCTCGTCACTGTCGTGTTTCTCATCATCAACCCACACAGGATTTCAGCCATGACAAACTTTCTCGACATGCGTTGCCCGAAATGCGGCGACCAACACAGCATCGACATTCAGGCCACCGTGTGAATCAGGGTTTGCCGGAACGGCACCGACGCCGACGCTTCCGGCTGCGGCGACCACGACTATACCCCCGAAAGCACGGCATGCTGCGGCGCGTGCGGGTATTGGTCCACCGTCGCGGCGTTCTCGCCCGTAGAAACGACGTTTTTGGCTTAATCCCATTGGCACCTGCAAGGAAACGACGAAGCGCGGAAGGTGCTTGTCATATCCGAACATTGCACCGGTCCGCTGCCCCCTCGCCCAACAACTCAACTGCGAGACGATGCGATCGCGCCATGTGGCGCGGCTCATCTCGCAGAGGAGCTGGTCAGACCCCACTTCGCCGTCGCATGATCGAGGATATGCAGGTTCGCAACCTCGCCCCTCGAACCCAGATCAGCTATATCGAGCAGGTCGACAGGTTCGCTCGCCATTTTCGCAAATCGCCAGAGCATCTCGGGCCGGCCGAGATCCGGGCCTGGCAGATTTACCTGGGGGTCACCTGCCGATTTGTTCAAAATCGTAACGCTAGTGGACTTTTGGCAGACCTCATGCGCAAACGATGCCTAAGGCGCGCGCCAGCCGGCTTTGCGCAGGCCATCGAGCATGTGCTCGTGGTTCTCCAGCAGGAACCAGGACGGGCGTTTGCGGACGTATCCTAGAAATGATTGACGGGAGACAGCTTGCGCCTGGCGGAGAGCGTCACGGGCCTCTTGCCTTTGGCCGAGCTGCGCGAGTGCGGCGGCAAGCCATCGGTGTGTGAGTGGATAGGCCGGATAGCGTGCGATCCCAGCCTGCGCCGCCATTACAGCCTCCTTATATGCCCGATCGTAATAATAGGAGATGACTGTCTGCGAAACGGTGATTGCTTCATGGACGTCCTGTGGCGCAATCCGCTGCGCCTGGAGCAGCAGGGAACGGCCCTCAGACGGGTAACCAGCGTATAGCTTCACTATGCCGCCGACGCTCCGCGCCCACGCGAGGTCCTCAGCCTGCGCGACGGCGAGCGATGCCTGGTCCCAGGCGTCGCCGATATCTCCGGTCACGAAGGTCACCATTCCCTGAGTCGCCTGCACTGTCGCGTCCCCGGGGTCCAGCCGGACTGCGGTATTTGCCATGGCAACGGCACGAGCCAGGGAGTCACCGCCAGGCGTGAAATCATAGACGACGCCGTCGTAGAAATACGTCATCGCCAGAGCGGCGTGGCCGGCCGCAAAGGCCGGATCGGCTTCGATCGCGCGTTGGAACAGGCGCCGTGCCTCGGCATTATCGGCTGGTGTGCAACGCCAGCTATGCCAAAGCCCTCGCTGGTAGAGGCGCCAGGGTCCGAATGCCTCGACTGTGCCGTGCAAGGCATGCCGGCGCTCCGCGGCAGCGATCGCTTGCTCCGCGGCGCGGGCGATTTCCCGGGCGAGGCTGGGCTGCGACGCGGCGAGTTCGTCTCGGTCACGGTCGAAACGGGTCGACCAGATGTGCGCCGTGATGTCCCGATCGACCAACCGGATGTGGATCAGCACCCGACCGCCTTCCGTGCGCATGCTGCCATAGAGCCGATAGCGTGTCTGCCCGTCTGGCCCGGCTGCGATCAGAACCGCGCGGCGGCAGATCAGCTCCGTCACCACCTCTTCGGTCAGGCTCTCGGCAATGAGCGCGTCCGGCGGCAGTGTCAGGAACGGGTGCCGGCGGCTGCACCTCCAGCATGGGCCGGTCTGCGGTTGCCTCAGGTGGGACGGCGGAGACGAGCATATAGCCGCGTCTGGGCAGTGTGCGGATCAATGCGTCGGCGCCAGCGCCGAGGGCGCGTCGGATGTCTCGCACGCACTGGACGATGCTCTCGTCGGTGGCAGTGGTCTCAGGCCACACCATGCTGGCGATTTCGTCATGGCTCAGCAGCCGGTCCGGGTTCCGGGCCAGGAGCTGCAACAGCGCGAAGGATTTGGGACGCAATGCGATCGCACCGTCTGGCCCGAGCAACAGGCCGCGCGCGGCGTCGAGGGTGAACCGACCAAACCGGTAGTTTGCTTCCGGCATTTTATCAGCCCCCATGCAGAGATCTGGATCGTCAGTCTCTTTATGCCACTTTCAGGGTTCTTTCATTTGCATTTCAGGCGAAGTGCCGCAATCTGTGCTCTGATCCACCACAACCATCGACCCGGGGGCGGATCATGCAGGAACGGCAGACGGATTGGGGTATCCAACTCGACTCGGCGCGGGCGACGGCCATGAGGCGAAGCAGTGCCTGGCATGACAAGGTTCTGACGGATTTCTTCGAGCCACACGCCGCCGCATATCCGGAACGGACAGCGATCGTGGCCTCGCGCGGCGACACCGGGGAAATCATCCGCGTCTCCTATGCCCAGCTTGCCCGCGCGGCTGACAAGATTGCCCTCGGACTGCATGCCCTCGGTATCCAGCGGGGGGACATCGTCTCTTTCCAACTGCCGAACTGGTGGGAATTCCTGGCGGTCGTCCTCGGCTGCATCAGGATCGGGGCCGTCACCCACCCCATCATGCCGGTGCTGCGAAACCGGGAGCTCGCCTTTATGGCGAGGCTCACCGGTACGCGTGTGCTCATCGTCCCGGAGCGGTTTCGCAGCTTCGATTTCGAGGCGATGGCGCACGAGGTGGCGGCAGAGGTGCCGACCTTGCGGCATGTCTTCGCCGTCGGGACGGCCGAGAGTTCCTTCACGCGGCACTTCCTCGACCCGGATCGGGACGCCGGCGTGCAGGCAACACAGCACCCCGCACCAGACGACCTCATGCAGCTTATCTTCACCTCCGGCACAACCGGTGAGCCGAAGGGAGTCATGCACACGGCGAATACGATGTTCGCCAATGTTGTCCCCTTCGCCGCCCGGATGGGCCTAACAGCGAGCGACGTGGGCTTCTCCCCGACGCCGCTCGCGCACCAGCTCGGCTATCTGTTCGGCGTGCTGACCCCGCTGATGCTGGGCGGCACCATAGTCCTGCAGGACATCTGGGACCCGGCGACGGCGGCACGGCTGATCGAAGCGGAGCGGGTCACCTATTGCATGGGCGCCACGCCCTTTCTCAACGACCTCGCGCATTACGATGGCATCGCCGATCGCGACGTGGGGTCACTGCGCTACTTCATCTCGGGCGGTGCGCCAATTCCCGCAGCGTTGGTGCGGACCGCGACGGCGCGGATCGGATGCAAGGTGATCGCGATCTGGGGCATGACAGAGGTCAGCGCGGTGACCACCGTGCTGCCGGACGACCCGCCCGAGCGCGCGTGCGAGTCGGACGGAATCGCCATGCCGCACAGCGAGGTGCAGGTGGTGGACGAGGCCGGGAACGAGCTGCCGCGCGGCCAGTCCGGCCGGTTGCTGACGCGGGGTGCAACCCAGTTCGTCGGCTACTTCAAGCGTCCGCAGTTCTACACGGTGAATGCGGAGGGCTGGCTCGACACCGGCGACCTCGCGCGGATGGATGTCAAGGGCTACATCCGGATTACCGGGCGGGCGAAGGACATCATCATCCGCGGCGGAGAAAACATCCCTGTGGTGGAGATCGAGGCTCTGCTGCACGGTCACGCCGCCGTGCAGATGGCAGCGATCGTGGCGATGCCGGACCCGCGTCTGGGTGAGCGGGCCTGTGCCTTCGTGCTGCCACGGACGGGACAGACCGTCACGTTCGACGAAATGCGTCATTTCCTGGAGGCACAGCGGGTCGCGCCTGCTTACTTGCCCGAGCGCCTGGTGCTGTTGGACGCGATGCCGATGACCCCGTCCGGGAAGGTGCAGAAGTTTGTCTTGCGAGAGCAGGCACGGACGTTGGTGCGGGAAGGCGGCTGATCCTGTGATCAGGAAGTAGCCCTTGTATATGCTGGGCAACGATCCGTGACACAGTTGGCGCGCTGATGTTGTAGAGCCGCGCCATCTCGGCACCAGACTTGCGGCCTGAGATGACGCTGTCGGCTATCTCTTTGCGCTTTCCGGCGTCTAGTTTCTTCCGCCGCCCGCCGACACGGCCCTCGGCCCGTGCGGCGGCAAGACCGGCGGAGGTCCGCTCCCGGATCATGGCGCGTTCGAACTCAGCGAAGGCCCCGACCATCTGCATCATCATGCGCCCGGCCGGAGTGGTGGTGTCGATGTTCTCGGTGATGGATCGGAAGCCAGCACCAGCCTTGGCGATCCTCTCCATGATGTGCAGCACGTCTTTCAGCGAGCGCGACAGGCGATCGAGCTTCCAGACCACGACGGTATCGCCCTTGCGCAGCTGATCGAGGAGGCGGTGCAATTCAGGCCGGTCCCAGCGCCCGCCGGAGGCTGCTCCCTCGAATAGACGGCGGCAACCGGCGGCCCGAAGTGCTTTTATCTGTAGAGTATTCGTCTGGTCATCGCCCTTTGAGGAAGCCGCTACCGCGATCCGCACCGCCTATGAGCAAGAGGGCGAGCTGTCTGCCGCCGTCGAGCTACGTCGCTTGTTCCCTGGCATCACCGACAACGCCGCGGCGCGGGAGTGCGTTAGGTCCATCGCGAGATGGAAACCGCTACCCGCGGCGGCGGCTTGTCAGATTGCCCCGTTACGCCTTCGTAGGAGCCGGGCTCGGCCGACGAAGGCGTGATCGGATCGAAGGTTGCCTACACTTTCGAAGGATGCCCCATATGCGTCTGATCCCGGTCGTCGTCCTGCTACTGCCCTTCGCTCTGGGCGGGTGCGTTTCGTTCAGCAGCAGCAGCCCGCCCCCGCCGGCAAGCAACACAACCATCGTCGCGCCGCCGGGAACGACCCCGGCCCACTATTGAGCGGTAGTCTCCCGCTCTAATCTAAGCCGCCGTCGACCGAACGTCGAACGATGCGCAGTCGAGCAGCCGTCCCCGGAGCTGCTGGTCACCGCGCCGCGGCAGGTCACGCTGCCGTTCCGCACGCCGATGACCGGCTTGCCTGCCCGGTGTCACCGATAACGCCAAGGCGCGGGAGTGCGCCCGGAACATGCCAGCTGGAAACCACTGCCCGCGGCGGCTTGTCAGATTACCCCGTTACGTCTTCGTAGGAGGCGGGCTCGGCCGAGGAAGCCGTGATCGCACAGGCCTGTCGGGATGCGTTTGCTGACGAGCCGCTTCGCTCAAACCCTCGGGCGCCCTTAGCGTTGGCCTCTGATGACAGAGGATGGAAAACCGCTTGAAACCCTGCTTGAGGAGGCGGCTCGCGCCAGTCGCTTAGCCATTGTCCTCGATGGCGATCCAGCTGCGCTGGAGCTTGAGCGCTACGCCGAAGAAGTGGAGGCCGAGATCCACCGGCGAGCGGCGGCGGATCGAGGTCAATAACCGCTTTGTGGCGGCGTAGGTGAAAGGCGCAGTAAAATAGGGGCCCTCCGCGATACCCGGTGTTGCACGAATACTTGGTGCATACTTCAGATAACTTCACGCGGCATCGGCCGAGCGACATGAAACATCCCGACGCCCCACGGGTCGTAGCGACCTGATCCGGCCGTAGACCGGCTGTTTCTCATTGACGCGGAAGCAGGAACGGGTATGGACTGGCCACGCGACGCGACTGTTCAGTCGGAACCTCGATCCTTCACAGCCGCGGGGACACGCCATGACTGGAACACTCCACGACTGGCGATCCAGGATCGCCGGCCGCTCCTGAAGAAAAATCATGATGGGGAGAAAAGACCATGACCCAACAGGGTAAAAATCGCCGCGATGTTCTAAAAGTCACCGCAGCCGCCGTGACGGCCGCTTCACTTGGGGCGGTGCGGACCGCCTCGGCCGCTGTCGGCGGCGGTAAGGCAACGTTCCCCGGCACCGCCCGGCCGATCAGCCGGATTGCCGAGACAACAGCGAGTGACCTGCCGCCGCCTGCCTACGCCCGCAACATGCGTCTCATCGGCCACACCGACCAGGGCGGCCATTTGGACGGCATACAGATCATGGTCTACCGGGGTTACGCGTATATCGGCCACGCCTTCTCGAAGGGCTTCAGCGTCATCGATGTCCGCGATCCGGCCAATCCCAAGCCGGTCAACTATGTAGCGGCGCCGCCGAATACCTGGAACATCCATCTCCAGGCTCACGACGACCTGTTGCTGGTGATCCACGGCAAGGATTTGTTCGCCCAGACCGTGTTCGCCGACGAGCGCGAGTATTACAAGCCCGATACGGAGAAATTCAAGGAGTCCGCAAACAAGTCCGACGGCCGGAGCTTCTCGGCAGGTCTCGCGGTCTACGACATCTCGAAGCCGGATACGCCGCGCCAGATCGGTTTCATGCCGGTGAAAGGGGACGGGCTGCATCGGGTATGGTACGTGGGCGGGCGCTGGGCCTACGCGTCGGCTCTGCTAGACGGATTCAGCGACTACATCATGATTACGATCGACATGGCAGACCCGACCAAGCCGCAACTGGCGGGTCGCTTCTGGCTTCCCGGCATGAATCTCGCGGCCGGCGAGACGCCGCACTGGCCCCTGGCCAAGGGCCGGTATGGCCTGCATCATCCGATTGTCCACGGCGATACCGCCTACTGCTCGTGGCGCGACGGGTGCCTCGCCGTGGTCGATGTCTCCGACCGGGCCGCTCCGAAGCTGATCACTCGCAAGGTCTGGGCGCCCCCCTATGGCGGCGGCACCCATAACGCGTTGCCGCTGCCGGATCGTGACCTGCTGGTCGTCGTCGATGAGGCGGTGCTCGACAACCAGGAAGACGGGCTCAAGCTCATCTGGGTGTTTGACAACCGGCAAGCCGACAACCCGATCAGCATCTCAAGCTTCCCGACCCCCGCCGATGCGGACTACAAAGCCATCGGCGGACATTTCGGGCCGCACAATATTCACGAAAACCGGCCGGGAACATTCGTCAGCTCGGATTTGATCTTCGCGACCTACCAGAACGCAGGGGTGCGCGTGTTCGATATCCGAGACCAGTATCATCCGGTCGAGGTTGGCGCCCTGGTCCCGCCGCCACCCGCCAAGATGGTGGATCCGCGACCCAATCGTCCGCGGGTGATGCAGTCGGTGGATGTCTTCGTTGACAAGAACGGGGTCGTCTACAGCACGGACCTGAATGCCGGGCTCTACACGATGGAGTTCAAGGGCTGACGGACCCTCCAGGCGTCAGCGGCGGGCATGCCGCTGACCGCGGTCGAGAATAAGCCATCCGTTCACGGAGCCGCCGCGATTAGTCCAAAGGACGTTATCATACACGAGATCGACCTCTGGCCTGGGTTCGCGGTGGTGAGGCAGACGGCCGGAATTTCGCCAATATCTCAATCGTTTACGATGGGCGGATTCGAGGCGTGTGCCTAAGTCGCGGCAGCTGCCGAAGGCGGCCCCTCGACCGAGAGAATCTGCTTAGGCACTGATACCTTTAGGGTTTTCATTATCGCGGACAGCTCCGCGGTGATTTTCGTCCGCTGAACAATACCCCGGCCTTCACAGCGATAGCGCACCGCCTTCAGCCCACCAAGTGCATGGGCAATCCGCGCCCAGGGCAACTGACAGCGGATCTCAGCCCCACGTTGCATCTGTAGCGCCAACACACAGAGCTTGACGTGCGCCTCGATCCGGCGCCGCGTCCAATGAAACATCGGCCGCACCTGCAGACCCGTCTGCTTCATTCGCCGGAAGCAGGATTCAATGATCCAGCCACCTTTGTAGCCAAGTGCGATGTCCTCGGCTGACAACGTGTCGTCGTTGCTGATCACCACGAACTTGCCGTCGAACTTCTCCGCCGCCTTGACCTTCGCCGCATCCAGCCGCGGCCGACCGCGCTCGTCTTCGCTCAGGTAACGGCCGTAACGACGTGAGGCCATCAGCACACAGGCGGCTTTGGGATGATTCTCCTGACGCTGTTCCAGCAGCGCCAGTTCAGCATTGAGTTCTATCAGCAACTGCGCCCGACGCGTGCGCTCACGCTCGGCCTCTTGTGGGTTGAGGCACAGCACGTAGCGCTTGCGCCGCTCGCCATCACCGACCCACACCTCTTTGACCTGCAGGTTGGCGGCGACCTGTTTGTAGCGGCCCGGCCTTGTCAGCACCTCATCTTCGATATCGCGTATCCGGCGCGTCGGCACCGCCAGTATGTAACGACCCAGTCCACGGCTGAGTTGAGCCAGATTGTCGGCTGAGTACATCCCGGCATCACCGACAAACAGGCAGCGTCCGAGCCGCCAGGCACGCAAATCGACCTTGATCCGTGCGACCGTCGTCACGTCGGCGGTGTTGCCAGGGAGTACCCACGAGCGCACTGGCATTCCGTCGCGTGTGACGGCGAGGGCGATGATCACCTGCGGCTGGTTGTCGCGGCCTTCCTTGCTGTGGCCACGCTTGCGCAGCGGCGCATAGAGGCGCCCCGCCCATTCCTGCTCGTCTTCATCGGGGTCGTCGATTTCGAAGTAGGCGGTGGTTGTGTCGTAGAAGATCAGATCGACATCGAGGCGGAACAGGTCGGCGGCTTTTAGGAATACCTCGCGTTCGATCTCGTCGGCCCAGACTGCTAGGAAGTCGAGTGCGCGATAGCATTGATCGACCGCTAGTCCGGTGGCGTCGGGCAGCCAGGCGACGTCAGGCAGCCAGCGCTCGGCGCAGGCCAGCTTGGAAACCGGGTCGTCGAGGCGGTTGGCGGCCATGGCGAACAGAGCGTTCTCATGT
This sequence comes from uncultured Alphaproteobacteria bacterium, assembly GCA_963772355.1. Classification (GTDB taxonomy): domain Bacteria; phylum Pseudomonadota; class Alphaproteobacteria; order Acetobacterales; family Acetobacteraceae; genus Rhodopila. The sequence continues at coordinate 35,857 of CAVYXX010000096.1, read as the reverse complement.
GGCGCGGTCAGCTTGGCCCGTTCGGTGCACCTTCGGATGGCCGGGCCGATGCCGAGTTCTTCCCAGAGGGCGCGGGCGGTGAGCACGACACCAAGTTCGAACACCCGCTCGATCTCGATCGCCGGACGATCAGATGTCGCCGCACTGCCGGCGGCGTCATCACCGTCATCGAGGACGCGGTTGATGCTCCTAACCAGCCGTTCGAGTTCAGCCCGATCGAGCTGATCGGCACGGCCGAAACTATGCACCACATGGGCTTCTCGTCGCTTTTCGTCCGCGTTCCAAACGCTCTCGGCGAGGGCGTAATAGGTGACGCTTGAGCCGTCGCGGTTGTGACGCTGGGTAATGCGCAGATACATGCCTCACAGATAAAGCGATTCGCGAACATCGGCAATGCCAAGACTACCCAGTCGTGTGCCTAACTTTTTTGAGAATTTGCGGCTGAACATCGACCCACAGTTCAATCATATCAATGATTTAGCGGGGCGCCGGACTGTGAAGTATGCCCCATGACCGCGAACCCGGGTCTGGCCGATGCAACGCGCCCTGAGGTGGTGGCCCAGTATTTGCGGCGCCGCGGCCTGGCCGTCTCATCGCCAGTCCTCAGGGGCCATGGAGCATGTCCCTATTTCACCGACGGCCGAATCTTGGGCCGCTATCCGGCAGTCGTCGCGCCGATCCTCGCCCCGGATGGCAGCACACAGTCAGCCCAGCGCATCTATGACGCCAAGGTCGAGTTACGAAAGAAAGCTCTGCCGCCTGTCGATACGATCAGCGGCGCCGCAGTGCGACTCTATGAGCTGGAGACTGAACTCGGTGTGGCAGAGGGCATCGAGACAGCTCTCGCCGCGCACCAGATGTTCAATCTGCCTACGTGGGCCGCGCTGTCCGCGAACGGTATCGAGACCTTCCAGCCGCCGCCCGGCATCACCCGATTGCACATCTTCGCGGACAATGACATCAATCACATTGGACAGGCCGCAGCTTATGCGCTGGCAAAGCGCCTTGGCCGAACTGGGCTCAATGTTCAGGTCCACGTCCCGCTGACGCCTGATACCGATTGGCTCGATCATCTTGTCGCCTGCGGCGGGCATTCGTGAAGAAGGTCGGGACTGAGCCCTTCGTCATGCTGCCACGAAGTCTTGTCCAGAGCAATGCATGGCGCGCGCCGCCGGTATCAACACGAGACGCTTTATCGACTTCCTGCTCCTCGAGCACATGGCTCACGGCGGGAAGGCGAACGGGAAATTGAAGGCGCCGCGCAGACAGCTCTGGGAGTTCGGCATCAGCGTTCGTCACGTCACTGCAGCGATAAATGAAGCCGAGGAATTCGGGCTGGTCGATTGCCACCGAGGAGGAATGCGCGTTGCCACGACCTACACTGTTACCTGGTTGCCCCTGCACGACGGAAACGCAGCCTCCAATCGATGGCGCGAATACCAAAGCAGTTTGTCACAGGCGGTAGAGATTGTAACAGAAGTGCCGCCACAAAGTTACAATTCTGGTATCCGAAGGGATACCAGCCTAGTATCCGAAGGGATACCAGATGGCCCGAATTTGGTATCCGAAGGGATATCAGATTGACCTCAAAGCCTGGTATCCGAAGGGATACCACTTTATAGAAGGTCTTACCAGGTAAGGAAAAAGCCCCCGGCTACGAGGGGCTAGTATTTCTCGCGACCGGGATTTGCGAACCCCATGGACGATGCAGGCCCGCACCGCGAGGCTGCTCGCATGGTGAGGATGGGTCAAGGACGCGGTCCTAGACGCGCGAAGGATCTTCGCTTTTCCGCAGCGCTGGCCGCGCCGGTGGTCTCCTCGCCGCGTATTCCAACGCTCGCTCCGCTTCAACTCCAGCATCAGAGCAAAGGCTGAACACGCAGGCAGACACCGCGGCGACGATAGCGGACAGCGGCAAGAGAACGACCAGCATACCAGCGGTAACAATTGACCGCGGATCATAGTTGACCGACCTTCAGGTTAATTCACCTTAAGTAATTCACGACCTGAATTAGTTACAGGTCGATGGTTGCCTCGGACCTTTTCATCACCTTTTCATCCCACCACCGGACCCAGGAGAGGACGGGGTCGTTGGAAGTATCGATTTCGCGGAGAGGCGGACGCGTTTTGCTACCACCAACGAAGATCATCTTTGTCTGACGCGACTTCCTGTAGTGGCAAAACCCTACAGGGTACAAGTACCTATAAACTCAGCGGTGGCGAGCGGCTAGTCCCCCGACAATGGGCGACTACACGAACGGATTGGGCCAAGTGCTCAAGAAGTAGGGCGGTGCAGCAATGGCCTTTCGTTCCGGCATAGCAGGCTGCCAACTTCCTCCGGACGCGCCCGCGCCGTCGGCCGACGGGCCTGAGAGTTCCGCGCCCTTGCCCCCTATTGCTCATCCACACCCGCCCCTTGCGGGATGGTGTTCGATACTCAAGCGATCTATTGATGTTATATTTAGCGTTGGTCTTCTTGTTGCGTTCTCTCCACTTATGCTTGTGATCGCCGTCGCCATCGCGGTCGATAGCCGCGGCCCACTACTATTCAAACAGCTTCGCTTTGGCCTAAATGGCGAACCCATCGTCCTGCAAAGGCTGCAGGTCATCCGGCCTTACAGGGAGATTAGGCCATGTCCCACCCGTGGGCGTTCTCACGCCGCCTAGCCGTCGGACTGGGTGCCGCGGCAACTCTGCCATTGGTTCATATCCGGACCGTCGGGGCAGCGGGCAAACTGAGCGTCGGCTTTTGGGACCACTGGGTCCCCGGCGCCAACCTCGTTATGCAAAAACAGGTCGACGCCTGGGCCGAAAAGAACAAGGTCGAGGTCACCGCTGACTTTATCGCAAGCTCCGGCGGCAAGCTCCAATTGACCCCCGCAGCCGAAACCCAGGCCAGGACCGGCCACGACGTGATGACCTTCGAGACCTGGGACGTGCAGAACTACGGCGACTATCTTGATCCGGTCGACGAACAGATGAAACGACTGACCGCCGCCAACGGCGAGGCCAACGGCGCCGTTACGTATCTGGCTAAGTATCGGGGACACTGGGCGGCCGTGCCGGCCAGCAACGGCACCCAGACCAAGCCACCCTGTGCGCGTATCAGCTGGTTCAAGAAGAACGGCCTTGACCTCCAGGCGATGTATCCGGCAAGGGATGAAAAGAACGCCCTGCAGGACAACTGGACCTGGGAAACGTTCCTGAGATACGCCGAACTCGCCGCCAAGGACAACATGACCTTCGCCATGGGCATGGGCAGCGGTGGGCTGAACACCGACGCCACGGACGTGCATGGCGCGATCTTTGCCGCGTTCGGCGGCTCGCTGATCGATGCGGAGGGCAGGTCGCAACTCAAGTCCGATGGCACGCGCCAGGCGCTGGAATATGCCCAACGGCTGGTGAAGTTCTACCCGGCCGATGCGGTCAGTTTTGACGACGCCTCCAACAACCGGGCGTTGATCTCGGGCAAGACCGCCCTCATCTTCAACCCGCCGTCGGCGTGGGCGGTTGCCAAGCGCGATGCCCCGGATGTGGCCGCCGATTGCTGGACATTCCCCGCACCGTCCGGGCCCAAAGGGCGGTTCGTGCCAGCGCTGTGCTTCTTCTGGGGCACCTACAGCTTCAGCTCGAACAAACAGGCCGGCAAAGACCTGGTCGAGTTCTTGATGCAGCGGGAAAAGGTCGAGGCCCGCGACATAGCCAGCCAGGGCTACGACCTGCCGCCCTATGCTAACCTGAACGACTTCAAGATCTGGGAAGAGGTCGGTCCGCCGAAGGGCACAGTCTATAACTATACACTGCGGCCGGTCAGCGGGCAAAAGCCGTCGCTGGCTGCATCGGAAGCGGTGCCCGAGGTGGCCGTCCAGATTTACAATCGCGGAATCCACAACCAGATGTTCGCCCGTCTGCGCGATGGCCAGACAATTCCTCAGGTCATCGCGTGGGCCGAGGACGAGATCGGGGGATACACACGATAACAGGCGAGACGCGTCCGCCTCCCCACCAATCCGATGCGTGACCACTCCGATTGGAAGTATTGAAATTTTGCGGGAGTGGGACGCGTTCCCAAGTAAGGGTCGTTCGGCGCCGCGGATGTTGGAAGTATTCGAATTCTGAGCGGGCGGATGTGTCTTTTGTCTTGCGCGCCGACGGAGCGGTTTCGTTCAATACGCCCAGCAAATGGCGGCCCATAAGAGCAAAGGAAATCGAAAAGAAGGAACGCTCAAATGGTGCCAGTTCGAACACTGCTGCTCTTATTGACTGTGTTCCTCATTAGTTGTGAGGCCGGGCCCATCAACAGGGTTAGTGTGATGCCAGGTGGAGCGTGCACACCCACCTGTAACCGCGCCATTACCAACTCCACGAGTTTCGTAGATGTGCCCGGTGCTTCGGTTTCAATCACCGTCAGCAACCAGTCGATAATCATCTCCCGCTTTGCCTCTGACTCTTTCTGCGCGGCGACTTTCAAGATCGGCAATTCGGCGACGCCGGGATTCTGCTCTGTAGCCTTACTCGCCTCTGCTGGGCCGGGAGGCTCGTTCATCGAGATGAACCCTCAGACGTCCGGCTTTGAGGAGTTCCAGGTCAACCAGGGAAGCGGGGCGCATGCAATCGAGCGGTCTATAGGACCAGTCCCGGCGGGAACTTACACGGTGAAGGCGCAATATAGGATTTTTGTGTCACCGTCGGGAGCGGGGGTAGACAACACATTCAACCTCACTGCCTGGCATTTGACCGCTGAAGCCGCGCAAGCCCTCCCCCCTCGTTCGTAAAAAGCGGCCGAAGAGGAAACGTAGATCCCAGACGCGTCAGCCTCCCCGCGAAAGCAATGCTTCCGATCTGTTGCGCGCCGATCGTCATCGGCCTAGACCCAACAGTCGTGTCACCAGCCGCCAGATTGGGGATGTAAGCCCAACCGCCGAAAACTCCGTCAGGCCGAGTCCAGGTTGCCCTATCTAGCGAATCGCGATTCCGTCGATTAGCAAGTCTTTTTACGCTTTCCAGCGCCGGATCGAATCTACATGCCAGCCCCTGTTTCCTTGCCCTCCGCCGAGGCCGCGTGTTTGCAAGTACTCCGCGCAGGCTTTGGACGGCCCACCGTGATCGCCCTGCGTTGCGGCCGTGGCGTCGAGCGGATCGGACGGGCGCTGGCAACCTTGTCCGATCTGCGGCTCGCCAAAAAGGGCAAGGACGGAGTTTGGGGTCTGACCGCGCGCGGCCGGACCGCGCCGTTTTCGGTGCTTCCGGAGGTCGGAACGCGCGGGCGGAAGCCGTCGCGCACGGTGGTGCCCGGCAGTCCAGCGGCGCGCCTGCTCGCGTTGTTGGAAACGCCGCGCCATCGCGCTGACCTGCCCGGCCTTCTGGGCGTGACGCGCGAGCGGGTGCGCCAATTGGTCGTATCCCAGAGCGCGGCGGGCCGGATTAGAGGCCCTGGGTCGGGGGATCCGATTTTCGCGCTCGCGCTGACCGACGATCCGATGGTGCTGCTGACCTACGCCCAGGAGCGCGTGTTGTCGGCATTTGGAGAGGAAAAGCCAACAACATTGTCGCGACTCGCGGCGGTGGCGCACCGGTCTCCGGCGGTCATGGCACAGATCGCGAATTTCCTGCGCGACGTCGGCCTTATCGAAAAGGCGGGCCAGGCGACGTATGGCGAGCTTTGGCGCCTGACCCCGGCGGGCCGGTCGCACTGGCAGCGGTCGCCGGATGTAGCGGAGGCGGAGGAGCCGCCGCTGATGTACCGCTCGGGCCGAGTCGCCAATGTTCTAGCCTATCTCGCGGAACAGGGGGAGTCGCGGACGGTTAAAGTGGCTCGTGCTTTGGATATTCCACCGCAGTCGACGAATGCGTTGATGCAGTACCTCAAACGCCGGGGGATCGTGCGGGTCCAGTCGGACGCATTTCGCTCACCGTATGTGCTGACGAACGAGGGGCGGGAATTGCTGGCGGCGATGACCCAGCGGGCGGAGGCGGCGTAAGGGGGAGCGCCGTCGACTCCACTTCTCCGAGGGGTTGTAAGTCCTAACCGTCGAAAATTCCTTCAGGCCGAATCCTGGCATCGTTGCGCGCCACACGGGCAAACTTTCCGCATTTCAGATGGCACGCAGCCACGGGTATCCAGGCGGGTTCCAAGTCATCGAATCGCGTATTACCAGTCATTGAAAACCGGAAAGTCCCGCTCGCGGGGCGAAATCCGGCTTGGCGGAATTTTCGGCGGTTAGGGCTTACACCCCCAAATTGGTCAGTTGATGGGCAGTCGGGCCTCCATGTCGAGTTCGAAGCGGCCGTAAGGGTTCACATGCTCCCAGATCAGCGGTGTCAGGGCGCGGAGATCTCTGGGGGTTAGCTTTTCTGACCACTGAGGCTGCGCCAACACCTGCTGCTGCATGAGGGTGTTGATGTACACCATACAGTTCTGGAGGAGATGCAGGGCGAGCATGCTGATCTCGTGATCCTCGCGACGGTTGCTGGCCATTTCGCCGCGGCGGGCGAAGAAGATGAAGTCATTGGCGCTGTTCCATTGTTCGACGACGTTCAGACCCTCGTTGACCTCACGACGGAGTGCCTCGCTGTGAAGGTATTGGCACAGGAAGATGGTCTTGATCGCCCTGCCGAGTTCCGAGAATGCCTTGTAGGTCGGATGTTGAATGGCGACCGCGGAGGCGCTCCAGGCGATCACCGATCTGGACCTCGACATCCTGGCCGCAATCGAGCCGCCGCGCGGCTACGGGCGCGACTGACACCTGGTCCGGACGGACGCACGGCTGAAGCATCGTGCTAGGTGAGGGCGAGAGCCTCAAGGGCTGCGCTGCGCGCACCGGCAAGCCGACTTCGGCCCTTGACCCCCTCGCCCTCACCTAGTGTTTGGCAGAGATGCCGTTTCGCTCAACGCATGTCCGCCGCCGGCGAGTGTGCCATTTCTACTTTGCACGGAGTGACATTTCTAACGGGGAGAATTTGTGACTTTTCAAACGGGCAGCGACATTGACTTTTCTATGCAGTAGCGTAAGAAAAGTTACCTTATGTTCCGCACCCTCATCTAATCGACCAGGAAAATAGAAGTAGCCTCCCAAACAAAGTTTTTTCCTGACTCTCGATATTTCCGACACGTCTCATCATCTGCGCCGATATCCCGCGGGCCGCCCCAAAAATCTATCATGTACCAGCCGCTAGACGTTACCTTGGCCACAAAGGACTCGCTAACCGTTCTTCCAGGAAGAATGGAGATTTTATCTATTGGTTGTAAGCCTGACATTTGACCCGTAGCCACAGATATTTCCGACGGAGCTCGAAAAAATTCGAGATCAAATGCCTTAAGAATAGTCTTCTGTTTTATCACACCTTCATCGAATTCTACCGTCGAAATCCGAATTGGCGGCCTCTTACTTATGTCAAGTAAAACGGGCCTAGTCCCCACGTTTTTGATCTCAACCGCCCCGAAAATAGCTCCCTTTAATTGAGGATAGGACTTTTTATTGTCTATAATTTTGATATCCAACGAGCCCCTTTCTATAGGCAATGTTCCTTGAGGATTTCTATATCAACGAGTGCTTGCGGCCTCTCAGTCAAGACAAAAGTGTAAAGAGCCCCTCCGCCACCTATGAGGATCGCGAGGCTGGTCAAGAGACTTTTGGCCAAATCTGCCCATTCTTTTGTTCGTTGCACTTGTTAACTCCCCCTTGATCGTAATTGGTGTGCCTCCCGCAGTGCTGCGATTTTATACGGTAAGGACCCCCATTTTTGGCTGATTTCGGCCTGAACCGGCAGTTCGTTGCGCCATTGTCGGTTTTATGGCGCGTTATCATGGCGTGCAATGAGTGGAATGCACGCCATGTTTCAGATCGAGCCGCCATATTGCACGCCATAAACGAATTAAGGGTTTGTGCGGCGCGAAGCCCACCCCCGGCATCCCATGGAACACCGGGGGGAGGTTTCATCCGCGTGGTTCCCCAGCGTTGCGCTCGCGCGGGGCGCGGATTGACACTTTGAATGGCACGAGGTGCGGCGCACAAACAACCCTGCGGAGGGTGCCGCCTGCCAGGCACCCCCTTTCAACAACTGACGATTCACGGTTTTAGTTCAGATGATCCGGCCGCGATCTGGGCTAGCAGCCGAACAGGCCTTTGCCGAATAGGCCGCACTTGGCAACCGAGGTGACGATGAGCGGGCTAACAGACACTGTAATCGAGTCGCCGACCTTCAGCTGTGCAACGGCAGCCTCTCTTGTGGGATTAGTCGTTTTGATTGTGTAGATGCCGCCGCCATTGGCATTGACGACATCGAAGCTGGTCGGGCCATTCAGCTTAACGACGCGCCCAACGACCACGGCCGCGTTGTATCCAATACCACCAGGGGTTTGCGCAATTTGATCTACGGTGCTGGTAACCGGAACTTGGCCAACCGGCACGTGAGGCCCCCCCATGACGAAGGTCACCTCGCGCGTATAGTGGACGCTTGCAACATCGCCGACTGAGACGTCGGTAAGGTTGACGCCTGGAGCCACGGTCATCGGGATCGGAGGGCCTGACTCCGGGACGAGCGTCAGCGTCGACGCGCCAGGGTCGAGGGCCTGGATCTTGCCTTGGGCAGCGAACTGGCCACCATCCGGAACGACATTCGTCATTGTCGGGTGGTCGGACTGAGCCGCAACAGGAGCCAACGGAACGAGGGATGTGAGGGCCGCAGCGCATACAAGCGCGGTCGTTACTGTTGCCTTAATTGAAAGTTTCCGAATGTTCATGATATTCTCATCTCACTGCAAAGTCTGTTCAGGTTTTTGCAAAACGTTGCTGACGCCGGAACCACTTCACGGGTTCCACGCCGCAGCGTAGACGACGCCTCCACCGCTCGCTATGCAAATCCGGCTCGGCGACTGCCTCCCCTCGCACGGCGTGATGGCCGGGAATTGGCGCGGCTCAATAGATCTCGGGCACGAAGCGCTGGCTCGACATTTTCGGGCGTTTGTAGTCGTCCGACTGGCGCGGCGGCAGTTCGATCTCCACCGGCTTGAGGTCCCTGTACGGGACCTTCGACAGCAGATGCGCGATGCAGTTCAGCCGCGATTTCTTCTTGTCGTCGGAATTGACCACGTACCACGGGCTGATCTTGGTGTCGGTCTCGGCAAACATCGCGTCTTTGGCGCGCGAGTAGTCCACCCAGTGACGGCGCAATTCAACGTCCATGCCGCTGAGCTTCCAACGCTTGATCGGGTTGCGCATGCGCTCCTGAAAACGCACCTCCTGCTCCTCGTCGTTCACCGAAAACCAGTATTTCGCAAGGATGATACCTGATTTGATCAACATCTCCTCGAACAGCGGGCAAGCGCGCAGGAACTCGCGATATTCCTCGTCGGTGCAGAAGCCCATCACGTGCTCGACACCGGCGCGGTTGTACCAACTGCGGTCGAACAGCACGATCTCACCCACCGAGGGCAGCTCCGCGACATAGCGTTGGAAATACCACTGCCCGCGCTCCTTCTCGGTCGGCGTTGAAAGCGCCACGACGCGGCAGATGCGGGGGTTGAGTGGGTCGGTGATGCGCTTGATGACACCGCCCTTGCCGGCCGCGTCGCGCCCCTCGAATATCACGCAGACCCTCAGCCGGTTGGACTTCACCCACTCCTGCATCTTGATCAGCTCGATCTGAAGATGAGCAAGTTCTTCAACGTATTTGAAGTTCTTTGGCGGCACGCGTGGCTCGGATTTGTCGGCGAGGATCCAGTATTGTTCCGCTTTCGCCGTCTCGGCTGCCTTTTCCAGTACCTCGCCTCCCAAGGTCTTAGAGTTCCTCTCCTTCGCCATCGCATCCCTCCTGACATCGTTTTCAGACTGCTCTCTTCAAAGGACCTGTGCCGCAGCCAACACCATCATTTCGTATTGGATCGGGCTTCTGAAAGCCCGCGCTGAATGGTGTCGGGTCGGGTTGTAGGACCGCTCGGTATAGCCGTCGATCGTCGACGCACGTGGCGGCGGCCGCCTCGCCCCCAGGCGTACAGCGCCGAGGCCCCCATGGGCGCTAAAATAGTCGCCTTCTGGGGTATTTGACATGGGGTGGCTCGTTCGCAGTCTCGGGCGATGATCGGCACGCCAAACTCTCTCAGAACCCGTGTGACAGTCTCCGCTGCTCCCGCGCCGCGGCGGCTGCGACCATTGACGATCAGCAGGGCGGGGCGGTGGCTCATGTATCAGGGGTCACCACGGTCCCTGCAACGAACAATGGATGCGGGGCTTCAAGAAGAGCGGTTGAAACTCGGCGTGTCGGATCAGTAGGCGACCTTGAACGTAGGGCTGTCCTCCGGCCGCGTGCGGCGGTTGGTCGTCGATGCGCGTGGTGCTGATGTTGGCATGGCCGAGCCATTCGAGCCGCCGCCCATTGGCCGGCTTCATGGCGTTCCCCCGTGCGCGCTTGTTCCACTACGAGAATGACCCGCTGTCAGGTCGTCCAACAACGGCAGCGCGTCCCGCGCGAACCAGGCGATCTGTTCGGCTTTCTGCTCGTATGGCCCCAGCAGATCCAGGACCACGTGGCGGACCCCGGCAGCGTGAAATGCCCGGATCCTCTCGGCAACCATCTGCGGCGTGCCAAGAGCACAGTAGCGTTCCGCGGCTTTGCGGAAGTCCATGGCATAACGAACACTGAGGGTTTCGGTCGCGCGGTTCAGTGCTGCCTCGTAGGTGCGATCGAGCCGGGCGAACAGAAGATGACCGGTGCCAAACGACGCCGAACTGCGGCCAGCCCGCTCTGCCGCTTCGCTGATCGCTTGCAGAGCCGCGCTGTACATCTCCGGCGTCACAACGTAGGACAGGTATCCGTCACCTAGCCGGCCGATGCGTCGCAGAGCTGCTTCCTTCCGGCCGGCAAACCAGATCGGCGGACCGCCCGCCTGACGCGGCGGCGGGCTCATGGGAACATCCACGAAGGGGCCGTAGAATTTGCCGTGATGGCTAACCGGCTGGCCGCTGAAGAACTTGCGCAGCACAGCCACGCCCTCGGCCAGACGGGCGCCGCGTTCGTTAGGTGGCACGTCGCAGGCCGCGTATTCGCGCGGGAACTCACCGCCGACACCGACGCCAAGAATGAATCGTCCCTCGGTCAGGTGATCCAGCGTGCTGACCTGCTTGGCCACCGGTGTCGGATGGCGCAGGGGCAGCAACAATACCGAAGTGCCGAGCAGCAGTCGCCGGCTGATCACGGCGGCCTGTGCCAATTGCAGGAACGGATCGAGGATCGCCACGGGAAAGGAAATGTGGTCGCCCACCCACAGTAAATCGTATCCGCTGTCGTCCACCAACCGCACCAGGTCGACGAGATCGTCGATCCGTGGCATCCAGGGACCATCCGCTGGTTCGGTACGCCGGTGTATGGTCTGGATGCCGATACGCAGGTTTGTTTCCAGTGCAAAGACCATGCGGCTGCTCCTGTCTCTTCTCCGCCGGGCGCCGAACTGAGTCGTGACACGCCTGTCGAGGGTGCCACCATGTCCGTCGGGCGCCAAGCGTTCAGGCTTAACCCCCTCGCCGCAAGTCGGCTCAAAGGCCTGGAAGTAGAACGGTTTTGCTGAGAACGTGATTTGGCCCTTGGGGCTGTCCAGCCTGCCCCTTGCGGCATCGCCACCTTGTGCATCCGGTCGGCGCCGAGCGCCCCGCGGGACCGCTCACTATCGATTACGCCGAATAGCCCGGTTGATGTGACTAAGAATCGATCTGATGCCGCGCGCTCCGTTTGGCGGACAGGTCGGATAACCACCGGGCGACGCGCCCCACCGCGACAGGCGCTGGGGGGCGCCGGTGGCGCAAGCTGGCTGCCGGCCGTCAGAAAAGCTTCCCCTGCCCTTCCGGGACTTTCGGGGGAAGGGCCTTCACGATCGATGGCAGCACATCTCCGACCATCCAGGCCCGGAGTGCCTTTGCCGTGGGCTTGGCCGACTGCGCAACCAAAAGGTTAAAGCCCTCCTCGGTAATCGTGATCACGGATTGCACGCTGCCCTTGGTGAGCACGGCTGCGCGGCTGCGCTCCTGCTCGGGCACTAACTGGGGCACGGTGTCTGTGCGGAGCCCAAGAATACGGCAGACCTCGCTGGCGACGATCCATTTTCGTCCGCCCTTGGCAAATACATGGACTGGCGACGGCTTGGTGCCGCTGACCCTGAAGGTGACGCGGGTGGTGGCCTGGATCGCAGTGGAAGGCATATGCTGCTGACCCCCTGGGTGGAACAAGAACCCAGCCTGACGTAAACAAAAAGGGGGTCACGAGATGAGCTGGTTCAAGAAACTAAGCGCATTCTTCTTATCGTCGGCGATGGTTGGCGTCCCGATCGCCGGAAGTTTCGCGCAGGGGGCGCCCGCAGGGTTTATGAATACCTATTTCCCAGGACGTAGCGCGCCTGGCGGCCGCACCTGCCCTGGAGTGACTTGGCACATCGACCGGATGGTGCAGCCTGACAAGACTGCCAAGTTGAGCGGCCCGATCTGGTATGAGAATGGCAGTGGCATGAGTTTCGCTAAGGGCACGGGTCAGCCCGACGGTCGTTTCGCTCTTACTGTGACGACGATGAGCGGCGATGGGCCAGCGGGCACAATTACCGGCCAGCGGATGCCTGATGGCAGTATTGATGTTACGGCAGAAGGCTCCCCCTGCCTGGCAGGGACGGTTCATCTGGCTCCGGGACAGACCTCTGCCAAAATGTAGCTGAGGGATAGAGAGGAGGGAGGAGGGGAAGGCCCGCGAGTCCGCCGCTGCTCGGTGACGGCCCGATCCTGTAACGGTGAGCGGCGTTACTATGGTCTTTTATTACGATCCGGTCGCCTGCAAGTGCGTCTATTCGGGCACCGAGTCCCAGTTTGCGGCGTTATAAGCAGGCGCAAACGCAGAACGCGGCTATCACCCGCTCGAATTAGCAATACTGGTTGGCGGCCTTGATCGGCCAGACGGGAGAATAACAGACCAGCACTTGCAACTGTGCTAACAGAACGCCGTGCTTCCGGGATAATCGTCATTACCGAGGCTGATGAAGGTGGAACGGTAGCAGTGGATAGGAAGGGAGAAATGGGCGCGACCAAGATCATGGTGATTCGGCACGCCGAGAAGCCGGGCAGCTACAACGGCGTGCAGGATGCTGGAGTGAACAATCTTGGCACCTTGGCCGGCGATGACGGCGCGAAACATCTGGTGACACTCGGTTGGGAGCGCGCCGGCGCCCTGGTCACGTTGTTTGCGGCGCCTTGGGGACCGAAGACTCCTTCGCTGGCTACCCCGCAATTCCTGTTTGCCTCCGACCCGATCGGCAAACACGACGATGATATCAGCGACGAAGGGCCAAGTCAGAGGCCCTATGAGACGCTGACCGCACTGGCAGCGAAGCTGAGCCTGTCGATTGATACCAGTCACGGCAAGAACCATTACGCCAAGATGGTGAAGTCGGCACTGGCTTGCGAAGGCGTGGTGTTGATCGCCTGGCAGCATGAGGACATCGCGTTAACGGCGAAGACGAGCGGCCCGGGGATCAGCCAGGAAATCCTGGCGCAGACCGAAACAACTGAGACGTTCAATATCCCAACGAGTTGGCCGACCGGTCCACTATCTCGTCGTGCCAGAAGATCGCAGCCAGCCGTCCGACCGCACCATCCAGAACTTCGTCCTAATCGTCCCGGCTCAATCGGGCAAGTCGGCGCCCGATCCAGTTGTTTACCTGGGGACAGGCCCTGGCGGCATCGCGAGCTTTGAGGCTGCCATGGTGGTCGATGCCGGGGTCAATCGCAATCGAGACCTCGTGGTGATGAACCAACGCGGCCAATTCCTCTCGATCCCCGCACTGACATGCGCGCCCATCGACGATTTCGCCCGGCGCCTTCTCGGCCTTCGCTTCTATTCCAAATCGACCAAGCGTATCCATCTACGCGCCACGGCAGAGTGCCATCGGGAGCTTATTGCGACTGGCGCGGATTTACCCTCGTACAACTCAAGCGAGAACGCTGCCGATTTCGCCGACCTCCGCACCGTACTCGGCATTCCTGAGTGGAACGTCTTAGGTGTGTCCTATGGTACCGATCTCGCGCAGATGTACGTGCGTGATCACCCCGAGGGCATCCGCAGCGTTGTGCTCAACTCGGTCATACCGGTCACCATTACTATTGCCGAATACTGGCAGAGCACGCGTGCCGGGTTCGACAATCTTTTCCAAGCTTGTGCGGCAGAAGCCGCCTGCAACGCGGCCCATCCGCATCTCGAAACAACCGTCACTGACCTCGTGAGTATGTTTGAGGCCGAGCCGCTGACGACAACCATGAGCGACCCTGCGACTGGCGAGGAACTGAAAATCGTTCTCGATGGTGGAGCGCTCATCGATTGGCTGCGCGACCAGAGCAGGACCAACACGGCACTAACGCGTATACCCGACCTGCTTGACCAACTCGCCCAGGGTCGCTCCGAGGCGCTGGCGGCCATCGCCATGTACCGGATACAGTTGGCGCCACCGTCAAAGCCGGGCACTCCCTCCACGAGCTTCGGGCTGGCGTACGGCGTTACCTGCCGCGAGCAATTCGCCACACACGAGGAGATCATCAAAGCCGGTCGACAGGCTTTTCCGCTCTACCCTGCCTCGATCCAGGATCAGGCAGTCAGCACCTGGGCATACACTAACGATGACTGCCGCAGGGTCTGGAAAGTCCCTGCGGCCCCGGCGGAGGTGCGTCAGCCCCTCGTGAGCAGCATCCCAACACTGCTCATCTCGGGCAGCTTCGATGCTGTGGCATCGCTTGATTTTACCACGTCCGTTGCAGCAAGCCTGTCAAAAGCGACGATTATCAGCATCCCCGGCATCGGGCATTTCGTGTTGCCTTTCTCTCCGTGCGCCCAGATGGTCGCCGGATCATTCCTCATCGATCCGGGCAACCCAGACACATCCTGCGTCGGCGCTCTGAAGCCGCCTCCCTTCACTCCCTTTCAACCCGAAGACGTTGCGCCGACCGTCCCGGCCATAGAATAGACGTAGCTACTCGACGTTATCGGCGGCCACGCTCGATAGCTGATCGCAGACGGGGGATTTGCTCAAATTAGGTCCTTGAGGTCCTCGGCGGTCAGCTTCGGGAGCACCCTGATGTCGATCCGATTGTCGCGGAAGGCCGCCTCGTATTGTTGAAGTCCCAGCTCTCGCAGAAAGTCGCCGACATCCATGGTCACACCACGAGGCCTATCGCACAGGGAGATTGGGCCTTACCGGCGAGGTCTGTCCAGTTGTTGTGATTGAACTGAACACCGTGTCTGCCGGTCGTTCATGCCAGCTCGTCCAGCAGAGCCTTCGCCTCCATCAAATCCTTGGTGTCGAACCCTTCGGTGAACCAGCCGTAAACCGGGGCGAGCAACTTATACGCGCCTTGGCGTTTGCCTTGGCTTTGCCACAGTCGCGCGAGGCTGGTCGAGGTGCGCAGCTCCCACATCTTCGCTTGCTGGCGGCGTGCCCAATCGAGCGAGGCGAGAAAGTTTCGCTCGGCGCCTGCAAAGTCGCCCTTGAGCGAGAACATCCAGCCCTTGAGGCGCAGGATCTCGGGGTAGGCAAGACGTTCCTCCCACCCCGGACGCTCGATTTGGACGATCTGCTCGTCGATCAGCTGCAAGGCATTGTCGAGGTCGCCGGTCAGCGCCATGGCTTCGGCCAAGAATGCTCGTATGACCGGATTGCGGGACTTGCCGCCGCTCGCTTCCCGAAATGCGACGCCGGCCTTGAGCGAAGCAATCCCCTCAGCAACCTTGCCTTCCCGGATGAGTGCCAGGCCGTATGAAACGCGGGCGAAAAGCGCCCACAGCACGGGCAGACTGTTCTCCCGACCCAGCCGCTCACATTGTTGGGCGCGCTCGCGCAGATCCTTGTGGTCATGGCGATGATCGAACTCATGGGCTCCAGTGGTCAGCGCAATTCCAAGGTCGAAGGGGTGACCGCGCCGGCGGGCGTGTGCGTCTTTTTCGTCGTTCAGTCGCAGCGCCCGATCCGGGTAGCCAAGCATCCAAGTGCTGATCGATCCGAACATGCTGGCTAGAGTCTTGGGATCCTGGTTGAGGATGTCCGCAAGGTGGCGATGCTTGTCGCTGTCGTAGAGATTCAGCACCCTGTCGGCGTGCTCTAGAACGTGGGTGAATTGGCCCGCCCAACTGTAGCAAACGCAGGCACGTGCGTGTCCTGCGATCATCAGGTCGGCCTCGCGAGTTGCCCTTGCGATGTCCAGCATCTCCTCCACCCAAGGCAAAGCCTCCGCCACGCGCCCTTGTGTATAGACGTTGCTCGTCAGTCCCCAGAGAATGGGCAGCAGCGCGTCGTTGCGCCGGAGCGATTTCGCCAAGGCAAGTGCCGGATGCAGGCTGGTCCAAACTTCCTGAGCAGCCCACCCCTTGAACGCCATCCAAGCGGTGCCAAGGCTGCTTCGCAGGCCTAGTTCCCTGGCGTCTCGTTCCGATGAGCGAGGCAGGATGGAAGCCAGTTCAAGCCCCCGGTTAAGATGGGAAATGGCCTCGGTCAGGGCCATGCGCTGCAACGCCAGCTCGCCGGCGGCCTGCCAGAGCGGAATGGCAGCTTCGGCAAGGTCTGCGGCCGTGAGGTGATGCGCCAGCACCTCTGGTTCGGTGGTCTTGAGGGTCGGGAATCGTTGCTCGATCACGCGTGCGATCTTGGCGTGCAACTCCTGTCTGCGCCTCTTGAGCAACGAGTCGTAAGCCGCATCCTGCACCAGCGCGTGCTTGAAGCTGTAGATGGCATCAGGCGGAGTGCCGCGACGGAACGCCAGTCCAGACGCGCTCAGCTGCGCCAGAGCGTCGTCCAGTTGCGCCTGCGGCATCGGCGCCACCTCGGCGATCACCTCGTAGCTGAATTCGCGGCCAATCGCCGCCCCGATCTGCGCGATCTCCTTCACCGGCATGAAACGATCCAACCGCGCCATCAGGGAATCCCGCAGCGAGGCCGGAATGCTCACGGTGCGAGCCGAGCCACCGTACTCGTAGCGGTTGCCTGCCTCCGTCAGCTCGCCCGATTCGAGAACGGACTTGGTCAGTTCTTCCACAAACAGGGGCACCCCGTCAGTCCGGGTCAGGATTTGCTCGAGCAGCGCCCCGGGCAATGCTTTGCCGCCCGCGAGCGTGGAGACCATCGCGGCACTCTGCGTCCGGGTGAGCTTGGACAGGTTCAGTGCGCCGACATGTCCCTGCTCAGACCATCGCGACTGAAACTCTGGCCGATGCGTCAAGACGATTAGCAGCGGCACAGTTTTGACGCAGTCAATTAGCAGATCCAACGCCTCTAGCGTCGTGGGATCGGCCCAGTGCACGTCCTCGAACAGCATGACGGTGGGTTGCTTGTGGGCGCCCGCTTCGATTAGATCGACCAAGGTCCGCAGCGTCTCGTCCTTGTGCTTCTGCGGCGTCATCGGCAGGGGCCCGTAGCGCTCCTCGCAGGGGATCGACAAGATCGCAGCTACGAACCGAACGTCCGTCATCGGTCGGACATAGTGCGTAACGACCAGCGCCTCCAGCTTGTCGAGTTTCGAGTCTGATGTTTCGTCCCGGGCGAACATCAGCGTTCGTTCGAAGTTGTCGATGACGGGCCAAAAGGCGCTATTGACGTAATAGGGCGAGCACTGGAAGCGCAGCGCCTGCACGCCTTGCGCTTCAAGCCGCTCGCGCAGCGCGCTGAGGATGCGGCTCTTGCCGATGCCCGGTTCCCCCGAGAGCAGCACCACCTGGCCTTCGCCGTCCATTGCCTGCGACCATCTGCTTACCAGGAGATCCACCTCGACTTCGCGGCCCACCAGCGGGGTCAGCGCCTGGCCGCCACGGTTGGCATCGAAGCGGCTTTCCGTCGCCGCGGCCCGCTCCACGCGCCAGGCGTGGACGGGTTCGGCGATCCCCTTCAGGTCACGTTCGCCAAGATCGCTCAGTTCAAACGCGCTGCCGACCAACCGCCGGGTCGAGGCGGCAATGACGATCTGGTCGCCGGCGGCCAGTCCTTGCAGACGCGCGGCGAGATTAGGTGTGCTGCCCACCGCCAGCTTTGACTGGTCCCCCGAACCAGCCGCCTCCCCGACAACGACAGGACCGGTGGCGATGCCGATACGGACCGACAAGTCCTCGGCGGACGATGCCCGCTTGACGGTCTGAACGATCTCTAAGGCCGCCCGCACGGCGCGCTCGGCGTCCTCTTCGTGCGCCATGGGCCAGCCGAAATACGTCAGGATGCCATCACCGACGTAGCGGGCCACAAATCCGTCGTAGCGGGCAATTACATCGCCGCAACGGATTCGATACGCATGCAACAATTTCCCTAACTCTTCCGGGTCAAGCCTCTCACTTAACGCCGTCGACCCCACCAGGTCGCAGAACATCACGGTCAGCTGGCGGCGTTCGCCGGACGCGGCTGCCACTTCGTGTGCAGCGATGGCGCTGTTCGCCTTCGCTTCGACACCAGATGCTGACGCCAGCTTGGCGATCGCGCTGCGTATGCGCAGCCGGTGGCCGGCGCTCGTTACGCCGATGTCCTTCAGCACTTGGTCATCGACTTCCTTGAGCAGGTCCATCTCGACATCGTTTGCCTCGAAGGCGTCGGCATACTGGCCAAGGCCAATTCCAGCCAACCAAGCCCGGACGTCGCTCATGACGTCAGCTCATCCAGCAGCGCCTTCGCGTCCTTCAGGTCCGGCGCGTCGAAACCTTCGGTGAACCAATTGTAGATCGGACGGAGCAGGTCACGGGCTTCCGCGCGCTTACCCTGGTCGCGCCAGAGCCGGGCGAGGCTGGTCGATGCCCGCAACTGGAAGAGTTTTGCACTCTGCCGCTCGGCAACGGCGATGGCCTGACGATAGTGCCGCTCGGCCGCGGATCGATCGCCGGCGGCATTCAGCAGATCGCCCGGCACCCGATAGAGCAACTCGGCTTCAAGGACCCGTTCGTCGGTGGCCTCGACGATCCGCGCAGCCTCGGCGAGGCAGTCCCGCGAACTCGGTCGGCTGCCCGAGCATAGCGTGGGCCTCGGCGAGCCAAGTGAGCAGATGCGGCGTATCCGCGACACTTCCGATAGCGCGCCATTCTGCCAGACCCAGCGTGAGCAGGGCAAGGCCTTCCCGTGCTTGTCCTACCGCGATCAATGATTGTCCACGATATGCCCGTGCCCAACCCAAATAATACGAAAAACTATGCCCACTCGTTAAAGCCAGAAGTTCCTCAATGCGCACCATAGGCTTGCCGATGAGCCAGTCGATCCGGTTCGCCATATTGAGCACATGAGCCAGCGTATGGACGTGTCCGAGGCGGCGGGCCCTCGACAACGCTTCGTCGATCCGTGAGCGGGCCTGATCGATGTAGCCCAGGCACGCCAGGGTTAGGGCAAGCCACGTGAGCACCGCAGCGTAAGCATCGAAGGACAAGCCCAAACTCGTCCGATGGGCTGGATTATCGAGGCCCATACACCGCTCCAGGAGGTCGCGAGCGGCAACGAACTCCCCCAGGTAGAGGCGCGTGAACCCGTGCGCGTAACGACCCACCAATTGCGTGGGGGCATCGTTCCGGGCGTTGCCGATGTATTCGAGCTGCTCGCCCAGCGGGAGTACCAGCCTGTGCTCGGCGCGCATGCAATGAAACCAATATTGGCCCAAGATCAGCGGCACCAGGGACTCGGGTCGGTCGAGCTGCTCGGCCAGCGCGCGGGCCCGAGTGAGGGTTTCGCCCACTTCCGCCCCAGCAAAGCCTTTCGTGGCAGTTAGGGCCGATCCAAGCGCGACTTGCAGATCCAGCTCCCGTTGCTCGCGCGCCTGACGATCCGGCAGGCCGGCCAATCCGTCCAATCCCTTCCCCAGTTGGGCGACCGCTTCTTTCATCGCCGAGCGCGCCAGCGCCTGTTGACCGGCCTTCAGCCAATAACCGACCGCCTGTTCAGCCAGCCCGGCTTCGGCGAAGTGCTGGGCTAACAGCGCGGGCTGTGCGAGCACGATCTCCGGGAAATAGTCTTCGAGACGCGCGGCGATGCGGGCGTGCAGGCGCTGGCGCCGGCTGCGCAGCAAGGTGCTGTAGGCGGCATCCTGCACCAGCGCGTGCTTGAAGATGTAACTGGATTCAGGCGGCGTGCCGCGGACGAACAACAGGCCCGAGTTCACCAGCCGATCGAGGGCCTCGCGAAGTTGCGGCTCCGGCAGATCGGTGCTGGACGCCAATAACCCATACCCGAACTCCCGGCCGATCGCCGAGCCGGTTTGCGCAACCTCCTTGGCGGCCGGCCCTAGCCGATCCAGCCGCGCCATCAGCGAAGCATGCAACGTTGCCGGCACCCCCAATCCCGGATGTGGCATGGCGGACAGCGCCGCCGCACCTTGCGCGCCGGACTCCAGCACCGCCTTGGTTAGTTCCTCGACGAACAGCGGCACGCCGTCGGTGCGCTCGGCGATCTCCTCCATGATCTCGGCGGGCAGCGCCGCATTCCCGGCGACGAATGCAACCATCGCCGCTGTGTCGCGCCGATCGAGACGTGGCAGCGTCAGCATCGTCACATGCGGTTGCCCGATCCACGGTAGGTGAAACTTGGGGCGGAACATGGCCAGCAGCAGCACCGGCCAGTCCGCAACCCGCTCTACCAGGCGGTCCAGGAATTCCCGCGAACTTGGATCGATCCAGTGAACGTCATCGACCAGCATCAGCACGGGCTGCTGCCGCGCCAGACCCTCGACCTGGCGCAGCAGCGCCTCGAACGTCCTCTCCTTCTTGCGCTGCGGCGTGACATCGAGCGGCGGTGCTAGGTCAGCCGACGGCAGCGAGTGCAGTTCCGCGATCAGGGCCACATCGTCCATTGACGGCGCGGTGACGGCGAGCAGCGCTTGCAGCTTCGCAAGCCTGGCGGCCGGCCCGTCCGGGTGGGTGAAGCCGGCCGCTCGCTCCATCTGTGCTATCACCGGATGGAGCGCGGTGTCCTGATGGTGCGGCGAGCAGAAGTAGCGCAACCGGGTGTGAGGTTCGGCGGCGATCCGCTCGGCCAGCGCCTCCGCGAGGCGAGACTTGCCCACGCCCGGCTCCGCCGAGATCAGCACCACCCGTCCATTGCCTGCTTTCGCCTGCGCCCAGCGGCGAAGCAGCAGTTCCATCTCCTCGTCGCGGCCGACCAGCGGGGTGGCGCCGGAACGCAGCGCCTCGAACTGGCCAATCGAACGATTTTCAGACAGCACAAGCCATGCCGGCACTGGCTCCGGCAGACCTTTGAGTTCCAATGTACCGAGGTCCTGGCACTCGAACAGACCGCCGATCTGCCGCCTTGTAGCCGCGTCGATCACCACCTGGTTCGGTCCGGCGAGGCCCTGTAGGCGTGCCGCAAGGTTCGGCGTCTCACCGATCGCAGTCTGCTGGCGCGAATCACCTGATCCGATCGGCTCGCCTATGACAACCAGTCCCGTTGCAATACCAATCCGGACCTGCAGCGGTTCGCCGGCCACAGGTGCCGCGCTGACCGCAGCGGCAACGGCGAGGCCCGCACGAACCGCGCGTTCCGCATCGGTCTCGCGGGCTTCCGGCCAGCCAAAATAGATCAGCACCCCGTCACCGACGTAACGCGCAATGAAGGCGTCAAACTGCTCGATCGTGGTGGCAACGCACGCCTGATAGGTGCGGATGACCTCCCGCAGATCCTCCGGATCAAGTCGCGACGACAGTGCGGTGGAACCGATAAGATCGCAGAACATGACGCTAAGCGGGCGGCGTTCAACGGCCGATGTTGACGCAAGGTGATCGTCGATCGTCGGCCTGACTGGCTCCGATGATCCAGCGTCAGCACGCAGCTTGGCGATAGCCACCAGCAGCTGACGCCGATGGCCGATGGAGACAACGCCGAGTCCCTCAAGATCTTCTGCGGTCAGATCACACAATACTTCAGCGCTGACGTCATTCTCGCGGAATGCATCCTGGTAGCGTTCGAGACCCAGGTCTCGCAGCCAGCTTGCGACATCCACCGTCGTTTCCTCCGGCCGCGGGGACGCTTCGCCGCGGAGTATCGCGCGGTTGGAACGGCAGTGTCCAGGAGTTGAAGATTGTGACAGTAGATATACCGCTTGGAAGTATTCGGGGACATTCGGCGAGGACGTTGCTGCAGGTGTTGGTGGCTACGGCGAACCCTGCAGAAAGCCACTTCGGGAGAACCGATTGGGGCGGCTGGTGGGGTGCCGGAGCGCGCCGCTGATCGCCTTAGCGGAGCCCCATGCCGTTTCCGGCCGCTACAGGCCGGCCAGAGGTCTCCAGGTCGGGACGCGGCCCCGTCGCGGCCTGCAGGTGGCCTTCAAAGTCGATCAACCGAATGTGGCTTCTACTCCGGGCGAGTTACCCCAGTTCGGCAAGAAGCGCCTTCGCATCCATCAAATCTCTGGTGTCGAAGCCTTCAGTGAACCAGCCGTAAATCGGGGCGAGCAGCTCATACGCCTCTTGGGGTTTGCCTTGGCTCTGCCAGAGCCGTGCGAGGCTGGTTGATGTGCGCAGCTCCCAGGATTTCGCCTGCTGGCGGCGTGCCCAGTCGAGTGAGGCGAGAAAGTTCCGCTCGGCACCTTCAAGGTCGCCCTTGAGCGAGAGCATCCATCCTTTGAGGCGCAGGATCTCAGCGCAATAGAAGTCGTTCCCCCCATCCGGGGCGCTCAATTTGAACGATCTGTTCGTCGATCAGCTGCAGGGCATTGTCGAGGTCGCCGGTTAGTGCCATGCATCGGGCCAGGGACGCCTTCAAGGTAGGGCTGCGGGCCTTGCCGCCGCTCGCGTCCCAAAGCGCGACGACGACCTTGAGCGCCGCAATTCCTTCGGCGACCTTGCCTTCGCGGATCAGTGCTTGGCCATATAACATGGGTGCCCGCGCCCGCAGTACGGGCAAGTTATTGTCCCGGCCCAGTCGCTCACATTCGTCGGCGCGCCTGCGCAGATCCTCGTGGTCACAGCGGTGGTCGAACACATGCGCCCCAATCGTCAGCGCATATCCCAGGTCGAAGGGGTGACCGCGCCGGCGAGCGTGCGCGTCTTTTTCATCGCTTAGCCGCAATGCCCGGTCCGGGTAGCCCAGTATCCAGGTGCTCATCGAGCCGTAGATACCGGCCGAAGTTTTGGGATCGCGATTGAGGATGTCTGCAAGATGGCGATGCTTCTCGTCGTCGTAGAGGTTCAACACCTTGTCGGCGTGCTCTACAGCCTTGGCGAGGTCGCCCGCCCAACAGTTGCAGCAGCAGGCTGCTCCATGTCCCGCAATTAGCAGATCGGCATCGCCGGTCGCCTGTGCGAGATCCAGCATCTCATCCGCCCACGCCAGGGATTCCGTTACTTGCCCTTGCGTTAGGGCGTTGGCGAACAGTCCAGAGAGAATGGGTAGCAGTGCGTCGTGGCGCTTGAGGGACTTCGCCAAGGCGAGGGCCGGGTGCAGACTAGTCCAGACTTCCGGGGTGGCCCAGTCTTTGAGCGCCTGCCACGCGGTACCAAGGCGAATGCGCAGCCCCAGTTCGCTGCCGTCTCGTTGCGATGATCGAGGCAGGACGGCAACCAGTTCGAGCCCCTGGTTGAGGTGGGCGATGGCCTCGGCAGGGGCCAGGCGCTTCAATGCCAGCGCGCCGGCGGCCTGCCAGAGTGGAATGGCGGCTTCGGCAAGGCCCGCTTCCGTGAGGTGATGCGCCAGTAGCTCGGGTTCTGTGGCCTTGATATTCGGAAGGCGCTGCTCGATCACGCGGGCGATCTTGCCGTGTAACTCCTTTCTGCGGCTCTTGAGCAGCGAATCATACGCCGCATCCTGCACCAACGCGTGTTTGAATGTGTAAACGGCATCGGGCGGTGTGCCGCGGCGGAAGGCCAATCCCAACTCGCTCAGCTGCACAAGCGAGTCGTCGAGTTGCGCCTGCGGCATCGGCGCGACCGCGGCGATAAGCTCGTAGCTGAACTCGCGGCCAATCGCTGCCCCAATCTGGGCGATCTCCTTCACCGGTAGGAAGCGATCCAGCCGCGCCATCAGCGAGTCTCGGAGCGTGGCCGGAATGGTGAGGGAGCGAGCGGACCCCTCATACTCGTAGTGATCACCTGCCTCCCTCAGCTCGCCCGACTCGAGAATGGACTTGGTCAGCTCCTCTACGAACAGCGGCACGCCGTCTGTCCGGGTCAGGATTTGCTCAAGCAGTGCTTCGGGTAGCGCCTTGCCATCGGCGAGCGAGGAGACCATCGCAGCACTCTGGGCCCGGGTCAGCTTGGACAAGTTCAACGCGCCGACATGTCCCTGTTCGGACCAGCGCGACTGAAACTCCGGCCGGTGGGTGAGCACGACCAGGAGCGGAACGGTTTTCACTCGGTCGATCAGCAGATCCAACACCTCCAGCGTGGTGGGATCGGCCCAGTGCGCATCCTCGAAAAGCATCACGCTGGGTTGTTGCCGGGCGGCCGCTTCGGTGAGATCGACCAAGGTCCGCAGCGTCTCGTCCTTGTTCTTCTGCGGCGTCATCGGCGGGGCGCCGTAGCAGTCCTCGCAAGGGATCGACAAGATCGCAGCGACAAACCGGACGTCGGCCAGCGGGAGGCCATACTGCGCGACGACCAGCGCTTCCAGCTTGTCAAGTTTCGCGTCCGCCGTTTCGTCGAGGGCGAACTTCAACGTCCGTTCGAAGTTGTCGATGATGGGCCAGAAGGCGCTGTTCACATGATAAGGCGAGCACTGAAAGCGCAGGGTCTGCACCCCTTGGGCTTCAAGTCGCTCGCGCAGTGCGCTCAGGATGCGGCTTTTGCCGATCCCAGGCTCGCCCGACAGCACCACCACCTGGCCTTCGCCATCCTTCGCCTGCGACCACCGGCGCAGCAGCAGGTCCAGTTCCTCCTCGCGGCCAACCAGCGGCGTCAGCGTGCTACCGCCGCTTTTGGCATCGAAGCGGCTTTCCGTCGCCAGGGCACGCTCTACCCGCCAGGCGTGCACCGGTTCGGCGATCCCTTTCAGGTCGTGTTCGCCGAGATCGGTCAGTTCAAACGCGCTGCCGACCAACCGACGGGTCGAGGTGGCGATGACGATCTGGTCGGCGGTGGCCAGTCCTTGCAGACGCGCGGCCAGATTGGGCGTGCTGCCCACCGCCAGCTTTGACTGATCGCCCACACCGGCGGTTTCACCGACGACGACAGGGCCGGTGGCGATGCCGATACGAACCGAGAGGTCCTCGGCGGATGATGCACGCTTGACGGTCTGAACGATCTCCAGGGCCGCCCGCACGGCGCGCTCGGCGTCTTCTTCATGCGCGATGGGCCAGCCAAAATATGTCAGGATGCCATCACCCACGTAGCGGGCGACAAATCCGTCGTAGCGCGCGATTACATCGCCGCAAAGGGTTCGATACGCATGCAGCAGGCCGCGCAATTCTTCGGGGTCGAGCTTCTCGCTCAGCGCCGTCGAACCCACCAGGTCACAGAACATCACGGTGAGCTGACGGCGTTCGCCCGCAGATGGCGACGCAAGCTGGTTCTCGGCCGGTCTAGCCGCAGATGGTGCGCCGTCCCGCAGCTCGGCGATCGCTACTAGCAGTTGGCGCCGGTGGCCCACAGCGGCAACGCCGAGTTCCTTGAGATCGTCCGCGGTGAGATGGCGTAAGACCTCGGCACTGACGCCATTCTCGCGGAACGCCGCCTCATACTGCTCAAGGCCGAGGTCTCGCAGCCAGCTTCCGACATCCACCGCCGCGTCCTCCGGTTCGGTGATGCTCATTTTCAGACTATCGCCACTTTTTCCGGGTTGAGTTTATGAACTTCAGATCGGTCGCAAGGCGGCGCGTCCGGCGCAAGGAGGTTTTGCACCGTCTGGACCTGCGGCGTCGGACGAACGGCAAGTAGTTCGAATACACTGTCCAAATTCGCGCAAGAACGCACCGAACGCTGCCTCGTTCTATTCTGCAATTTCCTGCCAATCATTCGCTGCAACTCGTAACGATGTTCAACAACGCGACGCCGTTGCAGTCAGCGGTGTGAGTGGCATCGTCCCATGGCTGGGAAAATCTGCCGTCCAGCCGATCCAGCCAGCGGCCGCCACATCCACGAACGAACCGCTTTGGAGAAGTGCCGCTCGTCTGCACGGTAGCAATGGGAACGGAGCCGCCCGGCAAGAGCTGGCCGCTTCCGGACTGGCTCCCTCGGCTCGCTGCCTCACGGGGTTGAGCCGGACGGGGACCGCGTTCTGGCGTGGGCTTCCGGGTCCAAACTCTCGGTCAGACAGCGATCGGCCCCTCGGTCGGCGAGGCTTCCAGCGTCGGCCTAGCGATGCCCCAAGTATACGCTGTTGCCATATGGCTGGATGGGCGATCATATCGGGGATACCGGCTGAACAAAGCCGGTCTCAAAAAAGGACGCAGGGATGGCCACCAATGCTGCTATGGCCGGAGCCGCACCGCCCGTATCGACGCTGCGGCGCGTCGTGATCGCCGCCACGATCGGCAATGTCCTCGAGTACTTCGACTTCGTCATTTACGGCTTCCTCGCGGTCACGATCTCGCAGGTGTTTTTCCCTGTCGCAGACCCGACCGTGTCGCTTCTGGTCACTTTCAGTGCGTTTGGGCTCGCCTATCTCGTGCGCCCGATGGGGGCGATCTTCGTCGGCTCCTATACCGACAAGCATGGACGCAAGGCCGGGCTAACGCTCTCGCTCGTGCTGATGATGATTGGCACGACGCTCATGGCGTTGACGCCGAGCTACGCGGCGATCGGCATCACCGCGCCGATCCTGATCACGCTCGCGCGCCTGTTGCAGGGATTTTCGGTTGGCGGCGAATTCGGCGGTTCGGTGGCGTTCCTGATGGAGCACGGGTCGCAGCGCCGGGGCTTCGCCGCCAGCTGGCAGTTCTCTGTCGCCGGTCTGATCACGGCGCTCGCCTCGCTGTTCGGCATCGCGCTGAACACGCTTCTTAGTCATGACCAGCTGCTCATCTGGGGTTGGCGGCTGCCATACCTCTTCGGCATGCTGGTCGGGCCGGCCGGGCTCTATATTCGGTCGCGTCTGGCTGAAACGCCAGAGTTCCTGGCAGCCGAACACCCCGAGGCGACGCCAATCCGCGAACTGCTGAGCAAGCATCCGCTGGCGCTGGTGCTCGCAATCGGCGCCTCGATCATCTCGAACAGCTCGTTCTATATTCTGCTCTACATTCCAACCTACGGACAAAAGACACTGGGTCTTCCCGCCTATAGCGGCTTTACCGCGACGTTAGTCGGCGGGGTCGTTCTCGCGGTATTTTGCCCCTTGTTCGGCCATTGGTCGGACAAGATCTCGCGGCCGCGGATCATGGTTGTCACGGCTTGGCTGTTTGTCCTGACGTCATGGCCGTGCTTCTTCCTGATGGCATCGTGGCCTAGGCTGGGGACGTGCATCTTCGTCGTCGCGTGGCTGCAACTCCTTAAGGCGGGCTACAGCGGCGTATTGCCGTCGCTGCTGGGCGAACAATTCCCGGTCGCGACCCGCGCGATCGGCGTGTCGCTGAGTTTTAGCACGGCCGTGACCATCTTCGGCGGCTTCGCGCCGTTCATCGCGACCTGGCTGATCGCCGCGACCGGCGACCCGTTGTCGCCAAGCTTCTACCTGGTCGTGACCGCCGCCATGAGCGCCGCGGCGCTGGCAATGCTACAGCTGCGGTCGGCGCGGGCGGTGCGGACGAAGCTGGAGGCGTCATCGGCGTGATGCAGGTGCCCCGATTGCGCTCCCGCGTCGACCCGCGATCGGTGGCAAACGTCCGGCCAGCCACGCGGCTCCCCTGTAACGTCGATCCGGTCAGGCGCCGTCGCACCGATCGAGCCTCTCGCGGATCCCGTTTGTGTTCCGGGGGAGTTGGTGCACGCGTCTAGACGGATGGTCGGCGATACAGGCGAGGGCTTTCAGGAATGTCCAGAGTCCACCCAGGACCGCCGGAGCGGACGCTGATGTTTATGTCCGCTTCCGAGAAATGATCCGCTTCGCCCGAGTGACCAACATAGGCGCACCCCGGCCACCGCGGGAGCGGCTTGGCTTGGCCGAAAGCGGCCGCGTTTGCAAAGACACAATCCCCCTTTGTTCTGGCCCTCAAAGTGAGATCGCCGGCAACCAACAGGCGCCGCGCCTCGATCACCTCAAACCCGCGACCTCCGCGTAGGCTCTCAGCTCCCGCTCAACATCGTAACCGCTCGTCCCAAAGATAATGCCGGTGGCGCCCCTGGCCTCCAGCTGGGCGAGACGTTCGCGCAACTCCTCGCGCGTGCCCGTGAAGGTCATCTGTTTGGCGTTGGACACGTCGACCAGCGGGTCATGGCCGTTTGAAACGTCGAAGTTATGACCGCGGTGAACAGACAGGTGTCGAACGTTCTCGCCCACACGTTCGACACTCGCCAGCCACGCTTCGCCGTTCGGCAGCGCTTTCACACTTTCAGGATCGGTCGTGTACCGATGGTGATAGGCAAGCGCGATGATCGGTTTGAGGGCGGTCGAGGCGCGCGGCGAGGTGACGTCCTCGCCATCATCGAGGACCGTCCCGTTGGTCGACACAAGACAGGTTTCGAACCCTTCGGCCGGACCGCCGAGGGAAATCAGGCCATCGGTAATCTCTTTGGCGAGCGCACGGGCCTTTGGGCCTTGGCCGGCCATGTAGATTGGCACGTTGATCGGACGGTCAGGCAATTGGCCGTCGGACGCGAGGATCTGGGCAAGACCGCCGTCGATATCGGCAACCTCACCGCGCAGCAATGCCTTAACCTGCGTGATATGCTTACGCATGCTCTCGAGGCTCAAGGGCCTCTTGCCCATCCCCGCACGGCCAGTAAAGCCGGTACCGAACCCAACCATTAGGCGTCCCGGCGCGATCTGCTCGAGTGTTGCGATGGCCGAAGCCTGAGCCATCGGGTGGCGATAGCTCGGGATCAGCACGGCGGGGCCAAATTTGATGCAGCTGGTCTTTCCGGCGATGCGGGCGAGAGCGACCCATATGTCGTGCCCGAAGGCGGGGACCTCGGGGCACCATACCGCTCGAAAGCCGAGGTCTTCTGCTAGACGAGCGTACTCAGCAGTTCGCGGACCGGGTGGAAGGCGGAAGTCATAAGTTAGCACGAGGCGCTCCAGGAGTAGGTGTCTGCCCGGGGAACGCCTGCATCTCCAGAAAATGGATGCTTCCAATTCGACGCACGAAAGAACTTCTCGCCGGCGCGAAGTTCAAAACGGCGGCACTGGAGACACCTCCTCACGGGAGGAGGTTTCAGACGCGACAACCTCCCGCCGGCGCTAGGTTGCAGGAAACTTTTCGCAAAACTTCCCGGCGTTCGGGAAGTTTGTCGCACGGCACCGATGTTGCGGACCGTGCGACATCGGTTAGACCATCCGCCGCTTATCGGCCTGCGTCCTCGCACGATGCTGGTCAGTCGCACGCTTCCCATCATCCATCCCACAAATATGGCGTCTGGGTGGGGCGTTGTGGCGCGATGCGCACCGGCTGCCGCCAAGGCCTCTATCCAAGGCTGCCGCACGCCGAACGGCCCTTGCCGAGGCTACATGTCAGGGTTGCGGCACACCGATCGAGGCGAAGCGACTGACCGCCCGCTTCTGCTCCGGACGCTGCCGACAGAAGCAGTATCGGAATAAGTTATGACGCACTGCCATTCAGATATGTCAGCTATGCTTCCCTAAACCGGCCAGCAAACTGGCTCCAGTGTTACCCCGGCGTTACCCGCAGGACCGGTCGCGCCTGCTTATGTTGGGTAATGTCCATATATAGCAGCGAGTTAGCTTGTGCCGAACACAAGATATCTATCAGGTGGTGGCCGATACATGGCCTCGATCAGAGCTCACAGCGCGCTAGCTCTGACCCAAAGATTGTGCAGTCGCAGCGGCAGCCGCACTCATGCCGCCAACTCCTTTCGCGCCACCAGCAACGCGCCCACCATCGCGCCACCGCTGCGGACGGGGCGTGTAGTCGATCCCTTACATCTAGAGGAGAAACCTTTCCTCCATCGGCCTTAGATCAAGGTGCAAGTTTGCATCTTTTTTGATCGACGATCCTGCGCGTTGCCCGTTGGTCATGGTAGATCTCCCGCGAGGCAACGCTGCATAACAATGTTGCTGAATATCGTTGGCCACATATTCGGCGAAGTTCCGGGCAGTTTTTCGGCGCCCACCCGCCACTAGGCCTGCTGCATACTTCGCCACAGAAAGGGGAGCGTGGGTTGTCCCGGCCACCCTCGATGCGGCAGCCTCCGCGCTTGCGCCGATGCTCATTTTCCCGCGCGCGAGGCTGTAGGTCGGGCCGGCGATTTCGGCCAAATGGAGACACGCCCACGCCTGTTGCTGGTGGCGCTGACATTCTGCTGTGTAGTAGTTGGGTGTCCCGCAGTAGGCGCGTAGTGCCCGGTTAAACTGGAGCCCATAATGTGGCACATCGGACCAGGCTGGGTCGGCCATGGTTTGGGATGAACAAAGCAGAACCGTTAGGCCGACCGCACCGCGTTTGATAAGATTGGCGGTCGTTTCATCGGGCAAGTGGGACTTCCTTCACAGGCGGGGGGAGCGCTGACGGTATCAACGGCATCACCACAGCAGCGATTGAGAACAGAGCGGCGACGACCGCCGCAATACGACGACGCGGGCTTTCAGCTCGCCAACCCCGCTGCCACTCTTCAGATCTTGATCCTCCACTGTAGTGGTTTGGCCAGTTATCAGCCTCTATTCCTTCCATCCAAGCTTTGTAGCCCTCCCGTTCCGCGTCGGTCGGTTCGCTGTTCATTGAGCGGTCACCTTCGCTTTGATGTGTGACGCGAGCGCTCGCTCCACCCAAATCGATAGGGTTTGCCCGGCCTCCTCTGCTTCGTGCGCAATCGTCTGCTTGAGGGATGGGGGCAGGTAGACCGTCGTTCGTTCCTTCGGTTTCTGTTCGGCGGTTGTCATCGGATCGTCTCTTACAGGTGATGCTCGGTGATATACTATGTAGGTACGGATACAGTTAAATACAAGTGTAGACTTGTGGTGACTTCGGTAATGCTTGAATTATAGCCGGGATAGGGTTTATGCCGCAGAGATGCCGAAAATAGGTCCGCATTCTCGCCCCGATAAGTTGCAGATCGTTGACGGACGTCTCGCCGAAGGGAGGCTGATGGCCCGCGTACGTGCGGAACTGACCCAGCATCTCGGCGGCAAGCCCACAGCACCGCAGCGCATCTTGATCGATCGGGCCGCCGCGCTCTCGTTGCGCCTCCATCTGATGGATCGCGAGAGCGCCAGGTCTGGCGAGATGAGCGAGCGGAACGGGAGGCAGTATCTGGCCTGGAGCAATTCGCTGACCCGGGTGCTGAACCAGATCGGCCTGGCCGCCGCGCCAGCACCGAAGGACTCGCGTCCATTCTGGGAGCGAATGAACCGGCACCAAGATCTGGTTACTGATGAGGCGCCATGAGGGCGCCTAGCCTACTGAAGGCTCTTGCTGACCCCGAGCTGTTTGCCAGTCACTTCCGCGGCCCATCGTGGGCGGGCTGGAAGGCGTTTCTGGCAGCGCTGACCGCCGGGCCGATGGATGAGGCCGCGATGGCCCTCTATCGCCAGTGCACGGGCCGCACGACGGCCCCGACGGCGCCATTCTCGGAAGCGTGTCTCGTTGTCGGCCGGCGCGGTGGCAAAAGCCGTGTGCTGGCCCTGATCGCGGTCTTTCTCGCCTGCTTCCGAGACTATACGCCGCACCTTGCGCCTGGCGAAGTTGCGACGATCGCCGTGCTGGCGTCGAACCGGTCGCAAGCGCGGTCAATCTTCCGATTCGTAAGCGGCCTGTTGAAGGCGGTCGAGCCGTTGGCTGCCATGATCGAGACGGAGACCGGTGAGTTTATCGCGCTCTCGAATCGCGTCGTAATCGAGATCTCGACGGCATCGTTTCGGACTACGAGAGGGTATTCGTTCGCCGCGGTGCTGTGCGACGAAATCGCATTCTGGCGATCGGATGAGAGCAGCGCTAACCCAGACACCGAAATCCTACGAGCGCTGCGCCCTGGCATGGCCTCGATCCCGGGCTCGATCTTGCTGTTGGCATCGTCGCCCTACGCGAAGAAGGGCGAGCTGTACAACACCTACAGGCGTCACTACGGCAAGGATGACGCGCGGGTGCTGGTCTGGAAGGCCGACACCGCAACGATGAACTCCCGCATTGATCCTGCTATCATCGCCGAAGCCTACGAGAGCGATCCCGAGGCGGCAAAGGCCGAATATGGCGCGGAGTTTCGTGACGACCTGGCCGACTGGGTTACCCGCGAGGCGGTTGACGCCGTCACGATGTGGGGCTGCCGAGAGCTACAGGCGGAGGCTGGTATCCAGTATGCCGCATTCGCCGACCCGAGCGGCGGCGCGAACGATGCCTTCACGCTCGCCGTCGCCCATCTGCGGGATAACTCGGTGGGCGTGCTCGATGCCGTGCTGGAGATCCGCCCGCCGTTCGATCCGGACGTTGCTGTGATGGAATGCGCGGCGTTGCTGAACCGGTTCGGTGTCAAACGCGTCGTGGGAGATCATTACGCTGGTCTGTGGCCCGTTTCCCGCTTCGCTGCGCACGGGATCACGTTCGAGCAGTCCGCCAGACCGAAGAGCGACCTCTACCACGATGCGCTTCCCTTGCTGAATTCGAAACGGGTAGAACTGCTGGAGCATCAGCGGCTATCGGCTCAGCTATGCGGCTTGGAACGCCGTACGTCGCGGGCGGGAAGGGATTCGATTGATCACAGCCCCGGCGGCCACGACGACATCGCGAACGCGGTGTGTGGCGTGCTGGTAGGCTTGGAACTGGATCGCAGGCCGGCGTTGATCAAACGCGATGACTTGCTGGCGGCGGAGCAGCAACCGGTTGAGCATCCGTTCCCGTCCCAGATCTACGCGACGATATGGGTAGGGATCGACGGGATGTCCGGCTATGGGATCTTCTCGCACAGTAACGTGGACGCCGTTCCGCTGATCCTGCTGGACTTTGATCGTTTGCCTTGGTCTGGCGGGATCCTCTCGCACATCGTGAAGCGGATGGATGAGATGAGCGAGGCGACGACGGCGGCAGCCTTGGCACAAAACAAGCGGTGGACCCCGTCGGTCTTCGTCTATGTTCCCGACCAGCTAGTGGATGCCGCCGTGATCGCGGTTCAGGGCGTGTTCGGCGCCCGGCTGGAAGCGATGTTTCGCTCAGGTCGGTTCGAGCGGCATATCGATGTCATCACGATCGAGCAAGTGCTTTTTGAGGACCCCGTGCGGCTGATGCTGAACGCTGGTGCGCACGTGTCGGGCGGGCATGTGAAGTTGTCAGCATCGGCGTTGGCGCGATCGGCGGAGCTGCCGCTGTTCGGTGCGTTGGCGTTGAAGCCGGGTGAAGACGTGATGGCCGACGTGCTTCGTGTTGCGATGCTGGCTGCGATTGCGGGCCTCGATCCGGCGCCGAGAAGGACTGAGGGCGCGTCAGTTCGGTTTGGGTAACAGATTAACATCGGCCTGGTAAAGCAAGACAACTGGTCGCCGCGGTCGCTGAGGCCGCCGCCCGATGGTGATCCCAAACTTTCGGACCCGGGCTCTGGTGTTTCACGACGTTTTTGCGGACACTGAGCGGACATGGGTGTGCGTATAGTCGGTTAGCGCGTTGCAAAGCAACAAAACCTTTGCCAGATGTCCGCAGCCTATGGGTCTGTGGACGACCAAGATTTTGCTTAGTTTGGCCTTGGGTCCCGAGGGTCCCGAGGAATTACATATAAAAAACGGCTTTGGCCGAGTGCGCCAGAAAACTGCTCTCTTCATTATGGTCGAGTTGGGCGCCTAGCATGATTGTCAGCGTCACGCCCAGGCCTGAGTAGACACGCTTATTGAGCTCGAACTCGATCACCGTCTCACTCGTTGGATTGGGTAATTCGCGAAACGCGTCCAACTGAGCAGGAATTAGCACAAGGCTGCTCGCGTCGCTGTGCTGAAAGAGCCGCCGGCCACCATCCCACACTTCAATTGAACCTATCTTGGGCATAGTAAAAGTTGAGCCACCGGGGTTGCTGACAAAGGCGATGGCGACCCGACAAACCCAGACCGATGCGCCGTCGAATACGTGTTCGACTTCGAAATCGTTTGGATCTTGATGCGGCACCCGCTGAAAGGTCAACTCGACCCGATCCACTATCAGTGGTGTCGGAATCGAAAAATGCAACGATACCTCGGGGCTGTAATTACTACTCACCCTCGTCCCTTGCGGGAGGCGCTCGACGACGACATGCTTCCGGTCCGGGAGATCAGGCGGATCGTATTCCACCAGTGCCGACACCCCATGGACTCGCATTGAGGCATACCGAACGTTCCGCGTAACAGCGTAGACTAAGCTAGACCCGAGTGACATGGGTTATCTCCGATCAATGGGGCAATAGAAGCCCGGTGTGCAATCTCGACATAGGCCCAGTAACTACCGTTGAATGTGCGAAGCAGTTTTGCCGGGATATGGCAAGCATTGGCAAGGGTTCCTCTGGCCGGTGTAGAGATACCCTTGCCACGAAACCTCCCGTATTTATCTAAGTCGGCAAGGGTGGAAAGGGTGGAAAGGGTATAATATAAAGTTGCTGGGTGAGACGGATTGTGGCGCGCGAGTTCGTTATGCTATGCCGTGGAAAATTCGTGCTAGAAAGTTTTGGTGCGAAAAAGCCCTTTCCACCCTTGCTACCCTTTCCACCTCAGGACTTCTGCGGGTTTCAGCGTCGTTTCGTGGAAACGTATGCCCTTGCCACCCATTTCCGGGCGTTGAACCCTTGCCGGGGGTTTTCGGTTTGGGGCGAGGTGCCTTTAAGGTTTGCCAGCGTCATCCTCGATGGCTTCCCATTTGACGTCGAGTTTCGTAGCGCCAAGGAAAGTGTCGCGGGCCCTTTCAGGGTCCCAATGCTATAGCCGGTGGCGCGTTTCTTCTCGATCAGATCCGCCTTCCGGGTCATGTTCCCCCATGGGCCGGACGGCACATCGATTATGTGCTCTCCGATGACGGCATTGCGCGGTTGAGTGTCCTCGCCACCTACGTTGACCATAAATCGGCCGAACGCTTCGCGTGCCATTGGATGGCGATCGTTCTTCGCTTTGGCGAATTCGGCATAGGAGGCGAAGAGCACCTCAGTTGTAATGGTCTCGTGCCATTGCCCGAAGTGGTCTTCCTGGCCGAGCTTAGACTTGTAGACGTATCCGCGGTGTAGGACATCGAGCCACCAGGCCTCGGCCGTCCCCAGACTGAGTTTCTTCTGCTCGTATAGGCCGACAGTCTTGGGCGCATTGCGATGGTTGAAGAACGTCAGATTATAGTTGAGCAGGTCATGGAGCATCGCTTCGTATCCGCCGTTCTTCATCTCCCCCCAGATCGCGGCGAAATAGGCCGTATCGTTTGCCCTGGCGGCCAACACCTCCAATACCATGAACCGGCGGGCTTCCAGGCTGGCCGGTATAACCCGGTTTCGTTAGAAGCCATCATCAGGTGAACGTAATTCGGCATCTGGACGACGTTTTGATACTTCGCCTCGATCGCGAGGGTTGGTTCGGTGATCAGCGCCTTCAAGATGCCGACGTGCGCTCTGTTTCCGGCGTAGAACGCCTCGTCAGCGAACAGCAGCACGGTGTCTCTTAGGTGGCCGTTGAAG
Organism: uncultured Alphaproteobacteria bacterium; assembly: GCA_963772355.1. GTDB lineage: Bacteria > Pseudomonadota > Alphaproteobacteria > Acetobacterales > Acetobacteraceae > Rhodopila. The sequence goes on along the minus strand of CAVYXX010000096.1, from coordinate 253 downwards.
TTGCCGGTCAGGTGCTTGGCGTTGCTGATCGCCATGCCGTGCTGGCCGAGAATGTGGAGCAGCGCCTTCGCCAGCGTGCCCTTGCCGCATCCTTCGATGCCGCGCATGACGACGGCGACTTCCCCTTGCTCACCCGGACACTGCACCAGGCGTGCCATCCATCCCATGAGCCAGTCGCGGAGGTTCTTGTCGCCTGCGCAGACGATCTTAAGGATGTGTTCTTGTAGTCGGGCCCATGATCCTGGCCTGGGTT